>NZ_LMDI01000018.1 GCF_001425785.1 Rhizobacter sp. Root1221 | reverse complement strand
CTTCCCCGACATCTTTCATTCTCTCTCCGCCCCCCACCTTGGAATGGAAATGACGAAGCGACAACTATCCTGACATGGAGGGCGCGCCCAGAAAGGTAACCCAAAGATGCGCTCGAACACCAGCTTCCCGGACCTTTGCTCGGGCGCTTCGAGTGGCCAATCCCCCGCGCGACCACTGTCTCCAGCGCCACCGTTACCTATCCCGCGCGGATGCCGTGCCGGCTCATTTCGCCTCGCTGCGCATCGGCTGGTTCTCTGGTCACCCCGACGAAAGTCGGGGGTGACCGGCCAATGGGTCCCGGCTCCCGCCGGAACGACAAGCATTGGGCCAGCCAGCGAAGCGGCAAAGCCCTGGAGCGCGTGCGCCAGGGGAGCCAAGCGCAGCGAGCGACAGATCAAGCTACCGCCGAGCCCGGGTCCCCCGGGCTCCCCCATGGGGGGACCGGCGCGAAGCGCCGTCGGGGGCCCTATTCAGGCCTGCAAGAATTGCATCTGCGTGCCGGCCAGCTCGATCACGTCACCGTTTTTCAGGTGCATCGTGTCGCCGACGAGCGGGTTGCCATTGACGGTGGGGCGCACGGCGCCCTCGACGTGGGCGAAGACGTAGCCGCCCGGGCGCTTCGTGATGGAGGCCACCTGCACACCGGGCTTGCCCACCGTGGTGACGACCTTCGTGAGCGCCACTTCACGGCCTGCCGCGGCGCCGTTGAGCACCTTGATGGAGCCCGGCACCACCGGCTGGCCGAGGCCGCCGAAGTTGGAGTTGGGGGCGCTGGTCTGCGCAAAACCGTGGCTGTAGCTGGGCGGCGGCATGGCCGGCGCACCCTGCTTCATGATCATGGTCTTTTCGTAGTCGGTGCCGTCGTCGACGAGGTACTTGATCTTGTACTTGCCGATCTCGACAGTGTCGTTGTGCGCCAGCAACTGCTTCTTCACGGCCTTGCCGTTGATGTAGGTGCCGTTGGTGCTGTTGAGGTCTTCGATGAAGACGTCGGAGCCCACCATCTGCAGCACGCCGTGTTCCCCGCTTACTGCGAGGTTGTCGATCACGATGTCGTTGTACGGACGGCGGCCGAGGGTCGTCTTGTCCTTCGTGATCTGCACTTCCTTGATCACCACACCGTCGAGCGATACGACCAGCTTGCCCATGCTTAACCTCTAGTTTTGTCTGTAACGCGACCTGCCTCGCAGGCCGGAGTGGTGTCTTGCTGATCAGCGCCGGAACGGCCACCAGGACCGCGAGGCAACGCTCTGCCCCCGCACGCGAACCAGCACCACGGCGATATTATCCTTTCCGCCGGCGTCGTTGGCCGCATCGATCAAGGCGACCCCCGCGGCTTCGGGCGATTCATGCGCCTGCAGCACCTGGGCGATGCTGTCGTCATCGAGCATGTCGGACAAGCCGTCGGAGCACAGCAGGTACATGTCGCCCGGCATCACGTCGTGCAGATGGGTTTCCAGCAGCACGGTGTCTTCCACGCCCACGGCGCGGGTCACGAGGTTCTTGTTGGCCGAGAACGCGGCCTGCTCGGGGGTGATCAGGCCGGCGTCGATCTGCTCCTGGAGCAGCGAGTGGTCATGGGTGATCTGCACGAGGCGGCCGGCACGGAAGCGGTAGCCGCGTGAATCGCCCACGTGGCCCATCAGCAGGCGCCCCTCGCGGAACGCGCCCACCACGAGCGTGGTGCCCATGCCGGCATATTGCGGGTTGGAGTTGGCGGCGTTGAAGATGGCGCGGTTGGCGTTGTCGACACAGATGTCCATGGCCCGGCGCACGTCGCCGTCGGACGCGCTGTCGGACGCCTCGAGCAGCCAGCGGCCCAGTTCGGTCTTGATGAACGAGGTGACCATGCCGCTGGCCACTTCGCCGGCGTTGTAGCCACCCATGCCGTCGGCCAGCACCACGAGAGCCGAAGGCTCATGGATCGCGACGGAATCCTCGTTGTTGTTGCGAGCGCGTCCGGTGTCCGTGGCACTGAAGTATTCGAGCGTCATCGAAGAGGGTGGCGCGGGGAGGTTCATCGGACCTGGGGTGCGGGCAGAGGGGGGAATTGTGCCTTCATTCGGAACGGTTTATTTTCACGGTGGCATCGAAACCGCCGGAATTGGGGGGTAAGACCTCGGTTGGTGCGTTTTCGGCGGCGGTTGGCGCCCCCACGAGGGTCAGCGCGGCGTTCAGGTCGGCGGCCATCTGCCGGCCATCGGCGTACCGGGATTCGGGGCGCTTCTCGAGTGCGTGCGCCACGATGCGAGCCACGGCTTCCGGCACCTCGGGACGCCAGTTGCGCACGTCGGGCGGGGTCTGGTTGGCGATCTCGTACATCAGCACGGCCATCGAGTCCGCCCGGTGCGGCAGGTGGCCGGTGAGCAGTTGGTACAGCATCACGCCCAGCGAGTACAGGTCGCTGCGGCCATCCACCCGCCGGCCTGCCATCTGCTCGGGCGACATGAACGACGGGGTGCCCAGCACCATGCCCGTGCGGGTGCGGCTGGAATCGGCGATGCGGGCGATGCCGAAGTCGGTGACCTTCACCAGGTCGGCGGCCAGGTCGATCATCACGTTCGCAGGCTTGATGTCGCGGTGGACCACGCCCTGGCTGTGGGCATAGGCGAGCGCCTCGGCCACGCGGGCGGCAATGCGCACCACGTCGGCCACCGGGAGCAGGTTCTGGGTGTAGCGCTGCAGGTCCTCGCCCTTGAGGTATTCCATCGCGATGAAGGCGAGGTCCTGATCCTCGCCGGCATCGAAGATGGTGACGATGTCGGGGTGCTGCAGCCGGCCGGCCGTCTCGGCCTCGCGGAAGAAGCGCTGGCGGGCCTCGGTGAGTTCGTCGCCATGGAATTCCTTGCTCAGCGCCATCGTCTTGATGGCGACCGGGCGGCCGATCTTGGGGTCGGTGCCGAGGTACACGGCCCCCATGGCACCACGGCCGATCTCACGTTCGACGCGGTAGCGGCCCAGCGTCTTGCGATCGAGCACGGCGGGGGCCGTGGAGACCGGGGCCGGTGCGGCCCGCTGGGGCGCGGGAACGGGCACCGGGCGCGGGCGAAGTGCCAGCACCCCGAACATCCAGCCGGTGTGGCCCACGCCGAGCGCCACCGCCCCGAGGACACACGGCAGGTCCCAAGGGGCGCGCACCACGGCCGCGAGCAGCAGCAAGGCGATGACCCCACTTGCCGACCCGAAGATGGCGGTGATGGGGGCCAGGCGGGGCAAGGCCCACCGCAGGTAGGCCAGCACCAGCACCACGAACCCGCACGCCAGCCCGATGGCCGGCCCTTGCTGGATCCAGAACAACCTCATGCGCGATCACTCCCCTGGGGCCCTTGGAGGGCCGCCTCATTGACGAAACGGGGAATCGGCTTCAGGTCGATGTCAGGCCGATTCCTCTGCATTGCCCGCCGATTGTCGGGCCACGAGGATCTTGCCCAACGCCAGCACCAACAGGGCTCCGGCGATACCCGCAGCGTACTTGATGGTTTCGGTGGGCACGATCTTCGGGAAGTCGGGCACGACGGCCGGGCTCACGAGCGCCGGGTCGGTGACGAGCATGCTGCCGGCAATCCAGCCGAGGAGCATCCCGCCCGCGGTGATGATGATCGGGAAGCGGTCCATCAGCTTGATGACGAGCTGGCTGCCCCACACGATGATGGGAATGCTGACCAGCAGGCCGAAGATCACGAGCGGCATGGTGTGGCCGCCGCCCACGTTGCCGGCGGCGCCGGCAATCGCGATGACGTTGTCGACGCTCATCACCAGGTCGGCAATGATGACGGTCTTGACCGCGCCCCAGAGCCTGTCGCTGCCCTCGATCTTCGAGTGGTCGTCCTCGGCCTCGGGCACGAGCAGCTTGACGCCGATCCACACAAGCAGCAGCGCGCCGACGATCTTCAGGAACGGGATGGCCAGCAGTTGCAATGCGAAGAAGATCAGCGCCACGCGCATCACGATGGCACCGGCGGTGCCCCACAGGATGCCGCGGGTGCGCAGGTTCGGGGGCAGCTTGCGGCACGCGAGCGCGATGACCACCGCGTTGTCGCCGCCAAGCAGGATGTCGATCATGATGATCTGCCCCACTGCGATCCAGAACGCAGGGGTGATGAACTCCGCCATGGAGATTCCTTCAGAAATTGGGCCGAGCCCGGGAGTTCGGGCAGAACGGGAAGTTTAGGGGCGCGCGGTGACAGGTGGGCTGCGTGGAATTACTCACACCGACGGTGCACGCCGACTGCGCATACCGGCGCCTGAAGCGCACAAGGCCGCCCGGAGGCGGCCTTGTGCGGTGCGGCAGGCGCCGTCAGCGGATCAGAGCAGGCCCTTGAGCAGCTTGCCCATCTCGGACGGGTTGCGCGTGACGGTGAAGCCACACTCTTCCATCACCGCGAGCTTGGCATCCGCCGTGTCGGCGCCACCGGAGATCAGCGCGCCGGCGTGGCCCATGCGCTTGCCCGGAGGGGCGGTGACACCGGCGATGAAGCCGACGATCGGCTTTTTCATGTTGGCCTTGGCCCAACGGGCGGCTTCGGCTTCGTCCGGACCGCCGATTTCGCCGATCATGATGACCGCATCGGTCTCCGGATCGTCGTTGAACAGGCGCATCACGTCGATGTGCTTCAGGCCGTTGATGGGGTCGCCACCGATGCCCACGGCGCTCGACTGGCCAAGGCCGATTTCGGTGAGCTGCGCCACCGCTTCGTACGTCAGCGTGCCCGAACGGCTCACGACGCCGATGCGGCCCTTGCGGTGGATGTGACCCGGCATGATGCCGATCTTGATCTCATCGGGCGTGATGAGACCGGGGCAGTTGGGGCCCAGCAGCAGGGTCTTCTTGCCGCCAGCGGCTTCCTTGGCCTTCATGCGGTTGCGCACTTCCAGCATGTCGCGGACGGGGATGCCTTCGGTGATGCAGATGGCCAGGTCCAGGTCGGCTTCGACGGCTTCCCAGATGGCGGCAGCGGCGCCTGCGGGCGGCACGTAGATCACGCTCACGGTGGCGCCGGTGTTCTTGGCGGCGTCCTTGACGTTCGCGAAGATGGGGATGCCTTCGAAGTCTTCGCCAGCCTTCTTGGGGTTCACGCCAGCGACGAAGGCGGCCTTGCCGTTCGCGTAGTCACGGCACATGCGGGTGTGGAACTGGCCCGTCTTGCCGGTGATGCCCTGGGTGATGACCTTGGTGTCTTTGTTGATCAGGATGCTCATGTTGTTTCCTTGGTGCTCTGTCGGCTTACTTCAGGGCAGCCATGACTTTTTGCGCGGCTTCGGCCATCGAGTCGGCGCTGATGATCGGGAGGCCCGACTCGGCCAGCATCTTCTTGCCGAGTTCCTCGTTCGTGCCCTTCATGCGCACGACGAGCGGCACGTTCAGGTTCACGGCCTTGCACGCGGCGATGACGCCTTCGGCGATGGTGTCGCAGCGCATGATGCCGCCGAAGATGTTGACCAGGATGGCCTTGACCTTCGGGTTGCCAAGCATGATCTTGAAGGCTTCGGTGACCTTCTCGGCCGTGGCGCCACCGCCCACGTCGAGGAAGTTCGCGGGTTCGCCGCCAAACAGCTTGATGGTGTCCATCGTGGCCATGGCCAGGCCGGCGCCGTTGACCAGGCAGCCGATGTTGCCGTCGAGCTGGATGTAGGCCAGGTCGAACTTGCTGGCTTCGATTTCAGCCGGATCTTCTTCGTCGAGGTCGCGGTAGGCGACGATCTCGGGGTGGCGGAACAGCGCGTTGCTGTCGAAGTTGAACTTCGCGTCGAGGGCCTTGATGCCGCCGTTGCCTTCGAGGATCAGCGGGTTGATTTCGGCGAGCGACGAGTCGGTGTCCATGTACACCTGGTACAGCTTCTTGAACACGTCGATGGCTTGCGCCTGCGAGGCGGCCGGCACGCCAATGCCGTTGGCCAGTTCGATGCCTTGCGCATCGGTCAGGCCGGTGGCGGGGTCGACGAACACCTTGATGATCTTCTCGGGCGTGGCGTGGGCCACTTCCTCGATGTCCATGCCACCTTCGCTGCTGGCCATGATGGCGACCTTCTGCGTGTCACGGTCGGTCACGGCAGCGACGTAGTATTCCTTCTTGATGTCGGCGCCTTCTTCGATCAGCAGGCGGCGCACCTTCTGGCCTTCAGGGCCGGTCTGGTGGGTCTTGAGCTGCATGCCGAGGATTTCACCCGACAGCTGCTTCACTTCCTCGATGGAGCGGGCCAGCTTGACACCACCACCCTTGCCACGGCCACCGGCGTGGATCTGGGCCTTCACCACCCAGACCGGGCCGCCCAGCTTCTGTGCGGCATCGAGTGCCTCTTGAACGCTGAACGCGGGATAACCGCGCGGCACGGGCACGCCGGCCTGGCGCAGGATTTCCTTGCCTTGGTATTCATGGATTTTCATCGCTGACTCTCTTGCTCGGGTTCGGGAACGGGTGGGGTGATTGCGCGGCGCAGGACGCCGTCACACGGGCCTCTCGGCACGCCGGACCGGGGCGGGCGCACCTTGCCCTGCGCGGGAGCGCGAGGGGCAATGGGGTGCGCGCACCAGGGGCGCATCGAAAGGCAGGGCCATCGGGATGGGTTCGAAGGTGAGGCCTGCCATCAAGCGAGAGCAAGCACGAATCCACAGGGAAAAGCCTTGGGAATATAGCATCTTGCACTGCACCAATCTGGCGCGAGTGCTGCGTACGTCCCCCGTTGCAACGGGGCTTCCCCGGAAATTTCAGTCGTCGTCAGCACTGCTGCCGCCCTGCACGACGCGGCGGATCACCTCGGGTGAAAAGCCCCGCCCGCCCAGGAAACGCATCTGGCGGGCGCGGTCCGCCGCGTCGGCCGGTGGCTCCCCGAACTTGCGGCGCCACACGTCGCGCGCACGTGCGAACTCCGAATCTTTCAGTGACCGGGCTTCTTCGGCCGACAGGGTCACGCCGTGCTGGGCCAGTTCCTGGCGGATGCGCAGGTTGCCGTAGCGAGAGGCGCGCGCGTGAACCCGGCTTTCGACAAACCGTTCTTCACTGAGGTATCGGTGGGCTTGCAACCAGTCGAGGATGGCGTCGACGGTGTCTTCGGGGGAAGTGGCGGGCGTGTCGGAAGGCGGAGGCTCAGCCTGGCCTGCGCCGGGCAAATCGAACCCGGGACGGTGGAGATCCCGGCTTTCGCCGGGATGACAAGCTGCGGGATGACAAGCTGCGGCCGCCTCGGCCCGCGCATGGCGCAGCAGCTTCTGGCGCAGCTCGGAGCGGCTGTGTTCGCGCTGGGCGAGGTATTGGAGGCCTCGGCCCTTGAGGGACAGCTTGGGTTTCACGGGGATGGTGAGGGACCGGCCGGCGATGGCATGGGGCGGGGGTGGGGTCCGGCCTCGGCTTTCACCCTCGGCTGCCCGGAACAAGTGCCTTGTCACCCCGACGGAAGTCGGGGCCCACCGGGTTCGGGCGCTGCGGCGCTTCGGGCCCGGTGGGTCCCGGCCTTCGCCGGGATGACGGCCGGGGATGGCGGCAGGGATGGCGGCCGGTATCGCAGCCGGGATGGCGCCACCGGCCAACGATCACTCCTCGGCGGGGGCGTCCTTCGGGGCGGCCTTGGCTTTCGATGCCTTGGCCGGCTTGGCCTCGGGTTCAGGGGCCTGCTGCACCGGCAGCAGCGGGATGCCCATGGCTTCGCGCACCTTGTTTTCGATCTCGACGGCGAGGTCGGGGTTTTCTTTCAGGAACTCGCGGGCGTTGTCCTTGCCTTGGCCGATCTTCTCGCCGTTGTAGGCGTACCAGGAACCGGATTTTTCGAGGACCTTGGCTTCGACACCCATGTCGATGACCTCACCTTCGCGGCTGATGCCCTGGCCGTAGAGGATGTCGAATTCGGCGGTCTTGAACGGGGGCGACACCTTGTTCTTGACGACCTTGACCTTGGTTTCGTTGCCGATGACCTCTTCGCCCTTCTTGATGGAGCCGATGCGACGGATGTCGAGGCGCACCGAGGCGTAGAACTTCAGCGCGTTGCCACCCGTGGTGGTTTCGGGTGAACCGAACATCACACCGATCTTCATGCGGATCTGGTTGATGAAGATGACCATGGTGTTGGTCTTCTTGATGGTGCCGGTGAGCTTGCGCAGGGCCTGGCTCATCAGGCGGGCCTGCAGGCCGGGCAGTGAATCGCCCATTTCGCCTTCGATTTCGGCTTTGGGGGTGAGTGCGGCCACCGAGTCGACGACGACCAGGTCGACCGAGGCGGAGCGCACCAGGGCATCGACGATTTCGAGGGCCTGTTCGCCGGTGTCGGGCTGGCTGATCAGCAGCTCTTGCAGGTTCACGCCGAGTTTCTGGGCGTATTGCACGTCGAGGGCGTGTTCGGCGTCGATGAACGCGCAGGTGCCGCCGAGCTTCTGCATTTCGGCGATGACCTGCAGCGTGAGCGTGGTCTTGCCGCTGGATTCCGGGCCGTAGATTTCGACGACACGGCCGCGCGGCAAGCCGCCCACGCCCAGTGCGGCATCGAGGCCGAGGGAGCCGGTGGAGACCACGTCGATGTCGTCGATGACCTCGCCTTCACCGAGGCGCATGATGGTGCCCTTGCCAAACTGCTTCTCGATCTGCGCGAGCGCAGCCTGCAGGGCCTTGGCCTTTTCGGTGTTGAGGGTGGCGGGTTTGACGGCAGCGTCCATTGGGCGATCTCCAGAAAGGTTGTTCGAGATTATCTACAAGGCTGGTTATTTGTACAGTCTTTTCGACAGCCCCTAAATGGCCCCATCCGAGGGGTAGCCCCGAAGCCGGTGTCACGACGGCGTGCGAAACTCATCGCATTCCCCCCGACCGGACCCTCGACCGTGCCATGCGTATCCTGATAGCCGAAGACGACCAGGTCTTGGCGGACGGCTTGTTGCGCTCGCTGCGCAACGGCGGTTATGCCGTCGACCACGTCGCCAGCGGCAGCGAGGCCGATGCCGCCCTCGCCTCCCATGAGTTCGACCTGCTGATCCTCGACCTGGGCCTGCCGAAGCTGCACGGCCTGGAAGTGCTGCGCAAGCTGCGGGGCCGCGGCAGCAGCGTGCCGGTGCTGATCCTGACCGCGGGCGACAGCGTCGAGCAGCGCGTGAAAGGCCTCGACCTGGGCGCAGACGACTACATGGCCAAGCCGTTCTCGCTGCAGGAACTCGAGGCCCGCGTGCGTGCCCTCACGCGCCGCGGCCTGGGCACGGCCTCGCACGTGCTGAAACACGGCCCGTTGAGTTTCGACACCACGGGACGGGTGGCCTACTTCAACGACCAGATGATCGAGCTGTCGGCCCGCGAGTTGAGCCTGCTGGAAGTGCTGCTGCAGCGCGCCGGCCGCCTCGTCAGCAAGGACCAACTGGTCGAGCGCCTGTGCGAATGGGGCGAAGAGGTGAGCAACAACGCCATCGAGGTCTACATCCACCGGCTGCGCAAGAAGATCGAGCACGGCCCGGTCCGCATCGCCACCGTCCGGGGGCTGGGCTACTGCCTGGAAAAGATTGCGGCTTGACATCTTCCGCTGGCGCCGCCTGACGCGCCGGGCCGAAGGTGTTGCGCCTCCGGCCGGCGAGGCCGCCTTTCCCCGCGAACAGCGTTCGCTGTTCGGCGAGATCCTCGACTGGATGCTCGCCCCGCTGCTGCTGCTGTGGCCCATGAGCGTGGTGCTCACGTGGCTCGTGGCGCAAGGCATCGCCAACAAGCCGTTCGACCGCGAGCTGGGCGACAAGGCCCGCTTGGTGGCCCAGCACCTGAGCGTGCAGGCCCAACCCGGCGGCACCCCGCACACGCTCTTTTCGCTGCCGGCCGAGGCGGCCGAACTGCTGCACGCCGACGAGTCGGACACGCTGTACTACCAGGTGATCTCCCCGGGCGGCGAGTTCATCGGCGGCGACCGCCTGATGCCCGCACCGGCCGACGAGGAAGTGGCCGCGATCGGCTCGATGGTGTTCCGCGACGACGAGATGAACGGCGAACCGGTGCGTGTCGCCTACGTCCGCGTGCGGTTGCCCGGCCAGGCAGACGGCGCCCCCCTCGTGCAGGTGGCCGAGACGCTGGGCAAGCGCTCGCGCCTGGCCACCGAGATCATCAAGGGCGTGATGCTGCCGCAGTTCGTCATCCTGCCGGTCGCCGTGCTGCTGGTGTGGCTCGCGCTCGCCCGCGGCATCGCGCCGCTCAACGAGCTGCAGCAGCGCATCCGCCGGCGTGAGAGCCACGACCTGAGCCCCATCGATGAACGCGAGGCGCCCGAGGAGGTGTCGCCGCTCGTGCGCGCCATCAACGACCTGCTGGCCCGCCTGGACCGCAGCATCAGCACGCAAAAGCACTTCCTCGCCGACGCGGCCCACCAGCTCAAGACGCCACTGGCGGGGCTGCGCACGCAGGCCGAACTGGCCCAGCGCGAGATCGACGCCGGCCAGTCGGACCCGCAGACGCTGAAGAAATCGCTGCAGCAGATCGCGCGGTCGAGCCAGCGGGCGGCCCACATGGTGAACCAGCTGCTCGCGATGGCCCGCGCCGAAAACGCGGCCCAGTCGCTCACGCACCCGGCCATCGACATGACCCGGCTCGCCACCGAGGCGGTGCGCGACCTGGTGCCGCGAGCCCTGGAAAAGCGCATCGACCTCGGCTACGAAGGGCCGGAGGCGGTGCGCACGGGCCGCCCCGCGCCCGGCCTGCATGTGCGCGGACAGCCGGTGTTGCTGCGCGAGCTGATCCGCAACCTCGTCGACAACGCGCTGAACTACACACCGTCCGGCGGCACGGTCACGGTGCGGGTGGTGGACGATCCGTTCGGCCAGGTGGTGGTGCTGCAGGTAGAGGACTCGGGGCCAGGCATTCCGGCCGCCGAACGCGAGAAGGTGTTCCAGCCGTTCTACCGGGCACTGGGCACCAACGTGGACGGCTCGGGCCTCGGGCTCGCCATCGTCGCCGAGATCGCCTCGCAGCATGGTGCCGAGGTGTCGCTCGAAGACGCCAACCTGCGCTCGCGCAACGCGCTGCCCGACGGTGCGCCGGCCGGTCCTGGCGCGCGCTTCACGGTGCGGTTTCCCGCGGTGCCGGCCGACCCGGGCCCCGACGATCCCCCCAAAGGCTGAGCGCCCCATGCGGAATGCGCACAGCCGCATAGACTCGGCCGGACCACCGAGGACCCGCCATGCCCGACGACGCCCGCCCGATCGACCCCGACGCCACCACCATTCGCCACCTCGACCTGGCGCTGCAAGGGGGTGGCTCGCACGGCGCCTTCACATGGGGTGTGCTGGACCGGCTGCTGGAAGACGGCCACATCGAGTTCCAGGGCATCTCGGGCACCAGCGCCGGTGCGATGAACGCGGGGGTGATGGCCACCGGCTACCACCGTGGCGGACGCGAGGGTGCACGCCAGGCGTTGCGGGACTTCTGGATGGACGTGAGCCGGTCGGGGTCCATCTTCGCGCCGTTTTCGGCAAGCAAGGTGAACAACATCACCGACAGCCTGAGCCTCGACATGCTGCCGGGGTACCAGTGGGCGAGCGCGTTCTTCCGGTCGTTCAGCCCGTACGAGTTCAACCCGTTGAACCTGAACCCGCTGCGCGACGTGTTGCACCGGCACGTCGACGAGGACGCGATGCGCGACTGCGCGCTGCACCTGTTCATCACGGCCACCAGCGTCACCACGGGCCAGCCACGCGTGTTCACCGGCAAGGACCTCAGCCTCGATGCCTTGCTCGCGTCGGCGTGCCTGCCGTTCCTGTTCCAGGCCGTGCCCATCGGCAACGATTCGTACTGGGACGGCGGCTACACCGGCAACCCGGCCATCTACCCGCTGATCTACAACACCACGTCGCTCGACATCCTGCTCGTGCGCATCAACCCGCTCGTGCGCGAACGGGTGCCGCACCGCAGCGAGGAGATCATGGACCGCATCAACGAGATCACGTTCAACGCCAGCCTCGTCTCGGAGCTGCGGGCCATCTCGTTCGTGTCGCGCCTCGTGCGCGAAGGCAAGCTCGACCCCGGGCGCTACAAGGACCTGCGGCTGCACATGGTGTCGGACGACAAGGGCCTGGTGGACTTCGGTGCGAGCTCCAAGCTCAACACCGAGCGCGCGTTCCTGGAGCAACTCTTCGACCTGGGCCGCACCGCGGCCACCCGCTGGCTCAAGAAGCACCGCGACGACATCGGCGTCAGCGCGTCGCTCGACATCGACAAGGAATTCCTGAAGAGCCCGAAGAAGGCCCGCTGATCAGCCGCCCCGCGCCTGGCGCATCCACGTGAGCAGGCTGGCGTCGTCCTCGTCGGCGAGCCCCTGCGCGCAGGCCAGCGCAAACAGCGCCGCCGCCTGCCCACCCAGCGGCACGCCGAACCCCACCGACCGGGCGGCGTCGAGCGCGAGGCCGCTGTCCTTGGCCAGCAGCGCGGTGCGCGCCCGGGCCTGCGTGTCGCCGCGCAGCAGGCGCTTCATGCGCTCGGAGCCGATCCAGTTCTGCCCGCTCGATTGATCGATCACCTCGAGCGTGCGGGCCATGTCGAGCCCGAGCCGCTCGGCCAGCGCCAGCACCTCGGCGGTGCCGGCAAGGTTGATGGTGGCCAGCAGGTTGTTGACGAGTTTGGTGCGGGCGCCGTCACCGGCCCGCTCGCCCACGTACATGACACGGCTGGACAGCACGGACAGCAGCGCCCGGTGGCGCACCTGCACGTCCGCCGCACACGCGAGCATCAGGCTCGTGTGGCCCTCGCGCACGCGGATGGGGCCGCCGGACGTGGGCGCGTCCATCCACTCGAGGCCCAGCGCGTCGAGCCGGGCGGTGAAACGTTCGACGTCGCCGGGCGAGATCGTGGGGCACAGCATCACGAGGCTGCCCGGGGCCAGCGCCGCCGCGGCACCGTGGTGGCCGAACAGCACCGACTCGGTCTGCGGGCCGTCCACCACCGCGACGATCAGCACGTCGCAGGACATCGCCAGCCCCGCCGGGGTGGCACACGCCATGGCCCCGAGCGCCACCGCCCGGGCCTCGGCCTCCGGGTCGATGTCGTGCACCGCCACCGTGAACCCGCACGACCGCAACCGCGCCACCATCGCACCGCCGATGTTGCCGACCCCGACGATGCCCACGCGGGGCGGGCCGAGGGATGAGGGAATGGTGGGGTCGAAGGATGAGGTCATGGGTACCGCGCGAAACAGCTAGCTTTTCATGAAGCGGCGGGACTTGGAGATGGACATGAGGATACCCAGGCTCAAGCCCAGCGTCACCATCGCCGTGCCGCCATAGCTGATGAACGGCAGCGGCACCCCCACCACGGGCAGGATGCCGCTCACCATGCCCATGTTGACGAAGCAGTAGGTGAAGAAGCTCAGCGTGATGGCGCCCGCGAGCAGGCGCGAGAACAGCGACGGGGCGTCGGCTGCGATCATCAGCCCGCGGAAGATCAGGAACGTGAACCCGAGCAGCAGCGCGATGCAGCCGGCGAGGCCGAACTCTTCGGAAAACGCCGCGAAGATGAAGTCGGTGGTGCGTTCGGGAATGAACTCGAGGTGGGTCTGCGTGCCCTTCATGAACCCCTTGCCCTGCACCCCCCCGGACCCGATGGCGATCATGCCCTGGATGATGTGGAAGCCCTTGCCGAGCGGGTCGAGGCTGGGGTCGAGCAGCGTGCAGACGCGGTCCTTCTGGTAGTCCCGCAAGAGCGGCAACCACGATACCCCGGGCTGGCAGATCTGGTCCTCGGACATCACCAGTGCACCGATGCCGATGGCCCCGGCCAGCACCACCGGGATGATCAGCTTCCACGACAGCCCGGCAAAGAACACCACGAACATCCCGGCGGACAGCACGAGGATGGCGGTGCCCAGGTCGGGCTGTTTGGCGATCAGGCCCACGGGCACCAGCAGGATGCCGATGGCCGCCACGAAGTCGAGCGTGCGCAACTGCCCTTCGCGGCGCTGGAACCACCACGCGAGCATCAGCGGCGTGGCGATCTTCAGCATCTCGCTGGGCTGGATCACCATGCCCACGTTGAGCCAGCGCGTGGCGCCCTTTTTCGTGATGCCGAAGAGCGCCACCGCCACGAGCAGCATGACCCCGACGATGTACAGGGGCACCGCCGCCGCCATCAGCCGCTGCGGCGGCACCTGCGCCACGACGAACAGGATGCCGAGGGCGATCAGCATGTTGCGACCGTGGTCGACGAAGCGCGTGCCATGGTCGAACCCGGCCGAGTACATCGTGACGAGGCCGCCGGCCGCGAGCAGCACGATGGCGAGGAACAGCGGGCCGTCGAAGCCGATGAACACCGGCTTCAGCCGCTTCCACACCGAAGGTTTCTCGAACACGGCGTTCATCGGGGAGCTCCGGAGGCGGCGGAAGCGGGGGCGGCCGGTGCCGGCGCGATCACCACGGGAGCGGTAGGCACGACGGGCCCGGTCACCGCCACCGACGGCGCGTTGCCCGGCAACGGGATGGTGGACGCGGCACGGGCCACACCCACCGGCGGGCCGGACTTGCCCTCGCGGGTGAGCGCGATGTCCTCGACGCTCGGATACCTGCCGAGCAGCGCGTAGTCGATCACGCGGCGGGCGATGGGGGCGGCCGCGGTGGCGCCGAAGCCCGCGTTCTCGACGATCACGGCCAGCGCGATGGTGGGCGCCTCGATCGGGGCGAACGCGGTGTACAGCGAGTGGTCGCGGCGGTGTTCCTCGAGCTTCGACGCGTTGTACTTCTCGTTCTGGCGCACGCCCACGGCCTGCGCGGTACCGGTCTTGCCGCCGCTCTGGTAGCCGGCGCCCATGAAGATGCGGGTGGACGTGCCTTCCTGGGTCACGCCATGCATGGCCTTCATCACCACCTCCACGTGTTCGGGCTTGAGTGGCAGCGGCTCCAGCGCGTCGTGCGTGACGTCGCGGCGTTCGCGCGTGACCACATCTTCCACCTGCCGCACCAGGCGGGGTTTGTAGCGTTGCCCGCCGGACACCAGCGTGGACAGCGCGCTCGAGAGCTGCAGCATCGTGAAGTTGTTGTATCCCTGCCCGATGCCGAGCGAGATCGTTTCCCCGGCGTACCACTTCTGCATTTCGGGCTTCTTGTAGGCGCGCCGCTTCCACGCGGTGGACGGCAGCAGCCCGGTCACCTCGCCCTCGAGGTCGATGCCCACCTTGCGGCCGAAGCCGAACGGTTCGAGCTGGTCGTGGATCAGGTCCACGCCCATGTCGTTTGCGAGCGAGTAGTAGTACACGTTGCTCGACTTGACGATGGACCGCGTCATGTCCACCTGGCCCAGGCCACCGTCGCCGTGGCTGCGGAAGGTGTGGTTGCCGAACTGGAACGTGCCGCCGTCGAAGGTGACCTGCGTGGGGGTGCGTTTGCCGCTGGCAAGCGCCGCCATGGCCATGAAGGGCTTGAACGTGGAGCCGGGCGGGTACGTGCCGCGCAGCGCGCGGTTGAGCAGCGGCTTGTCGATGGATTCGTTCAGCTCGCGCCACGAGTCGACGTCGATGCCGTCGACGAACAGGTTCGGGTCGAACGTGGGTTTGCTGACAAACGCGAGGATCTCGCCGGAGCGGGGGTCCATGGCCACCAGCGCGCCGCGCCGGTCGCCGAAGAGTTCCTCCACCATGGCCTGCAGGCGGATGTCGATGGACAGCACCAGCTTGTTGCCCGGCGTGGCCGGGTGGCTCTTCAAGCGGCGCACCGCGCGGCCGCCGGCGCTGGTCTCCACTTCGTCGAAGCCGGTGATGCCGTGCAGGTCGGACTCGTAGCTCTGCTCGATGCCGAGCTTGCCGATGTACTCGGTGCCGCGGTAGTTGTCGAGCTGCTCTTCCGGCCAGTCTTCCATGGCCGTCTTTTCGGTCTGGTTGATGCGGCCGATGTAGCCGATCAGGTGCGCGCCCACCTCGCCGAGCGGGTAGTTGCGGAACAACCGCGCCTTGATGTCGACGCCCGGGAAGCGGAACCGCTGCGCGGTGAACTTGGCCACTTCCTCGTCGGTGAGCCGCGTGCGGATGGGCAGCGACTCGAAGCTCTTGCTTTCGTCGATCAGCCGCTTGAACCGCTTGCGGTCGCGGGCCGTGATGTCGACGAGCGGGGTCAGCGCGTCGATGGTGGCCTCGATGTCGTCCACCTTCGACGGCGTGATCTCGAGCGTGTAGGCCGAGTAGTTGTTGGCCAGCACCACCCCGTTGCGGTCCACGATGAGGCCGCGGTTGGGCACCACCGGCACCACCGCGATGCGGTTGTTCTCGGCCCGCGTGGACAGCTCCTCGTGCCGCACCACCTGCAGCACCACCAGGCGCGTGAGCAGCAGGCCGAACGCAATGAGCACGAAACCCGCAGCGGCGAGCAGCCGCGTGCGGAACCGGCTCAGCTCCTGCTTGATGTTCTTGAGTTCAGTCATGGGGCGGGGCCCCCACGTCGCTCACGCTCCTGCCCCCCGAGGGGGCGCCAACGGTCGCCCGGGAGACCCGGGCTCGCCATGGTCGGGCCCCCACGTCGCTCACGCTCCTGCCCCCCAAGGGGGCGCCAACGGTCGCCCGGGAAACCCGGGCTCGCCATGGTCGGGCCCCCACGTCGCTCACGCTCCTGCCCCCCGAGGGGGCGCCAACGGTCGCCCGGGAAACCCGGGCTCGGTTGTGGCTTGAAGGGGCGCTTCGCTGCGCTGGCTTGGCCATCGATGTCATCCCGGCGAAGGCCGGGATCTCCAACGCGGGCGGGCGCGTGGCAGGACCGGTGGGCCCCGGCGTTCGCCGGGGTGACAAGGGTGGGGGGCCGCGAAAACAGCTGCGGGCTCATGATCAAAGTGGTCGGTTTTTATCGGAGTCGGGCGGGCGCCGTTGCGGGGCGAGCAGCAGCAACGACACCACCGGCCACAACAAGCTTTCGAACACCGGCGCGAGCATCAGTTCCCAGCCCGGGAACATGCCGCCCACCAACATTCTCACGGTCAGCGACACCGCGTGGGCCGCCAGGAACAGCGGCAGGATGTGCAGGGCCTGGGTCAGCAGGTCGAACCACAGCAGGCGGCGGTGGATGGTGATGGCGAAGTAGCTGAGCAGCGTGTAGGCGAGCGCGTGCTGGCCCAGCACGGCGCTGTCGTGCACGTCCATCATCAGCCCGAACACGAAGGCAACCCCCACGCCGACGCGGCGGGGCTGGTGCACGTTCCAGAACACCAGCACCAGCGCCAGCAGGTCGGGCAGCGCCGGGTTGCGGCCGAGCGGCACGAGGTTGAACGCAAAGGCCATCAGCAGCGTGAACCACATGAACAGCGGGTTCACCGGCAGCAGCAGCTGGTCGGCGCCACGGGGCATCATTTGCGGCCCCCTTTCTTCGCGGCAACCACGGGTTTCGGCGGCTCCACTTCCGGCTTGGGCGGCATCTGCACGCCCACGGGTTCCAGCACCAGCACGTGGCGCACGCTGTCGGGCGACGCGAGCGGGACGAGCGAGATGCGCGCGAAACCAGATTCGACCACGCGGTCGATCTGCGTGACCTTGGCCACCGGCACACCGGCCGGGTAGATGCCGTCCACACCGGACGTGGAGAGTTCGTCACCCACCTGCACGTCGGCGTTGCCGGCCATGAAACGCAGTTCGAGGCCCGCGCCGTTGGGGTTGCCGAACGCGGCGCTGCGCGCCTGGGTGCGGTTGTTCAACACGGGGATGGCGGCTTCCTTGTCGGTCAGCAGGGTGACTTCGGCACTGTACGGGTACACCCGGGTCACCTGGCCCAGCACACCGGCCTCGTTGATGACGGGCGACGCCAGTGCCAGCCCGTGGCGGGCGCCGCGGTCGATGATGACCTTGCGCGAGTAGGGATCGGGGGCGTCGTACAGGATCTCGGCGGCCTGCGACCGCACCTTCAGCGCGGGGCGCAGGTCAAGCAGCGCGCGCAGCCGGAGGTTTTCCTGCATCAGCTGGTCCACCCGCGCGGACCGGGCCGCCTGGGCCGACAGCTCCTGGCGTGCCTTCGCTTCCTCTTCGAGCGCGTGTTCGAGCCCGAGGAAGTATTCGGCACCGCCCTGCCAGGCGTCCACCGGCACGCGCAGCACCCGTTCGACGGGGTGCAGCACGGTGGCCATGATGGCCCGCAACGGCTGGGTCAGCTGGAAGCGGGTGTCGGCGACCATCAGGAACAGGGCGAGCGCCGAGAAAAACATCAGGCGCGTGAGCGCCGAGGGCCCTTGCCGGAAGAAGGGCGGAGGGGTCCGGTCGAGCATCCCTAGAGCCATGGGTGAACCCGTGTCGGCAGATCGGTGGTGTCAGCGGGCCGGTTGGGGGCCCGCGCTTGGAAAGGTCACTCGGACGTGAAGATCGAACCCAGGCGTTCCATGCGCTCGAGGGCCATGCCACATCCGCGCACGACACAGGTGAGCGGGTCTTCGGCCACCAGCACCGGCAGGCCGGTTTCCTCGGCGAGCAGGCGGTCCAGGTCGCGGAGCAACGCGCCGCCACCCGTGAGCATCATGCCGCGTTCGGCAATGTCGGCGCCCAGCTCGGGCGGGGTCTGCTCGAGGGCGTTCTTGACGGCCGAGACCATCTGGTTGAGCGGGTCGGTCAGGGCTTCGAGGATTTCGTTGCTGCTGATGGTGAAGCTGCGCGGCACCCCTTCGGAGAGGTTGCGGCCCTTGACTTCCATCTCCTTGACCTCGGAGCCGGGAAACGCGCTGCCGATGTTCTTCTTGATGGCTTCGGCGGTGGGTTCGCCGATCAGCATGCCGTAGTTGCGGCGGATGTAGTTGATGATGGATTCGTCGAACTTGTCGCCGCCGACCCGGATGCTGCCCTTGTAGACCATGCCGCCCAGCGAGATGACACCCACCTCGGTGGTGCCGCCGCCGATGTCGACCACCATGGAGCCACTGGCTTCGGACACCGGCAGGCCGGCGCCGATGGCCGCGGCCATGGGTTCCTCGATCAGGTACACCTCGGAGGCGCCGGCGCCGAGGGCCGATTCACGGATGGCACGGCGTTCGACCTGGGTGGAACCACAGGGCACGCAGATGATGATGCGCGGGCTGGGACGCAGCATCTTCGAGTCGTGGACCATCTTGATGAACTGCTTGAGCATCTGCTCGGTGACGGTGAAGTCGGCGATCACACCGTCCTTCATGGGGCGGATGGCCTCGATGTTGCCCGGCACCTTGCCGAGCATGGCCTTGGCTTCGGCGCCCACCGCCTGGATGGTCTTCTTGCCGTTGGGGCCGCCTTCGTGGCGGATGGCCACGACCGACGGTTCGTCGAGGACGATGCCCTTGCCGCGCACGTAGATCAGCGTGTTGGCGGTGCCCAGGTCAATGGCGAGGTCGGTGGAGAAGTAGCGGCGCAGGGATGCGAACATGGATTTGAGGTGTTGGGTCGTCTGGGCTGTCGGTGCAGGCATCGCGGTCGGCCAGGGGGGACCTGGGGGACCGGACACGGGCTCGGGGGCAGGCTGGGCGACGTGGTTCCGTGGATTGGAGGGCGGGTACCCGCGCCGGCGAATCGAAAATCGCCCGCGTGAGCGCAAAAAGGGTTTCAAGCCCGGCCGAGGGTGAAACGTGTCCCTGGCGGATGGCACTGGGACGGTCGCACGCCCGGAAGGGCTTGTGGATAACCGGGGATAATACTGCATCACCCCTGGTTTTCGCCCCCGCGGAGACCCCTTCCAGAGCGCATTTTCAATGGCATTGACCCCTGACGACGTCGGCCGCATCGCCAAGCTGGCCCGCCTTGAACTCACCGTTTCCGAGCAAGCCGCGATGCTGCAGCAGCTCAACGGCTTCTTCTCCATCGTCGAACGCATGAAGGCGATCGACACCAGCGGCGTCGAACCGCTGTACACGCCGCTGTCCGCCGTGCACGACGTGGCGCTGCGCCTGCGCGACGACGTGGCCACCGAAACCAACCAGCGCGAGCTGAACCAGCGCAGCGCCCCGGCCGTCGAAGACGGTCTTTTCCTCGTGCCGAAGGTCAAGGAATGAACAAGACCCTGCACTCCCTCGGCGTGGCCGGACTGGGCCAGGCGCTCGACGCGGGCACCGTCTCCAGCGTCGAATTGACGAAACATCTGCTCGCACGGGTTGCCGCTCACGAACATCTCGGTGCGTTCCTCGCCACCGACACCGAACATGCGCTGGCCCAGGCCGCCGCGGCCGACGCACGCCGGGCCCAGGGCGAACGCGGGCTGCTGCTCGGCGTGCCGCTGGCCCACAAGGACATCTTCGTCACCACCGCGCTGCCCACCACGGCCGGCTCGAAGATGCTCGCGGGCTACCAGAGCCCGTTCGACGCCACCGTGGTGCGCCAGCTCGCCGAAGCGGGCATGGTGACCCTCGGCAAGCTCAACTGCGACGAGTTCGCGATGGGCTCGGGCAACGAGAACTCGGCCTACGCCCCGGTCAAGAACCCATGGGACGTGACCCGCGTGCCAGGCGGTTCGTCGGGTGGCTCGGCCGCCGCGGTGGCCGCACGCCTGGTGCCGGTGGCCACCGGCACCGACACCGGGGGCTCCATCCGCCAGCCCGCCAGCTTCACTGGCATCACCGGCATCAAGCCCACCTACGGCCGCGTGTCGCGCTACGGCATGATCGCCTTCGCGTCGAGCCTCGACCAGGCCGGCCCCATGGCCCGCAGCGCCGAAGACTGCGCGCTGCTGCTGACGGCGATGAGCGGCTTCGACGAACGCGATGCCACCAGTGCCAACCAGCCCACGGCCGACTACACCGCCGCCCTCACCGCCCCCCGCGAGGGGGCCACGGCCGCGCAGCCGCTCAAGGGCCTGCGCATCGGCCTGCCCACCGAGTTCTTCCCGCAGGCGCTGGCCGCCGACGTGAACGGCGCGGTGCGCGCCGCGCTGGCCGAGTTCGAGAAGCTCGGCGCCATGCTGGTGGACGTGAGCCTGCCGCGCACGGAACTGTCGATCCCGGTGTACTACATCATCGCGCCGGCCGAGGCCTCGTCCAACCTGAGCCGCTTCGACGGCGTGCGTTACGGCCACCGCGCGAAGTCGTACGTGGACCTCGACGACATGTACAAGAAGACACGCGCCGAGGGGTTCGGCGACGAGGTCAAGCGCCGGATCATGATCGGCACCTACGTGCTGAGCCACGGCTACTACGACGCCTACTACCTGCAGGCGCAGAAGCTGCGCCGCATGATCGCCGACGACTTCCAGGCCTGCTTCCGCCAGTGCGACGTGATCGCCGGGCCGGTGGCCCCCACGGTGGCGTGGAAGCTCGGTGACAAGACCGACGACCCCGTCGCCAACTACCTCGCCGACATCTTCACGCTGCCAGCCAGCCTCGCCGGCCTGCCCGGCATGAGCCTGCCCGCCGGCCATGGCGAAGCAGGCCTGCCCGTGGGGCTGCAGCTGATCGGCAACTACTTCCAGGAAGGCACGCTGCTGCACGCGGCCCACGCATTCCAGCAGGCTACCGACTGGCACGCCCGCACCCCGACCGGCTACTGAGCGCATCCATGTCCACACCGTCCAAACTCATCCGGGGCTACGAGGTCGTGATCGGCATCGAGACCCACGCCCAGCTGTCCACCCAGAGCAAGATCTTCAGCGGCTCCACCACGCAGTTCGGCGCCGAACCCAATACGCAGGCGTCCGCGGTGGATCTGGCCCTGCCGGGCACCCTGCCCGTGATGAACCGCGGCGCCGTGGAGCGGGCCATCCGCTTCGGCCTCGCCGTGGGCGCCAAGGTGGCGCCACTGTCGATCTTCGCGCGCAAGAACTACTTCTACCCCGACCTGCCCAAGGGCTACCAGATCAGCCAGTACGAGACCCCCGTGGTGCAGGGCGGCGTGGTCGAGTTCTACGTGGGTGACGTGAAACACAAGGTCAACCTGACCCGCGCCCACCTCGAGGAAGACGCCGGCAAGTCGCTGCACGCCGATTACGTGGGCCAGACCGGCATCGACCTGAACCGCGCCGGCACGCCGCTGCTCGAGATCGTGACCGAGCCCGAGATGCGCTCGGGCCCCGAGGCCGTCGAATACGCACGCACGCTGCATGAGCTGGTGAAGTGGATCGACATCTGCGACGGCAACATGCAGGAAGGCTCGTTCCGCTGCGACGTGAATGTGTCGGTGCGCAAGCCCGGCGCCGACTTCGGCACGCGCCGCGAGATCAAGAACCTGAACAGCTTCAAGTTCATGCAGCAGGCCATCGACTTCGAGGTCAACTACCAGATCGACCTGATCGAGGACGGCGGCACCGTGCAGCAGGCCACCGTGCTGTTCAACCCCGACACGGGCGAGACGCTGGCGATGCGCACGAAGGAAGACGCAGCCGATTACCGCTACTTCCCCGACCCCGACCTGCCGCCGCTCGTGATCGCCGACAGCTGGGTGCAGGCCGTGCGCGCCGCGATGCCCGAATTGCCCCGCAAGATGGCCGAGCGTTTCCAGGCCGACTACGCGCTGCCCGCGTACGACGCCACGGCGATGACGCAGGACAAGGCCACCGCGGCCTACTTCGAGACCGCGGCCAAGGCCAGCGGCCAGGCGAAGCTGGTGGCCAACTGGGTGATGGGCGAGATCTCCCGCCGGCTGAACGCCGAAGGCCTCGCGCTCGACGCGAGCCCGGTCAAGGCCGAGGTGCTGGCGCAGCTGATCGTGCGCATCAACGACGGCACCATCGCGAACAACGGTGCCAAGCAGGTGTTCGACACGCTGTGGACCGAGGGCGGTGACGTGGACGCCATCATCGAGGCCAAGGGCCTCAAGCTGATGCGCGACACGGGCGAACTCGACCGCATCCTCGACGAGGTGCTGGCCGCCAACGCCAAGTCGGTGGAGGAATTCCGCGCCGGCAAGGAGAAGGCGTTCAACGCGCTGATCGGCCAGGCGATGAAGGCCACGAAGGGCAAGGCCGACCCGGCGGCGGTGAATGCGTTGCTGAAGAAGAAACTGGCAGGCTGAGGCCTGCCGGGCCCGTCAGCGTGCGGCGTCCTTGCGCGGTGGCGCGGACGCCGACGGCATCGCCCCCATCGACCCTGGGGCGGCGCCCCCCCACAGCTTTTTCAGCCGGGCCAGTTCGGCGTCGTACAGGCGGTCAATGCGCAGGATCTCGTCCTTCTGGTTCTGCACCAGGGACCGCTGGGCGGTGGTGGCCGCCTCGTTGGCATCGAGCGACTGGCGCAGCTTCAGCGGCATCTGCTTGCCCTTGTAGAACTCGGCCTCGTCGGCCAGCGGCTTGCGCTCGCGTTCCAGTTCCTTCAGGCGGCCCTCGGAAAAACGCACGCCCTTGTCCACGTCGTCGAGTGCGGCCTCGCGGGCCTTGCGGTGCGCCGGTTCGTCGGGGAAACGGCCCAGCAGGTTGCGGTCGCGACGGATGGCGTCCTGCAGCGCGGCGCGTTCGAGCGCGGCCTTGCGCTCGCGGGCCTCGTATTCAGCCTGTTCGTCGAGGGTGCGGGTGGGCGGCACGATGCGCTGCACCGACCCGTCGGCGTTGAGCATGCGCTGCTCGCGGGTGGAACATTCCGGGATGGGCCGGTCGGACGTGAGCCGGCGCCCGTTGCCGTCGACACAGCTGTAGATGCCGGCGGCGTCGGCGCCGCTGGCCGAACAGGCCAGCAGGAACCAGGCTGCCAGCCGGCGGCTGACCGGGAAACGCACACGCGACAACTGCACCATCACACCCCGTATCGGTCTCTGTAGGCGGCCACCCGTGCGCCATGTGCGCCGAGGGCCGGATCCTGGTTGGTCTCCAGATACTGCAACAAGTCCTTCAGGGTCGCAATGGCGCAGACGTCGAGGCCCAGCTGGCGTTGCACGAACTGCACAGCGGACCAGGGCGCGTCGTTGCCGTTGTCGGTGGCCTTCTCCTGCCGGTCGAGCGCAATGACGACGGCCGAAGGCGTGGCCCCCGCCGCCTGGATCATGGAGATGGATTCGCGCACGGAAGTTCCCGCGGAGATCACATCGTCGATGATGAGCACACGGCCGGCGAGCTTGGCGCCCACGAGCGTGCCGCCTTCGCCGTGGTCCTTTGCTTCCTTGCGGTTGTACGCGTAGGGCACGTTGCGGCCCTGGCGGGCCAGTTCGACGGACACGGCGGCGGCCAGCGCGATGCCCTTGTAGGCCGGGCCGAACAGCATGTCGAACTGCAGGCCGGAGGCGATCAGGCGGCGCGCATAGAATTCCGCGAGACGGCCGAGCTTGGCGCCGTCATCGAACAGGCCGGCGTTGAAGAAATAGGGCGACAGCCGCCCGGCCTTGGTCTTGAATTCCCCAAAGCGCAGTACGCCTGCCTCCACCGAAAACGTCACAAAGTCTTGTGCGAGGGGGTCGGCTTCGCGCGTGGGGCTCATGGGAGTCTTTCGTGTTCCGTCTGGTGTCTCTGAATCTGAACGGCATCCGGTCTGCGGCGACCAAGGGGCTCGTTCCCTGGGCCGAAGCCCTGGGTGCCGATTGTATGGGTGTGCAGGAAATCAAGGCCCAGCAGGCCGATGTGGCCGGCCGCTTCGAGCGTTTGCACGACCTGCACGGGCACTTCCACTTTGCCGAAAAGAAGGGGTACTCGGGGGTCGGGGTTTACACCCGGAAGACACCGTCGAACGTCGTGGTGGGTTTCGGTTCACCCGAATTCGACGCCGAAGGCCGGTACCTCGAACTGCAGTTCGACACCCCCACGCGCAAGCTGAGCGTCATCAGCTGCTACTTCCCGAGCGGTTCGAGCGGCGAGGAACGCCAGCTCGCCAAGTTCCGTTTCCTCGCGCTGATGACCCCGCACCTGCAGCGGCTCAAAGCCGAGCGCGAGTTCATCCTCGTGGGCGACGTCAACATCGCCCACAAGGAGATCGACCTGAAGAACTGGCGCAGCAACCAGAAGAACAGCGGCTTCCTGCCCGAGGAACGCGCATGGATGACCCACACCCTCGATGAAGTGGGCCTCGTGGACGTGTTCCGCACGCTGAACCCGAACGCCGAGCAGTACACGTGGTGGAGCAACCGCGGCCAGGCCTGGGCCAAGAACGTGGGGTGGCGGCTCGACTACCACCTGGCCACGCCGGCCCTGGCCGCGCTGGCCCGCAAGGAATCGATCTTCCTCGACCAGCGCTTCTCCGATCATGCGCCGTTGATCATCGACTACGACTTCACGTTGTAGACCGCACGCGTCATTCAGCCTCGACAGCGGCCCCGGCACCTGGCCGATCGATTCATTTGTGACGTGCCCGACATCCGTTGGCTGGCTGAATATCGGGTCGTTGATCATCCAGGACGAATCCGACGTTTGACCGGCGGTGGCGCGCCAGCACGCAGCGCACCCAACTGCAGGTCCAGCATGGGCGCGAGGGTCGCGCGCAGCATCGCCTCGCGCCCTTCGGGCGGGGTGAAGGCGTTGAACTGCCCGGCCAGCGCCAGGTGCGCGAAGCCGTGCACCACCGACCAGACCGCCAGCAGGGCCTGCCACTGAAGGGGCGGCAGCGGCTCGTCGGCGGGCGTGCCGTACAGACCGCGGATGCCCGCTTCCAACACCGAAAACGCGGCGCGGCCGCTGCTGTCCACCGCGTCAGCTTCGTGCGGACCGCACCGGAACATCAGGCCGAACCGGCCCGGGTGTTTCAACGCAAAGCCCACGTAGGCTACCCCCTGCTCGCGCAACCGCGCCACGGGGTCGTCGCCCCCGCGCATGTTGCCGGCCTCGAGCGCCGCGGTGAGGCCGTCGAACGCGAGCGATGACACGGCCGCGAGCAAACCGGCCGCATCGCCGAAATGGTGGGCCGGCGCGGCAGGCGACACCCCCGAGCGGCGCGCCACCTCCCGCAGCGAGAACCCCTCGACGCCACGTTCGGCCAGCACGGCCTCGGCCGCGTCGATCAGCGCTTCGCGCAACGCGCCATGGTGATACCCGTCGCGAGACGGTGTGCCGGCAGCGGCGGCGGGCGGGGACTTCGGCTTGGGCATGGACGGCTCGGGGCGGGGAACGCCTCAACTTGACACCGTTCAGATCATAACTTATCGTCAATCTGAACGCTGTTCAGATCGAATGGCGTGCGCCCCCTGACTGGAGAAGCCATGCCCACCCCCGACCTGATCTTTTCGATGTCGAACAGCCTGGCCATGGCCGCCTGGCTGGCCTTGGCCGTGTCGCCCCACGGCGCACGCTGGACACCCCGCGTGCGCCTGGTGGCCGGGCGCCTCGTGCCCCTCCTGTTCGCCGTCGTGTACGTGGGCCTGTTCGCCACCCATGGCATGGCCGGCGGCGG
Source organism: Rhizobacter sp. Root1221 (assembly GCF_001425785.1). Taxonomy (GTDB): domain Bacteria; phylum Pseudomonadota; class Gammaproteobacteria; order Burkholderiales; family Burkholderiaceae_C; genus Rhizobacter. The sequence continues at coordinate 134,113 of NZ_LMDI01000018.1, read as the reverse complement.
CTATGACTCCCTTGCCGCCGTGCAACGCCTCATGGCCGTGCCCGGCCTGCTCACGGCCGGCTGGCTGCACTACCTGGCGTTCGACCTGTTCGTGGGCACGTGGATCGCCGAACGCGCCGGCACGCTGGGCGTGCCCCACGTCCTGGTGCTGCCGCTGCTCGCACTGACTTTCATGTTCGGCCCGGCCGGGCTGCTCGCCTTTGCCGCGCTGCGGTTCGTCTGGCAACGCCGCCACCCGGCGTCCGCCCTGGCCTGACCTCGAAGGAACGCTCGATGGCCACGATGCCCCTCTCCCCGAACGCCATCACGCCGTCGCCGTGGCGCCGGCTGCCCGGCGAGTTGCTGGCACGCGAGCGCCGGCTGGCGCGGTACGGCTTCGTGCTGCTCGCCCTGCTCGTGCCGCTGGCCCTGGCCTGGGCGCTGGACGACCGTGTGCTGCGCGACGCGAACGTCTGGATCAAGCCGTTCAAGTTCACGCTGTCGGTCGCGGTGCTGGCCCTGACCACCGCGTGGTTCGTGGGCCACCTGCCCGCCGCGCGGCGCACGCACCGCTCGGTGGATTGGATCGTGGGCTTGCTGATGGGCTCCGGCACCTTCGAACTGGTGTACATCACGCTGCAGGCCGCCCTGGGACAAGCCTCGCACTACAACGAGACCGACCTGCTGCACACGGTGATGTACACGTTGATGGGCATTGGCGCCCTCGTGCTCACCGCCACCCAACCGATGCTCGCGTGGCAGCTCCACCGCCACCCCGATGCCACGCGGCCGCGGGTGTACCGGCACGCGGTGTTGCTGGGCCTGGTGCTGACGTTCGTGCTGGGCGCCGGCGCCGGCATGCTGCTCGGCAACCGCCCGCCGGCCAGTGCGGGTGCCACGCTGCCGGTATTGGGGTGGTCGCTCGCGGGCGGCGACCTGCGGCCGGCGCATTTTGTCGGCATCCATGCCGAACAGCTGTTGCCGTTCATCGCCCAGGCCGCCCTTGCCGCCCGATTGCGACGGCCCGCGTGGGCAGCGTGGGTGATGTGGGGCTTCGCCGGGGTCTACATGATGTTGTTCGGCGCGCTCGCGGTGTGGGGGCTGGCCGGCCGTCACTGAATCGCGGTATCCCCGCGGCCGGTTTCTCACTACCATGCGCCTTCAGGATCGATGGCACCGCGCTCTCGGCAATCCGGCCGGAGCGTGACACCACGCCTGCTACACCAGGAGCGCGACATCATGGGATTCTTCAGCACGATCCTCGAGAAACTCGGCATTGGCAACGCGAACGCCGCACCTGCACCGTCCGCCACCGCACCGGCCCCTTCGGCCTCGCCCGCGGCGGCCACGGCCATCCCCGTCGTCGACGTGGTGGCTCAACTGGAGCAAAAGGCGGCCGCCAACGCGCAGAAGCTGAACTGGCGAACGTCCATCGTCGACCTGTTGAAGCTCCTCGACATCGACAGCAGCCTCACCGCCCGCAAGGAGCTCGCCACCGAACTGGGCTGCCCGGCCGACAAGATGGGTGACTCCGCCCAGATGAACATCTGGCTGCACAAGGCCGTGCTCGCCCGCATCGCCGCCAACGGCGGCAACGTGCCGGCCGACCTCCTCGACTGACCCGGGGAGCACACCATGCAGATCACTGATCTCCTCGCCCAGACGGGCGGCCTCGAATCGATGGCGCGCGAGCTGGGCATCAGCGAGGACGAGGCGGCCAGCGGCGCGGAGGCGCTGGCGCCCGCGCTGCTCGGCGGGTTCAAGAAGCAGGCGCTCAGCCAGCCCCAGGGGCTGGGCGGCCTCGGCGACCTGCTGGGCCAGTTGGGCGGCGGCGGGCTGCTCGACCAGGTGCTGTCGCCCCAACCCACCGACACCCGCCAGGGCGACGACGTGCTGGGCCAGATCTTCGGCTCGCGCGACGTGAGCCGCACGGTGGCCGACGACGCCGCATCGAAGTCGGGCCTCGACCCGTCGCTGCTGAAGAAGATGCTGCCGATGCTCGCGATGCTGGTGGCGGGGTACATGGCCAAGCAAGGGGGCGGCGCATCCGCCGCGGCACCCGATGCCGGGGGCGGCCTCGGCGGCTTGTTGGGTGGCCTGCTCGGCGGGCGCGGCGCCAACGCCGGCGCGGGGGGCGGCCTCGCGTCCATGCTGGACATGAACGGCGACGGCAATGCGCTGGACGACATCCTGCGCATGGCGGGCAAGGCGTTGCGCTGAGTTCGCGCCGAAAATCGCCAACGACTTCACAATCCGGGTCGCGCCGCCGGTCCCGGCGTTGAAGTCGGCACGCCACCGTGCCGACACCGAGTCGTTGTGCCGCGGACGCGCCGGGCGAGGCGTCCGTTCCATCCCCATTCTCCGTGGAGACCCCATCCGATGATCCGCCCTGCCCTCGCCCTTGCCGCCCTCGTTGCCACTGCCGCTCCGGCCCAAGCCGGCGAGGTGTATGCCGGTATCGGCCTGCCGGGTGTGCTGGTGGGTTACGCCCACAGCCTGAGCCCCACCATCACCGTGCGCGGCGACTTCGCCACGCTCGGCAGCCGCAGCGAGCGGTCGAACGAGGAAGGCATCACGTACGACACGAAGGCCTCGTTCAGCCGCACCGGCCTCTTCGCCGACTGGTTCGTCGCCGGCGGCTTTCGCCTGACGGGTGGTGTCACGTTCAACCGACTGAAAGCCGACATGCACGCCCGCGGCGACGGCACGAACTTCCAGATCGGTGACGTGTCCGTGCCGTCGAGCGCGGCCGACCGCCTCGATGTGAAGATCGAGTACCCGAAGGTGACGCCCTACCTGGGCATCGGCTACGGCCACCAGCCCGACAGCGGGTGGGGCTTCGTGGCCGACCTCGGCGCCTCGATCGGCAAGGCCAAGGTGTCTGAAACCCATTCGGGCCCGAATTTCAGCCTCGTGTCGCAGGCCGAGGTGGACAAGGAAATGGCCGAAGTGCGCGACAGCGTGGCCAAGTTCAAGGCTATTCCGCAGATCACGGTTGGCGTCAATTACAGATTCTGAGCCCCCCAGTCGCTTCGCTCCTGCCCCCAAGGGGCGCCCGCGGTCGCCCGGGGGACCCGGGCTCGGCAGTAGCTTGATCTGTCGCGTCGCTTCGCTTGCTCTCCTGGCGTGCGCGATTCGGGGCGTTGCTTGCTTCGCTTCGCTTGCCGGCGGGGATAATCGCTGGATGCGCTCTCTTCCTGTCTCCCTCTTTTCCCCCAAGGCCCACTGATGTCGATCCAGTGGTATCCGGGGCACATGCACGCGACGAAAAAGGCCATCGTCGAGCGGATGAAGGGCGGCATCGATGTGGTGATCGAGTTGCTCGATGCGCGGCTGCCAGGGTCGAGCGCGAATCCGATGCTGGCCGACCTGACCCGCGGCAAGCCGGCGTTGAAGGTGCTGAACAAGCAGGACCTGGCCGACCCGGACCGCACGGCCGCATGGCTCGCGTACTACAACGCGCTGCCGGCCACGCAGGCGATCGGGCTCGATGCCAGCGTCACGGCCCCCGCGCAGCGCCTGACGGACGCGAGCCGCTCGCTGGCGCCGCTGCGCGGTGGAATGGCCAAGCCTTTGCGGGTGCTGATCTGCGGCATCCCGAACGTCGGCAAGTCCACGCTGATCAACACCCTCGTGGGCAAGAAGGCCGCCAAGACCGGTGACGAACCGGGCATCACGAAGGTGGAGCAGCGCATCTCGCTCGCGAGCGATTTCTACCTCTTCGACACCCCCGGCATGCTGTGGCCCCGCATCGCGGTGCCCGAAAGCGGGTACCACCTCGCGGCCAGCGGTGCCGTGGGCCGCAACGCACTCGACGAGGAGATCGTGGCGCTCGAACTGCTGCAGACGCTGCGCGCGAACTACCCCGGCCACGTCGAGGAACGGTTCCAGCTGAAGGACGTGGCGGAACTGCCCGATGAAGCCTGGCTCGAGGCGATCGGCCGCCGCCGCGGGGCCGTGCTGGGTGGCGGGCGGGTCAACCTGCAGAAGGCGTCGGAGATCCTGATCCACGAGTTCCGCGCCGGTGGGCTCGGGCGAGTGACACTCGAGACGCCGGAGCAGTTCCTCCAATGGCAAGCCACCGCCGCGGTGCACGACGCGGAACGGGCGCAGAAGAAGGCCCGCGGCAAACGCGGGGCACCCGAACCCGCTGACAGCGATCGCGATCGCGACAGCGAGTGATCAACGCGGCGCGCGATGCGCCGCCCGGGTCCACCGCAGCGCGGCGTTGACGAGGTCGGCCGCCAGCACCGGTTTGGTCAGGAAGTCGTTCATGCCCGCGGCGATGCACGCCGCACGGTCCTCGGCAAATGCATTGGCCGTCAGCGCCAGGATGGGCACGTGGGTGCCGTGTTCGCCCGACGCGCCCGCACGCAGGCGGCGCGTGACCTCCAGGCCGTCCATGTCGGGCATCTGCCAGTCCATCAGCACGAGGTCGAAGTGGGTCTGCGCGAAACACGCGAGCGCCGCGGCCCCGTCACTGGCCACCACGACGGAGAACCCCGCGCTCGTGAGCATCGACCCCACGATGGTCTGGTTCACCGGCTCGTCCTCCACCACCAGCACGTGGCAGGTGTCGGGCCGCGCCGCCATCGGGCTCGGGGCCAGGGGGACGCTGGCCTGCGCCGGCACGGCGCGGCCGCCCAGGCGGTTGGCCACCGATGTCTGCAGCACGGGTTTCGCGGCACTGACGTGCCAATGCCGCGGCTGGCGAACGGCGTCGGCGCCGGTGACCGCGATCACGCGCCCCTCCCCCAGCCGAGGCGCCGCCGCATCGACGAGGGCCGCGCCGCCGGGGGCGTCGGTGGCCACCAGCAACCAGCCCTGTCCACCCGCCGCAAACGCCAGCGCGTCGTCGACCGTGTGGCATCGTGTCGATGTGTACCCGAGCCGGGTGAGCACCGCGCCGAGCGCCTCGGCGCTGGCGCCGTGCGGGTCCCAGTAGGCGACGGCCCCCGCGCGGCGCGGCGGCACCGCGGGGTTGCCCGGCACCTCGGGCAGCGGCACCGCCACGCTGAAACACGACCCCTGGTCAGGCCGGCTCGCGAGCGTGATCGCCCCGCCCATCAACTGGACCACCTGGCGGCAGATCGCGAGCCCGAGGCCGCTGCCACCGAAACGGCGCGTGGTCGATTCATCCGCCTGGCGGAACGGCTCGAACACCGCATCCACCGCGGAGGCGTCCATGCCGATGCCGGTGTCCGACACGTCGAACACCAGCTCACCCGGCACCGTGCCGGGACGCACACGCACGACCACTTCGCCCTGCAGCGTGAACTTGACGGCATTGCCGAGCAGGTTGAGCAGCACCTGGCGCAGGCGCAACGCATCGCCGCGGCGGCGGGCCACGACCGAGGGCTCGATCACCACGGCCATCTGCAGGCCCTTCGCACGCGCCGGCACGGCGGAGGTCGCGACGGCCGCGTCCACGCATTCGACGAGGTCGAACTCGCCGACGTCGAGTTCCATGGCACCGGCTTCGATGCGGGCCAGGTCGAGGATGCTGTCGATGAGGCCCAGCAGGTTCGAACCGCTGGTGCGGATGATATTCACCAGGTCGTCACGCTGCGCGCCCTGGACGTTGCCCTCCTGCAGGAGTTGCGCGGCACCGATCACGCCGTTGAGCGGGCTGCGCAGCTCGTGGCTCATGTTCGACAGGAACCGCGTCTTCGCGACCGAGGCGGCCTCGGCCCGCTGCATCGACAGCGTGCGGATCTCCACCTGGTACTCGAGCGCGCGGTTGGCTTCCACGAGCGCGTCACCGCGGCGCTCCACCTCGTCGATCATCGCGTTGAACGCGGTGACGGCACGGCCCACCTCGTCGTCGCCCGCGGCCCGCAGGCGCCGGTCGTACGTGCGGCCCGAGGCGATCGCGGAGGCGGTTTCGGCGAGGTCGAGGATGGGCGCAGTCACCCGCCGCGACAACCGGCCCGACACCCACACCGACAGCAGCACACCGAGCAGCCCGGCGAGCGCGGCGGTCAGCGCCTGCCACGCGAGCAGGCGCCGCTGTTCACTCAGGTCGACGTACAGCGACACCGTCCCGAACGGCTCGCCGCCATCGAGGGCCTCGACCGGCGAACTCACCGCCACATGCCCGGTGAGCAGGCCACCGCTCAGTGGTTGCAGCGGGGTCGACGAGGCACGGCCCCACGACATGGCCAGTTCACCGGTGCGGTCGTACACCCAGGCCCCCTGGACGTGCGGCCGGGCGCGCAGCATGTCGAGTGCGTCGCGCAGGCCCTGCCTGTCCTCGAACGCCAGCGGGGCCCGCAACGCGAAGGCGAGGGACTGCGTGGCCTCGACCGCGTCGGCCCGCGCGTGTTCGTCCATCGACCACCACGAGATCGCGAACACCGTGCCACTGACGAACACCGCCGTCATCGCCGCACACAGCCCGAGCAGCGCTGCCAGCTTGTGGCGCAGCGGCCGGTGGCGAAAGCCGAGACTGGCCACGGGGGCCCTGGAGATCGTGGTCATTCGCGCACCTGCCGGGCCAAGCGCAGCACCTGGCTCGACAACACGAGGTGTGCTGCGCGCAACACCGCGAGGTTCACATCGAATCGCACCGCGTCGTTGACCGGCACCAGTTCCACCATGCCGCCGGCCGCGACAAACCCGTCCCCGTCACCCACCGTCAGCACGCTCCGGCGCACCGCGTCCTGCACGTGCTCGGCGAACGCCGGCGCCGAAGCATGGACGAACAGCACGTGGCATCCGGCCACGCCGCCCGGCGGGGCCTCCAGCACCAGCAGGCGGCTCCCGTTGACGAGTTCACCCGCCTTGCCGCGGAACGATGCGAACACCGGCGGTGAACGGTGCAGCACACACAGGCGCAGCGCCTCCGCCATGGACGGGTCCACGCTCGGCCACTGGGTGAACCGTGCGAGGCTGAGCGTGAGCCGCACCTTGACCCCCAGGTCCTGCTGCGCCCATGCCAGGGGCCAACCGAGCGGACCGGCCAGGGTCAGCAGCACGAGCACGCGGGCAACGAACGTCATCGCAGGTGCCCGTCAGAAGCGAACGGTGAACCCGAGGGCCGCCGAACGGCCCTCGCGCTGCAACACGTCAGGACGGTGTTCGGGGCCGCCCGGCTCGGGAGACGGCACATCGCCGAGGTTGTAGACGCTGAAGACGAGGCTCCACGGCTGGCCCGTCGGGTCGTACTGCACCGTCGCGTTCGCGATCGTCCGGCCCGGCAGGCGCTGGCCCGCCAGCGTGGTGCGCGGCCCCATGCCGAGCACCTCGAGCCCCAGGCGCGCGGCGGACGCACCCAGCGGCACGCTGCCGTGCCATTTGAACAAGGACGCGGGCGCGTTCGACGCCGGGCGCCCGTCGGACAGGCGCACCCGCTGCCGCGCCCAACTCGTCCGCACGCGCCAGCCACTGTCGCCCACGAAATCGCCTTCGATCTCGGCACCGTCGGCCGCCGCATTGGCGGTGTTGCGGTAGACGAGCAGGCCCGTGGCCTCGTCCGTCACTTGTTCGATGAGGCCGCGGATGCGCGTGTGGTACACGGACGCCGACAGCCGGGCCTGGTCGGCCACGCGCCAGTCGGCGGCCAGTTCGTGGGTGCGCAGGCGTTCACGGGTGAGGGACGGATCCGACATGTTGCCCTCGATGCCGTCGCGGGTCTCGAAGACGTTCGGGTCGCGGAACGCCGACCCGGTGAGCGCCTTCAGCACGAGGTCGGAACGTGGCGTCCACAGCAGCGATGCACGCGGCGTCATCCGCGCATCACGCGACGACGACTTGTCCACCCGCGCCCCGAGGCCCAGCGTGACCTGCGGGGTGAGCACGATCTCGTCGTTGGCGAACAGGCCGTACCGGTTGCTGCCGGTGTTCACCTCGAGCGTCGGGACCGTCGAAGGTTCGATGCGCTGGACCACCGTGCGCTGCCGGAAGTTGCGCTGGAACTCGCCGCCCCACACGAGGTGGTGGCCGGCAAAGGCCCGCGTGGCCCACCGGGCCTCGCCCCCGAACCACCGGCCCTCGTCGCGGTAGCGGTTCAGCAGGCCATCGGACACGTACCGCCCGACTTCCGTGTAGTCGTAGCCGGCGACGCCCAGGTGCACCGTGGCCTGGTTGTGCACGTCGACGTCGCGCTGCCACGTCAGGTCCGTCGACAGGAACGAGTCGCGCCAACGGGCGCCGGGGTCGTTGAACACCGCGTCGTACGCGGCGTTGGGGATTTCCTTCGTGCGTTGCGACGCCATCGCCGACACGGTCCACTCCTGCTGGACATACCGTGCGTAGACTTTGCGGTCGTCTTCGGCATCGACGCCGGTGGCCACCCCGTCGTGGGACGCCGGTGTGTCGTACTCGGGGTAGTACCGGTCGGTGCCTGGCCGGTGTTCGGCACTGGCGGCCAGCAGCAGGGATCCCGCACCCAGCTCACGGCCAGACGTGGCCTGCACCTTGCGGCCGGCCCGGCCCGCGGTGGTGACGGTCACCTGGTTGCCCCGCAGGTTGGCCGCGCTGCGCGTGACGACGTTGACCACGCCGAACACCGCGTTCGAGCCGTACAGGGCCGAGCCCGGACCGGAGATGAACTCGACACGCTCGATCAACCCCACGTCGAGTGGAAACTCGCGGCCCACGAGCGCCGAGTCGTACATGTTCTCGTTCGTGCGGACGCCGTCGACGAGCAGCAGCACGCGCGAGCTGTAGTCGCCCGGGCGGCTCAGCCCGCGCACGCCCACGTAGTCGTAGGCCTGGTCGTTGCGCAGGTGCACGCCGCGCACCGCGTTGAGCACCTCGGCCAGCGTGCGCCAGCCGAACGTCCGGATGTCACCCGCGGTCAACACCGTCACGGTGGCCGGGGCCTCGGCCACCTTCTGCGCAAACTTGGAGGCGGCGTAGACCGGCGTGGCCAGCAACGCCTCCAGTTCGTCGATGCCGGGTTCGGCGGGTGGGGCCGCGTGGCCGTTCACGGCCGCCAGGGCCAGCGACAGGCACGGGGCGAGCCGCGCAAAACCTCTAAACAACATGCAGGGATACCAGACGCAACACAACTTCACCGCGTCGAGCAGTGGTCAGCGGGTACGCAGATTCGCGGACCGTTGTTGATTTTCGGCGTGCTGGCGGGCCGGCTGGAGCCGGTCATTGCGACTTAGTTGGCAGGCAGTGCGGATAGCGCCCCTTGCCACGCCGATCAGGCGAGCGCGGAGGCCGGCCCGAAGAACTCCCAACGGGTCTGCGCGGCCGGCACCCCCAGGTCGAGCAGCTGGCGCCGCACCGCCTGCATGAACCCCTTCGGGCCCACGAAACACGCCTCCACGTCACGCGACGCGGGCAACCACGCCCCCAGCTGCGCGGTGCTCAGCAGCCCCACCGCATCGGGTCGGGGTGCCTGTGCCGCGTGTTCGGCATCCGTGTATTCCGCATAGCAGTACCGGCGTGTCAGGTGCGGATGCCGGACCGCGAGCGCATCGATGGTGTCGCGGAAGGCGTGCACCGCGGCGTCGCGCGCGCAGTGGATGAAGTGCACCGGTCGGCCGCTTGGCAACACCGCCTCGAGCATGGCCAGCAGCGGCGTGATGCCCACACCACCGCTGATCAGCACCAGCGGCTTGCTCCCGGCGGGCAGCACGAACTCACCGGCCGGCGGGAACAGGTCGATCGTATCGCCGGGCTGCAGGCGGTCGTGCAGGAACTGCGACACGCGGCCACCCGCCTCGCGCTTGACGCTGATGCGGTACGACTGCCCGTTCGGCGCGGCCGACAGCGAGTAGTTGCGCCGCACCTCGTCACCGTCGATCACGAGCTTCAGGCCGATGTACTGGCCCGGCTGGAAGGCCATGACGGGCGCGCCATCGGCCGGTGCCAGCACGAACGACACGATCTCCGCGCTTTCACGCACCTTTTGCGTGATGCGGAACGCGCGGGCGCCGGCCCAGCCACCCGCCGCCTGGGCGTTGCTGTCGTAGGCCGCGCGCTCGGCGCCGATCAGGATGCCGGCGAGCTGCCCGTAGGCCGCGGCCCAGGCGTCGATCACCGCGTCGGTGGCGACCTCGGCGCCCAGCACCTCGCGGATCGAGCGCAGCAGGCACTGGCCCACCAGGGGATAGTGCTCGGGCTGCACCTGCAGCGACACGTGCTTGTTGACGATCTGCGCGGCCAACCCGCCGATGGCCTCCAGCCGGTCGATGTGTTTCGCGTACATCAACACGCCATGGGCCAGCGCCCGCGACTGCGCGCCGCTCGCCTGGTGCGCCTGGTTGAACAGGGGCCGCACCTCGGGGTGTTCGGCCAGCAGGATCCGGTAGAAGTGCGCCGTCAGCGCCTCACCTCCGGTTTCGAGGAGCGGCACGGTGGCCTTGACGATGTCACGTTGGGTAGAGGTCAGCATCGGGTTTCCTTTTTCGTCGCGGGTGATGCACCAGGAGTGCAACCGGCATGCCATCGCCGGCGGCCTGGAAAATCAAGGACTTGGCGCGTTGAGAGTCATAATGACAACACTCGATGCGAGTCATGTTGACTCGCATGAGGTCCGTATGACTCCCACCCCCCTGCTCGATGCGCTGGTCCCCCTGGTGGCCGACCTCGCACGCGACCTGCCCGAGCGCGAACGCTACCGCCGCCTGCTGGAAACGCTGCGGGTCGTGTTGCCGAGCGACGCTGCCGCGCTGCTGAAGCTCGACGGCGAGGTCCTGGTGCCCCTCGCGGTGGACGGCCTCAGCGACGACACGCTGGGCCGGCGCTTCCAGGCGGCAGAACACCCACGCCTCGCCGCGCTGCTGGATGGCGGCGGGCCCATTCGTTTTGCCCCGGACTGCGGCCTGCCCGACCCGTACGACGGCCTGGTGGACGGTGCGGGCCCGCACCTGGAGGTGCACGACTGCATGGGTTGTGTGCTGCGGGTGGCTGAACGGCCTTGGGGCGTGCTCACCCTCGATGCACTCGACCCATCGCGCTTTTCAGCCGGCGACCTGCCCACGCTGCAGGCGTTCGCGAGCCTCGCCGAGGCCACCGTGCGCGTGGCCGAACGCATCGACCAGCTGGCGCTGCGCGCGGAAGGTTTCCGTGCGGCAGCTGGCCCGCGGCCGTTGCTGGGCCACAGCGCCGCGTTCAAGACCTTGCAGAAGGAGATCGCGCTGCTCGGGTCGAGCGAACTGACGGTGCTGATCGGTGGCGAAACCGGCGTGGGCAAGGAACTGGTGGCCAAGGCCATCCACGCCGCATCGTCGCGCGCCACGCGGCCGCTCATCAGCCTGAACTGCGCAGCACTGCCCGACACGCTCGTCGAGAGCGAACTTTTCGGGCACGTGCGCGGTGCGTTCACCGGCGCGGTGGCCGACCGCCGCGGCAAGTTCGAACTCGCCGACGGCGGCACGCTCTTCCTCGACGAGGTGGGTGAACTGCCCCTGGCAGCGCAGGCCAAGCTGCTGAGGGTGTTGCAGGGCGGCCAGCTGCAGCGGGTGGGGTCCGACCGCGAACCGAAGGTGGACGTGCGGCTGATCGCGGCCACCAACCGCGACCTCGCCGAAGAAGTGCGCGCCGGGCGCTTCCGGGCCGACCTGTACCACCGCCTCAGCGTGTACCCGCTGCGCGTGCCGCCGCTGCGCGAACGCGGCCGCGACGTGCTGCTGATCAGCGGCAGCTTCCTCGAGGAAAACCGCTCGCGCCTGGGCCTCGGCGGCCTGCGGCTCGCGCCCGACGCGCAGGCCGCGCTGCTGGCCCACCCGTGGCCCGGCAACGTGCGCGAACTCGAACACACGATCGCGCGGTGTGCGTTGCGCGCGTTCGGCCAGCACACGCAGCGGCCGCGCATCCTCACGCTGACCGCGGCCGATTTCGACATCGCCGCGGCGGCGCGCCCCGTCGACACCCCGGCCGCCCCGCCCGCCGTGCCGTCGACACCGGGCACGCTGCGCGACGCCACCGGCACCTTCCAGCGGCATCACATCGAGGCGTGCCTGCTGCGCCACCAGGGCAACCGCGCAGCGGCCGCCCGCGAACTCGGGATGGACCGAGCCAACCTCGCGCGCCTCGTGCGGCGGCTGACGGGTTCCGTCAACAACTGACACGCCCGCGACGGGATACTGGAATCGCGCCCCCGGCGAGGCGCCCTGGCCCAGCTCGTGCTTCCCGATGAGGCCGACCAGCAGCCGACCCCGGCACTGGTGGCACCCACCGAGCGCCACATGTTTTCCACCTTTCCCCGATGGGATGTTCTCCCGTCGGCCACCCGACCGTTGCAAACGCTGTACTGGACCCACCGCTGGCTGGGCGTCCTCGGATGCCTGCTGTTCGCGATGTGGTTCCTGTCTGGCGTCGTGATGACGTACGTGGGCTTTCCCGCGCTGACGGACACCGAGCGCCGCGCGGGACTCGCGCCGCTCGTGCTGGCGGACGCCCGCGTGTCCGCCAGCGCCGCCATGGACGGCCTGCCCGGCCCGCCGCGCCGGCTCAGCCTCGACATGCTGCTCGGCGAACCGGTGTGGCGCATCGTTGATGCGGACGGGGCGCGGCACACGGTGTCCGCGCGCGACGGCCGCGATGCCGGAGCCACCGGCGCCGCACGCGCGGAACGCATCGCCCGGCAGTTCTCCGGACACCCGCAAGCGCGGTGGGTCGAGACCCTCGCCCATGACGAGTGGACCGAACCGAACGCCCTCGACCCGTGGCGCCCGCTGCACCGCATCGCGGTGGGCGACGATGCCGGCACCGAGCTCTACGTGTCCGCCCTCACCGGCGAAGTGGTGCGTGACACCACGCGGCACGAACGGTTCTGGAACTGGCTCGGCGCGGTGCCGCACCGGCTCCCCTTCACGCCGTCGCGTGCCGATCCGCCGTGGTGGCACGACGCCGTGCGGTGGATCGCCGGCGCCAGCATCGTCTCTGCCGTCACGGGCGCCGCGATCGGCTGGTGGCGAGCGCGCCGGCGGAGGCATGGCCAGGGCGGCGCCGCGTGGCGCGGGGTCGGCACCCTGCTGCTGCTCGCCTCGGCCGCCAGCGGCGGGTGGTCGATGGCGGTCCACCGCGGGTTCGCCAGCGCCGCGACACCCGTGGCGCAGGCCGGCCCCATGCCGTCGCGCCTGCCCCGCCCACCGGACGGTGCCCGCGAAGTGCGCGTGTCGTGGCTGTCCGGCCGCCCGCTGCTGCAGTGGCACGACGCCGCCGGCCCGGTCGCGGTCACGGGCCTCGACGGCACGCCGGTGTTTGTCGCGCAGGCCGACATCCTCCGGGCGGCCGTGCAAGAGCGGCCCGGCGCAGCGGTGGCCTCGGCCTCCCTGCTGATGCAGCCCGACGCCCAGTGGTTCGGCAACCCCGCCAGCCACCCGGTGCCGGTGTGGCGCATCGTGTTCGCTGACGCGGAGTCCACGTGGCTTTACCTCGACCCGGCCAGCGGCCAGGTGCTCGGCCGCAGCGACCGGGTGTTGCGCCTGAACCGCTGGCTCTTCGACGGCGCCCACCGCCTCGCGTTTCCATGGCTCGTGCAGCACCGGCCCGCATGGGACATGGTGGTCCTGGTTCTCTCGGCGTCGGGCTTCGCCGCGTCGGTGCGAGGGGTGGTGGCGGGCTGGCGGCGTGCACGCCGGGCCCCCTGACGCCCAGGGAAACACCGGCCCCGACAACGGTGCCGGTTCGACGCCCCATGTGGACCCCGGGCACACTGGGCACCTTCTGTTCACCCGCCCACCTGCCATGGCCGCCTCGCTCCCGCCCCGCCTCGTGCTGACCGACGTCGATGACACCCTGACCTGGGAGGGCCGCCTGCCCGCCGAGGCGCTGCAGGCGATGTACCGCCTGGCGCAGGCCGGCATCGAGGTGATCCCCATCACCGGGGCCTGCGCCGGCTGGTGCGACCAGATGGCCCGCACCTGGCCGGTGGCCGCGGTCATCGGCGAAAACGGTGCGTTCGTGATCGAACGCGATGGCCGCCACCTGCGGTACCACGACACACAGGATGAGACCACCCGCGCGCGCCACCGGGTTCAGCTTGCCGACGTGGCCGCGAGGGTGATGGCCCAGGTGCCGGGGCTCGGGTTGGCACGCGACAACGGCTACCGCCGCTACGACCTCGCGCTCGACCATGCACAGGAGGTCGACCCCGTTCCCGCCGCCGACGTGCGCCGCGCGCTGGACGCCGCCCACGCCGCGGGCGTGCAGGCCACGGCCAGTTCCATCCACATCAACCTGTGGCTCGGCGACTTCAGCAAGCGGCTCGCCGCCCAGCGCTGGCTGCACCAGCGGTTCGGGTGGAACGATGCCGACCGTGCGGCCCACGCGGTGTTCGTGGGCGATTCGCTCAACGACGCCCAGATGTTCGAGGCGTACCCGCGCAGCGTGGGCGTGGCCAACGTGCGGCCACACCTGCCGCACCTTGCCCATCCGCCGGCACACATCACCCGCGCACCCGGCGGGTTCGGGTTTGCGGAATGGGTGGACGACTGCCTGCGCGGTCAGCCCAGTGCCCGGTCCAGGTGAACGTACCCGCCATCCGGGTGCAGCCACTGCCCCGTGGTGTGCGACGACCGGTCGGAGATCAGGAAGACCACCAGGTCGGCGATCTCGGCATCGGTGGTCATGCGGTGGCCCAGCGGAATGCGGTCGGCGATGGTGCGGGCCGCGGCCTCGGGATCGGGCCGGGACTGGAGCCAGCGGCGGTACATCGGGGTCATCACTTCGGCGGGCAGGACCGCGTTCACGCGCACGCCATGGGGCGCCAGGCTCACCGCCCACTCGCGTGTCAAACCCAGCAGCGCGCCCTTGGCCGCCACGTAGCCACTGGTGTCGCCTTGGCCGGTCAGCGCCGTCTTCGACGACACGTTGACGATGGTGCCACGGCGCGCCTTGATGGACTCGGCGCACAGGTGCGCGAGCAGGTAGGCATGGACCAGGTTGGCCTCGAGCGACTGCCGGAAGGCCTGGGTGCCTGCCGCGAGCCCGACACCGTCGTTGATGCCGGCATTGTTGACGAGTGCGTCGATGCCGCCCAGCTCGGCCACGGTGGCTTGCACCGCAGCCGTGCAGGCGGCTTCGTCGCGGAGGTCCAGCTGGAAAAACCGGAACCGGGGCGCCAGCGCGCGCAGTTCACGTTCGAAGCCGGGCTGCAGTTCATCTCGGCCCAGGATCACCGGCACGGCGCCCTCGCGCGCCAGCTGGAGGGTGATGGCGCCGCCGATGCCTTCACCGCCACCGGTGATGACAACGACCTTGTCGTCCAGGTGCAGGTCCATCGCGTGTGTTCCCTTCAGTGGCGGTGCGTGTGCGCAGCCAGCGACGACCGCTTCATTTCAATGGAATAGCCCGGGCGCGTGGGCGGCATGTAGGCCGCATCGCGGATGACACACGGGTCGATGAAGTGTTCGTGCAGGTGGTCCACGTACTCGATCACCCGGCCCTCCTTCGACCCGGCGATGCAAAGGTAATCGATCATCGAGAGGTGCTGCACGTACTCGCAAAGGCCCACGCCCCCGGCATGCGGGCACACCTTGAGCCCGTGTTTTGCCGCCATCAGCATCACAGCGAGCACCTCGTTCACCCCGCCCAACCGGCACGCATCGATCTGGACGACGTCGATCGCACCCCGCATGATGAGTTGCTTGAACATGATGCGGTTCTGGCACATTTCGCCAGTGGCCACCTGCATGTGCCCCTTCATCTCGTTGCGGATGCGCCGGTGCCCCTCGATGTCATCGGGGCTCGTGGGTTCCTCGATGAACCAGGGTTTCGCGAACGCGAGCGCTTTCAGCCAGCCGATGGCCTCGTCCACCTCCCACACCTGGTTGGCGTCGATCATCAACTGGCGGTCGGGGCCGAGCACCTCGCGGGCAATGCGCACGCGGCGCACGTCGTCCGCCAGGTCGCGGCCCACCTTCAGCTTGATGTGCGTGAAACCTTCGTCCACGGCCTGCTGCGCCAGGCGCCGCAGCTTGTCGTCGCCGTAACCCAGCCAGCCAGCCGACGTGGTGTAGCAGGGGTATCCGTTGGCCACGAGGTCCGCCAGACGGGCGGCCTTGCCGGCCTCGCGTTCGCGCAGCAACGCCAGCGCTTCGTCCGGCGTGATGCAGTCGGTGATGTACCGGAAGTCGATCAGCCGCACCAGTTGTTCCGGGCTCATGTCGGCCACCAGCTGCCACACGGGCTTGCCCTCGGCCTTGGCCCACAGGTCCCACACCGCGTTGACGACCGCGCCGGTGGCCAGGTGGATCGCCCCCTTGTCCGGGCCGATCCACCGCAGCTGGCTGTCGGACGTGATGTGGCGCCAGAAGCGCCCCATGTCGGCCGCGACCCACGCCAGGTCGAGGCCGACCACGAGGGGTTCCAGCGCACGGATCGCGGCGCAGCAGATCTCGTTGCCGCGGCCGATCGTGAAGGTCAGGCCATGACCTTCCAGGTCCGGCCGATCCGTCTCGAGGACCACGTAGGCGGCCGAATAGTCGGGGTCCGGGTTCATCGCGTCGGACCCGTCCCGCTGGACGGACGTGGGAAACCGCACGTCGAGGACGCGCATGGCTCGGATGGTGGTCATGGTGTGGTCATCCCGGCGCGAAGCATCACGCCTGCACCGTCCGTTGCTGTTGTTCGCCGAGGCCCTGGATGCCCAGGCGCATGGTCTGGCCGGCGGCCAGGTAGACCGGGGGCTTCTGCCCGAGGCCCACGCCGGGTGGCGTACCGGTCGAGATCAGGTCGCCGGGCTGCAAGCTCATGAACTGGCTCAGGTGACTCACGAGCTTCGCCACGCCGAAGACCATCGTGCGGGTGTTCCCGTTCTGGAAGCGGCGGCCGTCGACCTCGAGCCAGAGGTCCAGGGCCTGCGGATCGGGCACTTCGTCGGCCGTCACCAGCCACGGCCCGATGGGGCCGAAGGTGTCATGGCCCTTGCCCTTGTCCCACTGGCCACCGCCCCGTTCGAGCTGCACCTCGCGCTCCGACACGTCGTTGATGACGCAGTAGCCGGCCACGTGGCCCAGCGCGTCGGCCTCGGCGATGTAGCGGCCGCCCCGGCCGATGACCACGCCGAGTTCGACCTCCCAGTCGGTGCGCCGGCTGCCGCGCGGGATCTCCACCGCGTCGTTCGGCCCCACGATCGCGCTGGTCCACTTGGAGAACACCACCGGCTCGGGCGGCACCGGCATGCCGGATTCCGCGGCGTGGTCGGCGTAGTTCAGGCCGATGCAGATGAACTTCCCCACCCGGCCCACGCACGGGCCGAGGCGCAGCCCTTGTTGCGGGGTGCCGGGCACGATCGGCAGGCTGCCGATGGCGATGTGCCGCAGGCGCTCGAGGCCTTCGGGGGTAAGCACGTCGCCAGCGATGTCCGGGATGACCCCGGAGAGATCACGGACGAGCCCGTCGTTGTCCAGCAGGCCGGGTTTTTCCTGGCCGCGCGGGCCGTGACGCAACAGTTTCATGGGAGCTTTCGAAAGAGGAAGGGTTGGAGAAAGGCGCGCAGGAACTCAGATCGTCACACCACCGTCGACCAGCACGGCCTGGCCCGTGACAAAACGGGAGGCGTCGCTGAGCAGGAACACCACTTGCGGCGCGATGTCATCCACCGTGGCCAGGCGGCCCATGGGCTGGCGCGCGATGAAGTCCTTCTCGGCCTGCACGGGGTCCGGCGCGCCGGCGATGCGCTGGCGCAGCGACGGTGTGTCCACGGTGCCCGGGCACAAGGCATTGCACCGCAGGCCGACGCGCACGTAGTCGGCGGCGATCGCCTTCGTCATGCCGATCACCGCCGCCTTGGTGGTGCCGTAGGCGAACCGGTTCGGGAACCCCTTCACCGACGACGCCATCGACGCCATGTTGAGGATGGACCCGCTGCTCTTCTGGTTCGCCATGCGCTCCAACATGCGGGGCAGGACCGCGCGGATCACCCGGTAGGCGCCCTTCACGTTCAGGTCGAAGCTGAAGTCCCAGGCGGCGTCATCGCACTCCAGCACGGTGCCCTGGTGCACGAAGCCCGCGCAGTTGAACAAGCCATCCAGGGCCGGCAAGTCGCCGGCCAGCGCCGCGACGGCGGCATCGTCGCGCACGTCGAGCAGACGCGTCTCGATGCTGCCGTGGGCGGCGGCGAGCCGCTCCAGCAGCGCGGGGTCGATGTCGGTGGCCACGACGCGGGCGCCGGCGCTCGCGCAGGCCAGGGCGCTGGCGCGGCCGATGCCCTGGCCCGCGGCGGTGATCAGGATCGTCTTCCCTTCGAGATTCACGGCATTCATGGTTGACCTTTGCAACGGTTGTTGATCCACCCGCGTCATGGCGTGGGCCCCCACGCGTCGAGCTGTTCTCGTGTCGGAAGGCCGTCGCTGTCGCCGGGGTGCTGCACGACCCGCGCGCCGATGCGGTTGCCCCGCATCGCGGCGGCCACGAGGTCCAGTCCTTCCAGCCGGGCGCTGATCACCCCCACGGCGAAACCATCCCCCGCGCCCACGGTGTCCACCACCTTCGGCACCGGCACGCCGGGCACCCGGGTCGACAGCCCGTCCCGGCCTGCACACCACGCCCCGTCCGCACCGAGCTTGACGACCACGTCCGCGGCGCCCAGGTCCAGGTAGTGCCGTGCAATGGTTGCGGCATCGTCGAGCCCCGTCAACCGTCGCCCTTCCGCGATGCCCGGCAACACCAGGTCGCTCAAGCCGGCCAACGTGTTGACGGTGCGGCACATCTCCTCGGCCGAAGGCCACAGGCGCGGCCGCAGGTTCGGATCGAACGACACGCTCATCCCGCGAGCCCTCGCCCAGCGCACCGTCTCGAACACGAGTTCGCGGCAACCGGGCGACAGCGCCGGGGTGATGCCGGTGACGTGCAGGTGGCGTGCGCGCACCGGCCGGAGCGAGGCGAGGTCGCCACCCGCCATGGCACTGGCCGCCGAATGCCGGCGGTGGTACTCGATCTCCGGGTCTCGGCCGTCGGTCGCACGGGACTTGAGCATGAAGCCGGTGGGTCGGGTGTCGTCCACCGCGACGAGGCCGGTGTGGACGCCCTCGTGCCGCATCGTGTCGAGCAGGAACGTGCCGAACGCGTCGTCGCCCACGCGGCTCAGGTAGCCCACCCGCAAACCGAGCCGGGCGAGCCCGATGGCCACGTTCAGTTCGGCCCCGGCACAGAAGCGCCTGAAACGGGCGGCCCCGGCCAGCGGCCCCGCGTCCTCGGCGGCGAACAGCACCATGGCCTCGCCCAGGGTCAGCACATCCACGTCGAACGGCACCATCACATGACCGCGCCGAGTTGCCAGGGCACGAACTCGTTGTCGCCCAGGCCATGCACTTCGCTCAGCGACGACGCACCGGACGCGGTGGCCAGCATCAGCTCGAACAGGCGCCCCCCGGCGTCCTGCACGCTCAGCACACCGTCCACGATGTCGCCGGCATTGAAGTCCATGTCCATGCGCATGCGGCGGTACATGGCCGTGTTGGTCGCGATCTTCAGCGACGGCGTGGGCTTGCAGCCGTAGGTGGAGCCCCGCCCCGTGGTGAAGCAGATCAGGTTCGCACCACCGGCCACCTGGCCCGTGGCCGACACCGGGTCGTACCCCGGGGTGTCCATGAACACGAGGCCGGGACCGCTCACCGGTTGGGCGTACACCACCACGTCCATCAGGCCGCTGCCACCGCCCTTGGCCACCGCGCCGAGCGACTTCTCGAGGATGGTGGTGATGCCGCCGGCCTTGTTGCCCGGTGACGGGTTGTTGTTCATCGTTGCACCGTGCTGCGTGGTATAGGCCTCCCACCATTGCAGCCGGGCCATCAGCGCGTGCGCCACCGCGGGGCTGGCGGCGCGTGCCGTCAGCAGGTGTTCGGCCCCGTGGATCTCCGGCGTTTCCGACAGGATGGCCGTGCCGCCGTGGCGCACCAGCAAGTCCACTGCCGCCCCCAACGCCGGATTGGCGCTGATGCCCGAGTAACCATCGGATCCCCCGCACTGCAGGCCGACCACCAGCCGCGACACGGGCACCGTGCTGCGCCGCGCCGTTGCGGCAGCGGCGGCCAACTGGTGCACGATGGCGGTGCCTTGTTCGATGGCTTCGCGCGTGCCACCGGCCTGCTGCACCGTCATCGACCGCAGCCGCGACCCACGGTCCGTGGCCAGCCCCTCGGTGATCAGGTCGACCTGGTTCACCTCGCACCCCAGGCCGATCACCAGCACCGCCGCGAAGTTGGGATGGGTGGCGTAACCCCGCAGCGTGCGCCGCAGCACGTCGATGCCCTCGCCCTCGCCGCTCATGCCACACCCGCTGCCGTGTGTGATGGCCACGACACCGTCGACACTCGGGTACGCGGCCAGCCCCGGTCCGGCGAAGGCCTGCGCGATGGCCTTGCACACCGTGGCAGAGCAGTTCACCGACGAGATCACGCCGATGTAGTTGCGGGTGCCGACCCGCCCGTCGCCGCGCACGAACCCTTCGAACGTGGCCGCCGGTTCGATGGGCACCGTGGGCCGGTAGGACCGCCCCACGCCATGCGCGAGGTTCGACTCGCCCATCCCGACGTTGTGCACGTGCACGTGGTCACCGGCCGGGATCGCGTCGCGCGCCACGCCGATCACCTGCCCGTACTTCAACACGGCACCGCCACGCGGGATGTCGCGCAGCGCGATCTTGTGGCCGGCGCCGATGTCACCCCTCGCGACCACGGCGGTTTCCGGGTGCGGGTTCAGCGTGGTGCCGCGGGTGATGTCCACGCGGGCCACGCCCACGTTGTCGCTCGCATGCAGCACGAGCAGCTGCTGGGTCGGGGTGGTGTCAGTCGGCATGGAACACCTGCTCCATCGGCGCCCAGTGTTCACCCTCGCCGCGGCTGTCGAGTGGACGCTGGCAGGGTCCGCAGAGGGCCCACCACCGGCGGGTTTCCGGATCCTCGGCGATGGCCGCCATGTCGGCGGCGTAGTCGTTGCCGTGGTACTCCCAGCAGCCGAACAGCAGGTTCTCGGGCTCTCGCAGGAAGATGCTGTAGTTGCGGATGTGGGATGCGGCCAACCGGCTCAGCACCGATGGCCAGACGGCGGCGTGAAGCCGGCGGTATTCGTCGATGTGTTCCGGCGCGATGCCGATCACCATGCCCATTCGTTCCATGTCGAAAAGTCCGTCAGTCGGCGAGCACGCGCCGGAGTTGAGGTTGCAGCAGCCCGGGCACCCGCGACCGCGCCAACGCAACGACCGGTTCGATGCGCCGCTGCTTCTTCTGCGCGTGGTTCTGCGCGATGTCGGCGAGCCGGTGGGCCAGGTAGGGGTTGAGAAAGCGGTCGCGGAGTCCGGCCAGGTACGTGCGGGCGGCGACGCCCTCCCCCAGGGCATCGAACACCGGCAGCACCTCCTGCTGCCATGCGGCTTCCAGCGCGTCGCGCAGTGGCGTGTCGTTCATGGCCTGCCGAACCGTCATGTCACCGCCGTGACCACCCCGCAGCCACAGGTCGGCGAGCACTGTGTGCCCGAGGTTCAGCAGGAAAAGCTTCAAGCGCTCGAACCGCGCCAGGTCGTCGGTGAGCACGATGGCCGGGTGGCCACAGGGCAGTTGCAGCCGTGGCTGGCGTTCGATCGCCCACAGCGCATAGGGCTCCGCCACCGCACCCACCGGGTCCAGCGCCTCCGACACGATGCGGTCCACCAGCGAGTTGGCCCACACGACATGGGATTGCATCCACGCCACGCAGGCCGGCGCGCAGGCCCAGGTTCGGGCGAGGTCCACCACGATGTCGCGCAGGCGCTCGCCGTTGCGCGAGACCAGCTCACACGGCAGCACCGTCAGGTCGGCGGTCGGCCGGGCCTGCCACCGGTCGTGCAGGAGCACCACCAGCTTGGCCGGGAACGACACCGGCGCCGCCGCATCGCCCGACAGCAGCGCTGCCGTGTCTTCGGCGATGCACTGCCACCCGGTGTCACCGGTGTTGGACACGATGACCCGCACGGGGCCGCAGGCCCGCGCCCGCACCGTGGCCCACTGCGTTCTTGCGTCGAGCGACTCGCGAACGGACCGCGATATCTTGCGCACCTCCGAGGGCTGCCCGTCCACCAGGCCGCGCACGATGACCTCGTAGCCTTCGTCCCGCGCGAGCGCGGCGGTGCGCGCGCTGCTCACCGCGCTGCCCGTGGTCTGCACCACGGTGATGCCGCCGAGCGCGTCCCCGCGTTCAGCGGCTTCGGACACGAACAGGTCCACATGCGCCTGCAGGAACCGGCTCGTGCCGAACTGCAGGATGGGATGGCCCGGCAGCGTGGCCATGCTCAGCACTCGACGATCGCCTTGATGACCCCGGCGGCCGGGTCCAGCAGGCCCGCGAACGCCGTGGGCACCTCGGCGAGGGCCATGCGGTGGGTGGCGAGCGCCGCATCGGGCACCTGGCCGGACCGCATGGCCGCGATGACGGTGTCGAAGTCCTCCGTGGTGGCGTTGCGGCTGCTGAGCAGCGTGGCCTCGCGCTTGTGGAATTCCGGGTCGGAGAACCGGATGTCGCCCTGCACGATGGACACGAGCACGTAGCGTCCGCCATGGGCCACGAAGCGGAAACCCCGTTCCATCGCCTGCGCGTTGCCGGTGGCGTCGAACACCACGTCGAAGAACTCACCGTCGGTGAGGCGCGCCAGTTCGGCTTCGTCGCCGTCGCCCAGCGGCACGGCCGACGAAATGCCCACATGCTGCAGCGCGAAATCGAGGCGGTCGCGCCGCCCGTCGATGGCGGTGACCTGGCCACCGCGCAGCCTGGCGAAGATCATGGCCGCCAGGCCGATGGGCCCCGCGCCCACCACCAGCACGCGCTGCCCCGCGGCCACATCGCCACGGCGAACCGCGTGGGCGCCGATGGCGAGGAACTCGAGCATCGCCGCCTGGTCGAGCGAAATGCCCTCGGCCTTGTGCACGAAACCCCGGGGTACGGTGATGTACTCCGCCATGGCGCCGTCGCGGTGCACGCCCAGCACCTCGATGCGCACGCAGCAATTGGTCTTGCCTTGCCGGCAGGCGACACACCGTCCGCACGACAGGTACGGCATGACGTACACCGGGTCCCCCGCTTGAAGGCCACTGTCCGCATCGGCCGCCTCCACCACACCCGACAGCTCGTGGCCCATCACCCGCGGGTACGCCAGGTACGGCTGGTTGCCCGTGAAGATGTGGAGGTCGGTGCCGCAGACACCGACACGCTTGACCCGCAGCAGCACGTCGCCCGCGCTTCGCTCGGGACGAGCACCCTGCCGGGCCTGCAGGTTGCGCGGAGATTCGCAGATGATGGTGAGCATGGGGGATCGAAGGTCGAGGGTTGGAAGGGCCGGACTCAGCGGGCGGCGAACGAAGCAGGACGGCGTGTGTCGGCGAGGCGGTACACACGCATGGCGTTGCCGCCGAAGACGGCGTGCATCACGCGGTCGGACACCGCGGAGTCGAGGGACCGGATCAAGGTGCGGCTCATGTCGAACCAGTGCTGGTAGTCGCCGGCCAGCCGCAGCACGGGCCAGTCGCTGCCCCACAGCAGCCGGTCGGGGCCGAACGCGCGCCACAGCACATCAACGCACGGGCGGAGCGTTTCGGCGTTCGCGTGCGGGCCGGCTTCCGTCAACAGCCCGGACACCTTGCACGTCACGTGGGGCAGTTCCGCCAGGCGCTCGATGTGCGACTGCCAGGCGCCGAGGTCCCCGGACGCGAGGGGTGGCTTGGCCGCGTGGTCCACCACGATGCGCAGGTCCGGGTGGCGCCGGGCGAAAGCCTCGAGGGCGGGCAGGTGGCGCGGCAGCACTAGCGCGTCGAACACCAGCCCGCGGTCGGCCATCCGGCGCGCGGCCGGGTCCACGGCGCGGTCGGCGATCCAGTCGTCTTCGGGCAGGTCCTGCAACATGGGGCGAAGGCCCTTGAGCTTGCCGTCCCCACCGAGGGCGTCGATGCGCGCCGGCGCGTCGGCCGCCTTCATGTCGACCCAGCCCACCACGCCCCAGACGACGTCGTGGCGTGACGCGAGCCGGAGCAGGTGGTGTGTCTCGGCTTCGGTGGGCAGCGACTGCACCAGCACGCTGCCGTCGATCCCCGCGCGCACCCGCAGGGGCTCGAAGTCCGCCGGTTCGAAGTCGCGGTGGATGGCCGACAGCGCCGGCGGCGGCCAGTGCCCGCGCCGGTCGGCGAGCTGCCAGAAGTGCTGGTGGGCGTCGATGCGGGGAGGGTCGGTGACGTTCATGGGGTGTTCACGCGTCGAGGCAAGGGCGCACCCGCTACGGTGCGCCCGCGCAGGCCGGTCAGTAGAGGACGTTCTTCGCTTCCGGCTTGTCGATGTTGGCCTTCGTGACCATCACGACCCCGGTGTCGATGAACTTGTCGACCTTCTTGCCGGCCAGCACCGCCGCCACGGTCTTCACCCCCAGGTGGCCCATCTGGAAGGACCCCTGCACCGCGGTGGCTTCGAGCGTGCCTTCCTTGACGAACTTCTGGAGGTCCTCGTTGCCGTCGAAACCGACTGCCACGACCTTGCCGGCCTTGCCCGACTGCACCAGCGCCCGGCCCGCGCCCACGGCGGTGGGTTCGTTCGCGGCGAAGATGCCTTTCAGGTCGGGATTGGATGCGAGGACGTCGGTCGTCTGGTTCAGCGCCGTGGCCATCTGCGATTGCGAGTAGAACGGCCCCACGATCTGGAGCTTGGAGTTCTTCTCGATGTACTTCCTGAAGCCCCCGACGCGGCCGATCTCGGAGCCGGCACCGGCCACGTACGACATGATCGCCACCTTGCCGGACGTGCCCACCTTCGCGATCAGCTGTTTCGCGCACAGCTCACCGGCGAGGTTGTTGTCGGTGGCCAGGAAGGCCTGGTAGTAGTTCTTGCCGGCGTCCGACACCATCGAGTCGATCAGCACCACCGGGATACGGGCCTCCCACGCCTTCTTGAGGGCCGGCACGAGGGCGTCCGGGTCGGACGGCGCGAGCACGATGCCGGCCACCTTGCGGTTGATGGCGTTCTCGACCAGGTTCACCTGTTCGGCGATGGCGGCCTCGGAGGCCGGGCCCGAGAACGTCATGGTGTGACCCTGGACCTCCTTCAGGCCGGCGTCCGCACCCTTGTTGACGTTCTGCCAGAACGTCGAGTTGGCGGTTTTCACGATGACGGCGATTTCACCGGCCGATGCGGTGCCGCACGCGACGGCAACGACAGTCAGGCTCAACAAGCGGGCAACGATCTTCTTCACATTGACTCCTCAGAATGGACTCACGATGGACGGCCCTGCGCGGGGCCGCGGATTCATCGACGGTTGCGCAGCTGGTCGATCCACACGGTGAGCAGGATGACCAGGCCGATGATGATTTGCTGGGTGAAGGCGGACACGCCATTCATGTTCAAGCCGTTGCGCAGGATGCCGATGACGAACGACCCGATCGCCGTGCCGGAGATGGTGCCCACGCCCCCGATCAGCGAGGTGCCGCCGATGACCGCGCCAGCGATGGCATCCAGTTCGTACATGACCCCCTCGTTCGGCTGCGCCGTCACGAGGCGGGACATCAGCACGCAACCCGTCAGGCCGGCCAGGGCACCCGACACCATGTACGTGAACATCACGACGAGGTCGACCTTCACGCCCGACAGGCGGGCCGCGTCCGAGTTGGAACCCACGGCGTGGATGTGGCGGCCGAGCCGCGTGCGGGACAGCAGCACCGACGCGGCGATCGCGATGACCACCATCAGCACCACCGGGTAAGGGATGCCGGGAAACACGACGTCGGGGAACCCCTGCGCGTCGATCTTCTCGATGCGGAACAGCGAGCCGTTGCCGAGGGTACCAAAGGACTCGCCGAGGCCGGACACGGCGCGTGCGCCGGTGATCTGCAGCGCGACACCGCGTGCCACGAGCATCATGCCCAGCGTGGCGATGAACGGGGGCAGCTTGGCCCGTGTGACCAGGAGGCCGTTGAGCGCACCACACACCGCGCCGGCCAGTACCCCGAGCGCCATGCCCACCGGCACCGGCATGCCGGCCTTGACCGCCAGCGCCGCCAGCACCCCCGCCAGCGCCAGCACGGAGCCCACCGAGAGGTCGATGCCGCCTGCGATGATCACGAACGTGGCCCCCACGCCGAGCAACGCGATCGAGGTCACCTGGAGCGCCACCGTCATGCCGTTGCCCACGCTGAAAAACGCATCGCTGGTCAGCGAGAAGACGATGACGAGGACCAGCAATCCCGCCAGGGCGGCGAACTTCTGGATGAGGTCTTTGCGGCGGTCGTTCATGAGGTGATCGGTTCGAAGGCGGGGAGGTGTTCCGGCACGGCGGCACCGAGACTGGGCGCCCCGCGCCCGGAGGCGTGGTGCATGATTTCTTCCTGGGTCGTGTTCCGGGTGTCGAGCGTTTTCGTCAGGCGGCCCTCGTGGAACACCGCCACCCGGTCGGTCAACCCGAGGATCTCGGGGAGTTCGGAGCTGATCAGGATCACGCCGATGCCTTCGGACGCCAGCTTGTCCATCAGTTCGTAGATCGCGTACTTGGCGCCCACGTCGATGCCGCGCGTGGGTTCGTCGAAGATGAAGAGCCGCGCCTGGCGGAAGAGCCACTTGCTGATCACGACCTTCTGCTGGTTGCCGCCAGACAGCAGCCGCGCCACCTGGTGGGGGCCGGGCGTGCGAATGGCCAGCGCCTCGATGTAGCGGCGCGCCGCATCGCGTTCGGCGCCAAAACGGATGAACCCACCCCGCCCGCACACGGCATCCATGTTCGCCAGCGTGATGTTCTCGGCCACGGTCATCTTGACGGCGAGTCCGTCCGCCTTGCGGTCCTCGGAGACATACGCGATGCCATGGCGGATGGCATCGCTGGGCGAGCGGATCGAAAGCGTTTCACCGTGGAGGCGAACGACACCGCCATCCTTGGGATCGGCACCGAAGATGGCCCGTGCGACCTCGGTGCGCCCCGCCCCCATCAGGCCGGCGAATCCCAGGATCTCGCCACGCCGCAGCTGGAAGCTGACCGGCGACGACACGCCCTTGCATCGAAGGTCCTGCACGTCGAAGATGGTTTCGTTCGTCGGCTCGCTGCGGCGCGGGGGGAACTTGTCCTCGAGGGCCCGGCCCACCATCATCGCGACAATGCCGTCCACCGTCGTGTCCGCGAAGGCGCAGCAGCCCACGCGGCGGCCGTCACGCAGCACGGTGACCCGGTCCACGATCTGCGCCATCTCGTCAAGGCGGTGCGAGATGTACACGATGCCCACGCCGCTGCGCTTGAGCTCGTGGATCACGCGGAACAACTGCCCCGTCTCCGATTCGGTCAGTGACGACGTGGGTTCGTCCATGATCAGCACGGTCGCGTCCATCGACAGCGCCTTGGCGATCTCGACCATCTGCTGCTGCGCCACCGACAGGGTGCGAACCACGGCATCGGGCCGGATGGCCACACCCAGCCGGTCGAGGCACCGCTGGGCGCCGGCGCGCAGCCGTTTGCGGTCGATGAACCACCCTCGCTGCGGTTCGCGGGCCAGGAAGATGTTCTCGGCGACCGTCAGGTGCGGGATGAGGTTCAGCTCCTGGTGGATGATGACGATGCCGCGCGCTTCGGCGGACTGGGTTGACGGGAACACCATGCGCTCGCCGCGGAAGTGGATGGCGCCGCCATCCGGCTGGTACACGCCGCTCATGATCTTCATCAGCGTGCTCTTGCCCGCGCCGTTCTCGCCACACAGCGCATGCACTTCACCCGCATGCACTTCGAAGTCGATGCCCTCCAGCACGGGGATGCCGACGAAGGACTTGCTGATGCGGTCCAGCGTCAGCAGCGGTGGTGCCGACGCTGGGCTGTCATTCGTGGGAAAGTGTTCGTTCAGCACGGGCATCCGTATTGGTCAGATCACATTGGTCAGGCCACTATGCCACGAACACCAGGCTGCCTTACCAGCACAAACCCGGAGGCATCGCCTCACAGGCGAACATCCCTTGACCTGCGCGCTGGAGTAAGCTTCTGTCCCATCACCTGGCCTGACCAATCAACCCATGTCTGTTGACGGAGACTTCACGTTCGCTTCGCCCCGGTCGACCGACCCGCGCCGGCTTTACCAGCAGGTGGCCGACCAGATCCGCCACGTGATCGAGCGCGGCAACTTCACGCCGGGCATGCGGCTGCCGTCGGAGCGCGACCTGGCGCTGCAGCTGGGGGTGTCGCGCCCATCGTTGCGGGAGGGGTTGATCGCGCTGGAGATCGAGGGGCGGGTGGAGATCCGCATGGGGTCGGGGGTGTACGTCTGCGCCGTCCCCATCGCCGACGGCGTGGAGCAGCTCGCGCTGGGTGAAAGTCCGAGCGAGCTGATGCAGGCGCGGTCGGTGCTCGAAGGCGCCGTCATCACACTGGCCGCCGCACGCGCGAAACGCCAAGGCCTGGAGCGGGTGCGCGCCTGCATGGACGCCATGCGCCTGGACGTCAGCCGCGGCCATTCACCGGTCGACGCGGACCGGCGGTTCCACGTGGCCATCGCCGAGTTGACCGGCAACTCCATCCTGGCCCGGATGGTGGGGGAGCTTTTCGATGCCCGGCACGGCCCCATCACGTCGCGGATGAGCCGCCGGTCGGAAAGCCCCCGCACGTGGGAGACCGCGCTCGAGGAGCACGAGGCGATCTACCGCGCGCTGGAAGCGCACGACCCGCAGCAGGCCACGGCCGCCATGTTCAGCCACCTGCAGGCGTCGCGGGAACGGTGGATCGAAGAAGTCGCCGGCCTCGGCGACACCGCGCCGCGCTGACAGCCGAACAACGAGCGACGCAGCGCCGGGCAGGTCACCCTGCCCGGCCCGTGCCTCACTTCCAGCTGGACGCAATCACCGCGTCGAGACCAGCCTGGTGGTTCGCCGGCAAGGTGGTCTGGCCCGCCGCCGGTGGCGCGAACGCCGCCATCGCGTTGACGAGGCCATCCACCTGGCTGTCCAGCAACAGCTTGCCGTCGCCACTGCGGAACTGCTCGACGTGATAGCGGTTGCCCGCGTACCAGCCGTTGATCACGGCTTTGTCTGCCGTGCCGATGACGCTGACCTCGAGGTTGCTGCCACTTCGGGCGAACCACAACTGGGCCGACGCGATGTCCGCGCCGAGCTGCAACGTGTCGGTGTTGCCCACCGTTGCGTCGCTTTCGACCACGGTGTCGATGCCATGGCCCCGGGCCAGCCGGTAGACATCGTTGCCCGTGCCCCCCACCAGCGTGTCGCGGCCCGCGCCACCATCGAGCGTGTCGTTGCCGCCTGCACCGCTGAGCGTGTTGCCAGCGGCATTGCCCACCAGCGTGTTGTCGAGGGCGTTGCCCGTGCCCTGGATCGCGCCCGTGCCGGTCAGCGTGAGCGCTTCGACCATGTTGCCCAGCGTGTGGCTGACGCTGGCGTTCACCCGATCGATGCCTTCACCGGCGTTCTCGATCACGCGGTCACTGGTGCTGTCGACCACGTAGGTGTCGTTGCCCGCTCCACCGCTCATCGAGTCGATGCCTGCTCCGCCGTCGAGCAGGTCGTTGCCGGCCCCTCCGAGGAGCATGTCGTTGCCCGCGAATCCACGGATTTCATCGTTGGCAGCGGTGCCCGTCAGGCGGTCGGCCTGGGCCGTGCCGTTGATCGTCACCACGGCCGGGGCCACCACGAGGTCGAACCCGTCCTGGACACTGGCGCCGAAGCGGTCCGTGGCGGTGACGACCAGGTTCAGCGCCGTGGCACTGCCCGCCGGGGGAACCCCTCCGAGCACGCCGGATGCCGCGTCGAACTGCAGCCACTGTGGCAACGGCGCACCGCCGGCCAGGCCGATCGACAGCGTCAGGGCATCGTCTCCATCCGCGTCGCTGAACGCGCCGGCGGGCACCACATAGCGGAACGGGGCCCCCTCGGTCACAGCCGCATCGGCCAGCGGCACGCCCACCACCGGGGCCTGGTTCAGGGCCTGGCGTTCCATCTGCACGGTGTCCCACACGCTGCCATCGGCGAACGCCACCACGGTGCGGTCGTTCTGCGGTTGCAGCAGATAGTCGATGAGGCGGATGCTGTCGGTGCCGCCCGACAGCGTCAGCACCAGGTCGGCGTTGTCGGCGCGCACGGACACGTCGCCCTGCGCGATGCCGTGGCCCAGTTGCAAGCGGTCCTTCTCACCCGGTTGGCTCGACTTGGCGATGGCGGTGTCCTGCCCATCGCCACGGCTGAAGTGGTACGTGTCGCTGCCGGCGCCGCCGTCGAGCATGTCGTTGCCGGTGCCGCCGTACAACGCGTCGTTGCCCTCCATGCCGACGAGCGTGTCGTTGCCCGCACCGCCGAGCAGCGCGTCAGCGCCCTGGGTGCCACCCAGCGAATCGTCGCCGTAGGCGTTCAAGGCGCGGTCCACCGCCTGGCCGCCGAGCACCGTGCCGTCGGCCAGCACGATGGGTCCACCGGCAGCGTAGTCGTTGATCGTGTCTTGCCCGTCACCCCGGTTGAAGTGGTACGTGTCCCGGCCTTCTCCACCGTCCAGCTGGTCGTTGCCTGCACCGCCRTACAGCACRTCGTTGCCTTCGGCGCCATAGAGCGCGTCGTCACCGATGCCACCCACCAGCGCGTCTGCGCCCGGGGTCCCGTTGAGGTAAGTGCCACTCGAGCTCGCATTCAAGGCCCGGTCAATGACCAACCCGTCCAGCACCGCGCCATCGGCGAACACGATCTCCGTGCGCTCTTCGAGACCGGTGCCGCTGTAGTTCGTCAGGCGGATGCTGTCCGTGCTGCCCTTCAGGCTCAGCACCAGGTCACCATCGTTGCCCGCACCACCGATCAGTGCATCGGCGCCTGGCGTGCCATGCAGCGACGAGCCGCCCGGGTACGCGTTCACCGCCTGGTCCACGGCCAGGCCGTYGAGCACCGAGCCGTCCGCGAACGCAATGTCGATGCGCTCGTTCGGACCCGGGCCGAAGTAGTTCGTGATGCGCACGCTGTCCGTGCTGCCCTTCAGGCTCACCAACAGGTCGCCGTTCTCCAGCGTGAACGTCACGTCGGACAACGAGATCCCGCCGCCCAGTTGCAGGCGATTCTGCTCACCCGGTTGCATCGGTCCGTCGATCACCGTGTCCCGCCCGTCGCCACGCCCGAAGTGGTACGTGTCGCTGCCGGCACCACCGTCGAGCAGGTCGTTGCCGGTGCCACCGTACAACGCATCGTTGCCCTCCATGCCGACGAGCGTGTCGTTGCCCGCGCCACCGAGCAGCACGTCAGCGCCCTGGGTGCCACCCAGCGAATCGTCGCCGTAGGCGTTCAAGGCGCGGTCCACCGCCTGGCCGCCGAGCACCGTGCCGTCGGCCAGCACGATGTCCAGGCGGTCCGCGAGGTTCGCGTTGATGTAGCCGTTCAGGCGCACGCTGTCCGTGCTGCCTTTGATCCCCACCACGAGGCTGCCGCCATCCTGCGTGAACGTCAGGTCGGACAACAGGATGCCTGCGCCCAGTTGCAGGCGATTGCGCTCGCCCGGCCGGGCAGCGTAGTCGTTGATCGTGTCTTGCCCGTCACCCCGGTTGAAGTGGTACGTGTCCCGGCCTTCTCCACCGTCCAGCTGGTCGTTGCCTGCACCGCCGGCAGCGTAGTCGTTGATCGTGTCTTGCCCGTCACCCCGGTTGAAGTGGTACGTGTCCCGGCCTTCTCCACCGTCCAGCTGGTCGTTGCCTGCACCGCCRTACAGCACRTCGTTGCCTTCGGCGCCATAGAGCGCGTCGTCACCGATGCCACCCACCAGCGCGTCTGCGCCCGGGGTCCCGTTGAGGTAGGTGCCACCCGGGTTCGCATTCAAGGCCTGGTCCACGACGAGGCCGTCGAGCACCGTGCTGTCCGCGAACACGATCTCCGTGCGCTCTTCGAGACCGGTGCCGCTGTAGTTCGTCAGGCGGATGCTGTCCGTGCTGCCCTTCAGGCTCAGCACCAGGTCACCAGGCGAACACGATCTCCGTGCGCTCTTCGAGACCGGTGCCGCTGTAGTTCGTCAGGCGGATGCTGTCCGTGCTGCCCTTCAGGCTCAGCACCAGGTCACCATTGTTCAGGGTCAGCGTCACGTCCGACAGCAGGATGCCTGCCCCGAGTTGCAGGCGGTTGCGTTCACCCGGCTGGGTCGGACCGTCGATCACCGTGTCCTGGCCGTCACCKCGGTTGAAGTRGTACGTGTCGCGGCCGAAGCCACCGTCGAGCAGGTCGTTGCCRGCGCCGCCGTACAACACGTCGTTGCCTTCCTGGCCCATGAGCGTGTCGTTGCCCGCACCACCGATCAGTGCATCGGCGCCTGGCGTGCCATGCAGCGACGAGCCGCCCGGGTACGCGTTCACCGCCTGGTCCACGGCCAGGCCGTYGAGCACCGAGCCGTCCGCGAACGCAATGTCGATGCGCTCGTTCGGACCCGGGCCGAAGTAGTTCGTGATGCGCACGCTGTCCGTGCTGCCCTTCAGGCTCCGTTGCCCGCACCACCGATCAGTGCATCGGCGCCTGGCGTGCCATGCAGCGACGAGCCGCCCGGGTACGCGTTCACCGCCTGGTCCACGGCCAGGCCGCCGAGCACCGTGCCGTCCGCGAACGCGATGTCGATGCGCTCGTTCGGACCGGGACCGAAGTAGTTCGTGATGCGAACGCTGTCGGTGCTGCCCTTCAGGCTCACCACCAGGTCGCCGTTCTCCAACGTGAACGACACGTCGGACAGCGTGATGCCCGTGCCCAGTTGAAGCCGGTTGTGCTCTCCTGGCTGCGACGGTCCGTCGATCACCGTGTCCCGCCCGTCGCCACGCCCGAAGTGGTACGTGTCGCTGCCGGCACCACCGTCGAGCAGGTCGTTGCCGGTGCCGCCGTACAGCGCGTCATCGCCCTCCATGCCGACGAGCGTGTCGTTGCCCTCACCCCCGAGCAGCACGTCAGCGCCCTGGGTGCCACCCAGCGAATCGTCGCCGTAGGCGTTCAAGGCGCGGTCCACCGCCTGGCCGCCGAGCACCGTGCCGTCGCGTTCAAGGCGCGGTCCACCGCCTGGCCGCCGATCGTTGCCCTCCATGCCGACGAGCGTGTCGTTGCCCGCGCCACCGAGCAGCACGTCAGCGCCCTGGGTGCCACCCAGCGAATCGTCGCCGTAGGCGTTCAAGGCGCGGTCCACCGCCTGGCCGCCGAGCACCGTGCCGTCGGCCAGCACGATGTCCAGGCGGTCCGCGAGGTTCGCGTTGAGGTAGCCGTTCAGACGCACGCTGTCCGTGCTGCCCTTGATCCCCACCACGAGGCTGCCGCCATCCTGCGTGAACGTCAGGTCGGACAGCAGGATGCCTGCGCCCAGCTGCAGGCGGTCGCGTTCGCCGTCGGGCGAAGGCGAATGGTTCAGCGTGTCCTGGCCGTCACCGCGGCCGAACTCGAACACATCGCTGCCCAGGCCACCGTCCAGGAAGTCATCGCCACCCAGACCCCTCAACACGTCGTCCCCGTCTCCACCAACCAAGACGTCCGCTCCAGCCGTACCTTCGAACAAAGCCATGTCAAATTCCTTTTCGCCGCAGTTAGTCCCACGAGCCCACACGTGCGCGACACGCCACGGACAACCCGTGGCGGCCCGCTCCAGATTTCATTCGAATGACAAGATGCCGTGCCACCGGCGTGCGTGAGCGGCAACCACCGCATCACGAGGGGGCGGGCCTTCACAGGCCCGGCGGGAGCGTTCGCGGCGCGCAAGAGACGCCGCCGTGAAAAATGACACGTTCCCCGCGGCGCGGCCGCGCCGGTTGGAACCGTTGTTCAACAACAAGGCGATGACCGAGCATCGCTGGCGCAGCGCGCCGATCGTGTCCATGAGCTTTCTCCCCGCGTTCTTGTGCATGGCCCGACTGCGCGGACCTCTTGCGAAACGATTCTACGGGGATAGGCGTGAAAGGCAGAAGTCAGCGCGACATCGGACACGGCGCGTGG
The DNA here is from genome assembly GCF_001425785.1 of Rhizobacter sp. Root1221. GTDB lineage: Bacteria > Pseudomonadota > Gammaproteobacteria > Burkholderiales > Burkholderiaceae_C > Rhizobacter. Next base: position 100,327 of record NZ_LMDI01000018.1, on the reverse strand, counting down.
CCAAGAACTGCGCAGTAGTCCTCAGTGCCCTCCGGCGGGAGGCCGCCGACGCCGCGCCCCGAGCCCGGCCAGCACCAACCCCAACGCCATCACGGCGGCCATGCCGGGTTCCGGCACCGGCGGCGGCATCACCCCGAACGGCAGGCGATAGTCGTAGCCGGACAGCGAGCTCAGCTGGTAGCCCCGGACGGCGACGTCATCGACCGTCACCGACCGGATGCCTTCCCAGAAGCCCGAGGCCCCGGCCGAGGCAAAACTCTCGGCCTGCCCCGCGGTGTAGCCCGCCACGCTCATGAAGCTCTCGAACGACAGATCGATCGCCTCGCCCCAGGTGAAGGACGTGGTGAGCAGGAACTCGCCTCTCGTGGCCCCTGGCACGTCCGTCAGCGGCTTTTCGGTCCGGACACCATCGCGCACCGACGCAGAGGTCGACGCTTCGGCAGAATCCCAACCGAACCGGGCGACCATCGCGGCCGACGACCACGCGGTGTTGTCCCCCACCGCGTCGGCCGTGGCGTGGCCCCCATAGCGGACGGCCACCGTGACGACACCGTTGCGGCCGGTGAGGTCGGCGCGGTCGATGGTGAGGCCGTCGGAGAAGCTCGCGCGTGCGGTCGCCTCAGCCGTGGCGCCCACCGCCGTGTCCCCGAGGGCCTTCGCCCAGACACCGGCGCCGGCCCCTGCGGGGTCGGCATTGATCTGGGCAAAGCCGGTGGCCTTGCGCTGGTCATGGGTCGTCTCCGCGATAGCCAAGACCGAGACGCCCGACGGCAGAACCTGCTCGTCGCTGTCGGTCACGGCCGATGGGCCCGGTCCCTGGAAGACGTCGGCCAGCGCATCGACCTCGCCAGTCGACCACTGGGCCTGGGCCCACATCGGCCCCGCCACCAGGGCCAGCAACGCGGCGCGGCGCGCCCACCTCGAAACACCAGGGAGCAATCGGGCGGAATCCATGGCGAGCCTCCACGGGCAATCGGGTCGCCAAGTCTAGGGGCCGGCGCCCGCGCCGGAGCCATGCCCCCTCGGACAACGCCGGTACGGGCGGCTTAGGGACTTGCCGCTCAAGCCGCGTCGACACTCTGGCATGTCCTGGGCAACGACGGCAGAACGCGCCTTCGATACATTGCCATCCTGGTGTGCTTTCCTTGGGGTGTCAGTCGGTCAGCGATGGCCCCCGATGCTGAGCATGCATCTCGACCGCGCCTTCACCTCTCCAGATCTCCAGCAGTTGATTCGTGAAGGACGGAATGAGGGCGCGGCTCCCATGTCCGCTGAGGTGATCGCCGTCGATGAAGAGGGGTTTGTCTCCGTCAAACGCCGAGCACACCGGCCCGTCGCAGACCACGGGGAACGGATCCCACACGTGGACCTGGTGAAGGTCATGCAGGACGCGCAGTGACGCCATCGTCGGCTCGCGGTGCGCTTGCAGCGCCGAACGGTCCATCGTGAATCCATGCAGGCAGATCGGATTGGATCTGTTGAACCAATCCGAGCACCTGAACGGCGGCGCCTTGAAGATGGGCATGGGCGCGTTCATCAGCACGTTGAGCCCGCTTGCCCTGAGTGTTTTCGTCAGCGCGACGGCCTGGTCCAACGCGATTTCGCGGATCCTGATTTCATCCGGCAGTGCGCTGCGTGCCTGAACCGCGTCCTGATCGAACAATCCCCATTGGTCGCCAAACCTTGGCACACGAAGCGCTGCGAAGAAAACAACATCACCCGGCCTCGCCTGTTGCTTGATCCAATCCACGGTCTCTTCCGTAAAGTTCTCGCAGCGTTCGTTGTTCCTGGCGGCCGTGATCAGACGGGCGATGGGGCATCCCGAGCGAGCAAGGAACTTGACTTCCGCGCCCAGTGTTCCAGCGGCCGCCGCCGCCATGGATCTGAACGCGCCGGCATGAGAATCCCCCACGAGGAAGAGCTTTCGGCCGAGACCGACCGCTTGCGCGTCGACGGGTGCGGGCGACGGGACTTCATATTCGTTGTTCCAGACAGTCCTCTCCCTGTTGACGGTGCTCAGGCTGAGTTGGTACTTGTTGGTGACCAGAAAGAGCGCCGCCACGGAAACCGCCGATGCGCCAATGAGCACGACGCCGCCAGTCACCGCCTTCCAATTCGGCAGGTGAGCAACAAAGTGACTTCTGCGGAATCTGTTCTCGATGCAGTGGTACGAGAAGGCACCGAGGCCCAACGTCAGAAGGACGGCCATGCTCTGAGACATCCAACTTTCCATGCCGACCGTCCATCGAAAGAACGAAAACACGGGCCAATGCCATAGATAGAGCGAGTACGAGATCCTGCCGATGTACGTCGCGGTGTCCGATTCGATCAGCGCCCGGAGACGGCTCGTGCCTGCCGGGCCACCGGTCGCTCCGGCAACCATCAACAAGGTTCCCGCCACAGGCAGCAAGGCCCAGGGAAACGGGAAATGGGTTTTGTCGGCGAACACGAAACCCACGACCAGCAACGCAGCGCCGGCTGCCAACATGGATGCCGATCGGTGCGCCACCCTTGAATTCAATCCATGGCGGAGTTGCAACTGCAGCAAGATCGCGCCGGCCGCGAGTTCCCAGACCCGGCTCGGGAGCAGGTAGAACGCGTGATCACGCGCAAAACTCGATTGATAGGCCGACAAGGCCAAGGACCCCACGGCGATGGCTGGCAACATCCAGGCGGCGATGCGGTGATGTTTTCCATCCCTGCCGCCCGCCTTGAGCCAGAAATAGAAGACAAACGGGAAGAAGAGGTAGAACTGTTCCTCCACCGCCAGCGACCAGGTGTGGACGAAAGGATTGAATGGGATCCGGTCCGAGAAGTAGCCGTCCGCCGCACTGACCAGAAAGATGTTGCTGACACCAAGGAAGGCGGCGAGGGCCGTCATCTTGTTGGGGGCGCTCAACCATTGATTGGGAACGAACAATGCGTGAAAAATACTCGCGGCGATCAGCAGGAATATCAACGCCGGGAAGATCCGCAATATTCTCCGCTTGTAGAAATTGACGATCAACTCATCAAAACCAGACCATTCCCGTGAAGCCAGCGACTTGCTGATCACATACCCCGAGATCACGAAAAAAACATCTACGCCGGTGAAGCCACCGGGCAAGTATTTTTCGTTGAAGTGATAGATGATGACGGACAAGACGGCGATGGCCCTCAGGCCGTCGATGCCCTCTATATATGAGTCCCTGGGCGCGTTAGTCATGGGAGCCTCCCTCCGATTGAATGAATGTTCTTATGCTGGGATCGGGGAAAATTCATCCGTCGGCCGCGGATGTGGCCGACCGAACGCAAGAACGGGGCCACTGGCGGCGCTGCAAATCAGCAGACCGCTGCCCGCGGTGCGGCGCCGTGTTGCCCGTTCATCGGGCACGATTCTATGGATGCCGCCGCTGGTTTCGCTGGCGTTTCTGCACGGGTGCAAGTCCGCTTCAGCGGTGGCACGGCTCGCCGAAGGATGAGGGTCTCGCCAGTCCTCAGTACCCGCGCCCGGGGGGAGTTCGAAACCTTGCCAACCGGTCCGCAGGTCACCGGTCGACACTCGTCTTGGTCGAGCCACTTCGACACTTTGTTCTCAGCTTCCTGCCGCCATGCCCTTCCAGTACCAGACCATCCCGGTCACTGCCTTCGCCCAGAACTGCTCCATCGTCTGGTGCGCCGACACCCTGAAGGCCGCCGTCATCGATCCCGGCGGTGACCTGCCGAAGCTGCTGGCGTTCGTCGAGGCCCAGGGGCTGTCGCTCGAACAGATCTGGCTCACGCACGCGCACATCGACCACGCGGGTGGCACCGGACAGCTCGCACGGGAACTGGGCCTGCCCATCGTGGGGCCGCACGAGGGCGATCGCTTCTGGATCGACGGTCTGCCGCAGCAGAGCCGCATGTTCGGCTTTCCGGCGGCCGAGCCGTTCGAACCCACGCGCTGGCTGCACGACGGCGACGAGGTGTCGATCGGGCACTGCACGCTGCACGTGCGCCACTGCCCGGGGCACACGCCCGGGCACGTGGTGTTCTTCGAGGCGGCGAGCCGCCGGGCCTTCGTGGGCGACGTGCTGTTCGCGGGCGGCATCGGCCGGACGGATTTTCCGCAAGGCAACTTCGATCAGCTCATCGGATCGATCACGCAACGCCTGTGGCCCATGGGCGACGACGTGACGTTCATCCCCGGGCACGGCGAGGAAAGTACCTTCGGCGACGAACGCCGCCACAACCCGTACGTGCGCGGCACCTGAGGAGGCCGGGCGGCCTCCTCGCGTCGTCCCGTCTGGGGATGCACCGGGCGGCCACCTTGCCTAGGCTGGCGACAGATGAACGTCACCAGCACCACCTCGACCGCCCCGCTGCCCCCTCCCACCCGGCCGCGCCCCGTGCCCGGCCGCCGGTTGCCCGGATGGTGGGCCACCGCCGTCCAGACCGCCGACTATTTCCTGTGGAGCGGCCCGGACGCGTTCCTGCGCCACCAGCAGCGCCGGCACGGCGGCACGGTGTTCCGCGTGTACCTGTGGCGGCCGGTCGTGGCACTGGTCGACACCCAGGCCATCTCGGTGCTGTTCGACTCGCCCGACCTGGTGCAGGAATACGGCTTCGGCTGGTCGCGTCCGCCACGCGCGCTGGTGGGGGGCGTGGTGCCCAGCACCTTCGAAAACGGCCGGGCGCACGACGTGCCGAAGGCGCTGTACCACGACTGGCTGCAGTCGCGCCTGCCCGACCTCGGCGAACGTTTCGAGGCCACCGCGGACCACTACCTGGACCGCTGGGACAACGGTGGCCGGCCGTTTTCATTCCGGGATGAACTGGAGAACTTCCCGGCCGAGTTCCTGTTCGATTGGCTGCTGGGCGCGCGGCCCGATCCGGCCGACGTGCGCCTGCTGTACTTGAACCTGTTCGGCCACCGCTTCCCCCGGCTCGCCGCGCTGTTCCCGCGTTCGCGCTACCGGCAGTCGCTGGCGGCGTTCGAGCGGCTGCTCGCGTGTGTGTTGCAGAGCCCGCAGTTTCCCGGCGTGCTGGCGCGCGCCCGGGCCCTCGGCCTCGACGACGCCGGCGAGGTGGCCCGCCAGATGCTGTGCCTCATCGGCATGCACGCGTTCCTCGGCCTGCAGAGCCTGCTGAAATCGGTGGTGGGGGAGCTGTCGTCGCAGCCGGCATGGGCCCTGCGGGTGCGGCACGAGGTGATCACCACGTTCGGGCCGCTGCCGGTGTTGCCCGCGCTGCGCCGGCTCGAGGGCCTGCCCGGGCTCGACGCCTGGATGCGCGAGGTGCTGCGCCTGCACCCGCCGGTGGCCAACGTGTTCGCTCGGGCCACCCGCGACCGCACGCTGCGCTCGCAGTCGGGTGCCTATGCCATCCGGCAGGGCGACCGGTTGATGGGTGCGATCGCGGCCGCACACCGCGACCCCACCGCCTTCGACGACCCCGGGCGGTTCGACCCGCAGCGGTTTCGCCAGCCGGCCGGCTCGCGCCACCTCATCTGGGCGCGCGGCCCCCACGATGCACCGTTCTGCCCCGGCAACCGCACGTGCCCGGGCAAGGACGTGGCGGTGCTGGTGGCCAAGCTCTTCTGCGCGAAGCTCGTGACCCACACGCACTGGACGTTGTCCTCGCCGGCCCTGTGGCGGCGCGAGGCCCACGGGGTGAATGCGGCGACGCCGCAGGGGCCGATGACAGTGAGTGCGTTCGAGCGGGTGCGCTAACGCACCACCGTCAGCCTCTCAGCCCTTGGCCGGCGGCTCGAAACGCCGCGCAGGCTTCGGTGCACGGGCGTACAGCGGCTGCACCTGCGGCAACGCGCGCTGGATGTCCTTGATCCGGGTGGGCCCCGACGGGTGGGTGGACAGGAACTGCGGCGGCGCGCCCTTGCTGGCCTCGCCCATCTTCTGCCACAGCGACACGCCGGCGCGGGGGTCATACCCGGCGCGGGCGGACAGCTCCATGCCCACCAGGTCGGCTTCGGACTCGTCCTCGCGGCCGAACCGCAACGAGAGCAGCTGGCCGCCCATGTCGGCCACCACGCGGGCGTTGTTGCCCAGGCCCAGCAGCGCCGCCCCGAGTGAGATCGCGCCCTGGGTGGCCATGGTCTTGCCCATGCGCTCGCGGGCATGTTCGCGCAGCGCGTGGGCGATCTCGTGGCCCATGACCATGGACACCTCGTCGTCGTTGAGCTGCAGCTGCTGCAGGATGCCGGTGAAAAAGGCGATCTTGCCGCCCGGCATGCAGAAGGCGTTGACCTGCTTGGACGCCAGCACGTTGATCTCCCACTTCCAGTCGCGGGCGCGCGGGTTCCATTCGTAGCTGAACGGAATGAGGCGTTCGGCGATGGCCCGCAGGCGCACCACCTGGGGATCGCTGTCGGGCAGCAAGGCGGACTTCTGGCGGGCCTCCTGCTTGAGCTGAGTGTAGTTCTGGACGGCCGCGGTCTCGACCTGCTCGGCCGACGCCAGCTTCGAGAACTGCGAGCGTTCCCCCACGTCGACGCCTTCCCGGGCCAGCGCAGGCACAGCGGCCAGCGCCCCGGCAGCGAGCAGGCCGCCCGTGAACAGGCGGCGGGAATGCAGCGCGCAGCCGCAGGCAGGCGCCCAGGTGAAGTCTTGAGGATTGGATGTGTGTTGCATGCTGGGTTCAGACCCTTTCAGGCCTCGGAATGTTCCACCGGTCAATCGTCGCTCAACGGGGCGTCGGGGTCCACCTCGAGCGCGGACACCGGTGCCCTGAGCCACCACAACAGGCCCAACGCCGGCAGGGCCACGGCGGTGGACACGAGGAAAAACACGGGCCAACCGATGGTTTCGGCCAGCACGCCGGCCAGCGGCCCCACCCACACCCGCCCCACGGAGGCGAACGCGGACAGCAAAGCGTACTGCGTGGCGGTGAAACGCTGGTTGCACAGTCCCATCAGGAAGGCCACGAAGGCCGCGGTGCCCATGCCCCCCGACAGGTTCTCGAACGCGATGACCATCAGCAGGCCACCGTCGATCGGCGTGGCCTGCGCGAGCGAGACGATGCCGAGGTCGAACGCCGGGATGGTCAACGCCGGCATCACGCCCTTGCCGTTCACTGCCAGCCACCAGAAGCCCAGGTTGCTCAGCATCTGCAACACGCCGAACAGCATCAGCGAACGCCACAGCCCGAGCTTGAACATCAGCGCGCCGCCGAGCAGCGCACCGCCGATCGTGAGCCACAGCCCGATCAGCTTGTTGGCCACGCCGAACTCGGCGGGCGCGAAGGCCATGGCCTTCAGCAGGAACGGCGTCATCAGCGACCCGGCAAACGCATCGCCCAGCTTGTAGAGCACGATGAAGGCGAGGAAGGCACCGGCGCCCGGCTGGCTGAAGTAGCTCTGCAGGCCCCCCAGCAGCGTCTCGAAGCGCGCCTTGCGCGCGGTCCACGCGGCCAGCGGCAACGTGACCCCGATGCCGATCAGCAGCGTCAGCAGGTCGATCCACTTGGACTTCAGCGCCAGCGACAGTGCGCCGCCCGACAGCAGCGGGTCGAGCACCGCGGCGGCGGCCGGGCGGAAAAGGCCGTGGGCCAGCAACGGGTGGCGGCCCTCGGCGTCACCGAGGCCAGCGGTGAGCACGTACCCGGCGCCGATGGCCAGCGCCACGCAGGCAAAACCGCGCAGGTCGTGCGACGCGACACTGGTGGGCCGCACCGTCACGGCGAGGCGGGGCAAGGCCACTGCCGACAGCACCGCAGCGCCCACCATCAGCCAGGCCATCGTGCGGTACACCTCGGGCCAGGTCCAGCCGCCGCCCTGGGTGGGGTCGACCCAGATCAGCGCCACCCCCCCCGACAGGATCATCGCGAGGCGGTAGCCCAGCACGTTGAGCGACGACCCGAGGCCGCGCTCGTGGGCGTGCAGCAGGTCGGTGCGGTACGCGTCGATCACGACGTCCTGCGAGGCCGACACGAACGCGACCAGCACCGCCAGCAGCGCGAACGTGCGCGTGGCCGCGGTGGGCGAGGTGTCTGCCATCCACCACAACGCACCGGCCAGGCCGAGCTGGGTCAGCACGAGCCAGCCGCGCCGGCGTCCGAGCCACGGCAACTCGAAACGGTCCATCAGTGGCGCCCAGAGGAACTTGAACGTGTACGGCAGGCCGACGAGGCTCAGGAACCCGATGGTGGCCACATCGATGCCCACGCCGCTCAGCCACGCCTGCATGGCCTGTCCGGTGAGGGCGAGCGGCAGGCCGGAAGCGAACCCCAGCACGGCCACCACGAGCAGGCGGTGGAAGGCCACCGCGCGGGCGTGGAGGGGCGACAGGGGTTCGGTCATCGTGCTGATTCTAGGAGGCCGGGGGATCGAGAGACCGAGAGCCTCCGAGGCTTGGCCGGTTCGCCGACAATCGGGGGATGAGCCGTTCGCCCCGCGCCTTGTCCCCCACGTTTTCAGCCCTCGAGTTCCGCCAGGCGCTCAGCACGTTCGCCACGGGCGTGACCATCGTGACCGCGCGCGATGCCAGCGGCGCATTCGTGGGTTTGACCGCCAACTCGTTCAACTCGGTGTCGCTCGACCCGCCACTCGTGTTGTGGAGCCTGTCGCAGCGTGCCGGGTCCATGCCCATCTTCACGCGCGGGTCGCACTACGCCATCCACATCCTCGCGGCCGACCAGGTGGCCCTCGCCCAGCGGTTTGCCACGAAGGACATCGACCGGTTCGCCGGCCTCCCGTGGCAGGAGGGAGCCGGCGGCGTGCCGCTGCTGGAAGGAGCCGCCGCCCGGTTCGAGTGTTTCAACCGCAGCCGCTACGAGGAAGGCGACCACGTGATCTTCGTGGGCGAGGTGGAGCGGTGCGAGCACCGCGAAGGCGCCCAGCCGCTGCTGTTCCACGGCGGGCGCTACTACACCGAACTGCCGCTCGCCTGAGCACCTAGGCGCCTCGGGCGGCCTCCAGATCGAGCAGCACGGCGGGCAAGAGCGCGCTGGCCAGCTCGGCCCGGCTCACGCACCCGGGTGTGTCCAGCCCCGTGGGCATGAACCCGCTGGCCGCATCGACCAACTCGATCACGGCGAGGCGCGGTTGGCTCGTGCGCAGGTCGTCGATGAAACGCGCGGCCTCCGGGTCGTTGGCGGGGAACCCGGTGATCAGCACGTCCGGTTCGCGGTCACGCAGCGCCAGGCGGGCCTGATCGAGGTTGGCGGCGGCATCGGCCCGGAGCCCCGCGGCCAGCAGCAGTTCGCGGGCCTGCAGGCGTGACCGGGAGCGTGGGTCGATGATCAGCACATGGCCCCCGCGCACGCCCGCAGTGCCCGCCATGTCGGCCGCCTCGGCCGTGGCCGGGTACCAGCTGCCGAGCGTGGCCATCGGGAAGGTCAACACCACGCTCAGCATGCTGCCCGAGCGCTCGCGCCGGGCGGCGATGCCGCTCGCCCGGGCCACCTGGCTCAGCATCAGCCAGCGCAGGTCGTCCTCGTCGTCCTCGACCGCATTCCCACGCCCGGACGCGGCCGACGTGATGGGGCCGGTGCGCTGCACGTCGATCAGCAGCAGCGCCTGCTGCGCGGCCGGCTGCGGGCGCACCCGCAGCGCCACCGAGTCGCCGGCGTCCAGCGCGTGTTCGAGCGTGAGGTCGATCAGCTGCTCGAACACGGCGGCGTCCACCTGCACGCGTGCCGAGGTGGCGTCGGGCTGGTTCAGCACCACCCCGCGGGCACGGGCGGCGGTGGACCACAGCACCAGCGCCCGCTGGACGGCGTCGGCCAGGTCGATGTTCTCCACCGCGTGGGCACCATCGTGGCCCATCACCCGGGCCATCTGCTGCACCTGCAGGCCCAGGTTCTCGAGGCGTTCGAGTTCGGCGAGGCTCGCCTCGAGGGCACGCGGGTCGGCGTCAAGCAGGCGGTCGTGCAGCGCGGCCAACGCGGTGGCAAACGCCTCGCCCACCTTCGCGAGCAGCTTTGGCGGCGCCTGCAACGCCGGTGGCCGTGCTACCGAAGGCCGCCACGCGGACTGGGCCGGCGTGGTGTCGGACAGCCACATGGGATCGGGGGACGCCGCACCGGTGTGCGGCGAACGGGTGTCGAACGACATGGATCGTCTCCTTGGGTCGGACAACGCCGCCCACCGTCCGATGATGCTATGCCCGCCCGGACAACGCGTCCACCCCGCAGATCGTGTGGTTGAAATCCGGCCTGCCAGCAGCATGTCCAGGGGAGTTGCCGCTCCGGAGCCGAACGATGCATGTTGCCTGTCCCCAATGCCAAGCCACCAACCGCGTGCCCGGCGAGCGGTTGCGCGACGACCCCGTGTGCGGGCGCTGCGGCGTGCCGCTGCTGCCCGCCACCCCGATCACGCTGGACGACAGCAACTTCGACACGTTCGTGGCCCGTTCGGAGCTGCCGGTTGTGGTGGACTTCTGGGCGGCCTGGTGCGGCCCCTGCCGCATCATGGCGCCGCAGTTCGAGGTGGCCGCGCGCGAGCTGCAGGGCCGCGCCGTGCTGGTGAAGGTGGACAGCGATGCGAACCCCCGCACCGCCGGGCGGTTCGCGATCCGCAGCATCCCCACGCTGGTGCGGATCGACCGTGGCCAGGAGACCCGGCGCCAGGCGGGCGCGGTGCAGGCGTCCCAGATCGTGGCCTGGGCCACGAAGTGATCACCGGGGCCGCAGCGTGTCGTCGATGTCCACCATGTGCCAGTAGTTGTTCCAGAAGATGGGCGCCCGGTAGCCGATGACCCAGGGCTGCACCAGCTGGTTGATGATGCGGTGCACATTGAACTTGTACGGCATGTAGGCCACCAGCAGCCGGTTGCCCTCCCGCATCGCTGCCAGGCGTTCCGGGCCGTCGGGCAGCGAGTCGATGCGGCGGTACACGTCGTCGTAGGCCTTCAGCTTGAACCGCGCGAGGTTGCCCGCGCCCGCGGACGGCCCGTAGGACCGCTCGAACCCGCCCGAGCTGTCGGGTGACGACGACGACGACCCGAGTGCCCACACCATCAGCTGCCCGGCCCGCGCCCGCTTGAGCTGGTCGGGCCACTTGCCGATGTCGAACGACAGGCGCACGTTGATGGCGTCCATGTTCTTCTTCCACAACTCGTCGAACTGGCGCGAGATGGGGTCGGGCTGCGTGGCGTACTTGATGACCAGCGGCTGGCCGTCGGGCTGGTCGCGCCAGCCGTCGCCGTCGCGGTCGACATAACCGTTCAGGTCGAGCAGGGCCTTTGCCTTCGCGGGGCTGAACTCGCTGTTCTCGGTCTTGAACGTGGGGTCGTAGCCGTAGGTGTCGGGGGCGACGCCCGACTGCGCGGGGATGGCCTGGCCGCGGCGAACGCGGGTCACCTCCTGCTCGACGTTCGTGGCCAGCGAGATGGCGCGCCGCAGTGCCACCTTCTGCGGGGTGTAGCCGCCTACCACCGGGTCGTCCATGTTGAAGTAGTAGAACGTGACGTCCGAGCCGAGCCGGCGCCGCAACTGGATGCCACGTTTGGCGAGGTTGGGCGCCAGCTTGCCCTGCGGCAGCGCCACGTTCGTGAACTCGAGCGGCACGGCCGCCACGTCGAACTCGTTGTTCAGGAACGCGAGCCACCGCGGCTGGCTTTCGTCCACCACGCTCACCTCGACCCGGTCCACCATGGGCAGCCGCCGCCCCTTGAAACGGGCCAGCAGCGCCTGGCCTGCCACGTCGTCGGCGTTCGGTTCGGCGTTGTAGTACTCCTCGCGGTAGTTCGGGTTGCGCTCGAACACCATCAGCGAGCTGCGCCGCCATTGCGTGAGACGGAACGGCCCGGTGCCCACCGGGTGCTCGCCGATCGCATCGCCATAGGCTTCGGCCACCTCGCGGGCCATCGCGACGAACCCGGCCAGCGCATAGATGAACCGCGGCCGGGGTTCCGCGAGCTTGAATTGCAGCGTGTAGCGGTCGAGCGCCCGGAGGCCTTCGACCTCGCGGTCGTAGTCGAACGGCTTCTTGGCCTTGATGGCCGCCTGGCGATGCTCGTCGAGGCCCACGATGCCCTCGTCCACCATGCCGGAGTAGTGCGGGCTCTTGATCTTCGGGTCGAAATAGCGCTTGATCGAGTAGACATAGTCGGCGGCCACCAGCTCTCGCTTCTGCCCCTTGAACGCCGGATCGTCGGCGAAGTAGGTGCCAGGCTTCAGGCGCACCGTGTACGTGCGGAAGTCGGCCGACACTTCGGGCATGGCCACCGCGGTGGCCGGCTTGATCTTGAACGGCCGGGCCAGGTGGTCGTAGTCGTACAGCGAATCGAAGATGTGCGAGATGGCGATGTTCGAGTACAGGTCGCTCACCTGCGCGTAGTCGAACCCGGTCTCGGCCGCGACGAACGGGATGCGCAGCACCTTCTGCGGCGGCGCGGCGGCGGACTGTGCGAAAACCAACGCCGGCGCCGCCATCCACGCGACGCCCATTCGCCGAAAAAGTTGGAGCCAGGTGTTCATGATCGCTAGTCTAGGGCCGTAGACTCCGGCTCGACACACCCCCGTATTTTCCGAGCCGAGGTCCCCACCGCATGACGGCCTACCTGTTGCGACGTTTGTGGCAGATGATCCCGACGCTGATCGGCGTCGTGCTGCTGGTGTTCTTCCTGTTCAAGTACTTCGGCGGCGACCCGGCGGAAATCCTCGCCGGCCAGAACGCCTCCGCCGAGACCGTCAAGGCCATCCAGGACCTGCTCGGGCTGAACCGCCCGGTGTGGGAGCAGCTCTGGATCTTCGCGAAGCAGATCGTCACCCTGGACTGGGGCCGCAGCTGGGCCACCAACGAATCCGTCGCCGGGCTGTTCCTGAGCCGCCTGCCAGCCACGCTGACGGTGATGGTGCCCATCCTGGTGCTGGAGGTGCTGCTCGCCATCCCGTTCGCCCTCGCGGTGGCCTACCTGCGTGGCTCGCTGACCGACCGCGCGGTGATGATCGTCACCACGGTGGCGCTGTCCATCTCGTTCCTGGTGTACGTGATCGCCGGGCAGTACGTGTTCGCGTTTCGCCTGGGCTGGTTCCCGGTGCAGGGCTGGACCGACTCGGTGTGGACCAACCTCGTGAAGTACGCCCCGCTGCCGGTGCTGCTGGCGGTGTTCGTGTCGCTGTCGCCGCAAACGCGGCTGTACCGCAGCTACTTCCTCGACGAGATCGGCAACGACTACGTGCGCACCGCGCGGGCCAAGGGGCTCACGGAAAAGCGCATCCTGCTGACACACGTGATGCGCAACGCGATGATCCCCATCCTCACCGGCATCGGCGGTGCCCTGCCGGGCATCTTCGTGGGGTCGTTCCTGATCGAGGTGTTCTTCTCGATCCCGGGCGTGGGCCGCGAGGTGCTGCTCGCGGTGAACCGCAGCGACTACCCCGTCATCCAGGCCGTGACGATCTACCTCGCCGTCATCACGATGGTGGTGAACCTGTTGACCGACGTGCTCTACACCGTGGCCGATCCGCGGGTGGTGCTCAAGTGACGGCCCCCACCGAGGGCATCTGGGCCGCCGCGTGGCGCCGCCTGCGCCGCGACAAGGTGGGCATGGCCGCGCTCATCGTGGTGCTGTTGTTCCTGGTGATGGTGCTGCTGGCGAGCGCCGGGCTCATCGCCTCGGACTGGCAGCGCGAACGCGGCGTGTCGTATGCCCCGCCGAGCTTCATGGGCCCGGCCAACGGCAGCGCCACCGCCGGGCTGCCGGTCCCCACCGGGCCCAACGTCGACCTGAGCGACATCGACCCCCTGGCCCCGCAATACAAGGCCTGGGCCGAACGCGCGGCCACGTTCGAACACACCGAGACCGCCAAGGCGAACACCCTGCCGTTCGGCGCCGACCTGCAGGGCCGCGACGTGCTCGCCAAGGCCGTGCAGGGTGCGAAGGTTTCGGTGCTGGTGGGCGTGCTGGCGGCCGTCGTGGCCACCGCCATCGGCACGGTGCTCGGTGCGCTCGCCGGCTTCTTCGGCGGCAAGGTGGGCGACCTGCTGGAGTGGGTCTACAACGTGTTCACGTCCATCCCCGGCATCCTGCTGATCTTCGCGTTCGCGGCGCTGGCCGGGCGGGGCACGCAATCGGTGGTGCTGATCCTGGGCTTCGCGGGCTGGACCGGCATCTACCGCCTCGTGCGCGCCGAGTTCCTGAAACACACGGTGCGCGAGTACGTGCGCGCGGCCGAGGCCATCGGGGCCAGCACCACGTCACGCATGTTCCGCCACATCCTGCCCAACATCAGCCATGTGCTGCTCGTGCAGTTGTCGGTGCATGTGGTGGGGTTCATCAAGGCCGAGGTGATCCTGTCGTACCTCGGGCTCGGCGTGGCGGTGGACGAGGTGAGCTGGGGCACCATGCTGTCCGAGGCCCAGAGCGAGCTGATCCAGGGCTACTGGTGGCAGCTGGCCGCGGCCACGGTGTTCATGGCGGTGTTCGTCACCGCGTTCTCGCTGTTCACCGACGCGCTGCGCGATGCGCTCGACCCCAAACTCCGCGGGCTGGAATGAGGAACACCCCATGCTCTTGAGCATCCAGGACCTCCACGTGGCGTTCCGCGTGGGCAAGGAACACGGCGTGGTGCTGCGCACCGAGGCCGTCGGGCGCGGGCCGGTGGGCGTGAGCCTCGACGTGCCCGAGAACACCACGGTGGCCCTCGTCGGGGAATCGGGCTCGGGCAAGAGTGTCACGGCCATGTCGATCCTGAACCTGCTGCCCGAGAATGCCGAACGGCGCGGCCGCATCCTGTTCCAGGACCGCGACCTGGTGCACGCGACCCTCGGCGAGTTGCAGGCGCTGCGCGGGCGCGAGATCGCCTGCGTGTTCCAGGACCCGATGAGTTCGTTGAACCCGGTGTTCACCGTGGGCCGGCAGGTGACCGAACCGCTGCGCCGGCACCTGGGCCTCAGCGCGCGCCAGGCCCTGGCCCAGGCCGAGGCCCTGCTCGACGAGGTGGGGCTGCCCGAACCGAAGCGGCGCCTGTCCAGCTACCCGCACGAGCTGTCGGGCGGGCAACAGCAACGCGTGATGATCGCGATGGCGCTCGCCTGCAAGCCGAAGCTGCTGATCGCCGACGAACCCACCACGGCGCTCGACGTGACCATCCAGCGCCAGATCCTCGACCTGCTGCGCGCGCTCAAGGACAAGCACCGCATGAGCATGCTGTTCATCAGCCACGACCTCGGGGTGGTGGGTGAGATCGCCGACGAGGTGGTGGTGATGCGCCAGGGCACCGTGCGCGAGCGCGGCCCGGTGGCCCGCATTTTCTCCGACCCGCAGGACGCGTACACGCAGGCGCTGCTGGCCTGCCGCCCCTCGCTCCAGCAGGGTCACCGCCTGCGGGCCATCGACGACGTGCGGCCGGCCACCGCCTCCACCCCGGTGGTGAAGGACCCGGCCGCGCCGGTGGTGCTGCAGGCCGAGAACCTCACGAAGGGGTTCTGGCTGCGCCACGGGGTGTTCGGCCGGCGCGAGTTCAAGGCCGTCAAGGGCGCGAGCTTCACGCTGCGGCGTGGGCATACCCTCGGCGTGGTGGGCGAATCCGGTTCCGGCAAGACGACGATGGGCCTCGCGCTGCTGCGCCTGCACGAACCGCACGGTGGCCCTGAAGGCGGCCGCGTGACCTTCGACGGGCGGGACCTGCTGGCGCTGTCACGGCGCGAGATGCTGCCCATGCGCCGGCGCATCCAGGTCGTGTTCCAGAACCCGTATGCGTCGCTCAACCCGCGTTTTGCGATCGGCCGCACGCTCGTCGAACCCATGGCCATCCACGGCATCGGCACGTCGGACGCTGATCGCGAGGCGCGCGCGCGCGCGCTGCTCGCGCGTGTGGGCCTCGACGAATCCGCGATGAACCGCTACCCGCACGAGTTCTCCGGCGGCCAGCGCCAGCGCGTGGCCATCGCCCGGTGCCTGACACTGAACCCCGAGGTGCTGGTGCTCGACGAGGCGGTCAGCGCGCTCGACGTGTCGGTGCAGGCGCAGGTGCTCAACCTGTTGAAGGACCTGCAGGACGAGCTGGGCCTCGCCTACGTGTTCATCAGCCACGACATCGCGGTGGTGCGGTTCATGGCCGATGAGGTGATGGTGATGAAGGACGGCCAGGTGGTGGAACAGGCCCCGGTGACCCAGGTGCTGGACCACCCGCGCGAGGCCTACACCCGCGACCTGCTCGGGGCCATCCCGCGCGGCTACGTGCCGGCCTGATCCGCGTCAGTCTCCCCCGCTTCAGGCCGCGACGGCACTGCCCTTGGGCAGCCGCACCACGAACGTCGTCCCCTCGCCCGCGCGGCTGCTGGCGGCCACGCTGCCGCCCATCAGCGTCACCAGCTGGCGGGTGATGACGAGGCCGAGGCCGCTGCCCACCACCTTCGAGTACTCGGCACCGAGCCGGTTGAACGGCTGGAACAGCTGGCCCAGCTGCTCCTCGGTCAACCCCGCGCCGGTGTCGTGCACCTTGGCCACCACGTCGTTGCCGTCGGGTTCCACGGTGAGCCGCACCTCGCCGTCGGGCCGGTTGTACTTGATGGCGTTCGACATGAGGTTGATGAACACCTGCTCGAGCCGCCGCGGGTCCGCCAGGACGTGCAGGTCGCGCTCCGGTGGGGGTGGCACGATGCGCACCCCTTGTGCATCGGCCAGCGCCGACAGCTTGTCGCTGCAGCGGGCGAGCACGCCGTGAACGGACACTTGCTGCGGGGCGAACTTCACCCCGCCGGCGTCGATGCTCGTGACGTCGAGCATGTCGTTGATGAGGTCGAGCAGGTGGCGGCCGCTGTCGATCACGTGCCCGACGCGGGCGGCCTGCCCGGGGCTGAGTTTTTCGGCACTGTCGAGCTGCATCAGCTGCGCGAAACCGAGCACCGCGTTGAGTGGCGTGCGCAGCTCGTGGCTTACCCGGGACAGGAACTCGCCCTTGGCCCGGTTGGCGCGTTCGGCGGTTTCCTTGTCGAGGCGCAGGCGTTCGGCCTCCATGTCCCGGCTGACGTCGCGCAGGATGCCGATCATGCGCGGGTGGCGGCCGTTGGCCCGCGCCCGCGCGTGCAGTTCGATGTGGCGCACCTTGCCCATCGGCGTCACGACACGGTAGCGGACCGACACCGGTTCGACACGGTCGACCGCCGAACCCAGCATGTGCTGCACGCGTTCACGGTCTTCGGGATGGACGGACTCGATGGCGAAGTGGTCCGCATCGGCCACGGTGTGGGCCGCGGGAAAACCGGCCAGCACGGCAGCGCGCGCATCGAGCGCGACCCGCTTGCGCACCACGTCCCAGTCGAACACGCCGATGCCCGCGGCATCGGCGGCAAGCGCCCAGCGTTCGTTGCCTTCGCGCAGCGCCCGTTCGGCCATCAACTGCTGGTTCAGCAGGCGGGCGATCAGCAGGAGCCCGGCCGAGGCCAGCACCACGGAGATGGTCAGCGTGGCCACCAGCACGATGCGCTTCGACAGCCGCGAGGCTTCGCCGAGGCGGTCCGAGAACTGGCGCTCCAGCTGCGACAGCCGGGCGTCCATGGCGGGCAGGCGCTGCGCCAGCGCGCGAAGTTCCGGCCCGTCGGCCTCGCCCGCCACCACGTGCCGGCGCATCTGCACCCCGAGCACGCGGAGTTCGTCGATGGCCACGTCGGCTTCGGCCCAGATGGCGATCGCGTCCGCCATGAAACTGACTTCCTTGAAACGGAGGAACAGCGTGATCATCGAGGGGATGTCATCGGGGTGGTTGCCACCCTGCTGCAACCCCTGGCGGGCGACTTCCAGGTCAGGTGACGGGCCGGAGAGTTCGATGCGGGCCCGGCGGTCGCCGAGCGGCATGGACAACGCCCGTTCGAAGCGCACATAGTCGTTCGGGTCGTGCAGGCGGGCGTACCGGTCGAGGTGGTACAGCGCTTCCTTCTGCCCCTTGGACCACAGGCTCTCGCCGCCCACGTAGGCGCGCACCGCCGACAGGATGTCGGCGCTGGCCACCCCCAGCGCCGCCGTCAGGGCAACCACCATGAGGTACGAGACGACGGCCAGCCAATGGCGTCGCGTGAGTGCGCGCTGAACCGTCATGCTGCCGATGTAGATTGAAGAGCCTGCTCCGACCGTGCGGAATGGGTGTACCACGGGGAAGCGACCGCTGTCGATCGGCCGTTCAGCCGATCCGCGACCGGCAGGACATCCCCTCGCAAAATAGCGCTTGAAACGTCGCACGATCGTGCTAAATTAGAGACATGGAAACCCGCACCGAACGCAGCGAAGCCACCTTGGGCGCCATCGTCGAGACCGCGCTGGCCATGGCCCTGGCCGACGGCCTCAACAGCCTGAGCCTGGGCGAGGTGGCCAAGCGTGCCGGGTTGTCCAAGAGCGGGGTGTTTTCGCGCATCGGCTCGCGCGAGGCGCTGCAGAAGGCCGTGATCGAAGAATACGCCAAGCGGTTCCTGCAGGACGTGTTCATGCCGGCCATGCGCGAACCACGCGGCCTGCCGCGCCTGAACGCCATCATGCACCTGTGGATGAAGCGGGTGCGCGAGGTCGAGAGCCGCACCGGCTGCCTCTACAGCGCCGGCGCCTTCGAGTTCGACGACTGCGAGGGCCCGCTGCGCGACCTGCTCCTCGAACACGTGTTGCATTGGCGCGCCGCGTTGCGCCGCTCGGTCGACCTGGCCATCCAGGTCGGTCACCTCCTCCCCGACACCGACGCCGAGCAGATCGTCTTCGAGCTCGACGGCCTCTTCGTCGCGCTGATGCGCGAAGCCCGGTTCCTGCGCGATCCGCTCGCCTGCGACCGGGCGTGGACGGCGTACGAGCGCCTGATCCGTTCCGTCACCCCCTGACACGCGCCACCATGACCCGGCGCCGTGTCTGCCGATCCAACTTCGCACGACCGTGCGCCAAAAGGACTGCCATGCTTCCCCTGCTCCTCTTCCTGCTGGCCTTGCTGCTGTTGCGCGGCGGGCTCTGGGTGGTCCGCGCCTGGCGCGCGGTGCCGCGGCGCAACGCCGATTTCGGGTGGCCGCGATGAGCCCGGCCACCGACACGGCCGCCAACCCGATTGCCGCGTTCTACGGCGGACACCGCGTGGCACGCGGCCTCGGCCAGGCGCTGCAGGCCGTGCAACGGCTCGCCCCTGGCTGGGGCACCCGGCTGGCGCTCCGGCTTTTTTTCACGCCGCTGCCCACGAAGCGCGGGTCCCGGCGCCGGGACCTGCCGGCGGGTTGGACGCTCGAGCGCTGGCCGTTCGAGTCGGGGTCGATGGCGGTGTACCGCCGCGACGGCGCCCCGCCCGGCCGCCCCACCGTGCTGCTCGTCCACGGCTGGGCCGGCCATGCGCTCCAGATGCAGGCACTCGGGGACGCCGTGTTCGACGCCGGGGCGAACCCGGTGTTGCTCGACCTGCCCGGCCATGGGCGCAGCGATGGCTGGCGGTCCACGCTGCCGCAGTTCGTGCGGGGCATCTGGGCGGCCTCGGCCCGGCTGGGCCCCCTGCAGGCCGTGGTGGCGCACTCGATGGGTGCAGTGGCCGCGGCCCATGCGGCCGCCCACGGCCTGCCTGTCGACCGCCTGGCCCTGATCGCCACATCGCCACCGCCGAAGCTCGTGCTGAAGTGGTTTGCCAACGGATTCGGCCTCGGCGGGGCCATGTCGATGCGGATGCGCCGGCTGATCGAGCAGCGCGAGGGCATCGACCTCGAAGGTTTCGAGCCGGACGAACTGGCGCCCCGGCTGCCACGGGCCACGCTGGTCGTGCACGACGAGGACGACCGGGCCGCGCCACCCGCACTCGCGCGGCACCTGGCCGACCAGGTTGCCGGGAGCCGGTGGTTCGCCACCCGGGGGCTCGGCCACCGCCGGGTGCTGGCCGATGCGGAGGTGGTGCGCCAGGTGGCCGAACACGTCACAGCCCCGATGAACACTGACGATTCGGGTCGGTGATGTAACCGCCGGCTTACCGGTCCGCCACAAAACGGCGGTTTCGTTTGCCTGACGAGGGCCAGACGGGCACAAATCACGCTGGCACAAAAGCTGCGCTTGGCTATCCAGCCCCCGACCCTGGACCTGAGCCATGACGCCCACCCCGCCTCGTTCCCGCCGCACCCGGCGCCCCGCGCGCCCCGCCATGCCGAGTTGCCGGGGTGGTGCGTCGTCGCTGCTGCGCCTGGCGCAGCCCGTCGTGTCGTCCGCCAAGGCCTCCCGTGGCATCCAGGTCACGGCCTGGCTGGCCCGTGCCGCCAGCGTGCTCACCCCCGTTCCCGCCCTGGCGCTCAATGTGCGCCCGAGTGAATTCGCCCCCAGCCAATGGCTGATCGGTCACTGATCCCTGAACGCGACGAGGTCCCCCCATGGCCATGCTCCAACCGCAAACACTGCCGCTGGTTCGCACCGAAAGCACCCGCAAACCCGTGATGCCCAGCACCGTGCGGCCGCTGCCGCCGCCGCCGGCTCGTGCGTTCCAGGTGCTGCAGGCCCATCGCGCACCCACGCAACTCTCCCTCTTTTCGCCGCCTGGAGCCCAGCTCCGCGGCACTCGCTGAACCTTTCCCGGTTTTTCAGGCGCGTTTGACACGTCCGCAGGGGAGCGGGCGGCCCGGGGTGGATGAGAGCGAGTCTCCGGATCCCTGTCCCGCTTCCCTTCTTTTTGGCCCGTGTCGCCTGGGAATTGCCCTGGGACCCCGCACAACCGTTGGCGGCACACTGAACGTCTCCCCCCACCGAGACGTTCCATGATTTCACTGCATCGCCGCCAACTCGTGCTGGCCGCCGGCGGCGGCCTCCTGCCGCTGTCCGCGCCGTTTGCCCAGGGCGCCTGGCCCGGCAAACCCGTTCGCATCGTCGTCCCGTTTGCCCCGGGGGGCACCACCGACATCCTCGCCCGGGCCATGGCCCCCGAACTCGGCAAGGCGTTCGGCCAGACCTTCATCGTCGACAACAAGCCCGGTGCCGGCGGCAACCTCGGGGCCGATCAGGTCGCCAAGTCGCCGCCGGACGGCCTCACGCTGCTGATGTGCACCGTCGGCACGCACGCCATCAACCAGTCGCTGTACCCGAAACTGCCGTTCGACCCCATCAAGGACTTCGCCCCGATCACGCTGGTGGCGGGGGTGCCAAACGTGCTGGTGATGAACCCGGCCAGCGCCGACGCGGCGGGCATCAAATCGGTCGCCGACCTGATCCGCTACGCCCGGGCCAACCCGGGCAAGCTCAACATGGCGTCGAGCGGCAACGGCACCTCGATCCACCTGAGCGGTGAGCTGTTCAAGAGCATGACGGGCACCTTCATGCTGCACTTCCCGTACCGCGGGTCGGGCCCGGCGATGCTCGACCTGATCGGCGGCACCATGGACCTCATGTTCGACAACCTCCCGTCGGCCATGCCGCACATCAAGGCCGGCAAGCTGCGGGCGCTCGGCGTGACCACCGCCCAGCGCAGCGCCGCGTTGCCCGACGTGCCCACCATCGCCGAGGCCGGCCCCGTCAAGGGGTTCGACGCCAGCTCGTGGTTCGGCCTGCTGGCCCCGGCCGGCACCCCGCCCGACATCGTCAACCGCATCCAGCAGGAATGTGCCAAGGCGCTGGCGTCCCCCGCCGTGAAGGAGCGCCTGTTGTCGCAGGGCGCCATCCCGGGCGGCAACACCCCGGCGGCGTTTGCCGCGTTCATCGCGTCCGAGACGAAGAAGTGGGCGGACGTGGTGAAGAAGTCTGGCGCAAAGGTGGACTGACGGCGCTGGCCCTACCAATGAGCCGGTCGCAGGACCGGCTTCCTGCGGGTGGGCACGCAGTCTGGCAACTGCGCCGCATCCAGCTCGGCATCCAGGATGTGGTGCCGCGTCCAGTGCGCATGCCGGGCCAGCGACGCGCTGACCCGGCGGCGGTCACCCGCATCCGGCGGCCGCACGGGCGTCACGACACCGATCATCACAGATGGGCAGTCCACTCGAATGGCGGCAAGGGCCGGCTCCGCATCGGAATCGTTGGAGCACAGCACGAGTTGCCTGAACCGTCCGGCGACCGCATCCCGGTACATCGCCAACGCCAGGTTGACGTCGGTCTTCTTCTCGACCAATCGCCAGACCCGCGCGGTAAGCGCCCTGTCGTACGGCGCTCCCGGAATGAACAGCGGCAGGGCCGTTCCGTGTTTGTCGTAGGCGTGAGCACCCAGCGTCTTCATGAACCGCTCGGGATGGCG
Source organism: Rhizobacter sp. Root1221 (assembly GCF_001425785.1). GTDB lineage: Bacteria > Pseudomonadota > Gammaproteobacteria > Burkholderiales > Burkholderiaceae_C > Rhizobacter. Next base: position 78,253 of record NZ_LMDI01000018.1, on the reverse strand, counting down.
GTTCTCAAGCGCTCGGTGGTAGGACTCTTGCGCGGCCACCGACGATTCGCCGTGTGAGGCGAACTGGCCGAGCGCAGGAGCCGAGAAGAAGTGCACCTTGTGCACCACGGACGAAGGATCCTGGACGCGCACCAATTGATCGAACAGGGTGACCACGTCGAGCCACTTGTGAGGCGAACCGCGCAATCGCCCGTAGTACAGGTTGTACCCATCGATGTACACCGCTGTTGCCTTGCTCCCAGAATCCACCTTCGACCCACCTTCGACCTCGTTCGGACGTGAAAAAACCGCCTCGGAGGCGGTTCTTTCTTCCAGAGCAGCAGTCAACTGAATGACCCGGCAAAGGAGGGGTTGCGACAGATTCTGCGCCACCTCGAAGAGACCGTCAACATATGCCGAGTCGTGCCTGGGCCCAGTGTGCAGCCGTGTTGGAGCCCTCCGGTGACTCGGCCCCCCTGTTCATCGGCCCACCACTCGTGACGCCTGCGTTTCGACGCCATGGGACCTGCGCACCGCAATTCCATGGAAACCCGTAGCATCGGGCGTCCCCCTGACCTCCTTCGCCCGATGCCGCTTTCCCGCCTCCGCGGCGACCTGATCCGCTACCGCGACGCCGCCCTGGCCGACGACCTCGTCGCCGCGGTGATCGTGTCCGTGCTGCTCGTGCCGCAGAGCGTCGCGTACGCGCTGCTGGCCGGGCTGCCGCCCGAGGCCGGGGTGTACGCGAGCCTGCTGCCCATGCTCGCGTACGCGGCACTCGGGTCCAGCAACGTCAACTCGATCGGGCCCGCCGCGGTCCTCGCCCTGATGACGGCGCAGGCCATCGCGCCCGTGGTGGCCCACGACGTGCCGGCCACCGACGCCGCGCTCGTGCTGGCCATCGAGTCGGGGGTGATGCTGGCCCTGGCCGCGTTGCTGAAGTTCGACGCACTCGCGTCGCTGCTCAGCGTGCCGGTGCTGCAGGGTTTTTCGGTGGGGGCCTCGCTGTCGATCCTGCTGTCGCAGCTGCCGGTGTTGTTCGGCGCGCGTGCGGCGGGGTTCAACCTGGTGGAGGTGTTCGGCTCGTGGTGGCGCGGCGGGCATGGCATCCACCTCGCCACCGCGGCGTTCGGGATCGGGGCACTGGTGCTGCTGGCGACCGCACGCCGGCACGCCCCCGGCTGGCTCGGCCGCTGGTTGCCCGCGCGCACGGCCCACCTGGCCTCGCGTGCGGCACCGCTGGCCGTCATCGTCCTGGCCACGGTGGTGGCCTGGGCCGTGTCGGCGTCGTCGGCTGGCGTGCGGCTCGTGGGTGACCTGCCGCCGCTGCAGCCGCGGCTCACCTGGCCCGACGTGGCGTGGTCGGTGTGGCAGCAACTGCTGCCCGGTGCCGCGCTGATCGCGCTGGTCACGTTCGTGAGCAGCCTGGCCGTGGCGGAGAACCTCGGCCTGCAGCGTGGCAAACGGGTCAGCGCCCGGCGCGAGCTGATGGGCCTCGCGGGGTCGAACCTCGCGGCCGGGTTCGGGGGCGGCATGCCGGTGGGCGGCAGCTTCTCTCGCACCGCGGTGAATGCCGAGGCCGGCGCCCGCACGCGGTGGGCCGGCGTATTTGCCGCGTTGTTCACCGGCATCGGCATGCTGCTGTTCGCCGCGCCGCTGGCGCTGCTGCCGAAGGCGGTGCTGGCGGCCACCATCGTGATGTCGGTGCTGGCCGCTGGCGAATGGCGCGGGTTCGCCGAGGCGTGGCGCTACTCGCACGGCGAGGCCGCGATGATGGCGGCGGTGGCGGCCATCACGGTGCTGAAGGATGCGCAATGGGCGTTGGCGTTCGGCGTGGCGCTGTCCATCGCGCTGCTGCTGCAGCGCACCGCGCGGCCCCACGCGGTGATGGTGGCGCGCATGCCGGGCACTGAACACTACCGCAACGTGTTGCGCTACGCGACGGAAACCACGCCCGGCCTGCTGGGCATCCGCATCGACGAAAGCCTGCTGTACATCAACGCGCGCCAGTTGCCCGACGTGGTGGTGGGCTGCCTGGACAGCGCACCGGGCACCACCCGCGTGCTGCTGCAGATGTCACCGGTGAACCACATCGACTTCAGCGGCGTGGAGGCCCTGCGGTCGCTGCAGGACCTGCTGGCCCGCCGCCGGGTTCGGCTCGACCTGTCGGAGGTCAAGGGGCCGGTGCTCGATGCGCTGGTGGCCAGCGACTGGCTGCGCTGGTTCCGCGGCAGCCTGTACCTGAGCCACCACCAGGGTGTGGCGGCCGAGGTCACTCCACCTTCACACCCTTCCAGAAGGCCACCCGCCCCTTGATCTCGGCGGCGGCCTCGAGCGGCTCGGCGTAGTACCAGACGGCGTCGGGGTTCATCTCGCCGTTGACGAACAGGCTGTAGTACTGCGCCTGCCCCTTCCAGGGGCAACTCGTGCGGTGGTTGCTGAACGTCACGTACTGGCGGTTCAGGCTGCTCTCGGGGAAATAGTGGTTGCCTTCGACAACCACCGTGTCGTCGCTTTCGGCGATGGTGACGCCGTTCCAGGTCGCTTTCATCTCGGGTCCTTCGGGTGGGATGGCGCGATGGTAACGGCGCGGCCGTTACCATGGTCCGATGAAACCGTTCGCCCCGATGTTGTCGCGGTGGCTTCGCCAAGCCACCAACTCCCTGCGCCGCGCGCTGCTGCGACGCCCTACCGCCCCTGCCCCGCTGCACCGGTTCGACAGCGGAACGTTCGTCACCACCGTGGGCGCACGCCCCTACAAGCTGTTCGTGCCGGAGGGGTTCACGGGCAAGCAGCTGCCGCTCCTGGTGATGCTGCACGGCTGCAAGCAAGACCCCGACGACTTCGCCCGGGGCACGCGCATGAACGACCTCGCCCAGCAGCAGGGGTTCCTGGTGCTGTACCCCCGCCAGCCACCCCGCTCGAACGCCGCGAAGTGCTGGAACTGGTTCATGCCCAACGACCAGCGGCGCGGCAGCGGTGAACCCGCCGTGCTGGCCGGCATGGCACGCGACGTGGTGGCCACCCACGGGGCAGACCCCGACCGGGTGTTCGTGGCCGGCTTGTCCGCAGGGGGGGCCATGGCCGCCATCCTGAGCCGCGAGTACCCCGACGTGTTTGCCGCCGCCGGCGTGCACTCCGGGCTGCCGCAAGGCGCGGCGGCCGACGTGGCCTCCGCGCTGACGGTGATGCACACCGGGCGGCTGCGGCCGTTCGGCCCGTCGCGGTCGGGCGGCCCGGGTGTGCCCACCATCGTGTTCCATGGCGACGCCGACAAGACCGTTCACCCGGCCAACGGCCAGCACGTGGTGGACGACGTGCTCGCAGGCACCCCGCCACCCGCACAGATCAACCGTGGCGAACACCAGGGCCGCCTCTTCACGCACACCGTGTTCCCGGGCCGCGACGGCCGCCCGTTCGTCGAACACTGGGAAGTGCATGGCACCGGCCACGCGTGGTCGGGTGGTGACCCCGCCGGCTCGTACGCCGACCCGCACGGACCCGACGCCAGCAAGGAACTCCTGCGGTTCTTCGGGCTGCAGCGGCGCCGCGCGATCAGTTGACGCCGTACTGCGCCAGGGCACGCGTGAGGCGCCCCTTGATGGCATTCGCCAGGACCTTGTCCCCGGTGACCACCACGCTGTCGCCGTGCCTCAGGATGTCCATGGCCAGTTCGGTGGGGTCGCTGTAGGGCACCTGCAGTTCATAGCGGCCATCGTCGAGCCAGCGTGCCTTCTGCTGCGTGTGCCATTCCTCGCCGGCCACCCACTGCGCGGCACCGGCCTGGAACACGAGCGTGGCCCACTTCAGCTTGGCGTCCCCCCCGCCATAGATGCCGTAGCCGGCGTCGAGTTCGGCCTCCAGGTCGCGGATGGCGACGTTGCGGGCCCGGGTGTCGAGGGCGCGCGCGTCCTGCACCGCGTCGAGCGCAAAACGCCGCAGCCCGTCGCTGGCATGGCACCAGGCATCGAGGTACCAGGTGTTGCGGTGGTTCACGAGCCGCTGCGGCGACACCTCGCGTTCGCTGGTGCTGCGGTCGCTGCGCTTGAAGTAGCGCAACCACACCCGGCGGCGCTGCACGAGCGCACTGCCCAGAAGCTCGAAGTACTGGCTGGGCGTGCGCCGCCGCGCGGTGACGATCACCTTGACCCGGCGCATCAGCTCGCGCGCCTCGCTTTCGTCGGCCCCCAGCATGCCCTGCAGCTTGTCCATCATGGGCTGCAGGTGGCGTGACAGCACACCGTCGTCGTCGAGCCCGGCCATCAGCTGGTGCATGGTCAGCAGGGCGTGGATCTCCTTTTCGCTGAACCACAGGCCCGGCAGTTCGTGGCGTTCGCCACCGGCGGCTGCGTCGAAGCGATAGCCGTTGTCGAAGCGGTCGTAGACGATGGGGGCGCTCAGGCGGTCGCGGAGGTACTGCAGGTCGCGCTTGAGCGTGGCACGCGACACGCCCAACTCCTCGATCAGCGCATCGAACGGCACACAGCCCCGGTTGCGCAGCAGCAGTTCGATCTTGTAGAAGCGTTCGGTGCGGTCCATGGGGGCTCCTGGCACGAGGGTGGCTCACCAGACGAGCCACACATGACTCGGAGCATAACAAAGATCATCAGCAGGTGGCTCACGCCATGAGCCACCCGGGTTCGACACTGGCTTCATCGCTGCAACGGTTGCAGTGAAACGGAACGGAGCCTCCCATGACCCTCGCAGCGCCTCTCTCGCACGACACCGTCACGAACCACGAGCACATCGGCTTCGAACTCGGGTGGGACTATGCCCACTACAACGTGCACCTGCCCGCCCCCTACGCCCAGGAACCTTCGCCGCTGCGCAACGGCCTGCTCGCCGGTGCGGCCACGTTCGGCATGCGCACGCTGCAGCCCACCCGCCACGTGCGCAAGTGGCTGCAGCTGCGCCTGCACGCCTGGTTGCGCGGGCGCAGCGTGGAGCTGGTGCAGGTCACGCCACACTACCTGCAGCAGATCGACACCACCCACTGCCCCGTCACCCGCGTGCCGCTGAGCGCGGCCACGCTGGAAGGCACCGACGCGTCGATCGACCGGGTGCGCAGCGATGCCGGGTACGCCGCGGGCAACCTCGCGGTGATCAGCGCCAAGGCCAACCATGCGAAGGCGGCGTACGGCTTCCGTGACGCGCTCGGGTTCGTGCGCCAGATCGAGGCGGCATCGGTAGGCGGCCTGCACGGGCTCACCGCGGCGCAGTGGTCACGCACTGCGGTGTTGTGCAGCTTTGTCGAGCGGCTGTCGCACGCCGAGGCCTGCGCGCTGCCGATGCTGGTGCTGCCGCCCAACCGGTTGCGCCTCTTCAACCCGGTGCAGGCGCTGCAGGCCTTCATCAGCCTGCAGCTGGCCACGCCGGGGTGGAGCAACCGGCTCGCGCGGTTCGAAGACCTGCTGCCCCGCCCGCCGGTCAAGCGCGCCTTCCAGACGTTTTTCCATGCGCTGCTGCCACGGGTGCTCGAGGCCGGCAAGACGGCCGAACCCCACGAGCTGCGCTGGGCCATCGAGGACGCCTGGCGCAATCCGCTGGCGCTGCAACGGTGGACGGCCTTTGCCAGCCAACTCTCGGAAGCCGAATGCGAGGAACTCGTGAGCCGCGCCAGTCTGCGCAAGCTCGGCACCACGCGCCTCGACCGCGTGAGCGACGAGCAGGCCGTGGACGGCTGGAACCTCGACTCGAAGGGTTACGTGCCCCACACGGTGCTGATGCGCCGCGATGTCCATGAACACGCCGTGGCGCGTGGTGCGCTCGGCGAACAGCTGGCTCAGGTAACCCCGCATCACGTCGATCACGTGGCCGGCTGTCCACCGCGCATCACGATGGAACCGCTGCCATCCCACCCCAGGCCTGCGCCGATCAACCCTCTTTGCCACCCCGAATTAAATCAATCGTTTGATTTATTTGCTACATTCCGGCGAATGAGCGCACTCCCGGAACGGCCCCGACCCAAACGCAGCGATGGCGAGCAGTCTCGCGAACGCCTGTTGCGCGCGGCGTTGCGCCTGTTCGCCGACCACGGCTACAGCAAGACCTCCACGCGAGCCATCGCCGAGGCGGCCCAGACCAACATTGCGTCCATCAGCTACTACTTCGGTGACAAGGCCGGCCTCTACCGTGCGGCGTTTTTTGAACCGTTCGGCTCCCCCGAGGCCGACATCGCCCGGTACAGCGATCCGTCGATGAGCCTCACCGAGGCGCTCCACGGCCTGTACGCCACGTTCCTCGAACCGCTGGCCGAAGGCGAACTGGTGCGGCTCGGCATGAAGCTGCGTTTCCGCGAGATGCTCGAGCAGACGGGCTTGCTCGCCGATGAAATCAATGAAAGCATCCAGCCCCAGTTCGACGCGATCCTCGTCGTGCTGGGCCGGCACGTGGGTGCCCCCGAACCCGACGACGACCTGCGCCGCCTGGCGGTGTGTGTCACCGCGCTCGGGGTGAACCTCTTCGTCACCGACGACGTGTACGAGGTGGTCGCCCCCAGCCTGAAGTACCACCCTGACGCGACGGCCCTCTGGGCCGAGCGCCTCGTGATGTTCGGCGAAGCCATGGTGCTGGCCGAAGCCCGCCGCCGCGCAGGGAGCGCGGTGCAACCTCCTGTGAAGGCGAAGAAGAAGTGACCCGAAGAAGATCCCTCCCTCCGCTGGCCCCGCTGCTGCTGGCCGCCTTGCTGACCGCCTGCGCCGGAGGCCCGCTGCCGGCCGACGTGCGCGACCCCGCGGCCACCGCACCCGCGCAATGGCAGGCCCCGCTGCCCCACCAGGGCAACGCCGCCGAACTCGCCCAGTGGTGGCAGCAGTTCAACGACCCGCTGCTCGCCGACCTGATGCAGGCCGCCCAGGAGGTGAGCCCCACGCTTGCCACCGCCCGCACCCGCATCGAACAGGCCCGCGCCACCCGGGTGTCGGCCGGGGCCACGCTGCTGCCGGGGCTGAACGCCGCCGCCAGCGCGAGCCGCGGGGTCCAGGAACCCTCCATGCCCATCACCAACACCGGCTCCGCCGCGCTGCAGGCATCGTGGGAGATCGACCTGTTCGGCGGCAACCGCGCCGGCTGGGATGCCGCACGCGCCCGCCATGCCGGTGCCGAGGCGGGCTGGCACGAGGCCCGCGTGGCGGTCGCGGCCGAAGTTGCATCCACGTACCTGGGCCTGCGCGCCTGCGAGGCGTCACTCGAGAAGGTGCAGGCCGACGCCGGCTCGCGCGCGGAAACCTCACGCCTCACCGAGATCGCCGCCAAGGCGGGCTTCCAGGCCCCGGCCGCGTCGGCACTCGCCCGTGCCAGCGCGGCGCAGGGCAACAGCCTCTACTTGCAGCAGAAGGCGCAGTGCGACACCTCGGTCAAGTCGCTCGTGGCCCTCACCGGCTTCGCCGAACCCGACCTGCGCGCCCGGCTGGGCGCGGGCACGGGCACGCTGCCGGTGCCGGCGCTGATCGCGGTGGGCACGGTGCCCGCCGACGTGCTGAACCAGCGGCCAGACCTGTACATCGCCGCCCGCGACGTGGAGGCCGCCAGCGCCGACGTGTCACAGGCCCGCGCCGCCCGCCTGCCTCGGGTGAGCCTCGGCGGATCGTTCGGGCGCATGCGTGTGGAAACCAGCGCCGGCACGTCCGAAGGCACCACGTGGGCCGTGGGACCGCTGGCGGTGTCGCTGCCGCTGTTCGACGGCGGCACGCGCCGCGCCAACGTGGACGCCGCACGCGCCCGCTACGACGAAGCCGCCGTGACGTACCGGGCGAAGGTGCGTGGCGCAGTGCGCGAGGTGGAGCAGGCCCTGGTGCAGCTGGACAGCGCCGAGGCCCGCCGCGAGGACGCCCGCACCGCGGCAGAGGGATTCGACGCGTCGTACCGCGCCGTCGAGGCCCGCTACCGCGGCGGCCTGGCCAGCCTCTTCGAGCTGGAAGACGCGCGGCGCACCGCGCTGCAGGCCCAGATCAGCGTGGTGGACCTGGAGCGCGACCGCGTCACCGCCTGGATCACGTTGTACCGCGCCCTCGGTGGCGGGTGGACCACCACCCCGCCGAAGAACTCCTGAACACGGTCACACCTGCCATGAAATTTGCCAACCATCCCCTGATCTCCGTCCTCGCCGCCGCGGGAGTGATCGCCGTGGCCGCCGGTTCGTACGCCGTGCACGCCGCCGACCCCGCGCCCGCCGAGGCCCCCCGGCCGGCCCTGACCGTCGCCGTCACGCAGCAGCAGCGCATCGCGGTGCCGCTGCGCGTGGGCGCCAACGGCAACATCGCCGCCTGGCAGGAAGCCAGCGTGGGCACCGAGGCCAACGGGCTGCGGCTCGCCGACGTGAAGGTCAACGTCGGTGACGTGGTCAAGCGCGGCCAGGTGCTCGCCACGTTCGCGCCCGACACCGTGCTGGCCGACCAGGCCCAGATCCGCGCCAGCGTGGCGGAAGCCGAAGCGGCACTCGCCGAGGCCGCCGCCAACGCGCAACGCGCCCGCGAACTGCAGACCACCGGTGCGCTGAGCGCCCAGCAGATCAACCAGTACCTGACGGCCGAACGCACCGCGCAGGCGCGGCTCGAGGCGCAGCGGGCATCCGCCCGCACGCAGCAGTTGCGCCTCGGCCAGACCAAGGTGCTCGCGCCCGACAGCGGCGTGATCTCGTCACGCAGCGCCACCGTGGGGGCCGTGCTGCCCGCGGGCCAGGAACTGTTCCGGCTCATCCGCCAGGGCCGCCTTGAGTGGCGCGGCGAGGTGCCGGCGTCCGACCTGTCGCGGGTCAAGCCCGGCCAGGGGGTGGAAGTGACGGCCGCCTCGGGCGCCAAACTGGCCGGCAAGGTGCGCATGGTGGCGCCTACGGTGGACGTGCAGACGCGCAACGGCCTCGTCTACGTGGACCTGGCCGTCTCGCCCGAAGCGCGGGCCGGCATGTTCGGCCATGGCGAGATCGACGTGGGCGCGCAGCAGTCGCTGACGCTGCCGCAAAGTGCCGTGACGTTGCGCGACGGTTTCCACTACGTGCTGCGCGTGGGCCCCGATTCGAAGGTCACTCAGCTCAAGGTGAAGGTGGGGCGCCGCATCGGCGACCGCATCGAGATCGCGAGCGGTGTGCCGGCCGATGCCAAGGTGGTGGCCAGCGGCGGCGGGTTCCTCGCCGACGGTGACCTCGTGAAGGTGGTCGACGCGCCAGCGCCGTCGGTCGCGCAGAAATGATCCGGGGCACCACGCCATGATGAACGTCTCTTCCTGGTCCATCCGCAACCCGATCCCGGGCGTCTTGCTGTTCATCATGCTCACGCTCGTGGGCCTGGCGAGCTTCAAGGCGATGAAGATCCAGAACTTCCCCGACATCGAGCTGCCCACCGTCACGGTGGTCGCCTCGCTGCCGGGCGCCTCGCCCGCCCAGCTCGAAACCGAGGTGGCACGCAAGATCGAGAACTCGCTCGCCACGCTGCAGGGCATCAAGCACATCTACACGAAGGTGCAGGACGGCACCGCCACGCTGACGGTCGAGTTCCGCCTCGAAAAGGGGGTGCAGGACGCCGTGGACGACGTGCGCGACGCGGTCTCGCGCGTGCGCTCGGATCTGCCGACCGACCTGCGCGACCCTGTCATCTCGAAGGTGGAGCTCTCGGGTTCACCGATCCTCACCTACACGGTCGAGTCGTCGCGCATGGACGAGGAGGCGCTGAGCTGGTTCGTCGACAACACCATCGTCAAGTCGATGCTGAGCGTGCGCGGCGTGGGTGCGGTGGCCCGCGTGGGCGGCGCTACGCGCGAGGTGCACGTCGAACTCGACCCCGCGAAGCTGCAGGCCCTGAACGCCACGGCGTCCGACATCTCGCGCCAGCTGCGCCAGATCCAGACCGAGGCGTCCGGCGGCCGCACCGACGTGGGAGGCTCCGAACAGTCGGTGCGCACCATCGCCACGGTGCAGTCGGCCGGCGAACTCGCGGCCGTGGACATCGCGCTGCCCGACGGCCGGCACATCCGCCTCGACCAGGTGGCCAACGTGTCCGACACCGTCGCGGAAAAGCGTTCCGCGGCACTGCTCAACGGCAAGCCGGTGGTGGGGTTCGAGATCACCCGCACGCGCGGCGGCGGCGAGACCGAGGTGGCCGCGGGCGTGCGCCAGCAGCTCGACGTGCTGCGCGCCGCGCACCCCGAGGTCAAGTTCACCGAGGCGTTCAACTTCGTCGACCCGGTGCAGGAAAACTACGACGGCTCGATGATGCTTCTGTACGAAGGCGCCATCCTCGCCATCATCGTGGTGTGGTTCTTCCTGCGTGACTGGCGCGCCACCCTGGTGGCCGCCACCGCGTTGCCGCTGTCGGTGATCCCCACGTTCGGTGCGATGTACCTGCTGGGGTTCACGCTGAACGGCGTGACGCTGCTGTCGGTGTCGCTGGTGGTGGGCATCCTCGTGGACGACGCCATCGTCGAGATCGAGAACATCATGCGTCACCTGCGCATGGGCAAGACGCCGTTCCAGGCCGCGATGGAAGCGGCCGACGAGATCGGCCTGGCCGTGATCGCCACCACGTTCACGCTGATCGCGGTGTTCCTGCCCACGGCGTTCATGAGCGGGGTGCCTGGCAAGTTCTTCGTGCAGTTCGGCTGGACCGCGGCCATCGCCGTGTTCTTCTCGCTCGTGGTGGCCCGCATGCTGACACCGATGATGGCCGCCTACGTGCTCAAGCGCCCGAAGAAGGACCACCACGAAGGCCGCTGGCTCACGATCTACATGCGCTGGGCCGAGTACTGCCTGAAACACCGCATCAAGACGGTCATCGCGGCCGTGGTGTTCCTGGTGGGCTCGTTCATGCTGGTGCCGCTGCTGCCCACGGGCTTCATCCCGCCCGATGACCTGTCGCAGACGCAGGTGACGCTGACGCTGCCGCCGGGCAGCACGTTCAAGCAGACGTTTGCCGCGGCCGAGCAGGCCCGCGCCATCCTCGAGAAGAACGAGCACATCAAGCTCATCTACACGACGGTGGGTGGCGGCAACACCGGTGCCGACCCGTTTGCACCCGCGGGTGCCGCCGAAGTGCGCAAGGCCACGCTGACGATCAACATGACCCCACGCAACGAACGCCGGGGGATCAGCAAGCAGGCCATCGAACGCGGCATTCGCGAGTCGCTCGACGTGGTGCCGGGTGCACGCGTGAAGGTGGGGCTCGGGGCGTCGAACGAGAAGTACGTGCTGGTGCTCGCCGGCGAAGACGGCCACGCGCTGTCGGAACACGCCGCGAAGGTGGAGCGTGAACTCCGCGGCATCTCCGGCATCGGCGGCGTCACGTCCACATCGAGCCTGGTGCGGCCGGAACTGATCGTGCGGCCCGACTTCGCCCGCGCGGCCGACCTCGGGGTCACGTCCACCGCCATCGCGGAGACGCTGCGCATCGCCACGGCCGGCGACTACGACCAAGGCCTCGCGAAGCTGAACCTGTCGCAGCGCCAGGTGCCCGTGCTGGTCAAGCTGGCACCGCTTGCCCGCACCGACGTGGACCTGCTGTCGCGCCTCGCGGTGCCCGGGTCACGCGGACCGGTGATGCTGGGCAACGTGGCCGACCTGACGATCGAAAGCGGACCGGCCGAGATCGACCGCTACGACCGCCAGCGCAACATCAACTTCGAGATCGAGCTGAACCAGAAACCGCTCGGCGAGGTCGAGAAGGAGGCGCTCGCGCTACCGAGCCTGAAGCAGCTGCCGCCCGGCGTGATCCAGACCACCATCGGTGACGCCGAAGCCATGGGCGAGCTGTTCGCAAGCTTCGGGCTGGCCATGCTCACCGGCGTGCTCTGCATCTACGTGGTGCTCGTGCTGCTGTTCAAGGACTTCGTGCAACCGGTGACCATCCTGGCCGCGCTGGTGCTGTCGATCCCGGGGGCTTTCCTCGCGCTGTTCCTGACCCGCACCGCGTTGTCGATGCCGTCGATGATCGGGCTCATCATGCTGATGGGTGTCGCCACGAAGAACTCGATCCTGCTGGTGGAGTACGCGATCATGGCCCGCCGTGAACACGGCATGACACGCTGGGAAGCCCTGCTGGACGCCTGCCACAAGCGGGCCCGCCCGATCGTGATGACCACCATCGCGATGGGTGCCGGCATGTTGCCCGTCGCGCTCGGCATCGGCACCGACCCGAGCTTTCGCGCGCCGATGGCCATCGTGGTGATCGGCGGGCTCATCACGTCCACGTTCCTGAGCCTGCTGGTGATCCCGGTGGTGTTCACGTTCGTCGATGACGTGGTGCAGTGGTTCGCCAGGCACGTGGGGCACCGGCACCACCACGACGAGGTTCCGGCCGCCGCGCAACCGGAACCGGAAGGGCGTGGCTGATCAGCGCCGCAGCGGCGTGTCGTCGCTGCGTTCGTACTGGGCGGGCACCAGTTGGGCCCGCTCCAGGCGGTCCTCGAGTTCACCGATGTAGGCCGACAGCGTGTTGGACGCTTCTTCCTGCGAGGCGCGGGCCGCCTCCTGTGCGCGGTCGAGGCGGCTCATCATCATGGCGCGGGTCTGTTCCTGCGCTACTGCCACGGTGCTCAACTCGGCCGCCAGGAAAGTGCGCAGTTCGGTGAACCGCGAGGCCTCGGCCTTGTCGGCGAGGTCGCGCTGGGCCTGCAGGTCGCGGGCCAGGCGGCGCGATTCCATCAGCGCGCCGCCCTGCAGCGTCATGGCCCACACGATGAACAGCACGCTGAGAAAGGCCACCACCGCCAGCATCACGAGGCCAAGCGGAGCCTCCACCGTGGTGACCCCGAGCGACAGTGGCGTTGGGGTCACGAACGCGGTCCAGTTCAGCAGCGCGAACAGGCCCACCAACGTCAAGCCGATAAAAAGAACAACGGCGCGGATCATGGGACGCTCCTTGGGAAGGGATGCCCCGAGCGTAGTCCCGCGACGCCAGGAGGGTTGTAGGACGCGGGCGCGTCAGAAGTACGGCCGTCAGAGGAGCGGCGTGGCCTCGCCGGTTTCGGCCGCCACCCCGGCGCGCGGGTCACCGTCCTCGCGCAGGCGCTGTTGCAGCAACTGCATCTCGCCGCCCAGCTTGTCCAGCTCCTTCGGGTCGAGCAGCTTCTGCACCTTCGGGAACAGGTTTTCCTCCTCTTCCTCGTGGTGGTGTTCGGTTTGCTCCTGCAGCACCTTGGCTTTCGGCTTGAAGGTGTCCTCGCCCGGGTCCAGCGCCAGCAGGTCGGCCAGCAGTCGCTTGAGCGACAGGTGTTCCTCGAGCGACTCCATCAGGATGTCCTCGGTGCGGTGGGCCTTCACGGCGGGGTAGAACACCAGTTCCTCGGAACTGATGTGCACGGTGAGGTCGTCGCCCACTTCGGCGAGCACGGCCTTGGTGCGCGCACTGGCGCCGGCATCGACGGCGGTCATCAGGTCCCCGAGCTTGGACTCGAGGTTGCGGTGTTGCGAGATCAGCAGTTCGACGGCATTCATGGCAGGTCTCCCGTTCGGCGTCCATGGCGATGCCGCGAAGCGTAGGCCGATGCACCGGTTCCCGTGCCGCTGTAGGAGAGAATTCCCCGGCTCAGGCGACCTGCTTTTCCGCGCGCGCGGCCGCGATGCGCACGCGTCGGGTCTGCGCCATCTTGTCGCGCTCGGCCTCGCAACGGGACACCGAAAACTCGGCCTCCAGCGCATCGAGGAACACCCGCGTTCGGGCCGGCATCAGCCGCCGGCCGGGGAACACGGCCCACGCCTCGGTGGGTGGCAGGTACCAGTCCACCAGCACCGGCTCCAGCTCGCCGGACAGCACGTACGGCTCGGCGAAGTGATCGGCCACCGCGGTGATGCCGGCGCCCGACCGCGCGAGGCGCATCAGCAGTTCCGGCGAGTTCGCGGCGGCCCGGCTGGGCGGGGTGTCCTGCCACACCTCGTGCTGGCGGGTCAGCAGCCACGGCGACGTCTGGCGCTGCTGCGTGGTGAGTTGCAGCGCGTCATGCTGCATCAGGTCGGCCGGCTCCCGGGGGGTGCCTCGCTGCTGGAGGTAGGCGGGCGAAGCGTAGAGCCCCGCCGAGAACACCGCGAGGCGGCGTGCCGCGAGGTTGGCGTCGTCGTCGAGCACGCCCATGCGGATCGCGAGGTCGAAGTTCTCGCCGATCAGGTCCACGCGGCGTGGCGACACGTCGACCTGCAACGAGATGCCCGGGTACTTCGCGGTGAAGTCCATCATCAGCTGGCCGAGCACGACGTTGGCGAAATCGCCGGGGATCGACAGGCGCAGCCGCCCGCTCGGTTCGGCCTGGCGGTGCTGGGCCAGTTCGGCGGCGGCCTCCACCTCGGACACCACCTGGCGGGCGTGTTCCAGCACGCTGTGGCCGAAATCGGTGAGGGTGAGCTTGCGGGTGGTGCGCAGCATCAGGCGCTCGCCCAGCTGCGCCTCGAGCCCCGCCACCCGGCGTGACACGGTGGACTTGGGCAGCCCGAGCCGCTCGCCGGCACGGCTGAAGCTGCCGTCTTCCACCACCCGGGCAAAAAGCAGCAGGTCGTTGGGTTCGATCGAGGTCATGGTGCGGGCTCCGTCGGTTCCACTGGTGGAACAATGTTATCCATTCCGGAGTCTTCCGGATTGTTTTCGGGATTACTACAGTGAAGCCATCGAACTTCCTCCCCGAAAGGTCCGTGATGAACATCCTGCAGATCAATTCCAGCGCCCGTGCCGACGCCTCCCACTCCACCCGCCTGGCCAACGACCTGGTGAGCGGCTTGCGCGCCAGCCGCCCGGAAGCCGCGCTGACGGTGCGTGACGTGGCCGGCCAGCCGCACCCTGCGCTGGACGAAGCCACGCTGCAGGCCCTGTTCACGCCGGCCGACCAACGCAGCCCCCAGCAGGCCGCCCGCGTGGCCCAGGACGATGCGCTGATCGCCGAACTCCAGGCCGCCGACGTCCTGGTGCTCGCGGTGCCGATGTACAACTTCGGCGTGCCGTCGTCGCTGAAGAACTGGATCGACGCGGTCAGCCGCGCCAAGGTGACGTTCACGTACACGGAAAAGGGCCCGGTCGGCCTGCTGACTGGCAAGAAGGTCTATGTGGTGACCACCCGCGGTGGCATCCACCGCGACGCGCCAGCCGACACGCAGGTGCCGTACCTGAAGACGACCCTCGGCTTCCTCGGCATGACCGACGTGCAGTTCGTCTACGCCGAAGGCCTCTCGATGGGCCCCGACGCCGAGAAGAAGGCGTTCGCCTCGGCCGCCGAACAGATCGCCGGCGCATTGGCGTCCTGAGTTCCCCGCCGCGTGCGGCAATGGCACCGGCGACGGTGGGCTATAGTGCCCGCCGTCGCGTTGTTGTGTTCGTTGTCCCCGGCATGTTCGTTTCGCCCATCGGCTCTGCCCTGTCTCCTGCCCTCGCCGCCTTCGTGCGCGATGCGGTGGCCCACGGTGCGGCGCCCTACAAGAACGTCGAACTGAACACCAGCGTTCCCGGCCTCGGGCCCTACACGCTCGACAACGGCGGGGCCTACACGCTGACCGTCTACCCCGGTTCCGTGATGACCTTCGCCGTCACCCCCAAGCTCGGCCGCTTCCTCAACGCCGCCGCTTGACCCTTCACCGGCACGAGTGGCGCCACGTCACTACGATGCCGCGATGAAGATTCCGTTGTCCGTCCTCGACCTCGTGCCCGTCGGGAGCGGCGGCAGCGCCGCCGAATCGGTGCGCCGTTCGGTCGACCTTGCCCGCCTCGCCGAACGCCTGGGTTACGTCCGGCTGTGGTTTGCCGAACACCATGGCATGCCCGCCGTCGCCAGCGCCGCCCCCGAGGTGCTGATCGCCCACGTGGCCGCCCACACCACCACGCTGCGCCTGGGCTCCGGCGGGGTCATGCTGCCCAACCACGCCCCGCTGCGGGTGGCCGAAGCCTTTCGCACGCTGTCTGCCCTGCACCCGGGCCGCATCGACCTCGGGCTCGGCCGCGCGCCGGGCTCGGACGTGCAGGCCACCCGGGCGCTGCGCGCCTTCGACGGCGAACAGTTCCCGGCACTGCTGACCGAACTGCTGACGTGGTCGGGCGAACGCCTGCTGCCGTCGAATCACCCGATGCAGGCCCTCAAGGCCATGCCCGACGACGCCCCGTTGCCGCCCATCTGGATGCTGGGCTCGAGCGGCGCCAGCGCGCAGATGGCCGGCGAGCTGGGCATGGGTTATTCGTTCGCGAGCCACTTCAGCCCCACCCCGGCGGCCCCGGCGTTCGAGGCCTACCGCCGTGCGTTCGTGCCGTCACGCCAGTTCACCGAACCGCACGCGATCCTCGGGGTGTCGATGGTGTGTGCGCCCACGGCGGACGAGGCCGAATACCTCGCCTCGAGCATGGACCTGGCGTGGCTGCGCATCCGCCAGGGTCAGTTCAGCCCGCTGCCCACGCCGGAGGAAGCGCTCGCCTACCCCTACACCGAGCAGGACCGCCGCGTGATCGCCACCTTCCGGCAACTGGCCGTCGTGGGCGACCCGGCGTCCGTGGCCGCCCAGATCACCGCGCGCGTGCGAGCCTGCGAAGCTTCCGAGGTGATGGTGGTGTCGAACCTGCCCGATCCGGTGGCGCGGTTGCGCGGCTACGAGTTGCTGGCGGCGGCGCTGCTGTAGGGTCTTGGTTCCCGGGGTAATCTCGGAATCCCTTCCTGGAGCCCGCCCCGATGACCCCGCGCCTGTCCGTCCCGAAAGAGAAACTCAAGTTCGTGCTGCTCGAAGGCATCCACCCGTCCGCGGTGGACGCCCTGCAGGCCGATGGCTACACGAACATCGTCACGTCGCCGCGCGCGCTCGTGGGCGACGAGTTGAAGTCGGCCCTCGCCGACGCCCACTTCCTCGGCATCCGCTCGCGCACGTTCCTCACACCCCAGGTGCTCGCCGATGCGCCGAAGCTCGCGGCCGTGGGGTGCTTCTGCATCGGCACGAACCAGGTCGACCTGACCGCCGCCATGTCCCGCGGCATTCCGGTGTTCAACGCGCCGTTCTCGAACACCCGCAGCGTGGCCGAGCTGGTGCTGGCCGAACTGATCCTGCTGATGCGCGGCATCCCCGAGAAAAACGCCATCCTGCACCGGGGCGGCTGGGTCAAGAGCGCCGCGAACTCGTACGAGGTGCGCGGCAAGACGCTGGGCATCGTGGGTTACGGGCACATCGGCACGCAGATCGGCGTGCTGGCCGAACACCTCGGCATGACGGTGGTGTTCCACGACATCGACGCCAAGCTGCCGCTCGGCAACGCACGCCAGGCGGCCTCGCTCGACGCGCTGCTCGAAGTGGCCGACGTGGTGAGCCTGCACGTGCCCGAGACCCTGCAGACGCAGGACATGATCGGCGCGGCCCAGATCGCCCGCATGAAAAAGGGCAGCCACCTGATCAACGCGTCGCGTGGCACGGTCGTCGACATCGCCGCGCTGACCGACGCGCTCGAATCGAAACACCTGCTCGGCGCCGCGATCGACGTGTTCCCGGTGGAACCCACCGGCAACGACGCGGTGTTCACGTCGCCGCTCACGCAGTTCGACAACGTGATCCTCACGCCGCACATCGGCGGCTCCACCGCCGAGGCGCAAGCCAACATCGGGCGCGAGGTGGCAGCCAAGCTGATCCGCTACAGCAACAACGGCTCCACCACGTCGGCCGTGAACTTCCCCGAGGTGGCGCTGCCGGAACACGCGGGACGCAGCCGGCTGCTGCACATCCACCGCAACGTGCCGGGCGTGCTCGCGCAGGTCAACGAAGGGTTGTCCAACGCGGGCATCAACATCGCGGCGCAGTACCTGCGCACGAACGACGACGTGGGCTACGTGGTGATCGACGTCGACCGTGCCACGAGTGACGCCGCACTCGGCGCGCTGTGCGCCGTGCCCGACACCATCCGCTGCCGCGTGCTCTACTGACAACACTTGGCGCGATAGCACGTCGCCGCGGGCCCTGCATCCGGCCCCGTCCAATGTCCGGTTTCGGGGCCCCGTCCGATTGCGGTGAGGCAGCACCGCTGCTAAGGTGATCCCGATCGGACCTGCGGGTCCTTCGGATCAGAAGGGGCGACGACCTTGCCGTTTCCAGCCACCGCCGTGGTGCCCCGCGCCACGCCGCGCCACGCCCTCGCCGAGGCCTTCGATGCCGTGCGCGCCCACTCGTGCACGCTCGCCGCACCGCTGTCCGACGAGGACCAGTGCGTGCAGTCGATGCCCGATGCCAGCCCGGTGAAGTGGCACCTCGCGCACACCACCTGGTTCTTCGAGACGATGGTGCTGCAGCCGTGCGTGCCCGGCTACCGGCCGGCCGATGCGCGCTACGCGTTCCTCTTCAACTC
Organism: Rhizobacter sp. Root1221; assembly: GCF_001425785.1. Lineage (GTDB taxonomy): Bacteria > Pseudomonadota > Gammaproteobacteria > Burkholderiales > Burkholderiaceae_C > Rhizobacter. The sequence continues at coordinate 60,005 of NZ_LMDI01000018.1, read as the reverse complement.
GTATTACGAGGCCCTCGGGCCGCGCCACCCGCGCCCGGCCCGCGGGCTGCTGACACGGCCTTCGGGCCAGGAGGTGCGCCGGTACCGCGCGGCGGTGGATGGTGCGGTGCGCCGTTTCCTCGACAGCGCCGACGACGCCACGTTCGCCAAGGCCGAACCCGCGCTCACGCTGGGCCTGCACCACGAGCAGCAGCACCAGGAGCTGCTGTTGACCGACGTCTTGCACCTGCTGTCGCAGAACCCGCTGGACCCCGCGTACCGCCCTCCGGCCCACGCGCCCGCCGCACGGGCGCCCACCCCGCTCGGCTGGGTGGACCACCCGGCGCGCGAGGCCGTGATCGGCCACGCCGGCGGCGGTTTCGCGTTCGACAACGAGGGGCCTGCCCACCGCGTGCTGCTGCACCCGTACCAGCTGGCCGACCGGCCCGTCAGCTGCGGCGAGTTCCTCGCGTTCATCCGCGACGGCGGCTACCGGGATCCGCAATGGTGGTTGAGCGATGGCTGGGCCGCGGTCAGCACCCACGGCTGGGACGCGCCGCTGTACTGGCGCGCGGCCGGCACGTCCGAACCCACCTCGTTCACACTGCATGGCCTGCGCCCGCTCGACCTCGCCGAACCGGTGAGCCACGTGAGCCTGTACGAGGCCGCGGCCTACGCGGCGTGGGCCGGCGCCCGCCTGCCCACGGAGTTCGAATGGGAAGCCGCGGCCCCCGCCGCCACCGGCGACGTGTGGGAATGGACCCGCTCCGCGTACGACCCCTACCCCGGCTTCCAGCCGTTCGCGGGCGCGGCCGCCGAATACAACGGCAAGTTCATGATGGGCCAGGTCGTGCTGCGCGGCGGCAGTGCGGCCACGCCGCCGGGGCACGTGCGCCCCACGTACCGCAACTTCTTCCCGCCTTCGGCGCGCTGGCAGTTCTCCGGACTGCGGCTGGCGCGCAACCTGTGACTTCCTGCGAAAGGCTGCCAATGCGTGCCACGCTGCCCCTGCCCGCCTCCGAACGACACCTCGGAGTGCCCCCTGAAACCACCGAGTTCGAACGCGAGATGATGGCCGCACTGTCGGCGCACCCGCGGTCCATTTCACCGAAGTACTTCTACGACACCGCCGGCTCGCGCCTGTTCGACCGCATCTGCGACCTGCCCGAGTACTACCCCACCCGCACCGAGTTCGGCCTGCTCGCGCGCCACGGCCGCGAGATGACCGCGCTGTTCGGCCGTGGCGCCGACCTCGTCGAGTTCGGCGCAGGTTCGGTCACGAAAGTGCGGCTGCTGCTCGACGCCTGGGAGCACCCTGGCCGGTTCATCCCGGTCGACATCTCGGCCGACCACCTGCACGAATCGGCCGCACTGCTGCACCGCGACTACCCGCACCTCCAGGTGCTGCCACTGGCCGCCGACTTCACCCGCCCGCTCACGCTGCCACCCCATCCGCGGCGCGTCGGCTTTTTTCCGGGCTCGTCGATCGGCAACCTGGGGCCCGTCGACGCGGTGCGGTTCCTGCGGCAGGCCTTCCAGGCGCTGCAGGGTGGCGGCCTGCTGATCGGGGTCGATCTCGTCAAGGACCCGGCCCGGCTGCACCTCGCCTACAACGACAGCGCGGGCGTGACCGCCGCCTTCAACCGCAACCTGCTGGTGCGTGCCAACCGCGAGCTGGGCGCCGGCTTCGACGTCGAGGCCTTCGACCACTACGCGTTCTACGAGCCCATGCACCAGCGGGTCGAGATGCACCTCGTCAGCCGGCGCGCGCAAACCGTCAGCGTTGGCGGCCGGCTCTTCGAATTCGCCGAAGGTGAAAGCCTGCACACCGAGAACTCGCACAAGTACACGGTGGACGGCTTTCGGCAACTGGCCTGCCGTGCCGGGTTCCTGCCCGGCCCGGTGTGGGTCGATCCCGAGCACCTGTTCAGCGTGCACTGGCTCGCAGCACCCGCCTGACCCTGTCAATCCTGCCAGTTGACGCCGCGGGGCCTGCGCGGCCGAATGGCCCATGGTTTCGACTGTTCCGGCGGCGCTGTCCCTCCGTGCCCGATTGCACCTGCTGGTCGGTGCCACGGCGCTGCCGCTTGTGGCGTTGATCGGCTACACCGCCTACGACGAAGCCCGCCTGCACACACGCGGCGCCGAGGCGTCCACCCAACGCGCCGCACACGCCATCGCCGCCGATGCCGAACGGTTGATCGGGCGCGCACGGGAGCGGCTGCAGTTCCTCTCGCATGAGCCGGCCATCGTGGCACTCGACCGCGACCGTTGCCACCCGTTGTTCGGCCAGTTCAACGGCTTGTTCCCCGAGTACACCAACCTGGCCACGGTGACCCGCGACGGCCGCCGCATCTGCAGTGCCATCGCGCCGGCCAGCGGGTCGGGGCCGTTGGCGACCCGGAGTGCCGTGCCCGAGGCGCTGCTTCAGTCCGAGCACTTCATCGTCGGTGAATCGATGCGCGGCCCGTTCAGCCACCGCTGGATCGCATTCGCGCTCCAGCCGCTGCACGCCACCTCCGGTGACGTCGTGGGGTTCGTGACCCTGTCGGTCGACCTCGCCACGCTGCAACTCGCACCCGCCCCGGGCACCCTGCCGGCCAGCGCCATCGCCCGCATCGTCGACGGGGCGAGCGCGGTCATTGCCAGCAGCGTCATGGGCGACACCCATGGCGCACCTCCGGGCGCACAGGCCGTCAACGGTGACCACATCGAGGCGGCGGCACCGGTACGAGGCACCCGGTGGTACGCCACGGTGTCGATCCCGCGCAGCGACGTGATCGCGACGGTGAAGGCGCGGGCCATCTACCAATCGGCGCTGGCCGCGGCCGCCATCGCGTGTGCCGCGCTGCTCTCGTACCTGATCGCACGGCGCACCGCGCGCCCCATCGAGACCATCGCCGCCGCGGCGCGCGATGCCGCCACGGCACTGATAGACCCCAAGATCACCGAGGGCGACCCGCGCCTGCGCAACGCGCCCCGCGAGGTGCAGGCGCTGGCCGCCGACTTCCGCGCCATGCTCGCCGCCCGCTTCGACACCGAGCAGGCCCTGGCCGACAGCGAGTGGCAGTTGCGCCTCGTCACGCAGGCGTTGCCGGGGCCGGTCTCTCGCGTGAACCGCGACGGCACGCGGTTGTTCACCAACCTCGCCCACACCCGCTGGTTCGGTGACTCGCCCGACACGGATCCGCTGTCCGACCTGGCGGCCCCCTACCTGGCCCGAGTGCATGCCGGTGAGCAGGTGACGTGGGAATGCGAGATGCGGCTACCCGAGGGATCCAGGCACGCGCAGGTGACGCTCGTGCCCACGCGCGACGACATCGGCAAGGTGACGGGACACATCCGCGTGGTGGTCGACGTCACCGCGTACAAGCGGGCCGAGGCGGCCCTCAAGGCCAGCCAGGAGCGTTATCACCGCACGCTCGAGAACATGCTGGAGGGCTGCCAGATCATCGGGTTCGACTGGCGCTACATCTACATCAACCGCGCGGGCATCGAACACGCGCGCAAGCCGCTCGACGAGCTGATCGGGCGCACGATGATGGACGCCTACCCCGGCATCGAGCTGTCCGAAGCGTTCGGCGCGATCGAGACATGCATGCGCAACCGCGTGCCGCACCAGATGGAGTCCCCGTTCGCCTACCCGGACGGCGAAACCGCGTGGTTCGAACTGCGCATCCAGCCCGTGCCCGACGGGGTGTTCATCTTGTCCGTGGACATCACGCAGCGCCAGCAGGCCGAGGCGGCACTGCGCGACAGCGAGTCGCGCCTGCACCGGCTGATGGACATGACCCCGCTGCCCATCTGCCATGTGAACGACGCTGGCGACTTCACGTACCGCAACCGCCGCTTCGGGCAGTTCTTCGGGTACACGGAACAGGACGTGCCCACCCTCGCTGCATGGTGGCCGCGGGTGCTGCCCGACCGCATCGAGCGCAAGGAGTCGGTGATGCGCTGGCGCCGGGCCGTGGAAGAGGCTCGCCGCACCGGTGAGGACATCGCCCCGCAGGAGGGCCGCATCCGTTGCCGCAACGGCGAGTTCAAGCTGATCCAGGTGACGGGCATCACGCTGCCCGACGGGGTGTTGACGGCCTTCATCGACCAGACCGAACGCAAACGCAGCGAACAGTCGCTGGCCGCCTACCGCGACCAGCTCGAGGCGCTCGTGCAGGCGCGCACCGCGGAACTGGAGGCGGCCAACGCCCAGCTGCGGCACAACGACCAGCGCCTGCTCGCCATGTACCAGCTGAGCCAGAGCGCCACGGCCCTCGGCGAATCAGCGCTGCTGCAGCTCGCGGTGGACACCGCGGTGACGGTGACCCACAGCGGCGCCGGCTGCCTGCAGCTGATGGAGGAGGCCGAGACGGGACTGACCTGTTCACCGGACACCCACGGGCTGCTGCACCGGCTGGCCGAGGGCTGCGTGCACGTGCAGCTGTCGGGCACGGCACTGCGCGACCCGGCCGCGCGGGTGGGGCCGCGTTGCATGGCGGTGCCGGTGAAGCTGCAGGGTGAGGTGCAGATGATCATGTGCCTTGCCACGGAGTTCGGCCACTACACCGACACCGACCTGCAGACACTGCAGCTGATGGCCGACGACGTCTGGGGCATCGTGGTGCGGCGCCGGGCCGAGCTGGCGCTGGCGCAGGCGCGCGACGCCGCCGAGGCGGCCAGCCGCGCGAAGAGCAACTTCCTCGCGAACATGAGCCACGAGATCCGCACGCCGATGAACGCGATCATCGGGCTCACCCACCTGCTGCAGGACGACGTCACCGGCCAGCGCCCGCGCGCGCGGCTCAACCGCGTGCGCGCCGCCGCCGACCACCTGCTGGGCATCATCAACGACGTGCTCGACCTGTCGAAGATCGAGGCCGGGCGGCTGACGATCGAACACGAACCGCTGTCACTGCGGCGCATGGTGGCCCATACCATCGACATGCTGGGCGAACGGGCAAGCGCCCGCGGCCTCGTGCTGCGCGACGACTTCGACCCCGGCCTGCCCGACGTGGTGCTCGGCGACCCGTTGCGGCTCGAGCAGGTGCTCGTGAACTTCGTCGGCAACGCCATCAAGTTCTCCGAACGCGGGGCGGTGACCGTGCGCATGCACTGCCTCGCGCCGCCTGGGCCGAACAGCGTGCGGCTGCGCATGGCCGTCGAGGACCAGGGCATCGGCCTGACACCCGAGCAGCAGGGCCGGCTGTTCCAGGCCTTCGGCCAGGCCGATGACTCCACGTCACGCCGTTACGGCGGCAGCGGCCTCGGACTCGTGATCGCGCAGCGGCTCGCCCGGCTGATGGGCGGCGAGGTGGGCGTGACGAGCCAGCACGGCCTCGGCAGCACCTTCTGGCTCGACGTCACGCTGCCCCGTTCGGTGGGTGGCCCGGTTCCCGCCACCGTCGCCGAGGGCAACAGCGTGCAGGCCGAGCGGTTGCTGGTCGAACGGCACCGCGGCGCCAAGGTGCTGATCGTCGACGACGACCCGGTGAATCAGGAGGTGACCGGCGCGCTGCTGCGGCGGCTCGGGATGGACGTGAGCGTGGCCCACAACGGCGAGGAAGCCGTCGAGGCCGTGCAGCGCGACCACCACGCCCTCGTGCTGATGGACATGCAGATGCCGGTGATGGACGGGCTCCAGGCCACGCGGGCCATCCGCCGGCTGCCGGGGCGGCCCACGCTGCCCATCGTGGCGATGACGGCCAACGCGTTTTCCGAGGACCGCGACGAATGCCTGGCCGCCGGCATGGACGACCACGTCAGCAAGCCGGTGGAGTTGCCCAAGTTCTACGCGTGCCTGTTGCGCTGGTTGCCGGCCGTCACGGTGTCGTGACGGCAAGGCCGGCCAGGTAGGTGTCGAGCACCTGCTCACCCACGACCAGGAGATCGAAGGCCTCGGGGTCCAGCATCCAGTTCTGGATCAGGCCGTCGATCAACGCGTGCAAGCCGAAGGCGGCCGTTTCCGCCGAGACGCGCTTGGCCAGCTGGCCCCGTGCCATCGCCAGCCCGATGCGGCGCGTCATGTGCTCGTGCATCTCGTTGCGCACGGCCAGGTGGCGGTCGCGCACGGCCCGGGTTTCACCCACGTATTCGACCTTGTGCGTGGCGATCTCGAACACACGGCGCACCTGAGGGTCGTTGACGGTCTTCTGCATGGCTGCGCTGAAGGTCTCGCGCATCACGTCGAGCGGCCCCGCGCCGGCATCGTCGGGGCGCCTGATGGCGTCCTCGAACGGCAGCGTGACCCGCTCCAGCATCGCGTTGAAGAGGTCGGCCTTGTCCTGGAAGTGCCAGTAGATCGCACCGCGGGTCACCCCCGCCGCCAGCGCAATCTCGTTCAGGGACGTGCGGGAGACACCCCGGTCCTGGAACACCCGTTCGGCCGCATCCAGGATGCGATTGCGGGTTTCCTGCGCCTCTTCCTTCGTTCTCCGTACCATGTCTCGTTCCGACCCATCGTTCGTTGCGTCGCTTACATACATACAGCGATGTATGTATACTAACGCACGCCGGCTCTGGAACCCCGGTTTTTCAATCGGTGGTTCCCCTTGCCTCACATTCTCCTCACTGTCAGCGCCCACCATGGGCGCTTTTCCCGGAAGGTTTCGCATGGCTGCGTTGCAAAACGTCTTGGCTCCCTCTGTTGTCTTGCGGGCGGGGGGCATCGCCACCGCCGCTTCCCTCGCCATCCTGCTGGCTGCGTGTGGCGCCAAGGACGGAGCCGCCCAGGGCGTCCGCCCGGGCGGCGGCATGCCGCCGCCGGAGGTCGGGGTGGTCACCATCGCTGAACAGGCCATCGAATTGCAGACCGAACTCCCCGGCCGTGTAGAGGCCTTGCGAACCGCGCAAGTGCGCGCTCGCGTCAATGGGGTCGTGCAGAAGCGGCTGTTCCGTGAAGGGTCCGAAGTGAAGGCCGGCCAGGCGCTGTTCCAGATCGACGCGGCGCCGTACCAGGCCACGCTCGAGAGCGCCCAGGCGTCGCTGGCCAAGGCCCAGGCGAACCTGACGCAGGCGGCCGCCCAGGCCGAGCGGTACAAGCCGCTGGCCGAGGCGAACGCCGTCAGCAAGCAGGACTACATCAACGTCGTCGCCGCGCAGAAACAAGGCGAGGCCGACGTGGCCTCCGCCAAGGCCGCCGTCACGTCCGCCCGCATCAACCTGGGTTACGCCAGTGTCACCGCGCCCATCTCGGGCCGCATCGGCCGCGCGCTGGTCACCGAAGGGGCGCTCGTCAGCGCGTCGGAAGCCACGCAGCTGGCGCTGGTGCAGCAGACCAACATGGTCTACGTGAACTTCACCCAGTCCACCAACGACGTGCTGCGCCTGCGCAAGGCCATGCAGGCCGGCCAGTTGCGCAGCGCCGGTGAAGGCGCCGTGGCGGTGCGGGTGGTGCTGGACGACGGCACCGAACTGCCGCGCCAGGGCAAGCTGCTGTTCTCCGACCTGACAGTGGACAGCACGTCGGGCCAGATCACGCTGCGGGCGGAAGTGCCGAATCCGGACGGCTTGCTGCTGCCCGGCCAGTACGTGCGCGTGCGCCTCGCGCAAGCCGAACTGCCCGCCGGCATCCTGATCCCGCAGCAGGCGGTGACCCGCGGCAGCCAGGGCGACACCGTGCTGGTCGTCGGTGCCGACGGCAAACCCGCGTCGCGCCCCGTGAAGATCGGTTCAGGCCAGGGCACGAACTGGGTGGTCCAGGGCGGCCTGAAACCGGGCGAGCAGGTCATCGTCGAAGGGTTCCAGAAGATGATGGTGCCGGGGGCACCCGTCAAGCCGGTGCCCTGGAGCAAGGGCGCCAGCGCGCCCGCCCAGGCAGCATCCGGCGCCGCGCCGGCATCTGCGCCCGCACCTGCCGCCTCGGCCGCGTCCGCGCAGTAAGGGACCCGACCCATGGCCAAGTTTTTCATCGACCGCCCCATCTTTGCGTGGGTGATCGCCCTGTTCATCCTCGTGATGGGCGCGGTGTCGATCACGCAGTTGCCCATCGCGCAGTACCCGCCGGTAGCACCGCCGTCGATCGTGGTGTCCACCGCCTACCCGGGCGCCTCCGCGCAGGTGCTCGAAGACGCCGTGCTCAGCGTCATCGAACGCGAGATGAACGGTTCTCCCGGCCTGATCTACATGGAGTCCGTCGCGCAGGCGGACGGCACCGGGTCGATCACGCTCAGCTTCCAGCCGGGCACCAACCCCGACCTGGCGCAGGTGGACGTGCAGAACCGCCTCGGCCGCGCCACGCCGCGCCTGCCGGCCGCGGTGACGCAGCAGGGTGTGCGTGTCGACAAGTCACGCGCCAACTTCCTGCTGTTCGCGATCCTGTCATCCGACAACCCGGCGTACAACCCCATCGCCCTCGGCGACTACGCGTCGCGCAACGTGCTGCCGGAAATCCAGCGCATCGCCGGTGTGGGCCAGGCCCAGCTGTTCGGCACCGAACGGGCCATGCGCATCTGGATCGACCCGGCCAAGCTCGTCGGCTTCAACTTGTCGACGGCGGACGTCGTCAGCGCGTTGCGGACGCAGAACGCCCAGGTGTCGTCCGGCACCATCGGTGACCTGCCCAACGTGGCCGGCCAGTCCATCTTCGCCACCGTGGTCGTGAAGGGCCAGCTCAGCACCGTCGAACAGTTCAACAACGTCGTGGTGCGTGCCAACGCCGACGGCTCCACCGTGCGTGTCAAGGACGTGGCCCGCGTGGAACTCGGCGCGCAGGCCTACGCCACGTCGGCCCGCCTGAACGGCGAGCCGTCCACCGGCATCGGCGTGCAGCTCGCCCCCTCCGGCAACGCGCTGGCCACGGCGAAGGCCGTGCGCGCACGGCTCGACGAGCTGCAGAAGTACTTCCCGCAGGGCGTGAAGTACACGATCCCGTACGACAGCTCGCGTTTCGTCGACATCTCCATCAAGCAGGTGGTCGAGACACTGATCGAGGCCGTCGTGCTCGTGTTCCTCGTGATGTACCTGTTCCTGCAGAACTTCCGCTACACGGTGATTCCCACCGTGGTGGTGCCCATCACGCTGCTGGGCACGTTCTCGGTGCTGCTCGCGATGGGCTTCTCGATCAACGTGCTGACGATGTTCGGCATGGTGCTCGTGATCGGCATCGTGGTGGACGACGCGATCGTGGTCGTCGAGAACGTCGAACGCATCATGAGCGAGGAAGGCCTGTCACCGCTTGCGGCCACCCGAAAGGCCATGGGGCAGATCTCCGGCGCGATCATCGGCATCACCGTGGTGCTGGTGTCGGTGTTCATCCCGCTCGCCTTCTTCGGCGGCGCGGTGGGCAACATCTACCGCCAGTTCTCGGCGGTGATGGTCACGTCCATCCTGTTCTCCGCCTTCATGGCGTTGTCGCTGACTCCCGCGCTGTGTGCCACGCTGCTCAAGCCCGTCGAGGCCGGCCACCACCACGAGAAGACCGGCTTCTTCGGCTGGTTCAACCGCGGCTTCTCGCGCACCGCCAAGAGCTACGAGAGCTTCATCGCCAAGCTGTTGCGCCGCGCCGCGCGTTACCTCGTGATCTACGCTGCCATCATCGGTGTGGTGGTGCTGCTCGTGTCGCGCATGCCCACGTCCTTCCTGCCTGCGGAAGACCAGGGCACCATGCTCGTGAACGTCCAGCTGCCGCCGGGCGCCACGCAGAACCGGACGCTCGACGTGATGAAACAGGTCGAGGGCTACATGCTCAAGCAGCCTGAGATCCAGAGCATGGTCAGTGTGCTGGGCTTCAGCTTCTCGGGTACCGGCCAGAACGCCGCGCTCGGGTTCATCACGCTGAAAGACTGGAAGGAGCGCGAAGGCCAGGCGCACTCGGCCCAGGGCATCGCCGGCCGCGCGTTCGGTGCGTTGATGGGTGTGAAGGACGCGTTCATCTACCCGCTGAGCCCGCCCCCGATTCCCGAACTGGGCACCGGCTCCGGCTTCAACTTCCGCCTGCAAGACCGCGGCGGCAACGGCCACGAGGCCCTGCTTGTCGCCCGCAACCAGCTGCTCGGCATGGCATCGAAGAGCCCGAAGCTCACCGGCGTCCGGCCCGACGGCCTGGAGGACGCGCCCCAGCTGCAGCTCGACATCGACCGCGACAAGGCCAGTGCGCTGGGTGTGCCGTTCGACTCGGTCAACGCGGCCATCTCCACGGCCCTCGGTTCGACGTACGTGAACGACTTCCCGAACGCCGGCCGCCTGCAGCGGGTGGTGGTGCAGGCCGACGCCCCCACGCGGATGCAACCGGACGACCTGCTGCGCATCAACGCGGTCAACACGAGGGGCCAGGCAGTGCCGCTGTCAGCCTTCGCGACCACCCGGTGGGTGACGGGCCCGATGCAGACCATCCGCTACAACGGCTACCCCACGATGCGCATCACCGGTGAGGCCGCCAAGGGCTTCAGCAGCGGTGACGCGATGGACGAGATGGAAGCCCTCGCGGCCCGGCTGCCGGCCGGGTTCGCGTTCGAGTGGACGGGCCAGTCGCGGGAAGAGAAGCTGTCGGGCTCGCAAGCCGTGATCCTGTTCGCGTTCTCGCTGCTCGCGGTGTTCCTGTGCCTCGCGGCGCTGTACGAGAGCTGGTCCATTCCGCTCGCGGTGATCCTGGTGGTGCCGCTCGGGGTGCTCGGGGTGCTGCTCGGCGGCACCATCGCCGGCATGTCGAACGACGTGTACTTCAAGGTGGGCCTGATCACCATCATCGGGCTGTCCGCGAAAAACGCGGTGCTGATCATCGAGTTCGCGAAAGACCTGCACGCCCAGGGACGAGACCTCGTCGAGGCCACGCTCGAAGCCGCCCACCTGCGCTTTCGCCCCATCATCATGACGTCGCTCGCGTTCATCCTCGGCGTGATGCCGCTGGTGGTGGCCAGTGGCGCCGGGTCCGCCGGCCAACGTGCCATCGGCACCGGTGTGATGAGCGGCATGATCAGCGCCACGGTGCTGGCGGTGCTGTTCGTCCCCATCTTCTTCGTGGTGGTGCGCCGCCTCTTCAAGGGCAGCGAACGCCAACGGAAGAAGTACGCCCACGAAACCGATGACGGCAGCACGCCCGCGCTGGCCCAAGGAGGCTCGCATGAGTGAGCGGCACCTGATGAAAACCGTGGCTGCGGCCGCGGTCCTCGCGATGCTCGGCGCCTGTGCGTCGATGGCACCCACGTATGAACGCCCGGCCGCCCCCGTGGCCGCCGCGTACCCCGCGGTCGGCGCCAGCGCACCGGCGGCCGGCACCACGCCGGCCACCGGGATCGCATGGCAGTCGTACTTCGCGGACGCACGGCTCAAGCAGCTGATCGAGATCGCGCTGAAGAACAACCGCGACCTGCGGGTCGCGGTGCTCAACATCGAGCAGGCGCGTGCCACCTACGGCGTCAGGCGGGCGGACCGTCTCCCCACGGTCAACGCCGGCATGACGGCGCAGCGGCAGAACTCCGGTGTCGAGTCGCTGTACACGGTGGGCCTGCAGGTCTCCGCGTACGAACTCGACCTGTTCGGCCGGGTGCGCAGCCTGAGCGATGCGGCCCTCGCGCAGTACTTCGGCACCGAGGAAGCGCGCAAGTCGGTGCAGATGAGCCTGATCGCTTCGGTGGCCAACGCGTACTACACGCTGCTGGCCGACGACCTGCTGCTGAAGGTCACGCAGCAGACGCTCGAGACCCGCGAGGAGTCGTTCAAGTTGACGAAGCTGAAGTTCGAGGGCGGTGCGGCCTCGGAACTCGACTTCCGCCAGGGCGAGTCGCTGCTCGAATCGGCGAGGGTGTCGCTTGCGCAGCAGACGCGCCAGCGCGCGCTCGACGAAAACGCGCTCGTGCTGCTGCTGGGCCAGGGCATCCCCGACGGGCTGCCGGCCGGCCTCGAGTTGACCGGCCAGGGCCTCGTGGCCGACCTGCCGGCGGGTGTTCCGTCCGAGGTGCTCGCGCAGCGTCCGGACGTGCGCCAGGCCGAGCAGGCGCTGATCGCCGCGAACGCAAACATCGGCGCGGCCCGGGCGGCGTTTTTCCCGCGCATCTCGCTGACCGCCAGCGCGGGCACGGCCAGCACCGAGCTGTCGGGCCTCTTCAAGAGTGGCAGCGGCGCCTGGAGCTTCACGCCGACCATCGTGCTGCCCATCTTCGATGCGGGCCGCAACAAGGCCAACCTCGACGTGGCGAAGGTCAACCGCGAGATCGCGGTGGCGCAGTACGAGAAGTCGGTGCAGACCGCGTTCCGCGAGGTGGCCGATGCGCTCGCCGGCCGCGCCACGCTCGACGAGCAGGCACGGGCCCAGGCCGCGGTCACCCGCGCCGAGGAAACCCGCTTCAAGCTCGCCGACCTGCGCTACCGCAACGGCGCGGCGAGTTACCTCGACGTGCTGGACGCCCAGCGTTCGCTGTTCACGGCCCAGCAGGCCGTCGTGCAAGTGCAGGCCGCGCAGGTGCAGAACCTCGTGACGCTGTACAAGGCGCTCGGTGGTGGCTGGACGGAGCCGGCCGAGGCGAAGTGATTGGTGCGAAGGCCGCCCTCGGGCGGCCTTCGCGCAGCAGACCTTTTGGATGGCCCGCTATGGCGAGACCTGGATCACGGCGCAGCCATAGGCGGAAAGCCTCAGCGCCCCGGCCGCATGCGGCCGGTCGCCCATCAACTCCAGGCCGGCAGGTACGTCGGGTACGACCACGGGCTCGGCCCGGCTGTTGAGAATGAACAGCAGGCTGCGCCCTTCGCCCTCGCGCAGCGTCACTTCGACGCCCGCGGGCACGTGGGGCAGCAGCGGCTTGATCGGCAGGTCGGCCAGCACCGCGTCGAGCAGCAGGGCCGCCAGCGCGTCCGTCACGTAGGTGCCGACGTAGACAACGCGGCCCTCACCCACGCGCCGGATCGTGATCGCCGGCTGGCCAGCAACGAAGCGCGTGTCCCAGCGGCCGGCCACCGTCACCTGGTCGGCGGCATCGTCGCGCACCTTCAGGAGTTCGTAGGCATGCGCGGCAGGCAACACCGCATCGCCCACGCGCAGCTGGTGCGCGCGTCGCGACGATTCCGCGGGCCGCGTGGGCAGCACCAGGGCGCCTTCAGGCCGGTTGAGCTTGTCGGTGAGCCCTAGTCCGTCCAGCGGCGGCAGCAAACCGAACTCTTCGACCGTGATGCCGCACAGGGCCGACAGCGAACGGCCCGGCGCCGTGTCGCGGATGACGTGGTTGTTGGCGTCGCGCGTGCCGGTTCTCGCGCCAATGATGACCGTGCCGCCGGCTCGTGCGAAGCGCTCCAGGCGCTCGGTCCACTCGTCCTTCCAGATCACCCAGTGCGGCACGAAGAAGACCTTGAGGCGCGACAGGTCGTCTTCGGGGTGCAGGAAGCCGCAGGGCAGGCCCTGCTCGAAGCAGTGGCGGTGCAACGGCAGGCTGGCCCCCTGGGGCGAGGGCAGGCCCAGGGGGTAGGTGGTGTGGGCCTCCTGGTTGTCGTAGTCGGCACCGGCGATGCCCACGTCCATGCGCACCGAGGTGCCGAGGATGCGTGACCCGATGCGCTGCAGCGTGGTGCCGGTACGGCGGGCTTCCTCGTAGCGGCGCCGCGGCACGTCGTCGTGGTCGAGGATGCCGTTCCAGTAGATCTCGGCGCCGAAGTGCGCCGGCCGCCAGCGGAAGAACAGCACGCCATCGGCACCGCGGGCGATCGATGACATCGCCATGCGCTGCATCTCGCCTTCTTCGGGCACCGGGGTCGCGAACCCCGGTTGGCTGCCCAGCCCGGACTGCTGCTCGGGCACGATGAAGTTGCCCGCGTAGCCACGCATCACATCGGCCATGAAGGCCTGGTGATGGGCATGGCAGCCGGTGCGCTCGATCTCGTCCTTGAGGAAGGGGTAGACGTCGTAGCCGAGGAAGTCGAGGTCGGTGGTGAACTCGCCGCGGAAGTCGATGTCGCGCAACTGGCCCAGGTTGTGGAAGATGAACCAGCCGGGGTTGGTGGCACGCAGGATCGCGACCTGGTCGTGCTGGAACGCGGCGGTGGCCCAGGCCAGGAAACGGTGGTAGTCCAGCACCTGGGTGGGGTTGGCGAACGAGGGGGCGAGCTCGAACGGCAGGTCGACCTGCTCGAAGCTGTCGTAGCGCTGGGCCCAGAAGTCGGTGCCCCAGGCGTGGTTGAGGGCGGCGATGGTCTGGTAGCGGGCCGACAGGTAGCGGCGGAATTCGCGCGCCGTGCCGGGCGCGTACGACTCCGAGGCGGTGGTGTTGAGCTCGTTGTCGGTCTGCCAGCCGATGACGTGCGGGTGGTCGCGGTAGTGGTTCGCCATCGCCTGCGTGATGCGGCGGCTGTGCTCGCGGTACACCGGGCTCGTGGTGTCCGCCTGCTGGCGCGAGCCGTGCCGGGCCGGACGGCCATGGGTGTCGACACGCAGCACCTCGGGGTAGGCCATGGTGAGCCAGCGGGGCGGCGTGGCCGTGGGCGTGCACATCACCGTCGAGATGCCGTGGCGGGCGAAGACCTCGATGGCGCGGTCAAAGAGCGAGAAGTCGAAGGCGCCTTCACGCGGCTCCATCAGGTGCCAGGCGAACTCGGCCAGGCGGATCACGTTGAAGCCGCATTCGGCCATGCGCGCAGCATCGCGCTCGAGATAACTGTCGTCGACGTGCTCCGGGTAATGCGGCGTGCCGATCAGCAGGCGGTCCAGCGAGGTGGGCCGCCAGGCGGAAGGGGCCAGGACCTGGCGTCGAGGGGCGTGGGCGAAGGGTGGTGAGAAGGTCATGCTCGGCTCAGGAAGGGACGGTTCAAGCGACGCCGGGAGCGGCGACCGAGATGGTCTTGCCACTCGCTGCGAAGAGGTAGGCGTCGGCGGGATCGAAGGCGAGCCGGATCGCATCGCCCGGCACCCGCCGCGACATGGCGCTGAGCTGCACCGTCACGTTGGACGTGCCGCTGTCGGAGCCTTGCGTCTGCAAGGGCGAGGCGTCCGCGTAGAGCACGGTTTCGCGCCCCAGTTGCTCGACGAGCCGCACCTGCGCCGGGAAACCCGTGCCGTCGTTCGAATCCGCAGCCACGATGCGCAGCTTCTCGGGCCGGATGCCCAGCGTCACCGCGGCACCCGGTTTCAGCTCGGTGGCATCCGCCACGCCCACGGCGAGTGGCGGCAGGCCGGGCGTGGCGACGACCGCATGGGCCTCGCCCACCGCCTGCACTTCGGCCGCGAAGAAATTCATGCGCGGGGACCCGAGGAACCCCGCGACGAAACGATTGGCCGGCTGGTGGTACAGCGCGAGCGGCGTGCCCACCTGCTCCACCAGGCCGGCGTTGAGCACGACGATGCGGGTGGCCATGGTCATGGCCTCGACCTGGTCGTGCGTGACGTAGATCATGGTCGCCCCCAAGGCTGCATGCAGCGTGCTCAGCTCCACCCGCATCTGCGTGCGCAGCGCGGCATCGAGGTTGGACAGCGGCTCGTCGAACAGGAAGATCTCCGGCGAGCGGGTGATCGCGCGGCCGATGGCCACGCGCTGGCGCTGGCCACCGGAGAGCTGCTTGGGCTTCTTGTGCAACTGATCGGTGATGCGCAGGATCTCTGCGGCACGCTTCACCGCCTGGTCGACCTCGGCCGGCGGCCGGCGTGCCATGCGCAGGCCGAAGCCCATGTTCTCGGCCACCGTCATGTGCGGGTACAGCGCGTACGACTGGAACACCATCGCAATGCCGCGCTCCACCGGTTCGAGCTGCGTGACGTCGCGCCCCTTGATGGTCATGCGGCCCGAGGACACGGTGTCCAGCCCGGCGATGGCCCGCAGCAGTGTCGACTTGCCGCAGCCCGACGGGCCGACCATCACGACGAACTCGCCTTCCTCGACATCGAGGCTGATGCCGCGCAGCACGGGAACGCCGTGGAAGTTCTTCTCGATCTGGTGAAGCTGGAGGCTCAGGGTCATGGTGGGGTTGCTGGTTTGGGCCGCTGGCAGGCCGATCGGCGGGTTCAGCCCTTGACCGCGCCCGCGGTCAGGCCGGCGATGAAGTGCCGCTGCATCAGGAAGAACATCGCGACGGGCGGAATCGCCGCGATCATGGTGGCTGCAGCCACGACGTTCCAGGCCGAGAGCCACTCGCCCTTGAGGTTGGCCAGCCCGGCGGTCACGGGCTTGACGCTGTCGCTCTGCGTCAGCACCACGGCCCAGAAGTAGTCGTTCCAGATGAAGGTGAAGGTCAGCACCGCGAGCGCCGCCAGCGCGGGGCGCAGGAGCGGCACGACGATGTACCAGAGCACCTTCGGCGGCGACACACCTTCGGCCCGCGCGGCATCGAACAGCTCGCCCGGCAGCGAGGCGATGAAGTTGCGCATGAACAAGGTGGCGAAGCCGGTCTGGAAGGCCACGTGGAACAGGATCAGCGCATAGAAGGTGTCGTACAGGCCGGCCTTCACCATCAGGTCGCGCACCGGGATCATCAGGATCTGGTGCGGCAGGAAGTTGCCGCCGACGAACACGGCAAAGAGCAGCGTGGCACCGCGAAAGCGGTAGCGCGACAGCACGAAGCCGTTCAGGGTGCTGAGCACCAGGACCAACAGCACCGACGGAATGGTGATGACCAGGCTGTTGCCGAAGAACCTGGCCATCGGCGTCTGCGTGAAGACCTGTGCATAGTTGCCGATGAGCGTGGGTGCGACGGGCCAGCCCCAGTAGTTGCCGCTCATGATGTCCTGCGTGGAGCGGAACGAGGTCATCGTCACTGCGATCAGCGGCAGCAGCCAGACCAGCAGCGCGAGGCCGAGGACCGCCATGTACAGCCGCCGCTGCAGCAGCGCCGATTCGGGAATGGGACGCGGGTACATGGGTTCAGATCCTCTCGCTGCGCAGCAGGCGGTGCAGGTACCAGGCGATGAACACTGCCACCCCGCCAAACAGCACCGTGGCGATGGCCGCGCCGTAGCCGAAGCGGTACGAAAAGATCGACTGCTCGTACATCTGGTACGCGAGCGTGGCCGATGAGCCGAAGGGCCCGCCCTGCGTCATCACCGCGATGATGTCGAAGGAGCGCAGTGCACCGATCACGCTCACCGCGATGGCGAGGAAGTTCACCTGCGACAGCTGCGGCAGCACGATGTGGACGAGCATCCGCCAGCCGCGTGCGCCGTCCACCCGCGCGGCGCTCAGCACCGACTCGTCGATGTTGCTGAGGCCCGCCAGGAACAGGATCATGCAGAAGGCCACCTGCGGCCACAGTGCCGCGCCGACCACGGCAAAGGTCACCAGCCGCTCGTCGGACAGCAAGGCGGGCGGCGTCGCACCGGCCAGGCCGTAGAGCTTGGCCAGCAGGCCGAAGCTCGGGTCGTAGAACCACACGAAGATCACGCCCACCGCGGCCGGCGCGAGCACCAGCGGCACGAAGAACAGCGACTTCACCAGGCGAATGCCGCGGATCGGCTGGTTGACGCCCAGCGCGATCGCCAGGCCGAGCGCGGGCGCCAGCAGGAACATCAGCACCCAGATCAGGTTGTTCTTCAGCGAGGTGTAGAACTGCGGGTCGTCCAGCAGCTCGCGGAAGTTGGCCAACCCGACCCAGGTCTTGGGGCCCATGCCGTCCCAGCTGTGCAGGCTGACCCACAGGCTCTCGAGCGCGGAGGCGACGATGATCGTGCCGAACACCGCGACGCCCGGCAGCAGGAAGATCACGGGGTACAGCCACGCGCGATGGCGGCGCCAGAAGCTCATGGTGAAGACGAGCTCAGGCCTTGAAGATGCGCTTGCGGGTGGTTTCCAGCCGCTCGAGGATCTGCTTGCGCCGCTCCGGCGCCGCGCTGAACTCCTGGAAGGCGTTGAGGCCGGCCTGCGCCATGTCGGGGTCGGTGTCGCGGTCGTAGTACTGCGCGGTGCCCTTCACGCCCTTGAACTCGGAACGCACCTGGTCCAGCAGCGGATCGGGTTCCACCTTCATGTCGGTGCGCGGCGTCAGGCCCGACTCGGACTTCAGGAACGCCGCCAGGTTGTCGGGCCGGTAGAAGAACGCCAGGAACTCGCGCGCCAGCGCCTTGTTGGCCGCCTTGGCAGGGATGTGCACCGAGTTGTAGGCGATGTCTTCGTAGGGCCCGACGCCGGGCACGATCTCGGGGAAGGCGGCGAAGCCGATCTGCGCTTTCTCTTCGGGCGGGAACACGCCGGCGATGAACGGCCCCAGGTCCATCATCGCGGCCTTCTTCTGCACCAGGAAAGCCCCGGCCTGCTGCCAGCCGTAGGAGGTGCCATTGGGCAGGAACATGCCCGCGCGGATCAGCTCTTCCCAGCGGTCGAACACTGGCGCCAGCGCCGGGTCGAGGTAGCTCATCTCGCCGTTCATCAGCGCAAGGTGGCGGTCCAGCCCGTTGATGCGCAGGTTCATGTGGTCGAACCAGCCTGCGGCGGGCCACAGCTCCTTGGTGCCCATCGCGATGGGCACCAGGCCCGCGGCCTTCGCCTTCACGCCCATGGCCTTGAACTGTTCGAACGTGCGCGGCACGCTCAGGCCCTTCTCGGCGAACACGTCCTTGCGGTAGAACATGCCCCAGGGCAACGCTTCCAGCGGCAAACCCCACTGCTTGCCGTCGACGGTGACGGCGCTGGCGGCATAACCCAGCGCGTCCTTGTACTTCTCGCGCTCGACCAGGTCGGAGATGTCGTCGAACAGGCCGCGCTTGACGAACGAGCGCATGCGGTTGCCCGAGAACCAGAAGCAGATGTCCGGCGGGCTGGTCACCAGGTAGTTGCGAATGGCCGTCTTGTGCGCTTCGTGGTCCATGTTGTTGATGGTCACGGTGGCGCCGGCCTGTTTCTCGAAGGCCGCCGCGATGGCGGCCAGTGCCGCACGCGTGTTGGCATTGGAGCGCTCGGAGATCAGCGTCAGCGTCCTGGCCTTGTTCTGGCCGATGGCCGGGAAGCTCAGCCCGCCCGCGGCGGCGGAAGCCAGTGCGGCACCGCCCATCTGGACGATCTGGCGGCGGGTGGGGCGATGGCTGGGGGTCATGGTGTCTCCTGCGTGCGTTTGCCAAGTTGTAACGTTAGCGCTAACGTTTAATCATCACATCAAGATAAACCCTAGCTAACGGTAGTGGATGCTTTCGAACGTATGCTCTCGCGTCTCTCTCAAACGACCACCATGAACCGTAAGGCGCCCACCCTCGCTGAACTCGCAGCGGCTGCGGGGGTTTCCACGATGACCGCCTCGCGAGCGATCAACAACCAGCACGGCGTGTCCGACGCCACCCGTGCCAAGGTGCAGCTGCTCGCGTCCCAACTGGGCTATGCGCCCAACCGCATGGCGCAGAAGCTTTCCACCGGCCAGAGCCGTGTGCTCGGCGTGCTGGTGACCGACCTCGACAAGCCCTACAACAGCAGCGTGGTGGCGGGTGTGGTCCGTGCGGCGGCGGCGGCGGCCACCGAAGTGCTGATCTATTCGCTGGTCGACCGCGACCGCCGCCCCACGGGCAACGTCCCCAAGCTGCTGCAGCAATTCACCGACGGCGTGATTGCGGTGCTGCCCTACGAGCAGGGTTTCATGGAGACGCTGTCGCAGGGGCAGGTGCCGGTCGTCACCATCGACACGCCCAGCGAGCACACCGGCTTCGTGTCGATCGGGGCCGACGACTACGGCGGTGCGCGCAAGGCCCTGGCCTACCTGGCCGAGCTGGGCCACAAGCGCATCGCCTTCGTGGCGGGCGAGGAGAAGCTCGAATCGGCCCGTCAGCGGCACCGTGCCTACGACGATGCGGTGGCCATCCTGGGCCTGGAGGCGCTGGTGCTGCAAGGGCATCACACGCTGGCCGGCGGCCGCACGGCCGGCGAGAGCATCGCGAAGATGAAACGCAGGCGTCCGACGGCCGTGTTCGCGAGCAACGACGTGAGCGCGTTCGGCGTGCTCACTGCCTTGCAGTCGCACGGCATCAAGGTGCCCGAAGACATCTCGGTGGTGGGGTTCGACGACCTGCCCGCCGCGGCCCAGGTGCACCCTGCGCTGACCACCGTGCGGCAGCCGATCGAGGAACTCGGGCGCTCGGCCGTCAACACCTTGCTGGCGCTGCTGGCCGGGCTCGACGCGGCCTGCTCTCAGGTCACGCTGCCCACCGAGCTGATCGTGCGGGAATCGACGGCACCACCGAATCGCCACTGAGCCGGCATGTCCGTGCACCCACGCGGCCCGGGCGGGACCTGTGCGTCAGAGATTCGCCCTGTAAAAAGGAGCCAGCGTCTCTGGCGCCTGGTCACTGATTCGATGGGTTGTCTTCAGACCCCCCGTGCGCGCATCACTTCTCGACGAACGCGCGCTCGATCACGAAGTGGCCCGGCGTGCTCATGTTGCCTTCCTTCATGCCCAGCTTCTCGAAGTAGACGCGGGTGTCGCGCAGCATTTCCGGGCTGCCGCAGAGCATGAAGCGGTCGTTCTCGATGCTGACCGGGGGCAGGCCCAGGTCGGCCGGCATCTTGCCGGATTCGAGCAGCACGGGGATGCGGCCCCGGTTGCGGAACGCCTCACGGGTCACCGTGGGGTAGTACAGCAGCTTTTCCTGGACCTGCTCGCCGAAGAACTCGTTGGCCGGCAGCTCTTCGGTGATGACCTTGTCGTAGGCCAGTTCGTTGACTTGGCGGCAGCCGTGCACGAGGATGACCTTCTCGTACAGGTCGTACACCTCGGGGTCGCGGATCATGGCCATGAACGGGGCGAGGCCGGTGCCGGTGGAGAGCAGGTACAGGTTCTTCCCCGGCAGCAGGTTCTGCGTGAGCAGCGTGCCGGAGGCCTTGCGGCCGACCAGCACCGTGTCGCCCACCTGCAGGTGCTGCAGGCGCGACGTGAGCGGGCCCTCGGGCACCTTGATGCTCAGGAATTCGAGTTCTTCATGCCAGTGCGGGCTGACGACGCTGTAGGCGCGCAGCAGCGGCTTGCCGTCGACGTTGAGGCCGATCATCGTGAACTGGCCGCTCTGGAAGCGAAAGCCCGGGTCACGGGTGGTCGTGAACGAGAACTGCCGGTCGGTCCAGTGGTGAACGGTCAGGACTTTGGCTTCGTAGAAATTGCTCATGGTCGTGGCAAGGGGACAAGAAAGATGGCCCGAAGGCCAACCCGCGAGCATAACCGGTGCCGGGGCCCGAAGGGCCGGCAGGCGCGCGCGGCCTGGGGGGATTTGGCCAGTGTCGCCCAGCCGCCTGCCCTGCACAAAGACCGTCGCGGCATATGCTTAAGTGGTGTGGCTCGAGGAAACGCCGGGCGGCCCGAGTTCCTTGCCCCCACGGGGGCCCCCGTCAAAGCGCGATGCTGGCGGACCCCACGCCGTCGAACACCACAGTCACCAGCTCCCCGGCGTGCCCGGTCAGCAGGCCGCACCAGGTGCCGGTGGTCACCACCGTGCCGGCCGGCACCACCTGGCCGTCCTGGGTGGCGTGGCGCAGCCAGTCGGGCAGCACCCACGCCGGGTCCGCACAGGTGTGGGTGCCCACGTAGGTGCGCGGAGGCTGCCCGCCGATGGTGACCTCGCACCGCTGGGCGAGCCAGTCGCGGCGTTCGTAGGGCACCCAGTCGCCCAGCACCAGCGCCCCGTGGGACTGCAGGTCAGCCAGGCGCAGGAAGGCGGGGGCCGCGAAACCTTCGTCCCAGCGCGAGTCGACCAGTTCGATGGAGACGGCCATGGCGTTGATCAGGCCGGATGCGCGGTCCATGTCGAGCGTGGCGGCCAGCGCCGCGTCGACGTCCCGGCCCAGGCGCAGCGCGATCTCGGCCTCGATGCCCCCGAGCCGGAACGGCCACGAGTTCAACTGGGCCGGGCTGGACCACACGCCAGCCGGCGGCAGGGCCGAATGGCCCATCGTGGCCGTGCGCGAGGCACCGCCTGATTTCCAGTGCCGGGGTGGCGCATCTCCGTGCCAGCCCAGTTCATTGGCCACCGCGGCCTGCACGAGGTAGGCATCGTCGGCGGTGCGCAGCAGCTGCGCGAACGGGGCAACGGCCGCGGGAATCCGGTCGCGGCGGGCGGCAAGCAAGGCGTCGATCAAGGCATCCGTGGTGGCGGGCATGGTGGCTTTCTCAGGGCGGAATGGGGACCAGCCGAGTGTCTCTCAAGCCGACCAGGACGGCATCGCCGTCGGCCGTGATGCGGAACTCGCCGTACCGGGCCTCGGCGAACCGCTCGGCATCCCCTTCCTTGAAGAACCACGCGTCGGTGACCAGCACCCAGCGGCCGTCCTTGGCGGTCATTTCGATGCGCAGTTCGCCAGGGGCCAGCACCGGCGCCTCCTCCCCGGCCAGCTCGATGCGCAGCGGCAGCGCCACCCCGCGTTCGTCCACCTGCACCACCACGTGGGGCGGCAGGTCGCTCGGCCGTGGCTCGGCCGCCACGGCGGGCAGCCGGAAGTTCAATGCCATGTAGTCGCCCTGGGCCAGGGACCGCGGGTCGACGGGTGCCAACTCGACGAGCACGGTGCGGCCGTTCGCGATGACGGCCTCCTTCTGCCAGATGCCGGTGTTGACAACCAGCAGGCACAGCACCACCGCGATCGGCACCAGGGCCGGCGGCAACTCGAAACGCGGCGCGGGTGGCACCGACCCCGCCGGCGTGCGCCGGGGCCCGGACCACCAGGCGATGGCACCGAGCAGGGCACCGGCGGCCACGAGCACGAGTGCCTTGTCGGCCAGGGCCACGTCGAGCCGGTAGTAGTACGCGCCGTTGACCCAGGCCACGCCCACGGCGGCCGCGCTGGCCAGCCGCCAGCGGCCCGTGCCTGCGCACACGGCCAGCACGAGCATCAGGCCACCCAGGGTGCTCATGGCCCCCGCCAGCGCCACGCACACCAACGCCGCGAGCGCCCAGACCGGCCGGCGCGCGGACGGCCACACCCGGGCGAGCCCGACGAACCCGGCCATCGCCAGCCCCACCGACACCCCCCGCTCGAGCAGGGCTTCGCCCTGCCAGCCATCGCCCCAGAACCGTTGCCCGGTGGCGCCCCCCACCAGGAAGGTCATGCCGCTCAGGAATGCCAAACCGGCCACCACCACCAGCACCCAGCCGGCCGCCAGCGGTTCAACGGCCAGCGCCACCTTCGATCCGATCGCGCGCTGCACCGCGAGTGCCACCAGCCACACCACCAGCAACCCGTGCACGGCCCACCAGAAGTTGCCGCCCTCGCGGGCGCGGAACCACACGTCCGGCGGCAGCAGCGCCATGGCCACCATGCCGGCCGCCACCGAACCGAGCCACGCCCGCAACCAGGCGCGCGGCACCGCCACGGCCAGCCCGATCGCCACGGCGGCGAGCACGGCCGAAGCCTGTCGCTCGTCGGGCATGTCGTCGTACAGGCCGAAGGCGAGCAGGCCGCCCCCCACCAGCAGCCCGGGCACGGCCAGTTGCTCGACGAACAGCGGCAGCCCGCGCGCGCGCAGCACCACCACCGCCGCGACGAGGCAGGCCACCCCGATCGGGTAGCCGGCGCCCGCTTCGATCAGCCCGCCCAGCAGCAGGCCGAAAAAGCCGCAAAGCGGGATGGCCGCCAGCCACGCCCCGAAGGCCGTGAGCAGCACCACCGGCCACGGCCGCTCTTCCGGCGGCACCAGGGGGTCGCCGCCCAGCAAGCCCTCGCCGGCTGCATCACTCAACGCGCGGGCCCAGCGCTCGCGCGCGCTCACGCCGCACTCCCGGCGGCCGAATGTGCGCGGGCCACGCGCATCACCCACTGGACCGACGCCGCCAGCAGCCCGGCGGCCGCCAGCCCCGTCACCAGCAGCAGCGCGATCTCCTCGTTCCGGAAGGCCTGGAACAACCATCTGGCCAGGCCGCACACCAGCAATGTGTCGAGGGCCAGGGCCACGGCGCTGAGGGCAAAGATGTCGAAGTGGCCGCGCCAGGACAGCAGCAGTGCCGCGGCGCCAACCACCAGCACACCCAGCCCGTAAAGCGGTTCGACCCGCGAGGCGAACAGGCCGATGAGCGCGGTGAACGTGATCGCCGCCACAGCCAGCGTCACCGACGTGCGCAAGGCCCATGGCCCGGCCCCCGTCTTGCGCCGCCAGACCGGACCGAGTGCCAGCACCAGCAGGATCGACATGCCCCAGGCCGCGAGGTAGACGGGGGTCGTGTCGATCTCGCCTTGGCGCCACCAGTGGAAGTCGCCGGCGTTGGCGTGGGTCCACAGCGACACCCCGGTCATCGCCACCAGCACCCAGGGCGCCCACACCACGTCGCTGCGCACGCCGAGCGCCAGCGGCAGCCCGAGGGCGGCCCAGACGGCAAAGAACTGCCAGGGGTCGGCGCCCGATTGATAGGTTTGCCCGAAATAGGCAAACAGCGCCCCGATGCCGAGCAGCGCCAGCAGGCCGAGCGCGGGCCGGGCCGCCGGCCGCCACCAGGCCCCGAGACCCATCGCCACCACCACCCCTTGCAGCAGGGCAAAACGGCCCAGCCGGCCGAGGCTCTCCCAGTTGGCGGCGATCCACATCACCAGCCCGAGGCCGCCCAGCGCCGCGGCCAGCACCGCCACCCCTTGCGCCAGCCGCACCGTCAGCCCGGTGGGTTCCACCCCGAAGCCGGCCAGCTGCAGAAGCCGCTGGCGGGCTGCCGGCCCCAGTTGTCGGGCTGCCGCCACGTCGAATACCGCGAGCCGAAGATTCATCACCACCCCCTCCCTGGGGTTGTTGTTCGCAGGTCCGCCCGGGCAAACGGGCGTGCACATCCCCCGCCCTGCCGAGCGGCAAGAAGGGTCAACTGTAAGACCTGACAGATGCAATGGCGGCCAGGAACTGGGCTAATCGTTACAACGTGCCGCTGCACGTTGACCCCTCGTCCCACGCAGTCCTGACTCCCATGTTGCGCATCCTGATCATCGAAGACTCCCCGGTCAACATGCTGCTGACCGTGGCCATCCTCGAACGGGCCGGGCATGCCGCCGTGCGCGCGGAAACCGCCGCCCAGGGGCTGACGCTCGCGCGCAGCGTGCAGCCCGACCTGATCCTCATGGACATCCAGCTGCCCGACATGGATGGCCTGGACGCCACCCGGGTGCTGCGCGACGACCCACGCACCTGCGACATCCCCATCATCGCGCTCACCGCCTTCGCGATGAAGGGCGACGCCGAGCTGATGCGCAATGCCGGCTGCGACGGCTACGTCACCAAACCAATTCGTTACCAGGAGTTTCTGCAAGAGGTCGAGTCGGTGGTGCTGAGGATGCGCGGCCGCCACGTGCAAGAGTGAGCAACGGCGCGGGTTCCCGCTCCGTTTGTGCCGCCGGAGGCCGGCCTACACACGATTCTTGCCTCACCGCGGTGGCGGGTTGTTGCGGATGGCCCCCCTGGATAGGGGGCTTCACACTGCAGCCCAACTGAACCCAGTTCCTGATTGCTGCACCGCACACCGGAAGGACTCCCATGCTTCGCAAATTCGTGCTGTTGGCCATTCGTTCCAGCGTGGCATACCGCCTGAGCCAGAACACCGGTACCCGGGGCGTGCCCCCCGCCGGCGTCCCCGGCGTGATGCCCACTGCACAACCCCACGCCCACGCCTGACCGTGTGAGCCTGGGGCCCCACGCCGCAGCCCTGTGGCGGCTTGCCCGCCAGGCCGTGCTCAGCTGGCGTGACGACAACGCGTCCAGCATGGGCGCCGCGCTGGCGTACTACACGATGTTTTCGGTAGCGCCGCTGCTGCTGATCGTCGTGTCGGTGGCGGGCCTCGTGTTTGGCGAGGACGCCGCCCGCGGCGAGGTGTTCGGGCAGCTGGAGCACCTCATGGGTGCACAAGGCGCCGCGGCCGTGCAAGGTTTGCTGCAAAGCGCCAACAAGCCTGCCGAAAGTGCGCTGGCCACCCTGGTGGGCCTCGTGGCGCTGCTGATCGGGGCCACCACGGTGTTCGCCGAACTGCAAAGTGCCCTCGACCGCATCTGGCGGGCGCCCGCCCGCGGCGCCACCGGCATCTTCGCGCTCATCCGCGCGCGGCTGCTGTCGTTCGGGATGATCCTCGGGCTCGGTTTCCTGCTGATGGTGTCCCTCGTGGTCAGCGCCGCGCTGGCAGCGTTCGAGAAGTGGTGGTCGCCGTTGTTCGCCGGCTGGGCACTCCTCGCGCAGGGCCTGAACTTCGCCTTCAACTTCGTGTTCATCACCGCGGTGTTCGCGATGATCTACAAGCTCATGCCCCGGGTGCACGTGGCGTGGCGCGACGTGGGGGTGGGTGCCGCCGCCACCTCGCTGCTGTTCACCGTGGGCAAACAGCTGATCGGCCTCTACATCGGGCGCAGCAGCGTCACGTCGGCGTTCGGCGCCGCCGGGTCGCTGGCCGTGCTGCTCGTGTGGGTCTACTACTCGGCGCAGATCTTCCTGCTGGGGGCCGAGTTCACGTGGGTGTACGCACACACCTATGGCTCGCGCCGCGACGCGGGTTTGCCAGCCCCTCCCGCGGGCTGATCCGTCAGGCGGGCGTCGCAGCCATCAGTGTCTCGAGGCAGTGCTCACGGATGCCGTAGAACGCCTTGATCTCGCGGATCTGCGCCAGCACCTCGGCGTTGGCCTTCGGCACCGACCGCTTCACGGCCAGGATCATCTTGTTCTTGTTCGTGTGCTCGAGGGAGATGAACTCGAACACCTGCGTGTCGTAGCCGGCCGCCTCGAGCAGCAGCGCGCGCAGGCCGTCGGTGAGCATCTCGGCCTCCTGGCCCAGGTGCACGCCGTGCTGGAGGATGGGCCGCAGTGGATGCGGGCTCAGCAGTTGCGGGCGGATCTGCTTGTGGCAGCACGGCGAGCACAGGATGATGGACGCGTTGGCCCGCAGGCCCAGGTGGATGGCGTGGTCGGTGGCTGTGTCGCAGGCGTGCAGCGCGATCATCACGTCGATGGCCGGTGGCGTGTACGTGCGCACGTCCCCTTCGTCGAAGTGCAGGCCCGCGAGGCCCAGCCGGTCGATGGCGCCATTGCACAGGCGCACCAGGTCCTGGCGCAGCTCCACGCCCGTGACCCGCGCGTTGCGGCCCAGCGTGCGCTGCAGGTGGTCATGCACCGCAAACGTGAGGTAGCCCTTGCCCGACCCGAAGTCCACCACGTGCAGCGGCCGGGCGGTGTCGGTGGCCGCCAGCGGTGACGCGGCCAACGCGCCGTCGAGCACCTCGACGAACTTGTTGATCTGCTTCCACTTGCGCGACATCGACGGGATGAGCTGGTGCTGCGCGTCAGCCACGCCCAGCTCGACCAGGAAGGGCCGTTCGATCGACACCCACCGCTTCTTCTCGCGGTCGTGGGTGGCCGGCGCGGCCACGGGCGCATCGCCGCGCACAGGCTTGCGCAGCAGCGTGCACTTGCCCTTGCGGCTCACGAGCAGCTGCACGTCCTCGGTGGACGTGAGCAGGTTCGCGTGCGAGAAGTGCCCGTCGATCAGCGTGCGCAGGTGGGCGATGCCGTCGTCGGGGAGCAGGTTGTGGGTGAGGTCCTTCGTCGTGTGGCTGGCCACGAACGACAGGTGCAGCTGCCCCTTGAGCACGATGGGGCGCACCACCACGCGGTTCAGCGTGGCATCGGGCCCGCGGTGTTTCGAGAGCACGAGTCGCGACAGGCGCGCCTCGGCCAGGCTGGCCGCCACCAGCGCGAGGAAGCGGCCGGTGGGGTCGGTATCGGGGGCGTCGTTGTCGTGCATGGGGACCTGCGAAGGGCCCCCATTGTAGGAAGCCGGGGCGTCAGGCGTGCCGGGCAGCGCCGGTGCGCGCGAACTTGGGAACCGCCGGCGCGAATGCGACGGTGTCCTGCACGCGTTGCCACAGGGTGACGGCCTTGTCGACCCACGCGAGGTACGAGGTGTCCTGGGCGGAGTAGAACGGGATGCCGCGGGCGGCAAAACGGGCGGCGGCAGCAGCGGCGGCCACGTGCTCCGGGGTGGCGCCGTTGGCGGGTTCCACTTCGAAGACGTGCAGGGCCTTGATGCGCTGCATCGGCAGGTGGGACATCAGCTGCTGGCGCAGGGTGTCGGAATCGAGGACAGGTGAATCGTGGTCCATGTTACTTCCATGTCGGGCTGGCAAACGCACTGTAGTCGGCCGATGGCCCCCGTGCTCGGGCAATCAGCGGGGTGGATGTGGCGCAATTCACGCGCTTGGCTGCCGTCACAATTGGCAACCGATGCGCCGCAACTCCCGTCATCACTACAACGTGTACGTCGTCGAACTCGCCGACACGGTGTGGAACCACGCCCGTTTCCGAAAGGCAAACCCCGGTTACGACCTGGGCAAGCCGTTCGTCTACGTGGGAATGACCGGGCTCGACCCCGACCTGCGGTTCGACCGCCACAAGGCCGGCATCCAGGCCAACCGCTACGTGCTCGAACACGGGCTGCGGCTGCTGCCCCACCTCTACGACGTGTACAACCCGATGCCGTACCACGGCGCCTGCGAGATGGAGGTCGAACTCGGCATTGCACTGCGGGAAAAGGGCTGGGGCGTGTGGCAGGGTTGAGCAACCGGCCGCGTCCTACAACCCCTTCCGTAGCAGCCTGACAGGGCACGCCCGCCGCGGCTGTTGCAATGGCAGGACCACGTGGCGCCGCCGCCACGCCCCCTCCGAAAGGCACTGCCATGGCCAAGACCACCAACGAACGCGACCTGCTGTGGGAACTGATCGAGGACATCAAGTTCGCGATGTTCACCACCAGGCACAGCAACGGGCACCTGCATTCCCGCCCGCTCACCACGCAGAACTCCGAGCTGGACGAACACTCGAGCCTCTGGTTCTTCGTCTCGCGCCGCAGCGACACGGTGGCCGACATTGCGGCGCAACCGCAGGTCAACGTCGTCTACGCCGACCCGAGTGACGACAGCTATGTCTCGGTCTCGGGCGACGCCGCTGTGGTCGAGGACCCCGCCAAGAAAGAAGCGCTATGGACCAAGGCCACCGAGGCCTGGTTTCCCGGCGGCGTGACCGACCCCGACCTCGCGCTGCTGGAAGTGCGCATCACCCATGCCAACTACTGGGACGTGAAGGACAGCAAACTCGTGCAGTTGCTGAAGATCGCCAAGGCCGCCGTCACCGGCAAGCCGCCCACGAACCTCGGCGAACACGGCGAAGTGCGGATGAAGTGAACGCGCCTGCCATGTACTCCCGCGACCTGCCCCCGCGCGTCTCCACCGGCGTCACCGGGCTCGACGCCATCCTCGGCGGCGGGCTGGCGAGCGGCTGCGTCTACCTGGTGGAGGGCTCTCCCGGCACCGGCAAGACCACGCTCGCGCTGCAGTTCCTGCGCGCAGGGGCGGCACGTAACGAGGTGGGCCTGTACATCACGCTGTCCGAGACCGCGCCGGAGCTTCGCACCGTCGTGGCCTCGCACGGGTGGACACTCGATGGCATCGAACTGTACGAACTGATCGGCGAGCTGCGGCTGGCGCCCGATGAGAAGCAGTCGGTGCTGTTGCCGTCCGAGATCGAACTCGGCGAGACGATCAAGCGGGTGGTGGAGATCGTCGAGACCCTGAACCCGGTGCGGGTGGTGTTCGACAGCCTCTCGGAGATGCGGCTGCTGGCCGACGAACCGCTGCGCTACCGCCGCCAGATCCTCGCGCTGAAACACTTCTTCTCGCAGCGGCAGTGCACGGTGCTGCTGCTCGACGACAAAACCACCCACGAAGGGGATGCCCAGCTGCACAGCATCGCCCACGGGGTCATCAGCCTCTCGCAGAACGAGCAGGAATTCGGCATCGAACGGCGCCGCCTGAGGGTCGTCAAGATGCGGGGCATCTCGTACCAGGGCGGTTCGCACGACTTCCGGCTCACCACCGGAGGGCTGCACGTGTACCCGCGCCTCGTGGCAGCCAACCACCACCGGGATTTTGCGTCCGCCCCCAACGGCACCGGCTCGGCCGAGCTCGACACCCTGCTCGGTGGCGGGCTGTTCCCCGGCACCAACACGCTGCTCACCGGCCCGTCGGGCATTGGCAAGACCACCACGGCGGTGAGTTGCATGCTGGCCGCGCTGGCCGCCGGCATCCCGTCCAGCTACTTCCTGTTCGACGAAGGCGTGGCCACGCTGATCGAACGCAGCCGCCAGCTCGGCATGAACCTGCACCCCCACCTCGACTCAGGCTTGCTCGAGCTGGTGCAGATCGACCCCGCCGAGATGTCGCCCGGCGAGTTCGCCGCGCGGACGGTCTCCGCGGTGCAGCAGCACAAGTCGCGTTTCGTCGTGATCGACAGCCTGAACGCGTACATCCAGGCGATGCCCGGCCAGGCGTTCCTGCTGCTGCATGTGCACGAGTTGCTCACGTACCTGAACCAGCAGGGCGTGGTGACGCTGGTGCTGCTCGGACAACACGGCCTGCTGGGCGAGATCAGGACGGACGTCGATCTGAGCTACTTGAGCGACGTGATCGTGACGTTCCGGTTCTTCGAAGTGGCGGGCCGGGTGAGGTCGGCGGTGTCGTGCGTGAAGAGCCGCGTGGCGCCGCACGAACGCACGATCCGCGAGTTCCAGTTGGTGGGTGCCCAAGGGGTTCACATCAGCGAAACGCTCTACGACGTCGAAGGCATCCTCGGCGAACTGCCCTCCTGCCGCAGCGACACACCCTTGCCCAAGCGGCCCTTGACAGGGGCTGCATCACAGGCGGGCCCATGACGGATGCCGAAACACGCGTGCTGGTGCTCGCCCCGTGGGGACGGGATGCCGCGGTGATCCAGCAGGTGCTGGCCCAGGCCGGCCTCGCCACGGTCAATGTGCCCACGCCGGGCGCGCTGGTGGCCGCACTCGACGAAGGGGCGGGCACGGTGTTCATCACCGAGGAAGCCCTGACCGGCCCCGTGCTGACCGCGCTCCAGGTCTGCCTGGCTGCGCAGCCGCCGTGGTCCGACCTGCCACTCGTGGTGTTGGCGGGCAAACACGGCGGCGCAAACCCCGCGCGCGCGCGCGCGACACTCGAACAGCTGGGCAACGTCGTGCTGCTGGAACGGCCGCTACACGCGGAGAGCCTGTCGAGCGCCGCGCGGTCGGCGCTTCGGGGTCGCTACCGGCAATACGAGACCCGGCGCCACCTGGGGGAACAGCGCCTCGCGGCCACGGAAACCGCACGGCTGTCCGAGGCCGCGCGGCGTGCGAAGGAGGCCACCCGCCAGGCGACGGAGACGTTCGCATTTGCGCAGTCAGCCGCCCAGCTGGGCACGTTCCACTGCCCGGTGCCCACCACCGAGGTCGAATGGAATGCCACATGCCGCACGCACTTCTGGCTGGGCCAGGACGGGCCGGGTTCGATCAGCATCGACGACTTCCGCGCCATCGTGCACCCCGAGGACCGGCAGCGCTTGCGCAACGGCATGGACGACGCCGTCGACCGCCGCGAACCGTTCGACATCGAGTTCCGCACGGTGTCCCCCGACGGTCAATGGCGCTGGCTGCGGGCCAAGGGCATGGCCTACGGCCCGGCCGGCCAGCCGGCCACGCGGTTCGACGGCATCACGATCGACATCAGCGCGCAGAAGGCGCTGGAGGTTCAACGGGAAGAACTGTTGGCCGCGGAACGCCTGGCCCGGCGCGATGCGGAACGTGCGAGCCGCATGAAGGACGAGTTCCTCGCCACCCTCTCCCACGAGTTGCGCACGCCGCTCGCGGCCATCATCGGCTGGACCAGCGTGCTGCGGCGGTCGGCCACGAGCACCCCGGAGATCGCGCGCGCCGTCGACACCATCGAACGCAACGCGCGCACGCAGGCCCGCCTGATCGACGACCTGCTCGACATGAGCCGCATCATCTCGGGCAAGGTGCGGCTGGACGTGGACCTGCTCGACCTGGGCACGCTGACCGACACCGTGCTGGCGTCGCTCGAGCCCACGGCACAGGCCAAGCGGCTGTCGGTGGTCGTGCAGCGCAGCGGTACGGTTCCGCTCGTGCGGGGCGACGCCAACCGCCTGCAGCAGGTCGTGTGGAACCTGCTGTCGAACGCGTTCAAGTTCACGCCAGCCGATGGCCGCGTGACGGTGCGCCTGGCGGCCACGAATGACGAGGTGGCGCTGGTCGTGGAAGACAGCGGCCAGGGCATCTCCGCGGCCTTCCTGCCTTTCGTGTTCGACCGCTTCCGCCAGAGCGATGCGTCCACCACCCGGATGCACGGGGGCCTCGGGCTCGGCTTGTCCATCGTCAAGAACCTCGTCGAGCTGCACAGGGGCACGGTCGAGGCGCGCAGCGACGGGCCCGGCCGCGGGGCCTGTTTCACGATCAGGCTGCCGGCCTGTACCGGCGACCTGCTTGACAGCCCGTCCGCCACCACCGGGCCGGACGCCGTGGAAACGCCGTGTGCTGCGGCAGGCCATGACCTGTCGGGCCTGCGCATCCTGGTCGTGGACGACGAACCCGACCTCAACGAGCTGCTGCAGCACGAACTCGAGAACTGCGGGGCCGTTGTCTATGCAGTGGGGACGAGTGCCGCAGCGATCGAACTCGTGACGTCGCACCACCCTCACCTGCTGATCAGCGACATCGGCATGCCCGACGAGGACGGCTACGCGTTGCTGCGCCGCATCCGGGCGCTCGGCCCGGAGGCGGGCGGCGACATCCCCGCCATTGCCCTCACCGCGCTCGCCGGCCCGGAAGACCGGGCCCGCGCGCTCGCCAGCGGGTTTGCCACCCACATCGCCAAGCCGGTCGACATGGTGGACCTGCTCGACGAGGTGGTCGAGGTGCTCCGCAGGACCCACGCCACGGCGATCTGACCGAAAATGCAGGCTGTTCCGACACCTGCCCCTCTTGCCATGGCCTTCGCCGACAACCTGAAGCAACTCCCCCCGATCACCCACCTGGCCGGCCTGCAACTCTTCGATGCCCGCGGCCAGCTGGCGGCAACGCTCGAGAACAAGCCAGGCCAGGCAGGTTCGGTGGCCGTGTACCACGCACTGACGCAGCGCTTCGGCAGCATCAACGCCGATGCCGCCCGCGAAGGCCTCGCGCTGTACGCCGAGCACACGGCGGACGCCCGCGCGAACCCCGGCAAACACCCCAACATCGACCGCTTGCTGGCCATCGAGCGTGACGGCGGCCAGTTCGGCGTGGCGTTCCTGTCCACCTGAACCGGGTCACCGGTTCGTGATCGAAGCCCCGGGCGCCGGGGTTTCGTACGCCCTGACACACACGGGCGATGCGGGCCATGAGATAGTGGTTGCCACGGGGTGGCCCGTTGGCCATCCGGAAGGGAGGCCCCGATGCAGACGCTCGACGTGATGCTGTCGCTGAACCTGTTGACCCCCCACCAACACCGCGAAATCCGCGCGTGGACCGCGCGGGCCCGCACCCCCGAAAAGATCATGGAGATGCCGCCGCACCTGTGGCGTGCCCTCGAACTCGCCAGCGTCCTGATGGACTTCGAGGGCGAGCCCGGCACGGCGTCCTGACCCCCTCGGGCCGGTCAGACCCGGGCGGGCATCGGCATCGTGTCCCCCACGTCCGCGGGCGGCGCTGGCTGGCGGCGCTGCACGAACGTGTTGGCCA
This sequence comes from Rhizobacter sp. Root1221, assembly GCF_001425785.1. GTDB lineage: Bacteria > Pseudomonadota > Gammaproteobacteria > Burkholderiales > Burkholderiaceae_C > Rhizobacter. The sequence continues at coordinate 26,655 of NZ_LMDI01000018.1, read as the reverse complement.
CGCGCGTGGACCGCGCGAAGTACGCGATCCACAGCATCGACACGATCACCTGCCGCACGAGGGTCGCCACCGCGCCGGCCGGCAGCTGGGCCGCGGCCGCGGGGATCGCGGACGCCACCACGTGGTCCGTGATCGCCACGGCGATGCCCAGCACCGCAAAGCCGGTGAACACACGCGGCAGGCTGCTGCGCTTGCCGAAGTACAGCACCAGCACCAACACGGCGCCGGACAGCGACACGATGTTCAGCACCAGCGAGCCGGTGACCACGGCCGCCCACAGCGGGTGGTAGTCGGGGCTGCCAGCCACGGTGATCTCGTGCCACCGCGGCAGGGTGGCCGCGGGCCAGGTTTCCCACATCGCCTTGACCACGTGCACGATCGCTCCCAGCAGGCCGATCGGCAGCAGGATCAGCCAACCGCCCAGGCCCCGCGCTGCGCCCGCGCGGTCGGCGCGGACACCGGGCGCCGGGTCCCAGCCGAAGAGCCGCCAGGCGCCCACGGCGCAACCCATCAGGGCCAGCGTGATGGCCACCGCGGGCAGCCAGTGCGGTTCACCGGCCACCGGCCGCGGGTCGGCGGCCGGTGCAGGCGCGGCGGGAGCCGCCGCAGCGGCCCGGTCGGCGGGATCGTGGAACAGCGAATAGTTCATGCCCTCGCGGGCCTTCTGCAGGTTGTCGGCGTAACGTCCCACGTCGCCTGCAGCCACGTGGTCCGCCAGCGACGTGTACCGGTCCGTGAGCCGCACGGTGGCGCCCTGCCACTCCTTGAGCCGTTCGAACCGGAAGGCCGGGTCGTCCACCGCCACCCGGCCGTCCTTGCCCTGCGGACTGCCCGGCAGCATCACCTCCGTCACGTTGGTCAGCGCGGTGGGATGCGACAGCCCGAGCGGCGACTGGCGCACCAGGTCGTTGGGCCGGCGCAGCATGTCGAACACCTCCGGGCTTTCCACCGCGGCCTCCACGCGCTGCCCGGCACCGGACGGTTGCCAGAAGTCCTTGATCCGGTAGTGTTCGGTCACCGTGATGCGGTTGGCGGCCGGGTTGTCGTCCACCCCGAGCGGCGCGGTGCGTTCGATGCCGCGGTAGAACCGCGCGTAGTAGTTCACGTACTCCTGCTGCAGCGACTCGCGGCCGTCCGCCTGCAACGCGCCGCGGATGCGCTCGGCGGTGGCGCCACTGGCCACCGTGGTGACGGTGAACAGCACCGGCTGGTCGTACCCGGCCCGCGAATCGATCACGGCACGGGTGTCGCGCTGCTGCAGCTTCGCCGCGTCGCCGGCCATCGGCACGAGGCCCTGCGAACCCGGTGCCACGACCAGCGCCACGCCATGGTCGGACTGCACCACGTGGGCCAGGTCTCCTTGCTGCAGCGCGCGGGTCGGGTCGAGCCAGTAGGTCTTCCCGTCCAGGCGGGCCTGCACCAGCACGTGGTTGAACGCCCCCGGCGACGCCTGCCGGCGTTCGATGCCCCGGCCGTTCGATGTGTTCACGAGCGCCGGTGACGCCTCGATGCCCAGGCCGCGCAGCAGCGCGAGGGTCAGTTGCGTCTTGTCCTTGCAATCGCCGAAGCGGCGGCCGAGAACCACCTCCGGCGCGTTCGGCGCGTGCGATCCCACCCCCGCCTCCACCCCGAGGTACCGCACCTCCCGCTGCACGAACCGCAAGGCGGCCAGCAGGCGCTCGGCCGGTTCGGCGTGCGACGCGGCGATGCGGTCGATCTCGGCCCGCACCTTGGGGCCCGGCGTGGCGGGCAGCCGGTACAGCGGCAGCGCCCAGTCCACCACCGCGGCCCAGTCGCCGAACTCGCTCCATTGGACATGGCGGTAGGGGTCGTGCCAGCCCGGCGCATTGGATTCGACCTTCAGGCCGGCCACGGCCACGGTGTCCCAGCGGTGGTCGCGGTGGGTGCTGTCGTCGTGCACCGTGGGCGCCGGCGCCCCGTTGGACGGCCGCAGGTGCAGCGTGCGCTGGCGAGGCCACAGCAGCCGTGCGTGGACACGCGCCACCGGCACCGACCACTGCATGTCGAACCCGCCGAACTGCCGGCCGCCGAACACGGGGTTGGTGCCGCGCAAGCTGTAGGCGTACTCGACGACGTCCCCGGCCCGCACGTCGTCGAGCACCACGCTGGCAGTGCGCCGGCCATCGAACACCAGCTGCTCCATGTCGGTCTCGCGCTGCAGTATCCGCACGTGGGCGGTCCGGAGCTTGGAGATCGTGCGGTCACCGCGGTGCACGTCGATCGTGTGCAGCGTCAGCGTCTGGTACGTGGGGTCGAACCCGAACTCGAGGTTGGCGATCGACTCGACACCATTCGTGTCGAGGGCCTTCGAGACCATGTGGCGGTAGGTGACCCGGTCACCCCCGTCGACACGCACCTGCGTGTCGCTCAACAGGTACTGCACCCCGCCGGTGGCCTGCCCGGCCGACGCAGCAGGCGCGGCGGGGGCCGGCACGGACACCACCCACGCGGGCACCGGCGCCTGGCCCAACGGCGCGCGGGCGGCAAACGCCCCCGGCGCCCACCACAGGCTGCCGCACAACAGCACGGCATACCGCAAAACGCTCCACATCCAACTCCCCTTCCCCGGTTCGCAGGGCCCCTGCAGGGCGGAGCCGTGTCCAACCCATTATCTGGCGGGGCACCGAATGCGAACGAAGGAGAACGAAGGAGAACGGCCGAAGATGCGGCAAATTGCCGCACGTCGCGGGGCCCGGTCGATCCGGGCCCCGCGACATCAAGCAAGCGAAGCGAAGCGCGAGATCAAGCCACCCGCGAGGACCGGCTCCGCCGGCCGACCCGGGGTCGCCCCCCGGGGGCAGGAGGCGAAAGCCGACTGGGGGGCCTTATCTAGCCGCTTCGGGGAGCTCGATCTTGATGTCGAGCACTTCCAGGTTGTCCGTGCGTTCAAGGTTCACCCGGATGTCTTCCGGCCGGATGGACACGTACTTCGAGATCACGGCCACCAGCTCGCGCTGGAGCTGGGGCAGGTAGTCGGAAGGCCCCGATCGGCCACTGCGCTCGTGCGCGAGGATGATCTGCAAGCGTTCCTTGGCCACGCTGGCGGTCTTCTTTTTCTCCCCGAGAAGGAATGAGAGAAAGGACATCGCTTTTTACCTCCCACCGAACAGACGCTTGAAGAAGCCCGGCTTCTCGGCATCGACAAACCGCATCGGACGTTCCTCGCCGAGGAACCTCGCCACCACATCCTTGTAGGCCTCCGACACGTCCGTGCCGGCCAGGTGCACCGCGGGCAGGCCCTGGTTCGACGCATCCAGCACGGTCTCGGACTCGGGCACCACACCGATCAGCGGCGTGCGCAGGATCTCCTGGATGTCCTCGAGGGACAGCATCTGCCCGCCCACCACCCGGCTCGGGTTGTAGCGGGTGATCAGCAGGTGTTCCTTGATCGGGTCCAGGCCCTCGATGGCCCGCTTCGTCTTCGACGACAGCATGCCGAGGATGCGGTCCGAGTCGCGCACCGACGACACCTCGGGGTTCGTGACGATGAGCGCCTCGTCGGCGAAGTGCATGGCCATCAGGGCGCCGGTCTCGATGCCGGCCGGGGAGTCGCACACGATGTACGCGAACCCCATCTCGGCCAGTTCCTTGAGCACGCGTTCCACGCCGTCTTGCGTGAGGGCGTCCTTGTCACGCGTCTGCGAGGCCGCCAGCACGAACAGGTTGTCGCACTGCTTGTCCTTGATCAGCGCCTGGTTCAGGTTCGCCTCGTTGTGGATCACGTTGATCAGGTCGTACACCACGCGGCGTTCGCACCCCATGATCAGGTCGAGGTTGCGAAGACCGACGTCGAAGTCGATCACCGCGGTCTTGTGTCCGGCCAGGGCCAGCCCGGACGCAAAGCTCGCACTGGTGGTGGTCTTGCCCACGCCTCCCTTGCCGGAGGTCACCACGACGATTTTGGCCATCGGTTTGTCGATCCTTGTTGGTTGAATTCGGTTGTGGCCCGGAGGCTCAGAGCTTCAGCGCCTCGACCACGAGCCGCTCGCCGTCGAGCCGCACCTGGGCCGGCTTGCCCAGCACGTCGGCCGGGAGCGCGGTTTCGGTGGTGCGGTAGGTGCCGGCGATGGACACGAGCTGGGGCTCCATGCAGATGCTGAAGATGCGCGCGCTGCTGTCCCCCTTCGCGCCGGCGATGGCTCGGCCGCGCAGGGGGGCGTAGACGTGGATGTTGCCGTCGGCGATCACCTCGGCGCCGAAGCTGACGACGGCGAGCACCACCAGGTCGCGCCCCTTGGCATAGGCCTGCTGGCCCGACCGCAGCGGTTTGTCGACCACCAGCGCACCGGACGGGATCACCGGCCACACGGGCGGCGGCACGTCGACGACGGCGGGCACGGGGTCGGGTTCCGGTGCGGCCGCCTTCGGCGCGGGAGGCGCCACCGTGAGGGCCGGGGTGTCGCCGAGGCCGGCGGCCAGCGCCTGGGCCATCTGCTCTTCGCTGCCTCCCAGCACCCCGACGGGTTGCAGGCGGTGCTGGCGCAGCAGCGCGGCCAGCGCCTGGAAGTCGATGGCCTCGGTGGCCTCGCGCACCGCCTGGAGGTCGATCACGACCGGGTCGTGGTCGAACAACGAGGGGGTGTTGCCGAAACGTTCTTCCAGTGCGGAGGCGAGCGCCTTCACGTCGGTGGACTTCAGCACCAACGCCATCGCCGTCAACGCGGCGCTTTTCAGATCGAAGAGGGCGGACGGGGAACCGCTGGAAGGTGCAGCCATGAGGAACACGTCAAAGGGGCGAAGTGTACCGGGCCCGCGTGCCACACCCCTTCGTGGACGGGGGACTCAAGCCGCGCGGGCGAACGCGGCGGCCTCGGCCACCAGGTCGGGGTCCGGGCGCACGCCGGTGTACAGCACGAACTGTTCCAGTGCCTGCAGCGCGATCACTTCGCCGCCGGTGATGACCGGTTTGCCGGCGGCACGGGCTGCGACGATCAGCGGGGTCTCCACCGGGATGGCCACCACGTCGAACACCGTGTGGGCGCGTTCGATCAGCCCGAGGCTGAACGCCAGGTCGCCCGACTCGTCACCGCCGGTCATGCCGATCGGGGTGACGTTGACGACCAGGCCCGCCGCGAGGCCCGCCGTGTCGGGCTGCCAGCCATAGCCGTAGGTGGTGGCCAGCGCGCGGCCGGTGGCCTCGTTGCGGGCCACCACCGTGCCGGTGGTGAACCCCGCGTCGCGCAGGGCACACGTGACGGCCTTGGCCATGCCGCCGCTGCCCCGCACGGCCACACGCAGGTCGCGCGGCACCTGGTGCACGTCGAGCAGGTGGCGCACCGCGAGGTAGTCGGTGTTGTAGCCGCGCAGGAACCCGCCGTCGTTGACGATGGTGTTGACCGACTGCAACACGCCCGCCGACGGATCGAGCGCGTCCAGCAGCGGGATCACCGCCTCCTTGAACGGCATCGACACCGCACAGCCGCGGATGCCGAGCGCGCGGATGCCGCCGATGGCGGCCGGCAGGTCGGTGGTGGTGAAGGCCTTGTAGACGAAGTCGAGGTCGAGCGCGTCGTACAGGAAGTTCTGGAAGCGGGTGCCGAAGTTGCCCGGGCGGGCAGACAGCGACATGCACAGCTGGGTGGTCTTGCTGAGGGTCTTTTTCATCGTGGAGCAGGCCAGGCGGCCGGTTGGAGCGTGGCGGCGGCGGTGTCGAGCACCGCGCGCGCCGGGAGGTCGGGAGGACGTTGCTGCACCCGGCGCACGGCACAGGCGAGGCCGAACCGCGCCGCCTCGGCAAACGCGGCCCCGCCGATCAGCGCGGCCACGGTGCCGGCCACCACCGCATCCCCTGCCCCCACCGTGGTGCACACCGGCACCACGGGCACCACCGTGTGCCAGGCGGCATGGGCGGACACGGCGACGGCACCGTCGGCGCCGAGCGACACCAGCACGTGGGGCACACCGAGCGCCACCACGGCGCGCGCCGCGGCCACCACGTCGGCCAGCGTGGGCAGCGGCCGGCCGGCCAGCGCCTCGAGTTCGGTGCGGTTGGGTTTGACAAACACCGGTTGGATGGCGGTGTCCGCCAGGTGCCGCAACACGGCGCCGAGGGCTTCGCCGCCGGTGTCGATCACCAGGCGGGCGCCCCGGCCGGCGGCGGCATGGGCCAGGCGGACCAGCGTGTCCGCGCCGATGCCCGGGGGCAGGCTGCCGGTGAGCAGGCACCAGTCACCAGGCTGGAGGCGGGTGCGCAGCGTGTGCAGCAGCGCCGCTTCGGCGATGTCGCGCAGCACGGTGTCGAAGGTGATGCCGGGCAGGTCGATGGAGGTGGTCCGCTGGCGGGCCGCGTCGGTGAGCTGCAGGTTCTCGCGCGTGGCGCCGGGCACCCGTTCCATGGCGTCGACGATGCCACGCTGGGCAAGCGCCGCCTCGAAGCGGGACGCGTTGTGGGCGCCGAGCCAGCCGCAGGCGATGACGGGCACGCCGAGCGACACGAGGCCCGCCGCCACGTTGAACCCCTTGCCGCCGGCCTGGATGTGTTCGGCCGTGGCGATGTGGCTCGCCCCGGCGTCGAGGGTGTCGATCCAGAGGGTGCGGTCGATGGCCGGGTTCAGCGACACCGTGAGCGCGCGGACCGTCATTCGAGGTGGCTGATCAGGGGATTGAGACTGGGGTTCATGCGGCATTTCCGGCCCGAAGCGGCCACTCTACCCGAAGCCATCGGCGCCATCCGCGTGCCTGGTGCCGGACGCACGAGGTTACAGCGTGCACCCGAGTTGCGCCAGGGTGTTCCAAAGCGCAGACTGGTGACAGAATCGACGCCCATCCGCCCCCCCCCCACGACGCACCGGCTGGCCTCGCGACCCGAGTCCAGCCAGCGCGCGCCGCGGCCTTGCCCACACCCCCGGCATCGCGAAGTTTCCCGTATCCGCCGCGCACGCCCGCGCCGCTGCACCCTGGAGAGAACCGATGACCGACGTCAAAAAAGGCAGCCTGGAGCTGTCCCCCGCCGAAGCCGCACTGCGCGATGCCGCGCTCGAATACCACCGCAGCCCCGTGCGCGGCAAGATCGCGGTGGTGCCCACGAAGCCGCTGTCGAACCAGCGTGACCTGTCCCTCGCTTACTCGCCGGGCGTGGCCTATGCGTGCCTGGCCATCGAGCAGGACCCGTCGCTCGCCGCCGACTACACGTCGCGCGCCAACCTGGTGGGGGTGGTGACCAACGGCACCGCGGTGCTGGGCCTCGGTGACATCGGGCCGCTGGCAGGCAAGCCGGTGATGGAGGGCAAGGGCTGCCTGTTCCGCAAGTTCGCGGGCATCGACGTGTTCGACATCGAACTGGCCGAACGCGACCCCGACAAGCTCGTCGACATCATCGCGTCGCTCGAGCCCACGCTCGGCGGGGTCAACCTCGAGGACATCAAGGCCCCCGAGTGCTTCTACATCGAGCGCCAGTTGCGCGAGCGCATGAAGATTCCCGTCTTCCACGACGACCAGCACGGCACGGCCATCATCTCCAGCGCCGCATTGCTGAACGGCCTGGAACTCGTGGGCAAGGACATCGCGTCGGTCAAGGTGGCCGTGTCGGGCGCGGGTGCCGCGGCCATCGCGTGCCTCGACATGATGGTGACCCTCGGTGTGGCGCGCGAGAACGTGTTCGTCTGCGACTCGAAGGGCGTCATCCACGACCAGCGCGGTGACAAGCTCGACGCCTCGAAGCAGCGCTACGTGCAACGCACCGATGCGCGCACGCTGGCCGACGTGGTGCGAGGCGCCGACGTGTTCCTCGGCTGCTCGGCCCCCGGCGTGATGACGGTCGAGATGGTCAAGACCATGGCCGACCGCCCGCTGATCCTGGCGCTCGCGAACCCCGAGCCCGAGATCCGCCCCGAACTGGCCAAGATGGCGCGGCCCGACTGCCTCATCGCCACCGGCCGGTCGGACTACCCGAACCAGGTCAACAACGTCCTGTGTTTCCCGTACATCTTCCGCGGTGCGCTCGACTGCGGTGCCACGCGCATCACCGACGAGATGAAGGTGGCGTGCGTGCGCGAGATCGCCGCGCTGGCCAAGGCCGAGATCAGCGCCGAGGTGGCGTCCGCGTACGACGGCCGCGAACTGCGGTTCGGCCCCGACTATTTCATCCCCACGCCGTTCGACTCCCGGCTGATCCTGCGCATCGCCCCCGCCGTGGCGCTGGCCGCCGCCGAATCCGGCGTGGCCGCACGCCCCATCGCCGACATCGAGGCCTACCGCGAATCGCTCAACCGGTTCGTGACCCACACCGGCATGATCATGCAGCCGGTGTTCCGCGCGGCGCGTGCGATGCCGAAGCGGGTGGTCTACGCCGAGGGCGAGGATGAACGGGTGCTGCGCGCCGTGCAGATCGCGCTCGATGAAAAGCTCGTGCGCCCCATCCTGATCGGCCGGCCCGAGATCATCACGTCGCGCATCGAGCGCGCCGGGCTGCGCCTGCAGGCGGGCCGCGACTTCGAGCTGGTGGACCCGGCCGACGACGTGCGGTTCAAGCAGTACTGGGAGGCTTACCACCGCCTGAACGGGCGCAACGGCATCACGCCGGAAGGTGCGAAGTCCATCGTGCGCCGCTCCAACACCGTGATCGCCGCGCTGATGGTGCACCTCGGGGATGCGGACGGCATGTTGTGCGGCCTCGTGGGCCGCTACGACGCGCACTTCGAACACGTGCGCGACATCATCGGCCTGCGCAAGGGCGCCCGCACGTTCGCCGCGATGAACGCGCTGCTGCTCGACAAGTACACGCTGTTCATCGCCGACACGTTCGTCAACGACGAGCCCGATGCCGCGCAACTGGCCGACATCGCCGCGATGGCGGTCGAGGAGGTGCAGTACTTCGGCCTGCCCCCGAAGGTGGCGTTCCTGTCGCACTCGATGTACGGCAGCAGCAAGCGGGCCTCGGCGCTCAAGATGCGTGCCGCCCGCGACCTGTTCGCCGAACGTTGCCCCGACATCGAGGCCGACGGCGAGATCCACGGTGACGCCGCGCTCAGCGAGGAAATGCGGCTGAAGGCGCTGCCGTCGTCCACGCTGACCGGCTCGGCCAACGTGCTCGTGCTGCCCAATCTCGACGCCGCGAACATCCTGTTCAACGTGTTGAAGATGACCGGCGGCCAGGGCGTCACCGTGGGCCCGATCCTGCTGGGGGCCGCTGCACCGGTGCACGTGCTGACCCCGTCGTCGACGGTGCGGCGCGTGGTGAACATGACGGCGCTGGCCGTGGCGGCGGCGGGTGTGAAGCGCTGACACGGTAAGTTGCTGCGGGGCACAGCCGTGTCACCCCGGCGAAGGCCGGGGCCTCCACCCTGGCCAGGCACGCCGGCCTTGGCACTTGTCTGGCGTCGTATCGCTCGCTTCACAGCGTTGATGGGCGGCTCGGAAATTGAGTTGTCTCGTGCTCGCCAAGCGCTTGTCCTCGATGCCTGCTGGCCAAGCTTCAAGCGGAGAAAATTATTCCGGACTGTAGTGAGCGCAGGCCGGGATCTCCAGCGGTGGTCGGGAACGCTGCTGTTCCGCGAAAAGGTGGAGATCCCGGCGTTCGCCGCCCACTGCTGTCCGGGGAAAATCAACCTGAATGGCTGCGTTGCCAGCAGGCATCGATGGTGCAGCCGATTCACCGATGGGTCGACTCAATCGCAGCGTTGTCATCCCGGCGAACGCCGGGACCCACTGGACGGGCGGGCTCGAGCGTGTGATGCAGAGCAGGTGTCGCCTGCAGCGGGCCCAAACTTTCACGCTGTCGAGAGAAGCGTTGAGGCGGGAGGGTATCAGGCCAGATATGACCGGGACGTCGCGGCGCCTGGACGCAGTGGGTCCCGGCGTTCGCCGGGATGACCCGAGATTTTCCCCGGACAGCAGTGGGCCTGCGCCGGGATGACAAAAGAGGGATGGCTCGACGCTTGGGCGCACGCGTCCAGTGAGTCAGCGGGTCAGGAATGCCAGTTCCGTGTCCCAGCTGTCCATGTCGGGGAACTCGGCGTTGAGGTACCACTCGATGCGCGACCGCCAGGCCTCGCCCTGGCCCTCGGCGTGTTTGTCCCAGGTCACGCCGGCGGCATCCGCCCATTGCAGGAACTCGGCGGTGGCCCGCATCAACCCCTGCGGGTGGCCGTGGAACGAGGTGACCGCGTAGGTGCCCCCGGGCAGCGAGCCCGTCACGACCCGGTCGTCGCCCGGCAGCACCTTGGCCACCGGGAAGCCCACTTCGATGGTGAGCTTGGCGGCCATGTCGATCACGAGGTAGCGCCACATCTCCGGGCCGTCCGGGGCCTCGCCATGGGCGGCAAGCCAGGCGAGCACCTCGCCCGACAACGGTGGCAGCAACGCGGGGATCTCGGACATCGCCACGGAAGCACGGATCGCGGCGTACGGCCGCGGGGGCCGTTGTTCGAGTCGGGGGGGCGAGATGACAGGCATGGCAACCTCCTCTGCTGTGTTGACTGAACTAGAACGTTCTAGATGGCACAGGCGGCCACGTCAAGCACCGAAAGCGCCGAACCTACGCAGAGCGCCGCACCACGAGCGTGTGTGCCAGCGTGATGGACGGCGGCAACTCGCCTGCGATGCGACGCAGCAGCAGCCGCATCGCGTGCTCGCCGAGCTCGCGCCTCGGTTGGGCAATGGTGGTCAGCGACGGTTCGAAAATGCTGGCGACCGGCACGTCGTCGAACCCGACCACCGCCAGATGCTCGGGCACCTGCCGCCCCGACGCGAGCGCCGCCTTGATCACGCCGATCGCCAGCGTGTCGGACACCGCGAACACGGCGGTCGGCGGCTGCTCGAGGGCAAGGAGCCGCCGCGCGGCCAGTTCGCCCAGAGGGTGGTCGATGCCGCCGACGATCTGGATGTAGTCGGACCGCTCTTGCAGCCCTGCCTCGCGAAGGGCGTCCCGATAGCCGTCGCGGCGCTGCTGCGCGTACAGGTAGCGTTCGTCGCTGTTGACCAGCGCGATGCGGCGGTGTCCTTTCGCGAGCAGGTACAGGACGGCGTCTTTCGCGGCCAGCCTGTGGTCAATGCTGACGTGCGGGATCCGCTCGTCCGGCACGAACTCGGAACACGCCACCCAGGGCAGCGAGCGAACCTCTTCGCTGACCATCTGCTGCGTCGTGTACGGATCCATGCTGACCACCCCATCGTAGAAGTGGCGGCTGAGCATCTGCGCGACCATCCGCTCGCGGGCGTCGCTCAGCCCCGTGTCGCAGAGCAGCAGCTCGTAGTCGTTCTCGCGGGCGCAGGCGCCAAGTCCTCGCACGATCTCGGCGTAGTAGGGGTTGGCGAAGTCGGGCACGAGCGCCAGGACCATGCGCGTGCGGGCGGTGCGCAGCGAGCGGGCGGCGACCGTCACGCGGTAGTTCAGCGAGCGCATCGCCGCTTCGACCCGCTCGCGCGTTTCCTCGCGCACCGACGGGTGGCCATTGAGAACGCGCGAAACCGTCGCCGTGGACACCCCGGCCACCCGCGCGACATCCACTACTGCGACCATGAAACACCCATGAAACGTGATGCGTCGATGTTACATCGCCACGAGGACGCAAAAGAAAATCTCCGGGTATGTGCGGGTAATCATGTCAATGCAATGGATTACATTGAAATGCACCAATCATTCGATTCGCCACCAGCAACCCTGTCAAACAAGGAGATCTGAGAATCATGATCAAAGCAAATGACGACCCCGTGGTTTCGAGCAGACGCGACCAGGGCAAGAACGGGCCAGAGAAACGCCGGGCCTTCCTGAAGGCCGCGGCCGCGGCCGCAGTGCCGACGCTCTTGGGCGCGTCGGCAACGCCGGCCCTTGCCCACGATGGCGATCGGCACGGGCGCTCGATTCCGCGGGAGAGCATCAGCATTCAGCTCTACACGCTGCGCGGGCTGAGCCTCGAGGCCACCCTGCAGGGCCTCGCCGCCATCGGCTACCGCAAGGTCGAGCACGCCGGCTTCGGCAATCGGACGGCGGCAGAGTTCCGGGCAGCGCTACAGCAGGCCGGCCTGCGCGCGACCTCCGGGCATCAGGCGATCCCGCAGCCCTGGAATGACAGCGCCTGGCATCAGCAGGTCGCGGACGCTGTGGCCGTGGGCCAGCAGTACATCGTCACGCCGTTGAGTCCGATCACGTCTTTTCCGGCCGATGGCGACTTCACGAAGATCAAGGGGTTGACGACGGTCGCGGCGTGGCAGCGGTATGCCGAGGACCTCAACCGCGCCGGCGCGATCGCCCGCGCCGCCGGCCTGCGCTTCGGCTTTCACAACCACTCCTGGGAATTCGCCGGGCTCGAGGACGACACGCCGCGGGTCGGCTTCGACATCCTGCTCGCAGAGACGGATCCACGGTTCGTGCACTTCGAGCTCGACCTGTACTGGGCGTGGTTCGCGCACCGCGACCCTGTGCAACTGATCGCCTACGCGGGCGACCGCATCCGCCAGTTCCACGTCAAGGACATGCGGTTCGTCGACCACAAGGCGGCGTTCGCGGACCTCGGCACCGGGGTCATCGACTTCGCGCGCATCTTCCGCGCGGCCAGCAAGGCGGGGGAACACGAATACATCGTCGAACGCGACGACGCTGGCACAAGTGCCTTGAGTACGGCGAGGGTCGGCTTTGACTTCCTGAATCGGGTGCGGCTCTGATCTCGCCTGGTCGCATCGCCCCGGCAGCGTACGGGGCGATGCGCCAGATCCCGCGCATGGCGCGCGGGTATCAGGCCCCGAGCCTGAACGTGCCCACGGCACCCGACAGCTTCACCGCCTGGTCCTTCAGGCTTTCCGCAGCGGCGGACGACTCCTCCACCAGCGCCGCGTTCTGCTGCGTCATCTGGTCGAGTTCATTGACCGCGCCGTTGACGGCCCCGAGGCCCATGCTCTGCTCGTGAGCGGCGGCGCTGATCTCGCCGATGATGTCCGTCACCCGCTGCACGCTCGCGACGATCTCGCCCATCGTGCTGCCCGCTTCATGCACGAGCTTCGTGCCCGACTGCTTCTGCTGCGAATCGACCAGCTCCCTCACGCCGGCGAGGTAGGCCGTCGAACGTGGCTCGAACTGTTCGGCAAACGCCTTCGAGGCGCCCTCGGCGTCACCGGACTTCTTCAGGTCGCCCACGGTCTGGCGCGCAGCCAGGTAGTCCTTGCGCAGGTTGCCCACCTTCTCGAACAGGGCCACCTCGTCCGGCAGGTTCATGTGCTGTTCGATCAGCTTCTGCAGCTCGGTCGTGCGGGCGACGGACGACGCGGTGGCGCCCGCAAAGTACGCCACGAGGCTCGGGTCGCTGCTGCGGGCGATGGCCGCGGCACGCTGCACGCCCGACGTGGTGTGCATCAGCCATTCGGATGCCGCACGTCCACGGAACGGGAGATGCCGCTCAGGGTTCGCGCCTCATTTCTGCGACGAAGTCGCAGTAGTCGCTGTGGCAGTAGGAATGGGTGAGTTCGACGGCCAGGCCGGATGCGAGATAGCCGAGGCGCGTGATGTAAAGCAGCGCCTTGCCCACCTCCACACCCAGCTGGGACGCGAGCTGCGGCGTGGCATTCACGGCACGCAGGTGCTGCAGCGCACGCACCGGGGCATTGCCGGAACGGGCCAGGTGCTCATACAGCGAACTCTGCACGGCCTGCGGGTCGGGCAACAAGGCGGCTGGCAACACGCTCACCTCATACGCCATGACCACGGAGTCAGCCAGGCGCAGGCGCTCGAGGCGTGCCACCTGGGCGGTGGATGACAGGCCGAGGCGCAGTTGTTCGTCGGGCGACGGTGCGGTGGTGGTGCGGTTGATCCAGCGCGACGACGGCGTGTAGCCACGCTGCTGAAGCTGTTCCGCGAAACTGGTCAGGCGCGACAGCGGCTGTTCGATGCGCGGCGCGATGTAGTTGCCGGAACCCTGGCGGCGCACCACCAGACCCTGTTCGACCAGCCGTTCGATGGCTTTGCGGGCCGTGACCCGCGACAGGTCAAGCGATTCGGACAGCGTGCGCTCGGAGGGCAGGGCCTGGTCGACGTGGTAGATGCCGTCGCGGATGGCCTGCTCGAGCTTGCGGGCAAGCTGGGCGTACAGCGGCGAGCTGTCGGAGGGGTCGGGTTTGAAATCGAGGTCCATGTTCACGATGATGCCCCGCCTTCGGCCAACCGGCGCGCCAGCTCAGCGGCCGGTGCGGCGGCTCGCCGGCCGCAGCTGGTCGTGGTGCGCCTCGGCCCAGCGGTCCACCGCCAGCAGCGCCTTGCTGAGCGAGGCACCCAGCTCGGTGAGGGCGTAGTCGACCCGCGGCGGCACCGTGCCGTGGTCGGACCGCACCACGAGGCCGTTGAGTTCGAGCTCGCGCAGCGTCTGCGTGAGCATCTTCTGCGAGATGCCACCCACTTGGCGAAGCAACTCGTTGTTGCGCACCGGTCCGCGCCGCAGCGCCGGGACCACCAGCAACGCCCACTTGTTGGCGATCAGTTCGAGCGCCCGGCGCGACGGGCAGGTCTCGCTGTACACGTCGGCGGCGGATTGCGTGGCGGCGGGTTTCATTGACCTGGTTACCAAAAGGTGCGTACTGGTGACTTGGTGGCCCGGTCATTATCGTTCTCCCCATCGTTGGCAGTCCGATACCTGGGAGGCGCACATGGGCTGGGTTTACCTGATCGCAGCGGGGCTGATCGAGGTGGTGATGGCGTTGTCGCTGAAGCAGTCCGACGGGTGGACCCGGCCGGGTCCGTCTGCACTCGCCATCGGTGCCGCGGCGGCCAGCATCTTCGCGCTGACCAAGGCACTGGGCCACCTGCCCCTCGGCCCGGCGTATGCCATCTGGACCGGCATCGGTTCGGTGGGCGTCGTCCTGGTGGGGGTGTTGTGGCTCGGCGAATCCGTGTCCGCCGTGCGCCTGCTGTGCATCGCGCTGATCGTGGCCGGCACCGTGGGCCTGCGTGCCGTCGAACCCTGAAATGCTTGAAAGCACCTCGTCATGACCTACCTGCTCCACATCCAGGCCTCGCCGTCGGCCACGTCGCGGTCCACCGAACTGGCCCGCACCTTCCTCGCGGAACACCAGCGGCACCATCCCGGCCTGCCGGTGAAAACCGCCGACGTGTGGCAGCTCGACCTGCCCGAGTTCGACGACACGATGATCGCGGCGAAGTTCGCGGTGTTGCGCGAACAGGCGGCCACACCGGCCCAGCAGGCCCTGTGGGCCCGGGCCGTGGCGCTGTCACACGCGTTCAACGGCGCCACGAAGGTGGTGGTCAGCACCCCCATGTGGAACTTCGGCCTGCCCTACCGGCTGAAACACTACATGGACGTCGTCACGCTGCCGGGCCAGAACTGGCGCTGGTCGCGGGACACGGGCTACGAAGGGTTGCTGGCCGGACGCAAGGCCGCGCTGATCTGTTCGAGCGCCGGTGACTACCCGGTGGAACCGGTCGATGCCGGGTCCGACTTCCAGAAGCCACCGCTGCGGCGCTGGCTGCGTTTCCTCGGCATCACCGACGTGGTGGAGGTGACCTCCGGGCCGACACTGGCCCCACCCGACAGCGTGGCCCGGTCGATGGACCTGGCCCACGCCGAATGCAGGCGGTTGGCGGCGGCATTCTGACCAACACCCCACCACCCGGCGTGCGCCCACTGCTGTCCGGAACAATTTCCCCAGTTGAAGCGTTGCCAGCAGGCATCGGGGAAGTAGCCTCAGGGGCCGCGGCGCAACGCCAGACAAGTGCCAGCGCCGGCGTGCCAGGCCAGGGTGGAGACCCCGGCCTGCGCCGGGGTGACGGCTTCGTTTCTCGAGCCGCCAGACTTGCACGCCGCACATGGCGCAAGCGATGTGCGCGCCCTCAAGCACGAGGTGAAGCGAGCGCACGGGGTTCCCCCGTAGGAGGCCTCCTCCCGGGGGCGCTCTTTGCCTGAGAGAAAGCTCGACTCGAAGGCACCAGTGGGCCCCGGCGGGTGCCGGGGCGACGGGAATTTATCCCGGACAGTAGTGGGCGAACGCCGGGATGGCGGCGGATCCGTTCGGTCCTTCTCAGTGGTTCAGGATCTTCGACAGGAAGTCCTTCGCCCGCGGCGAGCGCTGGTGGGGGCTGCCGAAGAACTCGGTCTTCGTGCAGTCCTCGACGATGCGTCCCGCGTCCATGAAGATCACCCGGTTGCTGACCTTCTTGGCAAAGCCCATCTCGTGGGTCACGCACATCATGGTCATGCCTTCTTCGGCCAGGCGGATCATGACGTCGAGCACCTCGCCCACCATCTCCGGATCGAGCGCCGACGTGGGTTCGTCGAACAGCATCACGATGGGGTCCATCGACAGCGCGCGAGCGATGGCCACACGCTGTTGCTGCCCGCCCGACAGCTGGCCCGGATACTTGTCCTTGTGCGCCATCAGCCCCACACGCTCGAGCATCTTGTGGCCCCGGAGCTTGGCCTCCGCGACGTTGCGGCGAAGCACCTTGACCTGGGCCAGGATCAGGTTCTCCGTCACGCTCAGGTGAGGAAACAGCTCGAAGTGCTGGAACACCATTCCCACGCGCGACCGCAGGCTGGGCAGGCTGGTCTTCTTGTCGGAAAGACTCACCCCGTCGACGACAATGTCGCCCTTCTGGAAGGGCTCGAGTGCGTTGACCGTCTTGATCAGCGTGCTCTTGCCGGAACCCGACGGGCCGCAGACCACCACCACCTCGCCCTTGCGGATCGTGGTCGAGCAATCGCCCAGGACCTGGAAGTTGCCATACCACTTGCTCACATTCTGGATGTCGATCACAACGGGCTCCCCTATCGGATGATCTGGATCTTGCGCTGCAGCCGACGCACGAGCAGTGACAGGCTGAAGCAGATGGCGAAGTACACGACGGCGGCGACCAGGTAGGTCTCCACCGGACGGTTGAAGTTCTTGCCCGCCACGCCGAAACCCTTCAGCAGGTCGTAGGCACCGATGGCGTAGACGAGCGAGGTGTCCTGGAACAGGATGACGGTCTGGGTGAGCAGCACGGGAAGCATGTTCCGGAACGCCTGCGGCAGCACCACCAGCTGCAGGCACTGCCGGTAGTTCATCCCCACGGCGTACGCGGCGTGCGTCTGCGCGGCCGGCACCGACTGGATGCCGGCACGCATGATCTCCGCGTAGTAGGCCGCTTCGAAGATGGTGAAGGTGATGACCGCGGACAGTTCCGCCCCCATGGGCCGGCCCACCAGCAACGGGATCAGCAGGAAGAACCACAGGATGACCATCACGAGCGGCACCGACCGGAACGTGTCGATATAGGCGCCGGCGGGGATCGCGAGCCAGGGGCGGCCCGACAGGCGCATGAGCGCAAGGACGGTTCCGAGGGCAATGCCCCCCACCATGGCGATCAGCGTCAGTTGCACCGAAAACGCGAGGCCCTTGAGAATGAAGCTGCCCATCACGTCCCAGGTGAGGAAGGCGAAATCGACGTTCATGCCTTGCCTCCCACCGTGCCCGGAATGCGCAGGCGCCCTTCGACGAATCGCGTGAGGCGGCCGATCGAGAAGGCGGAGATGAAATAGAGCGCCGTCACGCCGAGGTACACCTCGATGCCCCGGGACGTCTCCTCCTGCGCCTGCATCGCGAACATCGTCAGCTCGGGAATGCTCACGGCAAAGGCGACGGACGAGTTCTTGATGACGGCCATCGCCTCACTCGTGAGCGGGGGGATGATGATCCGGAAGGCCCGTGGGAGCAGCACGTACCGGTAGGTCTGGGCGAGGCTGAGCCCCAAGGCGAGGCCGGCGAAGCCTTGGAACCGCGGCAGCGCCTTGAGTCCGGCAGTGACCTGGTCGGCCACCCGGGCGGAGGTGTAGAAACCGATCGCAAGCACCACCATGGCGAACCCGGGGACGGCTGCCAACGGGGGCACCACCACCGGCACCACGTAGTACCAGAGGAAGACCTGGACCAGCAACGGGATGTTGCGGAACAGCTCGCACCAGGCATCGCCCAGCCTGACGAACGCGCGGTGCGGCAGCGTGCGCGCGATGCCGGCCAGCGTGCCGAGTGTCAACCCGGTGGCCAGCGCACAGGCCGAGACGGAGAGGGTCCACCCCCACGCCGACATCAACCAACTCAAATAGGTGCTCCCGCTTTGATACTCGCGCAGGAAAACCCCCCAGTCCCAGAAGTCGCTCAATTCAATCTCCTTGCTGCAATACAGAATCTGTTGCGGCGCCTGCCGCTGGTGCGTGTCAGTTGGGTACCCAGTCGGTCGGGTACTTCCAGAAGTCCTTGAGGAGGTAGGGCATCTTGAGATGCAGGCTGCGGCCGCCGGGCGGGATGGGCTGGAGAAACCATTGGTCGTGGAGCGCCGCGGCTTCTCCCGACAGGATGAGCCGGCGCATCTCGTCATCGACGATGCGCTTGAACGCGGCATCGTCCCGGGGCAGCACGATGGCCAGCGGTTCGACCGTCACGTACCGCCCCACGATCTTCAGGCGCGACGGGTCGGGGCGGGCGGCGACCATCCCGTGGAGCAGCGCCTCGTCCATCAGGAAGCCGTCGGCGGTGCCGGTTTCCACCGCGAGGATGCCCTGCGCGTGATCGGCCACTTCGCCCACCAGGATGCCCTGGTTGTGGAGCCGGTTGCCTTGGTCCAGGGCCCTCATGGGGTTCGTCCCGGTGGTGGACACGAGCTTCCTGCCGCGAAAGTCCGACAGCCCATTGAACGGGTCGCCCGCACGCACCACGATCCGCGCACCGGTGACGTAGTGGGGAATCGTGAAGGCCACCTTCTCCCGGCGCTCGGCCGTGTTCGTGGTCGACTCGCACGCCAGGTCCGCGTGGCCCTCCACCACGCTGGAGATGCGCGTGGCGTTGTCCACCAGCAGGTACTCGACCCGCAGGGTCCCGATCTCGAGCTTCTTCGCGACCGCCCGCACCAGCCGTTGGCACAGGTCGATCGCGTAACCGACCGGCGGCCCTTCGGCCCGGGCCAGGTAAGAGAACGGCACGGAGGTCTCCCGGTAGGCGATCACCACCTTGCCGGTCTGCTTGATCCGGTCGAGGACGGGGCCCGCGCACGCGGAAAAGGCGAGCGCAGCCAGGCACGTCGCTGCGCACAGCGACCGCATGTCATGGAACATCATGTCAACCTCCGGTGGCGCTAGCCGCGAGACGAAAAACCTGGACGGCCTTGCTCAGCCAACTCGTGGGGGCGGCGGCCAGGCACTGGCGCATGACGCCACCCCTTCGAACAGGCGCGCGACGGTCAGACGACGTCGGCGGCAGGCCGGGCCTGGCGTTCGGCCACCGGTTGTGTCAGCCGTTCCGGAACCAGCAGCGCGGCCAGATCCGATGCCGACATCAGGTCCATGTCCTGCACCGCATCCGCGATGGTCCCGCCATGACGCAGCACACGCTTCGCGATGGCGGCGGACTTCTCATAACCGATGAACGGGTTCAACGCGGTCACGAGGGTCACGGACTCGGCCACACGGCGCGCGAGGAGCGGCCTGTTGGCCTCGATCCCTTCGATGCAGTGGTGCTGGAGGGTGCGGCACCCATGTGTCAGGTGCATGATGCTCTTGTGCAGCGACCAGGCAATGATGGGCTCGAAGGCATTGAGCTGGAGTTGCCCCCCCTCGCTGGCCATCGTGATCGTCATGTCGTTGCCGATGACTTCGAAGGCGATCTGGTTGACCACCTCGGGGATCACGGGATTGACCTTGCCCGGCATGATCGACGAACCGGCCTGCCGCGCCGGCAGGAAGATTTCGCCGAAGCCGGCCTGGGGCCCCGACGACAAGAGCCGCAGGTCGTTGCAGATCTTGCTCAGCTTGCACGCCACGCGCTTGAGCACGCCGGACAGTTGCACGAAGGCACCCGTGTCTTGCGTGGCCTCTATCAGGTTGGCGGCCTTGACCACCGGGATGCCGGATATCTCCGCGAGCAACGGGATGACGGTGGCCGAGTAACCCGCCGGCGCATTGATGCCGGTGCCGATCGCGGTGGCGCCCAGGTTGACCTCGGTGATCAGGAGCCGCGCTTCGCTCAGGCGAAGCTCGTCCTCGCCGATCATGATGGCGAAGGACAGGAACTCCTGGCCCAGGGTCATCGGCACGGCGTCTTGCAACTGCGTGCGGCCGATCTTCAGCACGTCCGCGAACTTCACGGCCTTGCCTTCGAGTGCGACCCGCAAGTCGCGCATCGCCACCAGGAGATGGTCGATGCCCCGCCACGCCGCCAGGCGCAGGGCCGTCGGGTACACGTCGTTGGTGCTCTGCGAGGCATTGACGTGGTCGTTCGGGTGGATCAGGTCGTAGCGCCCCTTCTCCGCGTTCAGGAGTTCCAGCGCGCGGTTCGCGATCACCTCGTTCGCATTCATGTTGGTGCTGGTGCCGGCACCGCCCTGGATCACGTCGACCACGAAGTGTTCGTGCAATGCCCCGCCGATGACTTCGTCGCACGCGGCCGTGATGGCCTTGGCGATTTCGGGTTTCACGACACCCAGCTTGGCATTCGCGATGACCGAGGCCTTCTTCACCTGGGCCATCGCCCAGATGAGGTCCGGACATTCGCCGATGGTGCGCCCGCTGATGGGGAAGTTCTCCATCGCACGTGCCGCATGGATGCCCCAGTAAGCTGAGTGCGGGATCTGCATCGAGCCGAGGAAATCATGTTCCTCGCGAGCGTTCGTGGGATTGGTTCGGTTCGTTGGGTTCGAGTGGGTCATCAGGTGGTCCATGCGGGTGTTTCGTCGTTCAGGCCTGCAAGCTTGATGCCATCGACCACATGACTGCCTTGCGCGCCAAAGCCGCGGTGGCATCGATCACGGGCAGGGGGGCGTTCGATGCGTGAAGCACGATGGGGATCTCGGTGCATCCCAGCACCACCGCGGAGGCGCCGCGCTGCTGCAGCAACCGGGCGGCCGCGCGGAGGAATTCCGTGGCGATCTCGAGCTTGCCCGCCTTGACGGCGGCGATCCCGGGCATGACGAGTTCCATGATCTCGCCTGCCGTCGGCAGCAACCACTGCACCTTGTGGGCCGGCAGCCGCGGGGATCTGCGATTGACGTACAGGCCGGAGGCCAGTGTCGCTTCGGTCGCGAGCAGCCCGATGCGGCCGTTCGCGCCACCCACCTTCACCGCCTCTTCGAGGGCCGCGTCGACCAGGTGCAGCATCGGCAGGTCGATCGCCTCCTGGAGCTCATCGAACCACAAGTGCGCCGTGTTGCACGGGATGACGATGCTGCCGACACCCGCGGCCACGAGGCGCTGGCCGCTCTCGAGCATGGCGGCAAGCGGCGAGGCGCCGGCACCGCGGAACGCCTCGGTGCGGTCGGGCACCTGGGGAATGCAGCTCACGACGACCGGAACGTGTTCCTGGTCCCGGTGTGCTGGCGTGGCCTCGAGCATCTTGCGCATGAAGTCGACGGTGGCCAGGGGCCCCATGCCACCCAGGACACCGACCACGCCGAAATTCTCGCTGACGGAGGGCAGCGTGCGGGCCACGGTGGGCACGAGACGCGGTTCATCTTTGATCAACATGGTGGTCCTGGATGGGGGTATTCGTTCAAGCAGGCTCAGGCCGCGGGTTTGTCGGAGAACGACTTGATGTTGTCCCGCAGTTCCTTGCTCATCGGGGCGTTGAGGTTGATGCCGCGCGGGGGAATGGGTGACATGAACCACTTCTTGTAGAGCACTTCGAACTCGCCGCTTTTCATCAGGCCAGTCACGGTGTCGTCGACCAGCTTCTTGAACGCGGGGTCGTCCTTGCGCAGCATGATCGAGTACGGCTCCACCTGGATCGGGTCACCCACGACCGACCAATCCGCCGGTTTCTCCGAACTGGCGCGAAGCCCGTAAAGCAGGATGTCGTCCATGCCGAAGGCATCGGCGCGGCCCTGTTGCACGAGCAGTGCCGATTCCGCATGGTCCTTCGAGGCCACGAGGTCGAACCCGATCGATTGCTCGTGGTTGAGCTTGCGAAGCACCATGAAGTTGGTGGTGCCGGTGGTGGACACGACCTTCTTGCCCTTCAAGTCCGCATAGCCCTTGACCGGGGATGCGGCCTTCACCAGGAAGCGCGTGCCGGTGTAGAAGTAGTTGACGGCGAAGGCCACCTGCTTGGCGCGCTCCACGTTGTTGGTCGTCGAGCCGCATTCGAGATCGACCGTGCCGTTCTGGATCAACGGGATGCGGTTCTGCGGCGTGAGGGCCTGGGTGGCCACCTGCAGATCGGCGCGCCCCGTGGCCTTCCTCACCTGCTCCACGATCTTTCCGCAGATGTCCCACCCGAAGCCCGTCGGCTTGCCGCCCTCGCCGCCGAGGTAGGAGAAGGGAATGGAGGATTCGCGGTAACCCACCGTGATGGTGCCGCTGGCCTTGACCTTGTCGATGGTCGATGGCTGCTGGGCTTGCACGCCTCCGGCGACAGCGGTCAGGATCAGGGGAATGAGCTTGTTGATCGAGGACATGGTGGGTTTCCTTTGTGCGGAAGGTGCAATCGACTGGGCAAAGAAATAGTACGAATTGCACGTTCCGTTGTGTGAGCCGTTTCACGCACATACCATTAGCTGAACTAATACATGGCCCTTGCGGCTGATTTCGAAGGAGTTCATCCACCATGCGTCTCAAGCACATCGAAGCGTTCCATGCCGTGATGCTCACGGGGTCGGCGAGCGGGGCTGCCCGACTTCTCCACGTCACGCAATCGGCGGTTACCCAGACCTTGCAACACGCGGAGATCCAGTTGGGCTACGCGCTCTTCACGCGCCAGCGCAATCGGCTGGTGCCCACGGCCGAGGCGCAGTCGCTGTATCCCGAGGTGCAGCGTTTGATGTCGCAGCTCGAGGCCGTGCGCCGTATCTCCACCGCGCTCGGCAGCGGCGCGCAGACGGCATTCCGCATCCTCATCGTCCCGTCGCTGGCCGTGCGCGCACTGCCCGACGCGCTGCAGATCTTCCGGCGGCGGCACCCCGACATGGCGGTGTCCATCCGCACCCTGCACACGAACGACATCGCACGCGCGATGGCGCTGCACGAGGCCGACGTGGGCATCGTCTACGGCAGCATGCCGCACCCCGCGCTGCTCGAAGAGAAGCTCGCCACCGGACGCCTGGTGTGCGTATCGCGCGCGGGCACGCGCGGCACCGACCGCCGAACGACCATCACGTTCTCCGAGGTGTTGCGCACGCCGTTCATCCACATCGACGAGGGCGACCCGCTCGGCATCATCCTCGCGGACCAATGGGCCAGGCTGGGCCTGAAGCCTCAGCCGGGCATCACGGTGCAGACGCACCACATCGCGATGGTGCTGGCCGAGGAAGGGTTCGGCCCGGCGATCATCGACTCGTTCACGGCCCAGGCGGCATCGAGCGGCGGCCTGCACGTGCGCACCCTGCTTCCCGAGGTGCCCGTGGACGTCAAGGCGCTGCTGCCACAAGGCATTCGCTCGCAACAGGCGGTGTCGGACTTCATCGAGGCCTTCAAGAAGGCCACGGCGGCGCAGTAGCCCCGCGCGCAGCGGGCAGCACACGCGTTCTGGATCGTCGGGGGCGTCACTCACCGCGCGAATGGTGCGCCTCGCCCCAGCTTTCCCGCATCCGCGAATTCCTCGATTGCGCTGCGGCACTCAAAGGGGGACCTTTGCGCACCGGCCACGCCTCTGTGAACGCATGTTCATGCCATGGCGCGGCGCTGGGCCGTCGGTATCAGCCCTTCACGCACACCACCTGCTTGAGCGTGTGCACCACGTCCACGAGGTCGTTCTGCGCGGCCATGACGGCGTCGATGTCCTTGTAGGCCGCGGGTGTTTCGTCGATGACGTCCTTGTCCTTGCGGCACTCCACGCCCTCGGTGGCGGCGCGGTGGTCGGCCAGCGTGAAGCGGCGCTTGGCCTCGCCACGGCTCATCGTCCGGCCGGCGCCATGCGAGCAGCTGTCGAAGCTTTCCGGGTTGCCCTTGCCGCGCACGATGTAGCTGCGCGCGCCCATGCTGCCCGGGATGATGCCGAGTTGCCCGGCCTTGGCACTCACCGCACCTTTGCGCGTGACGTACACGTCTTCGCCGAAGTGGCGTTCCTTCTGCACGTAGTTGTGGTGGCAGTTCACCGCCTCGACGTGGCTCTGGAAGTTCTTGCGGATCACGGTCTTCGCGGCCTCGATCACGCGTTTCATCATCACCTCGCGGTTCAGCGCCGCGAACTTCTGCGCCCAGCCCACCGCCCGCACGTAGTCACCGAAGTAGCGCGCGCCCTCCTCGAAGTACGCGAGGTCGCGGTCGGGCAGGTGCACGTTGTTGCGCATCGCATCCTGCTTCGCGAGTTCGATGAACATCGAGCCGATGAAGTTGCCCACGCCACGCGAACCCGAGTGCAGCATGAACCACACGAACCCCGCCTCGTCGAGGCACACTTCGACGAAGTGGTTGCCGCCCCCGAGCGTGCCCAGGTGTTGCAGGTGGTTGGTCTTCGCAAGCTTCGGGTAGTCGCGGCACAGCTCGGTGAACTCGGGTTCGAGTTGTGCCCAGGCCGAGTTCACCGACCCCGGCACCTTGTGCCACGCCCCGGGGTCGCGGGCGCCCGGCTTGCGGCCGTGTGGCACGGCGCGTTCGATGGCCGAACGCAGCGGGGCCAGGTTGTCGGGCAGGTCTTCCGCCCGCAGCGTGGTCTTCGCCGCCATCATCCCGCAGCCGATGTCCACGCCCACGGCGGCCGGGATGATCGCCCTCACGGTCGGGATCACCGACCCGACGGTGGCGCCGATGCCGAAATGCACGTCGGGCATCGCCGCGATGTGGTGGAACACCACCGGCAGGCGCGCGGCATTGGTCAGTTGGCGCCGGGCCTCGTCCTCGACGGGCACGCCCCGCGTCCACATCTTCACCGGCACGCCGCCGGGGGTGGTCTCTTCGATCCAGTTCTGCTCCATCTCGTTTCTCCTTGTCAGCGCTGCGGCAGGCGCCCGGCGAGCGCCTGGTCCAGGCGCTCGAGCGGGATCACCTCGACGCGGAGGTGGTCGACCGGCGCGAACAGCCAGTGATGGCCCGGTTCGAGCACACGGTCGAACTCGCCGTTGCGCAGCAGCAGTGCGCGTTCGTTCTTTTTCACGGTGACCCGCTGGATGGGGTTCATGCCCTCTTCTCCTCATTTCGACGTCTGCCGTCGCCGGCAAGTTCAGTTCAACCGCGATCCTTTTGGCAGGCGCACCGCCAGCCAGTCGTGCACGTCCGCGCGGATCGAACGGCCGGCCAGCAGGAAGTCCTCGAACCGGCTGGGCACGTACGGCAGGTACACGAGCGGCATGCCCGCCTCCGCCGGCGTGCGCGCGGCCTTGCGGCCGTTGCATGCGCCACATGCGGCCACCAGGTTCATCCACGACCACGGCCCGCCGCGGCTGGCCGGCACGATGTGTTCGCACTGCAGGTCGCGGTCGGCAAACCGCTGGCTGCAATAGGCACACGTGTGCCGGTCGCGCTGGAACAGCTTGCGGCGGGTCACGGCGGGCGCCACGTCGAACAGGTTGATGCGCGAGTGGCCGCCCACCGCGATGATGGGGAACACCTCGATCGCCGACTGCCGGCCGGTGACCGCGTTCCAGCCGCCACGCAGCGTGCGCAGCGGGCCGTCGCCGTCCACCCACACGACAGTGCCGCTCGCGTGGTGCACCGCGGCCTGTTCGACGGAAATCCATGCCTGTGGCGTGCCGAGCAGGTCGAGTTGCAGCACGTGCTGGTGGGTGTCGGATAACACGGGGCCCTCCTTTCGCGGGCGATCAGGTAACGCGGTGAACATGGCGCCCCGTGCACGACTCGAACGTGCGACCTCCGGTTTCGTAGACCGGCGCTCTGGATCCAACTGAGCTAACGGGACAGAATCAAATGCTGGCGCCTCGTGCGGGAGTCGAACCCGCGGCTTCCGACTAGACAGGTCGGCACTCTGGCCACTGAGTTAACGAGGCATTCGAACAAAAACCACTTCGGCTGTGCCCGCCGCGCGAGTCGTCCCGTCGGACGTGGTGTCTCGCTGCACGAGGGCCGGTGGCGCCGCGCACATCCCGCACCGCCCACACCCGGTGGCTGGCGATGACGGAGTGCGAGGACACACCCGAAGTGGTGCGGCACGCGGCTGCCGCGGAAAACAAAAAGGCCCGGATCCTGTCGGATGCCGGGCCTCTGCGAGCAGAGCGTGGAGGGTGCGCGGTCAGGCGCTTCCCTCTCCCGGGAGCGGGCAATCCTCATCACCGCGGCGGCTGCCGTCCGTGCCACGCACGAACGCAAACGAACCCTGGGCGGGTGTGGTGCGTTGGAGGTGGGCTGGGCGGTGCACGGTGGATCCTTGGGGCGGTGGTGAGGGTGTGTTTGGGTGAACTGAAGCCGGATGGTAAATAGTCTTTACCAGTCCGTCAACACTCTTTCTGATATTTCGGCACGGCGTCGCGCCGCGATCCGAAGAGCGAGCGTGCGACTCGATTCGCGAGACGCCCGCGGGCAGTGGGCGCCCGACCTCCGAGGTTGCCCACACAGCCCTGTCGTCCCGGCGCAGGCCGGGATCTCCACCTTCTCGCTGAACAGCAGCGTTCCCGTCCACCGCTGGAGATCCCGGCGTTCGCCCACTACTGTCCGGAATAATTTCCCCCTCAGTTGAACAGGGGCGGTTGGGCGGCGGCGAAGGCTTGCGCGGCTTGCCTTCGTCGTCGATACAACTGGCGGCGGCGAAGGCTTGCGCGGCTTGCCTTCGTCGTCGATACAACTG
>NZ_LMDI01000017.1 GCF_001425785.1 Rhizobacter sp. Root1221 | reverse complement strand
AGTTACCTTCGGCTTCGGGGCTGTGACTTACCCCGACGCGGACTTGCACCGCGCTGGTACGCGCCATCGTGGGCGCACTCACCCCGACGAAAGTCGGGGCCCACCGGCCCAATGGGTCCCGGCCTTCGCCGGAACGACAAGGTGATGTTGGGCGAGCGAGCGAAGCGAGCAACGCCCCGCACCGCGAACGCCAGGAAGGCGAGCGAAGCGACGCCGCAGATCAAGCTACCGCCGAGCCCGGGTCCCCCGGGCGACCGCGGGCGCCCCTCGGGGGCAGGAGCGAAGCGACTGGGGGGCTAACGTCTCACGCCGAGCTTGAAGCCAATCATGGCCCGAAGCTTGTTGGGCACCACCGGCTTCACCAGCAAGTGGAAATCATGCGCCTGCGCATCGGCCTCCAACCCGCTCATCGTGCTGCCCGTCACCATGATGGCGGGCACTTGCGGACCGAAACGCCCGCGCAGGGCCTGGATGGCATCGAGCCCGGTGCTGCCATGCTCCAGTCGGTAGTCCACCACCAGCAGGTCAGGCGCCTTCACGTCCGGTGCAGCAGCCGACGCCCAGTTGCGGCTGGCTTCCACCGTTTCGAACGTGGCCACGGTGGCACCCCACCCCTTGAGCAGCACCTCGAGGCCACCGCGCACGGCCGGTTCGTCTTCGACCACCACGATGAACTTCTGGTCGAGCGTGAGGCCCAACGGCGCCTTGCCGGCCACGCCGGACAGCGACTGCGTGCGCGGGGCCTTGCCCGGCGGCAGCGTCAGCGAGAACACGGTGCCCCGGCCCGGTTGCGAGCGCAGGTCCAGCGGCGCGTTGATCAGGTCGGACAGGCGCTTGACGATGGCCAGGCCGAGGCCGAGGCCCTTGCGCTGCTGCGGCGAGAGCACCTCGGTATGCGGCACCTGGTAGAACTCTTCGAAGATGCGCGTCTGCTCGCGTTCACGAATGCCCACGCCCGTGTCCCACACCTGCAGGATCATGCGGCCGCTGCGGCGGCGGCAGCTCACGAGGATGCTGCCGTCGTTGGTGTAGCGGATGGCGTTCGACACGAGGTTGCGCAGGATGCGCTCCACCAGCGTGGGGTCGGCGTACACGTTGTGACTCTCGCCACGGAAGCGCAACGCCAAGCCCTTCTCGAACGCGGTGGGCTCGAAGTGCAGGCGCAGCTTGCGGAAGATGTCGCCGATGTTGAAGTGCTCGGGTGTGACGTCCACGCCACCGGTGTCGATCTTGGTGATGTCGAGCAGTTCCGAGAACAGGCCCTCGAGCGCATCGACCGAGCCGTTGATGCTGGTCACGAGGCTCGTCACTTCCTCGTCGTGGCTGCGCTGGCGCAGCGCTTCGGCAAAGAGGCCCATCGCATGGAGTGGCTGGCGCAGGTCATGGCTGGCCGCGGCAAAGAACTGGGTCTTGGCGCGGTTGGCCACCTCCGCCTCCTGGCGGGCCTGGTCGGCCGCGGCCTTTTCGGCCCGCAGCTGCACGAGCAGCTGGTCGGCCCGCACCTTGATCTGCAGGAGCCCCTCGAAGTTCTTGCGGTACAGGCGGCTCAACGACACGGTGATGCCGAAGATGAACACCAGCACGCCGGCGAGGAACAGGTCCTCGAAGGTGCCGGGCCAGGCCACCTTCACCACCAGCGGCACGAGGGCCAGCACGCAGAACTCATAGAACGTGTGGTGCTGCGGCGAGAGGATCTGCATGGCGGCCATGCAGAAGCTGTAGATGGTGAGGATCAGGCCCACCTTCTCGGTGACCCCGCCGTACTTGTAGAAGAACCAGGCGGCCGCCCCCCACAGCACGCCAGCGGCCAGCGTGCTGTAGCGCCAACCCTGGTAGTACTTCAGCAGCCGCGACTGGTCGGTGGGGCGCTCGCGCCAGAACGACCGGTACATGAAGGTGCGGGCCAGGCCCAGCAGCACCAGCAGGCCCAGCCAGGTGAGCAGCCCCGCGTGGGGCACGTGCTCCCAGTACAGCACCGTCACCACGCCGGCCCCGGCGGCGGTGGCGGCCTGGGTGGTGGGAAGGTACGAATAGATGTTCTCGACCCGTTCGGCCGAGGCCTGGTCTTCGAGCAAGGTTTTCAGTGCCGAGGCGTTTTCAGCGGCGGCGGAAGCGGCCTCTGCCGGGGTGGGAGCCGCGAGGGGATTGCGTTCGGTGGGGGACGGTGCCGTCATCATCGGGAGGTGCTGCTGCGCCAAGTGGAGAATCCACCGTGCTTCTGGCTCATCTGGCTCACGGCCAGGACGGCCTGCGTGCGGGAACTGACTCCGAGCGCCCGCAGCACCGCGGCCACGTGGTCCTTCACGGTTTCGACCGAGAGGCCCAGCTCACGGGCGATCAGCTTGTTGGGGTTGCCCTGCAGCAGCAGCGCGAGCACGTCGGTCTGGCGCGGGGTGAGGCCCAGCGACGCCAGGCTGGGCTGCTGCTGGAATTCGCTGCCGGCCGCTTCGCGGCCCACGACGTTGAGGTCGTTGCGGCTGTCGAGCCGCGTGAAGCCGTTTTCGGCGCCGATGTTCATGGGCGGCACGTAGATGCCACCGGACATGACCATGTGCAGCGCCTCGAACAGCGTGTCGTTCGAGGCCCGCTTGGGCACGAAACCCATGGCGCCCTGGTCGATGGACCGGATCACGTCGCTGGCCCGGTCGGACGCGGACACCACCACCACCGGCAGCGCCGGGTAGGCGGCGCGGAACTCGACCAGCAGGTCGAACCCGTCGGCGTCGCCCAGTTGCAGGTCGAGGAGCACCAGGTCGAAGTCGCTGTCGGCCTGCAGCGTCTCGCGCGCGGCGCGCGCGCTGCCAACGCCAACCACGGTGACGTGGTCACCGAGACCTTGGATCACGGTCTGCAGGGCGGACAGGATCAGGGGGTGGTCATCAACCAGCAGCACTTTCATTCTTCATCTCCAGGCGGATCGATGCCACGATCTCGGATCGTACGATGAAGAACCCCCCTCCCGCGCCCCTCTTAAGGGGGCCCCAGGGAAAAGAGGGCGAGCGACGCGCAGCGAGCAATGCCCCGAGTCGCGAACGCCAGGAGAGCGAGCGCAGCGAAGCGACCGATCAAGCTACACGCGAGCCCGGGTCCCCCGGGTGACCCGTGGCGCCCCCTTCCCGGGGGGCAGGAGCGAAGCGACGCGGGGGCCCTACCAATATCGGCGGGACAGCGATTCGGCCACGCACACCGGCTTGATGCCGTTCTCGCGTTCCATCGTGGCCTCGATCGTGAGCTGGGCGCCACCTTCCAGGGGCTCGTACGACAGCAGCTTGAAGCGGCCGCGCACGCGGCTGTCGACGGGCACCGGCGCCGGAAAGCGCACTTTGTTCAGGCCGTAGTTCACGCCCATCTTGGTGTCGAGCACCTTGAACGCGTTGGCGGTCAACTCGGGCAGCAGGCTCAGCGTCAGGAAACCGTGGGCGATGGTGGTGCCGAACGGGCCGTTGGACGCGCGCTCGGCGTCGAGGTGGATCCACTGGTGGTCGCCGGAGGCCTGGGCGAACAGGTTGATGCGCTCCTGGTCGATGACGATCCACTC
The DNA here is from genome assembly GCF_001425785.1 of Rhizobacter sp. Root1221. GTDB lineage: Bacteria > Pseudomonadota > Gammaproteobacteria > Burkholderiales > Burkholderiaceae_C > Rhizobacter. Next base: position 100,867 of record NZ_LMDI01000017.1, on the reverse strand, counting down.
GCTGACACCCAGCTCCTGGCCTACCAGGGATTCCAAATCGGTGATCTTGTCGAAGGTCTTCATTCGGTCTCGATCCAATCGGTGAGGGATACCCATTGTTCTACATCCCGCTGCACCCTGCCAGGTGCCACGTCCCACAACGTGAGGCCGCGGGCGGCGAGGTGCACGTAGTTCTGGGTGTCGCGGAGGAAAGCCACCAGCGGCACGTCGAGGGTTTCGAGGAACTTGTGCAGCTGGTCGGCCGAGATGGTGCCCTCGCGGGTGCGGTTGCCGATGAGGCCGATCTTGACCTTGCCACCCCGGCGGTGGGCTTGCAGCTCGCGCACGAACGCGTGGGTGGCGTGGATGTCGAAGAGGCTCGGCTGCAGCGGCACGAGCACCTTGTCGGCGAGTTTCATCACGGCGTCAAGCCGCTTGCCGTGCAGGCCGGCCGGCGTGTCGAGCACCACGTGGGTGGTGCCCTTGGGCGGGCGCACGACGTCGTCCTGGTCGACGTCCCAGCCCTGGATGGCAGGCAGGTTCGGGGGCCGCAACGACAGCCACGTGCGGGTGGACTGCTGGCGGTCCACGTCGCCGAGCATGACGGGATGCCCCGCCGCGGCGAACCAGCCTGCGAGGTTGGTCGACAGCGTGCTTTTTCCCACGCCACCTTTCGGATTGGCCACCACGATCACGGGCATGCGACGCTCCTGCAGGCTGGGCCTGTTTGCGGTTGGGTTATGTTAGCGGGCCCACGCCCCCGATTGCCGCAGATTCATCGAGAGTTGTACCAATGCCCGCAGACATCCTGGTCCTGACCGCCCACCCGCACCTCGAACACTCGAGGGTGAACCGGGCGCTGATGGCCGCCGCCACCGCCGTGGACCGCACCGAGGTGCGCGACCTGTACGCGCTCTACCCCGACTACCTGATCGACGTCGCGGCCGAACAACGGGCGCTTGCCCAGGCCCGGCTCGTGGTCTGGCAGCACCCGATCCAGTGGTACCACATGCCGCCGCTGATGAAGCTGTGGGTCGACGAGGTGCTCGGCTTCGGCTGGGCCTACGGCCACGGCGGGCATGCGCTGCAGGGCAAGGACCTGTGGCTCGTGGCGTCCACCGGCGGCCCCGAAAGCTCCTACCGGCCCGCCGACTACAACCGGTACCACTTCGACGCCTTCCTGCCGCCCTACGAGCAAACGGCCGTGCTGTGTGGCATGCGTTTCCTGCCGCCCCTGGTGCTGCACGGCGCCCACCGGGTCACCACCGCCGAACTCGACGCGCACGCCGGGGTCCTGACCGATCGCCTCCGCACCTACCCCGACTGGCCCGAGATCGAGGACCTCGCCGACTGCGTCGCCTGCGAAGTGCCCGACAACGCCCGGCCGAGCCTGGCATTGCAGGAAGGTGCATGACGATGGAACACAGCAACTGGCTGTCGGGCACGCTCGTCTACCTGAGCGCGGCGGTGCTGGCGGTGCCCGTCGCCAGGAAACTCGGGTTGGGGTCGATCATCGGGTACCTCGTGGCCGGCATCGCCATCGGCCCGTGGGGGCTGCGTCTCGTGACCGACCCGCAGGACATGCTCCACTTCGCCGAGTTCGGCGTGGTGCTGATGCTGTTCCTGGTGGGCCTCGAACTGGAACCGCGCCGGCTGTGGGCCCTGCGCAAGCCCATCTTCGGCTGGGGCACGGCGCAGCTGGCCGGTTCAGCGGCGCTGATCGTGGCCATCGCACTGGCGTTCGGCGTGCCATGGCAGCTGTCGCTCGTGGTCTCGCTGGGCCTGGCGCTGTCATCCACCGCGATCGGCCTCGGGGTGCTGAACGAACGCAACCTGATGTCCACGTCTGGCGGGCAGAGCCTGCTGAGCGTGGCGCTGTTGCAGGACATCGCGGCCATTCCCATCCTCGCGCTGGTGCCGCTGCTGGCGGTGACGGCTGCCGACGCCCCGCACGACGGCAACGGCTGGCTCGCCGCCGGCAAGGCCCTCGGCATGATCTTCGCCATCGTGCTGGGCGGCCGGCTGCTGCTGCGCCCGGCACTCCGCTGGATCGCCCGCAGCGCCACGCCGGAGATCTTCACGGCCGCCGCACTGCTGCTGGTGGTGGCCACCGCCTCGCTGATGCAGGCCGTGGGCCTGTCGATGGCGCTTGGCGCCTTCCTCGCCGGTGTGCTGCTCGCGGAAAGCGAGTACCGGCGTGAACTCGAGACCGACATCGAACCCTTCAAGGGCCTGTTGCTCGGGCTCTTTTTCATCGCCGTGGGCATGAGCGTGGACTTCGCCGTGGTGATCGCCCGACCCGGCCTGATCGCGGCCATCGTGGTGGGGTTCCTGCTCGCCAAGGCCCTGGTGCTGTGGGGCATGGCGCGCACCATGCCACTGCCCGCCCCGGAGCGTCCCGTGTTCATCATCCTGCTGGCCCAGGGCGGCGAGTTCGGTTTCGTGGTGTTCCAGTCCGCGCAGCAAGCCGGGGTGATCGACGCGCCCACCTCGTCGCTGCTCGTGGCGGCCGTGGCCGTGTCGATGCTGCTCACGCCGCTGATGCTGGTGGCCGCCGACCGCTGGTGGATCCCCCGCCTGACACGCGCCACGCGCAACACGTTGCCGGAGCTGAACGAGCCCCAGGATGCGCCGGTGATCATCGCGGGCTTCGGCCGGTACGGCCAGGTGGTGGGCCGGATGCTGAACGCCAACGGCATCGACGTCACCGTGCTGGAACACGATGCCGACCAGGTGGAAACGCTGCGCCGCTTCGGCATGAAGGCGTTCTACGGCGACGCCACCCGGCTCGACCTGCTGCGCACCGCCGGGGCCGACAAGGCGCGCATCATCGTGCTCGCCATCGACGACGTGGAGCAGAGCCTGAAGGCCGCGGACGTGGTGCGCCAGAACTTCCCGCAATTGACCGTGGTGGCCCGCGCCCGCAACGTGACGCACTACTACGGCCTGCGACAGCGGGGCGTGACCCTCATCGAACGGGAAACCCTCGACTCCGCGCTGATGAGCGCCCGCTCAGTGCTGGAACTCATGGGCTTCGAGCGCCACCAGGCCCGCAACCTCGCCTTGCGCTTTCGCCGCCACACCATCGACCTGCTGGAGGAAATGACCCCGCACCAGGGCGACCAGAACAAGCTGATCGCCGTCGCGAAAAAGGGGCGCCAGCAGCTGGAGCAGCAGTGGGCCAAGGAACGCGCCGAGGCCGGCGCCCGGCACAAGCGGGCCGGCTGGCACACCGACAGCCAGCACCCGGAGCCAGTGACGGGCGAGAGCGCGCGAGACTGAGGAGGAGGCAATTCGCACGATCGTTCACGCAGGACTTTCCTTGGGGACCACAGCCTCACGTCCGTGACAGGCGACAATCGCGGGATCATGTTTGCCCCCTCCCAGCACGACGTGCGCCGCTTTTTCTGCGACGCCTACCGCAAGCACCGCGACGGCAGCCCCGTCACCCCCCTCGAGGCGCTGGCCGCCGACTGGATCGCGGATCACCCCGAATACCACCCCGACTTCGCCGACGCGGACGCGGCGGTGGCCGCCGTCTACGACCCCGACCAGGGCCGCGAGAACCCGTTCCTGCACCTGTCCATGCACCTGTCCATCAGCGAGCAGGTCAGCATCGACCAGCCGCGTGGCATCAAGCAGGCGTACGAACTGCTGGCCGCGCGCCGCGGGTCGCCGCACGAGGCCCAGCACGAGGTGATGGAGTGCCTCGGCCAGATGATGTGGGAATCCCAGCGCAGCGGCATGCCGCCCGACGGCGACCAGTACATCGCCTGCGTGCGCCGCCGGGCCACGCGCGACTGAATGACCGCTCCCCTCACCTTCGCCGCCCTCGGGCTGGCCCCCGCGCTCACCGACGCCGCCGCCGCCCGCGGCTACACCGACCCCACGCCCGTGCAGGCCGCGGCCATTCCCGCGGTTTTGCGCGGGCGCGACGTGCGCGCCGCAGCCCGCACCGGCTCGGGCAAGACCGCGGCGTTCGTGCTGCCGCTGCTGCAGCGGCTGGCCGCCACGCCACGCACCACCACCCGCCATGCCACCGTGCTCGTGCTTGTGCCCACGCGCGAACTGGCCGCGCAGGTGGCCGACGTGGTGCGAGACCTCGCCCCCGTGCTGGCCCAGCCGCCGAAGGTGGCCTGCCTCTTCGGCGGGGTGTCGATCAACCCGCAGATGATGGGCTTGCGCGGTGGCGCCGACGTGGTGGTGGCCACGCCCGGCCGCCTGCTCGACCTGGTGGACCACAACGCGCTGTCGCTCGCCCAGGTGGCCGCGCTGGTGCTCGACGAGGCCGACCGCCTGCTCGACGCCGGGTTCGCCGACGAGCTGGGCCGCGTGCTGGCCCTGCTGCCGCCGGAACGGCAGAACCTGCTGTTCTCGGCCACGTTCCCGCCCGCGGTGCTCGCGCTGGCCGACTCGCTGCTGCACGACCCGGTGCACATCGACGCCCCCGACGAACCCGAGGCCGTGCCGGCCATCCAGCAGCGTGCCATCGAGGTGGATGCCGCACGGCGCACCCAGCTGCTCGCCCACCTGGTGCGCGACGGCGGCTGGAACCGCGTGCTCGTGTTCGTGGCCACGCAATACGCCAGCGAACACGTCGCCGAGAAGCTGCGCCGCCAGGACATCCGCGCCGCCGCGTTCAACGGCGACCTGAGCCAGGGCGCCCGCACGCGCCTGCTGGCCGACTTCAAGGCCGGCCACGGCCAGGTGGTGGTGGCCACCGACATCGCGTCGCGCGGCCTGCACATCGACGACCTGCCGGTGGTGGTGAACTTCGACCTGCCCCGTTCGGCGGCCGACCACGTGCACCGCATCGGCCGCACCGGGCGGGCCGGTGCCGAGGGCCTGGCCATCAGCTTCGTGAGCGCCGGCACCGAGGCCCACTTTCGCCTCATCGAGAAGCGCCAGGGGTTCCGCGTGCCGCGCGAGCAGGTGGCGGGGTTCGAGCCCACCGAGGTGGCCACCGAGGCGCAGGCCACCGGCGGCGTGAAGGGCAAGCGCAAGAGCAAGAAGGACAAGCTGCGCGAGGCCGCATCACGCGGCGAGTGATCAGCGGCTCAGCCTCTCAGCCGCGCCGGGCCACCCAGCTCCGCAGTTCGTCGGCGGACAGCGCCAGCGCCTCGAGCACCTTGAGCGCCGCGAACGCGTCGTTGGCGGCGTAGCGCAGCTGCCGGTCTTCCAGCTCGGCCACGGACCAGTTGGACGTGGTGACCCGCTTCGACTTCGTGAAACAACGCCCGGCGGCCACCGCCATGGCACCGCGCACGCCGATCGTGCGCGGGTAGCCGCGCTGGCGGAACACGATGTCGAGGTCCAGCACCGGGCGCACCAGCACCCCGAGCCTCGCCTTCAGCTGCGTGTGATCGGACTGCAGGCCGAAGCCCACCTTCACGACGTCGTTGGATTCGAGCACCCGGCGCACGATGTCATGGCATTCGGGATGCCGGAGCTGGAACACCCAGGCCGACGACGGCGTGGCGAACTGCACCACGTCGGGCCCGCCCGACACCTCGCCGGCCGTGAAGGTGGGCTTCGATTCGGTGTCGAACCCGACGAAGGCGCACCGCCCCAGGTCGGACCATGCGGCGTCGAGGGCCTGTGGCGAACGGGGCACGTGGATGCGATCGAGCAGGAGGCCGTCGAACGGCGGCATCTCGGCGATGGTTTCCTTCGAGGGGGGCAGCTTGCGGGTGACCATGCGACCAGTCTACCGACAGTCTGGCCGGGTGCACCGGGAAGTGGCCCACGCACCCATCCATTCGCGGGAGGCGCGCACATCCGGCAGGCGGGTCTTACCATGGGCAGATCCACCGCTTCCGGTGAACGCCATGGATCACGCCGCCTTCCGCCTCGCACCCCGCCGCGTGCAGGACCGTCTGCCGAGCCCGTACCGCGACGAATCGGCGGTCCTGGCCGACCTGGTGTCCCGCCTGCCCGACAGCCTGTCGTGGCCCGACGCGGTGGCCACGGCCTGGCCCTGGGTGCAGGCCGTGCGCGAGAAGCCGGCGCCGTTCTGGGCCATGGAGTCGCTGCTGCGCGACTACCCCATCTCCCGCCCCGAGGGCCTCGCACTGATGCGCCTGGCCGAGGCGCTGCTGCGGGTGCCCGACGCGGCCACCGCCGTGGCCCTCACGGCCGACCAGCTGGGCAAGGCGGACTTCGGCGCGCCGGCATCCAGCGCGCACAAGGTGGTCTCGGGGCTGTCGTCGAGTGTCATCGCATTGTCGAAGCGGTTCCTGCCGGACGGCGAAGGCGGCACCGGTCTCTTCAAGCGGCTCGGGGCGCAGACGGTGGTGGCCGCCACCGTGCAGGCCATCCAGCTGATGGGCAAGCAGTTCGTGCTGGGCCGCCACATCGGCGAAGCCCTGCACGAAGCCGGCGCCGCGCGGCACGCCCACCCCGGGTTGCGCTACAGCTACGACATGCTCGGCGAAGGCGCCCGAACCGAAGCCGACGCGCGCCGCTACCTGGCGTCGTACGCCGACGCCATCGGCCACATCGCGGCGTCGGCACGCGGCGCGGGGCCCGAGGCGGCCGACGGCATCTCGATCAAGCTGAGCGCCCTCTTCTCCCGCTACGAGGACGCACACCGCGCCCAGGTGGGCGACACACTGCTGCCACGGGTGTGGACACTGGTCGAAGCCGCTGCCGCCGCCGACATCAACCTGACCATCGACGCCGAGGAATGCGACCGCCTGGAGCTGTCGCTCGACGCCTTCGAGGCCCTCGCGTCACGCGCGGCCGCCGAGTTCCCGCCATGGCGCGGCTTCGGCCTGGCGGTGCAGGCGTACCAGACACGCGCACGCCACGTGATCGACGAGGTGGCCTGCATCGCCCGTGCGAACGGCCAGCGGTTCATGGTGCGGCTCGTGAAGGGGGCGTACTGGGACGGCGAGATCAAGCGCGCCCAGGAACTGGGCCTGACCGCGTACCCGGTGTACACCCACAAGCACCACACCGACATCTCGTACCTCGCGTGCGCCGGTGCGCTGATCGGCCACGCCGACGTCCTCTACCCACAGTTCGCCACCCACAACGCCGGCACCATCGCCGCCATCCAGGCGATGGCCCGCGGCCGCAACGCCGCGTACGAGCTGCAGCGGCTGCACGGCATGGGAGAAGGCGTCTACCGCGAAGTGATGCACGATGCCGGCGTGCCGGTGCGGGTGTACGCGCCGGTGGGCGAACACCGCGACCTGCTGGCCTACCTCGTGCGCCGCCTGCTGGAGAACGGCGCCAATTCCTCGTTCGTGCACCAACTGACCAACGATGCGGTGCCCATCGACACCCTGCTCGCGTCGCCGCTGCACCCGTCGCCCGACAGCGGCCTGCCACTGCCCGTGGCCTTGTACGGCTGGGACGGCCACCGGGGCCGGCGCAACCCGGCCGGTGCGGACCTGGCCGTGGCGGCCGAACAAGACCGGTTCGAACACGCCGTGGCCAGCACGCGGGTGGAGCCGGTGGCATTGGCGGCGGTGGACCGTGTCGGCGACGCACTCGCCGCGCTGCACGCCGGCTTCCCGCGCTGGAACGCCACGCCGCTCGCCGGGCGCGCCGCCGTGCTGCGCCGCGCCGCCGATGCCCTCGAGATGCGCCTGCCCGAGTTTTGCGGCCTGCTGGTGCGAGAGGCCCACAAGACCCTCGGCGACTGCATCGCCGAAGTGCGCGAGGCCATCGACTTCTGCCGCTACTACGCCGACCAGGCCGAGACCACGCTGGCCAGCCGGGCCCTGCCCGGCCCCACCGGCGAAACCAACACGCTGCACCTGCATGGCCGCGGGGTGTTCGTCTGCATCAGCCCATGGAATTTCCCGCTCGCGATCTTCGCGGGCCAGGTGGTGGCCGCGCTGGTGGCCGGCAACACCGTGGCCGCCAAACCCGCGGAGCAGACCCCCGCGGTGGCGGCGCGCTTCGTGGCGTTGCTCCACGAGGCCGGCGTGCCCGCCGATGCGGTCGTGCTGCAGCACGGCCCGGGCCGCACGCTGGGCGCCGCGCTGGTGGCCCACCCGCTCACCGCCGGCGTGTGTTTCACCGGTTCCACCGCCGTCGCAAAGGGCATCAACCGGATACTCGCCGCGAAGGACGGCGCCATCGTGCCGCTGATCGCCGAGACCGGTGGCATCAACGCGATGGTGGTCGACAGCACCGCACTGCCGGAACAGGTGGTGGATGCGGTGGTGCAAAGCGCCTTCCGCAGCGCCGGCCAGCGCTGCTCCGCTCTGCGCCTGTTGTGTGTGCACGAGGGCATCGCCGACGCGGTCATCGCCATGATCGGTGGCGCGTTGCAGGAACTGTCCGTGGGCGACCCGGCGCTGCTGGCCACCGACGTGGGCCCCGTGATCGACACCGAGGCGCGCGACGGCATTGCCGCCCAGGTGCGCCACCTCGAAGCCCACGCCCGGCTCATCGCCCGGGCGCCGGCCCCGGCCGGCAACTTCGTCGCGCCGGTGGCGTTCGAGGTGGAGAAGGTCTCGGACCTGACTGGAGAGATCTTCGGCCCGGTGCTGCACGTGGTGCGCTGGTCGGGCGAGCCCGATGCCGTGCTGGCCGAGATCAACGCGCTCGGCTACGGGCTCACCCTCGGCCTGCAGACCCGCATCGACTCCCGCGCGCTGCGCCTGGCGTCGCTCGCCCGCATCGGCAACGTGTACGTGAACCGCAACATGATCGGCGCGGTGGTGGGCGTGCAGCCGTTCGGTGGCGAGGGGCTGTCAGGCACCGGCCCGAAGGCCGGTGGCCCGCACTACCTGTTCCGGTTCTGCGCGGAGCAGACCGTCACCATCAACACCGCCGCGGCCGGCGGCAACGCGGCGCTGCTGGCGGGCACCGCCGGATAGTCGCCCCGTGCCGCCCGGTGCGCAGCCGCGAGCTGCTCTGTCAGTTGGACGACGAGGCCGCCGGCGCTGCCTGCGACGGCGCGCGGTCCGTCTCGAGGATCACGTTCAGCGTGGAACCACCGAGCGCCGCGCAGTCCTGCGTCACCGGCTCCACCCACTTGACAGCGACGCCTCGTGCCACCGGGCGCACCATCCGCCAGGGGAAGAATCCGAAACGCTGCGAGCCGCTGTAGTTGATCACGGCATCGGCGCCGAGCCGCTTCGCGGTGGCCGCGAGCTTCGGAAGCATTTCCTTCACGCCCCCGTACGTTTGTTTGCCCGCCACCACGCGGCGAATCACCTTGTACTCGCGCCCGACCGGTGCACCGGCGAAGAAGCAGAAGTTCCCCAGCCCGTCCGCCGCCGCACCGGACACGGGCGCGTCGTCCAACTGTTCGACCGGGGCGTCAGACGCCTCGGCGCCCGCATCTTCCGCGGCGAGGGCACCGAAGCAGCAGAACGAGAGGGCAAGCGTGGAGAACAGGGCTTTGGTACGCATGAGGACACGATGGCAAATGAATGGGCCGCGGCGGGTGCGCCCGCCGCGGAAAGGCGCGAGCGTACCCTGTCTTCATGGACGCGCCAACGCAGCGCGCCCCGTGTCCATCATTTGGCCACCTTGACCCAGCTCCATTCCAGCCAGTTGTCCGCCCGGTGGACCACCGTGACATTCGATCGGGCGGCCCACGGGATCACCTGGCGGTGCAGCGGCAGGTGGAGCACCTGCTCGTTGTGGCGCTTGAGCAGCTCGCGGATCAGCTGCTCGCGCTTCTTCGGGTCCGGCTCGCGGCTCGACGCGGCGGCCAGTTCGTCGATCTTCTCGTCCTTCACGCCGCCGAAGTTCCATGAGCCGGTGGTGTCGCTGCGGCTGCGCAGGATGGGTGTGATGAGGGTTTCCGCATCGGTGATGGAGCCGCCCCAGCCCAGCAGGTACATCGACGTGTCCTGCTTCTGCAACTTCGGGAAGTAGAGGCTGCGTGGCATCGCATTGACCCGCACCTTCACGCCGAGGCGCGCCCACATCGCCGCCAGGGTCTGGCAGATCTCCTCGTCGTTGATGTAGCGGTTGTTCGGGCAGTCGAGCGTCACCTCGAAGCCGGCCGGGTAGCCCGCGTCGGCCAGCAGCTTCTTCGCGGCCTCCAGGTCATAGGGCAGCCGGCGCTCGATCTCGGGATCGTTGTAGGCGCCGAGCGGCGACGGCGTGATGCCGCCGGTGGGCAGCGACTGCCCGCGCATCAGGCGCGACTTGATGGCCTCGATGTCGATGGCCTGGTACAGCGCGCGGCGCACGCGCACGTCCTTGAACGGGTTCTTGGCCTTGACGCTGCCGTACAGCAATTGGTCGCGGGACTGGTCCATGCCGATGAACAGGAGGCGGTTTTCCGGGCCGTCGATGACCTTGACGCCGGACGTGGTGCGCAGGCGCTGCACGTCCTGCGGCACCGGGTCGAGCACGAAGTCGATCTCGCCGGAGATCAGCGCGGCGGTGCGGGTGGCATCGCTCGCGATGGGGGTGTACACCACCTCCTGCACGTTGCCTTCGAACGTGCCCCACCAGGCGGGGTTCCGCTTGTACGTGGTCTTCACGTCAGGCTGGCGCGACACCAGCATGAATGGCCCGGTGCCGTTCGCATGGAACGACGCATAGTTCTCGCTCTTGCCCTTGAAGTTCGCGGGCTCGGTGGCCTTGTTCTTCTCGGCCCAGGCGCGGTTCATGATGGGCAGCGTGGTCAGGTGCTGCTCGAACACCGGGTTCACCTGCGCCAGCTCGAACTCGACCGTGAGCGCGTCGATCTTCTTCGGGGTGCCGAGCGCCGCGGCGTACGCACCGATGTCCGACGTGCCCGCCTTCGCGCGCTGCAGCGAGAAGATCACGTCGTCGGCGGTGAACGGCGCACCATCGTGGAACTTCACGTTCGGGCGCAGCTTGACGCGCCAGCGGGTGGGCGCCACCTGCTTCCATTCGGTGGCCAGCACCGGCACCAGCTCGAGGGCCTTGCCCCGGTTCACGAGGGTCTCGTAGACCTGCCCGTTCATCTGGTTGGTCAGCGACTCGTTCTGCGAGTGCGGGTCCATGGTCTGCGGGTCGCCCTGGGACGACCAGCGCAGGGTCTGTGCCGAGGCCGATGCGGCCAGCGACACCACGAGGCTTCCCACGACAAACCAGCGGCGCATGTCCTGTCTCCGTGCAAAGGGCGGAGTTTAGGCGGCCGCCCCCGAGGAAGCATGGAAGGGATCCGCATGCCCCCACTCGGGGGCATGCCGGGCTATTTGCCGAGGCGCCGGAGCGCGTCGGGACCGGCCCACAACTCTTCGAGGTGCGCGAACTTCCACTGGGCGTTGGACTCGCGCGCGGCGATGCGGTCGTTGCACGACGGCTGTGCCAGGTCGACCAGTTCGGGCGGGATGTGCATCTGTGACCGGGTCGAGAAAAACACCTTGACCATGGGCGTCACCAGCGAACGCTCGTTCTGCGAGACAACCACGGCGAGCCGCCCGGAATGCATGCGAACCAGCGAACCGGTGGGGTAGATGCCCAGGCTTTTCACGAACGCCTGGAACACGGCGTCGTCGAAATGGCCGCCACGCCATTCGGCCATGTTGCGGATGGCCTCGGCAGGGTCCCAGCCGGCCTTGTACGGCCGGTTGGACGTGACGGCGTCGTACACGTCGCACACGGCACCCATGCGGGCCATCTTCGAGATCTGGTCGCCGCGCAGGCCCTTCGGGTAGCCGCTGCCGTCCATCTTCTCGTGGTGGTGCAGGCACACGTCGAGTGCGGCGGCCGGGGCGGTTCCCCCCTGGAGCAGTTCGAAACCACGCTCGGGGTGCGACTTGATGACGCGGAATTCCTCGTCCGTGAGCTTGCCGGGCTTGTTCAGCACGTCGAGCGGCATCAAGGCCTTGCCCATGTCGTGCAGCAGGCCCGCGATGCCCGCCACGCGGGTCTCCTGCTCGTCGGCGCCGAGCTGGCGGGCGAGCGACACCATCAGCGCGCACACCGCGACCGAATGCATGTACGTGTAGTCGTCGTGGGTCTTCAGCCGCGCGAGGCTGATCATCGCGCCCGGGTTGCGCCACACGGAACTGGCAATCTCGTCGACGAGCGGCAGGCACTCCTCGGCGTCGATGGCGCGCCCGAGGCGCACTTCCGAGAAGATGGCCGCCACGGCCTGCCTGGCCTTGCCGATCAGCACGCTGGCGCGCCGCACCTCTTCGTCGAACTCGGTCGCCCGCGGTGCCGGAGGGGCCGGTGGCGCGACAGGCGCCGCGGCCAGTCCTGCGGGGGGTGGCGGAGGCGCCACGGCCACGTCGAGGCCCTTGCCCGGGTCGATCCAGACGGCATCGACGCCGCTGGACTGGAGTTTCTGCAGGTCGGAGGTGTCGTCGATGACGAACTTGGTCTTCCAGAACGGATGGTCAAGCCATGCCCCGCACAGCGAGTGCACGTGCATGCCGAGCCGGACCTGGGATACGGGAATCTTCTTCAACATCTTGGATTCAGACACCAGGAAGGCGCTTGTCGCACCAGTGTGCCCCCGTCCGGCCGTCCGCATACGCGGCGCCCAAGAAAAAGGCCGCACTTCGTGCGGCCTTGCTCGAACGGGGCGGTGCCGGCTTCAGCGGAAGCGCGACTGCGGCTGCACCGTGAGGTCGGTCTTCAGCGAACCGAGGTAGTTGGCCAGGAGCTTCAACTCGGCATGCGTGAACCCCTGGATCTGGGCCTGCATGGTGGGGTTGGCACGGCCCACGTTGGGCTTGCCGGTGGTCTGGTAGGCCTTCAGCGCAACGTAGAGGTAGTCGGCGTGCTGGCCGGCGAGCTTCGGGTACTCACCGCTGATGGCGGTGTTGAAGTCGGCGCCATGACAGGTGACGCACTTGCCCTTGTCCAGCAGGGCGGTCACGTTGGCCGGCGCGGGCGGCACGGTCTTCTCGGCGCCCGCGACGCCCTGCTTCTCGTAGAAGGCGGCGAGGTCGGCGAGGTCCTGTTCGGTGAGCGATGCGGCGATGGCCTTCATCGTCGGGTGCTTGCGGTCGCCCTTCTGGTACTCGCCCAGCGCCGCCACGATGTACTTCGCGCCCTGCCCACCGATCATCGGGACCTTGTGCACTTCGGGGAAGCTGGCCTGGTAGCCCGGAATGCCGTGGCAGCCGATGCACATGGCCGCCTTCTTCTCGCCCGCGGCCGCACTCGGCGTGACCTGCTCGGCATGGGCCGCCGAGGCGGTTCCCATCAGGGCAGTGACCACCACGGGGAGGAATTTGGAGAACAGCTGGTTCATGGTTCTTCGGGCGAGTCTTCAGTCAACCAGCGATTATAGGGGCCCTTATACTGAGCCGACACCCTCAACCGACACGCCCGCATGAAGTTCAAAGGCACTGACAACTACGTCGCAACGGACGATCTGATGCTCGCGGTGAACGCGGCCGCCACGCTGAAGCGGCCGTTGCTCGTCAAGGGCGAGCCGGGCACGGGCAAGACGATGCTCGCGGAAGAGGTGTCGCAGGCGCTGAACCTGCCGTTGCTCCAATGGCACATCAAGTCCACCACGAAGGCCCAGCAAGGCCTCTACGAGTACGACGCGGTGAGTCGCCTGCGCGACAGCCAGCTCGGTGACGCGCGGGTCAAGGACATCCACAACTACATCGTCAAGGGGGTGCTGTGGCAGGCCTTCACGGCCGACCAGCCCGTCGCGCTGCTGATCGACGAGATCGACAAGGCCGACATCGAGTTCCCGAACGACCTGCTGCGTGAAATCGACCGCATGGAGTTCTACTGCTACGAAACGCGCGAGCTGATCCAGGCCAAGCACCGCCCGCTCGTGTTCATCACGTCGAACAACGAGAAGGAACTGCCCGACGCGTTCCTGCGCCGCTGCTTCTTCCATTACATCAAGTTCCCCGACGCCGACACGATGAAGTCGATCGTCGAAGTGCACTTTCCGGGGCTGAAGCAGGAACTGCTGACGTCCGCGCTGAAGCGGTTCTACGACGTGCGCAACCTGCCCGGCCTGAAGAAAAAGCCGTCCACGTCGGAGCTGATCGACTGGCTCAAGCTGCTCGTCGCCGAGGACATCCCCCTCGACGTGCTGCAATCGAAGGACGAGAAGGTCACCGTGCCGCCGCTCGTGGGCGCGCTGCTGAAGAACGAACAGGACGTCTCGCTGTTCGAGAAGCTCGTGTTCATGCAGAAGCACAACCGCTGAGGCGGCCCCGGGGGGCGATCGAGCCCCTCGTGCGCCCCGCACTGGTGCGCCCGGCCGGCCCATTTTGAGGGGATTTTCCGCAAGGGTGAAACCCGATTCGCGGCATCATGGAAACACGGGCGGCCGCCCCGCCCGCAGCAGACACCCTGGCGACGGCCCTGCTCCGCCCCATGCGGGAGAATCACCCACCATGCTGATCAATTTCTTCTTCACCCTGCGCGCCGCGAAGCTGAAGGTGTCCGTCAAGGAGTACCTGACGCTGCTCGAAGCGGTCAAGTCCGGCGTGATCGACGGCGACACGGGCCCCACCGTGGACGACTTCTACTACCTCGCCCGCACGTCGCTCGTGAAGGACGAAGCCCACTTCGACAAGTTCGACAAGGCCTTTGCCGCCTACTTCAAGGGCGTGGAACTGCTGGCCGACTTCACGAAGGACATCCCGCTCGAGTGGCTGAAGAAGAAGTTCGAGCTGGAACTGAGCCCCGAGGAACGCGCCCTCGTCGAGAAGATGGGCTGGGACGAGCTGATGGCGACGCTCAAGAAGCGCTTCGAGGAACAGAAGGAACGCCACGAGGGTGGCAACAAGATGATCGGCACCGGCGGCACGTCGCCGTTCGGGGCCTACGGCTACAACCCGCAGGGCATCCGCATCGGCCAGGACAAGAGCCGCAACAAGAGCGCCGTGAAGGTGTGGGACCAGCGCCAGTTCAAGGACTACGACGACAACCTCGAACTGGGCACCCGCAACATCAAGGTGGCGCTGCGCCGCCTGCGGCGGTTCGCCCGCGAAGGCGCAGCCGACGAACTGGACCTCGACGACACCATCCGCGCCACCGCGGCCAACGCCGGCTACCTCGACCTGAAGATGGTGCCCGAGCGGCACAACAAGGTGAAGGTGCTGCTGCTGATGGACGTGGGCGGCACGATGGACGAGCACATCCACCGCGTGGAAGAAGTGTTCAGCGCCGCGAAGGCCGAGTTCAAGCACCTCGAGTTCTACTACTTCCACAACTGCGTGTACGACTACATGTGGAAGAACAACCGCCGCCGCTACAGCGAGAAGTTCTCCACCTGGGACATCCTGCGCAAGTACAACAAGGACTACAAGCTCATCTTCGTCGGCGACGCCACGATGAGCCCGTACGAGATCCTGCAGCCCGGCGGCAGCGTCGAATACAACAACGAGGAAGCCGGGGCTGAATGGCTCCAGCGGCTCACCAACGCCTTTCCGAAGTACGCATGGATCAACCCGGAACCGGCCGGCGTCTGGGGCTACCGCCAGAGCATCACGATCGTCCAGCAGCTGATGAACCACCGCATGTTCCCCCTCACCCTGCAAGGCCTGGAAGGGGCCATGCGGCTGTTGAGCAAATGACGAACGTCCTTGGCGTGGCCCGTGGCCTGGCGGGCGCGTCGGTGTGCCTGAGCCTCTGTGCCTGCGGCTTGCTGCCGGCCCACACCCCGCCGCCGAACGACACGCCGCTGCCACCCGCGGCAGCGGCGTCGTCGCCCGCCGACGCCACGTACCGGCTCGAAGTGGACGCACCGCGAGAGCTGCGCACGCTGCTCGCCACCTACCTCGACCTGGCGCGGTTCCAGGGCGCGGCGCAGGCCGACAGCATCACGCCCGCCGAACTGAACCGGCTGGCCAACGCCGCGCCGGCCCAGGCGCGGTCGCTGCTGGAGACCGAAGGCTACTTTTCCGCCGACGTCACCGTCGAGCGGGCCACCGCCGACGACGGCGTGCCGCTGGTGCGCCTGCACGTGACCCCCGGGCCGCGCAGCACCGTCACGTCGCTCGACGTGCAGCCTGGGGCCGAACTGCAGCGCAAGATCGACGCCGGCGACAAAGACGCCATCGCGCTGCTGAAGCTCATCAACGAACGCTGGAGCCTGTCGCCCGGCGAGCCGTTCCGCCAGGTCGCGTGGAACACCGCCAAGAATGGCGCCCTGGCCACGATGCGCTCCGAGGGGTACCCCACCGCCACGTGGTCCACCACCCACGCCCAGGTGGATGCCCGCGCCCACACGGTCGCGCTGTCGGGGCAACTGGAAAGCGGGCCGCAGTTCCTGATCGGTGAACTGAACATCGAAGGGCTGCAACGCTACGACCGGACCGTGGTGAGCAACCTCGCCAACCTGCCACCCGGCACGCCGTACACGGAAAAGCGCCTGCTCGATTTCCAGGACCGGCTCTTCAAGCTCGGGTTCTTCGAAACCGTCTCGGTCGACATCGACCCCGACCCGGCCACCGCGGCGGCCACGCCGGTGCGCGTGCGGGTGCGCGAACAGACGCTGCAGCAGGCCACCACCGGCTTCGGCTACAGCGACACCACGCGCTTTCGCGTCACCCTCGAACACCGCCACCGCCGGCCGTTCGGCTGGAACGGGCAGGTCTACAACAAGGTGGAGCTCGGTGGCAACCTGCGGTCGTGGGAAGGTGAACTCATCTCGAACCCCGACCCCCGCGGCTACCGCAGGCTGCTCGCCACCAGCCTGAAACGCGAAGAGGCCGCCGGCGAAATCTCGCTGAACAGCCGCGTTCGCCTCGGCCGTTCGCTCGATTCGGAACGCATCGAGCGCCTCGTGTACGGCGAGTGGCTCACCAGCGAACTCCGGCGCGCCAACGGCGCGGAGGAAGACACGCGGGCGCTCTCGCTGAACTACAACTGGGTGTGGCGCGACCTCGACAGCATCGTGCTGCCCACGAAGGGGATGTCCTCGTCGCTGCAGACCGGCGCCGGGTATGCCCGGTCCAACTACGCGAACTCCGGCCCCTTCGCCCGGCTCTACTCCCGCAACACCTTCTACTGGCCCCTCGGCAAGAGCTGGTACTCCCAGGTGCGCATCGAAGCCGGCCAGGTGTTCGCGGACAACCAGGTGGGCATCCCGGACCCGCTGCTGTTCCGCGCGGGCGGTGACGAGTCGGTGCGGGGGTACCCGTACCGCACGCTCGGCCCCATCCGCGATGGTGCCGTCTCGAGCGGCCGCGTGCTGCTGACCGGCAGCGCGGAGATCGCCCACCCGTTCACGCAGCGGCTGCCGAGCCTGTGGTGGGCCGCGTTCGTCGATGCCGGCAATGCGGCCGACGACTGGGGCGCCCTCGAACCCGCCCTCGGCTACGGCCTCGGGCTGCGCTACCGCAGCCCGGTCGGGCCGCTGCGACTCGACCTCGCCTACGGCCAGGACCTCCGGAAGGTGCGGCTGCACCTGAGCGTGGGAATCGCGTTCTGATGGCAGCGGACGAATCGACCGTCGCCGCGGCACCGCCGCCGGACGCACCGCCGCCCGCGCGCCGGCGCCGCCGGCTCGGCCTGTGGATCGGCTTCACGACCATGGTGCTGACGCTGGTCGTCGTGGGCAGCGCGCTGTTCGGTTTGTTCTGGGCCGTGGGCAATGCCCGCGGCACGGCCTGGCTGCTCGCGAACCTGTCGCGCATCGGGGTGGGGGTGCAGGTCATCGACCCATCCGGGCCGCTGGTGGGTGACTTCAGCGCCAGGCAGGTGGTGGTCAGCGCCGGACGCACGAAGGTGGTGGTCGACGACCCGGTGTGGAAGGGCCTGTCCATCGCCTACACCCGCTACCCCGGCACCTGGGCGCGGGTGCGTGCGGCATCGCTCCACGCGAGCCGCGTGACCATCACCGTCCAGCCGAGCGGCAGCACCGACCCGCTCAAGCTGCCCAAACGCCTGCAACTGCCGGTCGAGATCGAGGTGCACGAGGTGGTGGCCGGTGAACTCTACGTGCCCGGCCTGGCCGATTACCCGCTGCGCGATGTGCACGGCGAGGTGCACATGGGCCTCGACGAAGGCCGCAGGCACCACTTCGACAACGTGAGCGTGCGCGCCGAGCCCCTCACCATCACGGGCCACGGCCACATCGACGCGGTGGGTGACCTGGCCCTCGACGTGGCCCTCGACGCGGTGCAGGCCGACCCGGCGGGTGCCACCCCCGGCCAGGCACTGCCCGCGTGGGCCAGTGCCCTGCGCAAGGACTGGCAGGGCCGGCTGCGCGCCAAGGGCCCGCTGG
Organism: Rhizobacter sp. Root1221; assembly: GCF_001425785.1. Lineage (GTDB taxonomy): Bacteria > Pseudomonadota > Gammaproteobacteria > Burkholderiales > Burkholderiaceae_C > Rhizobacter. The sequence continues at coordinate 82,776 of NZ_LMDI01000017.1, read as the reverse complement.
CCGGGTTCGCCACGGCGCTCGAGGTGCGCGGCAAGGGACAGTCGCTCGATGCCTCCGCGAAGATCGAGCCCGAGGTCCCCTGGCCGCTCACCCAACTCGACCTGAAGACCCAGGCGTTCGACGTGTCGGCCCTCGTGGCCCGCGGCCCCATGACGTCGTTGACCGGCAATGTGCGCATCGACCCGCTCGACCGCGCCCAGGGGGCCTCCGGCGGCCTGCGGTTCGAGGGCAACATCGTCAACGCCAAACCCGGCCCGTGGTCGGAGCGGCACGTTCCCGCCCGCAGCCTCAAGATCGACCTGCGCGGACGCACCCGTGCGGCGGGCCCGCTCGACCTGACCACCTTCGAGGCGCTGCTGTCCGACGGCCGGCGCGACGCCGGCGTGTTGCGCGGCACCGGCCACTGGGCCGCCGACCGCTTCTCGTTGAAGGCCGACCTGGAACAGGTGCGGCCCTCGGCGGTGGACGCCAGCCTGCCCGCAATGACGCTCACCGGCCCGGTGACCGCGTCGGGCACCTGGCCCACGGCCCCCGACGGCACCCGGGCCGCGTTGCCCACGTTCACGGCCGACACGCACCTCAGCGGCCGCCTGATCGACCTGGATCGCCCGGTGCAACTGCGCCTCGAGGCCGCGGGCAACGCCCAGCGCATCGACGTGAAAACGTTCGAAGCCGCCGCAGGGGGGGCCAAGGCCACCCTCGCCGGCAGCGCCGAACGGGGCACATCGGCCTGGCGTGTGCTCGCCAAGGCCGGCCTCGTGGACTTCGACCCGCGCCCCTGGTTCCCGGGCGCCCTCAACGCCGGCTGGCAGGCGGGCCCCCACCGCCTCAACGTCAAGGCCGAAACCGACCTCACCGTGCCCGATGTTCCCGCCGGGGACCGGGGGCGTGCCCCCGTGGCCCGCCTGGCCGGGCTGCGCGGCACCGCCAGTGCCGAAATCCCCGCGAGCGTGCTGGCCGGCGTGCCCCTGACGGGCACGCTCAACCTCCGCCGCGCCACGGCCGCCGACTTGCTGCAGGCGAATGCCCAACTCGACGTCGACGGCAACAGCGTGAAAGCGGAAGGCCAGCTGGCGCCCGACACCGTGGGTGTGCGGGACCGGTGGACACTCACTGCCGACGCCCCGGTGCTCGCGCGCCTCGCCCCGGTGCTCCGGCTCATCCCGGGCGCGGCCGAGTCCGGCCTGCTCGAGGCACTTGGCGGCACGGTCAAGGCCAGCACCGAGGTGAGCGGCCGCTGGCCCAACGTCATGACGTCTGGCCAGGTGCATGCCAGCGCCATTCACGCAGGCCCGCTGGCGGTGAACAAAGGCGACGTGCGCTGGAACATCGGCACCACCGCGGACGGCCCGCTCGAGGTCCAGGCCAACATCGACCAGGCCGGCTGGGGCACCCAGCAGCTCGGCGCCTCGCAGCTCACGCTGAAGGGCACCGCAGCCGCGCATGACTTCAACCTGCGCGCCGAACTCAAGGCCGCGCCCCCGGCCTGGACCGACGGCCTGCAGACGCGTGCGCAGCCGGCCGGCGTGCCCACCCGCACGCTGGTGACTGCCAACGCGCAAGGCAACCTCGCGGGCGGGGTGTTTGCGAGTGAACCCGGTGGCCCGGCCCCTCCGCCGCTGTCGTGGAAGGGCACCCTGCAGCAGCTCGACCTGCGCAGCAGCCAGGCCGGCGCCGCGCCGTGGCTCAACACACGCAACGTGGGCCTCGAAGTGCTGGCCGGCCCGTCGCCGCGGTTCGTGATGTCCGCGGGCCGCGCCGACATCTTCACGGCCGGGCTGCGCTGGGACCGCATCGAATGGCACCCCGAGCAGGGTGTGCGCACGCAGCAGCTCGACATGCAGGCCGAGCTGGAGCCCCTGGCGGTGGCGCCCCTCCTCGCCCGCGCACAGCCCGAGTTCGGCTGGGGCGGTGACCTGCGCATCGGTGGCAAGGTGGTGGTGCGCCAGACCGCCGATTTCAGTGCCGACATCGTGCTCGAACGGGTGAGCGGCGACCTGACGGTCACCGACGACAGCGGCACGCAGGCGCTCGGCCTGACCGACCTCGTGCTCGCGCTCAACGCCCAGGACGGGGTGTGGACCTTCACGCAGGGCCTGGCCGGCAAGCAGCTCGGCGTGGCGGCAGGTGCGTTCGTGGCGCGCACCTCGCCCCAGCGCGCGTGGCCCGACGCCGACGCCCCGCTGCAGGGGGTGTTCGAGGCGCAGGTCGAGAACCTGGGCACCTGGGGCGCCTGGGTGCCCACCGGCTGGCGGCTCGGAGGCCGCATGCGCACCACGGCGAGCCTGGGCGGCCGTTTCGGCGCGCCCGAGTACACCGGCCAGATGATCGGCAACGGCGTCGCCGTGCGCAACATCCTCGAGGGCGTGAACGTCACAGACGGGGAAGTCGACATCTCGCTGAAGGGCGACACGGCCCGCATCAACCGCTTGACCGCACGCGGCGGCGCGGGCACCGTCGGCCTCACCGGCGACGCCCAGTTCGGTGAGTCGCCGCGCGCGCACTTGCAGCTCACCGCCGAGAAATTCCAGCTGCTCGGCCGCATAGACCGCCGCATCGTGGTGTCGGGCCAGGGCGACGTGACCCTGGAACGCGACAACGTCAAGATCGCCGGCAAGTTCGGCGTGGACGAGGGCCTCATCGACTTCACGCGTTCAGACGCGCCGTCGCTCGGCAGCGACGTCACGGTGGCGAACCGCACGGCCGACGAACAGCCCCTCCCCCCGGTCACGCCGCAGCGGCACCGCAACGTGTCCATCGACCTGGCCATCGGCCTGGGCGAACACCTGCAACTGAAAGGCCGGGGCATCGACACCGGCCTGCAGGGAGAGCTGAAGATCACCACGCCGAACGGCCTGCCGGCGTTCACCGGCAGCATCCGCGCCGTGGGCGGCACCTACGCCGCGTACAGCCAGAAGCTGAGCATCGACCGGGGTGTGATCACGTTCAACGGCCCGGTCAACGACCCCCGCCTCGACATCGAGGCCACGCGGCCGAACCTCGACGTGCGCGTGGGGGTGGCCATCACCGGCACGGCGCTGAACGTGCGCGTGCGGCTGTTCTCGGACCCCGACATGTCCGACATCGACAAGCTGTCGTGGCTGATGCTGGGCCGTGCCAGCGACGGCCTGGGCAGCTCGGACACCGCCCTGCTCCAGCGCGCCGCGATGGCCCTGCTGGCCGGCGACAGCCCGGGCGTGACCGACCAGGTGCTGCAGACCATCGGCCTCGACGACCTCTCCGTGCGCCAGACCGAAGGCGATTCCCGCGACACCGTGGTCTCGCTCGGCAAGCAGCTGTCACGCCGCTGGTACGTGGGCTACGAGCGGGGCCTCAACGCCACCCAGGGCACGTGGCAGCTCATCTACCGCATCGCACGCCGCTTCACGCTGCGCGCGCAGTCGGGGCTGGACAACTCAATGGACTTGATCTGGACTTGGCGGTGGGATTGATGGGCTTGGGGGTGGATGCCCCCTGTTTGCTCGCTGCGGGTTGGCTTTTTCTCTGGCGAGGCCGCGCCGGGTCTCGGCCCGGCAGCCGAGTCCCTTCTTTTTCTGGTGTGTATGGACCGGGGACATGAGTGACAGGTGTGCGGGGACATGGTTGACACCTGTGGTCGTATTGGCCGCAGGAGGTGCAACCCATGCCCTGGAGCACATGAGTTCGTCACTTTGGCCCGCCAGGACGGAGCCAATCGCCGGGAGTTGTGTCGACGTTTCGGCATCAGCGCCCAGACTTGCTACAAGTGGCTGGACCGCTTTGAGCGCTATGGCGCTGCCGGCTTGGCGGACGTCTCGCGCCGACCAAAGTCGATGCCGTCGATCACGCCGCTGCCGCTGGCCGAGGCCGTTGTTGCACTCCGCCTTGAACATCCGGCGTGGGGTGGCCGCAAGATCGCTCGCCGGCTACAGGACCTGGGATTCGGCGAGATCGCGCCCAGTACTGTCACGACAGTGTTGCACCGGCACGGGCTGATCAGCCCTGAGGCGAGCGCAGCCGCCCAGCCCTGGCGGCGGTTCGAACACGAACATCCGAATGCGCTGTGGCAGATTGACTTCAAAGGCCTCATCAAAACTACCGCTGGCGGCTGTCATCCTCTGACGCTGCTGGACGATCACTCACGCTTCAGTTTGGCTATTCGTGCCTGCGCCAGAGAGGAAAACGAGGTCGTCCACAACCACCTGGTGCGTGTCTTCCGGACCTACGGTTTGCCTGTTCGCATCAATGCCGACAACGGCCCTCCGTGGGGCTCTCCGCGTGAACCCGGGCAGCTCAGTGCGTTGGCGTTGTGGCTGGTGCGATTGGGCATCCGCGTCAGCTACAGCCGGCCATATCACCCTCAGACAAACGGCAAGGAAGAACGCTTCCATCGTTCCTTCAAGGCAGAGGTGCTCAAAGGGAGGATCTTTGCCGACCTCCCTCACGCGCAGCGCGAGTTCGAACGATGGCGCCACGTCTACAACGATCAGCGACCTCACGAAGCGCTGGATCTGGCCACACCGAGCAGCCGCTATCGAATGAGCGAGCGCGGCTATCCAGAGCGGCTGCCTCCAATCGAATATGGCCCGGACGACATCGTCTCAACGGTCAGGTGGGGCGGTTCAGTCCGCTTCAAGAAGAAATACTTCAAGGTCGCCAAGGGACTTCAGGGGCTACCTGTAGCACTGCGCCCCGTCCCCAAGCGAGACGGCCTCTTCGAGGTCTACTTTGTCCATCAAAAGCTCGGGGAGATCGACCTACGGGAGTCCTGAGCTACCGACAATGTGTCAACCATGTCTCCGCACACCTGTCCACCATGTGTCCGGTCCACACACANCAAAAGCTCGGGGAGATCGACCTACGGGAGTCCTGAGCTACCGACAATGTGTCAACCATGTCTCCGCACACCTGTCCACCATGTGTCCGGTCCACACACTGGTGAAAAAGAAGGAACCAAGAAAACACCTGAACACCAGCTTCCTGGACCTTTGCTCGAGCGCTCCGAGTGGCCAATCCCCCGCGCGACCACTGTCTCCAGCGCCACCGTTACCTATCCCGCGCGCACGCCGTGCAGGCTCATCTCGCCTCGCTGCGCATCGGCTGGATCGGCGCGCCGAGGGCGAGCCAGCGAAGCGGCAAAGCCCCGCAGCGCGTGCGCCAGGAGAGCAAGCGCAGCGAGCGACAGATCAAGCTACCACCGAGCCCGGGTCCCCCGGGCGACCGTGGGCTCCCCCTTGGGGGGACCGGCGCGAAGCGCCGTAGGGGGCTACATCTCTAGCCGAAGCTGCTCCTCGTCCTCATGCGGAAGGACGGAGGCCAGGGCCATCTCGGTGGCAACGATCTCGTCCGCGATGCGGTCGATCTTCGGGCGGTTCCAGGCAGGGGCGGCGTAGGCCTCCTCCAACTCGGTGCGCAGGCGTCGGTACTTGCCAGTCAGTTCGTTGAATCCCATCGAAGTGCTCCTGTTGGGTCTCTGCTGCAGTGCAGTGTGACCCAAGTGGAAACCCTAGGATGTAGGACAAAGCCCGGCGTGGCGCCGGAAATGTTCGCAAGTGTTTGTTGTCGCCAGCGGTCAGCGCACGGTGCCGCCCACGAGCCCCCACGCCCAGCCGGCAACGGCCGGGGCGAGCAGCACCACGAGCAGCCAGACGAGCGCTTGGCGCGCCCACCGGGCTCGGCGGAACCGCAAGCGGCGGCCCGGACCGAGCAGGCCGTCCGACGAGGCAAACGAGACGTGGCCAGTGAGTTCGCGGCGCGCACGGGGTGGCGCCGTGTCGGGTTCTTCGGCCGCGCGGCCCGTGGCAGGCGGCATCACCCTGCCACCCACGGCCGACCAGCCCCGCCGCGGCATCCCCACCGCGATGTCGTCAGTCATCTCGATCTCCCCTTCGATGCGCCGGAACAATCCCGGACGCGAACCCAGTGTGAATGGCCCCGGCGGGCGTGCCCGTAGGCCCATGACCCAGCCTCGTGTCGGCGGATTCCGACACGTGCCTCGGCATTCCGTTGCCATGTGCTGGAACCGTGCGCTTAAAATGCGCGGCCCTCGCCGTAGTTCAATGGATAGAACGGCCGCCTCCTAAGCGGCAAATACAGGTTCGATTCCTGTCGGCGGGACCACCCCTCACCTGGGCCTCGGCTTCACCCAGCCCGACGGCACCAGCGGCAGTTCGTCGGCAAAGTCTTCCGCCGCTTGCTCGGGGTCCATGTCGCACCAGTGGTCGAACTCACTGGCGGCAATCACGGTGCTTTCGAACTCGGACAGCCGCGGCTCCAGGTCGCGCAAGGCGAGCACGAAGCGGCGCCGCCACTGCGATTCGAGGCACACGGGCAGGCGGAACCGGATGGCCATGTCGATCCCTCCAACAGACAACCCGGCAGATATGGCAATCGGCGTTCCCGCCCACCTGCGCCTCACGGCGCGGAGGTCAGGAGGCGCGTTGGTCGAACGAGGGAACGTCGCTGCCGAGCAGTCGGCCGATGGGGGCTTCGGTCACCGGGTCGGGCGAGGTACGGGGCTGCGGCAGCGCTTCAGGCAGCGGCGCCGGTTCGGTGGCCGATGCCGACAGGGCATCGCCGTAGGCGGCTTCGACGGACACTTCACCCACGGCCGAGGCAAACACGAGCTTGAGCATCCAGGCGATGCCGAGGAACAGGCCGATGCCGATCACGGCGAAGGCCGTGAGGAGCACCCCGTGGACCCAGGGGTCGGTGAACACGGAGAACCCGACGGCCGAGACGAGCCCGAACAACCCGACGCTCACACGGGCGCCCGGGCCGAGGAAATCGCCGATGGCAAGCGAGTAACAGATCAGGAACGCCACCGCGAACAGAAACTGCAAGACACCCATCGTTTCAAGACTGTGGTGAAGCTCGCTCATTTGATGCCTCGGTGGAACGTTGTGACACATCTGCATAGTGCCATCCAGCGCGAAGGCTGAACGTGACAAAACCCCCTGTTTTCCTCCGGTTATGAACGGTCCTCGCTGCGGACTTTTGCGCTGCGGTCAAACATCACGGTTTCTCGGCGAGGCCCCTCTCCCCGCGCCACGCCACCGATGCGCGCCGGCAACACCCGGCAATCCGGCAGAAGCCATCGGATGCAGCCCCCCGGATCCCGGTGCGTGAATCCACTCAAATGGGGTGAAACTTCCCCGTGTCTTCCCCCTCAAAACGGGGGTCCCGCGTCATATACTGAAATCGAGTTTTTTCCGTTTGCCGGTGGTCCCGGCCAGGAGTTGTTCATCTATGGGTTCGAAACTGAAAGTTGCCGGCTGGATCACGCTGGGTGCAGTGGCCGGTGCGCTGACCACCATGCAGTTGCAGGCAACCGCGCGCAACGCGGCGGTGCCCTACCCGCTCGATGAAATCCAGCAGCTCACGCACGTCTTCGACATCGTCAAGAACACGTACGTGGTGCCCATCGACGAGAAGAAGCTGATCACCGACGCCATCGGCGGCATGGTGTCCGGCCTCGACCCGCACAGCCAGTACATCGAGCAGAAGAACGTCCGCGAATTCTCCGAGAACATCACCGGCAAGTTCGTCGGCGTGGGCATCGAGATCGGCATGGAAGATGGCCTCGTGAAGGTCATCACCCCGATCGAAGGGTCCCCCGCGTTCAAGGCCGGCATCAAGAGCGGCGACCTCATCACCAAGGTCGACGACACCCAGGTCAAGGGGCTGACGGTCGAGCAGGCCGTCAAGAAGATGCGCGGCGAACCCAACACGAAGGTCGTGCTCACGATCTTCCGCAAGTCCGAGTCGCGCAGCTTCACCGTGCCCATCGTGCGCGCCGAGATCCAGGCGCAGAGCGTGCGCGCCAAGGTCGTCGAACCGGGCTACGCCTGGCTGCAGGTGCGCCAGTTCCAGAACAAGACCGTCGAAGACTTCGTTCGCCGCATCGAGGACGTCTACAAGGAAGACCCGAAGCTCAAGGGCATCGTGCTCGACCTGCGCAACGACCCGGGCGGCTCCGTCGCCGCGTCCGTGGCCATCGCATCGGCATTCCTGCAACCCGACGTGGTGATCGTCTCCACGAAGGGCCAGCTCGCGTCGTCCAAGTCGGTGTTGCGCGCCAACCCGAAGGACTACCTCTACCCCGAGGGCCGCGGCCTGCTGCGTTCGCTGCCGCCGGACCCACTGAGCAAGCTGCCCGATGCCATCAAGACCGTGCCCATGGTGGTGCTGGTCAACGAAGGGTCCGCCTCGGCCAGCGAAATCGTCGCCGGTGCACTGCAGGACCACAAGCGCGCACTCGTGATGGGCGCGCAGACCTTCGGCAAGGGCTCGGTGCAGTCGCTCATCTGCCTCAGCCAGGAACAGCAGAGCATCGACAAGTGCTCGGGCGCGGCCGTGAAGATCACCACCGCGCGGTACTACACGCCGAGCGACCGCTCCATCCAGGCCAAGGGCATCGTGCCCGACATCATGCTGGACGAAACCGCCGAGGGCCCGCGCTACTCCGCCCTGCACACCCGCGAAGCCGACCTCGACAAGCACTTGCAAAGCGGCCAAGGTGCCGAAGAGAAGGACATCGCACGCGAGAAGGCACGCGAAGAAGCCCGCAAGCGCTATGAGGAAGACGCCGCGAAGGCGGGCAAGTCGCCGCTGAAGCCGCCGCCGGAACTGGGCAGTCCGGAAGACTTCCCGCTGATGCAAGCGCTGAACCAGCTGAAGAACAAGCCGGTGCAGGTGTCCAAGACGGCCACCGAGCGCAAGCCGGAAGACGCGACGAACACGAATTGACCCTCTCCGTCATCCCGGCGAAGGCCGGGACCCACCGCCCCAGTGGGCCCCGGCTTTTGCCGGGGTGACAGCGTCCCCATGAACGACAACCAGCTCCTGCGCTACTCGCGCCACATCCTGCTGGACGAGGTGGGCATCGAAGGGCAGCAACGCCTGCTGGCGTCGCACGCACTCGTCATCGGTGCCGGCGGACTCGGGTCGCCCGTCGCGTTGTACCTCGGTACGGCGGGGGTTGGGCACATCACGATCGTGGACCACGACACCGTGGACGTGACGAACCTGCAACGGCAGATCGCACACAACCTGTCTCGCGTGGGGCAACCCAAGGTCACGTCGGCGGCACACGCCATCGCCGCCATCAACCCCGATGTCAGGGTGTCCGCGCTGCAGGAACGCGCCGATGCCGACCGGCTGGCCGAACTGGTGGCCCACGCCGACGTGGTGGTCGACTGCAGCGACAATTTCGGCACGCGTCAGGCCGTCAACGCCGCCTGCGTGAAGCACCGCAAGCCGCTGGTGTCGGGGGCGGCCATCGGCTTCGACGCCCAGGTATCGGTCTTCGATTCCCGCGACCCGGCGGCGCCCTGCTACGCGTGCCTGTTCCCGCCGGACCAGCCCGCCGAGGAAGTGCGCTGTGCCACCATGGGCGTGTGGGCGCCGCTCGTGGGCATCGTCGGCAGCATGCAGGCCGCCGAGGCGCTGAAGCTGCTGGCCGGGGTGGGCACGTCCCTTGCAGGAAGGCTGCAGATGCTGGACGCCCGCGACATGTCGTGGACCGAGATTCGCGCGGCGCGCGATCCCGATTGCCCCGTCTGCAGCGCCGGTCCGCGATAGCGGCCACGGTGGCCGAGAACGGGCCGGCGCGTTAAGCTGTCTCTCATGAACAAACGCTCCGATCTGACCGCTCGCAACTTCCCTTCCGCGCAGCAAGAAGCCGAAAACGTCGTTCCGCCTTCGCTGTACGACGCCCCTGAAAGCGCGTACCGCCTCGCGTTCACCGACACCGAATTCCTGCTCCGCCAGGAGTTGCGCCCCGTCCGCATGCAGCTCGAACTGCTCAAGCCCGAAATGGTGCAGCAGGAGCTCGGCATCCAGTCCACCGTCGTGATCTTCGGCAGTGCCCGCATCGTGTCGAAGGAAGTGGCCGAACGCCTCGTGGCCGATGCCACGTCGGCCGGCAACGCCACGGCGCTCGCCATCGCCAACCGCCACCTGTCGATGTCGCGCTTCTACGAAGAGGCACGCCGGTTCGCCCAGATCGTCACCACCCGCTCGCGCTCCATGACCACGCCGTTGTACGTGGTCACCGGCGGCGGCCCGGGCGTGATGGAAGCCGGCAACCGCGGGGCGTTCGAGATCGGCGGCAAGAGCATCGGCCTGAACATCGTGCTGCCGCACGAGCAGGCCCCGAACCCGTACATCACGCCGGAGTTGTGTTTCCAGTTCCACTATTTCGGCCTGCGCAAGATGCACTTCCTGATGCGCTCGATCGGGCTCGTGTGTTTCCCGGGCGGCTTCGGCACGCTCGACGAGATGTTCGAGGTGCTCACGCTGATGCAGACCGGCAAGTGCCGCAAGCGCCCCATCCTGCTCTTCGGGCGAGAGTTCTGGACGAAGCTCATCAATTTCGACTGGCTGGTGGAAACGGGCATGATCAGCGCGCTCGACCTCGAGCTCTTCAAGTTCGTCGAAACCGCCGAGGAAGCTTGGGGGTACTTCGAAGCCGAGTACGGCTTCGACCTGCCCGAGAACGACAAGGGCGGGCTGTCCGCCGACATCTGAGTCAGTCCGTCACCACCGGGGGCCCGCGATGAACCAACCCGTCAGCCTGATCGGTGCCCCCACGGACGTGGGCGCGGGCACTCGCGGCTCCAGCATGGGCCCCGAGGCCCTGCGCGTGGCCAACATCGGCCCCGTGCTCGCCGGGCACGGGCTCGACGTGGCCGACCGCGGCAACCTCGCCGGCCCGCCCAACCCCGGACTGCCCCCGGTGGACGGCTACCGGCACCTGCCCGAGGTGCTCGCGTGGAACCTCGCGGTGCACGACGCGGTGTACGCCGAGTTGCAGCTCGGCCGCCGCCCCATCCTGCTCGGCGGCGACCACTGCCTCGGCATCGGCTCCATCAGCGCGGTGGCCCGGCATTGCCGTGACACGAACCGCAAGCTGCGCATCCTGTGGCTGGACGCCCACGCCGACTTCAATACCCACACCCTCACGCCGAGCGGCAACCTGCACGGCATGCCGGTGGCCTGCCTCTGCGGCCACGGCCCGAAGGAACTGATCGAGATCGGCGGCCACGTGCCGGCCATCAGCCCGAAGTGGGTGCGCCAGATCGGCATCCGCAGCGTGGACAAGGGCGAGAAGGAATTCGTCCACGAGATGGACCTCGAGGTGTTCGACATGCGGTTCATCGACGAGATGGGCATGCGCCACACGATGGAACTCGCGCTGGCCACGCTCGACACCCACACGCACCTGCACGTGAGCTTCGACGTGGACTTTCTCGACGCCGACGTGGCCCCCGGCGTGGGCACCACCGTGCGCGGCGGGCCCACCTATCGCGAAGCCCAGCTGTGCATGGAGATGATCGCCGACACGGGCCGCCTCGGCTCGCTCGACGTGATGGAGCTCAACCCCGCGCTCGATGTGCGCAACGGCACCGCCGAGGTGGCGGTGGACCTGATCGAAAGCCTCTTCGGCAAGAGCACGCTGCGCCGGCGCTGATCCCGCTACCGGCCCGTGGCGGGCTGACGCTTGCCTGGCGGGCGCGGGCACGGCCCATGGTCGCGCCGGAACTGGCGCGGCTCGATCGCCGGTGCGGCGAACAAGCCACGGTGGCGCGTGCGGGCGAGGCGTTCTTCGTCGGCATAGGGCCCGTTGGCGCGCCGGTAGCCGGGGCTCCACGCGTGGCCCTGCGCCACGAGCCAGGCGCCGATGTCCTCGCCCCGCAGCCACACGGTGCCCACCACCCGGCCGTAGCCGTCGTGGGCGGACGAATCCACCGTCACCTCGCGGCGCAGCACCCGTGTGGCAAGGGCCTCGGTGGCCTCGGGGCCGCCGGCCTGGCAGCTCTCGGGCGCGTCGATCCCATACAGGCGCACCGGCACCGGCCGGCTGCCGTCCGGCCGCACCCACACGGTGTCGCCATCGGTGACGTGCGTGACCGTTCCCGAGAAGGCGAACGCCCCGGTCAGCCCGGCCAACACCGGGACCCACAGCACCCACCGGAATCCGCTCATGACCGCGCCAGCGTGACGCGCACCTGCGCCACCCCGTCCCCCTCGCGTTCTGTCACCTCGAACACCACGCCATGCCAGGTCAGCTGCGACGCGTCGCCGATCAGCGCCTCTTCGAGCCAGTCGCCCAGCGTGGACGACGCCTTTTCCGGCAGCGGCACCTGGAAGAAGTGGCACACATCGGCGAGCGGCAGGGACCCGTCGAGCAGCAGGTGCCCCCGCAGGCGCACCGGCTCCGCACCGCCCGCCTTGGGATCGGCCACCACCCGCAGCCAGCGGGCCGCCACCGACAGGAACGTGCCCTGCAGCAGCAGCGACAGCAGCACCACCGCAAAGGCCACGTTGAAGAACCGGTAGCTGCCCTGCACTTGCGCCATCAGCGGGAACAGCGCCAGCACGATGGGCACCGCACCGCGCAGCCCCACCCAGCCGATGAACAGCACCTCGCGCGGACTGAAGCGCATGGGCAGCAGGCAGAAGGCCACGGCCACCGGACGGGCCACGAAGATCAGCGTGGCGGCCACGGCCAGCGTGCGTCCCGCATCCTCGAACATCTGGTTGGGTGACACCAGCAGGCCCAGCAGCAGGAACAGCCCGGCCTGTGCGGCCCATGCGTAGCCGTCGAGGGCCGATGCGGCGCCGCGGGAGGCTTCGTCGGCCAACGCGCGCACCCGCACGCCGAAGAGGTACACCGCGAGGAAACCCGAACCTTCGATCAACCCCGCCGACGCAAACACCACGAGGCCGGCGGACAGCAGCATGAGGGCGAGCAGCCCGCCTTGGTGCGGCGCCCGGGCAAACACCGCCCGCATGAGCCAGGCCATGGCCCACCCGGCGGACAAGCCCACGGCCGCCCCGAACCCGGCTTGCCGCACCAGCAGCCACAGCGCATCCGCCAGGCCGCTGTCGGCCCGGATGGTGTCGATCAACGCGAGGGTCAGGAACACGGCCATCGGGTCGTTCAGGCCCGACTCCACCTCGAGCGTGGACGACACGCGGGTGTCGAGCTGCACCCCGGCGTGCCGCAGCACCGAAAACACGGCGGCGGCGTCCGTCGACGACACGATGGCCCCCAGCAGCAGGCCGTAGCGCCAGTCGACGCCCATCGCGGCCATCGCGGTGGCGCCCACGATGCCCGCCGTCACGGCCACGCCCAGCGTGGCCAGGCCGATGGCCGGCCGCAGCCCGGCCCGGAACGTGGCCACACGGGTGCTGAGGCCCCCTTCGAGCAGGATGATGGCGAGGGCCGCATTGCCGACCCAGGCGGTCAGCTGGGTGTCGTAGAAGCGGATGCCACCGGGGCCGTCGACGCCCACCAGCATGCCGGCCACGAGGAACACGAGCAGGAACGACAGGCCGAGGCGGGCCGACATCACGCCGGCCACGAGGCTCATCAGCGTGAGCAGGCCGGCCGCCAGGAGAATCAGGTTGAACGTGTGCATGGGCCACTGACCTTACCAGAGGGGCCGCCGGCCACGAAACCACCGACACGGTGTACGTAATTCACCGGCAAGCAGCGTCTCCATCCAGCACAGCAGCCACCGAGGTCACCTCACTGCCGCGGCCCCGCCACCTGCCGAAAACAAGGGCGTAGGACCCCGACCGGGAAAGCGCCATGAACTCGATCCTCTTGCTCCACGACGAAACCCACGTGCCCCGGACCCTGCGCGCCGTCGCCACCGAGGACACCCTGGCACCTCAGCAGCCCGACGACCCGCTGGACTTCCGCCAGGTGGTGGAGGAAACCGACGTCGGCATCTGCATCATCCAGGACGAGCTGCTGCAGTACGTGAACCCGAAGTACGCGCAGATGCACGGCTGGGCCGCAGGCGAACTCGTCGGCACCGATCCCCTGCGACTGGTGCCCCCGGACGCCCGCGCCCGCATCCGCGAGGTCCGCCAGTTGCGCAACGATGGCCTGCACCACGCCCCGTACGCCTCGCGCAGCCTGCGCCGCGATGGCACGGTGTTCGACACGCGGGTGTTCGAACGCAACATCGTCTATCGCGGCCGCACGGCCAGCCTCACGACACTGAGCGACACCAGCGAACTGGCCCGCGTGCACCGCGTGGCCAGCTGGCGCGCGCAGATGCTGCTCAGCACCGAACTGCTGTGCCGCAGCGGCTCGATCGAGATCGTGCTGGCGCACGCCGAAGTGCGCCTGTCGGCCGGCGCCCGCGCGCTGTTGCAGGCGCCGCCACAGTCCAGCCAGACGCCGCTGCGCCACGCGCTGCGCTGCATTCCCCGCGAAGACCGGGCCCATGTGCTGCAGCAGTGGCGCCGCGCGGTGCTCGGCAAACCGTTCGAATGCCACCACCGCCTGCTGCGTGCCGACGGCAGCGAGCTGCGCGTGCTGCACCGAGGCACCCTGGAGATGTCCGAGGGCGACACCCGCGCCCGGCCGGTGGCGATGCTGAAGGACATCACCGAGCAGGCCTCGGCACGCGACCGCATCGATCGCCTCGTGAACTACCACCCGGTGACCGGCCTGGCCACCCGCACGCTGCTGCTCGAACGCACCGCCCACGCGGCCGAGAACGCCCTGCGCGACCGCCGGTCGCTCGCGATGCTGTACCTGCGCGTGCCCGACGTGGACCGCCTCCACACCACGATGGGCCTGGCCTCCGCCGATGCGCTGGCCACCTCGCTGGCCGCCCGCCTGGTGGCCACGTGCAGATCGGAAGACACCGTGGCCCACCTGGGAGGCGGGGAATTCGCGATCCTGCTCGAGCCCGCACTCGGCGCCGAGGAATCCGCCGCGCTGCACACCGCCACCCGCATCCTCGCGACACTCGGTGCCCCCGGCACGCTGGACCGTGCGGAGTTCGTCGCCGAAGGGCAGATCGGCATCGCGCTGCTCCCGCGCGACGGGGTCAACCCCGCCGAGCTGCTGGACCACGCCCACACTGCCTGCGGACAAGGCGGTGCCCGCATCAACTTCTTCACCCGCGAGGTGGGGGAGTCGGCCGCACGGCGCAACCAGCTCGACGCCGCGCTGCGGCGGGCTTTCGAGCGCAACGAGTTCACGCTGCACTACCAGCCGCAGGTGGACCTGCGCGATGGCACGGTGGTGGCGGTGGAGGCCCTGCTGCGCTGGCACAGCGAGGCGTTCGGCAATGTGTCGCCGGCCGAGTTCGTACCCATCGCCGAGGAAAGCGGCCTGATCGTGCCACTCGGCGAATGGGTGTTCCGCACCGCGTGCCAGCAAAGCGTGGCCTGGGCCCGCGCCGGGCTGCCCACGGTGCGCATCGGCGTGAACCTGTCACCACGCCAGTTGGAGCAGCCGGACATCTCGCGGCGGCTGCAGGCGGTGATGCTCGAGACCGGCGCCAACCCGGCGCACCTCGGCATCGAGGTGACCGAGTCGGTGCTGATGCGCGACCTCGAACACGCGCGCCGCACGCTCAACGAGCTGAGCGCCATCGGCATGGAAATCTCGCTCGACGATTTCGGCACCGGCTACTCGAACCTCAGCGTGCTGCGTGCATTGCCCTTCGACGTGCTCAAGATCGACCGGTCCCTCGTGCACGATGTCACGGCGTCGTCCGCCGACGTGTCGATCACCCGGTCGGTGCTGATGCTGGCCCAGGGCCTGAAACTCAAGGTGCTGGCCGAAGGGGTCGAGACCGAGGGCCAGCTCAACCTGCTGATCTCGAACGGCTGCGACCTGATGCAGGGCTACATCTTCAGCAAGCCGCTGCCGCCGGCCCAGCTCGAACAACTGCTGCGCGAGGGCACCCGGCTGCCCGAGCGGCACCTCCAGCGCGGCACGCGCCAGCCCACGCTGCTGCTCGTCGACGACGAGGACAACGTGCACGTGTCGCTGCGGCGGTCGCTGCGGGGTGAGGGTTACCAGATCGTCTCGGCACGCAGCGGCCCCGAAGGCCTCGCGAAACTCGCCGAACACGGCGTGGACGTGATCCTCTCCGACCAGCACATGCCGGGCATGACCGGCGTGGAGTTCCTGCGCCACGCGAAGGCGCTGTACCCGGACACGGTGCGCATGGTGCTGTCCGGGCACACCGAGCTGCAGTCCATCACGGACGCCGTGAACGAGGGCACGATCCACAAGTTCCTCACGAAACCATGGGACGACGACCTGCTGCGCGACCACGTGGCCGAGGCCTTCCGCCGCAAGAACCTGTCGGACGAGAACCGCCGCCTGTCGGCCGAGGTGAGCAACGCCAACCTCGAACTCGTCCAGGCGAACGAACGCCAGCAACGGATGCTCGCGCAGCAATGCGAGCGCCTGGGCCTCGAGGAGGTGCGCGCGCTGACGGCACAGGACCTGATCGAGAACCTGCCCACCGCCTCGATCGGCATCGGCGCCGACGGCACCATCGTGTTCGTGAACCGGCAGGCCCGCCAGCTGCTGGCCGCGTCCCCCGTGCTCGTGGGCCGCGACGCCGCCGACGCGCTGCCACCCGACTGGATGAGCGCCTGGCACAAGCCCGACGGGCGCCACCGCCCCGGCCGGGTGGGGGGACGATCGTGCCTGCTGTCCTGCTCCCCGATGGACGGCCACGGCGAGCCCCGCGGCAACCTGCTGTCCGTGATCCCGATGCCGGACTACGACAAGGAATTTGCCGCATGAACCCGATGCTTTCCGCCCGCGCCGGGCTCGACGGGCTTTCGCCCACCGCCCAGACCCGCATCGACCACCTCTTCCGCCATTCGCTTCGCGCCGGCCGCATCCACCCGCTGTACCCGCAGATGCTGAAGTACCGCCAGGCCCGCGCCCACACCCCGCCGCAGCCGCGATGAACATGGCCTCGATCCTGCAGGTCACGGGCGAACAGGTGGCGGCCCGCGTGAAGGCCTTGCCACCGCTGCCTCAGGTGTGGCATGCGCTCGACAAGGCCTTGCGGAGCGACACCGCGTCGCCGGACCACATCGTGCGCCTCGTGGCCTGCGACGCGGGCCTCACGGCCGTCACGCTGAAGCTCGCGAACTCCCCGTTCTACGGCGTGAGCGGCCGCGTGGTGAGCCTGCGCGATGCGGTGCAGATCCTCGGGGTGCAGACGCTTTCGGCGGCCACCCTGACGGCCGCGGTCATGGCCCGTTTCGATCCGGCCGCCTGCCCGGCGTTCGACATCGCAGGCAGCTGGCGCCACGCGCTGGGCACCGCGGTGTGCGCGCAGTTCCTGGCCGAACCTCGTGGCATCGACCCGTGTGCAGCCTACACCGCCGGCCTGCTGCACGACATCGGGACGCTGGCGCTCGCCACGTCGTTCCCCGACGTGTTCAACGAGACGCTCGCGTGGGCCGCCCGGCACGACGTGCCGCCGATCGACGCGGAACGCGAGCTGCTCGGCATCGATCACGCCGTGGTGGGCGGGATGGTGGCCCGGCACTGGCGCCTGGCACCCGTCATCGCCGATGCCGTGCGCCAGCACCACGACGTGCCCGGCGGGCCGTCGGCCAGCCTCAACGACGTGTTGCACCTCTCGGACAACATCGTCCATGCGCTCGACGTGTCACATGCCGCCGACGACTTCGTACCGCCCCTCGACATCGGCGCCTGGGCGCGTGTGGCGCCCACGGCCGAGGAACTCGGGCGTGCGTTCGAACGCGTGGAGTCGCGCCTGATGAACCTCGACCTCGGCACGTTCCGCTGACAGGCGACCTGGCTCACGATGCCCCGGGCAGCGTGATGCGAAAGCGCGCACCCTGCCCCTTCGCCGCATCAACCTCGATCCCGCCGCCGTGGCGCTCCACCACGCGCCGCACGATCGCAAGGCCCACGCCGGTGCCGGGGAATTCGGACTCCCGGTGCATGCGCCGGAAGGGCTCGAACAGCTGGCCCGCATAGGCCATGTCGAAACCGGCCCCGTTGTCCTGCACGGTGAACACCGTGTGGCCGGCCGGATCGGGCTCGCCGCGGAACGCGATGCGGGCGTCGTCGCGCTTGCCGGTGAACTTCCAGGCGTTCGACAACAGGTTTTCCACCGCCAGCCGCAGCAGCCCCGCATCGCCCTGCACCACCAGGTCGTCATCGACGTCGACCGTCACCTGGCGATCGGGCGACGCGGCCCGCAGCTTGTTGACGACGTCGCGTGCAATGAGCCCGAGCTTCACCGGAAGCCGCCACATCTCCTGCCGGGTGACCTTGGACAAGGTCAGCATGTCGTCGATCAGCGTGTTCATGCGCCGCGCGGACGTGCGGATGTTCTCGAGGAAGAGCAGCTGCTGCCCTTCGAGCGGCGGATTCGCCTCGGTGGCCAGCAGGTCGCTGTAGCCCTGCACGGCCCGCAGTGGCGCGCGCAGGTCGTGCGACACCGAATAGCTGAACGCCTCCAGCTCCTTGTTCGCGGCTTCGAGCTCGAGCGTGCGCTGCTGCACCCGGCGCTCCAGGCCTTCGATGAGCGCCACGTTCTCGAACGCGAGCGACGTGGAATCGGCCAGCGCCTGGATCAGCAGCACCTCGTCCGCGGTGGCCTCGTGTTCGCGCGCCCAGTAGTTGCCGATGGCACCGATGGGGGCCTCCGCGCGGATGGGCACCATCACGAGGCTCTTGACGAACGTGGGGCGGTACACGTCGTGCGGGATGCGGGCATCCTCGTAGATGTCGCGGATCACCGCGGGCTGGCCGTGCAGCATGGCCCAGCCGCTGATGCAGGCCGACATCGGGAACCGCCCCCCTTTCCACAGCGGCGAGATGGCGTCCTCGTCGACGTAGTGGCACAGATCGCCGTCGCGCAGGATGAACGTCGCACCGTCGGCCTGGTTGAGCTGGCGGGCAGCCCGGCGCACGATGTGCGCGATGGCGTCCACGCTGCGCGCGAGCGACAGGTCGCGCACCGCGTCCACCAGCACGGCGCGGGCACGTGTCAGGGTGGTGAGGCGCCGGGACTCGCGCGCATCGTTCAGGCGCTTCAGCGCGCTCGGCAGCCGCCACAGCTGTTCCTTCGCCACGTAGTCGGTGGCGCCGGCCTCGATGCAGTGTTCAGCCCAGCGCGGATCGGCGTTGCCGCTGACGAAGATGAACGGCACGTCGGGGTATCGCTCCTTCGCCACCTTCAGGGCCTGGATGCCCTCGATGCCGTCCACCCGGTTGTCGGACAGGATGGCGTCGAAGCCACCGGCGGCGATGGCCGAGAAGAATTCGTCGGCCGACGCGGCGTTGACCCAGACGGGTGACACATCGAGCCGGGCCACCTCGCGGTGGACAAGGTCGGCGTCGAACGCGTCATCCTCCAGATGCAGGATCTGCAAGCTCTTCATGGCGCACCCCCGTGGCATGTCCACGGGATTTGCGAGGCTTTGCCCCTGCATGACGGCCCACGGACGCGCCCATCTTAGGCGTACCGCCCGGCCGTGGGGGCCCGGTCAACCCGGAGTCCGTTGTGCCGTTCAGGTTTTGGACGTCGCGTGCATCCGCGGGCCGGATTTTGGTGCAGGAGGCAGCTCCGGCGTCACGCGCCGACGATCCACCCTTCGAGCGGGTCCATGCCGGCGGGCAGGCCGTATCCCGGCTGCCCCGCCCCCCAGGCGGCCAGCACCAGGCACAGCACGGCGTCGAGCCGGTCGCCCGAGGCGTCGGCCACCAGCGTGTCGCGCATCGCGTGGCTGAGCCGCACCCGCAGGCCGAGCCGCGTGCGCCCTTGTTCGAGCGCCTCGACCAGGTCCTTGCGTGCAATGAACCGCTCGGGTGTCTGTTTCGCCTTCTCGTCGCTCTTGTACGACCGGTTGCCGATGAGCTCGCGGGCCAGCAGGCCGGGGTACGCCTCCAGTGCCACGCGGGTGCCGTCGCCCGGGTGCAGGCCCGCGATCTCGACTCCGGCCTCCAGCAGGAGCGGCACACCGGCGTGCATCATCAGCGCGACCGGCGGGTTGACCCACTTCATCGACGGAGACGACCCGGCCGGGCCGTCGGTGGCCCGGTGCGCGAACTTCGCGCCCACCGGCCGCGCATCGCAGAATGCAGCGAAGGTGCCGCGCACCTCGTCGCGGGTCAGGCCGTTGAAGTGCAGCATGGATGCGTGCCAGGTGGCCGGCCAGCCCAGGGTCTCGACGAGTTCGCGCGGCAGGCCGAACGGGAAGTCGAACCCGCCCACCCACGGCCCCGGCTGCGCGAGCCAGGCCGTGAAGCCGGCGAAGGTGTCGTGTTCGTGGAGCCGCTCCACGCGCACCACCCCGCGCGACTGGTGGCCCATGGCCACCGTGATGGGCTTGCGGCGGGTGGGCCGGCTCGTGAAGTCGACACCGGCCAGCAGCACGTCCTGCGGGGCCACGCTCATCGGACCGGTTCGCGCATGGTCACGAATTCCTCGGCCACGGTGGGGTGGATGCCGATGGTGCGGTCGATCTGGGCCTTTGTGAGGCCGGCCTGCACGGCCACGGCGAACCCCTGGATCACCTCCCCGGCGTCGGCCCCCACCATGTGCATGCCCAGCACGCGGTCGGTGGCCGCATCGACCACGATCTTCATCAGCGTGCGTTCGGTGCTGTCGCTCAGTGTGTGCTTGAGCGCCTTGAACTCGGCGCGGAAGATGCGCACGTCGCCATGGTCCTTGCGGGCGCGTTCCTCGCTTTTGCCCACGGTGCCGATGTTGGGGTGCGTGAACACCGCGGTGGCGATGGTGTCGTAGTCGAGCGGCGGGCGCGTGCCGTCGCCGAACAGCCTGTCCACCAGCACCATCGCCTCGGCCAGCGCCACCGGCGTGAGCGCCTTGTGGCCCACCAGGTCGCCGATCGCGTGCACCGACGGCACCACGGTGTTGAAGTGTTCGTCCACCGGCACCGTGCCGTCGGCATGCAGCGTGATGCCCAGCGCTTCGAGCCCCAGGCCTTCGGTGAACGCCGCCCGCCCGGTGGCCTGCAGCACGGTGTCGGCCTCCACGGTGGCACCGTCGCTCAACTGCACCACCTGGGCGCCGCCGAGGCGGCGCACGCTGGTGACCATGGCATTGAGGCGCAGCGTGAGGCCCTTCTTCTGCATCTCGGCCGCGGCAAAGGCGGCCACCTCGTCGTCGAACCCGCGCAGCAGCCGCGGCCCGCGGTGCACGAGGGTGACCTCGCTGCCGAGGCCGGCGAAGATGGACGCGAACTCGCAGGCGATGTAGCCGCCGCCCACCACCACCAGCCGGCGCGGGAACGGGTCCAGGTCGAACATGTCGTCGGATGTCACCGCGCTGTCGGCGCCCGCACCGGACGGTGCCTGCGGCCGCCCGCCCGTGGCCAGCAGGATGTGGCGCGCGGTGAAGCGGTTCTCGGCGCCGGACTCGTGCCGCACCACCACCGTGTGGGCGTCGGCCAGGCGCGCCCAGCCCCGCACGAGGCGCACGCCGGCGTTGGCCAGCAGGTTGTCGTACACACCGTTGAGCCGCGCGATCTCGGCTGCACGGCGTGCCTTGAGCTTCGGCCAGTCGAACGACGGCTCGTGGGGCGCCCAGCCGAAACCGACCGACTCCTCGAACAGTTCGGCGTAGTGGGCGGCATGGCTGTAGAGCTTCTTCGGAATGCAACCGAGGTTCACGCACGTGCCACCGAGCGCGCCGCCTTCGGCCACGATCACGCTGGCACCACGCGCCGCGGCCATGCGGCTCGCGCGCACGCCGCCGCTGCCGGCGCCAACGACAAAGAAGTCGCAGTCGTAGGTGTCCATCGCCATCATCCCGGGCGCCGCCACACGGCGGCAGCGCCGATCATGCCTTGCCGGGAGAAAGTGCTCCGGTGTGGGGCTGCTCCGGCGCCCAGAAAGGTAACCCAAAGATGCGCGCGAACGCCGAGCCGACAGCGGGCAACGCCCCGAACCGCCAACGCCAGGAGGAGGCGAGCAAAGCGAAACCGCACATCAAGCCACCCGCGAGGACCGGCTTTGCCGGCCGACCCGGGGTCGCCCCTCGGGGGCAGGAGCGAAGCGACTGGGGGGCCCTCAATATCGGCCGGTGGCCCCGGCGATCTTGAGGTACACGTGGGCGCACCAGGCCACCCACCACCGCCGAACCGATGCGCGCACGCCCGTGGGGTGCACCTGGTGCCGCGCATCGATCTCCTGCGACACCGCCACCGCCGTGTCGAACTCGTGGGCGAGCGACCGGTTGAAGTCGGCATCGCGCACCATCACGTTCGCCTCCAGGTTCAGCAGCAGCGACAGCGGGTCGATGTTGGAGCTGCCCACCGTGGCCCAGTCGCTGTCCACGAGCGCCACCTTCGCGTGCAGGAACGCCGGCGTGTACTCGAAGATGCGCACACCGTCGGCCAGCATCTCGTCGTACAGCGCCCGTGCGGCGAGCGCGGCGATGCGGTAGTCCACTTTGCCCTGCATCAGCAGGCGCACCTGCACGCCTCGGCGCGCCGCCTGGCGCAGCACGCGCCGGAACGCCCGGCCGGGATAGAAGTACGGCGACACGAGGTCCACCCGCTCGCGGGCGTTGCGAATGGCGTCGATGTACGCGCGTTCGATGGCGCGGCGCCGGCGCAGGTTGTCGCGCAGCACGAACGCCGCCCGCACGGGAGCGAGCGCCGCGCCGGTCGCATCGGCGCCGGTGGGCGACATGCGCAGGCGGCGCATCATGCGGCGGGCCCGTGCCACGGGTTCGGCACTGCGGGCGAGCGAGGCGATCTCGTGGCGGAAGTTGCTGCCGAGGTGGGCGCGCGTGAACAACGCCCTCACCGCCTGCTCGATGGGCACCACCACCGGCCCCACCACCCGCACGGCGAAGTCGAGCCGCGGCGTGTCGGTCCACCCGTGCACCTGGTCGTACCGGTCGTCGAGCAGGTTGACCCCGCCCACGAATGCCACCTCGCCGTCCACCACGCAGATCTTCTGGTGCAGGCGCCGCAACTGCCCCGGCTGCAGCCAGTTCCACCATCGGTCGATGCGCCGGAATACCTCGATCTCCGCACCGGCCGGGCACAACTCGGCCTGCAGCCTGGGCAGGTCGATGCGGCAGCCGAAGCCGTCGAGCACGAGCTTGACCCGCACCCCACGCCGCGCGGCATCGGCCAGCGCCTGCGTGATGGCCTTCACCCTGCCTTCGTTCGTGTAGATGTACGTCGCGAGCCACACCTCGTGGCGAGCCGACGCGATGGCGTCCACCATGGCCGGGAACAGCGCATCGCCGCCGCGCAGCAGCGTGGCGCGGTTGCCGCCCGTGAAGATGGCGCGCACCGCGGCCCGCGTCAGGGAGGTGTCGGCCGACCTCATTCGTCCACCAGTTCCAGCTCGGCGACCAGCGGCAAGTGGTCGGACATGCGGGCCCACGCCGGTCCGCGAGGCACGTGCGTGCCCACGCAGCGCAGGCCGCGCACATAGATGCGGTCGAGCGAAAACACCGGCACCCGTGACGGGAACGTGCGCTGGGTGGGCGACCCGGCATGCTCCGCGCGGCGCAGGCCCATGGCCTTGATGGGCGCGCCGAGGCGCTCGCCCCAATCGTTGAAGTCGCCGGCCAGCACCAGCAGTTCGCCGGGTGGCACATGCGCCTTGATGAACGCGGCGATGCGATCGACCTGCCGCATGCGGCTCGAATGCATCAACCCGAGGTGGGCCACGATGGTGTGCACCTGGGTGCCATTCCAGTCGATCACCGCGTGCAGCAGGCCGCGCTGCTCGAAGCGGTGGTCCGACACGTCGTGGTGACCCGCCTCGCCCAGCATGGGCCAGCGCGACAGCAGCGCGTTGCCGTGTTCGCCGTCGGGCGTGATGGCGTTGGTGCGGTAGGCCGCCTGGTAGCCGTCGGGAGCGAGGTAGTCGGACTGCGCGGCGCGCGGCCAGCCGCGGTGCGGGTCGGGGAAGGCGCGTGCCTCGCCGTGGTTGAAGCTGCGCACCTCCTGCAGGAACACCAGGTCGGCGTCGAGCGCCTCGATGCCGAGCACCAGGTTGTGGATCTCGAGCCGCTTGCGCGGCCCCAGCCCCCGCACGCCCTTGTGGATGTTGTACGTGGCCACACGCAGCACGTCGGCCGCATGGGTGGTGCTTTTCGGGAAACGCAGTTGGCTCATGCGAGGAAGCGGGGCAGTTGCAGGATGGCCGCCGCGTTCGACGGCGAGAAGCAGCGGTCCGCGGCCTCGCGCCAGGGCAGCCAGTCGTGGCGGGTGTGTTCGCGCGGCGCGAGCGTGACGGGGGTGCCTTCGGGCACACACAGCCCGAACACGTGCTCGGTGTTGTGGGTCACCCCCGGCGCATAGCGGTGGCGCCACACCGGGTAGATCTCGTAGACGTTTTCCATGCCCCAGTCCTGCAGGGCCTCGGCCGGCACGGCCGGTGACCCGACCACGATGCCCGTTTCCTCCGCCACCTCGCGCACCGCGGTGTCGCGCGGGTCCTCGCCCACGAAGTCCTTCGAGCCGGTCACGCTCTGCCAGAACCCCGGGTTGGCCGCCCGCTCCATCACGAGCACACGCCAAGCGGGATCGTGGATCACGACCAGGACGGATTCGGGGATCTTCGGCGGGCGATCGGCTGGGGTGTCATCGGGCATGGCCCTAGGATACCGTCGCGGGAGACCGGCCGAGATGCCGGCAACGACCCAGTGCCCGCTGCCGACAGCCCCCGGTGCGACCTGCACTGCCGAGCAGACCGCCTGTTAGCGTCGTACCTCTCAAATTCGTGTTGAAAACATACCGCTTGGTCGGTATTATTCGCATCCTGCACAACAGGTTGATGAAATGAACCCCACCCCTGCCGCCTACGGTTGGCTTGCCGGCGCCATCGCCTCCGAGGTTCTCGGAACGGCGTTCCTTCAGAAGTCCGCGCAGTTCACCCGCCTGGTTCCGACGCTGGCGATGGCTGTGCTCTATGCCGCGTCCTTCTACTTCCTGTCCCAGGCGCTCAGGAGTCTGCCCCTGGGCATTGCCTACGCCATCTGGGGCGGGCTCGGCATCATCCTGACCGCCGCCGTCGGGGCCATCGTGTTCCGGCAGATGCTCGATGCGCCTGCCATCCTCGGCATCGCGCTGATCGTGTCGGGCGTGATCGTCATCAACCTCTTCTCTACAAGCAGCGGACACTGACCATGAGCCATGCGCATCAACGCAAGAAGCAACCGGAGCAAGTTCGCCGGGCGTTGCTGGACAACGCGGCCCGGATGGCCGCCGAGCATGGTGTCGCGGGTGTCACGGTCCAGGCCGTTGCCGAAGCGGCCGGTGTCACCAAGGGCGGGCTCTTCCACCATTTCCCGAACAAGAAGGCCATGGTGGACGCCGTGTTCGACGATCTGCTCGAACAGTGCGGCCAGCGGATTGACGCGCTGCTGGCTGAAGACCCCGTGCAGCATGGGCGGTTCACACGTGCGTACGTGAAGGTCTTGTTCGAAGAGAGCGGCGAGAACGCGCTGGACCCGTGGAAGGCCTTGTCCATGTCGATGATCACGGAGCCGGTCTTGCAGCAGATGTGGGGGGACTGGATGACCGAGCGCCTCGCACGACACGGCGAAACCGACAACGACCCCATGCTGGAGATCGTGCGCCTGGCCGCCGATGGCGCCTGGCTCGCGTTCATGTCGCAGACGCATGAAGCCCTCCTGCCGGATGTCGCCGGCTTGCGCGACCGCCTGGTCGCGTTGACGACCAGGACCTGAGGTCCCCAGCCCGCCGTTTCATTTCCTCAAACCTTGGGAACACGCCATGATCCTGATCACAGGCGCGACGGGCCAACTGGGCCGTCTCGTGATTGCACAACTTCTGAAGACGCTTCCGGCGAACCGGATCGTGGCCGCCGTCCGCAACCCGGCCAAGGCACAGGACCTCGAAGCCCTGGGCATCCAGGTGCGGCTCGGCGACTACGAGCAGCCCGGGCACTGGCCTGCGGCCCTGCAGGGTGTCGAGAAGGTCTTGCTGATTTCAGCCAGCGACATCGGCGCCCGTGTCGCGCAACACAAGGTCGTCATCGACGCCGTCAAAGCCTCCGGCACTGTGACGTTCATCGCGTACACCAGTATGCTCCGTGCAGATACCTGCCGGATCCCGTTCGCCAGCGAGGACCGCGAGACCGAGCAGATGATCGTCGCTTCAGGCAAGCCCTTCGTGTTCCTGCGCCACGGTTGGTACACGGAGAACTATGTGATGAACGCGGAGCATGCCGTGCAGTCTGGCGAGTTGTACGGGGCGGC
Organism: Rhizobacter sp. Root1221; assembly: GCF_001425785.1. Taxonomy (GTDB): domain Bacteria; phylum Pseudomonadota; class Gammaproteobacteria; order Burkholderiales; family Burkholderiaceae_C; genus Rhizobacter. Next base: position 56,755 of record NZ_LMDI01000017.1, on the reverse strand, counting down.
CGGCGCCGGACGAATCTCCGGAGCCTCGCGGGCCGACTACGCAGAGGCGGCAGCGACCGTGCTGACCTCTGGTGAACGCCTGCAGTCCATCTATGAGCTGGCGGGAGACAGCAGCTTCACCCTGGCCGATGTGGCGGCAGAACTCGCGAAGCAGTCGGGCCGCAGCGTGCACTACGTGGACCTGCCGGAGGCGGCGTACCAACAACTTCTGGTCAGCTTCGAGCTCCCCGAGTTGGTCGCGACGGCGCTTGCCCTTGCCGACACGGGCGTCGCCAACGGCGATGTCTACAGCGAGCGTCAAGACCTCTCTCGCCTCATCGGCAGGGACACCACGCCGCTGGGGGTGGTCGTGGCGTCAGCGCTGGCACGAGGTGCCGCCAGCTGAAGTGCTCTGCTCGCTCCTGCACCGGACGCGGCGGAGGCACATAATGCCCGGATGAGCCACCGCTGCCGCTGGGTCGTCGCCCCCTGGGATGGCGTCCACTGCACCGACATCGAAAGTGACCGTCATTTCGGCCGCCACTGGCACGACACCTTCGGGGTCGGCCTGGTGGTGGACGGTGCGCAGCATTCGGCCAGCGGCCGGGGCGATGTCGATGCCTACGCCGGCGACCTGATCGCCACGAACCCTGGTGAGGTGCACGACGGCCGGCCCATCGGTGGTTCACCGCGGCGCTGGCGCATGCTCTACCTCTCACCGGCGGCGATGGCGGCTTTCACCGACACGCACGACCTCCGGCTGACACGCCCCGTGATGCAGGACCCGCAGCTGGCCGCCTCGCTGGGTCACCTTTTCCAACGGCTCGCCGTCGGCGACGCGACCCCGCTGGCCAACGAGGAAGCCCTGGTCACCATCTGCGCGCAGCTGATGGCCCGCCACACCACGACCCGGCCGCCCTGCGAGGCTGCCGACGCGGCCATGGACAGCGTGCGCGACCGCCTCGCCGCCGAGGGCGTTCCACCGCCCACGCTCGCCGAACTGGCCGAGGCCACCGGCCTCAGCCGCTTCCAGCTGCTGCGCCGGTTCGAGAAGCTGCACGGCGTGCCGCCTCACGCTTGGGGCCTGCTGCGGCGCGCGGAACGGGCGCGGGGCCTGATCGCGCGCGGGTCCAGCCTGGCCGATGCCGCAGCCGACACCGGGTTCGCCGACCAGAGCCACATGACGCGCCAGTTCAACCGGCACTTCGGCTTCACGCCGGGGGCCTGGCGCCAAGCCACCACGCACCGCTGAACGATGTCAACGGATTCAACGACCGGACAGGAGACAAGCATGCTGACGCAGACCAACGAAACCGGCCGGCGCGCCGAGCGCACGGACGAAGTCGTCAAGCTGGTGCGCGCCAAGGTCGCCCCCGACCAGCGTGAGGCGCTGACCGACTTCGCACAAACGTACTTTGCCCAGGTCGACCCCGATGAACTGGCCGAGCGGCAGGTGGCCGACCTGTACGGTGCGGCGCTGTCGCACTGGGGCTTTGCCCGCAAGCGCGAACCCGGTCGCGCGCGGGTGCGGGCGTTCAACCCGACGATCGCCGAACACGGCTGGCAGTCGACCCACACCGTCATCGAGATCGTCAACGACGACATGCCCTTCCTCGTCGACTCGGTGACGATGGAGGTCAACCGCCACGGGCTCACGCTGCACCTGATCATTCATCCGCTGGTGGCCGTGAATCGTGACGCCGACGGCGTGCTGCAGGGACTGGCCGGCGACGGCGGCGGCCCGCATGAATCGTTCATCCACGTCGAGGTCGACCGTGTGCCCGAGTCGTCCCAGCTCGACGCGCTGGCCGCCGATGTGGCCCGCGTCCTCGGCGACGTGCGATTGGCGGTGGCCGACTGGAGAGCCATGCGCCAGCGCATGCTCGACATCATCCATGATCAGCAGCAGCACGCGCCGCCCATTGCAACCGAAGAACTGGCCGAAGGCACGGCCTTCCTGCGCTGGCTGGACGACAACCACTTCACCTTCCTGGGCTACCGCCGCCACGAGCTGGCGATCGTGGATGGACAGGACGCATTGAACATCGTTGCCGATTCGAGCCTCGGCATCCTGCGCGAGGTGGCAGCGCTCGATGCGGTCGCCGCCTTTGCCGCGCTGCCGCCCGAGGTGCGTGCGCAGGTGCGCCGGCCCGAGCTGCTGGTGGTGACGAAGTCGACCGCGCGCTCCACCGTGCACCGGCCGGGCTACCTCGACTACGTCGCCGTCAAGCGCTTCGGTGCCGATGGTGCGGTGTGCGGCGAAGACCGCTTCCTGGGCCTGTTCACCTCCACCGCGTACAGCGCCAACCCGGCCGACATCCCGTTGTTGCGGCGCAAGGTGGCCGACGTGGTCGCGCGCGCCGGCCTGGCACCAGGCAGTCATGCCGGCAAGGCCTTGATCAACATCCTCGAAACCTATCCGCGCGACGAGCTGTTCCAGACCAGCGGCGATGACCTGCTGCAAACCGCGGTGGCCATCCTGCACCTGGGCGAGCGCCAGCGGTTCCGCCTCTTCGTGCGGCGTGACCCGTTCGAGCGCTTCGTGTCCTGCCTGATCTACGCGCCGCGCGAGCACTACACGACCGAACTGCGCCAGAAGTGGCAGGCGATCCTGATGCAAGCCTTCAATGGCAGCAACTCGGAGTTCAACGTGCACCTGTCCGAATCGGTGCTGGCGCGGGTCCAGATCACGGTCCGCACGCAGCCAGGGCAGATCCCGGCGTTCGACGCGCGTGAGCTCGAAGCACGCCTGGTCTCGGCCGCGCGGCGCTGGGACGACGACTTGAAGACGGCGCTGATCGAGGCGTTGGGCGAGGCTCGCGGCATCCAGCTGTTGCGTCAGTTCGGCGGCGCCTTCCCGGCCGGCTACCGCGAAGAGTTCGCGGCCCGCGCCGCGGTGCCCGACGTCGAACTGATGACCCGGCTCGGTGACGCCGAACCGGTGGGCATGAGCCTGTACCGCCCGCTCGAGGCGCCGCCCGGCAACCTGCGCTTCAAGCTGCTGCGCCGGGGCGAGCCGCTGACCTTGTCGGCCAGCCTGCCGATGCTCGAGCACATGGGCATGAAGGTGCTCGACGAACATCCATACCGCATCACGCCGCAAGGCTCGGCGCCGATCTGGATCCATGACTTCGGTCTGATGTCGAGCCTCGGCGACGCGGAGGTCGAGGTCGACGCGCTGCACGAGGTGTTCGAGAACGCGTTCGCAGCCGTGCTGCGCGGCGCCGTCGAGGATGACGACTTCAACCGCCTCGTGGTGGCAGCGCGCCTGCCGGCAGAGCAGATCGTGGTGCTGCGTGCCTATGCGAAGTACATGCGGCAGATCGGCTTTGCGCTCTCGCACGCCTTCATCGAGGCGACACTGGTGGCGCACGCAGGGATCGCACGCCAGCTCACCCAGCTCTTCGAGCTGCGATTCGACCCGGCCGGCGGCGCCGATGCCGATGCCCGCGCCGCGGCGCAGGTGACTGCGATATCGGCCGCGCTCGAGCAGGTCGACAACCTGTCGGAGGATCGCGTGCTGCGCCAGTACCTGGCGCTGATGCTCGCCACCACCCGGACGAACTTCTGGTGCCGCGACGCCGCCGGCCGGCGACGCGGCTTCCTGTCGTTCAAGTTCGATTCGTCCAAGGTGCCGGGCCTGCCCGCACCGAAACCGATGTTCGAGATCTTCGTCTACTCGACCCGCTTCGAAGGGGTGCACCTGCGAGGGGGCAAGGTGGCACGCGGCGGCCTGCGCTGGTCCGACCGTCCTGAAGACTTCCGCACGGAAGTGCTGGGCCTCGTGAAGGCGCAGATGGTGAAGAACACCGTCATCGTGCCGGTCGGATCGAAGGGCGGCTTCGTGCTGAAGAAGGCGCCGCCGGCCAGCGACCGCGAGGCGTTCATGAAGGAGGGTGTGGCCTGCTACCAGGACTACCTGCGCGGCCTCCTGGACATCACCGACAACCGCGTCGGCGACAAGATCGTGCCGCCGCCACAGGTCAGGCGCTACGACTCCGACGACCCGTATCTGGTCGTGGCCGCCGACAAGGGCACGGCGACCTTCTCGGACTACGCCAACGGCATCAGCAAGGAATACGGCTTCTGGCTCGGGGACGCGTTCGCCTCCGGTGGCTCGGTGGGCTACGACCACAAGGCCATGGGCATCACCGCGCGCGGGGCCTGGGAATCGGTCAAGCGCCATTTCCGCGAGATGGGTGTCGACACGCAGGCGCGCGCTTTCACGGTGGCCGGCATCGGCGACATGTCGGGCGACGTGTTCGGCAACGGCATGCTGTTGTCGCGCCACATCCACCTGCTGGCGGCGTTCGATCACCGCCACATCTTCCTCGACCCGCAGCCCGATCCCGAGAAGGCGTTCGCCGAACGTGAGCGCCTCTTCAGGCTGCCGCGATCGTCGTGGGCCGACTACGACGCCGGGCTGATCTCGGCCGGTGGCGGCGTGCACGCCCGCAGCGCGAAGTCGATCCTGATCACGTCCGAAGTGCAGCGTGCACTGGGCATCACCGCCAATGCGATGACGCCGACCGAACTGGTCAATGCCATCCTCAAGGCACCGCTGGACCTGGTCTACAACGGCGGCATCGGCACCTACGTGAAGGCCATTGGCGAAAGCCACGCGCAGGTCGGGGACCGCGCCAACGACGCGCTGCGGGTCAACGGCAAGGAACTGCGCTGCAAGGTGTTCGCCGAGGGCGGGAACCTGGGCTGCACCCAGCTGGGCCGCATCGAGTACGCGCTCGCGGGTGGGCGCATCAACACGGATGCGATCGACAACTCGGCCGGGGTCGACACCTCGGACCATGAGGTCAACATCAAGATCCTGCTCGGCCTGGCCGTCAGCGAGGGCGAACTCACCGACAAGCAGCGCAACGCGTTGCTGCCGGGAATGACCGACGACGTCGCCGCGCTGGTGCTGCGAGACAACGTCTTCCAGACCCAGGTGCTCTCGGTCACGGGCCGCATGGCGCCACAGCTGATGGACGCGCAGGCGCGGTTCATGCTGTACCTTGAAAAGGCCGAGCGGCTCAACCGCGCGATCGAGTTCCTGCCGTCGAACGAGGAGATCGCCGACCGGCGCGGCAAGGGACAGGGCCTGACCAGCCCGGAGCGCGCGGTGCTGCTCGCCTACAGCAAGATCTGGCTCTACGACGAGTTGCTCGGCTCGACCTTGCCCGACGATCCCTGGGTGTCAACTGCGCTGGAGCGCTACTTCCCGCCGTTGCTGCAGGAACGGTTCAGCGGCTACATGCAGCGCCACCCGCTCAAGCGCGAGATCATCGCCACGCACGTCACCAACAGCATGATCAACCGGGTCGGCAGCACCTTCGTGCACCGCTTGCTCGAAACCACCGGCGCACGCGCCTTCGAGATCGTGCGAGCGTACCTGTTGAGCCGGGAAATCTTCGGCATGGTGAGCCTGTGGCAGGCGATCGAGTCACTCGACAACAAGGTGGCCGACGAGATGCAGTCTCTGATGCTGATCGACACCAGCCGACAACTCGAACGCGGCACCAAGTGGTTCCTGCGTTCGCGCCGGCTCATCGACGACATGGGGGTCACGATCGAGCACTTCACCTCGAACGTCACCAAGCTCGCCGCACGCCTGCCGCAGTGGCTCGATGCGGACGAACGCGCCCGCGTCGACGCCGCTGCGGCCCACTACGAGGCGGGCGGCGTGCCACGCGAACTGGCCGATCGGGTGGTGACCTTCGGCACGCTGTACGCCACGCTCGACATCGCCGAGATCGCCGGCAGCGCACGTTGGCCCGTGGAACTGGTGGCCGCGATCTACTTCGACCTCGCCAACCGCCTGGGTATGCCGTGGCTGCGCGACAAGATCACCGCGCTACCGGGCGACCAGCATTGGCAGACGCTTGCCAAGGGCGCCATGCTCGACGACCTGTGGGGCCTGCAGCGCTCGATCACCGGCGCGGTGCTGACCGGTGGTGGTGACATCGACTCGCCGGCCGCGCTGGTCGAGGCCTGGCAAGCCAGCAATGGCCGCACCATCGAACGTGCCGGGCAGTTGCTCGGCGAGCTGCGCGCGGTGCCGGCGCCGGATGCTGCGATGTTGTCGGTGGCGTTGAGGGAACTGCGCGGCCTCACCTAGTCTCGCGTTCTCGCCTGCCAGCCTACAGGGTGGGCAGACGTTCGAAATGGTCGAAGCGGGGAAACGGCGGCTGCAGCGGCGTGACGTCGAGCTTGTCGACGATTGCGGCGGGCATGCCGTCGCGCAGCCAGTTGCACATGTCCGCAAGCTGTTCCGACGAACCTTGCAGCATCGCCTCGACCGAATCATCCATGCGGTTGCGGACCCAACCGGTGATGCCCAGCACCCGGGCATGCCGCACGCAAGCATCCCGGTAACCGACGCCTTGCACGCGGCCGTATGCCCGCACGAGCCAACTCTCGAGCGTCCGATCGTTATCGCGAGAGTCCATGCGCGCTATTCCGTTGCAGATCGATGAATGAACAAGGGGCGCGGGACGCCCTGATCAGTACACGAGCGAGAAGGTGACGTACCCGGCACCTTCCTCGGCAAGGTGCTTGATTCCCGACGTGCCTGCACTGATCCCGACGAACTTGAGGTGCCGCTGGGTTTCCTTCGCGTGTTTCGCAAGCTCCAAGGCCGCGGTCATCCGGTCGTTGGCATGAGGCGCCAAATCGTTGTACGGAAGTTCGAGGTTCGCTCCGGCTGTCATGAGCGAATTCAGGTAGGCGGGTTTGAACGTGGTGTTGATCAAGTGATCTCTCCGTGGTGTTCAGGCAGCATAGTCCCGGATCGATTTCCATGGGGCCAATGTCGCCGTGGAGCTAACCCAAACCAGCACTTGACCGCCCGGTGACTGTCACGAGCGGCGAGGCAAGCCGGTGCCAACGAGGACCACGCTTGACAGCATTCAAAGCCACTTCACGGCAAAACAGGCAGTCATGCACTGTGCTCCGGCTGACCATGCTCGATTTCGGCGGCGTGCGCTTGCAGGAACGCGCGCAAGCGTGCAAAGCGGCGACGTGTCTGCCAGTCGAACACCCATGCGACCGGCGGCTCGAGAAGCCAACGCAGCAGGGGTGGGCCGACCTCGAAGGTATAGGTGTAAATCAGCCATGACCGGCTTGGTCCGTCGGCGCGGTGCTGCATTGATGCGGCCCAGCGTCTGAACGGGAACGAACGTCCCACCATCATGGCTGCTGCAACGCGTGGGCGGTCGTAGGACACGAAGCGCGTCTTCATCGACACGCGACGCAATGCACCCGCGCCGGCGCTTTCCGTCACGGCACCAACGAAGGGGCATGGCGCGTCGCCCTGCACGCGCGTCGCGCGGACCAGCGAGTCCCAGCGGAGGCGCCAGTGGTGGTAGTGGAAGGCGTCGAAGACGATGTCCTCGCTCGCCGGCATCGCAAATTCAAAGCGTCGGTGCGCCATCGGGCAGGTCCTCAGCGAGGATATCGGTCATCCAACGCGTGGCAGATGCGCGCACTGGTGGGTGTAAGTCACGTCCTCCGCGCAATGCGCAAGATGGTGTCCTGGATCTCGTTCTCTGCGTCCGCAGGCTCGATCTCGCCCGCCGCTGCGGCAAACGACACGGCCTCCGCCGTGCCCAGCATCGCCCGCATGGCTGCCGGCCCAAGGGGCTGCTTTGCAAACGGCTGCAGCGCCGCCTGGCATTTCGCCAGGAACGCCGCCTCATGCTTCTTCTTCAAGGCGTCGAGCTCGGGAGACCCCGCCAGCGCGGCGCTGACACCAGGCATCTCGCGGCCCATTTCCATGACGCAGTTGACGTAGGCGGCGGCGATCACCTTCGCCACGGCCGGGAGCGATTTTCCGGACGTGCGCAGCGCCTCGTCCATGCGTGCGTGCTGCAGACTGTCGTACTCCCCGTAGAGGACACCGAGCAGGCCGGTCCTGGTGCCGAAGTGGTCGTACACCACGGGCTTCGTCACCCCGGCGCACTCCGCCACGTAGCCCAGCGTGAGCGCGTCGGTGCCGGCGCTCCGCACGATGGCCCACGCCACATCCAGGAGCTGCCGGTGCCGGTCCTCCTTGGAAAGGCGCTTTCTCGTCGGGGCTTCGACAGCCGGCTTCATCCGCTTGCTTGACATTGAAAACTTACCAAAGGTAATCTACCAACAGTAGTTTAAACCAACCAGGAGCACGCCCATGCACGCCCTCATCGTCGTCAGCCATCCCGATCCGAAGTCTCTCACGCACGCCGTCGCGCACTCGTTTGCCGAAGGGGTTGCCCAATCGGGTGACCACACCACCGAGATCGCCGACATCGCCGCGGAAGGCTTCCAGCCGGCGTTCAACCAGGCCGACCGCTCTGCTTATTTTCTCCAGCAGCCGTTGCCGGCGGACATCGTGCGGGAGCAGGCGCGCATCGACCGGGCCGACGCCCTCGTCCTCGTCTATCCCGTCTACTGGTGGTCCTTCCCTGGTCAGCTGAAGGGTTGGATCGACCGCGTGTTCTCCAATGGCTGGGCCTACGACGAGGCGCCGGACGGCACGCTCGGCCAGCGACTCGGCCGCCTCGCCGTCCACCTCATCGGCATCGGCGGCGCAGACGGCGGCACCTATGCACGGCACGGTTACGACCAGGCGATGCGCAAGCAGATCGACCACGGCATCTTCGATTTCTGCGGGGCGCGGGTCGTCACCTCGGAGCTCTTGCTGGGGGTGAATGGGCAGGGTGGCACGCCCCACCTCGTCGCGGCACGGGCACTCGGCGCCGACGCGTTCGCGCGGGAGGCTGCCTAAGCCAGTTCATGACTGCCTGCTGCGCTGCGATCAGTCCCGCAGGGCGCCTGCCACCAGGGCCTCGATGTACGCGACGAGCGTCGTGCCACCACGGCCTGGGACAGAACCGCAGACATCCCCCCGCTGGCGAGGCGATGGGGGTCCCGCTCGAGGCGCTTGTGGACCAGAGGGGCCAAGACCCTCGCGGTGGGTGAGGTCATGCCGCAATGGCTCCACGCCCATCAAACGAGCTTGAAGCGTTGCAGGTGCTCGATACGCGCAGAGAGGCCCTCGGGTCCGAGGTAATGACCCAGCTTGCCTCGGCGCACTTTGAGCAGCGTCGCCTTGAGTTCGATCAGCGTGGCGTCGCACTCGCTCGCGAACGCTGCTGGCAGGTCGAGGCCAGTCTGCGCGCAGGCATTCGCGATCAGTTGTGCGCTCTGGGCTGCGCCACAAGCCGCACACTTGACGACCGCCGTCACTTCGGGCGCAGCGCCGTGGGCGAGCAAGGCACTCGTCAGCTCCGGGGGTATCGGGCTGTCGATGTTCGTCAAGGCCTCACGCGCAACCGGGGCGCCGGCGTGTACCAGCGCAATGGCCGCCGCGAAGGCGCCCTTGCAGATCGCCACGTCGGTCGCCAGCGCACTGCCCTGCTGCGGTCCGTGGAAGCTGACACCCGCTGCTGCAAGCTGGGCCACCAACCGGGCGTCGTCGGTGGCAATGGCATGGCGCAATGCAGCCCGTGCGACGCTCGGCTGCTGGCCCAGCGTGCCGGTCGCCAGCGGCGCCCGCCAGTCGACCACCGCGACACGATAGAACGCCACGAGTTTTTCCATCAGGCTGCGTTCGAGGCCGTGACCCTCGCACCGGTCATGGAGGTACTCCAGCAGTGACTGGCCGGAGAAATGGTCGCTGACCGGCGCGAGGGGATCTTCGTTGAGGTGCAGCGCCGCGAAGGCGCCGCGCAGGTCGGACGCGACGGTGCTTGCATCATCCTCGTGCAGCGCATGCGTCCAGGCTGGTGGCAGCCCATGCTTCCACGCAACGATGCTGCCGTGTTCAGCGCCGGGTTTCACCACCGCATAGACGCGATCAAGGTATTCGAAGCCGCCGAATGGCAGGTGCGTCAGCTTGCCATTCCAGACACGACCTTCTTCGTCCGCGGCTTCTTCAGCAAGCTCTTGTTCGTGCTCGATCCAGCCCTGCAGGTCGCGATAGCCATTGCTGCCGTCCCAAAACAGTTCCGACCAACTCACGGACTCGATGTTGCTGTTCATGGCCACCGAGAGGTCGTAGTCCAGCCGGCCGCCTGCGGTTTGCGCCCACAGGGCGAGGAGTGCCTCGGGCACCGGCCCCGCGCACAGCGCCTCGATGGAGGCCATGCGAGCTTCCGGCATCGGAGGTTCAGCATCGAAGATGACCCGACCCGAGAACAGAACCACGCCATGCACACGCAGGGAGGTGATCTCTTCAGGTGAAAAGCAGATGTCGACCTTGTTCATGGCGGTGTACCGAGGGATGCATTCGCTGGCGATTCTGCCCGGATTGCGGCGCTCACTCCCGGCCGGGCCTGGCCGTCTTCGCCGACGAGGACGACCTCGAAATCGATATGTCTCCCCTTGATGCCCATGACGATGTCGTCGCCCAGCCGACGAAGGTGGCGCACGAGGAAATCGGAGAAGCCGCCAGCCAACGCGTTGTCCCTGCTGTGCCAGCCTGCGCAGCCACGTCTCAACATCCCCATTGCAATTCCGTTCAAGACCCGCGGCCAGTCGGCCTGGACACTGGGACCTCCACAGTCCACCCGCCCTGCCCCATGACCGCCACCGCCTACGTCCACGGCTACGACCCGCGCGAAGCCGACCGCCTGCACGACCAGGCCCATGCCCTTGCCGAGCTGCTGCACGCCGGCACCACCTACGCGTCCGGGGCGCACGTGCTGGAGGCCGGCTGTGGCACCGGCGCGCAGACCGTCGAGCTGGCCCGGCGCAGCCCGGGCACCTGGTTCACATCGGTCGACCGCTCGGCCGAGTCGATCGACACCGCGCGCCACCGCGTGGACACCGCGGGCCTGGCGAACGTCGCCTTCCGCCAGGCGGACATCATGGCGCTGCGGTTCGCGCCGCAGTCGTTCGATCACGTGTTCGTCTGCTTCGTGCTGGAGCACCTGCCGCAGCCGGCCGATGCGGTGGCGGCACTCGTGCGCCTGGTGCGGCCGGGTGGCACGCTGACGGTCATCGAGGGCGACCACGGCACCGCGTGCTTCCACCCGGACGCTCCGGCGGCTCGCGCCGCCATCGCGTGCCAGGTGGCGCTGCAGCAGCGCGCGGGCGGCGACCCGTTCATCGGCCGGCGCCTGCACCCGCTGCTGGCCACGGCCGGGTTGCACGACGTGCGGGTGACACCACGGTTCGTGTACACCGACGGCAGCCGCCCGGGCTTCGCCGACACGTTCACCCGCCGCACATTCACCGCGATGATCGATGGCGTGCGCACCGCGGCCCTCGCGGCAGGGCTGACCGATGCAGCGCGATTCGACGACGGCGTGCGCGCACTGCAACGCACGGCCGACCCCGACGGAAGCTTCTGCTACACGTTTTTCAAGGCCACGGCGGTGGTTCGCTGAAACGACAAGGGCGCCTCGCGGCGCCCTTGTCGTTCAAACGAACAGGCTGGAGATCAGCTGTTCGCTGGCTGCGGGTTGCGCAGGCGGATGTGCAGTTCGCGGAGCTGCTTCTCGTCCACCGGGCTCGGCGCGTGCGTGAGCAGGTCCTGTGCGCGCTGGGTCTTCGGGAACGCGATCACGTCGCGGATGCTCTCGGCCTTGGTCATCAGCGTGACGAGGCGGTCGAGGCCGAACGCGAGGCCGCCGTGCGGCGGGGCGCCGTACTGCAGTGCGTCCAGCAGGAAGCCGAACTTCAGCTGGGCTTCTTCCGGTCCGATCTTCAGCGCGCTGAACACCTTGCTCTGCACCTCGGCACGGTGGATCCGCACCGAACCGCCGCCCAGTTCCCAGCCGTTGAGCACCATGTCGTAGGCCTTGGCAATGCACTTGCCCGGGTCGGTGTCCATGTAGTTCTCGTGGCCGTCCTTCGGCGCCGTGAAGGGGTGGTGCACCGCGTTCCAGCGGTCACCCTCTTCGTCGTGCTCGAACATCGGGAAGTCGACCACCCACAGCGGGGCCCAGCGGTCTTCGAACAGGCCGTGGCCCTTGCCGAAGTCGCTGTGGCCGATCTTCACGCGCAGCGCGCCGATGGCGTCGTTGACGACCTTTTCCTTGTCGGCGCCGAAGAAGATCAGGTCGCCGTTGGCAGCCTGCGTGCGCGCGAGGATCTCGGCAATGGCGGCGTCGTGCAGGTTCTTGACGATGGGGCTCTGCAGGCCTTCACGACCCTTCGACACGTCGTTGACCTTGACCCACGCGAGGCCCTTGGCACCGTAGATCTTGACGAACTCGGTGTAGCCGTCGATCTCGCCGCGGCTCATGTCGCCGCCGCCCGGCACGCGCAGCGCGACCACGCGGCCGCCCACCGTGGTGGCCGGGGTGGAGAACACCTTGAAGTCGACGTCCTTCATGACCTCGGTCAGTTCGGTGAACTCGAGCTTCACGCGCAGGTCGGGCTTGTCGGAGCCGTAGCGGTGCATGGCCTCGGCGTACTTCATCACCGGGTACTCCGGCAGGTCCACGTCGATGGCGGTCTTGAACACCTTTCGGATCATGCCTTCGAACATCGAGCGGATCTCTTCCTCGGTGAGGAAGCTGGTCTCGATGTCGATCTGCGTGAACTCGGGCTGGCGGTCGGCGCGCAAGTCCTCGTCGCGGAAGCACTTGGTGATCTGGTAGTAGCGGTCGAAGCCCGCCACCATCAGCAGCTGCTTGAACAGCTGCGGGCTCTGCGGCAGCGCGAAGAACTGGCCTTCGTTGACGCGGCTCGGCACGAGGTAGTCGCGTGCGCCCTCAGGCGTGCTCTTCGTGAGCATGGGCGTCTCGATGTCGATGAAGCCGTTGGCATCGAGGAACTTGCGCACTTCCATGGCCACGCGGTAGCGCAGGATCATGTTCTTCTGCATGACCGGGCGGCGCAGGTCCAGCACGCGGTGCGTGAGGCGCGTGGTTTCCGACAGGTTGTCGTCGTCGAGCTGGAACGGCGGCGTGATGCTGGGGTTCAGCACCTCGAGCTCGTGGCACAGGATCTCGATCTTGCCGCTGGTGAGGTTGGTGTTTTCGGTGCCGGACGGGCGCGCGCGCACCTTGCCCACCATCTTCAGGCAGAACTCGTTGCGAACGCCTTCGGCGATCTTGAACATGTCGGCGCGGTCGGGGTCGCAGACGATCTGCACGAGGCCTTCACGGTCGCGCAGGTCGATGAAGATCACGCCACCGTGGTCACGGCGGCGGTGGGCCCAGCCCATCAGCGTGACGGTCTGGTCCATCAGGGCTTCGTTCACCAGCCCGCAATATGTTGTTCTCATCGGTTTCTCCAGGGTCTCGGTCGTCACCCCCGGCAGTCGGGGCCGGGGGAGGAAATGTAGTTCAGGGCATCGTCGGCTGTGTTGCAAGCCGTCAGGGCCGAAGGGTCGCCAGCCGCTTCAGCCCATGTGATTTCGCGGCAACGCCGTCTGCTGCATGGGAGGGGCGACCACCCCCATCGAGATGACGTACTTGAGCGCTTCGTCGACGCTCATGTGCAGCACGATCACGTCCGCGCGCGGCACCATCAGGAAAAAGCCCGACGTGGGGTTGGGCGTGGTGGGCACGTACACGCTGAGGTAGTCGCCGCTCAGGTGCACCGCCGCCTCGCCGCCGGGTTTGCCGGTGACGAAGGCGATGGTCCACGAACCTTCCCGAGGGTACTGCACCAGCACCGCTTCGCGAAATGCATTGCCGCTGCTCGAGAAGAGGGTGTCGGAGACCTGCTTGACCGAGTTGTAGATCGACTTGACGATCGGGATGTTGCTGAGGACGCGGTGCCACTGGCGCAGCGCCCACTGGCCGAAGATGTTCGTGGCGAACATGCCCGTGAGCAGCAGGCCGGTCACCAGCACCACCACACCCAGGCCGCGGATCTGGCGCAGGCTGCCCAGCAGGCTGTGCGCCGGCGGCCACGACACCACGGACTGCACCGTGGTGATCACGCCGAAGAACACGCCGTCCATCAGGCCGAGGACGGAGTTGAGGACCCAGATGGTGATGGCCAGCGGCATCCACACGAGCAGGCCGGCGAGCAGGTACTTTTTCAATGGGATCCTTGGGACAGCGAAACGAGACCGGGCATCAACTGCCGGTCTTGGGCGCAGGGCTCGGCGCTGGTGCGGGCGCGGGCGACGACGCGGCGGGCGCCGGGCTCGGTGCAGCCGTGGCATTGGCGGCCGCGGCCGGTGCCGGCGCGGCGGCACCGGGTTCCGCCGGCGGTGCACCGCTGGCCGAGTTGCCACCGCGGAAGTCGGTGACGTACCAGCCCGAACCCTTCAGTTGGAAGCCAGCGGCCGTCACCTGCTTGCGGAAGGTGTCCGCACCGCAGGCCGGACACACGGTCAGCACGGGGTCGGAGATCTTTTGCAGTGCGTCTTTCGCGTGGCCGCAGGCTTCACAACGATAGGCGTAGATGGGCATGGCTAAGCCTTTGATTCAAAACAGAAAATTATAAACCCGCGGGCGCTGTTGCGGCGCCCCGGGGTACCGGATAGGGGGTGAACGGGCAGTCAGCCCTTCGCGGCGCCGGCCAGCACGTGGTGCGAACCGTGGCGGTTGAGCACCACCTGCGGCGCGAGCGAACCCACCAGCATGCCCGCGATGGCGGCCAGGAAGCCGGCCAGCTGGGCCGGGAAGACGGCGCCAATCGAGGTGTTCAGGAACGCCAGCCACACGGCGGCACCGAGGCCGATGGACAGTGCGGCACCCTGGGTGGTGGCCCGCTTCCAGTACAGCCCGAACGTGAGCGGCACGACCGCGCCCACGAGCGTGACCTGGTAGGCCCCGGACACCATGTCGTAGATGGGCGTGCCCTGCAGCGCGATGGCGTACGCGCAGACGCAGACGCTGAAGACCAGCACCGCGATGCGCATGGTGAGCAGTTCCTGGCGGTCGCTGCGGCGCGGGACGAACTGGCGCCAGATGTTCTCGACGAAGGTGACCGACGGTGCCAGCAGCGTGGCCGACGCGGTGGACTTGAGGGCCGACAGCAGCGCCCCGAAGAAGATCACCTGCATCGCGAACGGCATGCGTTCGAGCACCAGCGTGGGCAGCACCTTCTGCGGATCCTCCTTGATCAGCGTGGCAGCCTGCTCCGGCATGATGATGAGGGCGCTGGTGACCAGGAACATGGGCACGAACGCGAACAGGATGTACGCGATGCCGCCGATCACCGGGCCGCGCGTGGCGGCCTGCACGCTGTTGGCCGACATCACGCGCTGGAACACGTCCTGCTGCGGGATGGAGCCGAGCATCATGGTGATGGCCGCCGCGATGAAGAACGCGATCTGCGTGAAGGTGGGTTCCGGGAAGAAGTGGAACAGGTCGCGGCTCACGGCCAGGTCGATCACCTTGCCTGCGCCGCCGGCCTGGTTGGCGGCGAACACCGCGATGATGCTGAGGCCCACCACCAGGATGATCATCTGCAGGAAGTCGGTGACCGCCACCGACCACATGCCGCCGAACAACGTGTACGCGAGGATGGACACCGTGCCGATCACCATGCCCGCCGGGATGCTGATGGACCCGGCCGACAGCAGGTTGAACACGAGGCCCAGCGCGGTGACCTGGGCGGAGACCCAGCCGAGGTAGCTCAGGATGATGATGAGCGAACACACCAGCTCGATGCCGCGGCCGTAGCGCTCGCGGTAGTAGTCGCTGATGGTCAGCAGCGTCATCTTGTACAGGCGCGCCGCAAAAAACAGCCCCACGAGGATGAGGCAGGTGCCCGCGCCGAACGGGTCTTCCACGATGGAACCGAGCCCCCCCTCGACGAACTTGGCCGGGATGCCCAGCACCGTCTCCGACCCGAACCAGGTGGCGAAGGTGGTGGTGACGATCATGATCAGCGGCAGGTGCCGGCCGGCGATCGCGAAATCGGTGGTGTTCTTGACACGCTTGGCCGCCCAAAGGCCGATGCCGATGGTGACGAGCAGGTAGAGGAAGACCAGTGTCAGCAACATGGAAGGACGTCTCCTGGAAGGCGGGAGGCAGGGCCGGGGGAATCGAAAGTGCGCGGAATTATCTCCGCAAGCGGCATGCCAATCCGGCCCGGAAGCAGCCGCTATGCACGATTTTTCACCCGTTTGGCCATTCCTGCCAGACAGACCCCCCGCAATCCCCGTCCGGGGCGGCCCGAATGGGCGCCTGCCCACCTCGCCCGGCAGCATCGTCCGCCCTCCCCTTCACCGAGGGTCAGCGAGGGTCACCGAGGGGGTTCAGCCCCCCACGTGACCCCGGGCAAGCCCGCCGGCGGCTGCGCGCCCTGACGCGCGGCTCAGTCCTTCGACAGCGAGGGCTGCTGCACGCCCGGCAGGCGGACCGGCCGGGCTGCCTCGAACAGCAGCGGCGGGGGCACGGCGTACAGGAAGCGCAGCACGGACCGCGACGCGAGCCGCTCGGCCAGCAGCGCCACCGCGATGACCGCGGCCGCCACCAGCGGCGGCAATGCGATCAGCCATTCGCCCGGCACACCCACCTTCGCGAGCACGGTGGCCACCATCGCGATCAGGATCACGTGGGCCACGTAGATGGGCAGCGTGTTGCGGCCGAGGAACGTGAGCGGCCTCGCCAGTGGCGTGGCGGCCAGCACACGGGCCAGCAGCACGCTGGCCGTGACAGCCACGATGCCGAGCAACGTCAGCACCCCGGGCGCGGCCGCCAGGTCGAACACCTTCACCGCGACCACGGCGCCGCCGAACGCGAACAGCGCGAGCGCGGCCGCGGCGGGCCGGGGCTTCGCCGTCATCGACAGGATCCGGCCCCGCAGATGCAGGCCGGCCAGGAAAAACAGGAAATAGCGCGCCATGCCGTCATAGCTCAGGTTGCGCACCGAGAGGTACGAGAAGAACGCCACCGAACACACGGCCGCCAGGCCCAGTTGCCAGGCGGGTGGAATGTGCGCCCACATGAGCTTCGACGCCACGAAGAACACGACCAGCGCATGCAGGAACCAGAGCCCGCTGGTGGGCCACACCGGCGCGGCCAGGAGCCGTGTCACCGAGGTCTCGAACGGGCGCAATTCCATCGGCACCACGCTGAAGTACACGAAACGGATCACGGTCCACAGCAGGAAGGCCCACACGAGCAGTGCGAGCCGGGACGCCCACAGCATGCGCCAGGGCCGTTGGACGACGGACGCCGCGAAGATGCCCGCAGCGAGGAAAAAGAGCGGCATGCGCACGGTGACGAACACGGCGTTGATGTCGTCCCAGACAGGCACGCCCAAGCCACTTTGCGATAACAACAGGTTGGCGTGGTAGATCGCCACGAGCACGATCGCCAAACCCTTTGCCACGTCCACCCATTCCACTCGTTGCATGCCTGTTCCCTCCGGATGTCGAAGCACATCGGGCAGGATCGGCAATATCTGCTGGGCCCGACGCGCACTGGTCCCGTGGCAACTCCGTGAGAAGGCACCGCGGTGCGCCTCTCAGGGCAAACGACATGCCTGCGTGGCTCAGGCGGCCGCCCCCGCGAACCAGAGGGAGACGGGCTTCGGCTGCGCCGCGCGGCGCTCGGGGGATGGTGCAGCGGCGAGGCCGGGGGCAACGCGACGATCGTGGCGCTGCTGGGCGCGAACCATCATCTGGGCGAACGACAAGGTCTTGTGCGGTGTCTTCATGGCTACTCTCCTGAACCGAACGGCCGACATCGTGGGCGAGCGCTGGTTGTCACTCTCTCGCGGGCGGCGGCACGTGGGTACGCCGGTGCGATGAAACAGCAGGATCGGGGCGCGAACGGCGGCGGGGGCGCGTCAGGCGGTGGCCTCGGCCAAGGCATGCGCCCGCGCGCGGCTGTCGTGCAGCGCGCGCAGCGCATTCGCCAGGGCGGGGCCCACCGCGCGCCGCGCGGCCTCCCCGCGATCACGCCCGGGCACGTCCCCGCACACCCACCACACGTCGAGCCGGACGTGGTCCGCATGGTCCACCTCGGCGTGAAGCCCCGCGCGCAGGCCACGCTGGATCTCGAGGCGGGCGTCGTCGAAATCGATCACCGCGCCACAGTCGACGGCGGCCACCACACGATGGACCCGCCCCCCGTCGCCATCCTCGGAGACCTCGGCCACCAGCGCGACCCACGTGCCTGCGGTCTCGCCCATGGCCACGCCTCGCGACACCCCGGCGGCCGGAGGCGAACCCCAGCCAGCCCGGCGGGCCGCCTCGTCCAGTACCTGGCGCGCCCGCGATCCCTCGGGCACCTGCTCGCGCCGGAACTGCACGGGATCGCGCCACGCGGCCCGCGCGGCTTCGTCCACCCGGCACTCGGTCCACAGGTCGGACGCCGCGGGTTGGTGGCGCGGCCCCAGCCACTGGCGCAAGCGCGCCCACAGGCCCGGGTTGGTGCCGGGCGCCAACAGGCCCGCATTCAGGTTCAGCTCGATCATGGCCACTCCGCAATCGTCGTTGTGTCGCCGGAATGCTCGCGGGTTGGCATTAAGAACTTTTTAATGGCGTCGAGGCACACTGGCGGCCTCTGCTGAACCCCATCCGCCATGCAACTCCTGTTGGTCGAAGACGATGAGATGCTGTCCCGTGCACTGCGCGCGGGGCTCGAACGCGACGGCTACGAGGTGGACGTGGCCGCCGACGCCCCGGCCGCCCGCCTCGCGCTGACGGACCACGGCTATGCCGCGGTGCTGCTGGACCTGGGCCTGCCCGGCGGTTCCGGGCTGCAGGTGTTGCGGGGCGTGCGCGACCGGTACGACACCACGCCGGTGCTGATCCTCACCGCCCGCGACAAGCTCAGCGACCGCATCGCCGGCCTCGACGCCGGCGCCGACGACTACCTGGTCAAGCCGTTCCAGCCCGACGAACTGGGCGCGCGGCTTCGCGCCGTGCTGCGCCGGGCGCAGGGCCGCGTGGCCCCGGTGCTGGCCGTCAAGGCGGTGCGGCTCGACCCGGCCCGCCGGTCCGTCACGCTGCGCGACGAGCCCGTGGCGCTGAGCGTGCACGAATACCGCACGCTGCTCGCGCTGATGGAACGATCGGGCCGTGTGGTCACGCGCTACCAGCTCGAAGAGGCCGTGTACGGCGGTGACAGCACCATCGAAAGCAACACGGTGGCCGTGTACGTGCACCAGCTGCGCCGCAAGCTCGGCGACGACTTGATCGTCACCGTGCATGGGCACGGCTACCGCATGGGAGACGCGCGATGATGCTGGCCCGCCTGTGGAACGTCCGCTCGCTGCGCGTGCGGCTGCTGATCAGCCTGATGATGGCCATCTGCACCATCTGGGCGTCGTGGTTCCTGTGCCAGGCGATGCAGATGTCGCGCCAGCAGACCGGGCAGTGGGACCAGATGATGAAAACCACCGGCCAGCAGATCCTGCGGTCGGTGCCCCCCGGCATGACACCGGTGGACCGGCAGACCGGCTTGAGCCTGCCCCCCGAGATCCCGGTGCTGCCCGCCCACCTGTACTACCAGGTGTGGCACCGCAACGGCCAGTCCATCCTGCAGTCCGCCAATGCGCCGGCCCAGGCCTGGGTACCGTTGCGTTTCGACGCCCCCCACTGGCTCGGCCAGGCGGACCTGGACGGCCAGGCGTGGCGCGTCTACACGATCACGGACGCGACCCACACGGTGCAGGTGCAGGTGGCCAAGCTGCAATCCCAACTCGATGCCGAGCTGGCGCTGTGGTTCAACGGCAGCATCGTGATCGCGGGCCTGCTGATCGTGCTGCTCGGCACGGTGTCCTGGTGGACCATCTGCTGGACCATGCGCCCCGTGCGCCAGCTGCGGGATACCCTCGTCGAGCGCGCCGCGCTCGACCTGCGCCCGCTGCCGCTGCGCGAGTTGCCGCAGGAGCTGCGCCCGCTGGTCGAGGGGTTCAACGGCGTGCTCGGGCAGCTCGACACCGCCCTGCGCGCCGAGCGCCACTTCCTCGCCGACGCCGCCCACGAGTTGCGCACGCCCCTGGCCGTGCTGACCGCGCAGGCGCGCCTGGTGCAGTCCGCACAAACCCTGGAGGAGAGCCGCGCGGCAATGGCGCCGCTGCTGTGCGGCATCGAGCGAACGGCCCGGCTCACCGAGCAGTTGCTCGACTCGGCACGCGTCGACGCCTCGGCCGATCCGGCCGCCGGCGGTGCCGTGACGCTCCACGAGATCGTTTCACTGGTACTGCACGACTTCGATCCGGCCGCGCGCCAACACCAGCAGCGCCTGCTGCTCGACACCGAGCCGTGCGCGCTGCCGGTGGACGTGGACACGCTCGGGGTGCTGCTGCGCAACCTGATCGACAACGCCCAGCGCTACAGCGGCACGGGCGCCCGCATCCAGGTGGTGTGCCGCCGCGTGCGCATGGACGACGGCTGGTGCGTGGCCCTCGGGGTACGCGACGACGGGCCCGGCGTGCCCGCCTCGGCACGCGACCGCATCTTCGACCGCTTCTACCGCGTGCCCGGAACCACGGGCCGGGGCAGCGGCATCGGCCTGTCGCTGGTGGCCCGCATCGCCGAACTGCACGGCGCCACGATCGACGTGGGCGAGGGCCTCGACGGCCGCGGCTTCGGCATCACCGTGCGGTTCACGCGCTACCGCGTGGACGCGCCGGCCGACTGCCCCGATTCGTCACCCGCACCGCTCGCGGTGGTCACCCCATCCACGGCTGCAACCACGCCATGACCGCCGCGCCGGCGGCGAACCCGCCGGCCGTCAGCAGCACGGCCGTCAACAGCCGGTTGGTGCGCCGTTGTTCGGCCAGCAGCGCCAGCAGCGCGGGAGACTCCTCGCGGTGCGGCCGGTGCAGCGCCTGGTGCAACAGCCGCGGCAATTCGGGCAGCAGCTGGGCGTAGTGCGGGGCTTCCTTTTTCATGCGCTCGAACAACCCGCGCACCCCCACCTGGGCGTCCATCCAGCGCTCGAGGAACGGCTTGGCGGTGCTCCACAGGTCGAGCTCGGGATCGAGCTGCCGGCCGAGGCCCTCGACGTTGAGCAGCGTCTTCTGCAGCAGCACCAGCTGCGGCTGGATCTCGACGTTGAAGCGGCGCGAGGTCTGGAAGAGGCGCAGCAGCACCTGCCCCAGCGAGATGTCCTTCAGCGGGCGGTCGAAGTGCGGTTCGCACACGGCGCGGATGGCCCCTTCGAGTTCGTCAACCCGCGTGCCCGCCGGCACCCAGCCGCTCTCGAGGTGCAGTTCGGCCACGCGTTTGTAGTCGCGCCGGAAGAACGCGATGAAGTTCTGCGCGAGGTATTCCTTGTCGACCTCGGTGAGCGTGCCCACGATGCCGAAGTCGAGCGCCACGTAGCGGCCGAACGTGGCCGGTGCGATGCTGACCTGGATGTTGCCCGGGTGCATGTCGGCGTGGAAGAAGCCGTCGCGGAACACCTGGGTGAAAAAGATGGTGACCCCGTCGCGGGCGAGCTTCTTGATGTCGACCCCGGCGTCGCGCAGGCGCTGCCGTTGGCTGATGGGCACGCCCTTCATGCGCTCCATCACGATGACACTCTGGGTGCACAGGTCCCAGACCATCTCCGGCACCATCAGCAGGTCGAGGCCTTCCATGTTCCGGCGCAGCTGGGCGCCGTTGGCGGCCTCGCGCACCAGGTCGAGTTCGTCGTGCAGGTAGTTGTCGAACTCGGCCACCACCTCGCGGGGCTTGAGCCGCTTGCCATCCACGGACCACCGGTCGATCCAGCGGGCCAGCGTGCGCAGCAGCGACAGGTCGTCGTCGATGATGGCGAGCATGCCGGGGCGCAGCACCTTCACGGCCACCTCGCGCCCGTCCTTCAGCGTGGCGAAGTGCACCTGCGCGATGGACGCGCTGGCCACCGGTTCGGCTTCGAACGTGGCGAAGATGGCCTCGATGGGCCGCTTGAAGGCCTTCTCGACCAAGGCCCGGGCCACGGCAGCCGGGAATGGCGGCACGTCGTCCTGCAGGCGGGCGAGTTCATCGGCCACGTCATCGGGCAGCAGGTCGCGCCGGGTGGACAGCACCTGTCCGAACTTGACGAAGATGGGGCCCAGGCGTTCGAGGGCTTCGCGCAGGCGCTGCCCCGGCGGGGCGTCCAGGCGCCGGCCGAACGTGACCACCGACACCATCACCCGCACCCACCGCTGGCGGAAGCCCGACAGCGCGACTTCGTCGAGACCGTAGCGAAGAACCGTGACGACGATGTAGATGAGCCGGGCGAGGTGCCTCATCGGGGGCCGCCGCCCCCGCCGCGAACGACGAGGTCCTGCAGCGTCTTGGCGGCAAAGCTGAAGCCCGAGGCCACGGCGGAGGCGACGCGCGCGATCTGGTGGGCCGGGGCCTGGCCGACGATGCGGGCGAGGTCGTCCTCGATGTCCCAGCGCAGGTTGTCGATGAGCCAGCTCACGTCGGCGGCGAACGCGGAGTCCCCTTCGATGTTGACACTCGGGCGTTCACCGGCCAGCCACATGCCCGCCAGACGTGCAGGGTTCGAGGCGTCGAGCGACACCCGCAGCTCCGGGGCGGCGGGGGGTTCGGTACCCGCCCATTCGAGCAGGCCGGCGGGTGTGACCGCGAAGGCGACCACCGGCGGCGCCGGCAGCAACGAAGGCCAGCCCGTCCACACGAGCTGGACATGGCGTCCCGCATGGGGCTTGAGCCGTTCGGTGGCGACGGTTTCGGCTGCGATCACGTGGTTGAGCAGCAGCGTGATGCGCTCCATGGCGGCGGTGCCGAGCGAGGAGGTGATGGCATTGAGCATGCCCGGATTGTAGGGGGGCATTCATCGGGGGGACTTCGCCAGGGGTGGTCCGGGACCTATGATCTCGGCGCAGTACCGCCCCGCCTTTCGAACCCATTCTCCAGGTCCCCTTCCATGGCTCGCATCCTGCTCACCGGTGCCACCGGCTACATCGCTTCCCACACCTGGCTGGCACTCGCCGCCGCTGGCTTCGACGTCGTCGGTGTCGACAACTTCGCCAACAGCTCACCCCGTGTCCTCGACCGCCTCGCCGCGCTCGGCGGTTTCACCCCCGTGTTCGTCGAAGCCGACGTCACCGACAAGGCCGCGATGGATGCAGTGTTCGCCACCCACGCCATCGATGCCGTCGTCCATTTCGCCGCTTTCAAGGCGGTGGGCGAGTCCACCCAGATCCCGCTCGCCTACTACCGCAACAACCTCGGCGGCCTCGTCAACGTGGCCCAGTCGATGCAAGACCACGGTGTCTTCAAGATCGTGTTCAGCTCATCGGCCACCGTGTACGGCCAGCCGGAAACGCTGCCCATCACCGAAACGTCCCCCCTCGCCGCCACCAGCCCCTACGGCACCACCAAGTTGATGGGCGAGGAACTGCTGCGCGAACTCGAACGCTGCACCCCGGCGTGGAAGGTGGCCTACCTGCGGTACTTCAACCCGGTGGGCGCGCACCCCAGCGGCCAGATCGGCGAAGACCCGCGTGGCATCCCGAACAACCTGATGCCGTACGTCACGCAAGTGGCAGTGGGCAAGCGCCCGTTCCTGCAGGTGTTCGGCGGCGACTACGACACCCCGGACGGCACCGGCGTGCGCGACTACATCCACGTGATGGACCTCGCCGACGGCCACGTCGCCGCCGTGCGCCACCTGCTCGACCGCAACGAATCCGTCACCGTGAACCTCGGCACCGGCCAGGGCTACAGCGTGCTCGACGTCATCAAGGCGTTCGAAACCGCCAGCGGCCGCCCGGTGGCCCACCAGATCGTGGCCCGCCGGCCCGGCGACGTGGCCGCGTGTTACGCCGACCCGGGCCGCGCGAAGGCGGTGCTCGGTTGGTCCGCGTCGCGAGGGTTGGCCGACATGTGCGCGGACTCCTGGCGTTGGCAGAGCCAGAACCCGGATGGATTCTGACTAAGCCCCCCAGTCGGCTCTCGCCTCCTGCCCCCGAAGGGGCGGCCCCGGGTCGACCGGCAGAGTCGGTCCTCGCGGGTGGCTTGATCTGTCGCTTCGCTGCGCTTGCTCCGCGCCTGCTAGGAGTCCCGCCAGTGATCGGACCTCCTAGAATGTTGCGATGATTCTTGAAGTCACTGGCGAGCAGCTCGCGCAGCTGAACGACACAGACCTGCGGACATTGGTGGGCTATCTTTGCGAGCGTGAAATGCGGTCGCATGGACATGCTGCGTCCGCAGTGACGTGGGGCGGGCATCAGAACGCAGCTGATGGCGGGATTGACGTACGGGTGGCGCTTTTGGCTGGCGCGGCGATCGCGGGTTATGTCCCCAAGGCAGCGACTGGTTTCCAGGTCAAAGCCCAGGACATGCCGCGCGGAGCGATCCTTCAGGAGATGGCCCCGGGAGGTGCTGTCCTTCCCAGAATCATTGAGCTGGCGGCGAATGGTGGGGCCTACATCATCGTCAGCTCACAGGGTTCGCTTTCCGATACGTCCCTGAGGAGCCGGAAGGCCGCGATGGCGGAAGCGCTAAGGGGGCTTCCTTCTGCCTCGTCGCTGACGCTCGATTTCTATGACCGCCGCCGCATTGCCTCATGGGTGAACCAGCATGCCGGACTGGTGCCGTGGGTACGCGAAAAACTTGGGCTTCCCCTCTCCGGTTGGCGCCCATTTGAAGACTGGTCTAGTTCGCCGGCGCCCGTGGATACGTCGTACTTGCTGGACGCGAAAATCCGGCTCGTTGGCCCGTCAATCAAGGATGTGGATGGGCTGACCGCTGAGCAGGCGCTGGCGATGCTTCGCGGCATCCTCGTCAAACCCAAGGGCGTTGTCCGTCTCGTTGGCCTGTCCGGTGTCGGCAAGACACGCCTCATCCAGGCGCTATTCGACGATCGGATCGGAACGGAGGCGCTGCCTCGGTCCGATGCCCTTTATACCGACATTTCAGATGAACCCGATCCCGTCCCTCAGGAGATGCTATCGAGGCTGATCAGCATGGGCCACAGGGTCGTTCTGATTGTTGACAACTGTGGCATAGAACTGCATCGGAAGCTGGCGGCGAAGGTTGGGAACTCCGACTGCCTGCTTAGCGTTATTACCGTCGAATACGACATCATTGACGACGAGCCGCCGAATACAGACGTCTTCAAGCTAGAGCCCGCGTCGCCTGACCTCATCGAGAAGATGCTTGACATCCGCTGTCCGGCTATCGCCTCGCCCAGCCGCCACGTGATCGCGAGATTCTCCGAAGGAAACTCGCGCGTTGCCTTCGCGCTGGCGGAGACGGCAAAGAACGGCGAGTCGCTGTCCAAGCTGAATGACACAGACCTGTTCGAGCGCCTGTTCCGGCAGCAGAAGGCGACCAGCGCAGAACTCCTTGACGCTGCCAAAGCTTGCGCGTTGCTCTATTCATTCGACGGAGAGACGCTGGAGGGCGACAACTCCGAGCTTGTGTCCCTGGCAAAGCTTGCGGGGCAAACGGTGGACCAACTCCACAAGCATGTCGCTGAGCTTCACCGCCGACAACTCGTCCAGAAACGAAGCCAGTGGCGAGCGATTCTTCCCCACGCCTTGGCCAACAGGCTGGCCAAGCGTGCGTTCGAAGATGTTCCGTTGCAGCGCATTGAAAACGCGATCGTCACCGGGTCATCGGCCCGAATGCTGCGCTCGTTCTCCCGTCGCATCGGCTACCTTCATGACGATGAGCGTGCCGTTGCGTTGGCCGCGAAATGGTTTGCGACCGGAGGCCTCTTGGATCATCTCGGCAAGCTCAACACCTTGGGCGTGGAAATCTTCGAGAACATTGCTCCGGTTAGTCCAGCCGCAACACTCTCCTTCATCGAAGAGGCGGCGGCAAAAAGTGAAGACTGGTTCTTCGACGATGAGAATGACAACAAGGCCCAGATTCTCCGGGTCCTTCGATCCCTTGCCTATGGTTCGGATCTGTTCGGGCGCAGCGCGAGCTTGCTACAAAGATTTGTTCTGAACGAGCCCCTGGGAAAACATCACTCCGCAGTCGAACCTCTCAAGTCGCTCTTCTGGCTGTACTTGTCGGGGACGTATGCGAGCGCTGCTCAGCGGACGGCGTTCATCAAATCGCTACTTGAAGGCGTCGCGGCCGAACAGGAAATCGGCCTCACGCTCTTGGCAGAAATGCTCAAGACGTCGCACTTCTCCTCGCACTACTCATTTGAGTTCGGCGCTTGGAAACGCGACTTCGGCTTTCACCCGGAAGATGTCACTCAGGTACGGGATTGGTACGCGCAGGTCATCGAGTTGGCACGTGCCGTAGGCACTTCCGGAGGTGGATTGTCGGACCGTGTTCGACGGATGATGGCGAACCATGTCGCGGACCTTCTGCGTGCCGGCATGCTCAATGAAGTGATCGCCCTAGCAACGGCCTTCACGGGAGACAGTGGTTGGCCGGAAGGTTGGATCGGCGTTCGCAACGCCATGAGACGGGGCAAGGGCAAGTTCGCCGAAGCCGCATTCAAGGAGCTGGAAGAGTTGGAGCAGCGTCTTCGTCCTGGCAATCTTGCCGGGATGATTCGCTCTCATGCGCTCACGCCAGAATGGAGCGCTCTCGAAATCGCCGACCTTATTGAGGAGACGGCGCTTAAGCCGCTTGAAGCACGGCAGAAGATCCATGATCTGTGCGCCGAACTCGGTCAGCAGCTCGTCGGGAACGACCAGCAGTTCGCCGCATTGCTTCCTGAGATCGTCGCCGCCGATTCGCCGAAAACTTTCGAGCTCGGGCGAGGCTTGGCTACGGGCTGCCTCTCACTAGCGGAGTGCTGGAGCCGCCTACGGGATGAGTTTCTCAGGCTCCCGGAAGGCAACCGGAAGGCGCAATTGCTCGCCGGTTTTCTGACCTCGGCGATGGTCCGCTCATCGGGCGAAACCGAAAGTCTCCTCGATGAGGTGCTGTTCGACTCGCGTCTTCATTCCTATCTTCTCAATTGGCAGGCATGCGCAGGCCTCAATGGCAAAGCCTTTGAACGGATGATGAGGGCGCTGGCAATCGATACCGTGCCGATTTTCAGCTTTCATTTGCTCGCGAATGGGCGGGCCCACGAAGGGCTGGATGATGAGCAACTGCGCCTATTGCTGCAGGGGATCATTCGCCGGGACGGCGGGAATCGCGTTGCTGCGGAGATCCTGGGAATGCGTGTCTTCGGAAGGCGTTCTGACAAGCTGCCCATCAGTGAATCACTGAAGGCCACGGGCAGGGAGTTCCTGGCCAGAGTCGAACTAGAGGAGGGGGCGCATCTCGATCACATGATCGGCGAAGTGATCGAAGTGGCGTTCGACAAGCCGGAGTATGAGGATCAAGCGCGCGCTTTCTGCGCTCGGATCAGCGAGCCAATCGGAAGCCGGAGGGTCTATGCGTGGGACGTAGCCGAGATCATTGCAGCGCTAACGAAGACGTTTCCGCATATCGTCCTCGACATGCTCGTTGAGCAGGCGGTCGGCGAGGACGGCCTCGGGCGAACTCTCTTTCAGGACATCAGGGGCTATCGCGCCTGTCCGCTCGATGCCGTGCAGGAGGACGTGTGGATGGCGTGGGCAGCACAGAAACCGGAGACCCGTTACGAGCTTCTTGCGCGGGTGCTGCGGTTCTCGAATGCGGGCGACGAAGATCACGCCAAAGGCTGGTCGCCCGCGGCTGCAAGGCTTATCGATGTCGCACCGGAGCCCGCAAAGGTTCTGGATGCATTCCTTCTGCGCTTTCGGCCGAGTGGCTGGAGCGGCTCGCTTGCCGACACCCTCGCAACGCGAGCGCCGTTGATCGAAGTCCTCAAGCTGCATTCGAAGGCGGAGATCGCCGGGTGGGCCACCAATATCGCACCCCAGTTCGCCGCATGTATCGATCGCGAGCGCGCCCGTGAGGCGGTGGAAGATAGGGCCCGCGACCAGTCATTCGAGTAAGCCGCCGGTTGCATGCACCTCGTCAACATCTTCTGGGCCCCGTACGGGGTTGTCTCGCACCTTGAAGGTCAGGATTTCGGCGCGAAGTCGACGGCCCTCTTCTGGCCGACAACTCGCGCCCGTCAACCGGCATCGCACGACGGCTCATGAACAGACAGTGCAACTTCGAACATCGCGACCGCTTGGCTCGGGCCACCCCGATGGATCAGTACATGAGGGAGAAGGTGACGTACCCGGCACCTGCCTCGGCAAGGTACTTGATTCGCGACGTGCCTGCACTGATCGCAACGAATTTGAGGTGCCGCTGGGTTTCCTTCGCGTGCTTCGCAAGCTCCAAGGCCGCGATCACCCTGTCGTTGGCACGAGGCGCCAGATCGTTGTACGGCAGTTCGAGGTTCGCTCCAGCTGTCATGAGCGAATTCAGGTAAGGGCGGGTTTGAGCGTGGTGTTGAGCAAGTGATCTCTCCGTGGTTTCAGGCAGCATAGTCCCGGATCGCCTTCCCAAGGGTCAATGCCACCGTCGGGCTACCAGGAACACCCTGATCAACCGTGGCGGCCCAAGGCGTGGGCCACGCGCGCGCTGGTGCGCCACACGCCGGACTTGACGGCGTCGCGCCACGGGGCGGTGCCCACGGGATGCGGCCGAAGGCGCAGGCCCTGGCGCAGCTTGTGGTTCAGCACCATGGCGCGGGTCTGGGACTGGGTCTCGTCGGTGTTGAAGATGATCGACATCGAGATGGACACGTCGTCGGGGCCGTTGCGCACGTGGTGGCCCGCCACGAAGGGGATGTGCAATGCGTCCCCCGGGGCAAAGCGGAACGTGGTGCCCAGGCCCTCGGCCTCGGGGCGCCACACGGGCCGCACGCCGGCGTGGGCCACGAACCCCTCGCGCACGTCGGAAGGCACCACACGGTCGTCCCATTGCGGGAACACGGCCACTTCCTTGCTGCCCTGGAACTGCATCAGGATGGTGGAATAACGGTCGATGTGGAACGGCGTGATGCTGTCGGGCGACGCGATGAAGAGGTACAGCATCGCCCCATGCGCCTTCTCGCCAGCGCGGCGGTCGCGGATCAGCGCTTCGACATCGCCCACCAGTTCGCGGAACAGCGGCTGGAACGATCCGTCCGCCTCGGGGGAACGCACCATGATGTAGGAGTTCGACGTGCGGATGGTCTCGATCGTCTCTTCGATGGACAGGCCATTGGTGTGGTCGACATGGGCGCGGTCGAAGTCGTCCCCGCGGTCGAGCTTACCGCTCGAATAGAACACCTGGGACGACGGCAGTGCCGGGATGGCCCGGCCCAGGTTCTCGAGGGACAGGGCCGGATGGCCCATCAGCTGGTGGCGGAACGTGAACGCCTCGCGGTCCAGCAGGTTGCGCTGGATGTCGTCCGCGAAACAGGTCATGGATGGGGTCACTGCGCTGCCCTCCCGGGCGAATGGTTCGACTACGCCGCGTAGTGTCGTCGGACCTGGCGGTTTTCGCACTAGCGCATTCGCGGGGGGGCCCGGTCAGTACGCCGACACGGCAAAGGTGTTGCGGCCCGACCGCTTGGCGCGGTAGAGCGCCTCGTCTGCCCGCGACATCAGGGAGGCGCCATCTTCCGGCCCGCCACCGGACACCACCACGCCGATGCTCGTGGTCACCGGCAGCGCGGCGGCCCCCACGGCAAACGGCGGCTTCATGCCGCCGAGGATCTTGCGGGCCACCTGTTCGGCCTCCTGCCCGATGTTCAGGCCTTCGAGCACCACGACGAATTCGTCGCCGGCCAGCCGCGCCACGGTGTCGGTCGAACGCACGCTGCCCAGCATGCGGCGGGCGAATTCCTGCAGCACGATGTCACCGCCCTGGTGGCCGTGGGTGTCGTTGATGGCCTTGAAATGGTCGATGTCGAGGAACATCAGCGCGAGCGGCCGGCCGCTGCGCCGGCTGCGCGCCAGGGCCTCGTCGAGACGTTCGTTCAGCTGGCGGCGGTTGGGCAGGCCGGTCAGCGGATCCCTGCGGGCCTGTTCGCTCATGCGCGCCTCGGCTTCCTTCAGTGCGGTGATGTCGGCGCTCAGCGCATATACACCCGCCACATGGCCGTCCGCCCCCACGTCGGGGATGTATTCCGTGCGCAGGTGCCGCGACGCACCGCGCACCATGGACGCCACCTCGAACTCGACCCGCTCGCCGCGCAGTGCCCGTTCGAGCTGGGCTCGCCGCTGGGCATACACCGCGGGCCCGATCGCGTCGGACAAGGGCTTGCCGATCAGCTCGGACGGATCCACACCCAGCCAGGCCCGGTAGGTGCCGTTGCAGAAGCGGATCACGTGGTGTTCGTCGACGTACGAGATCAGCGCAGGCAGGTGGTCGGTG
This sequence comes from Rhizobacter sp. Root1221, assembly GCF_001425785.1. Classification (GTDB taxonomy): domain Bacteria; phylum Pseudomonadota; class Gammaproteobacteria; order Burkholderiales; family Burkholderiaceae_C; genus Rhizobacter. Next base: position 26,718 of record NZ_LMDI01000017.1, on the reverse strand, counting down.
ATCGTGCGCAGGCGCAATTCGCCGGCCGCACGCGCCGCCTCCGCCAGCTTGAGCGCCGTGACGTCGAAGGTCATCGCGTAGAACCCCACCACCCGCCCATCGGCGCCGACATCGGGCACGAGGTGGACCTGGAAGTGAACGCTTCCGCCATGGCGCACCGACTCCGCATCGAGCGTGACCCGCTCGCCGGCCAGCACCCGCGGCAGGAACGGCTCGTGCTGGGCGTACACGTCGTCACCGAGCGCCGAACGCATCGTGTACTCGCCGACGCGCGCGGGGTCCACGCCGAACCGCCGCAACGCCGGGCCGTTGGCAAACCCGAGCTGCAGGTCAGCGTCGAAGTAGCCGATCAGCGCGGGGATGTTGTTCGTGATGTCGGTCAGCCGCTGCTCGGACGCGACGCGACGTTGCATCTCGCCGCGGAGTTCGTCGCGCCGCTCCGAGATCGACGAGGTCATGCTGTCGAAGCCCCGGGCCAGGTGCCCGAGTTCGTCGTCGGAATCGAGGCCCACCTTGACGCTCAAATCGCCTGACTCGACGCCGGCCACAGCACGTTCGATGCGTGTCAGCGGCCCCACCATGCGGCGGGCGATCACGATGGACTGGCCCAGCAGCAGCGCCACGAGCAGCGCGAGCGACGACACCGAGATCCACCGGTACCGCCGCGCCGCCGCCTGCTGCACCGCCGCGGCCTCGCGCGACCACCGGTAGATGCCGTCGGCCAGGCCCTGCGTCTCGTTGATCATCTGGTCGACGAGGAATTCGGCGCGGCGGGCCGTGAACGCCGTTTCCGGCGCCTCCGTGAGCCCGGCCAGGAGATCGAACAGCAGCGGCAGCCGCCGTGCGGACTCGCGCAGCGCGTCAAGGCCCGCCCATTCGCCGGCGGGCGAGGCGGGCAAACCGAGTTCGACCACGAGCGCGCCATGGCGCTCGCGCCACTGTTCGGCCACACGGTCCTCGAAATAGCGCGGGTACTCCTGCGTCAACAGCAACAGGGCCGCCGCGTGGCGTGCCACGGTGCGCGAGCGCTCCTGCTCCGCCTCGGCATCGTGCGCCGCCCGCCGCGACTGCCATGCGAGGCCCGCCACCACCAGCACCACGCCGGCCGCCACGGTCAGGATGAGTTGCAGCTGGGTGCGGATGCGCATGGAATAGTTCAGCGGCTGATGCCGACCGCGGAGGGGTTCACGGCCATCAGCGGCGCGCGGTGGAAGAACGGCAGGAAATTGGGCGTCGTGCGCGCACTGACGTGCCCTTCGCGGATGGCCCAGCGCGCCTCGCTCTCCAGCGTCTTCAGCAGCGACTGGTCGAGCGACAACCGGTACACCTGCCGCGGCCACACCCAGTGCACGAAGGCGTCGTCGGTGGCGAGACGGCGGCGCAGGATGGCCTTGGCCCGGTCCGGTTGCTCGCGGATGAACTGTTGGGCCCGCCCCACGGCGGCCAGCAGCCGGGACAGGTCGGCATCGCGCCCCCCGGCGAGCTTGCGTTGCGCCACGAGGTTGAACATCACGTTGTACACCCCCTCGTTCGACAACTGCACCGCACCGGCCTTCAGCTCCGCGGCGATCCGGTAACCGTACGGTTCCCACACGGCCACCCCGTCCACGCGGCGCGACTGCAACGCTTCGAGCATCTCTTCCGGCTGCATGGGCACGGCGGTCACGAGGCGGGGTTCGATGCCGTGGATGAGCAGGAACGAGTCGAGGAAGTACTGGCTCGCCGTGCCCGCCACCACGCCGATCCTGTGGCCTGGCAGCGCCCGCGGTGCCGAGATGCCGGCGTCCTGGCGGACGATCAGCTTGAGGTCGTTGGTGGTGGAGGCGATGGTGCCCAGAACCACGAAATCGGGGGTGACGAAGCTGTTGAACATGATGGGGGTGTCGCCGGCCGTGGCCACGTCGGCGCTGCCGTCGAGCACCATCCGCATGCAACGGTGGCCGCCCGCACAATCGGCGATGTGCACACGCAGGCCCGCGTCCTCGAACAGGCCTTCGGCCTCCGCCACGTACAGCGGCAGCGACAGCGGCGAACGGGACACCGCGAGGTTCAGCACCGACTGGGCCCACAGCGGCCCGGACAGGCCCATGGCCACCACCACCGCGACGACCCGGCCCACCCGGTGGACGGGCGGCGAGCGGTGCGAAGGAAGGGTCATGGTCAGGCTCCGGAAAGGGCGCACGGGAAGTACCGGGGCCGTGCTCGTGGGGCCCCGAGACTGACCGCCCTGGCCGCCGGGGGCAACCAAGGCCCTTTCCGCCACCGGGCCTTGAGCGGCCGCGCTTGCCAACCGGGAAAGGCCCGCGTTGCCTCTGCCAGGCTCCCTGTCAGGGGCTGAACCGGCGGGTGAGCAGCGGCACCATCTCGGCCTCGGCGAGCGGCGCCACACCAAGTGCGAAGCGCCGGTTGAGCAGGTCGACAAGGGACTGGGCCCACAACACGTTCCAGACGGTGCCGGCATGGCCATCGGCGAGCGTGGCATGGAACGGCTCGTCGCCGGCCGAGTTCGAGACCTTCAGCGGCCCGAACGCCACCGTGCGGTAGGCCGGCACGCCCTGGGCGTCGCGTCCACCCCACAGCGACGCGAACCAGGCCCGGTCATCGAAAAACGCGACCTGCGGGCGGTCGGACGCCAACCGCTGCAGCGCCTGGTCGAACCGGTCCAGCCCAGCCGAGATGTTGGTCTGGTCGGCCGGCTGCCGCCAGCGGGTCAGGTACGAGGCCCAGTGGCGGTTGTCGAAGATGCCCACCACGACCACCCGGGTGGCCGGGTGAACCGCGCCAATGGCATCCACCGCCGTGCGGATCTGCGCCACGCAGGTGTCGATGTCCCGCACGACCTCGGGATCGCGCGGGTCGCGGGCGAGGCGGTCGAGTTCGCCGGCCTTGCCGAAGGTATTGACCCCGATGCGGATCACCACGACGCCACGCCGCCAGCGCGCAGGGTCTTCATTCATCAGCCGGATCAGCTCGGGCACCTGCCGGGACGTGCCGCCCATCAGGTCGTCACAGCCCTGCCCCGACGCCGCGAAGTTGTACCGGTGGTCCAGCTTGCGAGGGGCCCGGGCGTCGATGCCCACCATCCGCAGCACCTTTGCCGCACGCCCCCAGGTGCCGGTGACCTCGCGTTCACCCAGGTCGAAGGCCTGCCCGCGCAAGGCGGCGACGGCTTCGGTCCACTGGTAGGTGGTGTCGCGCAGGCGCCCGCCGCGCTCGGGCGAACCGGGCGGGAACGCCCGGTCGTCGTGGTACCCGTGGCTGTCGGAATCGCCGATGACGGCGAGCGGGATGCGGTCGGCCGGTGGGGCGGCCGGCACGAGCGCAGGCAAGCTCATCAGGACGGCGGCCAGCGCGTTGCGCCAGCGCGATGTAAGTGGGGAGGCTCGCATGTCAGGGTCGGAGTGTCGGCCATCACCCCCCCCGCCACACTCACGCATTCGGGGGATTTGCATCCCCACCCCCCTCGACATAATCGGAAACAAATCAGAGCCCGTGTGACCCACCAGAGCGCCAGCCACACCCGAGGCGACACGGCACACGTCCAGGGGCCCTCCCATGAATGGGGGCCGCACGGCGTCATCCCGCGGGGTGATTCCGCGCTTACTCCCTCCCTTCAGGATGGCCGCGCGCCACCCCCTGTCATGAACGAACGCCGCCCCACCCTGTCCGATCCGGCCATCCCTGCCCCCCGCGCCCTGCGCGCCGTGCTGCACGACACGGCTGGCCGCGTGCCCGGCGCGCTGGCGCTCGAAACGCCCACGGTGTCGCTCAGCTACGCCGAATTGCTGGCCCGCACGCAGGTGCTGTCGGCCCGCCTGTCGGCCGCCGGTTTCACCCCCGGCGACCGCATCGGCATCGCGGCCACCCGGTCGGTGGACACCATCGTCGCCATCCTCGCCGTGGTGGATGCCGGCCTCGCGTACGTGCCCCTCGACCTGGCGTACCCGGCCGACCGCCTGCACGCCATGCTCGAAGATGCACGGCCTCGCGCGGTGCTCGGCGAAGACAGCGCCCTGGCCGACCTGGCGCGCGTGGCCGGCAGCTTCCCCACGCTGGCCGCGCCCGCACCCGCCTCCGCGCCGGTGCACGCCGCCGAGTCCGACCTCACCTACGTGCTGTTCACGTCAGGCTCCACCGGCCGCCCGAAGGGCGTGGCCATGGGCGCCACCCCGCTCGCCCACCTCACCGACTGGCACGTGGCCCATCCGCGCCTCGGCCAGCCCGCACGCACGCTGCTGTTCGCACCGTTGTCGTTCGACGTGCATTTCCAGGAAATCTTCGCCACGCTCGCCTGCGGCGGCACGCTGGTGATGGTGCCCGAGGCCGTGCGCCGCGACCCGGCGCTGCTGCACCGCGCGCTCGTGGACCACCGCATCGCGCGCATCTTCCTGCCATACGTGGCGCTGCAGATGATCGCCCAGGCCGCCGCCGCCGAGGCCCCCGCGCACCTGGTCGACGTGATCAGCGCCGGCGAGCAGCTGCAAGTCACGCCGGCCATCCGCCGCCTGTTCGAACGGCTGCCCGGCGCCGCCCTGCACAACCACTACGGCCCCACCGAGAGCCACGTGGTCACCGCCTTCGAGCTCGAAGGCGACGCCCGCACGTGGCCCGAGATCCCGCCCATCGGCCGCGCACTGCCGCACGTGGCCCTCGCGCTGCACGACACCGAATCCGGCCAGCCCGCCACCGGCGACACCGGCGAGCTGCTGCTCGGCGGCGACACGCTGGCCCACGGCTACCTCGGCCAGCCCGAGCTCACCGCAGACCGCTTCCGCACCGACGTGCCCGGCATCCCGGGCCGCTGGTACCGCACCGGTGACCTGGTGCGCCGCGATGCCGACGGCGTGTGCACGTACCTGGGCCGCGCCGACCATCAGCTCAAGGTCGATGGTTTCCGCATCGAACCGGGCGAGATCGAACTCGCCCTGATGGCCCACGAGGCCGTGCGCGACGCGGTCGTCACCGCACCCGACATCCCCGGCATCGGCAAGCAGCTGGTGGCCTACCTCGTGCTGAACGCCGGCCAGTCGGCCGATGGCGCGGCCGCGGGCCTGCGCGCGCACCTGCGCGGCCGGCTGCCCGAGTACATGGTGCCGGTGCGGTTCGTCACCCTCGACACCCTGCCCACCACCCCGAGCGGCAAGATCGACCGCCGCGCACTGCCCGTGCCGGCGGTGGCCTCGGCCCGCGCCACCGATCCGTCCGACGTGCCCGCGCTGTGCCGCGCCCTCTGGCAGGACCTGCTCGGCCTCTCCGCCATCGGCGACGACCAGAACCTGTTCGACCTGGGCGCGCGCTCGCTGCTCGTGCTGCGGTTCGTGTCGCAGCTCAAGGATGCAGGCGTGACCCACATCGGCGTGGCCGACGTGTACGACCGCCCCACGCTCGCCGGCCTCACGGTCCGGCGCCAGGCCGGCACCAGCCGCCGCCGCGCGGCCGCGGGCCCCACGGCCGGCATCGCCATCATCGGCATGGCTGCACGCACCCCGGGTGCGTCCGACGTGGACGGTTTCTGGGAAAACCTGCTCGCCGGCCGCGAGGGCATCCGCCACTTCGCCCCGCACGAACTCGACGCCTCGGTGCCGCAAGACCTGCGCAGCCGCCCCAACTTCGTGGCGGCGCGCGGCGTGCTCGACGACGCCGACCGGTTCGACGCGGGCTTCTTTGGCCTGTCGGCCCGCGAAGCCACCGTCATCGATCCGCAGCAGCGCCTGATGCTCGAACTGAGCTGGACGGCGCTCGAACACGCGGCGGTGGACCCATCGCGCGGCGGCCAGCGCATCGGCGTGTACGCCGGCACGGCGAACAACAACTACATCACCGCGCTGCGCCAGGAAGACCCCGACCTCGCCCACCGCTACGGCGACTTCGCCACCATGCTCGCGAGCGAGAAGGACTACGTGGCCACCCGCGTGGCCCACCGCCTGAACCTCAACGGCCCGGCGGTCAGCGTTCACACCGCCTGCTCCACCGGCCTCGTGGCCATTGCCCAGGCCTGGCACGCCCTCGCGGCCGGCCAGTGCGACGTGGCCATCGCCGGCGGCACCACGGTCAACGTGCCACAGCAGAACGGCTACCTGCACGTCGAAGGTGGCATGGAATCGGCCGACGGGCACTGCCGCCCGTTCGACGCCGACGCCACCGGCACCGTGTTCGCGAGCGGCGGCGCGGTGGTGGTGCTCAAGCGCCTCGAAGACGCCCAGGCCGATGGCGACACGGTGTACGCCGTCGTGCGCGGCGTGGGCCTGAACAACGACGGCGGCGACAAGGCCAGCTTCACCGCCCCGAGTGTCACCGGCCAGGCCGAAGCCATCCGCATGGCCCTCGACCACGCGGGCGTGGACGCCCGCAGCATCGGTTACGTCGAGGCCCACGGCACCGGCACGTCGCTCGGCGACCCCATCGAGGTGGCCGCGCTCACCCGCGCCTACCGCGAGGACACCCCCGACGCCGCCTACTGCGGCCTCGGTTCGCTCAAGAGCAACCTCGGCCACATGGTGGCCGCGGCCGGCGCGGCCGGGCTCATCAAGGCCGCGTTGTCGCTTCACCATGGCGTGATCCCCGGCACGCTGCACTACCGCCGCCCGAATCCGCAGATCGACTTCGGCACGTCGCCGTTCCGCGTGATCGCCGAGAACACACCGTGGCCCCGCGATGCCACCACGCCGCGCCGCGCCGCGGTCAGCTCGTTCGGCGTGGGCGGCACCAACGCACACGTCGTGGTCGAGGAAGCCCCGCTGCCGGCGGCCGTCCCCACGGTGGAAGGCGGCCGCTGGGTGCTGCCGCTGTCGGCCCGCGACGCCGACGGCGTGGCGGCCCGTGCCCAGCTGCTGGCCAACCACCTCGAACGCCACCCCGCGCTGCCGTTGTCGGCCGTGGCCGCCACGCTGGTGCGTGGCCGCAAGCCCATGGCCCAGCGCCAGGCCGTCGTGGCCGCCAGCCTCGCCGAGGCCGTGGCCGCCTTGCGTGCGCTGAAGGCATCGGTCACGTCGCTCGCATCGCCGCGTGTGGTGTTCCTGTTCCCCGGCCAGGGGTCCCAGCACCCCGGCATGGCCCGCCACCTGTGCGCCGAGGCGCCCGCGTTCCGCGAACCGTTCGACCGCGCCCTGGCGCTCGCTGAAGCGGCCCTCGGTGTGCCGCTGCGCAGCTGGCTGGTCGATGCCGATCCGGCCGACGAAGCCGTGGCCCGCCAGCTCGCCGAGACACGCCACGCCCAGCCCGCGCTGTTCGCCGTGTCGTACGCCCTGGCCGCCTGGCTCGACAGCCTGGGGCTCGAACCCGATGCCATGATCGGCCACAGCATCGGCGAATATGCCGCGGCGTGCCATGCCGGCGTGATGTCGCTCGAAGATGCCACGGCCGCCGTGCTGGCCCGCGGCCAGGCCATGTTCGCGCAACCGCGTGGCGCCATGCTCGCCGTGCGCACCGACGCCACCACGCTGCAGCCGCTGCTGCCGGCCGGTGTCGAGATCGCCGGCAACAACGCACCCACGCTCACCGTGGTGGCCGGCAGCACCGAGGCCATCGACGCCCTCGCCCCGCTGCTCGAAGCCCGCGACCTGGGCACCACGCGCCTGCGGGTGTCCCACGCCTTCCACAGCGCAACCATGGACGGCGCGCTGCCGCTCGTGAGCCGTGCGCTCGCTGGCGCCCACCTGCAGGCCCCGAAACGCGCGCTCTATTCGTGTGTCAGCGGCGCGCTGCTGACGGCCGACGAGGCCGTGGACCCCGCCTACTGGGCCCGCCAGGTGCGTGCCACGGTGCAGTTCACGCGTGCGGTGTCGGCCGAGCTGGGCCGCACCGGCGACACCGTGTTCGTCGAGGTAGGCCCCGGCCAGGCCCTCACCGCGTTGCTGCGCCAGCACCGCACCGCGGCCGGTGCCGTGCCGCGCCAGGTGGCGCTGCTGGGCCCGGCCAACAACCCCGGTGACCCGGCGGCCTCGGTGCTCGCCGCCGCCGGCGCGCTGTGGGCCCTGGGCGCCCGGGTCAACTGGCCCGTGGCCGCGAACGCCCCGCGCGTGGCACTGCCCGCCTACCCCTTCAAGGACGAACGCCACTGGTTCAAGCGCCAGGCCATGTCCACCCCGAACGACCTCGTGCCCGCAACGGCTGCCGCGTTGCGCACCGAGTCCGCCCCTACCGCTTCATCGATCGTCGCCATGACCCGACTGCCCCGCCTCGAACAGGAACTCCAGCGCATCCTCAGCGATGTCTCGGGGGTGCCCGCCGACGACATTGCCCGCGACAGCACCTTCGTGGACCAGGGGCTCGATTCCCTGTCCCTCACGCAGGCCACGCTCGAACTGGAGCGGGTGTTCGGCGTGAAGCTGCGGTTCCGCCGCCTGCTGGAAGACCTCAACGACATCGGCAAGCTCGCGCGGTTCCTCGACACCGAACTGCCGGCAGATCGCTTTGCCCCGGCACCGCAGGCTGCAGCCCCTGTCGCGGCGGTCGCGGCCGTGGCTGCCCCGGTGGCCACCGCCGCGCCCGTCACCTTCGCCCCGGTGGCCGTGGCCGCCGATGGCAACGCGTTGCACCAGCTGATCCAGCAGCAGATGCAGCTGATGGCCCAGCAGCTGGCCTTGCTGGCCGGGCAACCCGTGTTGCCGGCGCCCGCGGTGCAGGCTGCCGCGCCCGCCTTGCCCGCACCGGTGGCCGCGCCCCAACCGGCCCCGGCCGCCGAGGCCGCCGTGATCGATACCCCGGCACGCCAGTCGCTCGTCGACAAGCCCTTCGGTGCGTCCCCGCGCCTCACGCTCGAGGCCGTGCGCACCTTCACGCCGGCGCAGCAGCAGTGGCTCGACGACTTCATCGTGCGCTACACGGGCCGCTCGGGCCAGTCGAAGACGTTCAGCCAGCAGCACCGCAAGGTGATGGCCGACCCGCGGGTCGTGACCGGTTTCAACCCCCTGTGGAAGGACCTGGTCTACCCCATCGTCGTCGACCGCTCGAACGGCGCCAAGCTGTGGGACATCGACGGCAACGAGTACATCGACCTGCTGTCCGGCTTCGGCGCCAACCTGCTCGGCTACCAGCCGCCGGCCGTGGTGGCCGCCATGCACGAGCAGCTCGACCGTGGCATCGAGGTGGGTCCGCAGCACCCGGTGGCCGCCGAGGTGGCCCAGCTGATCTCCGAGTTCACCGGCATGCAGCGCGTGGCGTTCTGCAACACCGGCTCGGAAGCCGTGATGGGGGCCATGCGCATCGCCCGCACGGTGACCGGCCGCAAGACCATCGCGATCTTCACCAACTCGTACCACGGCATCTTCGACGAAGTGATCGTGCGTGGCACGAAGCAGCTGCGGTCGCTGTCGGCCGCGCCGGGCATCCTGGCCAACGCCGTCGAGAACATCCTCGTGCTCGACTGGAACAGCGAAGACTCGCTGCGGGTGTTGCGTGAGCGCGGGCCGGAGCTGGCCGCCATCATGACGGAGCCCATCCAGAACAAGTACCCCACGCTGCAGCCGCGCGACTTCGTGCGTTCGCTGCGCGAGATCGCCGACGGCGCCGGTTGCGCGCTGATCTTCGACGAAGTGGTCACCGGTTTCCGCGTGGCCCCGGGCGGTGCACAGGAGTTCTATGGCGTGCGCGCCGACATCGCCACCTACGGCAAGATCATCGGCGGCGGGCTGCCGTTCGCGGCCATCGCCGGCGCCGACCGCTGGCTCGATGCACTCGACGGCGGCCATTGGCAATACGGCGACGAGTCGTATCCCGAGGCCGGAGTCACGTACTTCGCCGGCACCTTCGTGCGCCACCCGCTCGCGCTCGCCGCGGCACGTGCCACGCTGCGCCACATCCAGGCCGGCGGCCGCGCGTTCTACCAGAACATCAACGACCGCACGCAGCGCCTGGTCGACCGCCTGAACAACGCGTTCGCCGTGCGCGGTGCGCCGGTGCAGGCCGTGCACTGCGCATCACTGTGGCGCCTCGCCTGGGACGACAACCAGAAGTTCGTCAGCCTCTTCTATTACCTCGTGCGCTTCCACGGGCTGCACCTGTACGAACAGTTCGGCCACTTCGTCACCGAAGCGATGGACGACGCGGTCACCGACCGCATCTTCACGGTCTTCACCGACGCCCTCGACGAACTGATGGCCCTCGGGTTCATCGTGCCGCGCGACGGCGGCCCGGCCCCGAAAGGCCCTGGCGACAAACCCGCCCGTGGTACCGATGCCCCGCTCACCCCGGGCCAGACCGAACGCTGGCTCGCCGGCAGCTTCGACCCGTCCGCCCGCCGCGCGCTGAACGAATCGTTCTGCGTGACGCTTGGCGGCGCCGTGAACCGCCCCGCGTTGAAGCTGGCCCTGCAAGACGTGCTGGGCCGCCATGACGCCTTCCGCGTGCAGTTCGGCCTCGAAGACCCCGTGCAGCACCTGGCCGCGGCCGCGGCTATCCCTGTCGTCGAGGTGGACCTCCGCGCGCAACCCGACGCCGACGCCGCACTCGACACGTTCTGCAGCGAGGCCAGCCTCCGCGACTTCCCCGTGGACCGCGCCCCGCTGGCCGCGGTGAGCCTCGTCGACCTGGCCAACGGGCGCACCGTGGTGCACGTAGTGGCCAGCCACCTCGTGTTCGACGGCTGGGCCTCGAGTGTGTTCAACGCCGAACTCGCCGAGGCATACCGCGCCCGCGCAACCGGCCTCGTGCCGGCGTTCAAGCCCGCCGAATCCCCCCTCGCCTTCGGCACCGAGGAACAGGCCCGCTTCGCCGGGCCCGACGGCCAGGAGGCGCTGGCCTTCTGGACCGAACACCTCCGCGGCGCCCCGGCGCCGTTGTCGTTGGGAGACCGCACGCCCACCGGCGCGCGCACCTTCGCCGCCGACACCGTGCGCGTGCGGCTCGACGGCGACGCCCTCGCCCGACTGCGCGCCCAGGCCAAGCTGCAGTCGGCCACGCTGTTCCAGGTGCTGCTGAGTGCGGTCACCGTGGTGCTGCACCGCCGCAGCGGCCAGGACGACTTCGTGGTCAGCATCCCGTACGCCAGCCAGAGCCTGCAGCGCCGCGGCCCGCTGCTGGCCGACGGCGTGCTCGACCTGCCGCTGCGCCTGCGCTGCGCGCCTTCTGACGACGCCACCTGGGTGCTGCAACGCGTGCGCAGCCACCTGATGGACGCGCTCGAACACCCGGTGATGACGCAGGGCACCGTGGCACGCGCACTCGGCATCCGCAGCGTGGGCAGCCGCCCGCCGCTCACCGGCATCTACTTCAACCTCAACCCGCGGGTGGACCTGTCGGGCTGGGCGCCGTTGCAGGCCACCATGTTCGAAGGCCGCAAGCGCGGTGTGTTGAGCGAGCTGTTCTTCAACTTCTACGAAACCGACGACGCGCTGACCCTCGACCTGCATCACAGCAGCGAGTTCTTCAGCCCGCAACGCGCGCAGGACCTGGTCGACGACCTGATGGACCAGTGCCGCGCATGGGCCACCGCCCTCGTGGGCCCGGCCGGCAGCGCGCCGGTCCGCGCCACGGTGCCGGTGGACCCGCGGCTGCTCGCGTGGAACCGAACCCCCATGCCGCTCGAAGGCCGTGCGCGGCTCGAACGCTGGGTCACGGCCCAGGCCGAGCGAACGCCGGACAGCATCGCCGTGGTCGCCCCCGGCGGCAGCCTCACGTATCGCGCGCTCGATGAGCGCGCGAATCGCTTTGCAAACCTGCTTCGTGCACGGGGTGCAGGCGCCGGTGCACTGGTGGGCGTGTGCCTGGGCCGTGGCCTCCACCTCCTGCCCGCGCTGCTGGGCGTGCTGAAGACGGGTGCCGCCTACGTGCCGCTCGACCCCGGCTTCCCGAAGGAACGCCTGCAGTACATGGCCGAGGACGCCGCGCTGCACACCGTCATCACCGAACGACGCCACGCCGACCTGGCCGGCCTGCAGCGTTCGCAGCAGCTGCGGGTGGACGATGACGCAGCGCTGTTGGACGCGGCACCGGCCACCCCGGTGGCCGCACCCGCCGACGCCCCCGAAAACGCCCCGGCCTACGTCATCTACACGTCGGGCTCCACCGGCAAGCCGAAGGGCGTGGTGCTACCGCAGCAGGCGGTGTGCAACTTCATCGCCAGCATGCAGCGCGAACCCGGCCTGAAGGCCGGCGACCGGCTGCTCGCCGTCACCACGCTGTCGTTCGACATCGCCGTGCTCGAGCTGTTCGTGCCGCTCACCGCCGGCGCCACCGTCGTGCTCGCGCAGCGTGAAGACGCGATGGATGCCGACGCGCTGTCGCAGCTCATCACCGCCGAACGCATCAACGTGATGCAGGCCACGCCCACCACCTGGCACCTGCTGCTCGACGCCGGCTGGCGTGCGCCCGCGGCTTTTCGCGCGCTGTGTGGCGGTGAACCGCTGCCACCGGCCCTGGCCGCGCGCCTGCTGGCCGCGCCGGTCGAACTGTGGAACATGTACGGCCCCACCGAAACCACGGTGTGGTCCACGCTGGCGCGCATCACGGACGCCGCGCAGCGCATCACCATCGGCCGCCCCATTGCCAACACGCAAGTGTGGGTGGTGGATGGCCGCATGAACCCGTGCCCGGTGGGCGTCGAAGGCGAGATCTGCATCGGCGGCACCGGCGTGGCCAATGGCTACTTCAAGCGCCCCGAACTCACCGCCGACCGTTTCGTCGACGACCCGTTCAGCACCGCCCCCGGCGCGCGCCTGTACCGCACGGGCGACCTCGGCCGCTGGGGTGAGGACGGCCAGCTGCACCACCTCGGCCGGCTCGACTTCCAGGTCAAGGTGCGCGGCTACCGCATCGAACTGGGTGAAATCGAGGCCCGCCTCGAGGCGCTGCCCGGTGTGGCCCGCACCGTGGTCGTGGCCCGCGAGGACAGCCCGGGCGACGTGCGCCTGGTCGGTTACCTGGTGGCCGCGCCCGGCACCGCACCCGACCCGGCCGCACTGCGCCAGGCCCTGAAGGCCGGCCTGCCCGACTACATGGTGCCGCAGCACCTGGTGGTGCTCGCCGCGATGCCACTGCTGCCCAACGGCAAAATCGACCGCAAGGGCCTCCCCGCCCCTGGCGGCGCCGCGCCCGTACCCGTGGCTGCCCTCGTGCCCGCGCCGCAACCCGCCGCCGGCGACCTGGTGGCCCAGGTGGCCTCGGCCATGGCCGAGGTGCTCGGCGTGCCATCCGTGGGCCCGGACGATCATTTCTTCGAGCTGGGCGGCCACTCGCTGCAGGCGGCCAAGCTTGCTTCGCGCATCGGTGCGCTGGTGGGCACACGGCCGTCGTTGCGCACCTTGTTCGAGCACGCCACGCCCCGCGGCCTCGCCGCAGCGCTGGGCACCCCGGCAGCCGGTGCCCAGCCCGTGCAGGCCTTGCGCGTGAAGGCCCGGCCCGAACAACGCCTGGCCCCGCTGTCGCTGATGCAGCACCGCCTGTGGTTCCTCGAGAACATGACCCCGGGCACGCCGTTCAACCAGCTGCCTTCGGGCCACCGCCTGAGCGGCCCGCTCGACGTGGCCGCATTCCAGCGCGCGTTCCGGCAGGTGGTGGAACGCCAGGCCGCCCTGCGCACCGTGATCGAACGCACCCCGGAAGGCCCGCGCCAGCGTGTGCTGGACACGGTGACCCCGGTCTGGCCGCCGGTGGAAGACATGCGCGCACTGCCAGCCGCTGAGCGCGACGCCGCGGTGCGCGAGCGCATCCGCGGCCTGACGCTCGTGCCGATGGACCTGGAGCGCGGCCCGCTGTTCCACGTGCACCTGTTCCAGACCGGCGACCTCGAACACGTGTTGTTCTTCATGGTGCACCACCTGGTCTGGGACGGCTCCTCGTTCGACGTGCTGTACCGCGACCTCGCCGCGCTCTACCCAGCCGCGGCTGAAGGCCGTACACCGGCCATCGAGCCGCTCGCGGTCTCGTACGGCGACTACGCCGAATCGCAGCGCGAGTGGATGCAGGGCGAGGAACTGACCCGCCAGGTGGCCAACTGGCGCGAGGTGCTGACCCCGCTGCCCGAATCGCTCGACCTGCCCACTGACCGCGCGCGGCCCGTCGAGATGACGGGCGACGGCCGGTCGTGCCAGGCCCTGCTGCCGCCCGACCTCGTGCTGTCCCTCCAGCAGCTGGCGCGCCGCCAGGGCGTGACCTTGTCCACCGTGATGCTGTCGGCGTATGCGCTGCAACTGCACCGCATGTCCGGCCAGAACGACTTTGCGATCGCCACCCCGGTGCGCGGCCGCGAGCAGGCCGAACTGGAGCCGGTGGCCGGCTTCTTCGTCAACGCGCTGCCGCTGCGCATGCGCCCGCAAGGCACCGTGGGTTTCGACCGCTGGCTGCACCAGGTGCAGGACACCGTGGGCATCGCCTTCGCGAGCCCCGACGTGCCGTTCGAACACCTCGTGCAGGCCCTCGGCGTGGCCCGCGACACCAGCCGGCCCATGGTCGCCCAGGTGCTCTACTCGTACCAGGACGTCCGCGAGCGCCCCGTGCAATGGGGCCCCATCGGCCACAAGCGCTTCGACATCGACCTCCGCGGGTCGAGCCATGACCTGAGCCTGTACTGCGTCGAACTGTCCGCGGGCCTCGAGTGCGCGCTGACCTTCAACACCGACGTGTTCGACGAAGGCACGGTGCACCACTTCCTGCTGCGCCTGGAACACCTGCTCCGCCAGATCGTGGCGGCCCCCGCCACCGCCTTGGCCGATTTCAAGCTGGCCACCCCCGGTGAACAAGCCGCCATCGACGCGTGGAACGCCACCGCAGCGCCGTTCGACCTCGACACCACCGTGCACGCCCGCATCGCCGCAGCGGCCGCGGCACACGCGCACTCGGTGGCCATCACCCAACCGGGCTTCGGCAGCATCTCCCACGGTGAACTCGACGTCCGCGCGAACCGCCTTGCGCACCTGCTGCGCAGCCGCGGTGTCGGCCGTGGCGACCTCGTGGGCCTGTGCATCGACCGCGGCGTCGACATGGTGGTGACGCAGCTCGCCATCCTGAAGGCGGGGGCGGCCTACGTGCCGCTCGATCCGGCCTACCCGGCCGACCGCCTGGCCTACATGGCCGAGGACGCCAAGCTCGCCTTGCTGGTCACCGAATCGGCCCTGGTGCAGTCGATCGACTGGCCGCGCGCACGCTCGGTGCTCGTCGACATCGACGCCATGGCCATCACCGGCCAGCCGGAGACCGAACCGGTCGCCGACCCGGAACGTGACGCCCGCCCCACCGATGCCGCGTACGTGATCTACACGTCCGGCTCCACCGGCAAGCCCAAGGGCGTGATGGTGCCGCACCGCGCCGTCGTGAACTTCCTCGACAGCATGGCCCGCGAGCCGGGCCTCACGGCCAGCGACCGCCTGGTGGCCGTCACCACGCTCAGCTTCGACATCGCGGTGCTCGAGCTGCTGCTGCCGCTGGCCGTGGGCGCCGAGGTGGTGCTCGCGTCGCGCGACACCGCGCTCGACAGCCAGGCGCTGCGCGCCCTCGTCGAATCCACCGGCGCCACCGTGATGCAGGCCACGCCATCCACGTGGCGCATGCTGATCGAATCGGGTTGGCAAGGCACACCCACGTTCAAGGCGCTGATCGGGGGCGAGGGGCTGCCCGCCGACCTGGCCGACCAGTTGATCGCCCGCACCGGCGCGCTGTGGAACATGTACGGCCCCACCGAAACCACGGTGTGGTCCACCTGCTGCCAGGTCACGTCCACCGAACGCGGCATCTCGATCGGCCGCCCCATCGCGAACACGCAGGTGCACATCCTCGATGACCGGCTGCAACCCGTGCCGCTGGGCATTCCGGGTGAACTGTGGATCGGCGGTGACGGTGTCACCCTCGGCTACCTGCATCGCCCGGAACTGACGGCCGAACGGTTCGTCGACGATCCGTTCCGCCCGGGTGCCACGATGTACCGCACCGGCGACCGCGGCCGCTGGCGCCACGACGGCCAGCTCGAACACCTGGGCCGCCTCGACTTCCAGGTCAAGGTGCGTGGCTACCGCATCGAACTCGGCGAGATCGAAAGCAACCTCGCCACCCACCCGCAAGTGGCCCGCTCGCTCGTGATCGTGCGCGAAGACCAGCCAGGCGACGTGCGCCTCGTGGCCTACGTGGTGGCCCGCGGCGAGGCACCCGCGGCCGACGCGCTCCGCGAGCACCTGCGGGCCGGCCTGCCCGAGTACATGCTGCCCCAGCACGTCGTGTTCCTCGACGCCATCCCCCTGCTGCCCAATGGCAAGACCAACCGGCATGCGCTGCCGGCTCCGGCCGCCCAGGTGGGCGGCACGGCCGACCGCGCCATCGTGGCCCCGCGCAACGAAGCGGAGTCGGTGGTTGTCGACATCTGGAAGTCGCTGCTCGGGGTGCAGCACATCAGCATCACCGACAACTTCTTCGACCTGGGCGGCCACTCGCTGCTTGCGATGCGTGCGGTGATCGAATTGGAGAAGCGCCTGGGCGTGCGGCTCAATGTTCGCCGCTTGATCTTCGAGACCCTGACCCAGATCGCGAGCAGCGCCACGCCGGCCGAACCCGAATTGGCCACGGCGGGCGCGCCCGCCGCGACGCCGGCCACGCCGGTACGGGCGTCCGAGCCGAAGGGCCTGTGGGGCCGCCTGATGGGCGCGTTCCGAAGCGGCTCATGAGGCGCTACCTGGCGCACGACACGGCCCCCTTGCAACTCTGGTGGACCGACCTCGACACGATGCCGCCGCCCCCGGGCGCCGAGGCCACGCTTTCCGCGGATGAACGCGCGCGCGCCGCCCGGTTCGTGCGCGAGGTGCACCGCCGCCGCTTCACCGCGGCGCACGTGGCGCTGCGCGAGCTGCTCGCGCAGCACACCGGCCGGGCGGCCGCCGAACTGCAGTTCACCGGCGGCCCCTTCGGCAAACCCGCGCTGCGCGGGCAGCCAACCTGCGCGTTCAACATGAGCCACAGCGACGAACTGGCCGTCTACGCCGTCGCCGCCCACGGTGACATCGGCGTCGACGTGGAACGGCTGCGCGAGATGCCCGACACCGACATGCTCGCCCGGCACAACTTCACCCCGGCAGAACAGGACCAACTGGGCCGGGCACCCGCATCCGCCCGGGCGCTCACGTTCCTCTACGGCTGGACCCGCAAGGAGGCCTGCCTGAAGGCCATCGGCTGCGGGCTCCAGGTGGACCCGTACACGTTCGAGGTGGGGCTGGGCCCCGACCGCCGCGACGTCTCGGTGGTGTCCCCCGACGGCCCGGTCATGGTCGAAGTAGAGTCCTTTTGCGATGGCGACCGTGCCGTTGTCTCGTGGGCCCGCGTGAAACCCGCGTTGCCCGAACCCACGCATTCCGCATGACACCCTTTCGTTTCGGTCCGCCCCAACGCCAGCTCTACGGCATCCACCACCCCGCCATGCCGGGGCGTGCCCAGCGCGCTGGCGTGCTGTTGTGCAACCCGTTCGGCCAGGAGGCAGTGCGCACCCACCGCATGTTCCGCGTGCTGGCCGACCGGCTCGCCCGTGCCGGCGTGCACGTGCTGCGCTTCGATTACCACGGCACCGGCGACTCGTCGGGCGACGACACCGACGGCCACCTGGAAGCATGGCGCGACGACGTGCTGCTCGCCCACCAGGAACTGCACCGCCGGGCGGCGGGGGCCACCATCACGTGGGTGGGCGCGCGCCTGGGAGCCACCCTCGCCGCCCTCGCGGCAAGGCAGTCGCCCGACCTCGCCGAACACCTCGTGCTGTGGGAACCGGTCGCCGACGGGACGGCCTACCTGGCCGCGATGGCGGAACACCACCGGCACGCCCTCGCCATGAGTTTTGGCGTGGTGCCGCCCGTGCACCAGCACGTGCCCAGCCACGAGGCCATGGGGTTCGGCATGAGCGACACACTGATCGCCCAGTTCCGCCAGCTGTCGCCGGCCAGCCTCGCGGGGCTGCGCGCGCGCCGCGCCACGCTGATCGCCCCCGCGCATGACCGCGATACCATCCTCATTGCCGAGGCGTTCCGCGCCCAGGGCACCCCGGTCGAGCAAGTGGCTTTCGCCCACGGCTTCGACTGGGCTTCCGAGGAAGCCTTGAACACAGCCCTCGTGCCCCACGAAGCCGTCACCCTGCTGGCCGAACGGGCCGCGCCCGCCGCACAACCATGAACGAAATCCCCGTCGTCTTCGGCGCCGAACGCCACCTCGTCGGCACGCTGACGCTGCCCACCGAAGGCACCCCGGCCAAGGCCGCCTTCGTGTTGATGAACGCCGGCGTGGTGCACCGCATCGGGCCGCACCGCATCAACGTGAAGCTCGCCCGCCACCTCGCGCGGCTCGGTTTCGCGAGCCTTCGGTTCGACCTGTCCGGGCAGGGTGACAGCCGGGTGCCCGTGTCCGCCCTCGACTTCGCCCAGCAGGCCGTCGCCGACATCCGGGCCGCGATGGACCACGTGGCCCGCACGGCCGACGTGCACCGCTTCGTGATCGCCGGCATTTGCTCGGGCGCAGACAACGGCTGGAACACCGCGCAGGCCGACCCGCGGGTCGTGGGCCTGTGCATGCTCGACGGTTACGCCTATCCCACGCCCAAGACCCGGTGGATGCGCTATCGCCTGCGCGCGCGCGGCCCCATCTTGAGCGCAGTGTTGCCGTGGCTGCGCCGCAAGGTCGCGGCGTTTCGGATGCCCAAGGAAGACCAGGTGCAAGCGGACGGTGGCCGCACGCCGCCCAGCCACGCGGACTACGCCCGAACCATGCAGTCACTGGTGGACCGGGGTGTCGAGGTGTGCGTGGTGTATTCGGGCAGCATGCTGCCGCAGTACAACTACGTGGACCAGTACCGCGAGGCGTTCGCGGGCCACGGGTTTGCCACCCGTGTGCGCAGCGAGTACCAGCCCACCATCGATCACACGGTGACACCGCTGAGCGCGCAGCGCCAGTTGCTCGACCTCGTGGGCGACTGGGCGCGCACGCTCAAGTAGGCGCCAAGACCGCCTCACTCGCGTGGGTGCCCGCGGGTGCCGGCTCCCGCGGCACCCGTGACAAGGTCAGCCGGCGCGGCGCACCGCGTCTTGCACGTACCAGGTCACGGCCTGTTTCAGGCCGGCATGCACGTCGTGGGTGGGTGCATAGCCCAGCAGGCGCGAGGCCTTGCCCACGTCGGCCAGCGAGTGGCGCACATCGCCTGCACGGAAGTCCTGGTACACCGGCGCGGCCACCTTCAGTTCGGGCCGTTCCGTGGCCAACGCCTCGACCAGCGCCGCATGCAACTGGTTCAGCGTGGTGCGGTCGCCCACGGCCACGTTGTAGACCTGGTTGGACGCGTCCGGGTTGTCGGTGATGCCTGCACGCAGGTTGGCCTGCACCACGTTGCGGATGAAGCAGAAGTCACGCGAGGTTTCGCCGTCGCCGTTGATCAGGCAAGGTTCGCCCTTCAGCATGGACGCCACCCACTTCGGGATCACTGCGGCGTAGGCGCCGAACGGGTCCTGGCGCGGGCCGAACACGTTGAAGTAGCGCAGCCCCACCGACGACAGCCCGTAGGTGCGGCCGAACACGTCGGCGTACAGCTCGTTCAGGTACTTGGTGACCGCATACGGCGACAGCGGGCGGCCGATGACGTCCTCGACCTTCGGCAGCGTAGGGGAGTCTCCGTAGGTGGAACTGGAGGCTGCGTACACGAAGCGCTTGACACCCGCGTCCTTCGCCCCCGTCAGCATGTTCAGGAAACCGGTGGCGTTGGCCCGGTGGGTGGTGAGCGGGTCCTTGATGGACCTCGGCACCGACCCGAGTGCCGCCTGGTGCAGCACCACGTCGATGCCCTCGCACGCCTGGCGTGCGGTGTCGGCATCGGCGATGTCACCCTGGATGAAGCGGTGGCGCGCCCACGCGGCCTCGCCCACCAGCTCGCGCACCTGGTCGAGGTTGTGCTGGTGGCCGGTGGCGAAGTTGTCGAGGCTGGTGACGTGCTGGCCCGCGCGCAGCAGGTTCTCCAGCAGGTGCGAACCGATGAAACCGGCGCTGCCCGTGACGAGCCAGCGGCGTGGCGCGGCCTCGACCTGCGCGAGGATGTTGTCGAACGCGTCCATCACAGGCGCCACACGTTGATGCCGCGGGCACGGAACGCGGCCGCGTCGGCCTGGGCCTTCACGTCCACATACAGGCCGCCCGGGGCCAGCTTCTCGACGTAGGCGTCTACGCCGTGTGCCTTGAGCTCCTTGTGCGACACGGCCGCCACGATGGCGTTGGAACGCGGCAAGTGTTCCCACGACACGAGGTTCACGCCGTACTCGTGCTTGGCTTCCTCGGCCGAAGCCACCGGGTCGTGCACGTGCACCGTGACGCCGTAGCTTTCGAGTTCGCGGATCACGTCGATGACCTTCGAGTTGCGCAGGTCCGGGCAGTCTTCCTTGAAGGTAAGGCCCAGCACCGACACGTGCGCACCCTTGACCTGGAAGCCCGCCTGGATCAGGTTCTTGATGGTCTGCTCGGCCACGTACTTGCCCATGCCGTCGTTGATGCGGCGGCCGGCCAGGATCACCTGCGGGTGGTACCCCATGCGCTCGGCCTTGTGCGTCAGGTAGTACGGATCGACGCCGATGCAGTGGCCGCCCACCAGGCCCGGACGGAACGGCAGGAAGTTCCATTTCGTGCCGGCGGCTTCGAGCACGTCGAGCGTGTCGATGCCGATGCGGTGGAAGATCAGCGACAGTTCGTTGACGAGGGCGATGTTCAGGTCGCGCTGGGTGTTTTCGATCACCTTGGCGGCTTCGGCCACCTTGATGCTGGCGGCCTTGTAGACGCCGGCGGTGATCACGCTGCCGTAGATCTCGGCCACGCGGGCCAGCGTCTCGGGGGTGTCACCCGACACCACCTTCGTGATGGTGGTCAGCGTATGGAGCTTGTCGCCCGGGTTGATCCGTTCAGGCGAGTAGCCGACGAAAAAGTCCTTCTGCCACTTGAGGCCCGACTCTTTTTCGAGGATGGGAATGCACACCTCTTCGGTGGCACCGGGGTACACCGTGGATTCGAACACCACGGTGGCGCCCGGCTTCAGGTTGCGGCCCACCGACGTGCTCGAACCCACCRGCGGCGAGAAGTCGGGGTTGTGGGCGTCGTCCACCGGCGTGGGCACGGCCACGATGATGAAGTCGGCTTCCTTCAGCGCGGCCGGGTCGGTGGTGGGAAACAGCTGCGTGGCCGCCTTCAGGTTGTCGGTGCTCACCTCGCCGGTGGGGTCCACATGGCGACGGTAGGCCTCGATCTTCGCCACCGACAAATCGAAGCCGATGGTCTTGTATTTCTTGCCGAATTCAACGGCCAGCGGGAGGCCGACGTAGCCCAGTCCGACGATTGCGATGGTGGTCATGGTTTTCTTTTCATCAACAGAATGGGGTTCGAACATCGGGCCCCGGAGGTGCACGGCGCGACCCCGTCGTGTCGGGATCTTCGGTTCAGCTCGGTTGGCACGTCATGCAGCACCGGCCTGGACGCGCATCGTAAGCGCTCCGACGCCGGGCGTTGGGATATTCCCTGATCCCGCCTCGGCAGCCCATCCCTGACTCACGGGGTCGATCCCGATGGCGCGACCCCCACCCGGAGGATAGGTCAACGCGCCGCCCCATGTTAAAAAGCCCGGCTCCCCCACGATCCACGGGCTGCCTGCCTGCGGCGCCCAGGAGCCCACCATGACCACCGGCTTGCCATCGAACCGTTTCGCACCCTGGCGCGGCACCCGCCGTGCCTTGGGCCTGCTGATCGTACTGGCCGCGGGGTCGTCCGGCGCCGCGCCCCCCATCCGCGCCACGCCATCCCTGGACCCGTCGATTGCACAACAGTGCGAGCGCGTGTACACCCCGTCGTGGCGCCCGGCCCCCGGCCTGGTCAATGTCCCGGTGCCGGCCGACGAACGCCCACCGAAGGGCCTGCCGGTGTTCGACGCCGCGCACCGCACCTGCTTGGTCCGGGTCACCGACCATGACGCCGAATTGCGCAGCGGTTTCGCCCGCAACGAGTATTCGCGGCGGCAGGCGTTCAACGCCGACGACTCGCGGCTGATCGTCGTGTCCCAGGATGGCTACTGGCACCTCTACGCCACGGCCGACCTGCGGTACCTGGGCAAGTTGAATGGCCCGGCGGGCGACGCGGAACCGCAATGGCACCCCACCGACCCCGCCGTGCTGCGCTACCTGCCCAACAACGGCATCGGCATGACGCTGAACGAAGTCAACGTGGAGACGGGGCAGACCCACGTCGTCGCGGACCTGTCGCAGCGTGTGCGCGCCGTGTGGCCCACGGCCCAAGCGCTATGGACCCGTTCGGAAGGTTCGCCGTCGCGTGACCAGCGCTACTGGGCCTTCCAGGTCGACGACGCCAAGTGGGGTGGCCTCGGCCTCGTGAGCTACGACCTCAAGGAAGACCGCATCGTCGCCACCTACGACTTCGCACGCAACCGGAAGCTCCGGCCCGACCACGTGAGCATGAGCCCCTCGGGCCAATACATCGTGGTGTCGTGGCTCGATGCCGTCACCTCCTTCCGGGCCGACTTCTCCGAACCGCGCGTGATCCAGAAGAAGAGCGAACACTCCGACCTGGCCATCGGGGCGGATGGCGACGACGTCTACGTCGCCGTCGACTACGAGGCCCGCGGCGGCCCACTGTTCAGCGTGAACCTGCGCACCGGCAAGCGCACCGACCTCCTCAAGACGTACATCGACGGCACGGCCACCGCGCTGCACATCTCCGGCAAGGCCTTTGCGCGCCCGGGTTGGGTGTTGGTGTCCACGTATGCCGACTACGGCAAGGCCGGGCAGCAGTGGCTGCACCGCAAGCTGTTCGCGATGTCGCTCGACGCCGAACCACGCATCCTCGAACTGGCCCACCACCACAGTACGTACGCCGAATACTTCACCGAGCCGCAAGCCACGGTCAACCGCAACCTGACGCGCGTGCTGTTCAGCTCGAACTGGGGCACCCGCAGCAAGACCGACGTCGACACCTTCATGGTCGTCGTGCCCGACCGCGCGTATTCGCTGGCGCGCTGACCCGGCGCGGCACGCCGCCCCCCACCGAATCGTTCCGCCCGGCCTCCCTCCCGTTGATCCAATACCTGACCCCCTCGCCGCTGCTCGCGCTCGCGCTCCTCGCCTTGTTCACCGTGTCGGCATGGCGGCAACCCCGCTCTGCGGGCCTGGCCAGGTTCCGTCACGTGCTGGTGGCCCTGACCTTCTGGGCATGGCTGTGCTGCACGCCGGCCATCACGAACACCTTCGTGACCGCCATCGAGGGACCACCTCGTGCCGCCGATGTCCCGTCCACGGCCCTTCGCGCCGCCAACACGACGATCGTGGTCCTCGGCAGCGGAGAGATGTGGACGCCGGGGCGGCAGGCCGCACCGCGGCTCGACGAAAACGGCTGGGAGCGCCTGCACGAAGGCGTGCGCCTGTGGCGACGCACGGATGGCACGCTGATCTTCACGGGCGGGCCGGGCGGGAGTGACCAACCCACGCTCGCCGGGCAAATGGCCACCGTGGCACATGAGCTGGGTGTGCCGGCCGCGCAGGTGGCGGTGGCGGTGGGGTCGCGCACCACCTATGAAGACCTCGTCGCAGCCAAGCCGCTGATCACGGGCAACGGCCCCGTGTGGCTCGTGACCAGCGCGGTCCACATGCCACGTGCGCTGGCCGTCGCCCGGCAGCTCGGCATCGATGCCCGACCGTACCCGGTCGACTATCGGCAGATCCGCCAGGTCACATGGCGCGCGTGGATTCCTGACAATGCCGCCGCCGATCGCATGAACGCCGTGCTGCACGAATGCATCGGACGCCTCTGGTACCGGTGGCAGGGTTGGGCGCACTGACCGCCCTTCGCACCGCCCAGAAAAAAGGCCCCGCGATGCGGGGCCTTTGWGCGTCAGGAGGGGCGGCAAGCGCCCGTTCCGTGTCGGCTTCTTACTTCACGGCGTCAGCCGGGATTTCGATCATGTAGGCATCGACGTCCGTGTCCGAGCTGCTGTCTCGTGGCGGGCTGGAAACGNGCGTCAGGAGGGGCGGCAAGCGCCCGTTCCGTGTCGGCTTCTTACTTCACGGCGTCAGCCGGGATTTCGATCATGTAGGCATCGACGTCCGTGTCCGAGCTGCTGTTCCAGTTCGACGTGAACATCACCTTCGTGAAGTCACGGTTCACCGTGGCGTGCGGCTCCGTCCAGTAGCCGTTCTCGACAGCGTGGTGGTGGCCCAGGTTGTAGATCTTCGGCGAAGCCTTCAGCTGGACTGCAAAGATCTTCTTGTGCAGCCACTGCTTGCCACCGTAGTCACCGTAGGTCGACAGAACCACCCANCCAGGTTGTAGATCTTCGGCGAAGCCTTCAGCTGGACTGCAAAGATCTTCTTGTGCAGCCACTGCTTGCCACCGTAGTCACCGTAGGTCGACAGAACCACCCAGCCCGGCTTGTTGAAGCCCTTGCCCGAGATGTGCAGCGCCGTGGCCGAACCCGACACGTAGGTCTGGAACAGCGCGGTGCGCTCGCCGGTGCGCAGGTTCATCATGAACACGTCGCCCTTGTCCGACTGGTAGTCCACCGACACGTACACGTCGTCGCCGTTGGCGTCGATGGCCAGGTCCGAGTGCTCGGACTTCTGCAGCAGCTTGCGGCTGGAGCTGAAGTCACGGGCATACGCCACCGTGCCGNCGTCGTCGCCGTTGGCGTCGATGGCCAGGTCCGAGTGCTCGGACTTCTGCAGCAGCTTGCGGCTGGAGCTGAAGTCACGGGCATACGCCACCGTGCCGCGGGCRCCGTCACCCGACACCACGCAGTAGTTGCCGCTCGGGCTCATGCTCACGTGGTCAGGACGTTCGCCGTTCGTGTTCATCGAACCCAGGATCGTGTTCGTGTCGCGGTCCCAGGTGAACACACCCACGCTGCCCCATGCCGCGTTGTCGACCATGAAGCACCNCTCATGCTCACGTGGTCAGGACGTTCGCCGTTCGTGTTCATCGAACCCAGGATCGTGTTCGTGTCGCGGTCCCAGGTGAACACACCCACGCTGCCCCATGCCGCGTTGTCGACCATGAAGCACCAGTAGCGACCATCCTTCGACGGYGAACCTTCGGACTTCGTCCAGGCGGCGTTGGCATCAGACCACTTGGCCTTCAGGCGCGCCGAGAAGTCACCCAGCGTGCGGGTCACGCCCGTGGAGACCGTCAGCTCGTTGAGCTTCATGCCCACGCCGTTGGTCGGGATGTAGTACAGCACRTCCGGGTTGGACGAGCTCCATTGCGGCTCGGCATCGCCGGCCGGGCCGGACAGCGCCTTCAGGCGGTTGCGGGTCTTCGCGTCATACAGCTGCCACGAGCCGTTCAGNTCCGGGTTGGACGAGCTCCATTGCGGCTCGGCATCGCCGGCCGGGCCGGACAGCGCCTTCAGGCGGTTGCGGGTCTTCGCGTCATACAGCTGCCACGAGCCGTTCAGYGCGTASACGATGTACTTGGAGCTGTCCGAGTTGAACGCTTGGCGGCGTGCATAGTCGTTGCGGGTGAAGCCCGACACGCCATCCGCCGTGTGGTCCGTGGAGCGCACGACGCAGGTCTTGTAGGTCGGGTCGGTGAACGACACGCCCTTGGCAGGCTTGGCCACGCTCGGCACGGCGTCGGTGGTCAGCGTGCTCGACAGGGCGAACGTGCTGGCGTAGAAGGTCGAGCAGGCAGGGCTCAGGGCAGCGGCGGGTGCCGGGGCCGGGGCCGGTGCAGGCGCGGGGGCCGGGGCCGGGGCCGGGGCCGGGGCCGGGGCCGGRGCCGGRGCMGGTGCGGGAGCCGGAGCSGGRGCCGGAGCCGGAGCCGGGGTCGAAGCAACCGTGATGGTCTTGGTGATGCGGGTCTTGTTGCCGGCGGCGTCGAACGCGGCCACGGCAATCACGTTGTCACCCGGCAGCACGGCGATGTTCTCGATCGCCCAGGAAGCCGACTTCGATTGGCCGCTCAGGCTGGCTGCACCCATGGCACCCGTGCGGGCGTTGGACCAGCGAACCGACATGACGGCAACGTTGTCGCCCGTCAGGCCCGTCAGCGAGTGCGACTTGTTGACCGTGCGCCAGCCGCCACCGGTGATGCTGATCGTGGGGAACGTGGTGTCGGCTGCGACTGCGTTGGAAACACCAGCGGTGCCGGCAGTGATGGCCAATGCGGCAACGCTGTTGAAAACAGCGGTCAGGGCGAATTTATTACCGAGGTTCATTTCAACTCCGTCGATTCAATTGATTGACAAATGACCATCGAGACCAACGGGCCACGGGTCGAGCGGGAAGTGCTTACGGGAGGAACCGACGGGATCGGTGAGACGCAGAGCGTGGATCGCAAGGCACCGGCTTCAGATGCTTGCCAGACGGGCGTCTGGGCGTTGAGAGCATCTGCGGCATGGACTGCACAGACCGAAGGTTAGGGGCCCTGGCCTCCCCCTCCGTAACGAGACGCCGAAGCTGTAACAACGGCGTTTGGAGGTCGAGAGAGCAACAACCGGCGGTTCTTCTCTGGGTGTTAACCCTCGAAAAGTTCGCGTTCGAGGTCGCCGCAGGGGTGACGTGTCCATGCAACACGCGTGGCGTTTTTGCCCGCCAATGCTTGCTTTCCGGGGGGAAGGCACCCCCTGCTCGCGGGCTCACCCGGGTGTTCGGCCCGACAAGCACCGCGCACCCCCTCAAACGCGGGGGTGCGCAAACTGAATGGCACTCGTATAGTCCGCCGCCAATTTTTTGCTACAGATCCGTTACCAATGGACGCATTCGAGTGGGTCCAGGCGACCGGAATGGGCGCAAT
>NZ_LMDI01000016.1 GCF_001425785.1 Rhizobacter sp. Root1221 | reverse complement strand
GCCTCGCTTTCGTCAGTGGTTGCTTAGACACTTCCACTTTGGCACATCGATGCCGTTAGGGGTGGGGCGTCCATCCCATTGGCGCAGGCCGGGATCTCCACCTTCTCGCCGAACAACGGCTTTCCCGACCACCGCTGGAGATGGCTCAAGTGCCACCGTCGGCGTGCTTGGACAGGGTGCAGACCCCGGCCTGCGCCGGGGTGACGGCTTCGCCGCTCTTTGCCCACTGGCGCGCCGCGGCGTAGGTCGGCCATGATGGCCGGGGCGCGCACCGCTTTCTAGGCCCGCTCGGTCAGGAACGCGATTTCTTCCGCCGTGAACCCGGCCGCCGTGCGCGCCTCCACGTTGAACGGCGGCCGGATCTTCGGCGCCTCGTAGCGGTCGGCCAGCACGGGGTAGTGGGCGATCGGGTCGAACCCGTCGCGCCGGCACAGCCAGCGGTACCAGTGGTTGCCGATGGCCACGTGCCCCACCTCGTCGCGCAGGATGATCGCGAGGATCTCCACTGCCCGCGGGTCACCCGCCTTCGCGAACTTGGCCTGGAGCGGTGGCGTGGCATCGAGCCCGCGCGCCTCCAGCGTGCGGGGCACGAGGGCCATGCGGGCCAGCACGTCGCCCGCGGTGCGCTGGGTCATCTGCCACAGCCCGTCGTGCGCATCGAAATCGCCGTAGTCGAAGCCGAGCGATTGCAGGTGCGTGCGCAGCAGGCCGAAGTGCAGGGCCTCTTCGCTTGCCACGCGCAACCAGTCCACGTAGAACGCCACCGGCATGCCCGGGAAGCGGAAGGCCGCGTCGAGGGCGAGGTTGATGGCGTTGAACTCGATGTGGGCGATGGAATGGATCAGCGCCGCCCGGCCCTCCGGGGTGAACGGGCTGCGCGACGGCACTTCGCGGGCCGGCCGCAGGTGCGGGCGGTCGGGCCGGCCGGGCAGGCCGCCCGGGTCGGCAAAGACGGCCTGCGGGTCGATGGTGGCGGGGTCGAGCGCGTCGAACAGCGCGCGCGCCTGCAACGCCTTTTCGGCCGGATCGGTGAGGGTGAGCACCCCCAGGGCACGCTCGCGTGGGTTCATCCCTAGAATTATGGCTTTTGCACTCGGGAACGGACATGGCCATCTACCAGCTGGGCGACGAAGCGCCGGACATCGATCCCACGGCCTGGGTGGCCGACAGCGCCCAGGTGATCGGCGCCGTCACGATGGCCGAAAACAGCAGCGTCTGGTTCGGTGCGGTCGTGCGCGGTGACACCGACCACATCACCATCGGCCGCAACTCGAACATCCAGGACGGCTCGGTGCTCCATGCGGACCACGGCGTGCCGCTCGACATCGGCGACAACGTCACGGTCGGGCACCAGGTGATGCTGCACGGGTGCACCATTGGCGAAGGGTCGCTGATCGGCATCCAGGCCGTGGTGCTCAACGGCGCCAGGATCGGGCGAAACTGCCTGGTGGGCGCCGGAGCGCTGATCACCGAAGGCAAGGAATTCCCCGACGGGTCGTTGATCATGGGCACGCCCGCGAAGGTCGTGCGCCAGATGACGCCCGAACAGATCGCCGGCATGCACCGCGGCACGGCCCACTATGTGTTGAACGCCCGGCGCTTTGCGACGGGCTTGAAGAAGATCGGTTGAATGATGAGTGAATTGCACAAGTTCCTGTTCGAGGGCCTGCCGGTGCGCGGCATGCTCGTGCGCCTGACCGAAGGCTGGCAGGAG
Source organism: Rhizobacter sp. Root1221 (assembly GCF_001425785.1). Taxonomy (GTDB): domain Bacteria; phylum Pseudomonadota; class Gammaproteobacteria; order Burkholderiales; family Burkholderiaceae_C; genus Rhizobacter. Next base: position 105,702 of record NZ_LMDI01000016.1, on the reverse strand, counting down.
GTGCTCAAGCGGCGCGAAGAAGCGGGCGATGCGTTCCCGCCACCGGTGCGCGAGCTGATGGGTGAAATGGCCGCCGCCGGCGTGCTGATGCAGTCCAACATCAGCTTCAACGGGGCCATCGTGCTGCAGGTGCATGGTGACGGGCCGGTCAAGCTGGCCGTGGCCGAGGTGCAGTCCGACCTGGCGTTTCGTGTCACCGCCAAGGTGGTGGGCAACGTGCCCGAAGACGCGCGGCTCGAGGCCCTCGTCAATGTGAAGGGCCACGGGCGCTGCGCCATCACGCTCGACCCGCAGGGCCGTGTGCCGGGCCAGCAGCCCTACCAGGGTGTGGTGGCCCTGCATGGCGACAAGCGCGAGCCGCTGCAGAAGCTCAGCGAGGTGCTCGAACACTACATGCTGCAGTCGGAGCAGCTCGACACCAAGCTCATCCTCGCGGCCGACGACAACACCGCCGCTGGCCTGCTGATCCAGCGCCTGCCGCTGGAAGGTTCGCGCAACCTCGAGCGCGAGCGCCACGAGGACGAGATCGGCCTCAACGAGGCGTACAACCGCATCGCCCACCTGGCCGCCACGCTCACGAGCGAAGAACTGCTCACGCTCGACGCCGAAACCGTGCTGCGCCGGCTGTTCTGGGAAGAGGACGTGCGCCGCTTCGAGCCCGTCGAGCCCCGGTTCGCCTGCACCTGCTCGCGCGACCGGGTGTCCGACATGCTGCGCAACCTCGGCCAGGACGAGGTGGACGGCATCGTCATCGAACAGGGCAAGGTCGAGGTGGGCTGCGATTTCTGCGGCCGGCAGTACGTCTTCGACCCCATCGACGTCGATGAGCTCTTCATCCCGGCGCGCGACCAGCCGCCAGGTTCCACCTCGCTGAACTGAGTACCCCACCATGGCCTATGCCCTGCTGAAGACGGCCCACCTCCTTGCCGTGGTGGTGTGGCTGGGCGGCATGTTCTTCACCCACTTCTGCCTGCGCCCGGCGGCCATGACACTGCCGCCGCCACAGCGGGTGCCGCTGATGGCCATCGCGCTCGGCCGCTTCTTCCAGGCGGTGGCGGTCTCGATCGGGCTGATCCTCGTGTCGGGCGGCTGGATGCTGTGGCGCGTGGTGGTCACCACGAAACAGACCGGCGGCCCGTTCAACATGCCGCTCGAGTGGCACGTGATGGTGGTGCTGGGCGTGGCGATGATGCTGATCTTCGGGCACATCCGCTTCGCTCTCTACAAGCGGCTGCGGCGGGCCGTGGCCGCGCAGGACTGGCCGGCCGGCGGCGAGGCGCTCGCGTCCATCCGCGGCTGGGTGGCCATCAACCTGACCATCGGGGCGGTGATCGTGCTGGTGGTGCTGATGGGCACGGCGAACTAGCGTCATGCGGCCGCTCATGCACCGGCCACCACGAGCCGGTGTGCGAAGACGTCGATGGCGAGCGAGAACGTTCAGCGCATCAGCGATGCGATTTCCGCGGCACTCAGTGCGCCCGAGTACAGCCGGAAGTCCTGCAGACTGCCGTCGAGTGCCCGGTGGACATCGGTCCGGCCCAGCCGCCGGATTTGATCGCCGATCTGGCGCGGAGACAACAGGATCGAATCGTCCGTCGCCTCCAACTTGCCGTCCACGTAGAGCTTGGCCGTCGTGTCCTGCAGCGTCACGGCGACGTGGACCCAGAGGCCGGTTGGCAGGGGGGCGGGGGCCGTCACCGTCATTTCCCCCCTGCCCGCGCTGATCGAGAACCGCAGTCTGTCGGCCGCCGGCAGCAGAAGCATGTAATTCTGGTTGTCCTGGCCAACGAACATCAGGCAGCTGTCCCAGGCAACCGATTTCAGGTTGACCCACATCGCGAGCGTGAAGTCGTCAAGGTCCTGGAACAGGCCTGCAGGGAGCTCGACCGAGGACTCGTTGCCGTCCAGAGCGATTGCCTTGCCGGAGGAGCGCCCATTGCCCCACCCGGTTCCGCTGGCGAGTGCCGCATCCAACTGCACCTTGCGCCCCGCACCGTCTACGCGCCAACCCCGTGCAGCCTTGCCACTGCCGTCGTCAAGCGGCATCGCATACCGCAGCTCGCCCGGCAGCACGATGCGCACCGCCGTCGATGACCGGCCACTGTCCGCCTTGTCCGCGCCGAGCGCCGTGACCCGGTAGAACCAGGTGCCGGCCGGTGGCGTGTCGGCGAGCGTCAGGGTCTCGCCCGACTTCGCGGTGCCGATCACACTGAACGGGCCGTTCGCCGCTGTGCTGCGGCCCACCTGGTAGCCCGTCGCGCCAGTGCTGCCCCACCACGACAGCACGGCACGCCCCCCCACGCCGACCGCCGTCAGGCCGGATGGCGCCTTCATCGGGCCGGCATAGGGCGCGCGACGGTGCGTGAGCGTGGTGAACATCAAGTCGTCACTGTTGGCCCACTGGTTCGACTCGCAGAGCGCGATCATCCGCTCGACGTTGGGTGCCGCCAGCCCCATTCGGTTGACGTAGTGGTTGTAAATCGGCTCCCAGGCGCCGCGAAAGTTCTGGAACGACTGGTTCACGCTTTCTCGTTTGGGCACGAACGGCATCGGGTACGTGTTGCCGGCCTCGTCTTTCAGGTTGCATCGGGCAACGTACTCGGCCGCCGCGAGGAACCGGTTGTTGTGCAGTGCGTAAAGGTCGTCCCCCTGGTTCCACGCCATCTCGAGCAGCACGCCGCCGAGCGACATGCCCAGCGTCGCATGGCCCTGGTCGCGCCCGGCCTCCTGCCACTGGCCGAAGTGGCCCGGGTGCATGAAGTAGACGCCGTGTACCAGGGCACCGGTATTGAACGTCTTCCGGTCGTTGCCGCGGTTGTTGGCGGTGTAATAGTCGTACGCCTGCATGTACAGGTCGTGCCGGTCGCAGAAGATGCCGATGGCCATGGTGCCGCACAGCGCGGCCATGTCCCAGCTGGTATTGGCTTCGCGGTGCTGCCCCAAGTCCGTCACACCGGTGAGCCAGCCCGACGACAACCCGACGAAGACCTTGACCAGCATGTTCTGGAAGCGCGCCAGATTCTGCGGTGCCCAGCCCGGGTAGGTGCGCATGATCTCGCCGACCTGGGCCCATTGGTGGCCCTGCATGCCGCCCAGCAGGAAGCCGGTCCAGTCCTCGTGTGCGCCGGAGCCGGGAGGCTTCGTCCATACCTCCTTCAGCTTGCCGGACCAGGCATCGAGCGTCTCCACCGCCTTGTCGGCGTAGTCCGTGTCGCCCGACAGCTTCCAGCGCAGCGCAAGACAATAGGCGCGCTGTATGTCCCGGTACATGACGCCGGCGTTCGTTGCCCGGTACACGCCCTCCTGCGGGTTGGGCTTGGAGTCCAGGCTGGAGATGCTGTCTGCGCACATCTTGCTCCACCAGTTGGACCAAGGCTGGGCGCCGGCCACGATGTGCTCGCGGATGCGCGCGAAGTCGGCGTCGGCGAGCACCAGCCCGGGATGGCGGAAGGCGCCGGTCTGCGACGCGCCCATGGCGACCTTCGAGCCCGACGAGTCGGCGTCGGAGCCTGCCCTCGCATCGTTGAACTCGTCGCTGCCGAAGTCACAGGCCGGCAGTAGCGGCAGCATGGGAAACAGGCCAAGTCCCATCGACAATCTGCGGCGCGCTTGATCTGGGAGGACCTGCGCAACCTCGCGTTCAGTTTGGGTCTTGGACACGTTGGCTCATCCGGTTGGTGGGGGCAATGCACGTTAGGCGACGCGTGTCCACAAGTCTTGACGGAGTTCTGACGGAACGTCTCGTTACCCTGCTTGCCAGTTGGCGGCTCAGCTGACAGGTGCCAGGCCTTTCGTTGCATCGGCTTCTAGCCGATCGCCAGCCAAAGCCCCAGCGCCATCAGCACGGCACCGATGACCCGGTTCACCTGCTGCTGCCGCTGCAGCAGCCGGGCCCGCAGCGCCGCCTGCGAGAACACCACCGCCACCGCCGCGAACCACACCAGGTGCGCGCCCGACATGAAGAGGCCATAGGCCACTTGCACCGGCAGCGGCGTGCCGGCGCCCACCACCTGCGTGTACACGCTCAGCACGAACAGCGTGGTCTTCGGGTTCAGCGCATTCGTGAAAAAGCCGGTGCGCACCGCCTGCCACGCCGTGAGGCCGGTGGCGGCCGCCGCGCCGTCGGCCGCGGGACGCGCGCGGAACGTCGAGCACCCCACCCACACCAGGTACACCGCGCCGGCCAGCCGAATGGCCCCCATGGCTTGCGGCGAGTGGCGCAGCACCAGGCCCACGCCGAGCATCGTGTAGAGCACGTGCAACTGCACGCCAAGCGCCACGCCCAGCGACGCCAGCAATCCGGCCGGGCGCCCGTGCAGCAGGCTGTTGCGCGTGACCATCGCGAAATCGGCGCCGGGGCTGATGACCGCCAGCACGGTGAGGGTGGCCACGGCCAGCAGTTCGATCATGGGAAGCTCCAGATGGGGTGATGCGAGGTCACCGATTGTTCCGGACGCTACAAAGGTTGAATATCGAGATATCCTCACCCGCATGCGTGAGAAAAAATCACCGTTTGACGGCCGCGTGCCACCCCTCAACAGCCTGCGGGTGTTCGAGGCCGCGGCGCGGCTGGAGAGCTTCACCCGCGCCGCAGGCGAACTGCATGTCACCCATGGCGCGGTGAGCCGGCAGGTCAGCCAGCTCGAGGCGATGCTCGGGGTGCCGTTGTTCGAGCGCCGCAACCGGGCGGTATTCCGCACGCCGCAGGCCGATGTGCTGCTCGAGGCCTGTGACGCGGCCATGGCCACGCTGGATGAGGCGGTGCGCCGCGTCCGTGCGCCCATGGGGGCGCCGCCGCTCGTGGTGTCGTGCGAGCCCACGCTGGCCATGCGCTGGCTGATCCCGCGGCTGCCGGCGTTCCGCATGCAGCATCCAGGGCACGAGGTGCACCTCCTGGCCGCCGGCGGCCCGGTCGATTTCACCCGCGACCGGGTGGACGTGGCCCTGCGCCGTGACGACTTCCGCTGGGACGACGGCTGCCACGCCGAGCGGGTGGTGGCCGAGCAGGTGGGGCCGGTCTGCTTGCCGGCGCTGGCCAAGGCCCTTCGCAAGGGGCTGCCCGTGACGCTGCTGCATTCGCGCACGCGGCCGAACGCCTGGGCGCGCTGGCGCCAGCGGTCGGGGCACACCGTGGTGTCGGACACCACCACCCACTTCGAACACTTCTACCTCAGCCTCCAGGCCGCGGCCGCCGGCCTCGGCGTGGCCATCGGGTCGGCGTGGATGGTGGCCGACGACCTGCGCGACGGCCGGCTCGTGGCGCCGTTCGGGTTCGTGGCCGACGGCTCGGCCTACGTGATGCTGTCCATGGCGCCGTTCGACGGCGACCCGCGGCGTGCCGATTTCCTCGCGTGGGTGCGCCACGAAATGGCGTCCGCAGGCGACAATGCCGCCCAATCCCCACTGTCGAAAGTTCCCTGATGCGCTGGCACTCGAACCTGGTGATCGGTCAACCGTACTTCGTCGTCGGATTCGTCGACGAAAAGCTCACGGTGCCGTCGATCGGGTCGTTCATCTACATGGGCGTGGCCGCGCTCGATGAAAACTCCCCGTCGCGGCACTGCTTCCAGGACGCCCACTCGTTCCTCGCCGGCGAGGCTGAAGGCGTGCAGCCCAACTTCATTGCCCTCGACGACGACGCGCTCGACATGGTGGCCGACAAGGCCGGCCTCGTGCGCTGGTTGCAGGCCGACCACCCCGAGGCGGGCTGAACGTTGGCAGCCCGGGCCGCGTGGGTGGCAGGGCTTGCGCTGCTTGCCGGCGCCACGGCCCATGCGGCCGACGACATCGCCTGGATCTGGCCCACGAGTGGCGCGCCACCGGGCCCGCTGCGCGAGGCCGCGGTGCTGGTCGAGACCGTGGTGCTGCAGGGCCACGGCGTGGTCCGCCGGCCGCGCATGCAAGCGCTCGTGATGGCGCCGGGCGTGGCGGTCACCCCCGTGGTCCACGTGCAGGCCGGTGCGGGCAGCGGGGCGGTCTTCACCCCGGCCCAGCGCCACGCGGTGCTCGCCGCACTGCAACGTTACGCGCCCCGTGCCAGTTCGGGCACGGTGCAGCTCGATTTCGAAGCGCCGCCCCGCCAGCGCGAGGCCTACCTGGCGCTGGTGGCCGACGCCCGGCGGCTCCTGCCTCGCACGCTGAAGCTGAGCGTCACCGCGCTGGCGTCGTGGTGCCGCCAGGGCGATTGGCTCGACCGCATCGAGGCCGACGAGGTGGTGCCCATGCTGTACCGCCTGGGCCCCGAATCGGAAGACTGGCGGCGCCTGTGGCTGCACAACCCCGAGCGCCTGCATGCCCGTTGCCGCGGGCCCGCCGTCGGGTTTGCCGTGCAGGAGATGCCCGCGTCCCCCGTGTTCGACCGCTACACCCGCCGCTACTGGTTCCATGAACGGAACTGGTCCACTCCCTTGCCCACACCTGCCCGCCATGCGACTTGATTCCCGAGGGCTGCTAGCCCTGCTCGCCGCCGCCGCGACGTTCTCCGCCACGGCCCAGCCGTTCACCGTGGGCGACCCGATGGACCCGTTCGTGTCCCGGGGCCGCCCGGACGACGCGGAGCGTTTCGCGAAGGGCGACCTGGGCATCGTGCTGACGAGCTATGCCCGCGCGCCGCTGTACGAGGCGTTCCGGGCCTTGTCCCTCGGCCGTGCGGCCGTGGCCGGCGAAGACCACAAGTGGCAGCGCAACGCGCGGGACCAGGAAGGGGCGCTCGCCGCCTGGCTCGAGGCGCGCAAGGCGATCAAGGGCGAAGCCCCCCGGCGGGAGATCGACCTGTACCGGCTGCAGGCGCAGGACAGCCTCGGCTCGTTCATCAACTGCACGCCGGGCGCCTTCGAGCTCGCGACGCAGACGCTTGCCGACCTCAAGCGCGACGTGGGTGCGCGCGAGGTGCGCCAGTGGCTCGACGCGCAGGACAGCGTGTTCGAGTTCTGCACCCACGTGCCCGGCACACCCGGCAGCCCCGCCGTGCCTGCGCCGCTCGATGCCGGTGCACCGGCCCGGCTGCGGCAACTGCGGCAGTACCAGGAGGCGGCCGCGCAGTTCTACGGGGGCCAGTACACCCAGGCGCAGGCCGGGTTCGCGCAGATCGCCGACGTGAAGGATCACCCGCTGCGCGGCTGGGCGGCGCTCGCCAGCCTGCGCGCCACGCTGCGCGATGCCTCGCTCGACATGGTGTGGGAGCGCCGTTTCGGCGAACTGAACCGGGGCAGCCTGCCGGCGGCCGACAAGCAGGCCGCGATCTCGGCGGCCGCGAAGGTGCACAACGAGCGCCGCCGCGCCGCGATGACCGCCATCGAGACCCGCGCGGTGGCGATGCTGGACAACCCGGACCTGGCTGCGATGCACCCGGCCATCCGCGCGTTGTTGCGGCAGGCGGTGAGCATGCTGGACCCGTGGCGCGCCTACGGCCTGTACGGTGCGGAACTCGAGAAACTCGACCGCAACCCGTACACCCATGGTGTGCTGTCGAACTGGGAGGACCTGGGCGACCGGCTGCTGGACTTCGGCCCGCCCGGGCCCGACGTGACCCCGTTGCGCCAGCGTGCGGTGTACTTCGACTGGATCCGCACCGTGCAGGGCTGCGTCGACAACCCGGCGTCGCCCAACTTCACGGGGCGCTGCGACGACGAACACGCCCACGCACTCGACGAGTGGAAACGCACCGGCGCCCACGTGTGGCTCGTGGCCACGCTGGTGACGGCGCCCAAGGTCACCGCGGCCAACATCGGTGCAGTCGAGGCGGCGCTGCGGGTCGACGACAACGCGGTGGGCTGGCTCACGTTGCGCTACCACGCGGCCCGCGTGATGCGCGAGTCGGGCCGGCTCGACAGCGCCCGCGCGCTGGTGGACGGGGCGCTGGCCAGCGCCCCGAAGGACCGCAGCAGCGCGAACCTGCTGAAGCAGCTGCGCGTGGCGCTGAGCCCCGACCTGGCCGCCGCCACGCCCCACCTGGTGCGCAGCTACAAGGCGGCACGCAGCGTCAACGTGGTGGACATCGGGGCCGACGGCGACGAGCTGCTCAACCGGCGCCTCACCGTGAAGGACATGCTGGCACTGGCCCAGGCGCCCGCCACGCCGGTGCCGTTGCAGCGCCAGCTCGCGGTGGCGGCATGGTTCCGTGCCGACCTGCTCGACCAGTTCGACACCGCCGACCAGGCCGCCCGCGTGGCGCTGGGTGTCGTGCCCACGCTGCGGGGCATCCTCGAGGCCTACCTCGGCAAGACGGCGCCCGAGGACAAGCACGACGTGGTGCTGGTGGCCGCGGTGCGGGCAGGTGTGTCGCCGCTGGCCTTCCGGGCACCGCTCGCCCAGTTTGCACTGGCGCGCCGGCAAGGCACGGCGGGTGACGCCTGGTGCTGGTTCGATGCCCGGGGCCTCGAGAAGGTGCAACGCGTGCAGCGCCTGATCCCCGTCACGCTGGGCTCCGACCCGGCCCGCCGCGACGCCGAACTGGCCCAGCTCGCGAAGCTCGGCAGCGGCCCCCAGTGGTTCGCGCGCCAGTCCCTCGACTACGCGCGCCGCCACCCGAACGAGCCCAACCTCGCCTCGCTGATGAAACTCGTGGCCCAGTCCACCGCCACCGAGGCCTGCCCGCATCCCGAGGCGGCCGCGGTGAAGCGCGATGCGGAGCGCCTGGTGGCGAAGTAGGCAACGCCGCGGGGCCGGCTCCATCCGGTCGTTCCGTGATGACGGCGGCGGCGCGGACGACCAAGGGACCCCACGGACTTCGGTCGTACTTCACGCCCTCGTGCGCTGCAGCCCCCGCTGACACGAAACCGCGGCGCCCATGGTGACAATGGCGCCTGCCCAGGCCGCCTCATGGATCCCTTCACCGTCATCATCATGCTCGCCGTCCACCTCGTGGGCAGCGGCGCCCTGATGTTTTTCGTCTGGCGGTTGATGCCCGATGCGCCTGGCCTCGGGCGGTGGTGGGTCGCGAGCTGCCTGTTCGGCCTGGCTTACCTCGGGCGGCTCTTCGCCGGCGCCGAGGCCGTCGACGCGGCCGGCCTCCTCGGTGACGGCATGATGCTGCTGGCCGTGCTGCTGTTCAGCGATGGCCTGCGCGAGTTCGTGGGCCGGCGCGTCTGGCGCTGGCAGTTCACGGTGGGCCTGCTCGCCGTGCTGGTGGTGAGCGAGGCGGCCGCGGCCTGGGCCGGTGGCCCGCGCGCCCGCCACACCGTGCTGAACCTCTCCATCGGGTGCCTGTACGGGTTGATGGTGGGTCTGATTGTTGTTGAATTGCGCCGCCAACCGGCGCCGCTGCGCGCGCCGCTCCGGCTGCTGGCCTCGGTCCTTGGCGGCATGTGTGTGCTGGCGCTGGTGCGGTCGCGCAGCATCCATGGCGACGGCATGGGCGTGGCCTTCCACGGTGTCCTCGCGCAGGTCTTCTACGTCTACGCGTCGCTCGCCGCGGTGGTGGTGGGGCTCACGCTCGTGTGGATGCTGTTCTTGCGGCTCAACGGCCAGCTGGCCGACCAGGCCACCCGCGACGCATTGACCGGCGTGCTCAACCGCAACGGCCTCGACGAGCGTGTCACACGCCATTTCGAGCGCCGTGACGCACCGCCACTCACGGTGCTGCTCGTCGACATCGACCACTTCAAGCGCGTGAACGACTCGTTCGGGCATGCCACCGGCGACCTGCTGCTCCAGGCCGTGGCGCGCACGCTGGTGTCACAACTGCGCGCGGAGGACTTCGTGGCACGGGTGGGTGGCGAGGAGTTCCTCGTGGGCTGTGCCGGCGCACAGCCCGCCGTGGCGCTTGCACTGGCCCAGCGGCTGAACGAACGGGTGGGGCAGTTGCGGGTGGCTGCGGCCGGGGGCGTCGAGCACGTCACGTGCACCGTGAGCGTGGGGGTGTCGCGCTGCGTGCCGGGACAGGCCGACTGGGACGTCGGCACCCGGCAGGCCGACCTTGCGCTCTACCAGGCGAAGGCGGCTGGCCGCAACGGCGTGCGGCCGTTTCTCGATCCAGCCCTGGCCTAGTAGGAACCAGGCCCGACGCTGGGGACGGGACGGCCGGTTCCGTCTCGAAGCGAGTGCCCTCGCGAATGCCCTGGCGATTTGCAGTCCGCGGCTCGGGTTGCTGCCTACACCATCCCCTTGGTCTGGGTCATCGGTTGCATCTTCGCTGCCGTCCCCGCTGCCGCCGTCGTCATCGCCCTCGGCGTCATCGGTGTCGCCGTCATCGGCGTCGGTTTACACTGATCCCTCTAAGTCTCCGGGATTGTCTTCAAGCGCCGTGACGACTGCTCTCCTGGCACGTTCCTCCGAGGTGCCCAGAGGAAAACCGGCGGTGAAGTACCCGACCTGCCCGTCAACGTTCACTGTGAAAACCCACATCTCGGTGTCTTGTCTGGGCTTCTTATCTGCATTGAGGATTTCGACTGTGGCCACGTGGCGTTCCTCCATGAAAGCGCTGAAGCGGTTCGCTTGGCGGTTGACTGTGAACTAGGGTCTGTGGACACTAATTGCGCTGAAGCAATTTGAATGCGACAGTGATCGCATGGAGATCACAGCAGCCCAATTCGAGAAGGTCAAGCACTGTCTGCCAAGGCAGCGCGGCAACGTCAGTCTGACGAATCTGCAGGTGCTCAACGCCATCCTGTAAGTCGCTGAGCTTGGCTGCAAGTGGCGCGGCCTGCCCAAGCGTTTTGGCAACTGGCACACGATCTACACGCGCATGAACCGATGGGCGAAGTCGGGCGTGCTGGATCGGGCCTTCGAGCAATTGCAGCGCGCTCAGGTCGTGCAGATCAAGATCGAAGTCGAAGCGGTGTCGTTGGACAGCACGAGCGTGAAGGTGCACCCAGATGGCACCGGCGTGCCAAAAAAAACGGTCCGCAGGCTATCGGCAAATCCCGTGGAGGGTGGAACACCAAGATCCACCTCCTCGCGGCGGACGCGCGCACGGCCATAACCTTCTCGCTGTCACCTGGGCAAGCGCACGATGCGCCAGAAGGTCGCGAGTTGCTCAAGAGGCTCGGGGCGCCGAATCGCCCCTTGCACTTGCCCATGGATCGCGCCTATGAAGGCAACGAGACCCGCCAGTTGGCGCTTGATTTGGGCTTCACTCCCGTTGTGCCACCGCTGCGAACTCGCGTTGAGCCCTGGGAATACGACCGCGAGATGTACAAGCGTCGCAACGAGGTCGAGCGGTTGTTCCGCCGGCTCAAGGGCTATCGCCGCATCTAGCGCAAGCCGTCGGCGATAAGAGCGAAGCGTTCGCGAATGATGGGAGAGCAGTGCCTGCCGAAGCGTCGGTGTGTGCCAGCGGCCAGCTCCGCAGCACGCAGTTGTTCACGGTTTCGGCGCCGTACGTCCTGACACCATTGGTCATCAAATGATCATCGCGCTGTGACCACTGCGGCACCATCCATTGATAGATTCGTTACCGATCGGTTCGGCTCGGGCACCGGCCGCTACCTGATGCTGGCCCGCCGCTCGCGGTCGGGCCTGCTCCGCTTCGCCATCACCGTCAGCGGCACCTACGGCGAGCAGTTCGTCGAGAGCACCGCCGCCCCGCCGATCGGCCGCTGGGTGCACCTCGCGGTGACGCTGTCGGGACGGAGGGCGACCCTGTACGTCGACGGTCTCGCCGCCGGCGTGAACACGGACATGGCGCTGACGCCGGCGCAGGTAGGCCCCACGCCCAACAACTGGATCGGACGGTCGCAATTCGTGTCGGATCCGGGGTTCAACGGCCGGTTCAACGACTTCCGCATCTGGCGCAGTGCGCTCGACGCCACCGCGGTCGCGGCCCTGGCCGCGGCCTGATCAGGCGGCCGGGCTGTCGAGGCGTTGCGGGAGATCATGCACTGGTGGTCCGAGTCGTTTGGATTCAGTCGGAGTTGATACGAATGGCAAAGTTCGGAGCCTCGGAACGTGTTCTTGACAATCTCTTCGAAGTTCAGCTTTTGATCTTCAGCCGAGAGGTTCTTCTCAGGCGGCCTTCGCCGAGTCTGGCTGCTACTGTGAACTGATCGGCAACATCTGCGGATGCGGTCGAGAGCTCGAAGTGCACCGCAGTCCACGGCACGCAACATCCAACGCTAGCGTATGCCGTTTGCCTCCATGCCACGCCAGGACAGCGGGCCAATCGGTCGGAAACCAGGTGGCTCGTCATCGACGAGCGCGCTCACGAATGGGTCGACGGTAGAGATGCCGGCCAGCGACAGAAAGAAGCCGAAGTGGTTGGGGAAGTCGGGGTAGTCGCAGGCGATGGAGGATGGATCCTGATCTCGGCCACTTGACGGTCCGAGAACTGCGTTGCGGAAAAGCGAAGGTCTCTACAAGACGACCGCTGAGCGATGTGGCTGCGGAGCTCCTCTCGAAACCAGCAGAAGAGCGAATGCTTTGGGTCGAGGACGCTGCGCGTCGTTGCTGGAGCATTCTCGTTGGCTGGTAGTTCAGCGGATCGGCCACGGCAGAGCGCGAACGACAACATCACATCACACCAGCCATTTCATTGAGCAGTACCTGCACGAGTTCGCGGCCTTCCCGATCGCCGCGCGGCAATGGTCATGCCGCCGTCATGACTCGCGTACCGTTCCGGGCCACCATGGCCGCATGCAAACGTGGTGCGCAGTGCGCTGCGTGAGCCCACGCAGGAGTACAGCAATGCCACACATTCATCGCACGCGGGCCGCGTCGTGCAGGGTCCGATCGATCGCGCGCCGGCTCGGGCTCGTTATCGGCCTGGGTACTCTGGCCCACGCCGCCATGGCGCAGGAGGCCGAGATCCGCAAGGCGCTGGCTGCGCGCCTGCCGCCGTCGGTCGTCGTCGACGCGGTGACCCCCTCGCCGATCGAGGGGCTGTACGAGGTGCGGTCGGGCACGTCGGTGTTCTATGCCGATCGGCACGGCGACTACATCGTGCGCGGCGAGATCCTCGACACCCGCACGCAGATGAACCTGACGGAAGCCCGCATCGCGAAGCTCTCGAACCTCGCCTTCGCCAGCTTGCCGATCCAGGACGCCGTCGTCTCCATGCGTGGCCGGGGCACGCGCAAGCTCGCGGTCTTCGCCGACCCCGAATGCCCGTACTGCAAGCAGTTGGAGGCCACGCTGCGGGGGCGCGACGACGTCACCGTCTATACCTTTCTCATGCCGATCCTGGGGCCTGGCTCGATGGAAAAGGCCAAAGCCATCTGGTGTGCCGAGGACCGGGGCGCGGCCTGGGATGCCTGGATGCGCGAGGGCAAGTTGCCGGCCGCCCGGCCCGACTGCGACACGAGTGCGCTGGATCGCAACCTGGCGCTGCGCAACAAGCATTCTATCCGGGGCACGCCGACGCTCGTCTTCGAGAACGGCACGCGGACCAGCGGCGCACTGGGCGCGCTGCAGCTGGAACGCGAACTGGCCGAATTCGGGTCCATGCACAAACCGTAACCACTGATCATTGTTCCATCATGTCTTGCCGCGAGTCCACAAATACGATGAATCCGCTGGGACAGCGCGAATCGGCCGCCGGAAGCCGAACCTGTTCGAGCTCACTCCGTAATGAACGAGGACCGTACAAGCCATGAATGAACGACATCCACTTCCGACGACGGGCCGGGGCCATGCGGCCCTTGCACGCATTGCCATGTTCGCGGCGGGCCTGTGTGTCGCAGGCGCCGCCAGCGCGGCGAACTGCAGCGACCCGCCGGTCAGCGGAAACAAGTACTACGTCGTCAACAAGGACAGCGGCCTGCAGGTGGACGTGCACGGGTACTCCAAGGACAACGGGACGACCGTCTTCCTGTGGCATGGCAACGGGCAGGCCAACCAGCAGTGGACGCTGAAGGAGTTGAACAACGGCATCTGGACGATGGTCGCGGCGCACAGCGGCTCCGCGCTCGACCTGTACAACTTCGACTCCAGCGAGAACGCTCCGATCAAGCAGTGGGCCTATACGGGCAATCCCAACCAGCAATGGCTGATCTCCGCGGCGGGGGGCAGCTACACGATCACGTCGAACCAGTCGAAGAAGCTCCTGACGGCTGCCAACGACTCGGCGGGCACGCCCCTGACGCAGCACTCGCCGGGTTCCGGGCGGCAGAACTGGTACTTCAATCCGGTGGACGGCAAGTGCAGCGGCAGCAGCACGACGACCGGATCTTTCGGCAGCTTCATGGGCCGCACCAAGATCCTCATCGGCGGGCAGGTCAGCGACGACGACCTGAAGAGCGCGCCGTTCGACGTGTCCTACCAGTACATCCACAGCCAGCCGGCGCCGCGCGCCGCGTGCTATGAAAAGTGCGAGTCAGGCTGCGACGCGAACAACTGGTGGGGTTGCTGGGGGTCGAGCCAATGGGACAACTCGTCCGGATTGCAGATCACCTATGCCAATGCCCACCCGAGGGGCACTTCGGATCACCCCGTGATCCAGCAATACGTTTGGTACTCAGCCGAGGACATCGGCATTGCGCAAGGGGCCCTGGAGAAGCTGTACGCCGGCACCGACGGCCACAAGAACTACAAGGGCGCCATCAACAACAAGACGCTGTTGAAGGGCTACATGGATGACTACCGGTTCTTCCTGCAGAAGATCGGCAAGAGCCGCACCATGATCCACCTGGAACCCGACTTCTGGGGCTTCGTGCGCAACAAGACCGGCGACCACCCCAATGATCCGCACTTCGTGCCGGCCCAGGTGCAGGCTGCCAACCAGACCGACTGCGCGTCCGAGGAGAACAGCGTGGCGGGCATGACGAGCTGCCTGATCAAGATGGCCCGCGCCTATGCACCCAATTCCACGGTGGGGCTGCACTTCACCTGCTGGGACTGGGCGGATGACGATACGGCCACGAGCGGGCCCAAGGCGTGCGCCAAGTACTACCAGCAGCTCAGTGCGGGCAAGGGCGACTTCCTCGCGACCGACGTGACGGACCGCGACGCCGAATGGGCCGTACGGAACCAGTCGTGGAACGGCAAGAGCTACGTATGGGACGACGCGAAGTGGAACAAGTACGTCGCCATGATCAAGCTCGTGACCGAAACCATCGGCAAGCCCATGCAGCTGTGGCAGGTTCCCCTGGGCAACATGAACATGACGAACTATGACAACCATTGGCAGGACAACAAGGTCTGGTACATCTTCAATCGGATGACGGACCTGCAGAACGCGCACGTGTTCGCGATCCAGTTCGGTGCTGGCGAGTCGCACCAGACGCACACCGGAACGGATGGCGGATACATGGTGAATCTTGCGAAGAAGTACTACAGCCAGGGCGGCGTCTCGATGAAGTGACGCATCGGCTGCGCCGGCCGTGCCGACCCTGACGGCATGGCCGGCGCGTCGCAGCTGTTTGTCGACAAGGCCAAGGCTTCCGGCAAGCCGGTGGAAGTCCACGTGCTCACCGACTATGCGCAGGGCCCGGCCTGGAAGCGCGAGACCAACGCCCAGCAGCTTTCCCTGATCAGCGACTACCTGAGCGAGGGCCGCGGCGGCGGCGGGCTCTGATCCTGGCTCTGTCGCAATGGCAGAGAGCAATGGACCTGAGGCGGGGGCGAGGCGGAAGTCAGAAGGCCAGGCTGTAGAACAGCTCTAGTGAGGACATGACCTGGCCTTAGGGGCCGGCCCACTGGCCCTTGCGAATCACGTGCATGAGCACAATGCCGGCGATGATCTTGGGGTTCGTGTTGTTGGTCGTGCGGTCCAGGATGCGCATGAAGGTCACCCGGTTGGCAGCCATCGCCGGGATTCCGACTTGATGCTGACGGCCCGCGCAGGCACGGGCCCCACACGCCCAACAACTTGATCGGGCGGTCGCAGTTCACGCCGGATCCGGGGTTCGACGGCCGCATCGGCGACTTCCGGATCTGGCGCAACGCGCTCGACGCCACCGCGGTTCCGGCCCTGGCCTGAGCTCGCTGCAATTGCTCGAAGGCCCGATCCAGCACGCCCGACTTCGCCCATCGGTTCATGCGCGTGTAGATCGTGTGCCAGTTGCCAAAGCGCTTGGGCAGGCCGCGCCACTTGCAGCCATGCTCAGCGACATACAGGATGGCGTTGAGCACCTGAAGCCCTGCGGCGCATCGCGCTGACCGGTACGGAACTGGAGCGGGCCTAAACCGCCACCATCCGAACCGGGCTGCTCAAGATCGGAGCGGCCGTCGTACGCAACACCCGCCGCGTCAGGCTGCTGCTTGCAGCGCAGCACCCACTGAAGCCCTCGGCAACCGCAACCCCCATCCACCGGCCCCACGGCCGTCTTGATGAAATATCCGGGCTAGTGCAGTAGGGCCCTAGAAAAACGCCAGCCCGCCGGTGGCCGTGGACTGGCACACCACGGTGTGGTAGCCGGGCAGCACGGGATGGCGCGTGGCGACGGGGTGCGTGTGGGTGGCGGTGATCACCGCCACCGAGGCGCCCGCCGCTTCCGCCGCGGCGATGCCGGCGGGGGCGTCCTCGAACACCAGGCAGTCGGCAATGGGCACGCCCAGGCGCTGCGCGGCCAGCAGGAAGCAGTCGGGCGCGGGCTTGCCGTGGGTGACGTCTTCGGCCGTCACCATCGCGGGTGGCACCGGCAGGCCCGCTGCACCCAGCCGGCGTTCGGCCAGCTCGCGGCTCGCGGACGTGACGATGGTCCACCGGCCTGGCGGCAGCGAGGCGAGGAACGCCGCCGCGCCGCCAATGGGTTCCACCCCGTCGACGTCGGCGATCTCCCCGCGGGTGATGATGGCCGTTTCCGCTTCCACATCGATGCCGGGCAGGCCGAGCTGGCGCACGGTCTCGATGGCACGTTTGCCGTGGATGGTGGGCAGGAAGGCCTCGACGTCGACCCCGTGCCCGCGGGCCCAGGCGGACCACACACGTTCGGAGGCCCGGATGGAGGTGAGGAGGGTGCCGTCCATGTCGAACAGGAAGGCGGCGAAGCGGCGGTCGGGGAACAGGGCAGGTTGCACGGGTGGAAGGCTCATCGGGAGGTGAGGTGATTGGCCAGGCGATCAAAGGTGCCGCCGTACCCTTGTTCGAGCGACGGCTGCAAGTCGTCGAAGTATTGTCGTTCCGCGGGGAGTTCGCCAAACGGCTGCGCCTGCAGCGTGACCGTGGTGACCCCCGCCTGCTCGGTGAACGTGACGGTGTTCTGGATCTCGAGCGGGCAGCTGTCGGCGAAGGGCGCGCGGGCGATGCCACCGCGCGCGTTCGCAAACGAGTTGAGCCACACCAGCCGCCCGGGCCCCGCGATCTCGCGGTAGTTGAAGCGGCCCCACATGGTGGGCGCCTGGTCGAAGGTCATGCCGTAGTGGAAGAAGCCGCCCGGCCGGAACTCGAAGAGGACCACCTCGATGGTGCAGCCCGCGGGCCCCCACCACCGCTGCAATTGGCCGGCCTGGCTCCATGCCTGCCACACGGTGTCGCGCGGGTGGTTGAAGCGGCGGATCAACTCGAACACGATGGGGTCAGCGTTGGCGGCCATGGGGCTTTCCTTTCGGGGGCGGGGGTTGGGTGGATGCCAGGAAGGCATCGAGGCGATCGAAGCTGTCTTCCCACAGCGTGCGGTACACCGCCACCCACTGGGCGATGTGCTGCAGCGGCGCCGGTTCGAGCCGGCATGGCCGCGTCTGCGCGGCGCGGCCGCGCGAGATGAGCCCCGCCCGTTCCAGCACCTTCAGGTGCTTGGAGATGGACGGCTGGGTCAGCGCAAACGGCTCGGCCAGCTGCATCACGGTGGCCTCGCCCGAGGCCAGGCGCGCCACGATGGCGCGGCGGGTGGGGTCGGCGAGGGCGGCGAAGGCGCGGTTCAGTTGGTCGGGGGCCATTGCATGCATGATTATGAATATAGCCAGATGTGAATATAAGAACGACCACGACCGATGTCAACCCGATGGCCGTGCGGCTAAAGTGCGTCTTCCTTCCAAGGAGTGCCTCATGACCAACCCCCATGACCCGCCCCGTCGAACCCTTGCCGGCCGGTGCGGCTGCGGGGCCGTGCACTACACCGTGCCCGACGCCTTCGCGTACGCAGCCAACTGCCATTGCGCGAACTGCCGCCGTGCCACCGGGTCGGCGTTCAAGCCGTTCGGGGGCATCCTGCGCGGGCAGTTCCAGGTCACCCAGGGCGAAGACCAACTGATGCGCTACGGCAAGCCCGAGGGCCACGATGCGCGCTGCAAGGTGTGCGGTTCGCTGCTCTATTCGATCGTGCGCGACGGTGAGTATGTCCACGTGGCGCTGGGTTCGCTGACCGATGCCCCCACGCTGCGGCCCACCGCCCACATCTTCACGGGCTCGAAGGCGCCCTGGTACACGATCGGCGACGGCCTGCCGCAGCACGTTGGGCACGAGGGCGCTGATTGACCGCATTGCGCCAATGGCCCTGCGTCCGTCCTGCGTTCGGTTGATGGCCGTGCGCACGGGGCCTACAGTCCGTGGGCCGTGTTGCACGGTGTGGCCCGGGAGGCTCGCGATGAACAAGACCTGGAGACGTGCACTGGCTGCGGCCAGCCTGTTGGCCCTGGCCACACCATGGGCCGCCAACGCGGCGTTGGCAGAGTTGAGTTGGGGCGGCCGCTTCGGCTCCGGGTCCATCATCTACGACCGCGGGGCCGCTGACGCCGTCGATGCCGAAGGCCGGGGCTCGTTCCTCGATGCCATCGTCAGCTTCCACGTCGAGGGCATGAAGCTGCCCTATGGCTCCGGCGGCATCGTGCTCGAAGGCACCGGCGGGTCCATCCTCTCGCGCGACATCGTCACGCCTTGCAACTTCTTCCAGAACTGCGAATCCAGCAGCATGACCTTCCTGCTGGGCCGCTCGCACGCCAACGACCCGCTCAGCTACCGCCTGACCCTGAGCTTGCCGTTTGCGCTGGATGACCTTGACCTCATCCCCATCCGCGAAGACGGTCAAGTGGATACCGGTGGAGAAGGCTCGTCGATCGGCGGCATCATCCGGAACGAGTTCAACAGTCCCAGCGGCAACTTCTGGGCGGTCGGGTTCGGGGCGGGCCTCACGCACCGTTTGCTCGCCATCGCCGCGCCGGTACCCGAGCCCGAAACCTGGGCGCTGTTCGCGCTGGGCGGCGGGGTGCTGGTGTGGGCACGGCGGCGGAAGGCCGCCGGCACGGGTCTTCCGACAGCACGCACCGTTGCCGCAGCGTAGTTCGTCAGCGGGGTTTTTCCGGGGCGGCGCCGAGGTGGTTGGCGTTCGCCGTCGGGTACAGCGAGGTGGAAATGAGCGACACCACGTGGGCCCATTCCTCGTGGTCGAGCAGCTGTTCGGTCTGTGCCCGCAACAACGTGTCTTCCTGGTCCAGGTGCAGCAACACGCGGTTGCGGTGCTGGGCCAGCAAGGCCGCGCACTCGGCACCCGCCTCCGTCTCTCCACGCGTGAATGCATCGAGGCGGGCGAGCGCCTGATCCAGCACTGCGTCGTCCTCCTCGCGCTCCAGTTCCATCTCGTCCAGCAGGCGGTCGGCGTCGGGTGAACGCCCGCGCAGCACGCCCAGCAAGGCTGTGCCCTTGGGCCGGTGGGACACGTGGTCGAAGGTTCGCAGTGTGTCGATGAACTCCTTCAGGCGCGCGGGCTCGGGGCCCGCGACGCGCCAGGGACCGTCTCCCGCCTCACGCGCGATGGCGTCGAGGAGCCGGCGCATCTTCGCGTGATCGGCTTGCAGGATCGTCCATGCACACTCCGCGGCGAGCATTGGTGCTTCTCCTCGTTCCGGGTTGTCCGAGGTTCGGCCGCGGCGGGCCGGTACCCCTTCCAAACCACTATAGGCGCGGGCCGCACCGGCCGCAAATTGCCTTGCCTGCGGCACAGGCATCGGGGTGGCATGATGTTCCTCCGGACGGGCAGTCAGAAACGTCCGGCCGAACTTGCCGGGGTGCCCATGCGATGACGATGACCCGATCGGTTCCCGCGGCCAGCCCCGACGCCTACGTGGCCTCGCTCGCCGGATGGCAGCAACGCCAGGTGGCGGCCTTGCGTGCCACCGTCGCCCACACGGCGCCGTTGGTGGAGGCCATACGCTGGGGGCACCTGGTGTACGCCTCGAACGGGCCGGTGCTGCTCATCCGCGCCGAAACCGCTCGCGTGCTGCTGGGGTTCTGGCGAGGCCAGCGCCTGCGCGGCATCGAGCCGCGGCTGAAACCGGGCGGCAAGTACGAGATGGCCACGCTGGTGCTGGTGGCGGACACACCATTGGAACGCTCGACGGTGGTCGACCTGGTCCGGGCCGCGGTGGCGTTGAACGGGTCACTTGGTGACCCCACGGCACTGCGGTGAGCCGTGGCGGTAGAGTCGCACCCACACCATTCGCCAATCTCCGCACCCACACCATGAACCGATTGCAGTCCGAGTTGCACCGCCTCTACCTGGCTGACGAGGCCAGCCTGCTCGACGAGCAGGGCAGGGTGCGCGCCATGGTGCTGGAACTGACGGGGCCGGCCGATTGGGACGTGCTGTCGGCCGTGTGGCGCGGGGTGCAGGCGGACCTGGAACTGCCGGCGCCCGCCATTGCGGTGTCGGGGACGGACGGGCTTCAACTCTGGTTCTCGCTCGAGGCGCCCCTGCCGGCAGCCCAGGCGCAGGCGTTCCTGGCGGCGTTGTGCGCGCGTTACTTGCCAGGTGTCGCCCCCCGGCGCCTGCGCCTGATGCCGGGCACGGAACCCGCCTCACATGCCCGGCTGGTGCCGGCGCCGCAGGGAGACACCGGCAACTGGTCCGCGTTCGTGGCACCCGACCTCGCCCCGGTGTTTGCGGACACCCCGTGGCTCGACATCCCGCCCAATGAGGAAGGCCAATCGGCGTTGCTCAGCAGCCTCGGCCGCATCAAGGCGCCGGCCTTCGAGGCCGCGTCGGCGCGGCTCGAGCCCGCCACACCGCCCGCCGCCAAGGGCTCACCCGGTCCCGCAGGGGTGCCCGGCTTCGACCCCGAGCGGTTCCTGCTGCAGGTCATGAACGACCCCTCCGTGGCGCTGGCCCTGCGCATCGAAGCGGCCAAGGCGCTCCTGCCCCGGCGCTGAGCGGCGGCGCAGCGAACCCCGTCACGATGGATTCCCTGATCACCGCCGCTGCGCGTGCGCTCGCGGTGGGCGACGTGCTCGGTGCCCTCCAGCGCGTGGGCCTGCGCGACGATCCGCCGGCACTCGCCCTGCGTGGCATTGCCATGGCCCAGCTGGGCGAACACCCGCGCGCCCGCGACCTGCTGCGGCGCGCGGCCCGCGGGTTCGGGTCCCACGAGGAACTGGCCCGCGCCCGCTGCGTGGTGGCCGAAGCCGAGGTGGCGCTGGCCATGCGCGACCTGCGGGGTTCGCCGCGCACCCTGGCGGCCGCGGCGGCCGCGCTCGAAGCGCGAGCGGACCGTGCCAATGCGCTGCAGGCGCACGTCGTCGCGTTGCGCCGTTGGCTGCTGCTCGGCCGGCTGGACGAGGCCGCGGCCGCGCTGGCCCACCTCGACACACGCGGTGGGCCTCCCGCGCTGCAGGCGGTGGCCGAGCTGGCCGCGGCCGAACTGGCGCTGCGCTCGTTGCGCACCGCACCGGCCCGTGAGGCCCTGGGCCGGGCGCAGGCCGCCGCCGAACATGCCGGTGTGCCTGCGTTGCTCGCCGAAGTGGCCGAGGCGCTTGCCGCACTGCACCGCCCCGCCGCCCGGCGTGTCCACGAGGGCGGTGAGCAGCCGCTGAACCTCGGCGAGGTGGAAGCGCTGATGGCGTCGGGCGCGCTGGTGGTTGACGCGTGCCGCCGCGGCCTGCGGGCCGGCACGGTGTGGCGGCCGCTGGCGGGCCGGCCGGTTCTGTTCGCATTGCTGCGGGCGCTGGCCGAGGCCTGGCCCGGTGACGTGGAACGGCACGCCTTGATCGCCCGTGCGTTCCGCACTGGCCGTCCCAACGAGACCCACCGGGCGCGGTTGCGTGTCGAGATCGGCCGGTTGCGCGCACTCGTCGCGCCGCTGGCGTCCATCGAGGCCACGGCACGCGGCTTTGCGCTCCAACCGCGGGACGGCCGCACTGTCGTCGTGCTGGTGCCGCCCATCGGCGGCGAGCAGGCCTCGCTGCTGGCGCTGCTGGCCGATGGCGCCGCGTGGTCCACGTCGGCCCTGGCGCTGGCCCTGGGCGACAGCCAGCGCACGGTGCAACGGGCGCTGGCCGAGCTGGAAACCGAAGGCAGGGTGCGTTCGATCGGCCGGGCGCGTGCGCAACGCTGGCTGTCGCCGCCGTTGTCCGGATTCACGACGATCTTGTTACTCCCCGCTGCGCTGCCGTTCACGTAAATTGGGTTTCACGGCGCCGCATCCGAGTGCGCCGACAGGAGCCCCGCGATGCCCACCACCCTCGAACGTTCCCCTGCCACCCCGCAGATCCCCGCGCGTGCCGCCGAGATCGTGCGCGAATACGGCCCCTTCGCCGGCGCCGACAAGATCGCTGGTGTCACCCACGACGGTGACCGCGTCTGGGCCGCCACCGGCACCCGGCTGCTGGCCATCGATCCCGACAGCGGCGAGGTGGCCCGCACGCTCGACCGTGCCAGCGACGCCGGCACGGCCTTCGACGGCACGCACCTCTACCAGATCGCCGAGTCGCGCATCGACAAGATCGACCCCGCCACCGGCGACGTGCTGAAGTCCATTCCCGCGCCCGGCCACGGCGGTGACTCGGGCATGGCCTGGGCCGAAGGCAGCCTGTGGGTGGGGCACTACCGCGAACGCAAGATCTACCAGGTCGACCCCGCCACCGGCGCCATCCTGCGCACCATCGAGTCCAACCGCTTTGTCACCGGGGTGACCTGGGTGGACGGAGAACTGTGGCACGCCACCTGGGATGGTGACGAGAGCGACATCCGCCACATCGACCCCGACACCGGCACCGTGCTCGAGCGCCTCGAGATGCCGGCGGGCATGGGCGTGAGCGGCCTGGAGTCCGACGGGGCCGGGCTCTTCTACTGCGGCGGCGGGCCGAGCGGCAAGGTGCGTGCCGTGCGGCGCCCGAAGGAGAAGCGCGCATGAGCACGAACCACCCCGTCGTCACCAGGGACCGCTGGCTCACCGATCGCCAGGCCCTGCTGGCCCGTGAAAAGGAGTTGACGCGCCTGGGCGACCAGATCGCCCGCGAGCGCCGTGCGCTGCCGTGGGTGCGCATCGAGAAAGACTACGTGTTCGACGGCCTCGCCGGCCCGCGCACGCTGGCGGATCTGTTCGGTGGGCGGAGCCAGTTGCTGGTGCAGCACTTCATGTTCCCGCCCGAGTGGGCGCAGGGGTGCCCGAGCTGCTCGTTCATGGCCGACCACACCGACGCCATGAACGTGCACCTCGCGCAGCGCGACGTCACGCTGGTGGCCGTCTCGCGGGCGCCGCTCGCGCAAATCGAGCGGTTTCGCCAGCGCATGGGGTGGCAGTTCGACTGGGTGTCCTCGGCCGCCAACGACTTCAACCGCGACTTCGGCGTGACCTTCGCGCCGGAAGAGCGGGTGCGTGGGCAAGTGCACTACAACTACCGCATGCAGGCCTTTCCGCAGGACGAAGCCCCCGGTGTCAGCGTGTTCTACAAGGACGACACGGGCGCCGTCTGCCACACCTACTCGACCTACGGGCGGGGCGTGGAGGTGATGATGGGCACCTACCGGCTGCTGGACCTCACGCCGAAGGGCCGCGACGAGGGGGTGCACGAGGGCATGGCGTGGGTGCGGCATCACGATCGGTACGAGGGGGCGTCGTCGGCGTCGTCGTGCTGTTCGGCGAAGCGCTGAACTGTTGCCGAACCAGCGCGCCGGTCCGTCTCACGGCCAAGGTCCTTGCGCATCAGTGCGTTCGGGATCGTGACACCGTGCCGCACCGGCTGCCGTTGTTCGATGACACGAAAACCGAAGCGCTCGAAGAACGGCTGCGCTGTCCTGCTCACATCCGACGTCAGTGTGTTCAGCCCCAGCCGGGCTGCTTCGTCGTGAATCCGATCCATCAGGAGCCGCCCGACGCCCTGGCGAGGGTAGTCGGCCGACACGAAGAAGTGATCGATGTACCCGGTGGGCTGGACGTCGGCATATCCCGCGATGATCCCGTCGATCTCCACGACGAACGGGTTGATGCCTTGGATGCGCCGAGCCCAGGCGGCAGTGTCCGGCGCTGACGAGGCCCAGGCTTCGAGCTGCTCGGGTGTGTAGTCGCGCGCGGCGGTGACATGCACCGCGGAGAAGTGCACGCGGTGCAGGGCGGCTTCGTCACCGGGGCGGAAACGGCGGAGTTGCATGGTGTGCGGCTCTGGCGTTTGACGTGAGCGGGACAAAGCCGAAGGATCCGGGACGTCTGCTCAATGGAAGGGTCAGGCATCGCATGCGCGGATCTCACACTGGGCGAAGCTGGTCGGCGAGGCTGCGCGTCTTGTCAGTGATTTCGCTTCCGGTGTGGAGCGTCGACTTTCTCTCGATCAGCATGATGTGACATTCATGCTCAGCGATCGGGTTGTGACGAACGCCCTTGGGAACAACAAATGCTTCGCCCTCCCGAAGGACGACTGTCTTGTCTTCCATCTCTATCGTCAGGGAGCCTTTAAGGATGTAGAAGAGTTCATCTTCGTTTTCGTGGCTGTGCCAGGCAAGCGAGCCGTGCACCTTGGCCACCTTCACGAACGAGTCATCAAGCTCGGCGACTACGCGTGGCGACCAGTGCTCGGAGAGCGTAGCCGCGACCTTCGCGGGAGAGACGATTTCTTGCATTGCAATTGCCTCCAGTGTGCGTTTGACATGAGCGGCGGCTGCAGGCGGACGAAGCCCGCGGAAGCTGCTCGCTCGATGGATGGGTCAGGTCTCGTTTTACTTGAAGACACGGCCCGTACCCGGGAACTGCTCTTGGATGACCTGCTCATCGGTGAGCACCGGGCCTTGCCAAAGATGAACGCCCCTGCGCCAAGCACCAGCCGGCATTGCTCGCAGCTCGATTCGTCCTCATGCCACCCACGGCTCCAATCCGACATACCTGGCCCCCAACGTCTCGGAAAAATCCTTTGCTTTGCGAATCAGCTCTTCGGGCGCGGGCGCAGGATATTGGTGATTTTGATTGGCCAGACAAAGGCTGGGCCAATTCTGATTGCCATCTCCGGTCGACGGATTTGCGCAGAGAAAAACGCCGATGAATGAAGGGGAATGGTCGGCGATCTGGCCCCAGGAAAGCTTGACGACGAGGTCGCCAAGTGGGATTCGCACCAGTCGCTCCAGAGGCTGGTCACTGAATTCACGGCATGCGTAAATCAACTCCCGAGACTGACCGTTGATTACGGTGACACTTTGCTGGGCCATTGGCGGCAGCACGAGCGAGTATCGAAATGCCAAGACGAGTCCCGTCAAGAGGCTCAAGCCGAACGTGATGACTGCCGAGAAATTGCTGTCTTCGAGAATTCCAAGCACGCCTCCGACTAACATCAGAACGAGCAAGCTCCCAAGAGATCCATACGTCCAGGTGACGAAGAAATCGCGGTGCCGATCCAAATTTCCGAGCCGGACGTTGTTGTAGCTGGCAACAATCAGGGAGCCCTGGGCCAGCATTTTCTTTAGATCTCTTGTATTCGATAAAACAACTTCTGAATACGCCACGCACCGCTCATGCTGCGGAGGCAGACGATCTGCCAACGCATCAAACACGTCTGCTACGGAATGTGCATCTGCACCTGACAGCTGACGACTTGGCATAAGCATCAATGTTTGATAAAGGCACTTCGGAAGGTCGTCCGGCCACCTGGGAAGTCCAGGTGCCCAACGTGAGATGGATGATGACAGGCGACCCTTCTGTCGTGTGTCGGGACCTCGCCCGTTGGGTCCCTGTCTTCGACGGGCAGCTTCGACCCGTCGAGTGTCCACGCAGTCGCTCCAAGTGGCGCGGGCGCAGATGGAGAATGCGCCACTCGGCCTACCCGCCCCTCAGCGCCCCATCACCCTCAACCCCAACAACACCACCGCCACCAGCGTCGACACCAGCGCCGTCACCTGCCAGAACACCACCGGATGGCGCTCGATGAGCGGCGGTGCACGCAAGCGCTGGAACCGCGGTGCAGGCGACTGCAGGTCGTGCACGAACTCGGACACGGCCTCGTGGCGTTTCAGCGGGTCCGGGTGCAGGGCCTTCTGCAACACCGTGTCGAGCCAGTCGGGCAGCTCAGGCCGCAGGTGGCGCACCGGCACGTACCGCAACCCCTTCAGGTCGGCGGGCGACCGCAGGCGGGTGACCTGCAGGCCGTAGGGCAACTGGGCGGTGAGCATCTGGTAGGCCAGCACCGCCAGCGAAAACAGGTCGGAGCGGGGACTGCCCCCGGCCGACACGAAGTACTCCGGTGCGGTGTATTGCAAGGTGCCGGCGATGGCGTCGGCCCGGGCCCCACGGGTGCCTTCGGTGAGGCCGGCCACGTGCGTGGACGCGAAGTCGATGAGCTTCACCGTGCCGGTGCGGTCGATCATCACGTTGTCGGGCCGCAGGTCCTGGTGCAGCATCTCGCGGCCATGGAATGCCTGCAAGCCCTTGGCCACCTGCGCGACGAGGCTGCGCACGGTGTCCAGGTCGGGGCGGGGGTGGTCGGTCATCCACTGGGTGAGCGTGTGCCCGTCCACGAATTCCATCGCGACGTACACGTGCTGGCGCGGGCGGTCGCTGGCGCCGGGCCGCAGCACGTGCGGGCTGTGCAGGCGGCGTGCCACCCATTCTTCGAGGAGGAAGCTGTCGAGGTAGTCGGCGTTGTGCCCCAGGTCGACCGACGGTGTCTTCAGCACCACCTGCTGCCCGGTGTGGTCGTCCACGGCCAGGTGCACGTGGCTGCGCGAGCTGGCGTGCAGTTCGCGCACGACGGTGTAGCCCTCGAACTGCGCCCGTGGTGACAGTGGGGGCGGCAGCGCCAGGCCCTCGCGCTGCGCCAGCAGCGTCAGCGGGTCGGCGTCGGGCAGCGCGTCGATGCGCAGCAGCTGCACGGTCATGTCGTCCTGGGCGCCGCGGGCCTGGGCGGTGGCCACCAGCGCCTCGGCGGCCGCGTCGAAGTCGTCGGCGCAGGACACGAGTGCGTCGTGCACGGCGGCGGCGTCGAGGTGCGCATAGGCACCATCGGTGGCCAGCAGGTACACCTCGCCGGCTGCTGCCGGCAGGCAGCGGTAGTCGATCTCGACGTTCGGGCCCACGCCCAATGCTCGGCCGAGGTACGACTCGACGGACGAGAGGTGCACGCGGTGGTCCTCGGTCAGCTGTTCGAGGGCCTGCGCGTGCAGGCGGTAGATGCGGGTGTCGCCCACGTGCAGCAGGTGCACGTCACGGCCCTTCAGGATCAGCGCGCTGAAGGTGCAGACGTGGCCGCGGTCCTTGTCGAAGCGTGCGTGGCCGCGCATGGTCTGCGCATGCAGCCACGCGTTGGTGGCACCCAGCACACGCTGCGCCGAGCGGCGCACCGACCAGGCGTCGGACGTGGCGTAATAGTCTTCCAGGAAACCGCGCACCGCGGCCGCACTGGCTTCCTGGCTGACGGCGCTGGAGCCGATGCCGTCGGCCAGCGCCACCACGATGCCCTTGGCGCTGCGCAGGGGACCTGCCGGCAGCATCGCACCATGGAAGTCCTGGTTGATGGCCTTGTGCCCGGCCCGCGAGTGCTGGCCGAGCGTCACGCGCAACGCGTGGGTCATGGGGGCGGGCCCAGCCCGGCAAGCAGGCGGGCCCCGTTCCACGATGGGATCACACCACCACGCGCTTCGGCGCGGTCTTGTAGTGCGTGGAGTACAGCGTGGCACCCACGAACGTGGCACCACCCACCAGGTTGCCCACCACCGTGGGCAGTTCGTTCCAGATGAAGTAATCCATCAGCGTGAAGTTGCCGCCGAGCATCAGGCCGGTGGGGAACAGGAACATGTTGACGATGGAGTGTTCGAAGCCCATGTAGAAGAACACCATGACCGGCATCCACATGCCGATGGCCTTGCCCGACACCGTGGTGGACATCATCGCCGCCACCACACCGGTGGACACCATCCAGTTGCACATGACACCCCGGATGAACAGCGTGAGCATGCCGGCCGCGCCGTGTGCAGCGTAACCCACCGTGCGGCCTTCGCCAATGCTGCCGAGCTTCTGGCCCACGGCGTTCGGCGCCTCAGTGAAGCCGAAGGTGAAGATGATGGCCATGAAAAAGGCCACCGTGAGCGCGCCCGCGAAGTTGCCCACGAACACGAGGCTCCAGTTGCGCGCCACACCACCCCAGGTGGCACCCGGGCGCTTGTCGAGCACTGCGAGCGGCACCAGTGTGAACACGCCGGTCAGCAGGTCGAAGCCCAGCAGGTACAGCAGGATGAAGCCCACGGGGAACAGCATCGCGCCGACCAGCGCGTTGCCGGTGTTCACCGTGACCGTCACGGCAAACGCCGCGCCCAGCGCCAGGATGGCGCCGGCCATGTAGGACCGGATCAGCGTGTCGCGGGTGGACATCAGCAGTTTCGATTCACCGGCATCGACCATCTTGGTCACGAACTCGGCAGGAGCGAGGTAGGCCATTTGAATTCCTTTGGGACGGGGGGACGGACAAGCGCCGCCGGGCGGTGCCGGTGCAACGCGGAAACGAAAACGGCGTCCGCTGGGCCACCCGCGGGGTGCGGGTGGCGCAAGGGACGCCGTTATCCTGGGTGTGCAATTCCGGCGCCCGCGGAGACTCCGCAGGCGCCGGTCATCGAGCCGCCTTTAGCTCGATGGCCCCACCGTCATGCAGGTTTCATGCCGTTCATTTCTGCTGAAAACCCGGGCGCGCGGGCCGATCCGGTGCCGAAGTGAGGCGCCAACCGGCGGGCAAGCCTCGGGTCGGTGCACGATGTGCACCGCAATGGTTCGTCAAGCCGGCTTGTCGCCCCGGCCGGCCGGCTGCGGGAAGGCGAAGTCCGGCAACGACAGCGTGGCCTCGGCCACGTCGAGCAGCCGCCGGTTCTGGTCCATCGACGTCTTCTGCAGCGCGCGGAAGGCCGCTTCCTCGTTCATGCCGAGCCGCGCCATCAGCACGCCCTTGGCCCGCTCGATCACCTTGCGCTCGTTGAGCGCGCGGCGGGCCGCGTCGAGTTCGGCCTCCATGCCGGCCATGCGGGCCGACTGGGCCTGCAGCAGGTCGAGCAGCGAGGGGGATTCGGCCGCGCCCGGGGTTCCCACCAGCTCGGGCACGGCCCCGGGCATGGTGGCGATGTCGAAGAAGCGGTCCACCGCGTGCGTGCGGGCGGGCGGGTTGTCGCGCAGGCGCTTGAGCAGCCCCCGGGAGTCCTGGAGGTCCTGCTGGGCCTCCACGATGCGGGTCTCGCAGTCTTCCCGCAGCCGCTTCACCAGCGCCACCTGCAGCTGCCACAGCTCGTTGATGCGGTCGGTGCACACGTCGAACCAGGTGTCGCTCAGGTTGCTGTCGAGCGTGGCGCCGGCCTTGGCCGCGCAGAGCGTGCGGCGCAGGCGCTCGAGCTTCGCGACCCCGGGGCCCAGCTGCTGCTGTTCCCAGCGGGCGCGCAATGCCGGTT
The DNA here is from genome assembly GCF_001425785.1 of Rhizobacter sp. Root1221. Lineage (GTDB taxonomy): Bacteria > Pseudomonadota > Gammaproteobacteria > Burkholderiales > Burkholderiaceae_C > Rhizobacter. The sequence continues at coordinate 76,276 of NZ_LMDI01000016.1, read as the reverse complement.
CGGCGAACTCGGCGAACACCTGCAGGCTGCGCTCCTGCGCATCGATCAGGTGGATCACGCGCTGCTGGTGGGCCTCGTCGCACAGTCCCGAGGCGTAGAGCAGGGCGCCCACGGCGCGCTCCTGGCCGGCCGCTTCCTGGGCCTGCACGAGGTGCAGGATGGCCACCAGCAGCCGCGACACGCTGGGCAGCACGGCGGCGTCGGCCACGTGGAAGACGAGTTCGATGAGCCCGGCGATCAGGTGGCTGTAGGCGGCCACCGAATCGTGGGCGGTCAGTGCCTGGCGTTCGATCTGCGTGCGCAGCGCCTCCAGGGCGTCGAGGCCCAGCAGCGCCCAGGCCATCAGCGACAGCGCCTTGGCCGTGGCCCCCTGCGCGGGGTCGAGGTGCACGGCGAACACGTCGCGCACGCGCGTCTCCACCGGGCGGGCTTCATCGACAAGGGTGCGGCGCACGTCGGTGAACCGCTGGCCCTGGGAGGCGAGGAAGATGCTCGACGCACCCCGTTCGCGTTGCAATGCCTGGATCAGCTGCCCGATGACGTCCACCAGCTCGGCACGGCTGGCAAGGTGGCGCACCGCGTCGATCTCGAGCTGCTTGGCACGCAGCACGAGGGTGGACACGGACAAGGGCACGGCCGGGTCGGGCATGCACGGACTCCTGGTTCAAGGCAAAGGCAAAAGGGTCTCGGCGCCATGGGAGGCGCCAGAGACCTGATTGTCGTCGCTTGAGCCGGCGTCCGTCAGGCCAGCGTCACGCGCACCCGTCCGCTGTCGATGCGCACGCCGTGGGCGCGCACCGACTGCTCGGGTGCTTCCAGGCATTCACCGGTGCGCAGGTCGAAGTGGTTCTTGTACAGCGGCGAGGCCACGACCACGCGGTCGCCGAGGCTGCCGAGCAGGCCGCGCGAGAGCACGCTGGCGCCGGACTTCGGGTCCACGTTGTCGATGGCGAAGAACTGGTCGGCGCCGAGGCGGAAGACGCCCACGTGGCGGTCTTCCACGAGCGCGCACACGCCGGTGTTGGGCAGGATGTCGTCGACCGCGCAGACGTCGGTCCAGGTGAGGGTGTCGGTGGTCATGGGCAAACTCCTTGGACGTCGATCAGGACTGGGTGGCGCCGGGGGCGCTGCCGGCCAGCTCGGGCGTGCGTTCCTCGGGGCGCGCCGGCCGGATCTGGCCGCGTTCCTCCACGAACACGATGTGTTCGTCGGTCTTGTTGCTGTTGACGAACGAACGGAAGCGCTTGCGGGTCTCGGGGTCGTTGACCGCGGTCTTCCATTCGCACTGGTACGTGTTCACCACGTGCTGCATCTGGCCTTCCAGCTCGGCGCAGAGGCCCAGCGTGTCGTTCAGCAGCACGCCCTTCAGGTAGTCGAGGCCGCCTTCGAGGTTGTCGCGCCAGGTGCTGGTGCGCTGCAGGCGGTCGGCGGTGCGCACGTAGAACATCAGGAAGCGGTCGATCAGGCGGATCAGTTCGGCCTTCGAGAGGTCCGACGCGATCAGTTCGGCGTGGCGCGGTTTCATGCCACCGTTGCCGCACACGTAGAGGTTCCAGCCCTTTTCCGTGGCGATCACGCCCACGTCCTTGCCTTGGGCTTCGGCGCATTCGCGCGTGCAACCCGACACACCGAACTTGATCTTGTGCGGTGCGCGCAGGCCCTTGTAGCGGTTCTCCAGCTCGACGGCGAGGCCCACGCTGTCGTCCACGCCGTAGCGGCACCACGTGGAGCCCACGCAGCTCTTCACCGTGCGCAGCGACTTGCCGTATGCGTGGCCGGACTCGAAGCCGGCGGCGATCAGTTCTTCCCAGATGAAGGGCAGTTGCTCGATGCGCGCGCCGAACATGTCCACGCGGGCGCCGCCGGTGACCTTGGTGTACAGGCCGTACTTCTTGGCCACCTGGCCCACGGCGATGAGGCCGTCGGGCGTGACTTCACCGCCCGGCATGCGAGGCACCACCGAGTAGGTGCCGTCCTTCTGGATGTTGCCCAGGTAGTAGTCGTTGCTGTCTTGCAGGCCGGCGAGGTCCTTCTTCAGCACGAACTCGTTCCAGCAGGACGCGAACACGCTGGCCGCCACGGGCTTGCAGATGTCGCAGCCGAGGCCCTTGCCGTGTTTGTGCAGCAGGTCGTCGAACGTGCGGATCTCGCCCACGCGCACCAGGTGGTACAGCTCCTGGCGCGAGTACGGGAAGTGCTCGCAGAGGTGGTTGTTCACCGCCATGCCGCGGCGGGACATCTCCATCTTCATCACCTGCGTGACCAGCGGCACGCAGCCGCCGCAGGTGGCGCCGGCCTTCGTGCAGGCCTTCATCTCGGCGATGGTGGTGGCGCCTTCGCCCACGGCGGCGCAGATGCCGGCCTTCGTGACGTTGTTGCACGAGCAGATCTGGGCGGTGTCGGGCAGGGCGTCCACGCCGAGGCCGGGCTTGGCCTTGCCGTCGCTGGACGGCAGGATCAGGAACTCGGGTTCCTCGGGCAGCGTGATGCCGTTCAGGGCCATCTGCAGCAGCGTGCCGTATTCGGTGGCATCGCCCACCAGCACGGCGCCCAGCAGTTGCTTGCCGTCCTGGCTGATGACGATCTTCTTGTAGACCTGGCGGCGCTCGTCGATGTACTGGCAGGCGCGGCTGTGCGGCGTGCGGCCATGGGCGTCGCCGATGCTCGCCACGTCCACGCCCATCAGCTTGAGCTTGGTGCTCAGGTCGGCGCCCACGAAGGCGGCGTCGGTGTCACCGGCGATGTGGCGGGCGGCCACGCGGGCCATGTCGTAGCCCGGGGCCACGAGGCCGAAGGTCTGGTCGTTCCAGGATGCGCATTCGCCGATGGCGTACACGTCGTGGTCGCTCGTGCGGCAGGCGCTGTCGATCACGACACCACCGCGCGGGCCGATGGCCAGCACGCACTGGCGGGCCAGTTCGTCGCGCGGGCGGATGCCGGCCGAGAACACGATCATGTCGGTCTCGAGGTGGCTGCCGTCCGCGAACACCATGCGGTGGCGGGCGCGGGCGCCGTCGGTGATCTCCTGCGTGTTGCGGCCGGTGTGCACGTGCACGCCCAGTTCCTCGATCTTGGCCTGCAGCACGCGGCCGCCACCTTCGTCCACCTGAATCGCCATCAGGCGCGGGGCGAATTCGACGACGTGGGTGTCGAGGCCCATGTCGCGCAGCGCCTTGGCGCATTCGAGGCCCAGCAGGCCGCCCCCGATCACCACGCCGGTGGTGGACTTGGCGCCCGCGGCCTTCATGGCCTCCAGGTCCTCGATGGTGCGGTACACGAAGCAGTTGGCACGGTCACGCCCCGGTACCGGCGGCACGAACGGGTTGGAGCCGGTGGCGAGCACGAGCTTGTCGTACGGGAGCACTTCGCCGTCGGCGGTGGTCACCGTGTGGGCACGGCGGTCCACCGACGCGGCACGGGCGGCCAGGCGCAGCGTGAAGCCGGTGCGTTCGAAAAAGCCGGGTTCGACCAGCGAGAGGTCTTCGGCTGCCTTGCCGCTGAAGAATTCGGAGAGGTGCACGCGGTCGTACGCTGGCCGCGGCTCTTCGCACAACACCGTGACGTCGACGTTCGACAGGCCGGTTTCGGCGAGGCTTTCAAGGAACTTGTGGCCCACCATGCCGTGGCCAACAACGATGATCTTCATGTCTGATCCTGCAAGAATCCGGGCGGCGCGGGAACTGGGTGCAGGGCACTGTGCCTCGGCCACCCTCAGGGCAGACGACACAACGCACCCTCCGCGGAACCACGGGTGTGGGTTGGAACAACCGGACGAGCGGCCACGTGGGCCAGGGTTCGTCCAGGGTTCCGCCATCATTAGCGGAGGGTTTCATCAGTCCGGGGGCAGCGTCACCGCCGGACGGGACACCTGTATGCAACGTCCATGCCACCGTTTTTAGCCTCTGGCGGTGGGTTGGCAGCGGGGAATGCACGTCTTTCGGCCGTGGGCGGCCCAGGGCTGCGTCGTCGCGGTGCGGGTTGGCCCCAAGTTGGGGCGTGGCGGCCAGCCGGCCTAGGCCGCTCAGCGCCCGCTCGCCTCGATCAGGATCTCGTCGCCCCGGCACGCCTTCCTGTCGTCGGACGGGTGCGGCGGCAGCGTGGCGCCCAGCAGGTCGTTCAGCGAGCCCCCTTCCTTGAAGTCCACCGGCAACTGCACCCGAACCTCGTACAGGTGCTTGTTGGTGCACAGCAGGGTGATCGCGTTCACCGCGTCGGTCCGGCCCGTGTCGGCGCGCACCCGCTCGTCGAACGCCTTCCGCGAGATGGCCTTGCCCACGTTCGCCGCGATGTACTGGCCTGCGGCCGAGCGGTCGATCGTCTTCACGGCGTCCACCGCCCGGCGGAAGTAGGTGTCGTCGTCCATCGACGCGCAGGTGCCGTGCTTGTTCCACTCGTACCGGCCGAAGGCCTGCTCGAAGAAGAAGTTCGGCATCCAGGGCTGGATGTAGTCCACCGTGTCGGGCCGCAGGTCGAGCGCGGCACCCCCACAGCTGCCGTAGCGTGTGCCGCAGGCCTGCCGGTTCGGCCACAGCCCGTGCAGCGTGAGGTGCGACACAACCAGCCGGCCTTCCGCCATGCGATCGCACTCGGGCTTGCGGCCTTCGTACTTCACGTGTTCGCAGAAGCCGGGCTGCCAGGACATGGCGAGCACGTAGCTGTCCTGCTGGCCGGCGATGCTGCACTGGGCGCCGGCCGGCGTGCGTGTCGATTGACGGGCGGGCGGCGCGGTCGACGTGCTGGCCGACGTGCCGGACGCCTTGCCGCAGTCGGCCCGCACCCACCGCAAGGGTTCGCTGGCCCCCGGCACCTCCACGCGCAACCATTCCCGCCCCGGGCCGTTCGCTTCGCGCACCGGGTAGGCGACGCCGGGCTGCACCCGTACACCGCCCGGGTTGGTCTGCTTGCGCATGGACTGGTAGGCCTCGCACGACTGGGCCGCCACGAACGAACCGGACGCGGGCTCGCTCGCGCCCGCCACGGTGGCCCAGGCCAGGCCGGCCAGCAGGACCCAGGGGGATGTCTTCGCCATCAGTGCCTCATGTCTCGGCCACCGGGGTGGGGCCGTTGGGGGAGGATGCTAGCGGGTTCGATCGATCAGCCGGCCGAATCCAGGCTCGCCGCCGTGAACGCCGGATACGCGCCCGGCTTGTAGGTGTTGAGGTTGTCGAGGAAGTTGTTGTCGCGCAGCGGGATCGTGGCGGAGCCGTAGTCGAACCCGTTGAGCTTGGCGCGCATCTGTGCGTTGCCCAGCCCATCGCCCCACAGCACCTGCCAGCTGACGATGGTGGGGGTTACGAACTGCCCATAGGCGTTCTCGGCCACTTCACCCGCGCCTGCGAACCGCATCGCATGGGTCGTCGCGCCGTCCTTGTGATACACGATCTTCACATGGCCGTCCTGCTTGTCCAGCGTGGCCGCGTCCTGGTTGTACAGCTTGCCGTGGGCGCTGTAGCCACCGTGGGTGACCACGCCGTTCTTCGTCCAGATGGCCGCGTGTTCCCAGTCGTGGCGGTGCCCGCCGCCGAACACCGTGGCTTGGTCCTTCAGGAAGTACAGCGCGTAGAAGTGGCCGCAGTAGATGTCGCCACCGCTGCGCACGCAGGCGTGCCGGTGCAAGGTGTTGGACGTGTTCAGGAAACTGCCGGCGCGGCAGCCGCCGGTGATGCTGCCCGACGCGGCGAGGCCACCGTTCTGCTGACCCTGGCGGCTGATGCCGGCGCTCGGCAGGCAGCTGTCGCCATCGAAGTCGAACACCGGGTAGGTGGCGCTGATGTCGACGCCGGCCGGCCACGCGGCGTCGAGCCGGTAGAAGTCGTCTGCGAGGGCGGCGGTGGCCAGCAGCAGGCCGAGGGCGGTGAAACCGAGTTGGCGAAGCATGGGTGTCTCTCTGGGGTTGGAGAAGGCGCCGATGCTGACCGTGCCGCATGTCAATGGCGTGAAGCGGCTGGCGTGGCCGTAGTAAACTGCCCGTCCTTTCACGGAACCTTCGACTGGCTTTCATGCTGCACGGGTCACACAGCCCGGGCGTCGCCGGTTCGGAACTCACCCGCCTCCTGGCTCGCCTGGCGGACGCCCCACCCGCGGAAAACCGCCCGGCATTTGCCGAGCGCCTGGGCCAGTGGCTCGGCTGGGCCGATGCCATCTCGCTGTCCGCGGCGTTGAACGCCGGTCCACCTGCAACGGCCCTCGGGCAGCCGCATGGGCAGGGCGGCGAGGAGGCGGACTTCCAGCGTGTGTGCGCGGCCCTGCAGGCGTCCATCGCCGCAGGCCCCCGCGAACCCGCGTCGAGCCCGACCGACTTCGGCCCGTACCGCCGCCACTGCAACGCCCAACAACAGGCGATGCAGGACGCCATTGGCGCGCTGCGCCAGCGGCTGCGCGATGCGCTGTCGCGGCGCTCGCCCGCGCTTGCGCGCCTGGCCGCCATCGACGCCGTGCTGGACCACGCGCTCGCCGCGCAGGAACGGGGCCTGCTGGGCCTCGTGCCGCTGCGCCTGCAGGCGCACTTCGAACGGATGGCACGCGCCGCAGGCGACGACCACACCCGCTGGCCGGACACCTTCCAGGCCGACATGGACCACGTGCTGCAGGCCGAACTGGCGCACCGGCTGCTGCCGGCGCAGGGCCTGCTGGACACACTTCGCACGCACCAACCGACATGAACAGATCACTTCATCACGCCGCCTTCGCGGTGGGCCTGGCGGCCATCGCCTGGGTGGGCGCGGGCTACTTCCCCGGCAACCTGCTCGCCTTGGCGCTGGTGCTGCTCATCGGCGCCTTCTTCTTGATGGGGGCGCTGGAACTGCACCACTTCCAGCAGGCCACCACCAGCCTCGCGCGGGTGGTGGGCGCGGCCCACGAACCTCCGGCGGCCCTGGGCACCTGGCTCGCGCCGTTGCACCCGAGCCTGCAGCACACGGTGCGGCTGCGCGTGGAGGGTGAGCGGGTGGCGCTGCCCGGCCCATCGCTCACGCCCTACCTGGCCGGCCTGCTGGTGCTGCTGGGCATGCTGGGCACGTTCCTCGGCATGGTGGTGACGCTCAAGGGCACGGGCCTCGCGCTCGAGAACGCCACCGACGTGGACGCCATCCGCGCGTCGCTTGCCGCACCGGTGAAGGGCCTGGGCCTGGCCTTCGGCACCTCGGTGGCGGGGGTGGCGGCCTCGGCGATGCTGGGGCTGATGTCAGCGCTCGCGCGGCGCGAGCGGCAGCGCACGGGCCTGCAGCTGGATGCGCGCATAGCGACCACGTTGCGGGGTTTCTCGCGCGCGCACCAGCGCGAGGAATCGCTGCGCCTGCTGCAGGCGCAGGCCGAGGTGATGCCGGCACTCGTGACCCAGCTGCAGGGCCTCGTGGTGCAGATGGAACGCCAGGGCCTGGCCCTGCACGACCGGCTGATCGCCAGCCAAGCCGAGTTCCAGGGCGAGGCCCAGCGCGCCTACACGGGGCTGGCCGAGTCCGTGGACCGGACGCTGAGGGCCAGCCTCACCGACAGCGCACGCCTGGCCAGTGCCGCCATCGAACCCGCGGTCCAGGCCACGATGGCCGGCTTGACCAGCGAAGCCACCACCTTGCGCCACACGCTCACCGCCGCGGTGCAGCAGCAGCTCGACGGCGTGACGGCGCGCCTCGACACCACCACCACCACGCTGGCCGAGCGCTGGCAGGCCGCCCTGGCGGACCAGCAGCGCCACAGCGAGGCGGTGACGCAGGGCTTGCACGCCGGCATGGACCGTTTCGCGGCAACCTTCGAACAGCGCTCCACCACGCTGCTGGACGGCGTGGCCGCGCGCCTGGACCGCAGCGCCGACCAGTGGTCCGCGTCGTGGGGCGAGGCGCTGGCCCAGCAGCGGCAGGGCAACGAGGTGCTGTCGGCGCACACGCGCGAGGCCTGGTCCGCCACGGTGGCCGGGTTCGAGCAGCAAGCGGCCTCGTTGCTGAAGAGCGTGGCCGATGCCCATGTGGCCTGGGACGCTGCCGCAGCGGCGCGCGAACAGACGCGACTGGCTGCGTTCCAGGATGGTTTGGCCGGCGTCACCCGGACGCTTCAGCAACAGGCCCTGCAGGATGGCGCCACGGTGGCCGAACGCCAGCAGCAGATCTGCACGACGCTGGAGCACACCGCGCAGGCCATCGCCGCACAGGCCGAGGCGCATGCACGCGCCACCATCGGCGAGATCACGCGGCTGGTGCAGGCGGCCTCCGAGGCGCCGCGGGCCGCCGCCGAGGTCATCGGCGAACTGCGCCATGCGCTCAGCGACAGCCTGGTGCGCGACAACGCCGCACTGGACGAACGCAACCGCCTGATGGCCACGCTGGCAGGCCTGCTCGACGCCGTCAACCACGCCAGCACCGAACAGCGCGCCGCCATCGACACGCTGGTGAACACCACCACCGACGTGCTGGACCGCGTGGGCGCACGGTTCGCCGACACCGTGGCGGCCGAGTCGCGCACGCTGCAGACCGTGGCCGCGCAGGTGACCGGCGGCGCCGCCGAGGTGGCGAGCCTGGGCGAAGGCTTCGGCCTGGCCGTGCAGCTGTTCAGCCGCAGCAGCGAGCAGATGATCGCTCAGCTGGAGCGCATCGAGTCCGCGCTTGGCCACACGATGGCGCGCAGTGACGAACAACTGGCCTACTACGTGGCGCAAGCGCGCGAGATCGTCGACCTGACGCTCGGTTCGCAAAAGCAGATCTTCGAGGACCTGCAGCAGCTCACCCGGGTGCCTGTGGAGGCCGATCCCGCATGACCCACGACGAGCTGGACGACAGCCTCGATTCGGCCACGCCGGTGTGGGCCGTCTTCGGCGACCTGATGGCCGGGCTGCTGGGGGCCTTCGTGCTGATCCTGGTGTGCGTGATGGGCATGCAGCTCGACCTGGCCGAACGGCTGCAGGCCGAGGTGAAGCAGCGCCAGGCCGCGGCGCAGCGCACCGCTGCGCTGGAGCGCGCCCTGGCCATTCCGCTCGCGGCGGGCCGCGTGACCCTGGCCAACGGCCGCATCGCCATCAGCGGCAGCGTGCTGTTCGCCCTCAACTCGGCCGAGCTGCAGCCCGAAGGGCGGCAACTCCTGAAGACCCTGGCCGGGCCACTGGCTGCCTACCTGGCCGCGCGCGACGAGGTGCTGATGGTGAGCGGGTTCACCGACGACCGGCAGGTGCGCGACACCGGCCGCGCGAAGTTCGCCGACAACTGGGAGCTCTCCGCCCAGCGCGCGCTCACCGTGACCCGTGCGCTGATCGAGGAGGGGGTGCCATCGCCCGCGGTGTTCGCCGCGGCCTTCGGGGCCGAGCAACCCGTGGCCTCGAACGCCGAAGCCGCGGGCCGGGCACTCAACCGGCGTGTCGAGATGGCACCCACGCCGCGGCCCAAGGCGACATGAGCGCCAACGACACGGTGGCCGATCCCGTGGGGGCGGTGGCCGCCTGGCGCGCGCAGGGCGCGGCCACGGCCGACCCCGTGGCGTTCGGTGTCATCGAGGCCCTGGCGCGCCGCGCGGCGACGTTGGAGGGCGAAGCCCGCGGGTTGCTGGTGCAGCGTGTCGAGGCCTTGATGGCCCGGCACGCGGTGCCCAAGGCCGAGGCCGGCGCGGCGCCCGGCGAGCCCGCCATGGGCCGAAGTGCGCTGGCCGCACTGACCGCCCTGGTGGACCGCCTGGGCCGATCGGCCGCGACGCCCGTGCGGTCGGCCGCCGCGGCCGCCCGCCAGCCCGAGGTGCCGCTGTCGCGCACCGCACCGCTGCGGCCGCTGAAAGCGATGACGGCGTTCAAGGGCACCTGGTCGCGGCTGCGTGCGGAACACCGCCTGCGGCAGGCCCTGGCCCATGTGCCGGCGCTGGCCGGCCCGCTCAACTCGTCGCACGTGGTGAACCGCGCGCTGCAGGCGATGCACGACCTGTCGCCGGAGTACCTCGACGCGTTCATGTCGCACGTCGACACGCTGCAGTGGCTGGAGCAGGCCAGTGGGGCGGGCGACCTGACACCTCGTGCCGCGGCGTCGGGCGACGGCAAGCGGCGGCCCACCGCGAAGGCCACGCGCAAGGCCTGAGGGGCAAGGCGGCCGGCAGGCGCTACAGTGACGGGCTGACCCATGACGAGCCTGCCGACGTGAGCGACGACCCCATCACCCAGGACCCCGCCCTGCTGCGCCGCCTGCTGCGCGCCAAGGACCGGATGGACGCCGCTTCGCACGAGGACTGGCCCATCGAGCGGCTGGCGCGTGTGAGCGACGTCTCCGAAGCCCACTTCGCGCGGTCGTTCAAGCAGGCCTTCGGCATCCCGCCGCACCGCTACCTGCTCACGCGGCGCATCGAGCGGGCCACGGCCCTGCTCCGCGACACCGACCAGCCCATCACCGACATCGCCTTCCAGACCGGCTGGCAGAGCCTGGGCACGTTCGGGCGCACTTTCCGCGACATCACGGGCGACAGCCCGAGCGCGATCCGCACGCGTGCGGCCGCCTCGGCCCAGGGGCTCGACCGGGTACCCGCCTGCATCGTGGGCGCCGCGCAGCGGCCCGACCTCATCACAGCAGTTTCGGAGAAGCGGCGCCGCGAGGCCGACGATATAAACGGATCTCGACACAACAAGGAGGTCTCCGATGAGTCAAGGTGTTCAAGTGGTGGGCCTGTACGTCCACGATCAGGCCGAAGCGCTCGCGTTCTACGTCGACAAGCTCGGGTTTCGCGTCCACACGGACGTGGGCAATGGTGACTACCGCTGGCTGACGGTGCAGCATCCCGACCAGCCGTCGTTCCAGCTGGGGCTCTTCACGCCGGGGCCGCCGGTTCATGACGCGGCGACGGCCCAGGCGCTGCGCGCGGTGGTGGCCAAGGGCGCGATGCCGCCGCTGGTGCTGACCGTGGACAACTGCCGCGCCGCCTATGACCGGCTGCTGGCCCGCGGGGTGGAGTTCACGCAGGAGCCGGTGGAACGATTCGGCACCGTGGATGCCGGGTTCCGTGACCCGTCGGGGAACGGGTGGAAGATGATCCAGGCGCGTGGCTGACGATGAACGGAAACCCGGGGTCGTCCGGAGAAAGGTGGATCGCATGAACAAGAGCCCGGTGAACGCGGTGGCGTCGCCAGCCGAACTGATCGATGAGCGCATCGCCACCCTGGGTGACTGGCGGGGCGAGATGCTCGCCCGGGTCCGTGCGCTGATCCTGGCGGCGGACCCCGGCGTGGTCGAGGAGTGGAAGTGGTCGAACCCGGTCTGGTCGCACCACGGGCTGATCTGCACCGGCGAGACGTACAAGAAGGCCGTGAAGATGACCTTCGCCAAGGGCGCCGCACTCGATGACCCGTCGGGCCTCTTCAACGCGAGCCTGGACGGCAACGTGCGGCGTGCCATCGATGTCCACGAGGGCGACAAGCTCGACGAGAAGGCGCTGAAGGCGCTCATCCGGGCAGCCGTGGCGCTGAACAAGGCTTCCTAGGCGCTGTCGGGCCTGGCCCGCCTTCCAGGCAACAACACCAAGAGACCCACAGGAAACACCGGGCGCATGGACAACGCAATGATCGTGGTAGCCATCGGCGCGGTGGTCGCCGGTTTTGTCCAGGGCCTGTCCGGCTTTGCCTTCGGACTGACCGCCATGTCTTTCTGGGCATGGTCCCTCGACCCCAAGCTTGCAGCGGCCCTGGCCGTGTTTGGTGCGCTCACGGGGCAGGTCATTGCCGCGGTGACCGTGCGGCGAGGTTTCGACCTGGCCAAGCTGTTGCCCTTCTTGCTGGGCGGTCTTGTGGGCATCCCGATCGGCGTGGCCATCCTTCCGCTGCTCGACGTGCAGGTTTTCAAGGCGGCGCTGGGCCTGTTCCTGATCCTCTGGTGCCCCGCGATGCTCTTTGCGAGCCACCTGCCGAAGATCAAGGCAGGCGGCAGGCTGGCAGACGGCGTCATCGGAGGTGTCGGCGGCATCATGGGTGGCCTCGGCGGTTTCACGGGGACCATTCCGACGCTGTGGTGCACCCTCCGGGGCTTCCAGAAGGATGAGCAGCGCGCCATCATCCAGAATTTCAACCTGGCCGCGCTCATGGTGACCATGGGCGTGTATCTGGCCAAGGGCATCGTCACCCGCGACATGCTGCCCATGTTCGCCATCGTCGCCCCGGCGATGCTTGTCCCCGCGCTGCTGGGTGGACGCCTCTATGTCGGCCTCTCCGAGGCCACGTTCAGGAAGTTGGTGCTGTGCCTGCTGACGGCGTCCGGCGTGGCATTGCTGGTGGCGTCAGTGCCATCGCTGCTTCGCGGGTAGGGCTGGGGGAAGGCCGGAAAGCAAACGTCTGGATCGATGCAAAGGGTATTCCCTTATGCGTGCCGAGTAGCGTTTTTTTTCACAGGCACCTCGTCTCGCGGCAAGATGCTGAAGGCACTTTCAACCGGAGACTGCCATGTCACTTCGCATCAACGACACCGCTCCCAACTTCACCGCGCAGACCACGCAGGGCCCCATCGACTTCCACAGCTGGATCGGCGACGGCTGGGCTTGCCTGTTCTCGCACCCCAAGGACTTCACCCCGGTGTGCACCACCGAACTCGGCTACATGGCCAAGATCGAACCGGAGTTCACCCGGCGCAACTGCAAGCTGATCGGCCTGTCGGTCGACCCGGTGGAGAGCCACGGCAAGTGGGTGGCCGACATCGAGGAAACGCAGGGTGCCACCGTCAAGTACCCCATGATCGGTGACACCGACCTGGCCGTGGCCAAGCTGTACAACATGTTGCCGGCGGACGAAGCCGGCACCGCCGAGGGCCGCACCGCGGCCACCAACGCCACGGTGCGTTCGGTCTTCATCATCGGCCCGGACAAGAAGATCAAGCTGATGCTGACGTACCCCATGACCACCGGCCGCAACTTCGACGAGATCCTGCGCGTGCTCGACTCGATGCAGCTCACCGCGAAGCACAAGGTCGCCACGCCGGTGAACTGGAAGCAAGGCGACGACGTGATCATCACCACGGCGGTGAGCAACGAGGAAGCCGAGAAGTCGTTCCCGGGCTTCAAGACCATCAAGCCCTACCTGCGCACCACGAAGCAGCCGGGCTGAACACCCCGACGGCATTTGCCCCTCCCGCGGCCCGTGTGCCCCGCCGCGGGGGCTTGCATCCCTGGTTCTAGAATCCGCCGCTGTTGACCAGGGAGCACAGATGAGAAAGCACCAACTGTTGTTCGGGGCCGGCTTGCTGGCCGCCGCAAGTTTCGCCCACGCCCTCGGCATGCCCGCGCAGGACACCGTGACGGGCGTGAAGGACCACCCGCTGCTGTCACGGTTCGACGGCGCCAGGCTCGTGGGCCACGAAGCCAAGGAGTACATCGACGTCCAGCTGGTCGCCGGCAAGGTGATCGACGACGGCAAGCGCTCCCCCGAGAAGTGGCTGCCGCTGGAGGGCCGCTACACGCGGCTGGCCTACAACTACCCGCAGGAACGTTCTTCGCTCGAGGTGATGCGCAACTACGAGGCCGCGCTGAAGCAGGCCGGCCTGACGATGCTTTACGCGTGCGCGAAGGAAACGTGTGGCAAGCAGTTCGGCGGGCTCATGCTCGAGCGTGTGGGGACGAAGATCTTCCCCGACACCAGCTACTGGTCGGCATTCAACTACGGGCGCTACAGCACGCGGTACGTGCTGGCGCAAGGCACCAGGCCCGACGGCTCCACGGTGCACGCGGCGGTCTACGTGGTGGACCCGGTGGACAAGCAGAACGGTGGTGTCTACATCGAGCTGGTGGAAAGCCGGGCGATGGAAGCGGGCAAGGTCAGCGCCAACCTGAGTGCCGAGACCATGGCCAAGCGCATCGCCGACGATGGCAAGGTCGCCGTCTACGGCGTGTACTTCGACACCGGCAAGGCCGACGTCAAGCCCGAATCCAAGGCCGCGCTCGACGAGATGGCGAAGCTGCTGAAGAGCCAGCCGGCCCTGAACGTCTACATCGTGGGCCACACCGACAGCCAGGGCAGCCTCGCCGCCAACGCGGACCTGTCGCAGCGGCGCGCCGAGATGGTGGTCAAGGCGCTGGAGGCCAACCACAAGATCGAGGCGAAGCGCTTGCTGCCGAGAGGGGTGGCGTCACTGGCCCCCGTCGCGTCGAACGACAGCGATGCGGGGCGCGAGAAGAACCGGCGCGTGGAGCTGGTGAAGCAATAGCGTCCGGCGCCGGCCACGGCCGCAGATCCGGCGAGCAACCGCTGTAGGCCTGCGCGCACGTGGCTTCGGGCTCGCCTCCGGCAGCCAACGCCGGCCGGTTTGCGCATGCTGTGGGTTCCGCAACCGCAAGGAGATTGACGTGGACAACGACGACATCGTGGACATCTTGAATGACTTGGTCGAAGTGTCGAAGGACGGCGAGTATGGTTTTCGCACCAGCGCGGAACGGGCACACAGCGCGGCCGTGAGGTCGGCCCTTTCTGCCCGGGCCTCGGCCTGTGCCGCGGCCGCCGCGGAACTCCAGAGCTTCGTGCGCCAATACGGCGGCGAGCCCGAGGATGACGGCACCGCCATGGGCGCGCTGCACCGCGGGTGGGTGGCGGTCAAGGCGGCCGTGTCCACCAGCGCCCACGAGGACCACGCGATCCTCTCGGAATGTGAACGTGGCGAGGACAAGGCCGTTGCGATGTACCGCAAGGCCGCTGCCACCACCGGGCTCCCTGCGGACGTCCGCACGGTGATCGAACGCCAGCTTCAAGGCGCTCGCGCGAACCACGACCAGGTGAAGGCACTGCGCGACAGCGTGCGGGCCTGACGCCGGTGCCCACGCCCCGCCGGCAGGCGGCGGGGCGTGGTGCATTCCGGACGCATCGCTACCGCAGCCGGATCAACACCTTGCCCACGGCCTTCGCCTCAGCCGTCACCCCGGCGCAGGCCGGGGTCTCCACCCTGGCCTGGCACGCCGGCGCTGGCACTTGTCTGGCGTTGCGCATCTCGCTCCACAGCGTCGGTGGTCAGTTCGAGAATTGAGTCGCTTCTCGGTCGCTGAGGCTACTTCCCCGATACCTACTGGCAACGCTTCAACTGGGGGGCATTATTCCGGACAGCAGTGACACTGCTGTCCGGGGAAAATCCCCGTCACCCCGACGGAGGTCGGGGCCCACCGTGCCCAGGCGCCGCGACGTCCCGGTCACATCTGGACTGAAACTCCTCGCCTCACGATTCTCTCGACAATGTGGAACGCTTGGCGCCCGCTGCAGGCGCCACTTGCTCTGCATCACATGCTCAGGCACACGCGTCCAGCGGGTCCCGGCGTTCGCCTGGGTTGATCGGGTTCCCAGTTTGCGCGGGGCGCGCTGCAGCCCACCTGGCGGACCGGCTCGCCCACTGATCCGCCGGCCGGATGGCCTGAATGCGCAACGGCCGATTGGGCGTCGTGAATCTGGATGACGATGCCCCGCGAAGCGGATTGCATCGCCCATGCCTCGGGCATACGATGGCCGACCACGTCGTGTTCACACCCCATCTCGTGCGTGGTCTGCTGTACCGGAAGGTGGGTGGATCACCGTTGAGGAGCAGCAATGCAGCGCAGAACCTTCGTGATGTCCGGACTTGCCCCGCTGGCGCTGGCCGCCTGCGGTGGGGGAGGGGATGACAACCCCGAGGCCAGTGCCGACGCGGACGCGTCGAAGGCGCTGGCGAGCGTGACCGGGGAGGAGGTGTCGGCCTCGGACCTCCGGGCCGTGCGGCAGGCCTTCACGCTGCTGGCCCCGGTGGACGGCACGGAGAGCTCCGGGCGCGCGCTCAACAACGCCACGCAGGTCGTGGGCACATCAGGGGCCGGTGAAGCCGCCGACTTCGGCACCACGTTGTGGTACCGCGGTTCGGCCACCCGGTTCCCGACGATCGGTGGCATCGGCAGCGGCAGTGCCTCGGCCATCAACGATGCCGGCAAGATCGTGGGAAACAGCACCGTCGCCATCATCCCCAACGGCTCGTCCTCGCACGCGACCTTGTGGGTTGGCGGCCGCCCTGTCGACCTGGGTGTCCTGAACAACGCCGTTGCCAGCGGTGCCACGGGCATCAACAACGCCGGACTGATCGTGGGCTGGAGCTATCTGGGCCCCGAGACCCTGGCGCCGTTGCACGCCACGTTGTGGCGTGCCGGCCGGTTGACCGACCTCGGCACGCTGGGCGGTGTCTACAGCTCGGCGAACGACATCAACAACGCCGGCACCATCGTGGGCTGGAGCACCACGGGGGAGCCCACGGGCCGGCATGCGACCGTGTGGCGCGACGGTGCCGTGATCGAACTCGCCGGGTTGGGCGGAACGGAGCACCATGCCAACGCGATCAACGACGCAGGCCTGATCGTCGGCAGCAGTTCCCCGCCGGGCACGGAGTCGGGACCACGCGCTGTCATGTGGCGCCGCGGCAGGCTGACCGACCTGGGCACGCTCGGCGGCGAGACTGCCGCCGCACACGATGTCAACAACGCCGGCCTGGCGGTCGGGTGGAGTTCGCTCGCCAACGACCCCAATGGGCATGCGGCGCTGTGGCGCGGCAACGTGGCCATCGACCTGAACAGCCTGCTCGACGCGGCCACCCGCGACGCGGGCTGGTACCTTGGTGCTGCGACCGGCATCAACGACCACGGCTGGATCACGGGCGAAGCGTTCAACAGCATCACGGGCGGGCACCAGGGGTTCCTGCTGTCGCTGCGGCCCCGCGGGTGGCCAGGGCATTGACGTCGGTCGTGACCCCGGCGGAATCAATCCCTCGCACGGGCGCGCCAGAACGCGGTGTCGAAGAGCTGCGTGGCGCCTGTGCGTTCGTTGACCAGCCAGAACTGCTGCCCGTCCGGGCTCAGCCGCGACACCTCGCCGGTGTGGCGTCCGGCACGGACACGCAGGCCCAGCGCATTGGCCGGGAAGCCCGGCTGCCGGGCCAGGTCCAGCAGGGGCACCGCCTCGCGTGCATCGCCGGCCAACCGCAGGCGCTGCACGATGGGTGAGAGCAGCGGGTTGGCCGCATCGGCCGCCGACAGGAAGACCACCACTTTCCCTTGCGCGCGGCTCAGGGCCACGTTCACCAGCCGCTGTGCTTCCTCGGTCTGCAGGAAAGGCTGGGCGCCGTCTGCCGGGTCGAACAGCACCACCGGCGCCTCGCTGCCCTGCGCGCGGTGGACGGTGCTGACCTTCACGGCCTCGGAGACACCGTGGGCACGCAGGCGTTGGCGTATCAGCGCCCGCTGCGCGCGGAACGGAGTCAGCACGATCAGCTCGTGCGGCTGCCACTCGCCACTGTCCAGCGCGGCGGCCACCAGGGTGGCAATGGCCTCTGCCGACTCCCGGCGCACCGGCCCTCGTTCGGCCGCCGACCAGGCGCCATCGGTCTTCAGCCGGTGCACGTGGACGTGGGTGTTGGCATCGACCTCCCCCAGCGCACGCTGGCGCGCCGCCTGCCAGCCGGGCAGGGCGGCCGCGTCGGCGGCCACGTGCAGTGCGCCGTCGTAGAAGAGGTCGCTGACCAGGTCACTGATGGGACCGGCCATGCGCGACTGCTCGTCCAGCAGCGCGACCGATGGCGCCTGGCGCGGCTTCTCGGCGAACGCCGAGCGGCCCAGCCACTGGCGCGCCCCACGGTCGGTGCTCCGCAGCACCGGCGAGAGCTGTTGCGGGTCGCCAGCGAACAGCCGGGCGCGGCCCAGTGGCATGAGGGCGAGCGCGTGCGCGAGGCTCACCTGGCTGGCCTCGTCGAAGACCACCAGGTCGAACGGCGGCCCGCCGTCCGGTGCCAGTTCCCGCAGGGTCTTCAGCGTGAATGCGGCGCGAGTGGTGGTCATGCTGGCCAGCCGGCAACGCTGCAACACCTGCAGTGACGACGTGCGCAGCGCGTCGCGCAGTGCGGCCACGCGGTCGGCCCACGCCTTCAGCGCCGCGGCGTCGCGCGACGACGGCCGGGCCGCCTCGGCGCGGGCAAGCCGTGCGATCAGGTCGCGGTCGGCGGTGGGGATCAGGTGTTCGCGGCCGGCATAGGCCGCGGCGTCGAAGCGTGTGCCGAGCCGCTGCACCGCTTCCCGGCAGTGCTCACGCCGGCCCTTTTGCAGCGCCTTGTCGACGGCCACCGTGGCCAGGTCCACCGCGTGGTTGGTGGTGGACAGCAGCAACACCCGGGCCGTGGGCCGGGTGTCCAGGTACTCGGCCAGCAGCACGCCCAGCGTGGTGGTCTTGCCGGTGCCGGGTGGTCCCCAGAGGAAGGCGCTGCTGTGCCGCACGAGGGACAGGGCCTGGCGCTGCGCCGCGCGCAGCCAGCGGAACGGTGCGCCGGTCAGTGCCGGACCGTCGTCCACTGGCTGCGGGTGGGCCAGGTCGGGCAGGCACGCGAGCGCACGTTCGGCCCAGGGCGTGTCCCACCAGGCCTCGGCCACGGCATTGAGGAAACGCGTGGGGTAGAGGCGGATCAGGCAGTCCGGCCCGGGCGGCCGTGCGCTCGCGTTCTGCAACACCAGCTGGTCGTCTTCGGCCACCACCGCCAGCACGCTGGCGCCGCCCTTCACCGGCGCACCCCACCACGCGGACGCGCCATCCAGGCTGTCGTCCAGCAGGGCCTGGGCCGACGCCTGGCCCGGCCGCTGGCCATCGGCATAGACGTACCCCGGCTCCAGCGTCACGCGCCACAGCGCACCGTCGCGCTCGCTGCGAAGGACCTTGAAGTCGTAGTACTCGGGCGTGGCCGCGAGCTCGGCGTCCAGCGCCGCACGCAGGTCGGCGAGGCTCATGGCGATCGGTGGGACGAGACGGTGGGAGGGCGCGACTATAGCCGTTGGCCGTGCTGGCGGCTGAGAGGCGACGCGTTGTCACGCTACCGCACTGACAACCCGCCACCCAATGCCACTGCAAACACACCGGCGATCCGTACCGGGACCGACACCGCGATCCACCGCTCGGACAACATCCCGATTCCCACGCCTGCGAGGTGCAGCAGCGATGTGCCCGAAAGAAAGCCTGCGGCGAAGCCGATAGGCCCTGCGGTTTCCGGGATTTCGAGCCCATGCGCGTTGCCGTGGGCAGCACCGAAGATCATCACGAAAGCGAGGGAGGCTGTGGAGACGAGAGTCGAGTGTCGGGCGAGTGCGGCTCGGTTCAGTGCGACCACTCCCCCCAGAGCGATCAGCGAGGCCGCAATCCATTGCTCTGCTTGAGTCAGCACGAAACCGCTCAGCCCCGCGATACCGCCTGCGGCCATGGCTATGACAAATGCGGACGGTACGGCCCAAAGTGCTCGTCGGCCGAGTTTTGCACTGACGACGCCCACCGCAACCATGGCAATCAGATGGTCGACGCCCAGGATCGGGTGGGTGAGACCGTTCCAGAAGCCGCTGACGGCGAAGGCGTTCACGACCGGACGCGAATGGCGGCGTCGCTCAACGGTGGCAGTGGTAGCCGCCGTTCTTGTTGTCGTGGTGGCAGCCGCTTGAATCGAGCCCGCCGCCATGTCCGATGGCAAAACCACTGACGAGCGCCAAAGCGACGCCGATCAGCATGAACAGTCGTTTCATCTTTTTCTCCCAGGTGTTCGAGCTGTAGCGTAGCTCTGACTGTGCGGTCTCGGGCGTGCTTTCGTCACGGGCGTTGGCCGCGCGTGCCTTGGCGCACTTGGTGTTTTCCCCGTACCCTGATGGGTTGCGGCAGTCCGTCTCGTTGCAAGAACGGGCGTGGCCTGCTCGCACTCAAGATGCGCGTCCGGGTGAAGTTCTGCCCCGAGATATCAAGACTGGGTGGATGGGATGGACGAAGGCCCGCCAGCCCTTCAGCGCGGCAACCGGATGTGCCGTTCGCAATCCCCATCACTGCACCGGTCGCACGCCCAGGTCCAACGCGGGTTGACCCTGGCCTCGCGTTCGGCGTCCGGCGTGGCCAGCGCGTGGCGTACGGCCACCAGCGCCGAAACAAGGCGCTGGTCACCGGTGCCGGAGACGATGGCGTGGTCGATGGTGCCTTGCACCAGTGCGGCTCGCAGCAGCCGGTTCACCGGCTCGCGCACGTGCGGGCCGTCGCGCTGCAGGCCGTCCGCCTGCCACGGCAGGTCGAGTGCGGTGACCAGCACGAGGCCGCAACCGCGCAGGGCATCGACGGCCATGGGGTACAGCGACAGGTCGTTGAACAGCAGGTCGCTGTAGACGGCGATCATCAGCGCGGTGGTGTCGGCGATCACGACGTCGTGGTTCACCGCGGCGGCGGCGATGCGCCGCGTCTGTTCCTCGGCGATGCCCATCTGCTCCTCGGCGCGCGGGGTGCGCCCGAGGGTGTCGCAGAACTCGCGCAGGTACTCGTGCACGACGGCCACGCGTTGGCCATCGGCGGCGAGCGCACGGGCTAGGTCGTGGGCCAGGGTGGTCTTGCCCGTGCTCTCGGCCCCGAGCAGCGCGACGGTCAGCGCCATGGCGGGCTCAGCGGGGCTGCGCGAGCCGCTGCCACGCGCGCCAGCCCGAGAAGGACATGGCGACGAACAGCAGGTACAGCGCGGTGGTGAACCACAGGCCCTTGTAGGCGAACAGGCCCACGCTGACGACGTTGACGGCCACCCAGGTGGGCCAGTTCTCCACGTATTTGCGGCCCAGCAGCCACTGGCCCACGAGGCTCGCGGCGGTGGGGAAGGCGTCCCACCAGGGCACGTCGGTGTTGGTGTAGGTGCGCAGGAAAAGCGCGGTGGCGGGCCAAGCGAGCGCCAGCGCCACCAGCGCCTTCACGCGGCTCGACGGGCGCAGGTGGCGCACCCGGAGCGTGGCACCGTTCTCCTGGTGGCCCTGCAGCCATTGCCACCAGCCCCAGCCGGCCATCACGGCGAAGACGATCTGCAGCCCGGCCTCGCCGTAGAGGCGGCTGTTCCAGAAGAGGGCGAAAAAGAGGAGCGAACTGACGATGGCCAGCGGCCAGGCGATGGGGTTCACCCGCATGTTGAACACGACCATCACGACGGCCAGCACACAGCCGACCAGTTCGAGCCAGCTGACGGGCGCGCCCCAGAGGGTCAAGGCGGTTGCGAACAGCGGCTGCAGCGCTTGCAGCAAGGTGTCCATCGGGTCAGCGGAAGGTGAGGGGGCGGGTCAGCGCTTGGGCGTGTTGACCTGCACGTAGATTTCGTCGGGCTTGATCATGCCCAGCTCGAAGCGCGCCTTCTCCTCGACCATTTCCAGGCCTTCCTTGAAGTCGCGCACCTCGGCGCCGAGCTGCTCGTTGCGGGCCGATGCGGCGTCGTTGTCCGCCGCCTGGGCGGACAACTTCGCCTGCAGCTCCATCACCCGAGGCACACCACCCTTGCCGAACCAGAGTTCGGCATGCACGAGGGCCAGCAAGGCCAGCAGTGCCAGGGTGACGAGGCGCACGAGGGTGGAGCTTTCGCGGTCGCGGGATCAGCGCAGGTTGTAGAACGCCGAGCGGCCGGGGTAGGTGGCGACGTCGCCCAGGTCTTCCTCGATGCGCAGCAGCTGGTTGTACTTGGCCATGCGGTCCGAACGGCTCATCGAACCGGTCTTGATCTGGCCGGCGTTGGTGCCGACGGCGATGTCCGCGATGGTCGAGTCTTCGGTTTCGCCCGAACGGTGGCTGATCACGGCCGTGTAGTTCGAACGCTTGGCCAGTTCGATGGCCGCGAAGGTTTCGGTCAGCGTGCCGATCTGGTTGATCTTGATCAGGATCGAGTTGGCGATGCGCTTCTCGATGCCTTCACGCAGGATCTTCGTGTTGGTGACGAACAGGTCGTCGCCCACGAGCTGGACCTTGTTGCCGAGGCGTTCGGTCAGGTGCTTCCACCCGTCCCAGTCGCCTTCGTGCATGCCGTCTTCGATGCTGATGATGGGGTACTTGTCGACCCAGGTGGCGAGGATGTCGGTCCACTCGGGGGCCGACAGCGTCAGGCCTTCGCCGCCCAGCACGTACTTGCCGTCCTTGTAGAACTCGCTGGCCGCGCAGTCGAGGCCGATGGCGATCTGGTCACCGGCGGTGTAGCCGGCCTTGTCGATGGCCTCGAGGATCAGCTGGATGGCCGCTTCGTGGCTGGCGATGCTGGGGGCAAAGCCGCCTTCGTCGCCCACGGCGGTGCTCATGCCCTTGTCGTGGATGATCTTCTTGAGCGCGTGGAACACCTCGGCGCCGTAACGCATCGCTTCGCGGAAGCTCGGGGCGCCCACGGGGATGATCATCAGCTCTTGCAGATCGAGGTTGTTGTTGGCGTGTGCGCCGCCGTTGATGACGTTCATCATCGGCACTGGCAGCTGCATGGCGCCCGAACCGCCGAAGTAGCGGTACAGCGGCAGGCCGCTTTCTTCCGCCGCGGCACGGGCCACGGCCATCGACACGGCCAGCGTGGCATTGGCGCCCAGGCGGCTCTTGTTCTCGGTGCCGTCGAGGTCGATCAGCGTGCGGTCGAGGAAGGCCTGTTCCGAGGCGTCGAGGCCCAGCACGGCTTCGCTGATCTCGGTGTTGACGTGTTCGACGGCGCGCAGCACGCCCTTGCCGAGGTAGCGGCTCTTGTCGCCGTCGCGCAGCTCGATGGCTTCGCGCGAACCGGTGGACGCGCCCGACGGCACGGCCGCACGGCCCATCACGCCCGACTCGAGCAGCACGTCGCATTCGACGGTGGGGTTGCCGCGGCTGTCGAGGATCTCCCGACCGACAATGTCAACAATCGCACTCATTCCAGGTTCCTTTGGTTTGGTTTAGTTTTTCAAACGGGCGGACGCCGATACTGCCAGGGTCGCCGGCGTGAATCAGCAGGAAAAATCGTTCTCGAGCAACGGCTGCTGCTTGATCACGCGATCGAGCGCCACGAGTTGTTCGAGCAACGCACGCATGTGCTTCAGCGGCACAGCATTGGGGCCGTCGCTCATGGCCTTGGCAGGGTCGGGGTGCGTTTCCATGAACAGGCCCGAGATGCCCACGGCGACGGCGGCGCGCGACAACACCGGCACGAATTCGCGCTGGCCGCCAGAGCTGGTGCCCTGGCCGCCCGGCAACTGCACGGAGTGGGTGGCGTCGAACACCACCGGCGCGCCGGTATCGCGCATGATCGCGAGCGACCGCATGTCGCTCACGAGGTTGTTGTAGCCGAAGCTCACGCCGCGTTCGCAGGCGAGGAAGTTGTCTTCGGGCAGGCCCTTCTCGCGCGCGGCGTCGCGGGCCTTCTGGATCACGTTTTTCATGTCGCCGGGGGCCAGGAACTGGCCCTTCTTGATGTTCACCGGCTTGCCGCTCTGGGCCACGGCACGGATGAAATCGGTCTGGCGGCACAGGAAGGCCGGGGTCTGCAGCACGTCCACCACCGAGGCCACGGCGGGCACTTCGGCTTCCGAGTGCACGTCGGTGATGAGGGGCACGTTCAGCTCGCGCTTCACCTTCGCCAGGATCTCCAGGCCCTTTTCCATGCCGGGGCCGCGGAAGGTGCTGCCCGACGAGCGGTTGGCCTTGTCGTAGCTGCTCTTGAAGATGAACGGAATGCCCAGCGCGCTGGTGATTTCCTTCAGCGTGCCGGCCACGTCCATCTGGAGTTGTTCGGACTCGACGACGCAGGGGCCGGCGAGCAGGAAAAACGGCTTGTCGATGCCGATGTCGAATCCGCAAAGCTTCATGCCGGGACCTCGTTCAGTGAAAGGTGAAGGAACATCAGGCCGCCACCTTGGCCGG
Source organism: Rhizobacter sp. Root1221 (assembly GCF_001425785.1). Lineage (GTDB taxonomy): Bacteria > Pseudomonadota > Gammaproteobacteria > Burkholderiales > Burkholderiaceae_C > Rhizobacter. The sequence goes on along the minus strand of NZ_LMDI01000016.1, from coordinate 52,674 downwards.
CGAGCCGGACTGGCGCGCGGTCTGGTGGGCGAGGGCGGCCTCGATGTAGGACTTGAACAGCGGGTGGCCGTCCCACGGGGTGGACTTGAATTCCGGGTGGAACTGGACGCCCATGTACCACGGGTGCACCGTGCGCGGCAGCTCGACGATCTCGGTGAGCTTCTCGCGCTGCGTGAGCGCGGAGATCACGAGGCCGGCTTCGCCCAGGCGGTCGAGGTAGTTGACGTTGGCCTCGTAGCGGTGGCGGTGCCGTTCGGTGACCACGTCGCCGTAGATCTCGTGGGCGAGGGTGCCCAGCTTGACGTCGGAGCTCTGGGCACCGAGGCGCATGGTGCCACCCAGGTCGGACTGGGCGTTGCGCTTCTGGATGGAACCGTCGGCGTCCTGCCATTCGTCGATCAGGGCGATCACCGGGTGCTTGGCGTCGGCTTCGAACTCGGTGCTGTTGGCGCCGTCGAGGCCGGCCATGTGGCGGGCGTATTCGATGGTGGCCACCTGCATGCCGAGGCAGATGCCCAGGTACGGCAGCTTGTGTTCACGGGCGAACTTGGCCGCGAGGATCTTGCCCTCCACGCCCCGCTTGCCGAACCCGCCCGGCACCAGGATGGCGTCGAAGCGCGACAGCTGGCCCACGGTGTCGGGGGTGAGCGTCTCGGAGTCGACGTACTCGATGTCGACCTTGGCGTGGTTGTGGATGCCGGCGTGGCGCAACGCCTCGTTCAGCGACTTGTACGAGTCGGACAGGTCGGTGTACTTGCCGCACATGGCGATGCTGACGCGGCGTTTCGGGTTCTCGACCTCGGCCACGAGGGCATCCCAGCGCTTGAGGTTGGCCGGCGGGGTGTTGATGCGCAGCTTGTCGCAGATCAGGCCGTCGAGGCCCTGCTCGTGCAGCATGCGCGGCACCTTGTAGATGGTGTCCACGTCCCACATGGAGATCACGCCCCACTCGGGCACGTTGGTGAACAGCGAGATCTTGCCGCGCTCTTCATCGGGGATGGGACGGTCGGCGCGGCACAGCAGCACGTCGGCCTGGATGCCGATCTCGCGCAGCTTCTGCGCGGTGTGCTGGGTGGGCTTGGTCTTCAGCTCGCCGGCCGCGGCGATCCACGGCACGTAGGTGAGGTGGACGAACGCGGTGTTGTTGGGGCCCAGGCGCAGGCTCATCTGGCGCGCTGCCTCGAGGAACGGCAGGCTTTCGATGTCACCCACGGTGCCGCCCACTTCCACGATGGCCACGTCGACGCCGTTGTCGCCGCCGACACCGGCGCCGCGCTTGACGAAGTCCTGGATCTCGTTGGTGACGTGCGGGATGACCTGGACGGTCTTGCCGAGGTAGTCACCGCGGCGCTCCTTCTCGAGCACGCTCTTGTAGATCTGGCCGGTGGTGAAGTTGTTGGCCTTCTTCATCCGGGTGGTGATGAAGCGCTCGTAGTGGCCCAGGTCGAGGTCGGTCTCCGCACCGTCGTCGGTGACGAACACCTCGCCGTGCTGGAAGGGCGACATCGTGCCCGGATCCACGTTGAGGTAGGGATCCAGCTTGAGGAGGGTGACCTTGAGGCCGCGGGATTCGAGGATCGCCGCGAGGGATGCAGCCGCGATGCCCTTGCCCAGCGAGGACACCACACCGCCGGTAACAAAGACGAACTTGGTCATTGCTTTTGGCATCGTTTCCACGAGTGCCCTGGTGGTAAAGCGCGATTATAGGCTTGGTCAGCCGCTCAGGGCACGACGGGCGCCGGGGTCTCGCCCCGGAACACGGACAACCACCGCAACACCTCGGCGGCCGTCTGGTGCGGCTGCTCGAACGGGTACAGGTGCGTGCCGTCGATCCACGAGATGCGGCCCGCCGCCACACGCTCGGTGATGGCCATGCCCACCTGGCGCACCTCGGTGGATCGGGTGCCTCCCACGAAGGCGAGCGGGCACTGCAGCGGGTGCTTGCGCAGGAACTGCGGGATGTCGTGGGGCAGCGTGTTGTAGATGCTGGTTTCCACGTCGCGCAGGAACGCGAGCGTGTGGCCGCGTTCCATGGGTGGCTCCGACGGCACGATGCCGCAGGCGATGTAGTCCAGCAGCACCTCGGGGTTCCAGCGGGCGAATGCGGCCTTGGCGTGGAAGTGGCTGTAGGCTGCCTCGGCGCTGGGCCAGTGGTGGCGCCGGCGTTGCGAGACGTGGCCGGGCGAGAACCTTGCGCCAAAACCGGTGGATTTGGCAAACCGCACCATCGCGCCCACGAGGCCGCCGATCAGCGGCGAATCGAGCAGCACGACACCTTTGGCCAGGCCGGGCTGCCGCGCGGCGGCCAGCACGCTCAGGAAGCCGCCGAGCGAATGGCCCACGAAATAGGCGGGGCGGCCCACCTCGTGTTCGGCGAAGTGGATCAGCTGGTCGCGCAGGCGGGGCCACTGGTTGCTGACCGGGTACTTCGGGTCGTGCCCGAACTTGTCGACCGCGTACACCTCGTGCCCGGCGGCTCGCCACAGGTCGAACAGCAGGCGGTAGGTGCCCGCCGGGAAGCTGTTCGCGTGCGAGAAGACGATGGGCGGGAGAGGCGCCTGCTCCGCCATCAGAGGATCTTCTCCCCCGGGCTGTGGATCTTGCCCATGGGTTCGAAGCGCGACGGTGCCCGCAGCGGGTACGTGGCCGCGTCGGACCCCCATTGCGGGTCGTCGAGGGATTCGAACACCTGGCGCAGTTTCTGGCCCCAGGCGCCGCGGATCATCGCGAAATACGGGTTGTGTTCGTCGATGCAGACGATCTGCTCGGTCTGCAGCGCATTGGCCTTGTACACCAGCAGGTCGAGCGGCAACCCCACCGACAGGTTGGACTTGAGCGTGGAGTCCATGGACACCAGCGCGCACTTGGCGGCTTCGTCGAGCGGCGTCTGCGGCGTGATCATGCGGTCGAGCACGGGCTTGCCGTACTTCGATTCGCCGATCTGGAAATAGCAGGTCTCGCGCGTGGCCTCGATGAAATTGCCGGCCGAGTACACGAGGAAGAGGCGCATCGGCTCGTCGCCTATCTGGCCGCCGAGGATCAGCGAGGCATTGAACTCCACCCCCGAGTGGTGCAGCGCGCGGGCATCCTGGTCGTAGATGCGGCGGATGGCGCTGCCCAGGACACGGGCCACGTCGAACATGCTGGTGGCGTTCCAGATGGTGATGGGCGGCTCGACGCCGTTGTCGAGCTTCTCCACCTGCAGGATCTCGCGCACGGACTGCGAGATGGACAGGTTGCCGGCCGACAGCAGCACCATGAAGCGGTCGCCCGGCTTCTCGTAGATCATCATCTTGCGGAACGTGCTGATCTGGTCCACGCCCGCGTTCGTGCGGGAGTCGGACAGGAACACGAGGCCCGCGTCCAGTTTGACGCCGATGCAATAGGTCATGACGTGGCTTCTTGCTTCTGAAGGTTCTTGAGTCGGTAGAGGGCGTCGAGCGCCTCCTTGGGTGACAGCATATCGGGGTTGATGCCGGAGAGGGCACGATCCACCTCCGACGGCTCGGACTCCGGGACGGCCGCGGGCGCGGCGAACAGGTCCACCTGGGCGCTGGCGGCCTCCTTGCTGGTCTCCAGCGCCGACAGCGTGTGGCGGGCCTGCCGCACCAGCGTGGACGGCATGCCGGCCAGGCGTGCCACCTGCACGCCGTAGCTGCGGCTCGCGGGGCCGGGCTGGATGTCGTGCAGGAACACGATGTCGTCGCCGTTCTCGGCCGCCGACACGTGCACGTTCACCGCCTGCTGGTGTTTCAGCGGGAACTCGGTCAGCTCGAAGTAGTGCGTGGCGAACAGCGTGAAGGCCTTGTTGCGGTCGTGCAGGTGGCTGGCGATGGCGCCCGCGAGCGCGAGGCCGTCGAACGTGGACGTGCCGCGGCCGATCTCGTCCATCAGCACGAGCGAGTGTTCGGTGGCACCGTGCACGATGGCGGCGGCCTCCGTCATCTCGAGCATGAACGTGGACTGCGCGTTGGCCAGGTCGTCGGCCGCGCCGATGCGGGTGTGGATGGCGTCGATGGGGCCGAGGCGGCAGGCCGTGGCGGGCACGAACGAGCCCATGGCAGCCAGCAGCGCGATCAGCGCCACCTGGCGCATGAAGGTGCTCTTGCCGCCCATGTTCGGGCCGGTGATCACGAGCATCTTGCGCGTGGCGTCGAGCCGGCAGTCGTTGGCCATGAAGTTGCCGCCGCCGGTCTCCTGCAGCCGGGCCTCCACCACCGGGTGGCGGCCACCGTCGATCGCGATGCAGGGCTCGCGCACGAACTGCGGACGGCACCAGTTGAGCGTGGTGGCCCGTTCGGCCAGCGCGGCCAGCGCGTCGATCGACGCGAGCGCGCGGGCCAGGCCCGACAAGGCCTCGATGTGCGACTGCAGGCCATCGATCACCTGCTCGTAGAGCATCTTCTCGCGGGCGAGCGAGCGGTCCTGTGCGGACAGCGCCTTGTCCTCGAACGCCTTCAGTTCCGGCGTGATGAACCGTTCGGCGTTCTTGAGCGTCTGGCGGCGCTGGTAGTCGGCCGGCACCTTCGATGCCTGGCCTTGCGTGACCTCGATGTAGAAGCCGTGCACCTTGTTGAATTGCACGCGCAGGTTCGGGATGCCGGTGCGCGTGCGCTCGCGCGTTTCCAGCGCCAGCAGGAAATCGTCGCAGTTGAGACTGATGGCGCGCAACTCGTCGAGGTCGGCATCGAAACCCGGGGCGATCACGCCGCCGTCACGCAGCTGGACCGACGGCTCCTCTGCAATGGCCGTGCGCAGCAGCGCCTCGATGGCGGGCGACGGCGACAGCGCTTCCGACAGCATGTCGAGCAGCACGGCGTTGCCCACCGGCACGATGTCGCGCAGTTGCGGCAGCGCCTGCAGCGTGGCGCGCAGGCCGGCCATCTCGCGCGGGCGCACCTGGCGCAGCGCCACGCGGGCGGTGATGCGTTCCACGTCGCTGATGCCACGCAGCGTGTCGCGCAGTGGTGCCAGCACGTGGCGCATCAGCACGTCGAGCGCATCGTGCCGTTGCATCGCCACGGTGCGTTCGCGCAGCGGGTGCGTGAGCCAGTGGCGCAGCGCCCGGCTGCCCATGCCGGTGCGGCACGTGTCGATCAGCGACAGCAGCGTGGGTGAGTCGTCGCCGCGCAGCGTCTGCACCAGTTCCAGGTTGCGGTGGGTGGTGGGGGGCAGGTCCACCAGGTGGCTTGCGCGTTCCACCGTGAGCGTGCGCACGTGGGCGAGGGCCTGGCCCTGCGTGTGTTCGGCATAGCTCAGCAGGGCCGACGCGGCCGCATGGGCCGTGCCCAGCTCGTGTGCGCTGAAGCCGGCCAGCGTGGCCACGCGCAGTTGCTCGCACAGCTTGCGTTCGCCGAGCGCCGCGTCGAACTGCCATGTGGGGCGGTGGGTGATGGCGAGGCGCGACTGGGCCAGCGCGGCGGGCACCGCGTCGCGGTCCACCAGCGCTTCGGCCGCGTTCAGGCGCGACAGCCAGCCGGGCAGTTCGCGTTCATTGCATTCGGTGAGGCCCAGCTGGCCATTCGACAGACCGAGCCACGCGAGGCCGTAGGTGGTCACGCCCTTGTGCGTGCGCTGCGCCACCGCGAGCAGCAGCGCGTCGCGTTTGTCGGCGAGCAGCTCGGTGTCGGTCACGGTGCCTGGCGTCACCACGCGCACCACCTTGCGTTCCACCGGTCCCTTGGCCGTGGCCACGTCGCCCACCTGTTCGGCGATGGCGACGGCCTCGCCCATCTTGATCAGCTTGGCGAGGTAGTTCTCCACCGCATGCACCGGCACGCCGGCCATCGTCACCGGTTCGCCGCCGCTCTGGCCGCGGGTGGTCAGCGTGATGTCGAGCAACCGGTTGGCCTTGCGGGCGTCGTCGAAGAACAACTCGTAGAAGTCGCCCATCCGGTAGAACACCAGCGTCTCGGGGAAGCCGTGCTTGATGCGCAGGTACTGCTGCATCATGGGCGTGTGAGTCGAGAGGTCAGGTAGCTCTACCTCTGAAACTCCCCTGGGAGCCTGTGCTAGTTCACGCATCCGAACGTACCCCCACGCGTTCACATTGCGTAGGTTTCGGCGTAAGTTTTCGGGAGGCGTAACTTTTCATGTTTGATGCACGAGCGGCCAAGGCGCTGGGGGAGGGGGAGCATCTTACGGTAGACGGGGCGCCGGGCCTTCGCCTGGTCGCTACTGCGTCAACCCGGACCTGGAAGTACCGGTATAAGTCTCCGGTCGAAGGCTTGATGCGACAGATCAAGCTCGGGCGCTGGCCAGCCATGGGATTGCCGGCGGCGCTGGCAGCGTGGGAAAAGGTGAAGGCCCAGCGAGACGTTGGCGGCGACCCTGCTGCCGCCAAGCGTGCTGTCTCTACGGCGGCGAAGGTTGGGCAGTACATCGTCAGTCGTGCGTGCGCGGATTTTCTCGAGGCGAACCGCAGCAACGTCGCGCCGAGAACCTATGCCGAGGCTGAGCGTACTCTCAACCTCGACACCACTGCGATCGCAGCCCGGGCGGCCGCGAGCATCACTCGGGCGGACGCCTTCGATCTGATCGACGCAAAGCGGGGCCACCCGGTTCAGGCTAGGCGGTTGCGGCAGCTTCTCGGAGCAGTCTGGGATCGCGCTCTGGATGCTGGTCGCCCAGCGCCGGATGTCCCGAACTGGTGGCGTCTCGTGCTGCGAGGCAAGCTCAAGAGCAAGGGCAAGAAGGTAAAGGGTGAACATTTCGGCGTGGCTAAACGCGTGCTCAATGAGCCTGAGCTGGCGCTCTTGATCCCATGGCTGTCGAACTTCTCCCGCGACGCCGCAGACGCACTCACGCTCTACTGTGGACCTGCTGCCGCGGCGCGGAAATCGTTGTGATCGAGGCCGTGGAGGTTACAGAGGAGACTGATGGGATGTGGTGGACCGTTCCAAAGGCAAAACTGAAGATGCGGCGCCTGCCCCTGTTGACGGATCTGCGAGTGCCTGGAAGGCCGTGCGGAGGCTATCGTCCGTAGAAGGCTGGCTGTCCACCCGAGCGGCCATCTTTTCCCCAGTCGAAGAAAGTCAGGGCATATTGACCAGAAGGCTCTGGGCGTTGCCACGCGGATGCACGCTGCCGGGTGCGAACTTCGGCCTGAATGGGTGCGCGCCCGTCTTCCGGTGCTGCATTTTGCGCCGCACGACTTGCGGCGGACCAGTCGCACGAGGCTGGCCGCCTTAGGGTGCCCGGGGGACTTGGCGTAGGTTGTCATCGGGCACTTGTTGCCGGATGACCAAGGTACATATAGCAGGCACCAGTATGACGCCGAGCGCCGTGTCTGGATCACCCGGCTGTCGCAGCATCTTGAAGGCTTGGCCGCCAGCGCGGCTGGCGGGTGCTCATGAACAGCGCACTTAGCTCATTTAATCACCCGCCGCCGGAAGGATTGTCGACTATTGGATGCGGAGGCGCTAATCGGGCTAACTGTGGAGTGTTTGTCAGAATTTGGGAGTCTGAGCATCGGCTTGGGTTCAGAAGGCCACTTCCAGAGTACATTGCCCGTTGCATTGGAGCGTCCTACATGGAATACCAACACTATCCCATTCGCAAGATTCTTGATTCCGTCGTTAGCGGGGAGATTCGAATCCCTGCATTTCAACGAGGATTCGTCTGGGAGATGGATCGAGTGGCCTACTTGTTGGATAGTATCTACAAGGGCTATCCATTTGGTTCGCTCCTTTTTTGGCGGACCAAACATCAGTTGTTGACGGAAAGGAAGTTGGGTACGTTTACCTTGCCTGACCCCCAGGCGGACTATCCGATTGACTATGTCTTGGACGGGCAACAACGCCTTACGTCCATATTTACCGTCTTTCAAACTGATTTGAATGCGGGCGAAAATCCTGATTGGGCGGACCTGTATTTCGATCTTAATGCTACGGGCAACCCTCAGGATAGCTATTTCATTGCCATTCCAGATGGCGAGCCGGTAGACAAGAATCGATATTTTCCTATGAATGTTCTCTTTGACTCGGTTCGATATCGAGTAAAAACAGAACACCTTAAAGCCGAGCAGATCGCCGTAGTAGACAAGCTGCAGGAGAAATTTAAAGAGGTACAGATTCCCGTTCAGCTCTTAAAAAGCGAGGATCGATCCATTGTGGCAATCGTTTTCGAGCGAATCAACCACCTGGGCGTGGCGCTGGATACGCTCCAACTCCTTTCGGCGTGGACTTGGAGCGACGAGTTCGATCTGCTGGATAAGTTCAAGGAGCTGCGCGAGGAGTTATCTGATTTTGGATTCGAAGGAATCGGTGACGATGCCGATCTAGTTTTGAGTTGTGTCGCGGGCATCCTGACTGGCGAACCTGGTGCAGAAAAGTTGTTGGCATTGAACGGCGCGGACGTGCGAGCCCAGTTCTCAACGGTCGAGAACGGAATTCGTGGTGCTATTGATTTTCTTCGGACCGAGCTTAAAGTTGTTCACTTAAAGCTCCTTCCCTACCCCTCGATGCTCGTTCCTCTGGCAGTCTTTTTCGCAGCGCCAGATGGAAAAGAAATTGTCTACGATGGTGCCACTCTCCAGACTTTGAAGCGATGGTTTTGGCGTACGTGCTTTTCAGGAAAATACACTAGCCAAACCCGCAAGACGACGATAGTTGATATTGAGCATATGTCGCTGCTAAAGCGGCGTGAAGATAATTTGCTCGATGCAATAGACGTCAAAGTTGAGGCGGAATTCTTCTACGCCAATTCATTCCGCGTCGGGGCAGCAGCCACAAAAACGTTTGTCTTGCTTCTGGCAAACAATGACCCCAAAAGTCTTCTTTCCGGAAAAATCATTGACCTGGATAAGGTGCTTCAACGCTACAACCGTTCGGAGTTTCATCACATCTATCCTCGCGCCTTCCTCAGGGACCTTGGGGTGCCCGACGGACAAATAAATGTCTTAGGGAATTTTTGTTTTCTTAGTGCTGCAGAAAACAAGAGTATCGGCAAGAAGCGTCCGTCGGTGTATGTCCAAGACCTCGGCGTTCCAGCAACGCGGGCGGCGACGTTGGGAACGGCATTCTGTCATCCGGAAGAATTCCACGACAACTATTTCCCATTTCTACATGCCAGGTGCGCTCGCCTCGCGGAGTTTGCCTCAGAGCTTATCAAGTGATAATCGCCACGCATAGTCCTTGAGTACTCGCTCGCGCCTTCGTCCTCAACCGCCATTCTGCTCGGGGTGCTGGCGTCGCCGGCCAGGGCCAGGTGGCAGGTCGCTGACCGGGCGAGTCTCAGCAAAATTCATTAGCCCGCGCCAGAGCCAACCAACGCGCTGCTTGCTGATCTTTCGCGGGGGCGGAAGATCTCCAGCAGCTACGAGATTCTCCAGTGTGCGTTCGCTAACGCCTAGAGCCTGGGCTGCCAGTTCTTGATCGACTAGGAGGGGCGGAGCGTGAATGATTGAGTTCATGTGCATCGCGCCGATTTGTGAATCAGGCAGCGCGCCCAGGCGCTGAAGCAATCAGGCAGGAACATGCCCTCTTGCCTGCGCGCGATCCCAGCTGCAAGCTTCTCGGGAAATTCCGTTGAGTCCTGCGTTGTGCGCGTCACCGCGGGGTGCCGACTGACCTTGCTCATGTCGAGTCGCCTCCGAGTATCTCGCGTCGATCTGCCGCGCACAGCCCTATGCGCCGCAATTGCGACACGGCTCGCGACCCGAGCACACGGCGCCGCGCAACCAGTGCACGGACCGGAAACGGCCGTGCGCAGCGAACACCGGATCTACTTGGTCTTTTTGGATGAAACCGCGGCCTCATACGTCAACTCTCGGTAGCGGCTGTATACATTTAGCGGGCCGCCGTACTGCTTTCGGAATTCGATCTTCGCACGTTGGACTCGCGTGTCAATAGCTGGATATTGGGTGCATACTATGACTGCGCCTATCTGTTCGTGGATTGCGCCCATACTCTTTAGGTCCGCTGCACTCGCCATTACTTGCGCACAAGCATGCTCAACATTTTTTCCTTTGAGCTCTACGATAACTTGTCCCCGAACACCACAGGTTAAGATCCAATCTGCGGCGGTTTCCTGTATTTTTACGCACTTGTCCCACTGAGTCTTTTCTATGGGAAGGTTTTCGGCGTTCTCGAATATGGCCTTACATTTTGATCTGGCATCGGAGACGCTGATTCGAGATCCGGTTTCTACCGAAGTGCAATTACACCACGCCATCACATTTCTCCCAGTTCCAGGAGGTTGTTGAATTCTTCCGAAATATGGCCAGAGACTTCGTCTAAATAGTCTGCAGCAATTAGGCCATCTGCGTCGATGATGTCGACGGTCGAGTCGCCTTGTATTGCGTATGCCGAAACGCTCATATTTTGTAGCCAGTGGCGCGGTTCGACGATTTTCGAGAGCGCGGCTCTACGCTCGCTGGTGGCGTTCCGGATTATTTTGCCGGCGACAATAAGATTGTTTATTTTTGCGAGTACATATGGACTATGAGTCGTTATCAGCAAGTCGTTCCGGAGGCCGGAAGTAACGGAAGCTAGTAGCCCAACAACTGAACTCTGCGCGGATGGAAATAGGTGTGCCTCCGGCTCCTCCACACACACAAATCTACGGCCGACGCTGCTCGGAAGCGGAGACAGAAAAGGCGACAGGGTCAGCAGAAGGGGTAGTAACTCTTGCTGGCCAGAAGAAAGAGATGAGAAGGGAACGGTACGACCGTCTGGAGTGACGAGAAAGTCACCGCTTTGGCCGAATCGAACAACTCCGCCTAATAGTTTTTCTACCGCCTGGAAATGTCTCGGACCCGCGCCCATCGATACTGCGAAGCCGCCGCGATCTCGGTATCGCGTCATTACTTCTCCGAAAGCTAAAGTAACGGGGTCCAGCAATCGTGCCTGTCGAAAAGCGGCAACTGTCGTGCCCATGCTAGTGAAGAAGGATCGTCCCGCCGGGACGAATAGCTGACTAGCAAGATAGCTTTCCTTCATTGCCTCCCGCATCATTGCTCGCAATTTATCGGGTGTTGAGAAGGATTGATTGTCGAATTCTCCCTCGACGCTTTTCTTGGCTGCTTGATCGTCTTCTGCCAGGAATTTATCGCGTGCCGAAAGTATCTTCTTAACAAGTGGGGATAGGCTTATCCTCAACTTATCGTTGATGGCATCGTTGTATGTTGATCTTATTATTTTTATTTGCAGATCGGCGTGCGAAAACTCGATCGTAAACTTTTTGCTGCCCCAGGCGGATATTGGGAACCATTCGGAGAATGTGTCGCGAAGGTACAGTTTGAATGAATCTTCATCGCCTTTTAGAGTGGCGGAGTTTCTCAGCGATATAAATGCCTGATTGAAGAAGAAGATTAGTTTCGACAGGAGGCTTTTTCCGCTTGACTGAGGCCCAATCAGGACTGTGAAGCGATTTATTCTGATGTCTGCTTCTGCTAGGCAAGAAAAGTCTTTGACTTTGAGGTGCAGGCGTCGCGGGGCCGTAGGATGGGTAATTCCCTCGGCTCGCGCAGTCGCATTTTTCACAGTTGGCACGGTGGTTGTTCTTCGGGTAAGTGTGGCTAGCAGTCTACGCGGTCCGCTACGATGCCGGCATGTGTTCAAACTACCTGCCCGTGACTCGGATGGACCGAATGCTCACCGTCTTCGGGGTCGAGCGAGAGCGGGACGAGGTTCTCCATGACGTGTTCCCAACGGGGTTGGCGCCGTTCATTCGCAGGGCCGAATCGGGCAGCGGCAATCAGCGGGTGGCGGGCGACGGGGCTTCGGCCTGCTGCTGCCGTTCTTCGCGAAGGAAGTGACCTACGGGCGCCGAACCTACAACGTCAGGACTGAGACGGTGGCCGCGCTCGCCAGTTTCAAGCACGCTCCACCTGGCCGGGGTGAACTGAAGCACTGAGAACAGTGTGTCAGGCGCCTCAGCCCTGACGAGCGGGACGTAACTTTCGCCCCCTTGGACACGAGGGGGACTGAACGAGGTGAACGTCTTGAAGCCACATTTGCAAACCACCATCTGGACGCTGCTCAAGGCTGGCAACAGCCAGCGAGAGATCGAGCGGCGCACCGGCATCTCCCGCCACACCATGCGGTCCTGGGCCCAGGGCTTTGACGCCGGGGAGGAACCTCCAAACTGCCCCGGGGTGGCCACCGACCCGGTCGCCGACCTGGCCACGCAAACTGCTCCACCCCGGCCACCGACTTCAACAGGAGCCGCGGGCTCGTTCTGCGAGCCGCACCGGGCCTTCATCGAGGCCCAGCTCAGGCTCGGCCGGAACGCTATGGCCATCTACCAGGAGCTGGTCGACGGGCATGGCTTTGCCGGGCGCTACAACTCGGTCAAGCGCTTCGTGGTCCGCACCCGGGTGCGTGGTGGGCCCGAACAGTTCGACCGCCTGTCGTTCCTGCCCGGCGGAGGAGATGCAGGTCGACTACGGCGAAGGCGCGCCCACGCGCGTGCCCGGTACCGATCGCTACCGCAAGCCCCGCTTGTTCGTGGCCACGCTGCGCTACTCCCGGCGCAGCTTCCTCCGCGTGGTCTGGCAATCGGGCCAGCAGATCTGGGCCGAGCTGCACGAGCAGGCCTGGCGCTACTTCGGCGGCTCGTGCCGCTACGTGGTCCTGGATAACCTCAAGGAGGGCGTGCTCAAGCCCGACCTGTACGAGCCACTGCTCAACCCGGTGTACGCCGCCACGCTGGCCCACTACGAGGTCGTGGCCGACCCTGCCCGGGTGCGCGACCCCAATCGCAAAGGGACCGTCGAGAACGCCATCGGCCATACGCCGGCTACCGCGCTCAAGGGCAAGCGGTTCGAGTCCATCGAGGAGCAGAACGCCTACCTGGAGCATTGGGAGAGCAAGTGGGCTGCCTCGCGCATCCACGGGTCCGAGCGCCGCCAGGTGCAGGCCATGTTCGAGGAGGAACGCGCCCACCTGCAGCCGCTGGCCGTGATGCCCATGCAGTACTTCACCGACGTGGAGCGCACGGTGTGCGACGACGGCTGTGTTCGGGTGGCGCACTGCAGCTACGCCGCACGACCGGCCACTATTGGCTCGAAGGTGCTGGTTCGGCCGTACGCGCGCCGGCTGGAGATCCGCGACCTGCAGACCCAGGCGCTGCTGCGCACGCACAGCCGTGCCGAGCGACCCGGCACCGTGGTGCTGCCCGAGGCCGAACGCGTCTTCAATCCCTCACGCGAGAGGCGCTTCATCTTGAAGCAGGCCGATGCAATCGGGGCGCAGGCCGCGCGGCTGTGCCAGTTGCTGTTTGCAATCGAGGGCCGGGTTGGTCAGCGCAAGCTGTGGGGCATCGTTCACCTGGCCGACCGCTACCCGCGGCAGATGGTGGACGCCGCCTGAGCTCAGGCCCTCGACGGCGGTCTGCACAGCTACCGCCACGTCAAGACCATCACCGAGCGTCTGGTGGCCGATGCGCTGCAGCGCGTGGACGGCGGCCCGGCCGCGCAGGCGACGGTGACCACGCAAAGCCACGACCTCATCCGCAGCCCGCAGGACCGAACTCGGTATTGTCCTGCACGCGGCGGCGCACGTTCAGCAGAGCCTCGCCAGAAACAAAAAAAGCCGTGCGAGGGCACGGCTTTTTCCGGGGAAGCGACGCTCAGAATGCGTTGCGCACGCCCAGGCTGAGCATCCGTGCAGTGGCGTGCGTGCCGAGGAACTCGAAGCGCGTCATGTCCAGGCCGCCTTCGACCGTCAGGTTCTGCGTCACGCGGAAGCCGAACGAGCCACCCACGTAGTACGACACCTTGTTCTCGGAGAAGGTGTCGCTTTGACCGCCGAAACCACCGCTGATCTTGAACTTGTTCGAGGCGAGGCCGCCGCGGGCGGTGCCCGTCAGGCGGGTGCCGAAGTTCTTCGTCGCGGCCACGCCGAGGCCGAAGTGCCGGCCTTCACCCGAGAGGGTGGTGGAGCCGTCCCTGGCCTCTGCCTTGCCGTACTGGATGTACTGCAGTTCGAGGGCGAGGTACTTGGTCATCGGCAGGCCGCCGAAGAATTTGAACCCGTTCGGCGATTTGTCGCACGACTCGACGCCGCTGGCGCAGTCGAAGTTGAACTTGTAGTGCGATGCCCCCACGGCGGCGCCGAGGTAGGGGCCGGGAAGTTCTTCGTCGCCCGGGGCGGCGGAGGCACCCGCGGCAGCGAAGGCGAGAAGGAGGGCAGTGGCGATCGAAACCTTGTTCATGAGCTGGTCCGTTGTTCGGATTTGGGACTCCCGGATCGGGCGACGCGGATGCTACCGGAGCCCGTGCCTTGAGGTCCCTCTACAGACGTGACACGTGAAGATTTGTGTGCGTTTATGTCGAGACTTGCAATAAAAACAACAAGGCTTGCGGCGTCTGGGCCACACAGCGTGGGTGCCCGCCCCGCGCCGCAGCTGTGGCCAACCCTGTGGACAAGCTCTGTATTCGCTGGGGGCCCGCTGTGGACACACGGTGGACAGCACCGGGCGTCAATGAAAAAAGCCGTGCACCCGGCACGGCTTCGGTACGCGTGGACAACCGACCGGGTCAGCGGGCGTTGTCGTCCGTCGGTGTCACGTCCGCCTTGCGGATGCGCACGGCGCGCTTCTTGAGGGCGGCTGCACGGGCCTCGGGCGTCTGCGCCTCGGCTTCGGCCTTGGCCAGCGCCGCCTCGGGGCTCCAGTCGGGCAAGGACTTGGCGTCGTGGTCGGCCGCATCGAGGGGTTCGGCGCCGATGCCGGGCTTCGCGTCGTCGGCGATCACACGGGTGTACTTCGACAGCAGGCTCACCATCTGGGCGTAGATGCGCGGGTTGCCCGCCATCACTTCGCGCTGGTACATGAAGTCGGATTCGCCGGTGAAGTTGCCGATGAGGCCGCCGGCCTCGGTGATCATCAGCGACCCGGCGGCGATGTCCCACGGGTTCAGGCCGGTTTCGAAGAAGCCGTCGTAGTAGCCGGCGGCCACGTAGCAGAGGTCCAGGGCGGCCGCGCCCGGGCGGCGCACGCCGGCGCAGCTCACCATGATGTCCTCGAACATCTTCATGTAGCGCTTGAAGTTGTCACCCTTGCGGAACGGAAAGCCCGTGCCGATCAGCGAGTCGGACATGCGGGTGCGCTTCGAGACGCGGATGCGCTTGTCGTTGAGGTACGCGCCGCGGCCCTTGGACGCATAGAACAGGTCGTTGCGGGTGGGGTCGTACACGACGGCCTGCTGCACCTGGTCGCGGTACGCGAGGGCGATGGACACGGCGTAGTACGGGAAGCCGTGGATGAAGTTGGTGGTGCCGTCGAGCGGATCGATGATCCAGACGAATTCGCTGTCGGGGGCGCCGTGGGTGCGGCCTGATTCTTCGGCCAGGATGCCGTGGCCCGGGTAGGCCCCGAGCAGCGTCTCGATGATGACCTCTTCGGCCTTCTGATCCACCTCCGTGACGAAGTCGTTCGGGGACTTCGTGCTGATCTTGAGCAGGTCCAGGTCGAGCGAGGCCCGGTTGATCAGCGACCCGGCAGCGCGCGCGGCCTTGATGGCGACGTTGAGCATCGGGTGGAGCGATTGGGACATGGGTGCACCTGCAATGGGGGAGGGGGATCGGCGGGGAAAAAAGAGCGTGCAGCGCGGGCGTGCCGCGTGCGGATAATGCGAGTTTACCCTCGCAGGGCCCTCCGCGTCTCGCACCGGGCCGTCGCCGAGGCCGTTGTCGACGACGATTTCGCGCACACGACCCCATGGACACCACCCGCTTCATCCTCGTCAACACCAGCCACCCGGGCAACGTGGGGGCCACGGCCCGCGCGATGAAAGTGATGGGTTTTTCCGACCTGGTGCTCGTGGCGCCCCGGTTCGACGACGTGCTGGTGCACGAGGACACGGTGGCGATGGCCAGCGGTGCCGCCGACATCCTCGTGCGCGCCCGCATCGTGCCCACGCTGACCGAAGCCCTCGACGGCGTGACGTTCGCGTGTGCCACCGCGATGACCCCGCGCGATTTCGGTCCGCCCACCCGCACCCCGCGTGACCTGATGCCCGAACTCGCGGCCGGCGGCCAGCGGGTGGGGTTCGTGTTCGGCTCGGAGCGCTACGGCATGTCGAACGACGATGTGTACCGCTGCCACGTGTGCCTGAGCATCCCCACGCACCCCGAGTACGGCTCGCTCAACCTCGCGCAGGCGGTGCAGTTGCTGGCGTATGACTGGCGCCAGGCGCTCGGTGGTTTCCCGGTGGCGCCGCGCACCGTGGACCCGGCACTGGCGGACGCGGCGGCCGTCACCGGCCTGCTGGACCACTGGCAGCGGGCGCTGACCGGCATCGGGTTCCTGGATCCTGCCGCGCCGCGCAAGCTGATGCCGCGGCTGAACCAGCTGTTCAACCGGGCGCAGCTCACCACCGAGGAGATCCACATCCTGCGGGGCATCGCCCGGGCCATGGAGAAGTCGGCGTGACCCCTGTGCCACGCTGAAATGCACCCGCCGGTACACTCCGAGTCCTCACCAGACCCATCGATTCATGTTCCAGCGCCTTCGTGAAGACATCGCCTGCATCCTGGAGCGCGACCCCGCCGCGCATTCCGCATGGGAAGTCTTGACCTGTTACCCCGGCCTGCATGCGATCCTGATGCACCGCTGGGCGCACGCGTGCTGGCACAACGGGTTCCGCTGGGCGGGGCGGTTCATCTCGCACATGGCGCGGTTCTTCACCGGCATCGAGATCCATCCGGGCGCGCGCATCGGGCGGCGGGTGTTCATCGACCACGGCATGGGCGTGGTGGTGGGTGAAACCGCCGAGATCGGCGACGAGTGCACCATCTACCAGGGCGTGACCCTCGGCGGCACCTCGCTGTCGAAGGGCGCCAAGCGGCACCCCACGCTGGGCCGGGGGGTCATCGTGGGCGCCAATTCCCAGGTGCTGGGCGGGTTCACCGTGGGCGACGGCGCCCGCGTGGGCTCGAATGCCGTGGTGCTCAAGGCCGTGCCCCCCGGCGCCACCGCGGTGGGCAACCCGGCCCGCGTGCTGCTCAAGGAAGACGAGGCCCAGCGCGAGGCCGCGGCCGCCCGCATGGGGTTCTCGGCCTACGGCGTCACGCAGAACGACGACCCGCTGTCGCAGGCCATGAAGGGCCTCATCGACAACGCCGCTGTCAATTCACACCAGATTGCGATGCTGTGGGCGGCCATCGAGAAGTTGTCCACGGTCAAGCAGGGCTGCGTGCCCGCCGATGCGCAGACGACGGAAGAGTTCGACGCGGAGCGGTTGAATCAGTTGATGCGCTGACACCCTGCGGCCGGTTTGGCAGTCTAGAGGCCCACTGCTGGCTGCGGGTGAGATTTTGTCCCTGACGAGGCCGCGCCGGACCCTCCGTGCGCAGCGCCTGGGCGTCCCGATGATCAAGCCGGAGACCCGTCCAGGGTGACGCGAGTGGCACGGGTGGTGCGGTGCCTGGGAAGGCAGACCCCGGGAGTCAGGGCGTGGAGAGACGTCCTGGCAGGTGTTTTCTTGGTTCCTTCTTTTTCACCAGAACAAGAAGGGACTCGGCTGCCGGGCCGAGACCCGGCGCGGCCTCGCGCAGCGAGAAAACGCAACTCGCAGCGAAGAGTGGGCCCCGTCGTTCGACGGGGTGACGGGATATTCATCCCGGACAGCTGTCAGCGCCGCGGGCCGCGCGTGAACGCCAACGGCTTCTTGCCCTTCAGCTGCCGCTCGATGCCGTCGTTGAGCCGCTCGCGCAGCCCCACCACGTGGTCGAGGTGCCCGAAGGCGCCGGGGAACCGCAGGTCGAGCCACAGCCACAGCGTGCAGGAGCGCAGGGCCTGCTCCATGCGGTCGAGGCGGCTGTGTTCGTCCACGCTCTCGAGGAACCACGGCTGGCCGGCGGTGCCCTGCTTGGCGTGGCTTTCGGCCCAGCCGAGGAACTGCTGCACCTGGGAGTCGGTGCGGGTGTCCACCGGCGCCTGGGCGTAGGTGAAACGCTCGCGCAGCGACAGCTTCGGGGCGATGCGGTCGAGCTGGTCGGCCAGTTCGAGCATCTGCTCGAGTTCGGCCACCTGGAAGTGGGCGTTGTCGAGCTGCAGCTGGCCCATGAAGATGCCCAGCACCTCGCGCAGCTTCGTCTTGCCGAGGCGCGAGGAGATGGTGTCGATGTGCCAGCCGTTCGGGGCCACCGGCGCCTTGAACTGGCGGGGGGCACGCGGGGCCTTCGGCAGCAACTCGCGCAGCGTTTTCATGGCCGACGGCTCGGCCTCGTGCAGCACGCTGGTGAAACCTTCCTCGTGCATGCCGTAGCGGCCGGCGCGGCCCGCGATCTGGTGCACTTCGGATTCGGTCAGCGCACGGTCGCCCTGGCCGTCGAACTTGTTCATGGTGGAGAACAGCACGCGGCGGATCGGCAGGTTCAGGCCCATGCCGATGGCGTCGGTGGCCACGAGCACGTGCGACTCGCCGGAGGCGAACCGCTCCGCTTCGCGGCGGCGCACCTCGGGCGGCAGCGCGCCGTAGATGACCGACACCGAGAGGCCATTGGTGGCGGCGATGCGGTCGCGGATGGTCAGGACGTCGCGGCGGCTGAAGGCCACCACCGCATCGCCCTTTTTCAGCGCCGCGAGCGGCACCGGCGAGGGCATCAGCTGCACGTGCTGCTTGCGCTGGAACTTCACCACCTCGGGCGTTTCACCGCAGAGGCCCAGCAGGTTCTCGATGGCCGGCACGGCGTAGGCCGAGCAGATGACGATCACGTCCTTCGCCGGCACCGCGACGATGGCCTGGGTCCAGGCCCAGCCGCGCGAGCTGTCGAAGATCATCTGGGCCTCGTCGATCACGGCCACGTCGACGGGCTTGTTCGTGCCCACCATCTCGATGGTGCTCGACACCACGCGGGCGCCCTCGATGGGGACGTTTTCCTCGCCGGTCAGCAGCGAGCAGGGCACACCTCGGGCCACCAGGCGGTCGCGCCCTTCGAGCGCGAGCAGGCGCAGCGGGGCCAGGTAGGCGCCCGATTCGGCCTGGGCGAGCCGCTCGAACGCGGCGTGGGTCTTGCCGCTGTTGGGCGGGCCCACGAACAGGCGCACGCGCCGGCCCAGGCGGCGGGCCTTGGCGAAGGTGTCGGGATAGCCGTGGAAGGCCAGTTCGTTGGTGAGGCTGTCGAGCGTGTCGAGCTCGGCCACGCGGTGCTCCCAGCGCACCAGTGCGCGGGAGGTGCCGGCGATCAGGGCGTCGAGCGGCTGCGCCTTCGCGCATTCGGCCAGCAGGCCGGGCAGCAGCGAGGCGAGCTGGCGGGGGCGGTGTTCAGCCGCCTTGCGGGCCACGGCATCGAGGTGCGACACGAGGCCTTCGGCCTCCTGGTAGGCCGGCGGATCGCCGAGCGCGCCGATCAGCGCGGCCTTGTCGCCATCGCGGTAGTACGCCCACACCGGGGCCACGTCCTGCGGCACGGTGAAATGCACGGGCACGTCCCAGCCCGGGGTGGGCACGGCGAGCACCTGGCGCGCGTTGCGCTCCCAGCCGGTGCCGCGGCGCTGCACGCCGAGTGTCTCGAGCACGGCGGTGCGTTCGAGGATCACGGCGCGGATGACCTTGCCCTTCAACTGCTCCTTCTGGGCGGCCAGCGCGTCGAGCTGGGCGAGCGCCACGTCCATCATCGCGGGTTCGATCCAGCGGCTGGGGCGTGCGCCGGGCACGGCTGCCTGCAGCTGGATGAGGCCCATGCTGTCGAGCTTGTCCTCGAATTCCGGGGTGTGCTCGTCCATGAAATCGGACGGGCTGACCACCTGGGGCAGGTGGTACGAGGCCTGGCGGATGCGGTGGACCTGCTCGGCGGTCAGGTGGGAGGGCACGCGCGCGGCGTGACGGGGGCGGGGGAAGGTGTCGGGCTTGGGGGCGGGCATGGAGGAAAAACGGGCACCGCCGGTGCGGTTCTACCCGACACTCTAACCGCGATCGGCCTGGAGGGGCTTTCCCCAGGGGCAGCCCGCCACCGGGAGGAACCGTTCCGTGGTGCGGTCGAAGGGCCGCTCGCCGCAGTGGCGCACGGCTTCGGCGAGCATCACGCGCCGGGCCAGCGCACGGCGGCGCAACGCGAGGTCGGGCTCGTCGCTCGCCGGTACCCGGTTCTCGGCGATGGCCATCACCGCCACGTCCCGGCGGAATGGGGCCGCCGCTTCCGGGAACACCTGCGTGAATTCCTCGAGGGGCCCGACACACCGCACGGGCAGTGCAACGCACAGGCGGGCATACCCCGCCGCGCGCGGGAAGTCGCCCTGGCGCACGTGGTGCTCCAGCAGCACCGGCGCCAGGCCCAGCTGGCCGCCTTGCAACGCCTGGTCGCACGTGGGCAGCAGGTCGGCCGGGATCTCGGCCAGCCCCTCGACGAACGTGATGGTCTCGCACAGCACCGCGGCCAGCACCAGGTCGCCGTCGTTTGCCATCTGCCGCTGGCGCGTGGCATCGACCCCGCCGAGCAGCAGCGCCCGCCGCAGCGTTTCGGCCACTTGCGAGCCGCCCGGGAAACCGGCCTCGGCCGCCGCCCGGGTTTCGGCGAGGGTGGCGCGCCCGTGCACCCGCATCACGGCCGGCATCATCGCGAGGTAGGTGGGCCGCGTGGCCGCGATGGCGCTGACGGCTGCAGCGGCCCGGCCGTCGCGGTCTCCGCCGGGCCGGCCCATGGCGGTGATGGCCCAGGCGAGCGTGTCGTCGTCGCCCCGCGGTTCGCCGGTGGCCCGGATCACGGCCGCGAGGCTCGCGGCATCGCCCGCGCGCTGGTACAGCGCGCGGCGGGCCCGCGGGTTGCCTTCGCGGGCCGCGCGCCACCACCAGTCCACGGCCTGGTGCGGCACGCATGGATCGAACGCGCAGGCATCGGCCAGGGTGCCCCACCAGGACATGGCCACCACGTCACCCGCCTGCGCGGCCGATTCGAGCCCGCGGAGCGGTTCGAACCGGCCGGCCTGCACGTGGCCCACCACGGTGGCGTCGTCGAGCGGCGGTGGTTCGGCGGCGGCACCGGCGGTGCACAGGGAGAGCACCAGCGCGCGGCAGAAACCGCGGCGCAGCGGCATGTTCAGCGGGCCTCGGGGACCGAATGCGCGGCCAGCAGGGCCGCGAACGCGAAGGCATCCACCGGCTTGCTGAAGTAGTAGCCCTGCATCTCGTTGCACGCATGCTGGCGCAGGAATGCCACCTGTTCGGGGGTTTCGACCCCCTCGGCCACGACGGTGAGGCTCAATGTGCGTCCCATCGCGATGATGGCGGTGGTGATGGCCTGGTCGTCGAGGTTGGTGGCGAGGTCGCGCACGAAGGAGCGGTCCACCTTGAGCGTGTCGATGGGGAAGTTCTTCAGCTGGCCGAGCGACGAGTAGCCGGTGCCGAAGTCGTCGATGGCCAGGCGCACGCCGAGCTGCTTCATGGCCGAGAGCAGCGCCACCGCACGGGGGACGTTCTGGATGATCATGCCCTCGGTGAGCTCGAGCTCGAGCATGCCGGGGGCGAGTCCGGTCTCGGCGAGGATGGCCTGCAGGTCGCCCAGCAGCCCGTCGTCGTTGAACTGGCGGGCCGACACGTTCACCGCGATGGGCACCGGGGGCAGGCCGGCGCGGTGCCAGGCCACTGCCTGTGCGCACGCGGTGCGCAGCACCCATTTGCCGATGGGCACGATCAGGCCCGTTTCCTCGGCGACGGGGATGAACGTGGACGGCGGGACGCTGCCCAGCGCTTCGTTGTGCCAGCGCAGCAGCGCCTCCACGCCGCTGATGCGCCCGTCCTTCAGGTCGACCTTCGCCTGGTAGTGCAGCGACAGCTCGTTGCGATCGACCGCATGGCGCAGGTTGGTCTCGAGCGTGAGGCGTTCGAGCGACGCCGTCGTCAGTTCGCCGTGGTACAGCTGGAAGTTGTTCTTGCCCTGGTCCTTCGCGTGGTACATGGCCACGTCGGCGTGCTTGAGCAGCGTGTGTTCGTCGGTGCCGTGGCTGGGGAACAGCGCCGCGCCGATGCTCGCCGTGACACGGCATTCATGGCCCAGCAGCACGAAGGGCTTGAGGGTGGCCGACAGCAGCTTGCGCGCCACCGTGGTTGCCTGTTCGGCGCCACTCACCTCCTGCAGCAGCACCACGAACTCGTCGCCGCCCAGCCGGGCCACCACGTCGCTCGCGCGCAGCGCGTCGCGGAATCGCAGCGCCACTTCCTTCAGCAACTGGTCGCCGGCGGCGTGGCCGAGCGTGTCGTTGATGAGCTTGAAGCGGTCGAGGTCGAGGTACAGCACCGCGAACTGGCGGTCGTAGCGCTTGGCCGTGGGGATGGTGTGCGCGAGGAGGTGGCCG
The DNA here is from genome assembly GCF_001425785.1 of Rhizobacter sp. Root1221. Classification (GTDB taxonomy): domain Bacteria; phylum Pseudomonadota; class Gammaproteobacteria; order Burkholderiales; family Burkholderiaceae_C; genus Rhizobacter. Next base: position 30,435 of record NZ_LMDI01000016.1, on the reverse strand, counting down.
AACATCACGCGGTTGGGCAGCCCGGTGAGGCCATCGTGCATGGCCATGTGCTGCACGTGCGCCTCGGCCACCTTCTGCGCGGTGATTTCCCGGGTGACTCCCCGGTAGCCCTGGAAAGTGCCGGCGTCGTCGAGGATGGGTTCGCCGCTCACGCTGATGTAGTACGGCTTGCCGCTCGGCAACTGGCCGTGCATCACCACGTCGCGGAAGGGTTTGTGGGCGTCGAGCAGCGCCCGGTGGGCGTCCCAGTTGGCCTCGCCATACAGGAACACGCGGCTCTCCCACACGGGTTTGCCGAGCAGGGTCTGCTGGAAGGAGTCGGTGTGCGCGTGGCGGTTTTCCATGCGCACCAGGCGGTGCTGGGCATCCTGCTCCCAGTACCAGTCGGACGAGATGCTCGTGAGGGCGCGGAAGCGCGCCTCGCTGTCGCGCAGCGTGGCCTCGATGCGGCGGCGTTCGGTCACGTCGCGCAAGATGCCGCGGAAGCCCACCGGGCGCCCGTGGGCGTCGCGCACGAGTTGCACCGACCCCTCCACCTGCACGCGGTGCCCCAGCTTGTGCACGTACTCCCATTCCTCGTTGTGGCGCGACACACCGGTGAGGTAGACGTCGTTGAAGCACTTGTACACGCGCGCTGCCATCTCGGGCGTCTGGCGGGTGCGGTTGTCTGCGCCGAGTGCCTCGCCCGGCTCGTAGCCCAGCATGCGGGCGAATGCGGCGTTGTGGTACACGGGTTTGCCGCGCACGTCGACCTCGTAGTACGCGTCCTCGATGGTGTCGAGGATCGTGCGGTAGCGCTCCTCGGCGCGGTGCACTTCGCGGCTCGACGCGGCCCGTTCGCCTTCGAGGTGGAGCTTGTCGAGCGTCAGGCCCAGCAGGCCGCCGGCCCGCTGCAACGCGGTGAGCAGGGGGGCGCTCCAGTCGGCCGTGCGTTCGGCCCACACCACGAGCACGCTCGTGGGGGCGTGGTGGCGGCGGATCGCGATGGCGATGCCGGCGGCGTCGGGGGCACGCAGTTTCAGCGCGGGCCAGGCCGATGCCTCCTGGGGGCCGGAGACGGCGCCGCTGCGCCACGTGCGAGCCACCCAGCCCCACGGGTCGCCGGAGATTTCCTTCGCGAGGAAGCGGATCTCGCCGAGCCGCGTGGACTCGAACCCCGCGGCCGCCTCGACGGCCAGCCAGCCCACGTTGGCATTGGGGCTGACGACAAAGGCGGAGACGAACCCCCCGTGTGACACGGCGGCGTCACACACGTGCTGCAGCAAGGGCCCGGTGGCCGAGGCCGCGACGAGGGTGTCCTGGAGGGCGTCGAGGAAGGCGTCGGGAGAGGCTTTCACTGGCACCGCGCGAGGGTCTGCCTCGAGGGATGGGTGAACTCTGGCGGCCTGGGCGGGCAGGGCCATCGAGCGCCTCCTGTGCGGTGAGTGACGAGGCCGAGAGCCGACCTGCGTGCCATCATCGCAGCGATCCCTGGCCCCTTCAAGGGCTGGGGCATCGCGCCATCACGGAACCGTTGTGAGTCAGCGTCGCTGAGCGGATTTGGGCCGGAATGCGGCGCACACGGTGTCGTCAGTGACGAGGTATGGCCCACCGATCAGGTCCACGCAGTAGGGCACCGCGGCGAAGATGCCAGGCACGGGCGGCTCGTTGCGGGGCAGGCCCTCGAGCGTTTCGGCGATGGACTTCGGCTGGCCGGGCAGGTTGATGATCAGGGCCTGGCCGCGCACCACCGCGGTCTGCCGCGACAGGATGGCCGTGGGCACGAAGTTCAGGCTGATCTGGCGCATCTGCTCGCCGAAGCCGGGCAGTTCCTTGTGGGCCACCGCCAGCGTGGCCTCGGGGGTCACGTCGCGCGGCGCGGGGCCCGTGCCACCGGTGGTGAGCACGAGGTGGCAGCCGGCCACGTCCACCAGCTGGCACAGCGCCGCGCTGATGGTGTGCTGGTCGTCGGGCACGACGCGGGTTTCCCATTCCACGGGGTTGACGAGCGCGTGGGCAAGCCAGGCCTTCAGGGCCGGCACGCCCTTGTCTTCGTACACGCCGCTCGACGCGCGGTCGCTGACCGACAGCAACCCGATGCGGACCGGTTCGAAGGTGCTTCCGGGCTCACTCGTCGGGGTCATGGTGGGAGGCGGCCTGGGCCTTGATGTACTGGAACAGTTCACGGAACGCGCGGCCGTTGCGCTGTTCCGGTGCGGCGGCCGCATCTTTGCGGGCGGCGCGGATGAGGCTGCGCAGCTGCTGCATGTCGGCACCGGGGTGTTCGGCAGTCCAGGCGGTGAGGGCGTCGTCGCTGGCGAGCAGCTCGACGCGCCAGCGTTCGGCCTGGTGCAGCGCGAGCGAGTCGAGCGCATGGCCCATCTGCAGCGAGGCCACGGCCTCGCGGATGGGTTCCACGTCGACGCGGCGCATCAGCTTGCCCACGTACTGCATCTGGCGGCGGCGGCCTTCATGCGACTTGGTGCGCTTGTACTGGTTGACCGCGTCGAGCAACTGCTCGCCGAGGCCCAGGCCGGCCAGTTGCCCGTCGGACAGCGCGGCGAGCTGCTCGCCGAGCGTCTGCAGGTCGTGCGACTCCTTCTTCAGCCGGGTCTTGCTCGGCCGTTCGTATCCGGGGTCGTCGTAGTCGGGGGCGTTGTCGTGGGGGAGGGGCATGGGCTTGGGGCGTGAATCACCCCCATTGTCGCCGCGAATGTCACCGTTATGATAGCCGCGGCCTTCTTCCCTTCCCGAACGCGACCCGCCCCGACTGCATGTCCACCACATCTTCCCCCGTCCACGGTTTCTCGTACGAACGCGCCACGTTCGAACAACTGGTCGACGACGCCCTGGCCCACGCCAAGTCGCTGGGTGCCAGCGATGCCGGGGTCGAGGTGTCCGAAGGCGCCGGCCTGTCGGTCTCGGTCCGCAAGGGTGAGATCGAGAACGTCGAGCGCAATCGCGACAAGTCGCTCGGCGTGACGGTCTACATCGGCCGCCAGCGCGGCAACGCCAGCACGTCCGACTTCTCCCGCGCCGCGCTGGAGCAGACGGTGCGCGCCGCCTACGACATTGCCCGCTTCACCGCTGAAGATCCGGCCGCCGGCCTGCCCGACGCCGAGGACATCGCCACCCCCGAGCAGGCCGCGCGCGAACTGCACCTGTTCCACCCGTGGCTGATCGACGCCGCGGGCGCGGTCGAACTGGCGTTGCGGTGCGAAAGCGCCGCGTTGACGGTGGACCCGCGCATCACCAATTCCGAAGGTGCCGGTGTCTCGGCGCAGCAGTCGCACTTCTTCGCGGGCAACACGCGGGGCTTTCGCGGCGGGTACGCGAGTTCCCGCCATTCGTTGTCGGTGGCGCCCATCGCGTCACTGCCGGGCCGCGGCGGCGACGACATGCAGCGCGACGCCTGGTACAGCTCCATGCGGTCGGCCAGCGACCTCGCCGCGCCCGAGGCCGTGGGCCGGTACGCGGCCGAGCGGGCGCTGTCGCGCCTGAAGTCGCGCAAGATCAAGACCTGCGAGGTGCCGGTGCTGTTCGAGAGCACGCTCGCGGCCGGGCTGCTCGGTGCCTACGTGCAGGCCACCAGCGGCGGCGCGCTGTACCGCAAGTCCACGTTCCTGCTCGACAGCCTCGGCAAGCAGGTGCTGCCCGACCACATCGACATCCACGAGGATCCGCACATCCCGCGCGCGAAGGGCAGTGCCCCGTTCGACGACGAAGGGGTGATCACGAAGGTGCGCGACGTGGTCAAGGCCGGCGTGGTGCAGAACTACTTCCTGTCCAGCTACTCGGCGCGCAAGCTCGGCATGCGCACCACCGGCCACGCGGGCGGCTCGCAGAACCTCACCCTCGCCAGCCGGCTCACCGGCGCGAGCGACGACCTCGACGCCATGCTGCGCAGGCTCGGCCGCGGGCTCTTCGTCATCGAACTGATGGGGCAGGGCGTGAACTACGTGACGGGCGACTACTCGCGCGGCGCGGCCGGCTTCTGGGTCGAGAACGGCCGCATCGCGTACCCGGTGCACGAGATCACCATCGCGGGGAACCTGCGCGACATGTTCAAGGGCATCGTTGCGGTGGGCGCCGACGCCTACACGATGGGCACGAAAACCATCGGTTCCGTGCTGATCGACCGCATGAAGATCGCCGGTTCGTAGGCGCGCTGAAAGCCTCGTGGCGCGGTGGCTGCGGCCCGCTGTCGTACGCATTGGCACGAACGGGTAAACACGGGGGAACCCGCAGTTTTCGCACTTCTAGAATCCGCTCGACCTACCCGATCGAGTTGCCCTTTTCCCTCAGGAGATTCCGCATGGAACGTCGTTCCTTCATCCGCCAGACCGGCATTGCCGGCGTGCTGGCCGCAGGCGCCGCGCCTGCCATCGTGCACGCGCAGGCGAACATCCGCTGGCGCCTGGCATCGAGCTTCCCGAAGTCGCTCGACACCATCTACGGCGGGGGTGAAGTGTTCGCCAAGAAGGTCGGCGAGATGACCGGCGGCAAGTTCCAGATCTCGGTGCACGCGGGTGGCGAGCTGATGCCTCCGTTCGGTGTGGTCGATGGCGTGCAGAACGGCACGGTCGAATGCGCCCACACGGTGCCGTATTACTTCTTCGGCAAGGACCCCACGTTCGCGATCGGTGCGTCCATCCCGTTCGGCCTGAACAGCCGCCAGATGAGCGCGTGGATGTGGGAAGGCAACGGCCTCAAGCTGATGCGCGAGTTCTACGGCAACTACAACATCATCAACTTCCCCTGCGGCAACACCGGCGCGCAGATGGGCGGCTGGTTCCGCAAGGAACTGAAGACGCTGGCCGACATGAAGGGCCTGAAGTTCCGCATCGGCGGTTTCGCCGGCAAGATCATCGAGCGCCTGGGTGGCGTGCCGCAGAACCTGCCGGGCGGCGAGATCTACCAAGCCCTCGAGAAGGGCACGATCGACGCGGCCGAGTGGGTGGGCCCGTACGACGACCAGAAGCTCGGCTTCTTCAAGGTGGCCCCGTACTACGTGTACCCGGGCTGGTGGGAAGGCGGCCCGCAGGTGGACGTGTTCGTCAACAAGAAGGCGTACGAGGCGCTCACGCCCGAGTACAAGGCCATCGTGGAAGCGGCCGCCGCCTACGCGCATACCGACATGCAGGCGAAGTACGACGCCCGCAACCCGATCGCGCTGAAGCAGCTGGTGGCGAACAAGACCAAGCTGATTGCCTTCCCGAAGCCCATCATGGATGCGGCGTTCAAGGCGTCCATGGACGTGTACCAGGAACTGTCCGACACCAACCCGAACTGGAAAAAGATCTACGGCGACTACGCCAACTTCCGGCGTGACCAGAACCTCTGGTTCCGGTTCTGTGAGGCGCGGTTCGACAGCTACATGCAATCCGTGAAGCTTTGAGCCCCCCACGTCGCTTCGCTCCTGCCCCCCCGAGGGGGGCGCCCGGGGGACCCGGGCTCGGCGGTAGCTTGATCTGCGGCTTCGCTTCGCTCGCCTGTTGCCTGGCGTTCGCGGTTCGGGGCTTCGCTTTGCTCGCCTCTTGGCTGCGGGCTCATCCCATCAAGGGGATGAGGCCGCACGGCGAGCGAGCGAAGCGATGCAATGCCCCGAAACGCACGCTCACACCTCGGCTCATTCAGTGACGAGCCAGCGGCCCGCCACGTAGTCGAGGGTCAATGTGGCGTTGCCGAAGGGCTGGAGGCCGATCACGCCGATGAGGGGTTGTTCGGCTTGAAGCCCAGGTCGGGGCAATGGGTGACCTGGACGGCCTGGGGCTGGCCTGCGCCGATGTGCACGCTGCCGGCGGCCACCGTGCGGTAGCAGGTGAGGTCCCGGCCCCAGCTGTGCGCGCTGAAGGTGCTCACGCCCGGGGTTCGGGCCAGCGGGGCATCGCCGGTGAGGGCGGTCCAGTCGGTGGCGGTCAGTGCGCCGAGGCCGATGGCCGTGGACCCGGTGTCGAGCAGGCCTTGCCGCAGCACCCCGTCGGCGCCACGCACTGCCACGAGCGGGTGATCACCGTGAGGCTGGCCACGGCGGTAGGCCATGGGTTGCGCGCCAGCGTGGTGCGTCAGGTCGGACCCCGTGTTGAACGTGGCCCGGGCGCGGCCCAGGTCGAGTGTCAGCGTGTTCATGGCAGACGAGCCCCCTCATTTGCGGCATGGCCGGGCACCGGGGGGCGGCGCAGACTCCCGCATTGAGAGTTTGGGGAGGGTCACCCGGCGTTCGGAGGTGACCCATGAGTTCTGTCTGCCACGTGGATGCGCCGAAGGCTGCCGGCGGAAGCTGCAGCCAACCCCTGGAGACCGTGCGGGCGGCAGACTTGCCGTACCGGCGCTTCCTCGATGACTACGTGCGCCTGAACCGGCCGGTCGTGGTCACCGGTGCCGTCACGGATTGGCCCGCGCTGCGCAAGTGGACGCCAGCCTATTTCAAGGAGCGGTTCGGCTCGAAACCGGTGGCGGTCAGCTACCAGGACACCATGCCGTTCGATCAGTTCGTCGATGGCGTGATGGCCTCGGACGACACCCATCCGGGCCCGTACATGTTCCGGCTGTTCCTGCACGAGAACCTGCCGGAGGCGTTGCCCGACGTGATTCCGCAGAACGTGTACGCGTTTCCGCGGCGGTACGCGAGCCCGCTGATGCGGGCGCAATGGCGCCGCCCCGACGGGTACCTGAAGCTGCTGATCGGCGGGGTAGGCAGCAAGTTCCCCGTGCTGCATTTCGACGGCGAGAACGCCCATGCTGCCATTACCGAGGTGTACGGCGACAAGGAGTTCGTGATGTTCCCGCCGGAGGACGGCCCGCTGCTGTACGCGAACCCGAAGCTGCCCAACCGCTCCCTGATCGACAACCTCAACGAGCCCGACCTGCAGCGGTTCCCGCTGCTCGCCAAGGCCACGCGCTACCGGGCCGTGCTGCGCCCGGGAGACATGGTGTTCGTGCCCAGCCGCTGGTGGCACACCGCCCGGCCGCTGACCCCGTCGGTGTCGGTGTGCATGAACATCCTCGATGGTTCCAACTGGGCCGGGTTCGTGAACGAGACCTGCGCCGATGCCTTGAAACAATCCGCGTTGAAGGCGCACTTGTATCGCGTGTACCTCACGTCGCTCGGCGGGGTGTTGACGGCGGTGGAGTGGTTGCAGGAACACCTGCCGCGCGTGGCGCGCACGCTGGTGGTGCCGGTGTGGATTGGTCCGGCCAGTGCGGCGTTTGCACACGAGCCGTCGGCCCGGCAACTGAAGATCACGGTGCCCACGTCCTGAGCGCCGCCCCGGTTTCCGGGGGGTGGGCATGCGCAATCCGGCATTCGCCGCTATGCTGACATCAGGCCCTCGCGTGGCCTGCTCAAAGCTTCCGCCATGAAACGCGTGATCGCTCTTGTTTGTGCTGCCGCCTGTGCGGTGGTGTCTGCGCACGGCGCCGCCGTGCGGCCCGACCACCCGCTGATCGGGCTGTGGCGGCTGCCTTACCCGAACAGCTCGTGCGCCGAAATCTACCGCATCGAGGCCGATGGCACCACGTTGGTGACCAGCCACCACGAGGTGGCTGAATCGGAGTTCACGGTGTCGGACCGGCCCGAGCCGAGCGGCTTCTACAAATGGGTGGACCGCATCGTGCGGGACAACGGGCAGAAGGATTGTTCAGGCCGTGTCACGGAGCCGGGGCAAGAAGTGACCCGCTACATCCTGCTGCACCCCGCGGGCCACGTGTTCGTGATGTGCGAGAACGAAGACGAGGAGCTCGAGACGTGCATCGGGCCGTTCATTCGCCTGGCGGACGCCGACGCCTGAGCGCACCCGAAAGCAGGCAGGTTCAGAGCCAGTGCCAGAGACTCCACGCCCAACGGGGCAGGTTGAGCAGGGGGCGCGGGCGGTAGGTCTGGCGATAGTCGGTCAGCATGGGGGTGTCCGAGTACTGTTGTTGCATACAGTATATGGGCCGGCCCGCGCCATGGCAAGCTGTCCCCCGCGTCACCGTCGTGGCCGGGTGCCGGCCTGCCAGCCGGTCAGGCGGTGTGCACGCGGCTCGGGGTGCCGTCCACGGCCACCGGCGCATCACCGGCCACCGTCACCCGGCGCATCACGCGGTGCTGGTCGCCGTAGTCGTCGATGGCGTAGTGCTGGGTGGCCTGGTTGTCCCAGATGGCCACGTCGCCCTCGGACCAGCGCCACCGCACCGTGTTCTCGAGCCGCGTGATGTGGCGCTGGAACACCGACAGCAGGTTGGCCGAATCGAGCGAGCTGTGGCCCACGAACCGCTTGACGAAATGGCCGGCCACAAGCGTGCGCTCGCCGGTGCGCGGGTGCACGCGCACGAGCGGGTGTTCGGCCTGGATCAGGCGCGACGTGAACACCTCGCGGTAGCGCCGCAGGCCTTTGTCGTCGTGGGCCTTCACGCGCGTGGCCGCGTAGTCGTAGTCGTTGCCGTGCACCGCCCACAGCGTCTCGGCCAGTGCCCTCAGCGGTGCCGGCAGGTCGTCGTACGCGGTGGCGGTGTTGGCCCACACGGTGTCACCGCCGTGCTGGGGCACGACCACCGACCGCAACACGGAGAGCTTCGGGTAGGCCACGTCGAACGTGACGTCGGTGTGCCACGAGTTGGCGCGCCCGCCATGCTGCGAGTCGAGTTCGAGGATGTGGGTGCCGTCGCGCGAGGGCACGGTGGGGTGGGGCACCACCTCACCCCACAGGCGTGCGAAGTCCTGCTGGCTGGTGTCGGTCAGGTGGTGCTGTCCGCGAAAGAAGAGCACCTTGTGGCGGTCCAGCGCCCGCTGGATCGCCTGGAAAGTGGCGGGGTCGAGGTCACCCGTCAACTGCACCCCGCGCACCTCGGCGCCGATGCGCCCGGCCACGGGCAGGAGGGCGAGGGGCGTGGTGGCGGTCGCGGCTGGGGCGGTATCGAAAACGGCGCTCATCGGGGGTCTCCGGTGTGATGGAGACCTCAGCGTAGGTGCGGTTCGTGTGGAATCGAACGAAGGAAACCGGCGCTCCATATGCGCAAGAGGGGGCTTTCACGGCGCGGCCACCCCGTCGAACACAAGCGCCAGTTCGGCGCTGTGCAACACGCTGGCCGCGCCGCTGGTCCAGCGGCAGGGCACCGGGCTGATGGTCGCCGCGCGAGTGGGAGTCCGCCGGCTTCAGCCGGCTGCGGCGCCAGCCGACAGCCGCGCCGTGATGCGGTCGTTCGTGCCGGTGGGCACCTTGCCGGCCACGGCCACCGACGCACGCGACGCCAGCATGCGCTCGAACGCCTCGCGCACCTGCGGGCCCGTGACCCCGGCGATGCCGGCGGCCAGTTCCGCGCGCGGGCGCACGTGGCCGAACACGAACAGGTCCTGCACCGCGGCCTCCAGGCGGCGCACCGGGCGTTCGTGCGTGCGCAGGTGCCGCACGGTGATCTGGTTGCGCGCGCGCTCCAGGTCCACCGGGTCGATGCGGCCGGCGTGCTGGGCCAGCAGGCGCGAGATCTCGGTGACACATTCGTCGAGCTGGGTGGACGACGTGGACGCCTCGATCACGCACTGGCCGCTCACGTCGAACACATCGGCCGAACAGGCGGCGTAGTACACCAGGCCCCGGCGCTCGCGGATCTCGTCCATCAATGGCGAACTCATGCCCTCGCCGAACAGCGCCGCGGCCACCACCGCGGCCTGGTGGTCCTCGCGGAGCGACGGGATGGGGTAGCCGAGCACCAGGTGCGTCTGGCTGAACCCCGGCTGGCGCTTCGATGCCACGCCGCCCACGTAGGCCGGCGCGGCCACGGTGTGCGCGGGCCCGGTGGGCATGCTGCCGAACGCCGTCTCGGCTTCGCGGAACAGGGCCTCCGGGTCCACGTTGCCGGCGATGCCCACGATCACGTTGCCCGCGGTGTACTGGCGCTGCACGTAGCCCAGCAGGTCGGCCCGCGTGAAGCGTTCGATGTTGCGCCGCGTGCCGATCACCGGCTGTGCGAGCGGGTGGTTGCCGAAGCTCATCTTGTCGAAGAGCTTGTAGGCCGTGGACAGCGGGTCGTCCTCGTCCTCGGTGTATTCGTGCAGGATCACCTGCCGCTCGCGTTCCAGCTCGGCCTCGGGGAAGGTGCTGTGGCGCACGATGTCGGCCAGCATGTGCAGGAAGCGGACGGCGTCCCGCGCGAGGCCGCGCATGTGGTACGCCGTGTGGTCCTTGTCGGTGTGGGCGTTGACGTCGGCGCCGAGCCGTTCGGCATCGAGGTTGATCTGCTGGCACGTGCGGTCGTGCGTGCCCTTGAACGCCATGTGTTCCACCACGTGGCTGATGCCGTTGAGCGACTTGCTCTCGTGCAGGCTGCCGGTGCGCACGAACACGCTGATCTGCACGCTGTCGACGTGGGGCAGCTGCAGCGTCAGCACGCGCACGCCGTTGGACAGCGTGGCGACATGGGTGTCTGTGTCGGCGGGGAAGGAAGAGGTCATGACGCCATTGTCGCGCCGCTCGTCCCTTCGAGGGGTGGACAGGGGTGGTACGTCCCCGGACACTGCGGCCCCATGACTCCCTCCGATCCGTCCTGCCCGGCCCGCCGCCGGGTGCTGGTCCAGGCGCTCGCGGCCGCCGGCGTGCTCGGCGCGGCGCCGATGCCGGTGCTCGCCTCCGCCGAAGCCCGCGTGGGGAACGTCACCGGGCTCTACACCGTCGAGGTGGCCCGCATCGACGTCCCCGGGCATGTGGACGACGTGGCCGCCGCCGTGCGCGGCTGGCCGGGGCGCATCGCGGTGGGCGGTGGGCGTTTCAGCATGGGCGGCCAGGTGGCCGTGGCCGGCGGCCTGCACCTCGACCTGCGGCGCCTGAACCGCCTGGTGTGGATCCGTCCGGAAGACAAGGTGGTGCGTGTGCAGGCCGGCATGCGCTGGCGCGACCTGCAGGACGTGCTGGACCCGCTGGGCCTGGCCGTGCGCACGATGCAGAGTTATGCGAACTTCACGGTGGGCGGTTCTGTGTCGGTCAACGCCCACGGCCGCTACGTGGACCATGGGCCGGTCGGCAACACCGTGCGGGCGCTGCGGCTGGTGCTGGCAGACGGGTCCGTGGTCGAGGCCGACCGCACGCAGCAGGCCGAGTTGTTCCGCGCGGCGATCGGCGGCTACGGTGCGGTGGGGGTGATCGTCGAGGTGGAACTGGACCTGGCCGACAACGTGCCCATCGAACGGGTGGTGGCCGAGACCACGCTGGCCGGTTACCCGGCCCACTTCGACCAGGCCGTGCGCGGCGACCCCGCCAGCGTGTTGCACAACGCCGACCTGCTTCCCCCGGCGTTCGACCGCCCGGTGAGCGTCACGTGGCGGCGCACCGGGCGGCCGCTCACCGAAACCGCCCGGCTCGTGCCACGCGGCGCCAGCTACGGCCTGGAGCAGAACGTGCTGTGGGCGGTCACCGAACTGCCGGGTGGTCCGAAGCTGCGCCGCTCAGTGATCCACCCGATGCTGCTCGCCAAGCCCGTGGTGCAGTGGCTCAACCACGAGGCCAGCCTCGACGTGGCCGAGCTCGAGCCGCGCACGCGGCTCATGTCCACCTACGTGCTGCAGGAGTACTTCGTGCCGCGCCGGCATTTCGAGTCGTTTGCGCGCGGCATGGGCGAGGTGCTGCGGCAGCAGCGGGTGGAGGCCGTCAACGTGTCGGTGCGCCATTCGCCGGCCGACACGCTGTCGCTGCTGCCGTGGGCCCGCGAGGAGGTGTTCTCGTTCGTGCTGTACCACAAGCAGCGCACGTGGGCGGCCGCGCGCGATGTGGTGGCGCAGTGGACCCGCGAGCTGATCGACCTGGTGCTGGCCCACGACGGCCGCTACTACCTGCCGTACCAGCTGCATGCCACCCGCGCGCAGTTCGACCGGGCCTATCCGGAGGCCGTGGCGTTGCGCACGTTGAAGGCGGTGGTGGACCCGCAGGGCAAGTTCTGCAACGAACTCTGGGCCCGGTACCTCTGACAGGCCCCCCGCGCCGATCAGCGCTGCCGCTGCTCCGGCGCCAGCGCGTAGTGCGTGAACGCCACCAGCAGGTCGTGGTCGGCGGCGTGGAACACGGTCACCATGCCGGCGCCCGCGCGCACGATGAGGCGCGGCGCCACCAGCCACGACAGGTACGGCACGTAGATCATCTTGGCGTGGCTCACGTCCGCCCACTTCACGCGCTTGGGCCAGACCCACGTCTGGCGGATGAACTCCGGCGTGACTTCGGTGCGGCTGCGCCAGACCCAGAACGTCACGACCAGCAGTACCGCGAGGCCCGCCAGCACAAGGCCCTTGGCGGAGAGGGATGCGTTGACGATCACCGGTTCGTCGAGGGCCTGCCAGCCCGCGGCGAACACCCACGCGGTGAGGGCGGTGACGAGGCACCGCACCACCAAGGGGAACGCCGCGCCCTCGGCGCGCGGCGCGGGGGTGTCGTTCACTTCGCGGGTTCCGGTGGCGGATCGGTCTTGAACAGCTCGTCCATGTTCTCGTTGGACGGTGCCGGGTCCTGGTCGGCCGGCGCGTCGATCTGCACCTTGTCGAGGTCGACCTTGACCTCCTCGTCGAGGAACATCGTGACGGTCTGCGGTACGAAGATCACGATCACCACGAGCACCAGCTGCAGCATCACCCACGGGATCGCGCCCATGTAGATGTCGGACGAGAGCACCTTCTTCGGCAGCGACCCGTTCTTGAACAGCGTGTCGGAGATGCCGCGCAGGTAGAACAGCGCGAAGCCGAACGGCGGGTGCATGAAGCTCGTCTGCATGTTCACGCACAGCAGCACGCCGAACCAGATCAGGTTGATGCCCATCTTGTCGGCCACGGGGCCGAGCATGGGCAGGATGATGAAGGCGATCTCGAAGAAGTCGAGGAAAAACGCGAGGAAGAAGATGAAGATGTTGACGACGATCAGGAAGCCGGTCTGGCCGCCCGGCAGGTTCGTCAGCATGTGTTCGATCCAGATGCCTCCGTCGACGCCCTGGAACACGAGGGAGAACACCCGCGAGCCGATCAGGATGAACACCACCATCGCGGTGATGCGCATGGTGCCGGCCATGGCCTCCTTCATCAACGCCCAGTCGAGCCGGCGGTGCAGGGCCGCGAGGATCAGCGCGCCCACGGCGCCCATGGCCCCGGCTTCGGTGGGCGTGGCCACCGCGGTGTCGATGCCGGGCAGGCCACCCATGCTGCCCAGCACGGCGAAGATCAGGATGGCCGACGGGATGATGCCGCGAAGGCACTTGGCCCACAGCGCCCAGCCGTTGAGCGTGCGCGCTTCCTTCGGCACGCCCGGCACGTGGTGGGGCTTGATGCGGCTCAGGAAGAAGGTGTACAGCGCGAAGATCAGCACCTGCAGGATCGACGGGCCCCAGGCGCCCTTGTACATGTCGCCCACCGACTTGCCCAGCTGGTCGGCCAGCACCACGAGCACGAGCGACGGTGGCACGATCTGCGTGATGGTGCCCGAGGCCGCCAGCACGCCGGTGGCGTAGCGCATGTTGTAGCCGTAGCGCATCATCACCGGCAGCGAGATCATGGCCATGGCGATCACCTGGCCTGCCACCGTGCCGGTGATGGCGCCGAGGATGAAGCCCACGATGATGACCGAGTAGCCGAGGCCGCCGCGCACCGGGCCGAACAGCTGGCCCATGGAGTCGAGCATGTCTTCCGCGAGGCCGCATTTCTCGAGCACGGCGCCCATCAGCGTGAAGAACGGGATGGCGAGCAGCAGGTCGTTCGACAGGATACCGAACACGTTCAGCGGCAGCGCCGACATGAACTCGGGCGGGAACCAGCCCATGTTGATGGCGATGAAGGCGCACAGCAGCCCGAGCGCGGACAGCGAAAACGCCACCGGGAAACCGATCAGCATGATCAGGATCAGCCCCCCGAACATCATCGGGGCGAAGTTCTGCATGGTCATTGCAGCGGTCTCTCGTAGTGGATGTCCATGTCGTACAGGTGCAGCAGCCAGGCCACGCGCTTGATGATCTCGGCGAGTCCCTGCAGCAGCACGAGGGCGAAGCCCACCGGCAGCATCAGCACCGCGGGCCAGCGGATCAGGCCACCGGCGTTGCCGGACACCTCACCCGACACCCACATGCCGTGGAAGTAGGGCCACGAGAGCCAGAGCATCACGCCCATCACGGGCATCAGGAAAAAGATGAGGCCGAACAGGTCGACATACACCTTGCCGTGGCCGGACAGCCGCCCGTACAACACGTCCACGCGCACATGCTCGTTGACCTTGAGCACGTGGGCCGCGCCGAGCATCACGCACACGGCGAACAGGTACCACTGGATCTCGAGCCAGGCGTTCGAGCTGTTGCTGAAGAGGAAGCGGATGATCGCGTTGCCGGCACTGATGAAGCAGGACGCGATGACCGCGACCGCAGCGATCCAGCCGACCTTGTGGGTAAGCCAGTCGATGGCTCGGGCGAGGGCTAGCAAGGCTTTCATGCGAAACACCTGCGGGGTGGAGGGAAATGGGTGGCCGAGTCTACGCGCCGCGCACGTCGGTGCGCGACGGTAGTTATGCGGAGGGGCCGCCGTGCCCGGGGAGGGGCGTGGCGTGGTTCACGCCGGGCGGTTCAGCCCTTGAGCGCGGACGCGGCCTGGAACAGCTTGCCCACGCGCGCGCCGCTGCGGCAGAAAGCGAGGATGGGCTTCGGCAGCGACTCGAGCAGCTCGGCGAATTGCGCGATCTCTTCCGGCGACTGGTAGCCGCCCGCGACCGGCAGGAACACGTACTGCAGGCCCGCGGCCTGCGCCGCGGCTTCGATGGACGCGTTGGTGGGCTGGTCGGGGCCGTGCTCGAAATCGGGCCGGTTGTTGATGACACTCTTGAAGCCGTTGGCGGCGGCCCAGGCCATGGCGGCCGGGTCGAGCTGGCCTGCGGCACACACGGTGTCGCTCAGGCGGTGGACGGTCGGGGTGCTCATGGCGGTCTCCTCGCGGTCAGCGGGCCAGCGCGGCCTTCACGGCGGCGGACACCTGGCCCATGTCGGCCTTGCCTGCCAGCTGGGCCTTCACGGCGGCCATCACCTTGCCCATGTCGCCAGGGCCGCTGGCGCCCAGCTCGGCCACGATGCCGGCCACGGCGGCAGCCACCTCATCGGCGCTCATGCGCTGCGGCAGGTAGGTCTCGAGCACGGCGAGTTCGGCCGTTTCCTTGTCGACCAGGTCCTGGCGGCCACCGGTGGTGAACTGGGCGATGGAGTCCTTGCGCTGCTTGACGAGCTTGTCGACGATGGCGATGACGGCCACGTCGTCGAGTTCGATGCGCTCGTCGACTTCCCTCTGCTTGAGCGCCGCGAGCAGGCCGCGGATGGTCAGCAGGCGCGCCGAGTCTTTCGCGCGCATGGCGGTCTTCATGTCGTCGGTGATCTTGTCTTTCAAGGTGCTCATGGCGGCTCCTGGGTCGAAAACGGGCGGGTCAGAAACAACAAAGCCCGCGATGAGCGGGCTTGGTGTGCTGAGCGGGAGGGCTCAGTACAGGCGCTTCGGCAGCTGCATGCTGCGGATGCGCTTGAAGTGGCGCTTCACGGCGGCAGCCTTCTTGCGCTTGCGCTCGGCGGTGGGCTTTTCGTAGAACTCGCGGGCGCGGAGGTCGGTCAGCAAGCCCAGCTTTTCAATCGTGCGCTTGAAGCGGCGCAGGGCCACGTCGAAGGGCTCGTTCTCTTTAACGCGAATCGAAGTCATAGATCCAGATGTTAGTGCGCTCGGTGTTCGCCCGGTTACTCAAGGTGGAGGTTCCGGAATCCAGCCTCGGGGCCTGGACGAATCGACACGCGGGTTTGCCAGCAAAGACGGCGATTATAGCCACCGTCTTTGGCGGGTGCAAGGGGTCAGCGCCCGCTCACGGCTAGCGCGTTCATTTTTCCGTGCCGCCCAGGCGGGGCATCGAGGTGCCGGTGCCCGGGGAGAGCAGGCCCACCTTGGCGTAGATCTCGAGCTTTTCCCGGGTGTCGGTGATGTCGAGGTTGCGCATGGTGAGCTGGCCGATGCGGTCGGCCGGCGAGAACGTGGACTCGCCCTTTTCCATCGTCAGGCGTTCCGGCTGGTAGGTCAGGTTCGACGAGACGGTGTTCAGGATGGAATAGTCGTTGCCGCGGCGCAGCTCGACCGTCACCTCGCCGGTGATGGCGCGGGCCACCCAGCGCTGGGCGGTTTCGCGCAGCATGATGGCCTGCGGGTCGAACCAGCGGCCCTGGTACAGCAGGCGGCCGAGGCGGCGGCCGTTGTCGCGGTACTGCTCGATGGTGTCTTCGTTGTGGATGCCGGTGACCAGGCGCTCGTAGGCGATGAAGAGCAGCGCGAGGCCCGGGGCCTCGTAGATGCCGCGGCTCTTGGCCTCGATGATGCGGTTCTCGATCTGGTCGCTCATGCCGAGGCCGTGGCGGCCGCCGATGCGGTTGGCCTCGAGCAGCAGGTCGACCGTGCTCGCGAAGGTCTGGCCGTTCAGCGCGACCGGCAGGCCTTCCTCGAAGCGCACGGTGACTTCCTCGCGCTTGACTTCAACGTCGTCGCGCCAGAACGCCACGCCCATGATGGGCTGGACGATCTTCATGCCGCTGTTCAGGTGCTCCAGGTCCTTCGCCTCGTGCGTGGCGCCGAGCAGGTTGGAGTCGGTGGAGTAGGCCTTTTCGGCCGACATCTTGTAGCCGAAGCCGGCCTGGGTCATGAACGCCGACATCTCGGCGCGGCCGCCCAGTTCGTCGATGAACTGCTGGTCGAGCCACGGCTTGTAGATCTTGAGGCCCGGGTTGGCGAGCAGGCCGTAGCGGTAGAACCGCTCGATGTCGTTGCCCTTGTAGGTGCTGCCGTCGCCCCAGATGTTGACGTCGTCTTCCTTCATGGCGGCCACGAGCATGGTGCCGGTGACGGCGCGGCCGATGGGCGTGGTGTTGAAGTAGGTGACGCCGGCGGTGGAGATGTGGAACGCACCGGCCTGCAGCGCGGCGATGCCTTCGGCCACGAGCTGCGTGCGGCAGTCGATCAGGCGGGCCTTCTCGGCGCCGTACTGCATCGCGCGGCGCGGGATGTCGTCGTAGTCGGGCTCATCGGGCTGGCCGAGGTTGGCCGTGTAGGCGTACGGAATGGCGCCCTTGTTGCGCATCCAGTGGAGCGCGGCGCTGGTGTCGAGACCGCCGGAGAACGCGATGCCGACCTTCTGGCCGGACGGCAGTTGCTGAAGAATGGTTGCCATGGTGTGAATAGAGCCCGAAACCGTGAAAACGAGGGCGCCCACGCGCCAACCCGGCATTGTCGGGCAAATTTGGGGTGGGGCGGGGAAAATCCCGCCGATCAGGCGTCCGGGGCGGTGCCCAGCGCCCGGCCGCAGGCCGCGGCGCTGGCCCAGGCCCACTGGAAGTTGTAGCCGCCGAGCCAGCCGGTCACGTCCACCACCTCGCCGATGAAATACAGGCCCGGCACCTTGCGGCTTTCCATCGTCTGCGAGCTGAGTTCGCGGGTGTCCACGCCACCGGCCATCACTTCGGCCTTCTTGTAACCCTCGGTGCCACTGGGCGTGAGGGACCAGGCCTGCAGGCTCGCGGCGAGCTGCAGCAGGTCCTTGTCCCGGGTGTCGGCGATGGGGCGTTCGGCCAGCTCGGGGTGGCGGGTGAGCCAGGCCTCGGCCAGCCGCGCGGGCAGGTGCTGGGGCAACTCGTTGGCGACCTTGCGGCGCGAGCTGCCCTTGGCGGCCTTCAGCGTGGCCCCGAGGTCGGCGCCCGGGGCGAGGTCCACGTCGATGGGTTGGCCGGGGTGCCAGAAGCTCGAGACCTGCAACACGGCCGGGCCGCTCAGGCCGCGGTGGGTGAACAGCAGGTCTTCCAGGAACTCGCCGTCGCCGCTGCGGATGCCCACCGGCAGCGACAGCCCGGCCAGGGGCACGAACGGCGCCCAGGCGGCCGCATCGAACGTGAGTGGCACGAGGGCAGGGCGGGTGTCGGTGGTGCGCAGGCCGAACTGGCGCGCGAGCCGCAGGCCGAAGTCGGTGGCACCGATCTTTGGCACCGGCAGGCCGCCGGTGGCCACCACCACGCGGGCGGTGCGCACCAGGCCGCGGTCGGTGTCCAGCTCGAAGCCCGTGCCGGCCTGGCGCACCGCCTGCACGGCGCAGGGTTGCCAGTGCGTGACGTTCCCCTGCTCGCACTCGCGCAGCAGCATCGCGATCAGGTCCTCGGCGGACTCGTCGCAGAAGAGCTGGCCCTTGTGCTTCTCGTGCCATGCGATGCGGTGGCGCTGCACCAGGGCGATGAAGTCCTGCGGGGTGTACCGGGCCAGCGCGGAGCGGCAGAAGTGCGGGTTGTCGGACAGGAAGTTGGCCGGCCCGGCGTCGCGGTTCGTGAAGTTGCAGCGGCCGCCGCCGGAGATGCGGATCTTCTCGGCCACCTTGGGGGCATGGTCGATCAGCAGCACGCGGGCGCCGCGCTGGCCGGCGATGCCGGCACAGAACAGGCCGGCGGCGCCGGCGCCGATGACGACGGCGTCGTAGGGCAACATCGAATGGAATCCTGCGGGGGCAAAGCCTGTGATTATCCGCGGGAAGCCGTCCCCCTAGAATCAACGGTTTCAGCGAACGCGGGCGTTCACTGGCCCGGCTCTTGCTGAATGGGACCAGGAACTTCAGACATGAGCATCAGCGCATACATCAAGGAAATCGGCCGGGGCAAGGAAGGCGCACGACCCCTGCAACACGCCCAGGCGCACGACCTGATGAGCCAGGTGCTCGACGGCCAGGTGACCGACCTCGAACTGGGTGCGTTCGCGATCGCGATGCGCATCAAGGGCGAGTCCACCGAGGAGCTCGCCGGGTTCCTGCAGGCGGTCACCGAGCGCTGCGTGCGGCTGAACGCCCCCGGTGCGGCCGTGGTCTTGCCGTCATACAACGGCGCCCGCAAGCTGCCCAACCTGACCCCGCTGCTCGCGCTGATGCTGGCGCAGGAGGGTGTTCCGGTGCTCGTGCACGGCATGCCCGAGGACCCCACGCGGGTCACCACCGCCACCATCTTCCACGACCTCGGGTTGACCGAGGCCACCACTGCCGAAGAGGCCACGCAGGCGTGGCAGCGCCGCGAACCCGTCTACATGCGCACCGACCGCCTGTGCCCGCCGCTCACGCGGCTGCTCGATGCCCGGTGGACGATCGGTCTGCGCAACTCCGCCCACACGGTGGCCAAGCTGCTCGACCCGTTCCCGGCGCACTCGGCCGTGCGCATCGTCAACTACACGCACCCCGAGTACGCGCAGATGCACACGGCGTTCCTGCAGCACATCGGTGCCAACGCGGTGCTGATGCGCGGCACCGAGGGCGAACCCGTCGCCGACCCGCGCCGCCTGCCGAAGCTCGACGTGTTCATCGGCGGCGAGCCCCGCGCCGACCTGTCCGTGACGGCCCACGACGGGGTGTTGCGCGAGCTGCCGGTGCTGCCGCGCACTTGCGACGCACCCACCACAGCGCTGTACATCCAGTCGGTGATCAGTGGGGAGAAGCCGGCGCCTGCGCCGTTGGTGCAGCAGGTGGCGTGTCTCATGCAGGCCTTGGCGGCGATGAAGCGCGATCACCCGAAACAGGGCAAGACGGCCTGAAATTGCGCCGTCATCCCGGCGCAGGCCGGGATCTCAAGCGGCGGACGGGAAAGTCGTCGTCCAGCGAGACGGTGGGGATCCCGGCCTTCGCCCATTGCTGTCCGGGGAAAATCTCGGGTCATCCCGGCGAACGCCGGGACCCACTGCGTCCGGGCGCGGCGACGTTCCGGTCACATCTGGCCTGATACCCCCGCCTCAACGCTTCTCTCGACAGCGTGGACCGTTTGGGCCCGCTACAGGCAACACCCGATCTGCATCACACGCTCATGCCCACGCGTCCAGTGGGTCCCGGCTGATCGCCGGGATGACAACGCTGCGATTGAGTCGACCCATCGGTGAATCGGCTGCACCATCGATGCCTGCTGGCAACGCTGCCATTCAGGTTGATTTTCCCCGGACAGTAGTGGGCCTTCGCCGGGATGACATCTCACGCTGCCGTCAGTTGATGTTGGACCATGCGCTTCAACTCGGGAATGCACGAACCGCAGTTCGTGCCGCACTTCAGCGCCCCCTGCAATTGCGCGAACTGCTGGTCGGCGGTGCCGTTGCAGGTCTGCAGCGTGGCCATGATGTCGGGCTCGGTGACGTTGAAACACGTGCACACCTGGCGGCCGCGGGACTGCACCGCGACGGGCGCTTTTGCACCCGGGATGAGCAGCATGCGGCCGTAGGCCTGCGCCGGCAGCTGCTCCTGCAGCAGCGGCTTGACCCACACCTCGGCGCTGATGTCTCCGCCCAGCACGAACCCTTCGAGCTGCGTCTGGTCGTTGACCTCGGCGAGGCGCATCGTGCGGCGCTGGCCGCGCCGCTTGTCGACGTAGTGCAGCACGTCCTTGCCGCCCAGGCCGAGGATGCCCTCGATCTTCTGCAGCAGTTCGTCGGGCGGGGCCTCGTACGCGGCCGCGCGGAACAGCACGCCGGTGCGCTCGCGCCCGAAGGGCACGCAGCTCGCGAACGAAAACGCGCCCATCAGCGGCTTGAGGTGTTCGCGCGCCAGCAAGGCCTTGTCCTCGGGCAGCCAGGCCATGCCGAGCAGGCGCCAGGGCAGTTCGGCCTTCAGCACCTTGACCGCCGCGTGTTTCAGCTCGGGCTGCTTGGACGTAGGGCAGTACGCCGGGGTGGTCAGCGTGTTCACGCCGTGCACCGCGGAGCCGTTCGAGGTGCTGCCGGACAGCGCTTCCTCGCCCCAGTGCATGGCCATGAAGGCCTGCGTCACGGCCACCTGTTCGCTGGCCACGACCGGGGCCACGAGCGAGCCGCGGCGGGAGGTGACGTGCACCAGGTCGCCATTGACGAGGCGCAGGCGGGTCATGTCCTGCACGTTCATCTCGATGGACGGTTCCGGCACGTGCCCGAAGAGGCGGCCGAGCGTGCCGGTGCGGCTCATGCCGTGCCACTGGTCGCGCAGGCGGCCGGTGTTGAGCGAGAAGGGGTAGCGGGCATCGCGCGGTTCGGCCACCTTGTCGTAGGGGGCATCGTGGAACTTCGCTCGACCGTCGGCGGTGGGGAACACCCCGTCCTCGTACAGCCGGGCGCGGCCGGTGGTGGCGCCTTCCGGGAAGGGCCACTGCTCGGGGCGTGCCTCGATCAGGGCGTAGCTGAGCCCGGTGATGTCGAGGTCGCGGCCGCGGGTGGTCTCGCGGTGTTCGTTCCAGATCTGCTCGGGCGTGTCGTACGGGAACAGCGTGGGTTTGCCAGGACGCAGGCGTGCCTCGAGCCGGCGCGCGAAGTCGCACACCGTGGCCCAGTCGTGGCGCGTGGCGCCTGGGGCCGAGATGGCGGGGCGCACGCGCGAAATGCGCCGTTCGCTGTTGGTGACCGTGCCGTCCTTTTCGCCCCAGGTGGTGGCCGGCAGCAGCAGGTCGGCGTAGTCGCACGTGGTGGTGGTGCCGAAGGCTTCCTGCACCACGACGAACTCGGCCCGTTCCAGCGCGCGGCGCACGACGGTCTGGTCAGGCATGGATTGCGCCGGGTTCGTGCAGCTGATCCACAGGGCCTTGATCTGGCCGTCGGCCGCGGCCTGGAACATGTCCACGGCCGTCTTGCCCGGGGTGGCCGGCACGCTGTCCACACCCCACAGGCGCGCCACTTCTTCGCGGTGCGCCGGGTTGGCGAGGTCGCGGTGGGCGCTCAGCAGGTTGGCCATGCCGCCCACCTCGCGGCCGCCCATCGCATTGGGCTGGCCGGTGAGCGAGAACGGGCCGGCCCCGGGTTTGCCGATCTGGCCGGTGGCCAGGTGCAGGTTGATCAGCGCGGCATTCTTCGCGGTGCCGCTGCTGCTCTGGTTCAGGCCCTGGCAGTACATCGACAGCGTGCGGCCGCCCGCGGCGCCGAACCAGCGTGCGGCCTGGATCAGGTCTTCCTCGCGGATGCCGCACAGCTTGGCGGCGTCCTTCGGCGCGTAGTCGCGCACGCGGTTGCGCAGCGCTTCGAAGCCGTGGGTGTGGGCGGCGATGTAGGCCATGTCGGCCAGGCCTTCCCACAGCATCACGTGCAGCATGCCGTGGTACAGGGCCACGTCGGTGCCGGGCAGGATGGGCAGGTGCAGGTCGGCGGCGCCGGCCGTGTCGGTGCGCCGCGGGTCGGCCACGATGACCTTCATGGCCGGGTTGGCCGCGCGCGCATCTTCGATGCGGCGGTACAGGATGGGGTGCGCCCAGGCGGTGTTCGACCCCGTGATGAACAGCGTGGTGGTGTCCTTCAGGTCGTCGTAGCAGGCGGGCGGGGCATCGGCGCCGAGCGTGGCCTTGTAGCCCGCTACCGCGCTGCTCATGCACAGGCGCGAGTTGGTGTCGATGTTGTTGGTGCCAATCAAGCCCTTCGCGAGCTTGTTGAAGACGTAGTAGTCCTCCGTCAGCAGTTGGCCGGACACGTAGAAGCCCACGGCGTCGGGGCCGTGGTCTCGGACGACCCGGGCGAATTGGCCCGAGGCCAGTTCGAGCGCGGTGTCCCACGACACGGCGCGGGGGGCCGCGTCGCGGTTCGCGCGGTGCGACGGCTGCAGCAGGCGGGCCTGCAGTGTGATGGGGGCGGCCGCCGTCTGGTGCAGCGTGCTGCCCTTCGTGCACAGGCGCCCGAAGTTGGCGGGGTGGTCCGGATCGCCGCGCACACCGGTGATCTGTGCGCCTTGTGACTCGATGATCACGCCGCAACCGACGCCGCAGTACGGGCAGGTGGAACGGGTCTCAGCCATCGAGGGCCTCAGTGAAAGGGAGCATGGGAACGGGAAGTCCGGAAAAGGTCAAGCGGCCCCCGCATTGGCGGGGGCGTCGAGGTGGGCACCCAGGCCGAGGGTGCGCAGTTCGTTCAGCGAAAGCTGCACCTGGTCGCCGTCGAGGTGGACGGTGAACGCCTGCGTGCAGCCCACGTCGGGGGCCCGGGCGCAGCCGTCGGCGAGGCCGATGGTCCAGTTGTGCAGCGGGCAGGCGACGGACTCGCCGAACACGATGCCCTGGCTCAGCGGACCGCCCTTGTGCGGACAGCGGTCGAGGAGGGCGAACACCTTGTTCTCGGCGTTGCGGAACACGGCGACGTCGGTGTGGCCCTGGCGCGCCACGCGGCGCGACCCCAGCACGGGGATGTCGTCGACCTTGCAGATGGTCTTCCAGTCACTCATGGTGCTTCCAACGTGTTGAACCGGCAGCCCGCGGTGCGGGCCGGCCGGCGGATCGTAAACGGACGGACGCCGGGCGGGTCAGGAGATGGCGGCCACGGGCGCGAACTGCCGCGTGTCCACGGCCGCCTTGTCGAACTCGAACCAGGGATCGGGTTCGCCGTCGAGCGAGAACTGCAGGCGTTCCCACAGCGCCTTGCGCCCCTCGGCGTCGTCGAGGATCTTCTTCTTCACGTGGTCGAGGCCCACGCGGTTCACGTAGTGCACGGTGCGCTCGAGGTACCAGCCTTCCTCGCGGTAGAGCTGGCAGAACGCCCCGGTGTATTCCATGACCTCTTCGGCCGTCTTGAGCTTGACGAGGAAGTGGGCCACTTCGGTCTTGATGCCGCCGTTGCCGGCCACATACATTTCCCAGCCGGAATCGACACCGATGATGCCGACGTCCTTGATGCCGGACTCGGCGCAGTTGCGCGGGCAGCCGCTCACCGCGAACTTGACCTTGTGCGGCGCGTACATCTTCCACATCGCGCGTTCCAGGTCCATGCCGAGCTGGGTGCTGTCCTGGGTGCCGAAGCGGCACCATTCGGACCCCACGCAGGTCTTCACCGTGCGCAGCGCCTTGGCGTAGGCGTGGCCGCTGGGCATGCCGATGTCGTGCCAGATGTCGACCAGGTCTTCCTTCTTCACGCCCAGCAGGTCGATGCGCTGGCCGCCGGTGACCTTGATGGTGGGCACCTTGTACTTGTCGGCGGCGTCGGCGATGCGGCGCAGTTCGTCGGCCGTGGTGACCCCGCCCCACATGCGCGGGATGACGGAGTACGTGCCGTCCTTCTGGATGTTGGCGTGGCTGCGTTCGTTGATGTAGCGCGATTGCGGGTCGTCCTTGGCCTCCTTGGGCCAGGTGCTGATCAGGTAGTAGTTGACGGCCGGGCGGCAGCTCGAGCAGCCGTTCGGGGTGCGCCAGGCCATGGACTGGTACACGTCGTCGATGGTGAGCAGCTTCTGGTCGCGGATG
The DNA here is from genome assembly GCF_001425785.1 of Rhizobacter sp. Root1221. Taxonomy (GTDB): domain Bacteria; phylum Pseudomonadota; class Gammaproteobacteria; order Burkholderiales; family Burkholderiaceae_C; genus Rhizobacter. The sequence continues at coordinate 6,270 of NZ_LMDI01000016.1, read as the reverse complement.
GCCTGGCGCACTTCCTCGTGGCTGTGGTCGGTGCAGCCGCACATGGCCTTCTTCTTCGGCGTGGCCGAGTAGTCACCGCCGGCGGTGAACATCAGCAGCTGCTCGACGAGGCCCGTGCAGGAGCCGCACGAGGCGCTGGCCTTCGTGTGCTTGCGAACGTCCTCCAGCGTGAACAGGCCCTTCTCCTGGATGGCCTTGCAGACGGCCCCCTTCGTGACACCGTTGCAGCCGCACACCTCGTCGGTGTCGGCCATGGCGGTGGCCTTGCTCTGGCCCTGGTGGCCGGTGTCGCCGATGTTGGATTCGCCGAACATCAGCTTGTCGCGGATGTCGCTGACCTTGCGGCCTTCCCGAAGCAGCTTGAAGTACCAGCTGCCGTCCACGGTGTCGCCGTACATGCACGCGCCAACGAGCTGGTCATCCTTGATGACGAGCTTCTTGTAGACGCCGCCGTACGGGTCGCTCATCAGGATCTCTTCGCAGCCTTCGCCCCCCATGAAGTTGCCGGCGGAGAACAGGTCGATGCCAGTGACCTTCAGCTTGGTGGACGTCTGCGAGCCGAGGTAGCGGCCGATGCCGAACTCGGCGAGGTGCGTGGCGCACACCTTGCCCTGTTCGAACAGCGGGGCCACGAGGCCGTAGGCGATGCCGCGGTGGGCCGCGCATTCGCCCACCGAGTAGATGCGCGGGTCGGTGATGGTCTGCATCGTGTCGGTGACCACGATGCCGCGGTTGCAGTGCAGCCCGATCTTCTCGGCGAGTTCGGTGTTGGGGCGGATGCCGGCGGCCATCACCACCAGGTCGGCCGGCACCTCGGTGCCGTCCTTGAACTGCACGGCCATCACGCGGCCGGTGGGGTCGCCGATCAGGGCCTGCGTGTTGGCGCCCATCAGGAACTTGAGGCCGCGCGATTCGAGCGACTTGCGCAGCAGGCCGCCGGAGGTTTCGTCGAGCTGGCGCTCCATCAGCCAGGGGGCCACGTGCACCACCGTGACCTGCATGCCACGCAGCATCAGGCCGTTGGCGGCCTCGAGGCCCAGCAGGCCGCCGCCGATGACCACGGCGTGCTTGTACTTCGTGGCGGCCTCGATCATCGTGTTGGTGTCGGCGATGTCGCGGTAGGCGATGACACCGTCGAGGTCCTTGCCGGGAACGGGCAGGATGAAGGGGTTGGAGCCGGTGGTGATCAGCAGGCGGTCGTAGGAGGCTTCGGTGCCGTCGTCGGCGCGCACGATGCGCTTGCGGCGGTCGATGTCGACCACCTTCTTGCCGAGGTGCAGCGTGATGTGGTTCTCTTCGTACCAGCTGAGGGGGTTCAGCACGATCTCGTCGAGGGTCTGTTCGCCGGCGAGCACCGGGGACAGCAGGATGCGGTTGTAATTGGGGTGAGGTTCGGCGCCGAACACCGTGATGTCGTACAGATCGGGGGCGATCTTCAGCAGTTCTTCCAGCGTGCGAACGCCGGCCATGCCGTTGCCCACCATCACCAACTTCATCTTTTTCATGCCGATCTTCCTCTGACGGGTGTCCTCAGTCACCTCTCAGAAGCAAACACGATGCCAGTTCGTGGCGCACGCTTGGGGCGCAATCTGGTGCCTGGCGCACTGTTTACGGGCAGACATCTTGCTTGCCCCTGTTCACTTTCCCGCTCGGCACCGAAACAGTGCCTTTGACACCCACCCATGAGCTTCGACATCGACATCGGCTACCGCAGCGATCCGGGCCCGCGTGACCGCAACGAGGATTTCTGCGCCGCCGTGCCGCCGGCGCCCCACGAGGAGGCGCTCGGGTTCATTGCCGCCATCGCCGACGGGGTGTCGGCCGGCGGCGAGGGGCGCATGGCCGCCCAGACCAGCGTGATGACGCTGGTGCAGGACTATTTCGGGGCACCGCCCACGTGGGACACCACCGTGGTGCTCGACCGCATCATCGCGGCCCAGAACGCGTGGCTCGCGGCGCACAACCGGCGCCACGTCGGTGCGGCCATGAGCACGCTCACGGCGCTGGCGCTGCGGGGGCACACCTGGACGGTGGCTCACGTGGGTGACACACGGGCCTATCTGGTGCGCGGTGACGACTGCCAGCAGCTCACCCAGGACCACGTCATCGACCACCCCGACCTGCGCAGCCAGCTGACCCGTGCGATGGGGCAGGACGACGCGGTGCGGGTCGACTACCTCCAGGGTGAACTGCAGCTGGGCGACACCTTCGTGCTCTTGTCCGACGGTGCCCACGGCCGGCTGCCCCCGGCGCGGTTGCGGGCCCTCGTGGCCACCGGCACGGCGGCCGAGGGCAGCGAGGCGATCGTGGCCGCGGCCCTCGCGGGTGGGGCGAGCGACAACGTCACCGCACTCGTGCTGCGGGTGCGCGGGCTGGCGCGGTCCCGGCTGGAAGATGCCCTGGTGCAAAGCCGGCTGCTGCCGGTGCCGCCCCGGCTGAAGGTGGGGGACACGCTCGACGGCCTGACCGTCACCTCATTGATTGCCGACACCGACGTGCACCTGCTCTATCAGGTGCGCTCGAAGGCCGACGGCGGGCTGCGGGCCCTGAAGACGCTGCACCCGTCGCGTGCGAGCGACCCGCAGGAGCGGGCCATGCTGGCCCACGAGGCCTGGCTCGGCGCGCGGGTGGGCGAGCGGGCCGGCACCGGGGCGGGGTTCGTGCGCCTGCACGACGTGGTGGATGCCACGGCGTTCTACCTGCTGTTCGACTGGCACACGGGCCAGACGCTCGACCAACTGGCGGCGAAGCGGGGCCCTGGCGGGTTTGGCGTGGCCGAGGTGGTGTCGTGGGCGCAGAGTGCGGCCCGGTCCATCGGCCGGCTGCACCGGCTGGGCGTGATCCACCGCGACATCAAGCCGGCCAACCTGCACCTGGGCGACGACGGCGAACTGCGCCTGCTCGACCTGGGGGTGGCGGTGTCGGGCAACGAGCCCGCGGAACACCGCAGCCTGCACGGCGGCACGCCGAGCTACATGAACCCGGAGCTGTGGGACGACGAGCCCGTCGACCCGCAGACCGACCTCTTCGCGCTCGGTGTCTCGCTGTACCAGTTGCTGACAGGCAACCTGCCGTTCGGTGACATCGAGCCGTACCAGAAGCTGCGCTACCGGCGCGACCCGAAGCCACCGTCGCGGCTGCGTCCGGACGTGCCCATCTGGCTCGATCACGTGGTGCTGAAGGCGATCTCGCTGGACAAGCGCCAGCGCTTCGAGACGGCGGAGGAGTTCGGGCTGGCGCTCGAACGCGGGGCGTCGCGCCCTCTTTTGGCGCAGGGCGGCACCCCCATTGCAGTGCGTGACCCGGTGGTGCTGTGGCAGGTGGCGTTCGCCGTGTCGGTGCTCTTCAACCTGATGCTGATGTACTGGCTGCTCTTCCTGCCGAAGAACTGAACACCGCCGGGGCGGCGGGTGCCGCCCCGGGCGCGGGTCAGTGCGCGCGGGCGCGGCCGCCCTTTTCGGCCCAGGTGCGCGTCCAGCGCAGCTGCATGCGGCGCATCATGATCAGCACGATGAAGGCGAGTGCGGCGAACAACAGGAAGCCCCACAGGTAGGTGCCGGTCTGCTGCTTCGACTGGCCCATGGCGTTGGGCACCAGGCCGCCGCCGAGCGCGCCGATCTCGCCGATCATCGAGCCCGCCACGGCCGTGCTCAGCGGCCAGCGCAGCGGCACCAGCTGGAACAGCGCGCCGTTGCCCGCGCCGAGGGCGGCGAAACACACCATGAACAACAGCGTCGAGAGGGCGAGCGAATGGCCCGCGAAGCCGCAGGCCACGAGGGTCACGCACACCGTCACCAGCACGGCGGTCAGCGTGTTGATGCCGCCCAGGCGGTCGGAGATCCAGCCACCGAACACGCGCACGGTGGCGCCCATGAAGGCGGCCAGCATCGTCAACTGACCGGCTTCCACCTTGCTGACGCCGAACTGGTCGAAGTAGTAGGTGGGCAAGAAGGTGGTGAGGCCGATGAACCCGCCGAAGGTGATGCCGTAGATCACGCTGAACGCCCAGCCATCTTTTTCGAACAGGCACGCGATGTGTTCGCGGAAGCTGGCGTGGGTGTCGACGTCGGGCGGTTCCTGGGCGAAGATGATCATGACAACCATCGGGATCGCGATGGCGCCAGCGGCGAAGCCGTAGACCGCCTGCCAGCCGAAGGCCTGTGCCAGAGGGGGGGCCACCAGCACGGACACCGCCGTGCCGATGTTGCCGGCACCCACCAGGCCCATCGCGAGGCCCTTGTGGCGCGGCGGGAACGAGCCTGAACCCAGTGACAGCGCGACGCCGAAGCTGGCCCCGGCGATGCCGAGCAGCACGCCCATGGCCAGCAGGTCGTTGAACGAGCTGACGTAGAAGAAGCCGAACAGCATCGCGACGGCGATCAGGCCCATCTCGACGAGGGTGGCGTTCTTGCGGCCGATGTACTGGGCCAGCACCCCGAGCGGGAAGCGCATCAGGGCGCCCGCGATGATCGGGATGGAGAGCATCAGGCCCTTCTGGCCCGGTGTCAGCTGGTAGGTCTCGCTGATGAACGGTGCCATGGCGCCGTTCAGAACCCAGATGCAGCACGAGAAGCTGAAGTAAAGGAACGAAGCGAACAGGGTGGGGCTGTGCCCCGTCTTCAGGAAGGCTTTGAAACCAGACACGGTGATCCTCAGGTGATGTCTCGCGCCCCAAACTCGGGCGTCGATCGTTGTTGTCCCATGTCCGATGCGAAAGCCATGCCAGCCTTCGGGGCATCCGAGGTTCCAAGAAGGGGCGGGGTTGCCAACGCTGTCCGGTTTTGGGGCGGGCACCCTGGGCCCATCATCAACCGATGCTACGAGTTGAGACTTTTTCACCCCCATGGTTTGGGGAGGAGGCGGACCGCCGCCCGCCCCTCGCCGCTATGATCAAAGGTAGGGGTTCCCAGATCGGTCGGGCGGTGCATTAATGGCCACCCTGACAATTCATCCGACAAATGCGGCAACCGGGCCTGGGCCCGTGTCCCGACAGGTCTGCGGGCATCGACGAAAGAACGAATGACGGATTCCAATCAGCTGGCCCTGTCTGCGCGTGCCGAACACGCCGGTGGGCTGGCGCTTGCCCTCGGCCTGGCACCCGAAGCCTGGGGGGTGGTGCTGCTGACGCTCATCGAGCGCGCCGATGCGCTGTTCGCGATCAAGGAAGCGGCCTCCGGCCGCTATGTGAATGTCAACGCCCGCATGGACGCGCTGGCCGGCCGCCCGCTGGTGGGCCTCACCGACGACGACTGGGTACCGCCCGACCTCGTGACGGCGCTCCGTACCGCCGACCAGTCCGCCATGGTGCAGACCGTGCCCCAGGTGAGCGAGCACCGCATCGACGACGGCGATGTCAAGCGCGAGTACAGCGTCACCCGCTTGCCGCTGGCTGCCCGCGATGGCGGCACGCCCCGGTTCCTCGCGGTGTTGTGGCTCGACCTGACGTCGCAGCGGCAGCAAGAGAGCCAGTTGCAACTCGCGCTGTCCCAGCTCGAGGCCCAGCAGCAGGCGGCCGAGGCCCAGCGCCGCGAGGCCCAGGACCAGTCGCTGCGCGACCGCGCCACGGGGCTCTACCAGCGTGGTCACTTCGACGACCAGTTGCGCCGCGAGGTGGACCTGTCTTCCCGCGAACACCGCGAGTTCGCGATGGTGTCGGTGGCACTCGACCCACTCAGCGAGGAGGCACTCGCGCTGGGTTCCGAGGCCCGCTTGCGTGTGCTCGAGGCCCTGGGCCGGCTGCTCCGCAGCAACACCCGCGCCATGGATGCGTCCTGCCGGCTGAGCGAAGACCGCTTCGCGGTGCTGCTCTCCGGCGTGGGCCTGGCCACGGCCCATTCGCGCATGGAAGGCCTGCGCCGCCAGTGCGCCACCCAGATCGTCATGCTCAACGGGCACGATCTCGGGTTCACGGTGTCGATGGGTGTGGCAAGTTTCCCGCACACCGCCCACAGCCAGGACGAACTGCTGTCGGCGGCCGACGCCGCGCTGCTGGAAGCCCAGCGCCGCGGGGGCAACCACGTGACGCTGGCGAGCATTCGGTTCGAGCCGAAGGGCTGACAGCTGCGCAGGTCACCCCGGCGAACGCCCACTGCTGTCCGGGGAAAATCTCGGGTCACCCCGACGAAAGTCGGGGCCCACCGGGGCCGTGGCGCGCCTGCCTTCAGTGGGTCCCGGCTTTCGCCCACTACTGTCCGGAATAAATTGGACCGAGGTCACGTAAGTTGTTGCGAGCACTCGCTGTTTGGGATAAATCCCAGAGCGCCAACTCAA
>NZ_LMDI01000015.1 GCF_001425785.1 Rhizobacter sp. Root1221 | reverse complement strand
CTCCACGTGTTGCAGATGCCGATCACCGGGCGGCCGTCGAACTCGTCGTGCGGGTACCCCTGGTTCTTGATCCAGCTGCGGTGCATGAACCCATCGCGGTCCGACTTGCCGAACCAGGCTTGGCTGCGGCGGAACGGGTACTTGGGCTTGGGCTTCTGGGAATCCATCGTGCAATCCTTCGGAGGGTAGGCGGCGGCTCACAAACACAAGCCCCTTGACGCGCCGCATCCTAGCAAGGCACATTGATAATAGAAAAATAACAAATTAATTACCTGACATACCGATTTTGCAATATCGACAGGATTCCATGGCCTCCACACCCCTTTCCACCCTCGCCACCTACCCCAGCCTGCGCGGCCGGCGCGTCTTCGTCACCGGGGGCGGCTCCGGCATCGGCGCCGCGATCGTCCAGGCGTTTGCCGAACAAGGCGCCCTGGTGGCGTTCATCGACATCGCCGAACCCGAGAGCCGCGCACTGGCCGAAGACCTCGCCGCGGCCGGCCACCCGGCGCCCTGGTGGCGCCCCTGCGACGTGCGCGACATCGCGGCGCTTCAGCAGGCCGTGACCGATGCCGCAACGGCGCTCGGCGGCGACTTCGCCGCACTGGTGAACAACGTTGCGAGCGACGACCGGCACACCCTCGAGTCGGTCACGCCAGCGTACTACGACAGCCGCATGAGCATCAACGAGCGGCCGGCGTTTTTTGCCATCCAGGCGGTGGCGCCCGGCATGCGCCGGCTCGGCGGCGGGTCGGTCGTCAACCTCGGCTCCACCGGCTGGCAGACGAAGGCCGGGGCCTACCCCTGCTACGCGATCGCGAAGTCGTCGGTCAACGGGCTCACGCGCGGGCTGGCCGACAGCCTCGGCGCGGACCGCATCCGCGTCAACACCGTGTCGCCGGGCTGGGTCATGACCGATCGGCAGGTGAAGCTCTGGCTCGACGCCGAAGGCGAGGCAGAACTGAAGCGCAACCAGTGCCTGCCCGACAAGCTCCAGCCGTCGGACGTGGCCCGCATGGTGCTGTTCCTGGCGTCCGACGACGGGGCCATGTGCACCGCGCAGGAATTCAAGGTGGACGCCGGCTGGAGCTGATCAGTCGGGGGCCAGCGGGTCGAAGCGGCTGCCGTACACGCTGACGGCGGCCGCCTTCAGGGCCTTGAGCATCACCTTGGCCGCTGGCGACAGCAGCTTGTCGGTGCGGGTGATGATGCCGAAGGCGTCCATGTGGCACGGCAGCTCCATCGGCAGGATGGAGACGATGCCGTGCGCCTGGTAGTACTTGGCCACGTCGGTGGCCACCACGCCGATCATGTCGCTCTGCTGCAGCATCTTCGTGGTGAACAGCAGCGCCGACGTCTCGATGACGTTGATGGGGGCTTCGAGCCCCACCTCCTGGAACATCAGGTCGAACCGGTGGCGCAGGATGCTGCCCGCCGGCGGCACGATCCAGCCCGAACTCAGGGCGTCCCGGAGCGTGAGGTTGGCCACCCCGAGCAGCGGATGGCCTGGCCGGGTGATGGCACACACCGGCTCCTCCGTGAGCACCTCGTAGCGGAGGTCGCTCTTGTCGTGCTGTGCAAAGAGGCGCGACACCAGCATGTCGAGCTTGCCGTGCACCAGGCGCTCCATCAGCACGTCACTCGTTTCGATCTGCAGCGACACGCGCAGGCTCGGGTGCTCCTGCTTGACCAGCGCCACCGCCGGCGGCAACAGCACGAGCCCGGGCGCCGTGATGGACCCCACGCTCACCTGGCCGAACCGCCCGGCCTTCAACGCCTCGACCTCGTCGTGCGCCTGGTTCAGGCTCGCGAGCGCCACGCGGGCGTGGCGAATCATGGTTTCCCCGTACCAGGTGGGCCGCATGCCACGCGGCAGCCGGTCGAACAGCGAGACCTCGAGCACGTCCTCCAGGTCCTTGAGCAGCTTGGAGGCCGCCGGCTGGGTCATGTTCAGCACCTGGGCCGCACGGTGGATGTTGCCCTCCTCGGCCAGCGCCACGAGGAGAAGCAGTTGGCGCGTCTTGAGGCGCGCGCGGATGAACCAATGGGTGTAGTTCGTCATAAGGGTTTACGTCGATTCAAGATCGTATATCGGAACTGACCAAATATCTATTAGAAAGATATCTCAGCGATTCGTAGGATGCGGCACCTTGTCCCCAAGCACTCCTCGAACCATGCGACTGATCCAGTTCCTCGATGACGACGGCACCCCGAACGTAGGCCAGGTCGACGACGCCGGCCTTGGGGTGCGCCGGCTTGCCGGCCACCGCAGCACGTACGAGGTGGCCCGGACCGCCCTTGCCCGCCGCACCACGCTCGACGCCGTGGCTGAACCCACCGGCGACACCATTCCCTACGCCCGCCTGCTGGCCGACGGCCGCGTGCTGCCGCCGCTGACCCACCCCGACCCGGCCCACTGCCTCGTCACCGGCACCGGGCTCACCCACCTGGGCAGTGCCGCCACCCGCGACGCCATGCACCAGAAGCTCTCCGGCGACGACAACGCGCTGTCGGACTCCATGCGCATGTTCAAGTGGGGCGTGGACGGCGGCCGGCCCACCGGCGGCCAGCCCGGCGCGCAGCCCGAGTGGTTCTTCAAGGGCGATGGCCAGATCGTGGCCGCCCCGGGCGCAGCCCTCGTGATGCCCGACTTCGCGCTCGACGGCGGCGAGGAGCCCGAACTCGTGGGCCTCTACCTGATCGGCGACGACGGCACCCCGCACCGCCTGGGTTTTGCGATCGGCAACGAGTTCTCGGACCACGTGACTGAACGCCAGAACTACCTGTACCTCGCCCACTCCAAGCTGCGCGCCTGCGCCGTGGGGCCGGAACTGCGCACCGGCGCCCTCCCCGACCACCTGGCCGGCACGAGCCGCGTGCGCCGCGGCGACAACGTGGTGTGGGAGAAGCCGTTCCTGACCGGCGACGCGAACATGTGCCATTCGATCGCCAACCTGGAATACCATCACTTCAAGTACGCGGCCCACCGCCGCCCGGGCGACGTGCACCTGCACTTCTTCGGCACCTCGACCTTGAGCTTCGCCGACGGCATCAAGGTCGAACCGGGTGACCGCTTCGAGATCGACCTGCCTGACCTGGGCGCCCCGCTCGTGAACCCGCTGGCCGTGGCCGCCGCGGGGTTCGCGATCGGCGGTGTCCAACCGCTGTGAGGCCTGCAATGGCAACCCTCACCTGCAAGAACTACTTCAACGGCCGCTGGGAAACCGGTGTCACCACCGGCATCAGCACCAACCCGTCGGACCTCGACGACGTGGTGGCCGAGTACGCCCGCGCCGACAAGAACCAGACCGACAACGCGATCCGTGCCGCGGCCGACGCCAGCAGCACCTGGGCCCAGAGCACGCCGCAGCGGCGCTTCGACGCGCTGGACCAGATTGGCAGCGAGCTGATCGCCCGCAAGGACGAACTCGGCGAGCTGCTGGCCCGCGAGGAAGGCAAGACCCTGGCCGAGGCGGTGGGTGAAACCGTGCGCGCCGGGAACATCTTCAAGTTCTTTGCCGGCGAGGCGCTGCGCCAGGGTGGCGAGCGGCTGGCGTCGGTGCGTGCCGGCGTGGACGTGGAGATCACCCGCGAGCCGGTAGGCGTGGTGGGCATCATCGCGCCGTGGAACTTCCCGCTGGCCATCCCCGCCTGGAAAATCGCCCCCGCACTCGCCTTCGGCAACAGCGTGGTGTTCAAGCCGGCCGAGCTGGTGCCGGCCTGCGGCTGGGCGCTGGCCGAGATCATCAGCCGGGCCACGCTGCCCGCGGGGGTGTTCAACCTGGTGATGGGCAGCGGCCGCCAGGTGGGCCAGGCCCTGGTCGACAGCCCGCTCGTCAATGCCATCAGCTTCACCGGGTCGGTGGGTACCGGGCGGCAGATCCTGAAGGCCACCGCCGAACGCGGCGCCAAGGTCCAGCTCGAGATGGGGGGCAAGAACCCCCTCGTGGTGCTGGCCGACGCCGACCTGGAACTGGCGGTCGAATGTACGCTGAACGGCGCCTTCTACTCGACGGGCCAGCGCTGCACGGCGTCGAGCCGGATCATCGTGGACGCCGGCATCCATGACCGGTTCGTGGCCCGCCTGCGCGAACGCACCGCCGCCCTGAAGGTGGGTCACGCCCTGCAACGCGACACCCAGATCGGCCCGGTGGTGGACGACCACCAGCTGCAGCAGAACCTGAGCTACCTCGAGATCGCCCGCGACGAAGGCGCCGAGCACCTGGTGGGCGGCGACACGCTGCAGCGCCAGACCCGCGGCCACTTCATGAGCCCCGCCCTGTTCCTCGCACAGTCGCATCACCGCGTGGCGCGTGAGGAGATCTTCGGGCCGGTGGCCTGCGTGATCCGCGCCGATGGCTACGAACACGCCCTGTCTCTCGCGAACGACACGCCGTTCGGCCTGTGTGCCGGCATTTGCACCACGTCGCTCAAGTACGCAACTCATTTCAAGCGCAATGCGCAAGTGGGGATGACCATGGTCAATCTCCCGACCGCGGGGGTCGACCATCACGTGCCCTTCGGCGGACGCAAGGAGTCCAGCCACGGGTCGCGCGAGCAAGGCCGTTATGCGGCCGAGTTCTACACCACCGTGAAGACGGCCTACACCCTGGCCTGATCCGCCCCCTTTCACCCGACCTAGGAGAACGCCACACCCATCCGATTTCGACACTGCGGCACAAGACCGCAGGCCAATCCATGAACCTTGCGAGGACATCCATGAAATTCCAGAGACGCACACTCTTCGCAGCGCTGGCCGCTGCCTCGTTGACCACCGCGTGGCCCCTGACTGGCTACGCGCAGAAAAAGATCGTGCTTGGTTTCAGTCAGATCGGCGCCGAGAGCGAATGGCGAACTGCGAACACCGAATCGGTGAAGGCGGCGGCGAAGGAGGCCGGCATCGAGCTGAAGTTCTCCGACGCCCAGCAGAAGCAGGAAAACCAGATCAAGGCCATCCGCTCGTTCATCGCCCAGAAGGTGGACGTGATCGCGTTCTCGCCGGTGGTGGAGTCGGGTTGGGACACCGTGCTGCGCGAGGCGAAGGCAGCGAAGATCCCGGTGATCCTCACCGACCGCGCCGTCGACAGCAAGGACACGTCGCTCTATGTGACGTTCATGGGCTCGGACTTCACCGAGGAAGGCCGCAAGGCCGGCCGTTGGCTCGTCGACAAGGTCAAGGGCAAGACTGGCGACGTCAACGTCGTCGAGCTCCAGGGCACCGTGGGTTCCGCCCCGGCGATCGACCGCAAGAAGGGCTTCGAGGAAGCCATCAAGGCCGAACCGCGCATCAAGATCATCCGCTCGCAGACCGGTGACTTCACCCGCGCCAAGGGCAAGGAAGTCATGGAAGCCTTCCTCAAGGCCGAGGGCAAGAAGATNACCGCGCATCAAGATCATCCGCTCGCAGACCGGTGACTTCACCCGCGCCAAGGGCAAGGAAGTCATGGAAGCCTTCCTCAAGGCCGAGGGCAAGAAGATCAACGTGCTGTACGCACACAACGACGACATGGCCATCGGCGCCATCCAGGCCATCGAGGAAGCCGGCCTGAAGCCGTCGAAGGACATCACCATCATCTCGATCGACGCCGTCAAGGGTGCCTTCGAAGCCATGATGGCCGGCAAGCTCGACGTCACCGTCGAATGCAGCCCGCTGCTGGGCCCGCAACTGATGGCCGCCACGAAGGACCTGGTGGCCGGCAAGCCCCTGCCGAAGCGCATCGTTACCGAAGAATCGATCTTCCCGATGGAAACCGCCGCGCGCGAGTTCCCGAAACGGAAGTACTGACCTGACCACGAAGAGAGAGAGATCATCATGAAGAAGTTTCAACGCCGTACCGCCCTGGCCAGCCTGCTGTTTGCAATGACCGCCGTGGCCCTGCCGTCGATGGCCCAGGACAAGGGCACGATCGGCGTCTCGATGCCGACCAAGTCCTCCGCCCGCTGGATCGCCGACGGCGACAGCATGGTCAAGTCCCTGAAGGAAAAGGGCTACAAGGCCGACCTGCAGTACGCCGACGACGACATCCCGAACCAGCTCGCCCAGATCGAGAACATGATCACCAAGGGCGTGAAGGTCCTCGTGATCGCCGCGATCGACGGCACCACGCTGTCGGATGCGTTGCAGAAGGCCGCCGACCGCGGCATCAAGGTCATTTCGTACGACCGCCTGATCCGCGGCTCGAAGAACGTCGACTACTACGCCACGTTCGACAACTTCCAGGTGGGGGTGCTGCAGGCCGGCTACATCGAGCAGGCGCTCGACCTGAAGAACAAGAAGGGTCCGTTCAACATCGAGCTCTTCGGCGGTTCGCCGGACGACAACAACGCCTTCTTCTTCTACGACGGCGCGATGTCGGTGCTCAAGCCCTACATCGACAGCGGCAAGCTCGTCGTGGGCAGCAAGCAGGTCGGGATGCAGAAGGTTTCCACGCTGCGCTGGGACGGTGCGGTGGCCCAGGCACGCATGGACAACATCCTGAGCGCCTACTACACCAAGGGCCGCGTGGACGCCGTGCTGTCGCCGTACGACGGCCTGAGCATCGGCATCCTGTCGTCGCTCAAGGGCGTGGGCTACGGCTCGGCACAACAACCCTTCCCGGTCGTGACCGGCCAGGACGCGGAGATCGCGTCGGTCAAGTCGATGCTGCGCGGTGAACAGCGTTCCACGGTGTTCAAGGACACCCGCGAGCTGGCCAAGGTGGCCGCCAACATGGTGGACGCGGTGCTGACCAACAAGACCGTGCCCATCAACGACACCAAGACCTACAACAACGGTGTCAAGGTCGTTCCGTCCTACCTGCTCAAGCCCGTGAGCGTCGACGCCGCGAACTACAAGCAGGTGCTGGTGGGCAGCGGCTACTACACGGAAAGCCAGCTGCGTTAAGCGTGTTCTCCTGATCGCCCGCCTTGTGCCCCGGCACAAGGCGGGCTTGTTCCAAGACTTGAAGTAGCCATGACCGAAGCCCTCCTCGAGATGCACGACATCCGCAAGGAATTCCCAGGCGTGAAAGCGCTGGACGGCGTCGACCTGCGGGTGCGCCCTGGTGAAATCCATGCCGTTGTCGGTGAAAACGGCGCCGGTAAATCAACGCTGATGAAGGTGCTGAGCGGGGTGTACCCGAGCGGCAGCTACGGCGGCGAGATCCGTTTTGCAGGCCAGTCCTGCGCGTTCGAGGACATCGCCGACAGCGAAGCCCTCGGCATCATCATCATCCACCAGGAGCTCGCCCTCGTGCCGCTCCTGTCCATCGCCGAGAACATGTTCCTCGGCAACGAACAACACCGGTACGGTGTCATCGACGCCGGCACCACGTTCGCGAAAACCCGCGCGCTGCTGAAGAAGGTGGGCCTGGACGAATCGCCGGCCACCCCCGTCACGCAGCTGGGCGTGGGCAAGCAGCAGCTCGTCGAGATCGCCAAGGCGCTGTCGAAGGACGTGCGGCTGCTGATCCTCGACGAACCCACCGCGAGCCTGAACGAGAGCGACAGTGATGCGTTGCTGTCGCTGCTGCTCGAACTCAAGTCGCATGGCATCGCCTGCATCCTGATCTCGCACAAACTCAACGAGATCTCGAAGGTGGCCGACGCCATCACCGTATTGCGCGACGGCCGCACGGTGGAAACACTCGACTGCCGCAAGGGCCCCGTCAGCGAGGACCACGTGATCCGCAGCATGGTGGGCCGCGAGATGGCCGACCGCTACCCGAAACGCACGCCCGACATCGGGGAGACCGTGTTCGAGGTGCGGGACTGGAGCGTCTACCACGAGGTGCACGCCGATCGCCAGGTCATCAAGAACGTGGCCTTCCACGCCCGGCGCGGCGAGATCGTCGGCATCGCCGGCCTGATGGGCGCGGGGCGCACCGAACTCGCCATGAGCGTGTTCGGCCGGTCGTACGGCCAGCGCATCACCGGCGAGGTGCGCTTGAACGGCACCCCGGTGGACGTGAGCACGGTGCAGAAGGCCATCGCCCACGGCATCGCGTACGTGACCGAAGACCGCAAGGGCCTCGGCCTCGTGCTGGAAGACCCCATCCGCGAGAACATCAGCCTCGCGAACCTGCCCGGCGTGGCCAACCGCGGCGTCATCGACCACGCGCGCGAACACAACGTGGCGCAGGAGTTTCGCCGCAGCCTGCGCATCCGGTGCAGCAGCGTGATGCAGAAGGTCGTGAACCTGTCGGGCGGCAACCAGCAGAAGGTGGTGCTCGGCAAATGGCTGTTCACGAACCCCGAGGTGCTGATCCTCGACGAACCCACCCGCGGCATCGACGTGGGGGCCAAGTTCGAGATCTACACGCTCGTGGCCAAGCTGGCCGCGGAAGGCAAATGCATCGTGATGATCTCGTCGGAGATGCCCGAACTGCTGGGCATGTGCGACCGGATCTGCGTCATGAATGAAGGGCGGTTCGTCGGTGAATTCACCGCGGCCGAAGCGTCACAGGAAAAGATCATGCGAGCGATCGTCACCTCGAGCTACTGACACCATGGACAAAGTTCTCTCCTCCGGCGCCCCTGGCGCCCCCGATGCGGAACCCGCGCGCTCCTACGCCGGATTCCTGAAAAACAACTTCCGCGAGTACGGCATGCTCGCGTCGCTGATCCTCATCATGGGGTTCTTCCAGTTCATGACGGACGGCACGCTGATGCGCCCGCTGAACCTGACGAACCTGATCCTGCAGAACAGCTACATCGTCATCATGGCGCTGGGCATGCTGCTCGTGATCGTGGCCGGCCACATCGACCTCTCCGTGGGGTCGGTGGTGGGCTTCGTGGGCGCGCTGGCCGCGGTGCTGATGGTCGACTACCAGGTGCACTTCCTCATCACCATCGTGCTGTGCCTGCTGGCGGGTGCGTTGATCGGTGCCAGCCAGGGCTTTTTCGTGGCCTTCTTCCGCATCCCGTCGTTCATCGTCACGCTCGCGGGCATGCTGGTGTTCAAGGGCCTGACCCTCGCGCTGCTGCAGGGTCAGTCCGTGGGGCCATTCCCCGAGGGGTTCCAGCGCATCAGCTCCGGCTTCCTGCCCGACCCGTTCCAGGGTGACTCGATCCGCCTCTTCTCGCTGCTGATCGGCGTGCTGGCTGCGGTGGCGTGGGTGGCCTTCAAGTTGCGCAGCCGCGCCCGGCAGAACCAGCACGGCATGGAAGAGGAACCCTACTTCTTCTTCCTCGGCCGCACGCTGCTGTTCGCCGGCATCCTGGTGCTGATCAGCTACATCCTGTCGTCGTACCGGGGCCTGCCCAACGTGCTGGTGGTGATGGCGGTCCTGATGCTCGGCTATGACTTCGTCACGAGCCGCACCACGATCGGCCGGCGCATCTACGCGCTCGGCGGCAACGAGAAGGCCGCGCGCCTGTCGGGCATCAAGACGCAGCGGCTGTCGTTCTACACCTTCGTCAACATGGGGGTGCTGGCCGCGCTGGCGGGCCTTGTGTTCGCCGCACGGCTGAACACCGCCACGCCGAAGGCCGGCGTGGGCTTCGAACTCGACGTGATCGCCGCGTGTTTCATCGGCGGCGCATCCGCCTCCGGCGGGGTCGGCAAGGTGATGGGTGCAGTCATCGGCGCCTTCGTGATGGGCGTGATGAACAACGGCATGTCCATCCTCGGCATCGGCATCGACTACCAGCAGGTGATCAAGGGGCTGGTCCTCCTGGCGGCCGTGTTCGTCGACGTCTACAACAAGAACAAATGACCAACCCGGCCCCCCGCCCCGTGCTCGAGCTGTCCGGCATCGACAAGCGGTTCTTCGGCGTGTCCGTGCTGCAGCAGGTGGGCCTTCGCCTGTACCCCGGCGAAGTGCATGCGCTGATGGGCCAGAACGGTGCGGGCAAGTCCACGCTGATCAAGGTGCTGACCGGTGTGCACGCGGCCGATGGCGGTGCCATGTCCCTCGACGGGCAGCCCGTTCGGCCCGGGTCGCCGCAGCAGGCCCAGGCGCTCGGGATCAGCACCGTGTACCAGGAGGTCAACCTCTGCCCCAACCTGTCGGTGGCCGAGAACATCTTCGCGGGCCGCTACCCGCGGCTTGGCGCCCTGGGGGCATGGCGCATCGACTGGGCGGGCATGAACCGCCAGGCCCGCGAGCTGCTCGCGCGGCTCAACCTCGACATCAACGTGACCCGCACGCTGTCGTCGTACTCGGTGGCGGTGCAGCAGATGGTGGCCATCGCCCGCGCGCTCAGCGTGGAGGCGAAGGTGTTGATCCTCGACGAACCCACGTCGAGCCTGGACACCGGCGAGGTGCAGCGCCTCTTCGACGTGTTGCGCCGGCTGCGGGACGAAGGTCTCGCCATCCTGTTCGTCACGC
Organism: Rhizobacter sp. Root1221; assembly: GCF_001425785.1. Taxonomy (GTDB): domain Bacteria; phylum Pseudomonadota; class Gammaproteobacteria; order Burkholderiales; family Burkholderiaceae_C; genus Rhizobacter. The sequence goes on along the minus strand of NZ_LMDI01000015.1, from coordinate 100,877 downwards.
ACTTCCTCGAGCAGGTGTACGCCATCTCCGACCGCATCACCGTGTTGCGCAACGGCACGCTGGTGGGCGAGTACCCGGTGGCCCAGCTCGGGCCGAAGGCGCTGATCGCGGCCATGGTGGGCCGCGAGTTGGCCGAGGGCCAGTCCGTCAACCCGGTGCCCGACGACCAACGAGAGCGCGTGCCCGTGGTGTCCACCACGGCGCTTTCACAGCGCGGCCAGCTGCAGCCCATCGACATCGAACTTTGCGCCGGCGAGGTGGTGGGGCTCGGTGGACTGCTCGGGTCCGGCCGCACCGAACTCGCGCGGCTGCTGTTCGGGCTGGCCTCACCCGATGGCGGCGAGGTGCGCGTGCGCGGCCAGGCCGCGCGGATCACCAACCCGGCCGAGGCGGTGCGCCACGGCCTCGCGCTGTGCCCCGAGGACCGCAAGACCGACGGCATCGTGGCCGAGCTGTCGGTGCGCGAGAACATCATCCTGGCGCTGCAGGCCCGTGCCGGGCTGCGCCGCTGCCTGTCGGACGCGCAGCAGAAGGCCCTGGCCGAGAAATACGTCAAGGCCCTCGGCATCAAGACCAACGATGTGGAAACCCCCATCGGGCTGCTGTCGGGTGGCAACCAGCAAAAGGCACTGCTCGCCCGCTGGCTCGCCACCGACCCGTCGCTGCTGATCCTCGACGAACCCACGCGGGGCATCGACGTGGCCGCCAAGCAGGAGATCATGGACGAGATCCTGCGGCTGGCCCAGGGCGGCATGGCCGTGCTGTTCATCTCGTCGGAGATGAGCGAGGTGGTGCGTGTCTCGCACCGCATCGTCGTGCTCCGCGACCGCAACAAGGTGGGCGAACTGCCCGCCGGCAGTGGTGAACAAGCCGTCTACCACCTCATCGCCGAAGAAACGACATGAACACGCTGATGAAACACCGCCTCGTGTGGCCGGTTGTCACGCTCGTGCTGCTGCTGGCCGTCAATGCAGCGTTCAACCCACAGTTCCTGCACCTGTCGGTGCGCGACGGCCACTTGTACGGCAGCCTGGTCGACATCCTGAACCGCGCCGCGCCGCTCGTGCTGGTGTCGCTCGGCATGACCCTCGTGATCGCCACCCGCGGCATCGACATCTCGGTGGGTGCCGTGGTGGCCATCTCGGCCGCGCTGGCTGCGTGGATGATCGGCGGCACGTTGGTCGTCAACGACGGCGTGGCCACGCACGTGAGCCGCGTGCCGATGCCGGTGGCCATCGTGGCCGCACTCGGGGTGGCGCTGGCGTGCGGCGTGTGGAACGGCTTGCTGGTGGCCCGCGTGGGCATGCAGCCCATCATCGCCACGCTGATCCTGATGGTGGCCGGCCGCGGCATTGCGCAGCTGGTCACCAATGGCCAGATCATCACCATCTACTACGCACCCTACTTCTTCATCGGCAGCGGCTACCTGCTCGGGCTGCCGTTCTCGGTGTTCATCGTGGCGGCCGTGTACGCGATCGTGTCGCTCGCCATGTCACGCACCGCGCTGGGCCTGTTCATCCAGGCCGTGGGCATCAACCCGTCGGCGGCCCACGTGGCCGGCGTGAAGGCCAAGAGCATCACGGTGTGGGTGTACGCGTTCTGCGGGATCTGTGCCGGCGTGGCGGGTTTGCTGATCAGCTCCAACGTCAAGAGTGCCGATGGCAACAACGCCGGCCAGCTGCTGGAGCTGGACGCCATCCTGGCCGTCACGCTGGGTGGCACGCTGCTCACCGGCGGGCGCTTCAGCCTCGCCGGCAGCGTGATCGGTGCGCTGATCATCCAGACGCTGACGTACGCCATCTACTCGTTGGGCGTTCCGCCCGAAATCAACCTCGTCGTCAAGGCCGCGGTGGTGTTCGCCGTGATGCTGCTGCAGTCCGCCGAGTTCCGCGCCAGCGTGCGCCAGCTGGTCCAACGCGCCCCGGTCGGGGGAGTCTCCGCATGAGCACGCCCATGGCCTCTTCCCCGCTGCCCAGCGTCACTCCCCAGGCCCCGGGTGGGTCCCGCCCCTGGCAGTTCGACCGCAAGTACCTGCCGCTGGCCGTCACCATCTCGCTGTTCGTCGCGATGATGACGATGGGGTCGGTCTCGTACACCGGCTTCTTTTCGCTGCAGGTGTTCCTGAACCTGCTGATCGACAACGCGTTCCTCTGCATCGTCGCGGTGGGCATGACGTTCGTGATCCTGTCCGGCGGCATCGACCTGTCGGTGGGTTCCGTGATCGCCCTCACCACGATGGTGCTGGCCTGGGCCATCGAGCGCCACCAGTGGAGCCCGTGGGTGGCCATCCCGCTGGTGCTGGCGATGGGCACCGGTTTCGGGGCGCTGATGGGGGTGCTGATCCAGCGGTTCCGGCTGCAGCCCTTCATCGTGACACTGGCCGGCATGTTCCTCGCCCGCGGCCTGTGCTACCTGATCAGCATCGACTCCATCAGCATCACCGAAGCCGGTTACTCGGAACTCGCGCAATTGCGCATCCCGGTGTGGGGCGACGCGTCGGTGTCCATCGGGGCGGTGATCGCGATCGTGGTGGTGGCCGTGGGGGTGTTCATCGCCCACTGCACGCAGTTCGGGCGCACCGTCTACGCGGTGGGTGGCAACGAGAATTCGGCGGTGCTGATGGGGCTGCCGGTGAAGGCCACCGTGGTGGGTGTCTACACGCTGAGCGGCTTCTGCTCGGCGCTGGCCGGCGTGGTGCTCACGTTCTACATGCTCTCGGGCTACGGCCTGCACGCCGTGGGCCTGGAACTGGATGCCATCGCGGCCGTGGTGATCGGCGGCACGCTGCTGACCGGGGGTGTGGGCTACCTCGTGGGCACGCTGTTCGGCGTGCTGATCCTCGGCGTGATCCAGACGCTGATCATGTTCGACGGCACCCTCAGCTCCTGGTGGACCAAGATCGTGATCGGCGCGCTGCTGTTCGTGTTCTGCGTGCTGCAGCGGATGTTCGAGTCGCGGGCCAAACCCGGCGGCTGAGATTCACACATCCAGCGTGTAGACCTCGGCGGCCTGGCGGTCCAGGCGGCTGCTGCCCGCCAGCGCGCGGTCCCACTCGCTGGCCGTGGCGGTCAGCGCGGGCCGCAAGCCCCTGACCATCACAGCCACCTCCTCGGACGACGCATCGAACTCTCCGGCGTCCTGGAACTGGTCGGTGAACAGCAACGCGGTGCGGGCGCCGTCGGCGTCGATGATCACGAGGTAGCGGGCGGGCGGTCTGAGCATCGCGGACTCCGTTCGGGCGATGAACCGAGTTTGCCAGCAACCGCCTCGGCGTGCCCTCCTTGCGGGCTATTCCGGTCATAGCCAAAGGCGGCTTCAAACAGGAACGATTCTCATTGAGAATGAGGGCAGTCCGACACAGGAAGCCCGACATGCCGCCCCTTTCGCTCCCCTCCCCCCGCCGCCTGGCTGGCATCGCCCTCGTGCTGACGGGCGCCGTGCTGCTGGGGTTGCAGGCCTTCGAACACCTGCCGGGGTCACTGAGCGACGAGGCGATGCGCGCCCTCCAGGGCGGCCTGCTCTGTGCGCTGGCCACCGCGCTGGGCGCGTTCCCGGTGTTGATCACCCGCAGCATCCCGGTGCGCATCGCCGACGGCATGCTCGGGTTCGGTGCCGGCGTGATGCTCGCGGCCACGGCGTTCTCGCTCGTGGTGCCGGGGCTGGCCGCAGCGGGCGACCTCGGCTATTCGAAATGGGGCTCGGGCGCCGTGGTGAGCGCCGGCGTGCTGATCGGCGTGTTCGCCATGCTGTGGCTCGACCGCGCCTGGCCGCATGCCCACTTCGACAGCGACGGCCAGGCCACCCGCCCGCAAGTGCCGGCGCGTGTGCTGCTGTTTGTCATCGCCATCGTGTTGCACAACATCCCCGAGGGCATGGCCGTCGGGGTGGCCGCCGGGGCCGGGGCGCCCGGCGCCAGCGGCCTGGCGATGGGCATCGCGATCCAGGACGTGCCCGAGGGCCTGGTGGTGGCGCTGGCCCTCGTGGGGGCCGGCATGGGCCGCGGCAAGGCGGCGCTGATCGGCATGGCGTCGGGCCTGGTGGAACCGGTGTTCGCGCTGGTGGCCGCGGTGGCAGTGGGCACGTTCGGCACGCTGCTGCCGTGGGGCCTCGCGGCGGCGGCGGGTGCCATGTTGTTCGCCGTGAGCCACGAGGTGATCCCCGAATCGCACCGCAACGGCCACGAGACGGCCGCGACGATGGGCCTCGCGATCGGTTTCTGCCTGATGACGGTGATGGACACCGCCCTCGGCTGAACCGTCAGGGACGCAGCGGCAGCACCCCGGGGTTGATGGGCGTGGGCGGCCGGCCGGCGTCGGGGCCGAAGCCCAGGCCGGCGATGAGGTTATCGGCCGCCAGGTTCGCCATGGCCCGGCGGGTGGCGATCGTGGCGCTGGCGATGTGCGGGGTGAGCACCACGTTGGGCACGGACAGCAGCGCCGGGTTCACTGCCGGTTCGCCTTCGTACACGTCGAGCCCCGCGGCGGCGATTCGCCCCGCGGCCAGCGCCTGTGCCAGCGCCGCGTCGTCCACGATGCCCCCGCGGGCGATGTTGGTGAGCGTGGCCGTCGGTTTCATCAGCGCCAGTTCGGCCGCGCCCACGGCATGGTGCGATTCGGCCGAATACGGCAGCACCAGCACGAGGTGGTCGGCCTGCTGCAGCAATTCGGCCTTGCCCACGTAACGCGCGTTCAGCGCCGACTCGGTGGTGGCGTCGAGCCGCGAGCGGTTGTGGTAGATCACCTTCATGCCGAAACCGTGTGCTCCGCGCCGCGCGATCGCCTGCCCGATGCGGCCCATGCCCAGGATGCCCAGCGTGGCGCCGTGCACGTCCGCCCCGGCGAACATCGTCAGCGACCACTTGTTCCATTCGCCGCGCCGCAGGAAGTGCTCGGACTCGGCGATGCGCCTGGCCGTGGCCATCATCAGCGCAAAACCGAAATCGGCCGTGGTTTCGGTCAGCACGTCGGGTGTGTTCGTGGCCAGCACCCCGTGGGTGTCACATGCCGCCACGTCGAAGTTGTTGTAACCCACCGCGATGTTGCTGACCACGCGCAGCTGCGGGTTGGCGCCCAGCACCTCGGCATCGATGCGTTCGCTCCCGGTGGTGAGGGCCCCGCGCTTGCCTTGCAGTCGCGCGATCAGTTCGGCCTTGGAAAACGGCGTGTCGGACGGGTTGGTCTCGACGTCGAAATGGACACGCAGGCGGTCGACGACGTCGTCGAACACGGCCCGTGCCACGAGCACGCCAGGACGGGCGCTCATGCGGGCACCAGCGCGTCGAGGGCCTGGGACAGCACCGGGGGCAACGCCGCCGGCCGGCGGGTGGTGCGGTCCACGTAGACGTGCACGAAGTGCCCCCGCGCCGCGCTGAGCGGTTGCCCCTCGGCAAAGAGGCCGATCTCGTAGCGCACGCTCGAACTGCCCCGGTGGGCGACCCGCAGGCCCGCTTCGACCGCCTGCGGGAATTCGACGGACGCGAAGAAGTTGCAGTGGGTCTCGACCACCAGGCCGATGACCGGGCTGTGCCGGACGTCGAGCGCCCCCGCCTCGATGAGGTACTGGTTCACCGCCGTGTCGAACAGGCTGTAATAGACCACGTTGTTCAGGTGGCCGTAGGCGTCGTTGTCCATCCAGCGGGTGGTGAGGGACGTGAAGTGCCGGTAGGCCGCGCGGGACTCGGGTTCGGGTCGGGTGCTCATGTGACCATTGTTCCATCGCCTGCGGGTTTTAGAACTTGCACCCTAAATATGCTGCAACGCAGCAATTAGGGGTTGTCATGGCCGGTCTCCTGCGCAATACTTCAGTCCATGGTGCAGCGCAGCAAAGGCTGTATCAGCTTCCTGAACGATACACACTGGAGAATCTCACCATGCTGACTGCAGAACAACTGGTCGCCGCCCACAAGGCCAACATCGAAACCCTCTTCGGCCTGACTGGCAAGGCATTCGAAGGCGTCGAGAAACTGGTCGAACTGAACCTGCAAGTGGCCAAGGCTGCCCTGGGTGAAGTCGCCCAAACCACGCAAGCTGCCCTGAACGCCAAGGATGCGCAAGAGCTGCTGGCCCTGCAAGCCGGCCTGCTGCAACCCGCCGCCGAAAAGGCCGCCGCCTACAGCCGCCACGTCTACGACATCGCTGCCGCCACCAACGCCGACCTGAGCAAGGCCGCTGAAGCCCAGGCTTCGGAAGCCCAGAAGAAGTTCCTGTCGGTGGTCGACAACGCCGTCAAGAACGCCCCGGCCGGCACCGAAAACGCCGTCGCGCTGGTCAAGTCGGCTGTTGCCGCCGCGAACAACGCCTACGAAAGCGTGCACAAGGCAGCCAAGCAAGCCGCCGAAGTGGCCGAAGCCAACTTCCAGGCCGTGACCACCAGCGCCGTCAAGGCCACGCAGACCGCCACGGCCAAGGCCAAGCGCGCTGCCTGATCCCATAAATCGGGACCGAGCCCGGAACTTCCTTCCGGGCAACCTGTCAGACAGATGCCGCGAGTGACTCCTCGCGGGTGTTTTGAAGGTTGTCTTCTCGGTACCTGACCGGTATCTTCAGGGCCCCGTGGCAACACGGGGCCCTTTTTGTTTGTCGGCGTTCAGCGCGTCTTCGCCGCGATGCGGTTGCGCAAGTCCGCCAAGGCCTCGGTGGCCGCGGCCCGGCCCGCCTGGATCGACTTGGCGCGCGACGTGAAGTCCGCCCCCGACACCCCCGCCAGCTTCGGACGAAGCACCAGGTCGGCCTCGCGCAGCTCGAACTGGTTGATGCTGCGGCCCATGATCGCGAAGGTCTGCAGCAGCATGCGCATCGGGTCGCTCGTGGGGTTGCCATCCGGCACCGCCGAGATGTCCACCGCGATCACCAGGTCGGCGCCCATCTGGCGGGCGAAACGCACCGGCACCGGCGACACCAGTCCGCCGTCCACGTACTCCCGCGTGCCGATCTTCACCGGCTGGAACACCGCCGGCACGGCGCTCGATGCCCGCACCGCCACCCCCGGGTCGCCCCGCTGGAACAGGATGGGGTTGCCGTTGTCCAGGTCGGTGGCCACGATGCCGAGCGGCACCTTCATGGACTCGATGGAGCGCCCGCCGGTCTGCTCGCGCACGAACCGGGCGAGGGCCTCGCCGCGGATCATGCCGCGGCCGGGGAACGCCCAGTCGGTGAACATGGATTCATCCATGCCCTGGGCGGTGGCCGCAAGCGCATTGCCGTTCTTGCCGGAGGCATAGAGCGCCGCCACCAGGCTGCCGGCGGACGTACCCACCACCAGGTCGGGCTTGATGCCGTTTTCCTCCAGCACCTGGATGATGCCGATGTGGGCAAACCCGCGGGCGGCACCACCGCCGAGTGCCAGTCCGATGCGGGGGGGCTTCGGTACTTTAGGCACCGCCACCGGGTCGGGTGGCGGGATCGCCGGGGCACTGGCGGCGGGCACCGGCGTGGGCACCACGGTCGGGCCGGTCTCGCAGGCCGCGAGTGCGGCGGTGAGGAACAGGGTGGCGGCGAGGCGCCAGCGATTCGGGAACAAGCGGGTCAGGGACATGCCAAATTGTAGAAGCCTCGCCTTCATCACCCAGATGCATAACCAATCAACCAAAATGTACTTCGCATATATATAGAAGCTTTGTACATTCCCTCCTCCGGTTCGGTTCATGGGCTTTGTTGTGCCGTGGGCGAGGTACCGCAATGATCAAAGCGAGCGATGGATCCGATAGCAATCTTGAGTGGGTTCGGTGTGGGCGCCATCGTCGGCATGACCGGCGTGGGGGGCGGGTCGCTGATGACCCCGCTGCTGCTGACCGTATTCAAGCTGAACCCGGCGGTGGCCATCGGCACCGACCTCTGGTTCGCGGCCATCACCAAGACATCCGGCGCCGTGGCGCACCAGCGGCACGGCCACGTGGACTACCGCATCACCGGGCTGCTGCTGGCCGGCAGCATCCCGGCGTCGCTGGGCACGCTGGCGCTGATGCACCTCACCGGCATCACCAAGGGCTGGGCCAGTACCCTCACCTTCGCCCTCGGCATCGCGCTGCTGCTCACCGCGGTCACCGTGGCCTTCAAGGGCGTGTGGCACAACGTGGGCCTGAAACTGGAGCGCTGGATCCCGGAATCCCGCCGCCCCGTGTTCACGGTGCTGAGCGGCCTGCTGCTGGGCGTGCTGGTCACGCTGAGTTCCATCGGGGCGGGTGCCGTGGGTGCCACGCTCATCATGTTGCTGTACCCGCGCATGGAAGCCCGCCGCCTGGTCGGCACCGACATTGCGCACGCCGTTCCCCTCACGCTCGTGGCCGGCATCGGACACGCGACAATGGGGCATGTGAACTGGGGCCTGCTGGCCGCGCTGCTGGTGGGTTCCCTGCCCGGCATCTGGCTCGGTGCCCAGCTCACGAAGAGAATGCCTGATGGCCTGGTCCGCGCGCTGCTCTGCATTTCGCTCGTGACCGCCGGCCTCAAGGTCATCACCTGACACCAACGAACCACTGCACGATGTACCAGTACACCTCCTTCGACCGCCAGTTCGTCAAGCAGCGCGCGGCCCAGTACCGGGACCAGCTGGAGCGCAACCTCGCCGGCACGCTCGGCGACGACGAGTTCCGCCCGTTGCGCCTGCAAAACGGCTGGTACGTCCAGCGCCACGCGCCCATGCTGCGTGTGGCAGTTCCGTACGGCGACCTGACCTCGAACCAGATCCGCGCCTTCGCCCGCATCGCACGCGATTTCGACCGGGGCTACGCCCACCTGACCACCCGCCAGAACGTCCAGTACAACTGGATCCCGCTCGACCGCAGCGCGGACGTGATGGACGCGTTGGCCGAGGTGGACCTGCACGGCATCCAGACCAGCGGCAACTGCATCCGCAACACCACCACCGACTGCTTCGCCGGCGTCGCCCCCGATGAAATCGTGGACCCGCGCCCGTACTGCGAAGTGCTGCGCCAGTGGAGCACGCTGCACCCGGAATTCGCGTTCCTGCCGCGCAAGTTCAAGATCGCCGTCTCCGGTGCCACGGAAGACCGCGCCGCCACGGCCTGGCACGACATCGGCCTGCACCTGCTGAAGAACGAAGCCGGCGAAGTGGGCTTCAAGGTGCTGGTCGGGGGTGGCATGGGCCGCACGCCGGTCGTGGGCACCGTGATCCGCGAATTCCTGCCCTGGCAGCAGATCCTCGTGTTCATCGAGGCCATCGTGCGCGTGTACAACCGCCACGGCCGCCGCGACAACATGTACAAGGCACGCATCAAGATCCTGGTGAAAGCCGAGGGGCCGAAGTTCATCGCCGACGTCGAGGAAGAGTTCAAGAACATCCTCGAACACGACGTGGACGGCAACGCCCACCTGATCCCGCAGGCCGAACTCGACCGCGTGGCGCAGAGCTTCGTGGTGCCCCAGGGCGTGGTGCCCCGCGCCTCGAACTTCCAGGTATCGGCCGACGCGCCCGTGGCCTTCAAGCGCTGGGTCGAACGCAACGTCCACGCGCACAAGGTGAGCGGCTACCGCGCCGTCACGCTGTCGCTCAAGCGCGCGGGCCAGGCGCCCGGTGACGCCACCGATGCCCAGTTCGACCATGCCGCCGACCTCGCCGACCGCTTCAGCGAAGGCGAGATCCGCGTCTCGCACGACCAGAACCTCGTGCTGCCGTGGGTGCGCGAGGACGAACTGTTCGCGCTGTGGGAGGCCGCGAAGGCCGCGTCGTTCGCATCGCCCAACATCGGCCTGCTGACCGACATGATCAACTGCCCGGGCGGCGACTTCTGCGCGCTGGCCAACGCGCGCTCCATCCCCATCGCCGCCGCCATCGCCGACCGCTTCGCCGACCTCGACGAGCTGTACGACATCGGCGACATCGACCTGCACATGAGCGGCTGCATCAACTCGTGCGGCCACCACCACAGCGGGCACATCGGCATCCTCGGCGTCGACAAGGACGGCAAGGAGTGGTACCAGGTCTCGCTGGGCGGCTCGGACGGTTCGCGCATCAGCGGCGAAGCCGCCGCCGGCAAGGTCATCGGCCCGTCGTTCGCGGCCGACGAAGTGCCCGACGTGATCGAAGCCGTCATCGAAACCTATCGCCACCAGCGCGCCGCGAACGAGCTGTTCATCGACACGGTCAAACGTGTCGGCCTGGACGCCTTCAAGTCGGCCGCCAACGCCGCCCGCCGCTCCACCGCGAAGGCCGCCTGACCATGAAGTTCATCGACACCCACCACGACCAATGGCACACCATCACGGGCGAGGACGGCCCCATGGTGACGCTGACCCCCGCGCCGTACAGCCTGCTGACGTTCACGCAATGGCACGCCATCCGTGCCCATTGGCCCGACCACATGCCGGTCGGGGTCTCGTTCGGCAATGACGGCGAGATCGAGACGCTGAAGGACGACCTGCCCCGCCTGTCGATCGTGGCACTGCACTTCCCGAAATGGGTGGACGGCCGCGCGTACAGCCAGGCCCGCATCCTGCGCTCGCGCTACCGCTTCACCGGCGAAGTGCGCGCCACCGGCGAAGTGCTCGTCGACATGATGCCGCTGCTCAAGCGCACCGGCTTCGACGCCGTGGTGCTGCGCGCCGACCAGGACCGCGCCGCCGCCGAACGCACGCTGACGTTTTTTGCAGCAGGCCACTACCAGGGTGACGTCGAGGACAACCACCCCGCTTTCGCACGGAGCTGAACATGACGATGACGGCCATTTCGCTGTACGACCGCACCACGAAGGGGTTCGACGAACGCGTCGCGCACGCCATCACGGTGTTGCAGGACGCAGCGCGCGACCACGCCGGCCACGTCGTGCAGGCCACGAGCCTCGGCGCGGAGGACATGGTCGTGACCGACCTGATCGCCCGCCACGGCATCGCCATCGCGCTCGGCACGCTGGAAACCGGCAAGCTGCACCCGCAAACCGTCGCGCTCATCCCGCGCATCGAGGAACGCTACAAGCTGCCCGTCGAGGTGTACCGGCCCGAGGCCGACGCGGTGATCCACTTCGTCAAGAACTACGGCGAGAAGGCGATGTACGAGAGCATCGACCTGCGCAAGGGCTGCTGCGGCATCCGCAAGCTCGAGCCGCTGTCGCGGATGCTCGACGGCCGCACGGCGTGGGTCACCGGCCTTCGCCGCGAGCAATCGAACAACCGCGGTGACGTGCCGTTCGTCGAGACCGACGACAAGGGCCGCTCGAAGTACAGCCCGCTGGCCGACTGGACGTGGAACGACGTCTGGCACTACATCGCGCTGCACAACGTGCCGTACAACCCGCTGCACGACGAGTTCATGCCGAGCATCGGCTGCGAACCCTGCACCCGCGCCATCGCCGTCGGAGAAGATTTCCGCGCCGGCCGGTGGTGGTGGGAGGATGAAAAAGCCAAGGAGTGCGGCCTGCACGTCCACGACGACGGGGCGCAAGCCCCCGCCGTCTCTTCCCTGATTGGAGACCGTTCATGAACGCCCCGCTGACCGTGGAGCAATTGCTGCCCGAACTCGACCACACCCACCTCGACTGGCTCGAGGAAGAGGCCATCTTCATCCTGCGTGAAACCGTCGCCGCGTTCGAGCGCCCCGCGCTGCTGTTCTCGGGCGGCAAGGATTCGTGCGTGGTGCTGCGCCTGGCCGAGAAGGCCTTCAAGACGCGCGGTGCCGATGGCGAGTTCAAGGGCCGCCTGCCCTTCCCGCTGCTTCACGTGGACACCGGCCACAACTTCCCCGAAGTGATCGAGTTCCGCGACCGGCGCGTGGCCGAGATGGGTGAGCGCCTGGTGGTGGGTCACCTCGAAGACTCCATCAAACGCGGCACGGTGCGCCTGTCGCACCCGCTCGAATCGCGCAACGGCCACCAGACGGTGGCCCTGCTGGAAGCCATCGAGGAACACCGCTTCGACGTGCTGCTGGGCGGTGCCCGCCGCGACGAAGAAAAGGCCCGCGCGAAGGAACGCATCTTCTCGCACCGCGACAGCTTCGGCCAATGGCAGCCGAAGGAACAGCGCCCGGAACTCTGGACGCTGTTCAACACCCGCATCAAGCAGGGTGAACACATGCGCGCGTTCCCCATCAGCAACTGGACCGAACTCGACGTGTGGCTCTACCTCGCCCGCGAGAACATCCCGCTGCCAAGCCTGTACTTCGCGCACCAGCGCCAGGTGATCCGCCGCAAGGGCCTGCTCGTGCCGCTCACCGACGTGACGCCGCCGGAAGCCGGCGAAACCGTCGAGACCGCCGAGGTGCGCTTCCGCACCGTGGGCGACATGACCTGCACGTGCCCCGTCGAGAGCCCGGCCGCCAACGCCACCGAAATCGTCGCCGAGACGCTGAAGGTCACGGTCAGCGAACGGGGGGCCACCCGCATGGACGACCGCACCTCCGACGCCTCGATGGAACGCCGCAAGAAAGAAGGATATTTCTGATGACCGCCACCCAAGCCGCTGCCCCCGCGGTGAAAGACCACCGCGCGCTGCGTTTCCTGACGGCCGGCAGTGTCGACGACGGCAAGAGCACGCTGATCGGCCGCCTGCTGTTCGACAGCCGCGCCATCCTGGCCGACCAGCTCGACACGCTCGAGAAGCGCGCCGCCGGTGCCCCCATCGACCTGTCGCTGCTCACCGACGGCCTGGAAGCCGAACGCGAACAAGGCATCACGATCGACGTGGCCTACCGCTACTTCGCCACGAAACAGCGCAAGTTCATCATCGCCGACGCCCCGGGCCATGAGCAGTACACGCGCAACATGGTGACGGCCGCGGCCGGCAGCGATGCCGCCGTGGTGCTCGTCGACATCACGAAGATCGACGTGACCGCCAAGCCCGTGGTGCTGCTGCCGCAGACGCGCCGCCATGCCCTGCTCGCGCACTTGCTCCGCGTGCCGAGCATCGTGTTTGCGGTCAACAAGCTCGACGCCGTGGCCGACCCGGCCCTCGCCTTCAACACCACCCGCGACGCCCTGCTGGGCTTCGCCAAGGAGGCGGGCATCGACGTCGCCGCAGTGATCCCGGTATCGGCCCTGCGCGGCGACAACGTCACCCAGCCGCTCGACGCCGACTGGTACGACGGCCCGTCGCTGCTGCAGGTGCTGGAAAGCCTGCCCGCGCTGCAGGAACGCAAGGACGGCGACCTGCTGTTGCCGGTGCAGTACGTGGCCCGCGAAGGTGAAGGCACCGGCAACCAGCCGCGCACGCTGTGGGGCCGCATTGCCCACGGCCAGGTGAAGGCCGGCGACAACGTGCAGCTGTTCCCGAGCGGCCAGCAAGCCGTCGTGGCCGAGGTGCGCCTCGCCGGATCGGTGGTGGACGTGGTGACCGCAGGCCAGTCGGCCGGCGTGGTGCTCGACCGCCAGCTCGACGTGTCGCGCGGCGACTGGATCAGCACACCCGGCACCGTCAAGGAAACGCAGCGGTTCGCCGCCACGCTCGCATGGCTCGACACGGAACCCGCCGTGGTGGGCCGCAAGTACTGGGTGCGCCATGGCAACCGCTGGGTGCAGGCCCGCATCGCCAGCATCGAAAGCCGCCTGGACATCCACACGCTCGACTCCAGCGACGCCCACGAACTGGCCGTCAACGAGATCGGCCACGTCGTGATCGAAACCCAGCAGGCGCTACCGGTCGAGGCCTACGGCCAGAACCGCGTGGGCGGCTCGCTGATCATCGTCGACCCGGCCAGCAACCGCACCAGTGGCGCGCTGCTGGTGAAGGGCGCGGCGTAAGCCGGCCGCACCATGGGAACTGTCGTCTTCATCGGCGCGGGCCCGGGCGCGGCGGACCTGATCACGGTCCGCGGCGCCCAACGCCTGGCCGCGGCGGAAGTGGTGCTGTACGACGCACTGACCGACCCGGCGCTGCAGGACCTGGCCCCGAACGCCACGTGGCACCACGTGGGCAAGCGGGGGTTCCGGCCCGACAGCACCGACCAGACGGAGATCAACGACCTGCTGGTGCGCTACGCGCGCGAGCATGGCAACGTGGTGCGCCTGAAGGGCGGTGACCCCAGCATCTTCGGCCGCCTGGAAGAGGAACTCGAGGCGCTGGCCAAGGCCGGCATTCCGTGCGAGGTGGTGCCGGGCGTGACGTCGGCGCTCGCCGCCGCCGCCGCCGCCCAACGGCCGCTCACCCGGCGCGGCGTAGGCCGCAGCCTGAGCCTCACCACCGCGATGACCCGCACGGGCGACATGGTGTCGAGCCGCACCGCGGACACCGAGGTGTTCTACATGGCTGGCAAGCAACTGGCCGCGTTGTCGGCCCGCCTCATCGAGGCCGGCTGGCCCGCCGGCACGCCCGTGAGCGTGGTGTCTCGCGCCGGTTGGCCCGACAGCCTGCAGAGCGAACACACCGTGGGCACGCTCGACGACGCCAGCCAGGTGCACACCGACCGCCCCGCCGTGGTGGTGGTGGGCGCGGGCGCCGCGGCCCTGGACCACTCGCCCGTTGTCACTGAAGCGGCACACGTGCCGCCCACCCGTTAAAATCCGAGGCTTCGCCCCGTGCGACGCCCCACCCCACGATACAAACCTGCATCACAGCCATGACCCACGTCGTCACCGAAGCCTGCATCCGCTGCAAATACACCGACTGTGTGGACGTGTGCCCCGTCGATTGTTTCCGCGAAGGCCCGAACTTCCTCACGATCGATCCCGACGAGTGCATCGACTGCGCCGTGTGCATTCCCGAGTGCCCGGTCAACGCGATCATGCCGGAGGAAGACGTGCCGGGCGACCAGCAGCACATGATCCAGCTCAACGCCGACCTGGCCAAGAACTGGCCCAGCATCACGAAACGCAAACCGGCCCTGCCCGATGCGGACGAGTGGAAAGACCGCACCGGCAAGCTGTCAGAACTGATCAAGTGATCCGCCGGGCCCAAGGCCCGCGGATCACCCCGGCGAAGGCCGGGGTCCCGACCGCCGCAAGCAGCAAGACATGATGTCCCAAGCCATCGAAACCGACACCGTCGTGATCGGCGCCGGCCCCGCAGGCCTGTTCCAGGTGTTCGAGCTGGGCCTCGTCGAGATCGGCGCCCATGTCGTCGATTCGCTGCCCGTCCCCGGCGGTCAGCTGATCGAGCTGTACGCCGACAAACCCATCTACGACATCCCCGGCATCCCGGCGTGCACGGCCCGTGAACTGGTCGACAGCCTGCTGAAGCAGGCCGCGCCATTCAAGCCGCAGTTGCACCTGGGCCAGGAGGTGTCGGCCCTCGCCGTCCAGGACGACGGCCGCCTGGCGATCGAGACCTCGGCAGGCACCCGGTTCCTCGCGAAGGCCGTGGTGATCGCGGGCGGCGTGGGGGCGTTCCAGCCCCGCCGCCTCGCCGTCGCCGGCCTCGAACGCCACTTCGACACCCAGGTGTTCCACGGCCTGCACAACCCGCACGCGCTGGCCGGCCAGAACGTGGTGGTGGCCGGTGGTGTGGACGCCGCCCTCGACGCAGCGCTGGCCCTCACCGAACCCGGCGGCCTCCGCCCCGCCAGCGTCACGCTGCTGCACCGCCGCGACGTGTTCCAGGCCGAGGCCGGCACCATCGAGCGCGTGCGCGAGCGCATCGCCTCCGGTGCCCTCCGCTTCGTGGCAGGCCAGCCCACGGGCCTCGAAGAAACCGCGGACGGCCGCCTCGCCGCGCTGCAGGTCACCCACGGCGATGCCCAGACCTTGCGCCTGCCGCTCGACACCTTGGTGGTGGGCCTCGGCCTGAGTCCGAAACTCGGTCCGCTGGCCGACTGGGGCGTGGTGCTGGAGCGCAAGCAGGTGGTGGTGGACACCGGCACCTTCCAGACCAACGTGCCGGGGGTGTTCGCCATCGGCGACATCGTCACCTACCCGGGCAAGAAGCGGTTGATCCTGTCGGCGTTCCACGAGGCCGCGCTGGCCTCGTTTGGCATCGCAGCGCTCGTGTACCCCGACCAGCGCATCCAGCTGCAGTACACCACCACCAGCACCCGCTTGCACGAGCTGCTGGGCGTGCCCCACACCTGATCAGAAGGCGTCGGCCAGTTCGTTGCCGACGGTCTGTTCCACCGCAAACACCACAGCCAGGGCCTTCTCCAGCGCCGACCCGGCGTCGGACACCCCGAGGCCCAGGTCCAACGTCAGACCCGCGGCAACGTCCACCCACTTGACCCAGCCGGGGATGCCTTCCTGCATGCCCTTCAGGGCCTTCTCGAACTGCACCTGGCGTTCCTCGGCAGCGGCGATGGATTCGTTCACCTTGATGGTGGCCTTCAGCACGTTGTCGAGTGCCTTCTCGACCTTGTCGAGCGACATCGAGATCTTGCCCACCTTCGTGGCCGTCAGTGTCTTCTTGGCCACCTGCAAGGCCTTGTTCACCTTGGCCTGCTCGTCCATCGCATCGTAGATGGTCTCGGAGAGCTTCTTCGACTGCTTCTCGATCTTGGCAATGTCGACCTTGTGGATGCCGATGTGGGCTTCGCAGTTCTTGAGGCTCGGCGTCTCCACCCCCAGCGCCTTGCTGAACACGTTGAGCCCGATTTCCTTGGCCCCCTGCGCCACCTTGCCCGACTTCTTGGCCTTCGCGTTTTCCTCGTTCATCAGCTTCTTCAGCACCAGCAGTTCGACCTGGATCAGCTTGCCCACCTGGTCGGCCTTCAGCGCGAGTTTCACGACTTCCTGGCCGATGGCCACGCCCCCCTTGACCACCCCGAGGATGCCGATCGGTGACAGCGCACCCGCCGTGGCGACGGAAACCACGGCACCGCCGGTCACGAGCACCGCCGTCAGCACGATCTTGCTGCCGCACTTGACGCGGAACTTCAGCAGTTCCTTCTGGCCCTTCTGGTAGTCCTTGATGACCTTCTCGCAGGCGTCGGCCATCTCCTCGCTGACGGCCTTGGCGCCCTTGTCGAGCACGGCCTGCACATCGCGGGTGAAGAGGGCCGCGGTCTTGGGGTCGAACTTCTGCGCCTTGGCATCGGCGTCGAGGATCTTCTTCTCGACGTCGCCCATGGCCGCGCGCGCCTTCGCGGCGGCGGCGGTCTGGATCTTCTGCAGCCAGCTGGGGTTCTTCGACAGCGGCAGGTACAGCGCATCATCGAGTTCGATGACCACCTGGATGTGCATCGTCTTCGGCAGCTCCACCCGCTGGAGCTTGCTGCCGATCGAGGACTTGAGGTACTTCACGGCGTCGTATTCCACCGCGGTCCACTTCTTCGTTCCCATCGCTGCACTTCCTGCTGAGTTGAGGCCCCAGCAGGGTACCCGCGCAGGGCGGGCCGTTCAAATGACCAACGTCCTGTCGGGCCTCGGGCCGCCCCCAAGGGCCGGAATGCGTCCTGGCAAAGGCCTATCTGGGCGCGGCGTTGGCCGAGGCCACGTGATGGGGCGAGGTGTCGAACAGGCGAAGCCCGCGGGCCTTCGCGCTGCGGGCCAGCGCCTCGGCACCGGCGATGTTCATGTGGTTCGCATCGAAAAAGGCCGGCACGCCGTCGATCTGCACGTTGCAGCCCTGTGCGTTGCACAGGCCCGCCGTGGGTTCGACGTAGCGCACGCCGGGCACCTTGGCCACCACCGAGCGCAGGATGCGGTTGGCGGCCGCCGGACCGTCGGCTCCGCGAAACTGCGCCGGGTAGGTGCGGTCGAACACCGCCGCATAGACGTACTGCTTGCCCACGCCCGTCAGGAACAGCGGCGACTGCCCCAGCACCACCACCTCGGCGCCGCGCGCCGTCAGCGTGTGCAGCGTGGACGCCACCGACTGCGCGAAGGTGGGATGGCGCATGTACCAATCCCAGCGGCCCGCAATGATCACCGTCTTGCCGGGTTCCAGTTCGGCCAGCACGTCCTTCTGGAACTGCGCACACACGTCGGGGTGCACGCCGGTGTCGGGCGTGCCAATCAGCGGCGGGCACGCGGCGGACGACAGTTCGTGCACCTTGATGTGGTTGTCTCGGGCGTAGGCCGCCACAAACGGTGAAAAGTGGGCCGCATGCGAATCGCCCCACAGCACGGCCTCGGTAGAGCTGCTCAGGTCGCCCACATGGCATTGCGAAAACCGCGGCTGGTACCTGATGCCTTTGCTGCCATGGCCCTGGCCATCGACGTTGTCGACGAAACACCAGCCGTTGCCGAGGTTGGCAAAGCGGATGCGCGCTTCAGCCGCGGCAAACCGCTCGACGTTCGGACGCGCGGGCAGCCCCTGCCCCACCCAGACCGCCCCGGCCAGCGATGCCACCACCACCGACGACGCGCCGAACGCCACACCGTTCGCGCGCAGGCCCCACTGTCCGAGCGCCACGCGTGATGGCGTTTCGATCCACCGCAACGACGCGTGCCCCAGCGCGACCGACACCGCGATGGCTGCCACCGTCCAGCCGACCGAATCTTCCAGCACGTATTGGTGCAGCAACGCGACGATGGGCCAGTGCCACAGGTAGATGGAATACGAGCTGTCGCCGAGGAACTGGGCCACCGGGTTGCGCAGCAGCCATGAGCGCGCGTAATCACCCCACAGCAGGAGCGCCGCACCGGACACGGGCAGCAACGCCAGGTAACCCGGCCACGGGCCGTCGGCCCGCAACAACGCGATCGACAGCACGATCAGCGCCAGCCCCACTGGCCCCGCCAGCCGCCGCACCCAGGCCGGCCCCGACGACGCGAACAGGAAGACAACCCCGCCCGCCAGCATTTCCCACGCGCGGGTGGGCAGCAGGTAGAACGCGGGGATGCGGTTCGTGAACGACAGCGTCGCGGACAACGCCAGCGACACGGCGAGCATCGCGAGGATGGTCGCGGTGAGGGCCACCGGCTTGCGGGTCAGCCGTGTCACCCCCATCAGCACGATGGGAAACAGCAGGTAGAACTGCCATTCGACCGACAGCGACCAAGTGTGGAGCAACCACTGGTCGTACTTCTGGGCGCCGAAGTAGTCGACGTCCTTCCAGTACACGACATTCGAGAAGAAGCCGATGCTGCTGGCCGCGTGGCGCCCGAGCCGCTCGAAATCGGGCGGGGTCATCCGGGCGGCGCCGTACACGAGCAGGACGACGCAGACCACTGCCAGCGCCGGCACGATGCGCCGCGCGCGGGCGGCATAGAAGCCCCACAGTGAAAAGCGCCCGCCCAGCAGCCCCCTGGCGATGATCTTGGTCATCAAGAAGCCGGAGATCACGAAAAACACGTCCACGCCGACAAAACCACCAGCAAATCCTGGCACGCCGAAGTCGTAGAGCACCACGACCAGCACGGCCAGCGCCCGGAGGCCGTTGATGTCGGGACGAAAATCTGTCGGGGAAGAGGTCTGCATGGCGCAGGTCGCAAGCAAGTCGCTCGCCCGCTTGCTGTACCGCAGACAATTTCAAACAATCTGCCCTGCGCAGGGGCAGCACAACAGGTTTGAACGGGGATTCTGGAGCGTGATGATGCAAATCCACGCGTGTTCACCGAGGCGAGGGAATTTCCCAGCTGCCGCCAGGCCCCTTCGAACCAGCGCGTGCGCCGCACCGCCACCGACAGCGTCGTGAACAGGTAAAAGTGCTTCCCCGACACGTCGTGAAATTGCCGGTTCATCAAACCGAAGTCCACACGGACTAGCGGCGGCTTATCGGGAGTTCGGAGCGCGGGTGTCGGCCGGCGGAAGCGGTTGATGCTCGGCGCAAAAACAAAAACGCCCCGGCAAGACCGAGGCGTTTTGTATGGAGGCGCGACCCGGAGTCGAA
The DNA here is from genome assembly GCF_001425785.1 of Rhizobacter sp. Root1221. Lineage (GTDB taxonomy): Bacteria > Pseudomonadota > Gammaproteobacteria > Burkholderiales > Burkholderiaceae_C > Rhizobacter. Next base: position 81,236 of record NZ_LMDI01000015.1, on the reverse strand, counting down.
CCGGGCTAGACGGATTTGCAATCCGTTGCATAACCGATTTGCTATCGCGCCGTGTTTGGCTTTGTTTCAGCAGTCTCACGACCGGAATCGTGAGAGCTTAGCAAAAAGGGAAGCTTCGTGAGAAGCTTCCCTTTTACTGTTTGGAGCGGGTAACGAGGCTCGAACTCGTGACCTCAACCTTGGCAAGGTTGCGCTCTACCAACTGAGCTACACCCGCATACTCCTAGCTTCTCGATTGCTTCAGCGCTTTGTTTGCGTCATCAACCGAGAACACGATTATATGATGGAAGTCGAATGCAGTGCAAGTGTTTCGTTGAACTTTCTTTCCGACTTCTTTCGGCACTCTCGCAAGACCGCGGCGGACCCACTCGAATGTGCCGAGCGCCGGGGTCGGGCACGGCCGACCCCGGCGACTCGCGCAAGCTCAGTGCTTCAGTGAATCGGCTGTGCCCGCGGCCGGCTCGGCCTTGGGCTCCACCTTCGGCGGCTCTTCTTCGGCCAACGGCTGCGGTTTCGATTCGAGTGCCACTTCCAGCACCTGGTCGATCCACTTCACCGGCACGATCTCGAGCTGGTTCTTCACGTTCGCGGGAATGTCCTGCAGGTCCTTCGCGTTTTCCTCGGGAATGAGCACGGTCTTGATCCCACCACGGTGGGCCGCGAGCAGCTTTTCCTTCAGGCCACCGATGGCCGTGACTTCCCCACGCAGCGTGATTTCACCCGTCATCGCCACGTCGGCCCGCACCGGGATGCCCGTCAACGCCGACACGAAGGCCGTCGTCATCGCAGCACCCGCGCTGGGGCCGTCCTTCGGCGTGGCGCCGTCGGGCACGTGGATGTGGATGTCGCGCTTCTCGAAGAGCTCGTCCTTGATGCCCAGGCGCGCGGCGCGGCTGCGCACCACGGTGCGTGCAGCTTCGACCGATTCCTTCATCACGTCACCGAGCGAGCCGGTGCGGATGATGACGCCCTTGCCCGGCATCACGGTGGATTCGATGGTCAGCAAGTCGCCGCCCACCTCGGTCCACGCGAGGCCCACGACCTGGCCGATCTGGTTGCGCTTTTCCGCCTGGCCGTAGCTGTACTTGCGCACACCCAGGAAGTCGTTGAGGTTGTCGTCGGTGACAACGACCTTCTCGGTGTATTGCTTGAGCTGGATGCCCTTGACCACCTTGCGGCAGATCTTGGAGACTTCGCGCTCGAGCGAACGCACGCCGGCTTCACGCGTGTAGTAGCGGATGATGCCCCGGATCGCGGACTCGGCGACTTCCATCTCGTCGTCCTTGACGCCGTTGTTCTTCGCCTGCTTGGGCAGCAGGTACTTCTGGACGATGTGGAACTTCTCGTCCTCGGTGTAGCCCGACAGGCGAATGACTTCCATCCGGTCCAGCAGCGCCGGCGGAATGTTCATCGAGTTCGACGTGGCGATGAACATGGTGTCCGACAGGTCGAAGTCGACCTCGACATAGTGGTCGCTGAACGTGTGGTTCTGCTCCGGGTCGAGCACCTCGAGCAGCGCGCTCGACGGATCACCCCGGAAGTCCATGCCGAGCTTGTCGATCTCGTCGAGCAGGAACAGCGGGTTGCGCGTGCCCACCTTCGACAGGCTCTGCAGCACCTTGCCCGGCATGGAGCCGATGTAGGTGCGGCGGTGGCCGCGGATCTCGGCCTCGTCGCGCATGCCCCCAAGGGCCATGCGGACGAACTTGCGCCCGGTGGCGCGCGCCACGCTCTGGCCGAGCGAGGTCTTGCCCACGCCCGGAGGGCCCACCAGGCACAGGATGGGCGCCTTGACCTTGTCGACACGCTGTTGCACCGCGAGGTACTCGAGGATGCGGTCCTTGACCTTCTCGAGGCCGTAGTGGTCCTCGCTCAGCACCTGCTCCGCGTACTGGAGGTCGTGCTTGATCTTGGTCTTCTTGGTCCACGGCAGGTTGACCAGCGTGTCGATGTAGTTGCGCACCACGGTGGCCTCGGCCGACATGGGCGACATCAACTTCAGCTTCTTGAGCTCGGCGTCGACCTTCTTGCGCGCGTCCTTGGGCATCTTCGCGGCAATGATCTTCTTCTCGAGCTCCTCCATGTCGGCGCCTTCTTCGCCGTCACCGAGTTCCTTCTGGATGGCCTTGACCTGCTCGTTGAGGTAGTACTCGCGCTGGCTCTTTTCCATCTGGCGCTTCACGCGGCCACGGATGCGCTTTTCCACCTGCAGGATGTCGACCTCATGCTCGAGTTGCTCGAGCAGCTTCTCGAGGCGCTTGTCGACCGCGAACAGGTCCAGCACGGACTGCTTGTTCTCGAGCTTGAGCGGCAGGTGTGCCGCGATGGTGTCGGCCAGGCGGCCGGCGTCGTCGATGCCGGCGATGGACGTGAGGATCTCCGGCGGGATCTTCTTGTTCAGCTTGACGTACTGGTCGAACTGCTGCGTGACCGCGCGGCGCAGGGCCTCGATCTCGGGCTTGGTGTCGGCCTCGGGCGGCACCGGCGTGACTTCGGCGACGAAGTGTTCGCCGTTGTCGCTGATGCTGTGGGTGTTGGCGCGCTGGATGCCTTCGACGAGGACCTTCACGGTGCCGTCGGGCAGCTTCAGCATCTGCAGGATGCTCGAGACACAACCCACCTCGAACATGTCGTCGGGTTTGGGTTCGTCCTTGCCGGCGGCACGCTGGGCCACCAGCATGATCTGCCGGCCGGCTTCCATGGCCGCTTCGAGCGCCTTGATGGACTTGGGGCGTCCCACGAACAGCGGGATCACCATGTGGGGGAAGACCACCACGTCGCGCAGCGGCAGCAGCGGCAGCGTGATCGGCTCAGCGGGCAAAACAGGATGTCCAGACATTGGAACCTCTCTTTCTCCAGCCCATGTAGGGCTCGAGGGGTGAATTGCAAGAAGCCGTCGCGGGCGAACCCGCTCGGGCGCTCAGGATCCCTGTCTCGGGTACAGCTCTAGCGGTAGAACGTGGAACACGGGTTGCTCACGCGCTCGCCTTGGACTCGTGATAGACCAACAGCGGCTTCGCGTTTTCCTCGATGGTGTGTTCGTCCAGCACCACCTTGGCCACGCTGTCGAGCGTGGGCAGATCGAACATGGTGTCGTTCAGCGACAGTTCCATGATGGACCGAAGGCCTCGCGCCCCTGTCTTGCGGGCGAGCGCCTTGCGGGCAATGGCAGCCAGCGCCGACGGCCGCACCTCGAGTTCGACACCATCCATGGCGAAGAGCTTCTGGTACTGCTTGAGCAGCGCGTTCTTGGGTTCGGTGAGGATCTGCACCAGCGCGTCCTCGGTCAGCTCGCCCAGCGTGGCGACCACGGGCAGGCGGCCCACCAGTTCGGGGATGAGGCCGAACTTGATCAGGTCTTCGGGTTCGACTTCGCGGAACACCTCGGAGACACGCTTCTCGCTCTTGGTGTGCACCGTGGCGCCGAAACCGATGCCGGACTTCTCCGAGCGGTTCTGGATGACCTTCTCGAGGCCGTCGAACGCACCGCCGCAGATGAACAGGATGTTCGTGGTGTCGATCTGCAGGAAGTCCTGGTTCGGGTGCTTGCGGCCGCCTTGCGGGGGCACCGACGCCATCGTGCCTTCGACGAGCTTGAGCAACGCCTGCTGCACGCCCTCGCCCGACACGTCGCGCGTGATGGACGGGTTGTCGGCCTTGCGGGAGATCTTGTCGATCTCGTCGATGTAGACGATGCCGCGCTGCGCCTTCTCGACGTCGTAGTTGCAGTTCTGCAGCAACTTCTGGATGATGTTTTCCACGTCCTCGCCGACGTAGCCGGCTTCGGTGAGCGTGGTGGCATCGGCAATCACGAACGGCACGTTGAGCAGGCGGGCGAGCGTCTGCGCGAGCAGCGTCTTGCCGGAGCCCGTGGGGCCGATCAGCAGGATGTTGCTCTTGGAGAGCTCCACCTCGTCCTTCGACGTGGACATGTGCTTCAACCGCTTGTAGTGGTTGTACACGGCCACCGACAGCGTGCGCTTGGCGGTGTCCTGCCCGATGACGTAGTTGTCGAGGCTGCCCTTGATCTCGGCGGGCACCGGCAGGTCGGATTTCGCCGAACGGGTCTCGGCCGTCTCGGTGGGCACTTCATCACGGATGATGTCGTTGCACAGCTCGATGCATTCGTCGCAGATGAAAACGGAGGGCCCGGCGATGAGCTTCTTGACCTCGTGCTGGCTCTTGCCGCAGAAGGAGCAATAAAGGACTTTTTCGCTCGAGGAGCCTTTTTTGTCGGCCATGGATCTACGCGCTAGAGGGTGGGAAAGGCTGGGTCAATGATAGAGCAAAAGAAAACGGGGCCTTGGCAGCAAATAAGGCCCCGTTTCAGTCGCAGTTACCGGGCTGAAATACCCTTTTGGGAACATTTTCGGCCGGGTTGCCCAGGATCACGGGTTGAGCGGCGGATTGCGCTTGCTGATCACCAGGTCGATCAGGCCGTACGCCTTCGATTCCTCCGGGTCCATGAAGAAGTCGCGCTCCATGTCGTTGCGGATCTTCTCGATGGGCTGGCCGGTGCGATCGGCATAGATGCGGTTCAGCTGCTCGCGGGTCTTCAGGATCTCGCGGGCGTGGATCTCGATGTCGGTGGCTTGGCCCTGGGCGCCGCCCGACGGCTGGTGGATCATCACGCGCGAGTTCGGCAGCGCGAACCGCTTGCCCTTGGCGCCGGCCATCAGCAGGAACGAGCCCATGCTGGCGGCAATGCCCATGCACAGCGTAGAGACGTCGGGCTTGATGAACTGCATCGTGTCGAAGATCGACATGCCGGCGCTCACCGAACCGCCCGGGGAGTTGATGTACAGCGAGATGTCCTTGTCGGGGTTTTCACTCTCCAGGAACAGCAACTGCGCCACCACCAGGTTGGCCGACTGGTCGTTCACCGGGCCCACCAGGAAAATCACCCGCTCGCGCAACAAGCGGCTGTAGATGTCGTACGCCCGTTCGCCGCGGCCCGACTGTTCGATGACCATGGGCACCAAGCCCAAACCTTGAGTTTCCAGCGCGCTCATGAGTGTCCTTGAGATAGGTTAGTGTGCGACAGGTTGGGTTCAATTATGGAACGACAAGAGAACCACCGTACGACGAAGCGAAAAAGGGTGCCGACCCCTGCGGCCCGGCACCCTGGTCAAGCGGGTCGGCGCGGCGATCAGCCGGCCATCAGCTCGTCGAACGGCAGGGCCTTGTCGGTGACCTTGGCCTTGCCGAGCACGAATTCGGCGACGTTGTTCTCGATCACGACACCTTCCACTTCGGCCATGCGCTGGCGGTCGCTCAGGTACCAGCGGACGACGTCGGCGGGCTTCTCGTAGCTCTGCGAGATTTCCTCGATGTGGGCCTGCAGCTGCTCCGGCTTGGCCGACAGGTTGTTGGCACGCACCAGTTCACCCACGACCAGGCCCAGGCGCACGCGGCGCTCGGCTTGTTCCTTGAAGACTTCACCCGGGATCGGGGCGGAGTCGGCGTCCTTGACGCCGCGCTTCTTCAGGTCGGCACGGGCGGCTTCGATCATGCGTTCGATCTCGCCGTTGACCAGGGCGGCCGGCAGGTCGAGTTCGGCCGTCTTCACGAGGGCGTCCATCACGGCACCCTTGTTGCGGGCCAGCACGCGGAACTTCACTTCGCGCTCGAGGTTCTTCTTGATGTCGGCGCGCAGCGCGTCCACGGTGCCGTCGGCAATGCCGAGCGACTTCGCGAAGGCTTCGTCCACCACCGGCAGGTTCTGGGCTTCGATCTTGTTGACCGTGACCAGGAAGTCGGCTTCCTTGCCGGCCACGTCCTTGCCTTGGTAGTCGGCCGGGAACTGCAGCGGGAAGGTCTTCGATTCACCGGTCTTCATGCCGCGGACGGCCTTTTCGAAGGCCTCGAGCATCTGGCCTTCACCGATCAGGAACTGGAAGCCTTCGGCCTTGCCGCCGTCGAACGGCACGCCGTCGATCTTGCCTTCGAAGTCGATCGTGACACGGTCGCCTTCGCTCGCGGCTTCGGCCTGCGGGCGCTGCGCGAACGTGCGGCGCTGCTTGCGCAGGATGTCGACGGTCTTGTCGATGGCGGCGTCGGTCACGTCGGTGGTCACGCGCTCCACTTCGGCGGAGGACAGGTCACCGAGCTTGACTTCGGGGTACACCTCGAAGGTGGCATCGAACGCCATCTGGCCTTCGGGCGCGTTTTCCTTTTCGGTGATGCGCGGGGCGCCGGCGACGCGGAGCTTCGCCTCGGCGGTGGCTTCGGCAAACGCCTGGCCCACCTTGTCGTTCATCACCTCGTATTGCACCGAGTAGCCATAACGCTGGGAGACGACGCTCATCGGCACCTTGCCCGGGCGGAAGCCGTCGGCCTTCACCGTGCGCGACAACCGCTTGAGGCGGTTCGTCACCTCATTGTTGATGACGTCGGCGGCGAGCGTCAGCGTGATGCGGCGTTCGAGCTTCTCAAGGGTTTCTACAGTCACAGCCATTTTTTCGACTCTCTGGTTTCAAACGTTGCTGGTGCGCGGGGGGGGACTCGAACCCCCACACCATTGCTGGCGTCAGGACCTAAACCTGGTGCGTCTACCAATTTCGCCACCCGCGCCAAGCACCTGGAAAATAACAAGGGGAAGCCTGGACTTCCCCTATCGCGATTCGGTCAGCCGGATATTTTAGCCGGTTGTCGCGGGTACCAGTCCATCAGCAGATGCCCGGGCCTCTTCCTCGGGCCGTTTGACCCGGAACCAGGCCGCGTACATGGCCGGCAACGCCAGCAGCGTCAGGGCCGTGGCGACGATCAGGCCGCCCATGATGGCCACGGCCATCGGGCCCCAGAACACGCTGCGCGACAGCGGGATCATCGCGAGCACGGCCGCCGCGGCCGTCAGGATGATGGGGCGGCAACGGCGCACCGCCGCCTCGACGATCGCGTCCCAGGTGGCGGCACCGTGCGCGCGGTCCTGCTCGATCTGGTCGATCAGGATCACCGAGTTGCGCATGATCATGCCCATCAGCGCGATCACGCCCAGCAGCGCCACGAACCCGAACGGGCGGTCGAGGATCAGCAGCGCCGCGGCGATGCCCGGCAGGCCGAGGGGCGCGGTCAGGAACACGAGCAAGGCGCGGCTGAAGCTGTGCAGTTGCAGCATCAGCAGCGTGAACATGATGAACAGCATCAGCGGCGCGCCCACGGCGATGGAGCCCTGCCCCTTGCTGCTTTCCTCGACGGCACCGGCGATGTCCACGCGGTAGCCCGGCGGCATCTTGGCGCGGAGGGGTTCGAACAGCGGGTTGAGCTGCGCGGTCACGGTGGCTCCCTGGATGCCGTCGACGATGTCGGCCTGCACGGTGACGGCGTAGTCGCGGCCCTCGCGCCACATCACCCCCGGCTCCCACACGAACGACGCCTTGACGATCTGGCTCAGCGGGATGCTGCGGCCGGACGTGGACGGCACGTAGGCGTTCGCGAGGTCCGTCAGCGCGTTGCGCTCGGCCTGCGGCGTGCGCAGCACGATGTCGATCAGCTTGTCGCCGTCACGGTACTGGCCTACGGTGCTGCCGGTGTTGGTGACCCGGGCGGCCTGCGAGATGGCCTGGCTCGACACGCCGAGCGCGCGCGCCTTGTCCTGGTCGACGTCCAGGCGCAACACCTTGACCGATTCGTTCCAGTTGTCGTTGAGGCCGCGCAGCAGTTCGTTGGAGCGCATCAGGTCCTTGACCTGGTCGGCGTAGCCGCGCACCAGGGTGGCGTCGGGCCCCACCACGCGGAACTGCACCGGGTAAGGCACCGGCGGCCCGTTCGGCAGCAGCTTCGGGCGGCCCCGCACCTCCGGGAATTCCGTGGCGAGCAGCTCGGGCAGCGTCTTCATCAGGCGCTGTCGCGTGGCGAGGTCCTTCGGCAGCACGACGATCTGGCTGACGTTGGTCTGCGGGAAGATCTGGTCGAGCACGAGCGCGAAGCGAGGCACGCCGCTGCCCACCCAGGTGGCCACGTGGTTCACGCCTTCCATCTTCAGCAGGCGGGCCTCGACGCGGCGCGTGGTTTCCTCGTTCGCGGCGAACGACGTGCCCTCGGGATACCAGAGGTCCACGAACACATCGAGCCGGCTCGAATCGGGGAAGAACTGGTTCTGCACCTTGGTCATGCCGAACAGGCCCAACCCCATGGCAGCCACGGTGGCGCCGATGGCGATCCAGCGGTGGGCCACGCACCAGTTCACGAGGCGGCGGAAACGTTCGTAGAACGGTGTGTCGAACAGCTCATGCGGTTCGCCCGCGGTGGCGGCATGCGGCGGCGGCTTCAGCAGCACGGTACCGAGGTACGGCACGAAATACACCGACACGATCCACGAGATCAGCAGCGCCACGGTGGTGACCGCGAAGATGGCGAAGGTGTACTCACCCACGGCCGACTTGGCCATGCCGATGGGCAGGAACCCGACGGCCGTGATCAGCGTGCCGGTCAGCATGGGCATCGCGGTGGCCTCGTACGCGAAGGTGGCGGCACGCACCTTGTCGTAGCCCTCCTCCAGCTTGCGCACCATCATCTCGACCGCGATGATCGCGTCGTCCACCAGCAGGCCGAGGGCGATGATCAGCGAGCCGAGCGAGATCTTGTGGAGCCCCACGCCCCAGTAGTACATGGCCACGAACGTGATGGCCAGCACGAGCGGGATGGTGATGCCCACCACCAGGCCCGGCCGCCAGTCGAGCGAGAAGCGCCACGACTTCGGCTTGAAGTGCAGCCCGAGGCTCACGAAACTGACGGCGAGCACGATCACGACGGCCTCGATCAGCGTGCCCACGAACTCGTTCACCGAGCCGGCCACCACGGTGGACTGGTTCTGGAACTGCGTCATCTCGATGCCCACCGGCAGGTCGGCGCGGATGGCCTGCACCGCCACGTCGAGCGACTTGCCGAGGCCGATGATGTCGCCGCCCTTGGCCATCGAGATGCCGAGCGCGATCACTTCCTTGCCCTGGTGGCGCACCCTCACCTGCGGCGGGTCGATGGTGCCGCGGCGCACGGTGGCGATGTCACCGAGCTTGATGGTGGCGCCGCCCGCGCGAATGGAGAAATTCTGCAGTTCCTCGACCGAGTTGAACTGCCCCGCCACCCGCACCTGCACCATGTCGGTGGGCGCGTCGAACGTGCCGGCGGATTCGACCGCGTTCTGCTGCCCCAGTTGCCCGAGCACCGCGTTGAAGTCGAGCCCGAGCTGGGCCAGGCGCTTCTGCGACATGTCGATGAAGATCTTCTCGTCCTGCGCGCCGAACACCTCGACCTTGTTGACGTCCTTGACCTTCAGCAGGCGCTGGCGGACCAGGTCGGCCTGGTCCTTCAGTTCGACCGCGTTGAAACCGTCGGCCGACAGCGCATAGATGCTGCCGTAGACGTCGCCGAACTCGTCGTTGAAGAACGGACCCAGCACACCGCCGGGCAGCGTGCCGCGCATGTCACCGATCTTCTTGCGCACCGTGTACCAGATCTGCGCCATGTCCTTGGCCTCGGACGAGTCCTTGACCTGGAAGATGATCAGCGTCTCGCCGGGCTTCGAGTAGCTGCGGATCTTGTCGGCGTTGGGCACCTCCTGAAGCGTCTTCTCGAGCTTGTCGGTCACCTGCTCGGCCACCTGCTGCGCGGTGGCCCCGGGCCAGTAGGCCCGCACGACCATGGCGCGGAAGGTGAACGGCGGGTCTTCGTCCTGGCCCAGCTGGAAGTACGCGGCCAGGCCGAGCACCATCATCACCACCAGCAGGTAGCGCGTCAGCGCCGAGTGCTCCAGCGCCCACCGGGAGATGTTGAACTTCTCGCGGTCCTCCACGTTCGCTGCGCCGCTCATTTGGCGGCCACCGGCGTCGGGGTGGAGCCTTGCACCGCACTGCCCGGCTCGACGAACAGCTTCACCTTCTGGCCGGGGTTCAGCACGTGCACACCCGCCGTGACCACGACGGCACCCGGGGCCAGGCCGGCGGTGATGACGGCCTCGTTGCCGTCGGCGCCGGCCACCTGTACCGGCTGGCTCTTGACGGTCATCGAGGAGGCGTCGACCACCCACACCGACGACTGGCCGCGATCCTCGCGCAATGCCGACAGCGGCAGCTTCGTGATGCCCTCCATCCTGGGCGACTCGGCAATGACCGTGGCAGTCTGGCCGAGGCGCATGGCCTTCGCCGCCGAGCCCGAGCCCAGGTCGGCCTTGACGAGGAACGTGCGGGTCACGGGATCGGCCGATGCGGCGATCTCGCGCAGCGTGACCGCCACCGGCTCGGCGTCAGCGCCCCACAGCCGCACCTTCAGGTAGCCGGGCTTGGCGGCCAGCGCCTTGAGCGTGCTGACCTTGTCTTCCGGCACCGCGAACACCACGTCGCGCGGGCCGTCGACCGCCAGGCGGATCACCGGCGCACCGGCGGCCACCACCATGCCGGGCTCGGCTTCCACCGCGGTCACCACACCGGCCACGTCGGCCACGAGCGCCGAGTAGGCCGCCTGGTTGCCCTGCACGCTCGACTGCGCGCGGGCCTGGTCGAGCTGGGCTCGGGCCGCCTTCAATGCGGTGTCACGCCGCTCGAGTTCGGCCGAGCTGATGAACCCCTGGTCACGCAGTTCCTTGAAACGCTTGAAATCGGCCTCGGTCTGGTCCATGTTGGCCTGCGCGGCGACCAGGCCGGCGCGTGCCGCGTCCTGGCCGAGCTTCAGGTCCTGCGGATCGAGTTGCGCGAGCAGTTGGCCGGGCTTGACCGAATCCCCCAGGTTGACGGCACGGCGCACGATCTTGCCGCCCACGCGGAACCCGAGACGCGACTCCGTGCGGGCGCGGACTTCTGCGGCGTATTCGTGCGCGCCACTGGTGGCGGCACGGGCTACCGTCAGTGTGCGCACCGCGCGAACGGGTTCTGGCGCTGGCTCGGGTTTGGAGCAGGCGGCGATCGACATCACGCCGAGCAAAAGGAGTGACAGGGACAAGCGCATGGGGTTCCTCGGCGGAGAGACGGTGCTGCAGTTAAATGACTGACTGGTCAGTAATGTATTCGTGTGCCCCGGGCGGTGTCAAACCCTGTTGCACGTCTGAGGGGCGTCACGGGAACCCCTCACGGAACAGCGACAATGCGGGCGGATTCCCCCTGCCCCATGAGCATCGAACACTACGAAAACTTCCCCGTGGCCTCGGTGTTGTGCCCCCCCGCACTGCGCCCGGCGGTGACCGCGATCTACCGGTTCGCCCGCACCGCCGACGACCTGGCCGACGAAGGTGATGCGCCCGCTGCGCAACGCCTGGACGACTTGCGTGCGTTCCGTGGCGAATTGCAAGCCACGGCCGGCGGCGCCACGCCCGGCCCCCGCTGGGCTGCGGTGTTTGCGCCGCTGCAGCGGCAGATCGCCGATCATGCCCTGCCTTTGCCGCTGCTGCACGACTTGCTGGGCGCCTTCGAGCAGGACCTCGTCCAGCAGCGCTACACCGACCGCCAGGACCTGATGGGCTACTGCCAGCGCTCGGCCAACCCGGTGGGCCGCCTGCTGCTGCACCTGTACGGCATCGACGACACCACGAGCCTGCAACGGTCCGACCAGATCTGCACCGCACTGCAACTCGCCAACTTCTGGCAGGACCTGAGCGTGGACACCGGTCGCAACCGCCTCTACATCCCGCTCGCGGACTGCGAACGGTTCGGCGTGGCGCCGGAGGCCCTGCTCGCGCGGCAGGATTCCCCCGCCGCGCGCGCGCTCGTGGCCGACATGGTGGGCTGGACCCGCACACTCATGCACGCCGGCAGCCCGCTCGTGCACACCGTGCCGGGGCGCGCCGGCTGGGAACTGCGCCTTGTGGTGCAGGGTGGCCTGCGCATCCTCGACCGGGTCGCGTTGCTCGGCCACGCGACCCTCGACACCCGCCCCACCCTCGGCTGGACCGACGTCGTCACCATGGCCTGGCGCGCGCTGCGCATGCGCCCGGCGCCGGCCCACCGTTTGCAGAAAGCCCGCCCATGACCCCCGAGCAGTATGTGCAGGACAAGGCCGCGAAGAGCGGGTCCAGCTTCTACTACGCGTTCCTCTTCCTGCCGCCGCCGCGCCGCGCGGCCATCACGGCTTTCTATGCGTTCTGCCGCGAGGTGGACGACGTGGTCGACGAGGTACAGGACCCCGGCGTGGCAGCCACCAAACTCGCGTGGTGGCGCAAGGAAGCCCATGCGGCCTTCGCCGGCCAGCCGTCCCACCCGGTGACGAAGGCGCTGATGCCCCACAGCGCCCCGTTCGACATCCGCGAGGACCACCTGCAGGCCGTGATCGACGGTTGCCAGATGGACCTGGACCAGTCGCGCTACCTCGACTTTCCCGGCCTCGCGCGCTACTGCCACCTGGTGGCGGGCATCGTGGGCGAAGTGGCCTCGTCCATCTTCGGGCGCACGAACCCGCAGACGGTGCAGTACGCGCACCGCCTGGGCCTCGCGATGCAACTCACCAACATCATCCGGGACGTGGGCGACGACGCGCGGCGCGGGCGCATCTACCTGCCGGTGTCCGAGCTGCAGCAGTTCGACGTGAAGGCGCACGAGGTGCTCAACCGCGGCTACAGCGAGCGCTTCACCGCGCTGATGAAGTTCCAGGCCGAACGCGCGCACCGCTGCTACGACGAGGCCATCGCGCTGTTGCCCGCCGAGGACCGCAAGGCCCAGAAACCCGGCCTGATGATGGCCCACATCTACCGCACGCTGCTGCGCGAGATCGAGGCGCAGAACTTCCAGGTGCTGCACCAGCGCACCTCGCTCACGCCGCTGCGCAAGCTCTGGATCGCGGCCCGCACGAACTGGACCGTGCGCTGATGGCGAAGGTCGCGGTGATCGGGGGCGGCTGGGCGGGCCTTGCCGCCGCCGTGCACGCCACCCGCGCTGGCCAGCACGTCACCGTCTTCGAGATGGCGCCGAGGCTCGGCGGCCGCGCGCGCCAGATCGACAGCCACGGGCTCGCGCTCGACAACGGCCAGCACATCCTGATCGGCGCGTACACCGAAACCCTCGCGCTGATGCAGCTGGTGGGCGTGGACCTGCAGCGCGCGCTCAAGCGCACTCCGCTTCGCATCGCGTACCCCGACGGCACCGGCCTGCAAATGCCAGCCGGCTCGCCGCTGCTGGCGTTCGCCCGGGGGGTGTGGGCCTACCCGGGCTGGACCCGCGGCGACAAGTGGGCGCTGCTGTCCACCGCCACCCGCTGGGCCCTTCAGGGCTTCCGCTGCCCGCCTTCCTGGACCGTGGCCCGCCTCACCCGCCACCTCCCCGCCTCCGTGCGCGATGCCCTGCTCGACCCGCTGTGCGTGGCCGCGCTCAACACCCCCGCGCCGCAGGCGAGCGCCCAGGTATTCCTGCGCGTGCTGAAAGACGCGCTGTTCAGCGGCCCCGGCTCGGCCGACCTGCTGCTGCCACGCTGGAAACTCAGCGCACTGTGGCCCGACCCTGCCGGCCGATGGTTGGCCCAGGCCGGCGCGGCCGTGCACCTGTCGCGCCGTGTCGACGCCATCGCCCCGTCCGGCCCCGGATGGCTGGTGGACGGTGAACCGTTCGAGCACGTGGTGCTCGCGTGCACGGCCACCGAGGCCGCGCGGCTCGCTGAACCGCATGCACCCGACTGGGCCACGGCGGCCCGCAGCCTGCAGTACGAACCCATCGTCACCGTCTACGCCCACAGCCCGGACACGCAGCTGCCACAGCCGATGCTGGCGTTGCGCAACGGCGATCAGGCCCCGGCCCAGTTCGTGTTCGACCTCGGGGCCTTGAGTGGCATGGAAGGCGTGCTGGCCTTCGTGATCAGCGGCGCGGCACCGTGGGTGGCACGCGGGGGCGACGCCACGCTCGCCGCCACGCTGCGCCAAGGGCAGAAGGCCCTGGCCCCGTTCCTGCGCAGCCCGCTGGTGGGGCTGCGCGCGGTCACGGAAAAACGGGCCACGTTCCTGTGCACGCCCGGGCTCGCGCGGCCCGGCAAGACCGTCCTGCCCGGGCTGTCGGCGGCGGGCGACTACATTGACGGGCCCTACCCGGCCACGCTCGAAGGGGCGATCCGGTCAGGCCGGGATGCGGCAAACACCACGGCGTGAATTTCGCCATGCAAAAACAGCCGCAAACTGGTTCACAATGATGCGCATGAAAAGCAAAGAGGATCAGAAGCCCGCGATCCAGGTGCTCGAGCGCATGTTCTCGCTGCTGGACCTGCTGGCATCGCACCAGGATCCGGTCTCGCTGAAGCTGATCAGCGAGCAGACGGGCCTGCACCCGTCCACCGCCCACCGCATCCTGAATGACCTGACGGTGGGCCGCTACGTGGACCGCCCTGAAGCCGGCAGCTACCGCCTCGGCATGCGCCTGCTGGAATTGGGCAACCTCGTGAAGGCGCGGCTCGACGTGCGCGACGCCGCCCTCGGCCCCATGCGCGAGCTGCACAAGCTCACTCACCAGCCGGTGAACCTGTCGATGCGCCAAGGCGACGAGATCGTCTACATCGAGCGCACGTACAGCGAGCGCTCGGGCATGCAGGTGGTGCGTGCCGTGGGCGGCCGCGCCCCGCTGCACCTCACGTCCGTGGGCAAGCTGTTCCTGGCCCATGACGACCCGCAGCGCGTGCGCGCCTACGCCACCCGCACGGGCCTCGCAGGCCACACCAAGAACAGCATCACCGACGTGCCATCCCTGGAGCGCGAACTCTCGAAGGTGCTGCAGTACGGCACCGCCCGGGACGACGAGGAACTGGAGCTGGGCGTGCGCTGCATGGCCGCGGCCATCCTGGACGACCAGGGCAAGCTGGTGGCAGGGCTTTCCATCTCGGCCCCTGCCGATCGCCTTGAAGAAGGCTGGCTCGAACGGCTCAAGGCCACGGCCGCGCAGATCTCCGCCGCGCTGGGCCACCGCTGAATCGGGCGCTTCGCCCCAAAAGCAAAACGGCCCCGAGGGGCCGTTTTGCGTGGCGGAGGTATTCGTTCTCAAGCAAATGTGGCTTTGCCACTTTGCTTGACCCCCCTTGGGGGGCGGGCTGGGCGCAGCCCGGACCTGGGGGCGCTCAGGACGTGATCTTCGGCACTGCCACGGAGGTGACTGGCAAGGTGGGCACGTGCGGTTGCGCCGTGGCCGGGTGGGCCATGGGCAGTGTTTCGTTGATCCACTTGCGAACGCGCTCGGCGTCACCGATGCGGGAGTAGCGGCCCGCGGAATCGAGGAACACCATGATGACCTGGCGGCCGGCCAGCTTGGCCTGCATCACGAGGCAGCGCCCGGCTTCGGAGATGTAGCCGGTCTTTTGCAGACCGATTTCCCATTCGGGGTTCTTCACCAGGCCGTTGGTGTTGTGGAACTGCAGCTGGCGCTGGCCCACGGCCACCTGGTACTCGAGCGACGTGGACAGGTCACGGATGATCTGGTGGCCGTGTGCGTGCTTGACCAGCGTGGCCAGGTCACGGGCGCTGGACTGGTTGCGGCTGGACAGGCCGGTGGGCTCGACGTAGCGGGTGTCGCTCATGCCCAGTTCGCCAGCCTTGCGGTTCATTGCGGTGACAAACGCCGACATGCCACCAGGGTAGGAGCGGCCCAGCGCATGCGCGGCACGGTTCTCTGACGACATGAGGGCCAGGTGCAGCATTTCCTCGCGGGTGAGCTGCGTGCCCACGCTCAGGCGGGACCGGCTGCCCTTTTCGGTGTCCACGTCGTCTTGCGTGACGGTGAGCACTTCGTCGAGCGGGAGGTGGGCCTCGGTGACCACCACGGCCGTCATCAGCTTCGTGATGGACGCGATGGGCAGGACAGCCTGGGAATTCTTGCTGAAAAGGACTTCGTTGGTGTCCTGGTCGAGCACGAGGGCGACGCTCGACTTGAGGTCGAGCGGGTCGGCCGTGCCATGCAGGCCGGACAACTGGCCGAACGATGCCCGGATGGGCTCGGCACGCATCGCCACCTGGCGGGACCGAACGGCCACGAGGCGGCCCTTGCGGACCAGGGTGGCCGAGTGCTTGGGCGACGACGCGGTTCTGGCGACGACGGCACGGCCCTTGCCCTTGGCGGGCGCAGCCTTCGCGACCACGGCGGGCTTTTTCTTGACGGCGCGCGACTTGGACGCCGCTGCCCCGGCCGCAAGCGGAACCGAGACAGCCACAACCAGCACCATCAGGGCACGCAGAAGACCAGTTACAGAATTTGGCGCAAATCGAAACACAACTACCCCTTCACGCTCGTTACGACGAGTGTAGGCGAAAGAAAAAAAGCACGCAAGATCAGAAACTTACGCGCTCTTCCTCAAGCCAGCCCTGATTGTGTCAGGGACTGTGACTGAATGTTCAGCCTTGGGCAGCGACTCGTTCGTTTTTGCTATGCAACTTGTTCAACGCTGCGAGGTAGGCCTTGGCAGATGCCACCACGATGTCGGGATCGGAGCCCACACCGTTGACCACCCTGCCGCCATGTTGAAGACGGACAGTCACTTCGCCCTGCGATTCTGTGCTTCCTGAGGTGATGGCATTCACCGAATAGAGCAGCATTTCCGCCCCAGATTTCACTTGGGACTCGATGGCCTTCAGGCTGGCATCGACCGGGCCGTTGCCATCGCTTTCGGTGTGGAATTCCGAGGTGCCCGCGGCAAACGCCACCTTGGCGAACGGGCGTTCACCGGTTTCCGAGCGCTGCGACAGCGACAAAAGGCGGTAGTGCTCCTGCTCCGCAGTCACCGACTCGTCCATCACGAGGGCCACGATGTCCTCGTCGAAGATGTCGCTCTTGCGGTCGGCCAGTTCCTTGAACTTGGCAAACGCCGCGTTGACCTCGGCCTCGGACTCCAGCGACACACCGAGCTCCTGCAGGCGCTGCTTGAACGCGTTGCGCCCCGACAGCTTGCCCAGCACGATCTTGTTGGCCGACCAGCCCACGTCTTCCGCGCGCATGATCTCGTAGGTGTCGCGGGCCTTGAGCACGCCGTCCTGGTGGATGCCCGACGCGTGGGCGAACGCGTTGGCGCCCACCACCGCCTTGTTCGGCTGCACCACGAAACCCGTGGTCTGCGACACGAGGCGCGACGCCGGCACGATCTGCGACGCGTCGATGCCGATGTCGAGGCCGAAGTAGTCGCGGCGCGTCTTCACGGCCATCACCACCTCTTCGAGGGAGCAGTTGCCTGCCCGTTCACCGAGACCGTTGATCGTGCATTCGATCTGGCGTGCACCACCGATCTTCACGCCCGCGAGCGAGTTGGCCACGGCCATGCCCAGGTCGTTGTGGCAGTGCACGGACCAGATGGCCTTGTCGGAGTTCGGGATGCGCGTGCGCAGGTCGAGGATGAACTGGCCGTACAGCTCGGGCACGGCATAACCCACCGTGTCCGGGATGTTCAGCGTGGTGGCGCCGGCATCGATCACGGCTTCGAGCACGCGGCACAGGAAGTCGGGGTCGGAGCGGTAGCCGTCCTCGGGCGAGAACTCCACGTCGCCCGTGAGGTTGCGGGCGAACTTGACCGACAGCCGGGCCTGCTCAAACACCTGGTCGGGTGTCATGCGCAGCTTCTTTTCCATGTGCAACGCACTCGTTGCCAGGAACAGGTGGATGCGGGTGGACGCCCCGCCCTGCAACGCCTCGGCGGCCCGCGAGATGTCGCGGTCGTTCGCACGCGCCAGCGAACAGACGGTGCTGTCCTTGATGGCGTTCGCGATGGCCCGCACGGCCTCGAAGTCGCCGTTCGAGGACGCGGCAAACCCGGCCTCGATCACATCGACCTTCAGCCGCTCGAGCTGGCGCGCGATGCGCAGCTTCTCGTCCTTGGTCATCGAGGCGCCAGGCGATTGCTCGCCGTCGCGCAGCGTCGTGTCGAAAATGATCAGCTTGTCGGCCATGGTGATGCTCCTGTTGTTCTGGAATGCGTGTTGCGGCGGCAGGGACCGGATCTTAGGCCACCGCCGCAGCCGGCGTCCGCGGTGCGGATTGGCGTTTCGCCCGGACCACCCCGGACAGGATCGCCTTCAGTGACGCCGACACGATGTCCGCGTCGATGCCCACGCCGAAGAGGCTGGTGGTGTCGTCGATGCGCAGCTCGAGGTAGGCCACCGCACGGGCGTCGGCCCCGCTGCCGATGGCGTGCTCGTGGTAGTCCAGCACGCGCACCGCATGGCCATGGGCATGGAGTGCGGCCACGAAGGCATCGATGGGGCCGCTGCCTGCGCCCTTCACGGCCATGTGGCGGCCACCGGCAGTGACTTCCGCTGCGAGTTCCACCACGCCCTGCTCGCGCGTGACGATCACCGGTTGGGCCACGGCCACGTCGC
Source organism: Rhizobacter sp. Root1221 (assembly GCF_001425785.1). Taxonomy (GTDB): domain Bacteria; phylum Pseudomonadota; class Gammaproteobacteria; order Burkholderiales; family Burkholderiaceae_C; genus Rhizobacter. Next base: position 62,986 of record NZ_LMDI01000015.1, on the reverse strand, counting down.
CAAGGGCGAACTCACGCTCGAAGATGCCCCAGATGTCGGCAGCGCTCTGTTCCTTGCCGGTGTCGTCCATCACGCCCTGCACCACCTGGCTGAACTCGATCTGCAGGCGGCGCGGCAACTCGATGCCGTACTCGGCCTCGAGCAGGTAGGCGATGCCCCCCTTGCCCGACTGGCTGTTCACGCGGATCACCGCGTCGTAGCTGCGGCCGAGGTCCTTGGGGTCGATCGGGAGGTACGGGATGTCCCACATGTCGTCGGGCCGGGCCAGCGCGAACGCCTTCTTGATCGCGTCCTGGTGCGAGCCGGAGAACGAGGTGTAGACGAGGTCGCCCACGTACGGGTGGCGCGGGTGCACGGGCAGCTGGTTGCAGTGCTCGACGCAGCGGCGCACCTCGTCGATGTCCGAGAAATCGAGGTTCGGCGCGATGCCCTGCGTGTAGAGGTTCAGCGCCACGTTGACGAGGTCGAGGTTGCCGGTGCGCTCACCGTTGCCGAAGAGGCAGCCCTCGAGACGGTCGGCACCGGCGAGCAACGCAAGTTCACCGGTGGCCGTGCCGGTACCGCGGTCGTTGTGCGGGTGCACGGACAGCACGATGCTGTCGCGGCGGGCCATGTGCCGGTGCATCCACTCGATCATGTCGGCGAACACGTTGGGCGTGCAGCGCTCGATGGTGGTGGGGAGGTTGACGATGCACTTGCGCTCGGGCGTGGGTGCCCAGACGGCGGTCACCGCGTCGACCACCCGCAGCGCAAAGGGCAACTCGGTGTCCGAGAACGTTTCAGGCGAATACTCGAAACGCCAGTCGGTGCCGGGTTGGGCATCGGCCAGATCCTTGAAGAGCTTCGCGTGGGTCACGGCGAGGTCCACCACGCCGTCCTCGTCGAGGCCCAGCACCACGTTGCGCATCACCGGCGCGGTGGCGTTGTAGAGGTGCACGATGGCGCGCGGCGCGCCCTGCAACGCCTCGAAGGTGCGGCGGATCAGCGGCTCGCGGGCCTGTGTGAGCACCTGGATGGTCACGTCATCGGGGATGCGGTTGCCCTCGATCAGCATCCGGAGGAAATCGAACTCGGTCTGCGATGCGGACGGAAACCCGACCTCGATTTCCTTGAAACCCACCTTCACGAGCATGTCGAACATGCGCAGCTTGCGGGCGATGTCCATGGGCTCGATGAGCGCCTGGTTGCCATCGCGCAAGTCGGTGCTGAGCCACTGGGGCGCGGCGGTCAGCACGGCGTCGGGCCACCGGCGGTCGGCGAGCTTGACGGGGGCGAAGGGACGGTATTTCTGCTGGGGTTGCTTCAACATGGAATGCTCCTGTGAGTCATGAGCGCAACCAGCGGAAAGCTTCGGGGAAAAGCAAAACGGCCCAATGCTGGTTGCATACGGGCCGTTGAGACGAATCGAAAAGACGTGACTGGTCAGCGAGCCCGAGGAACTCCTAGACCTAGCAGGGAAAGTGCGTTGAACGACGTCATGGATTCGAATATAGCATCCCGCGCGGGTTTGTGGTGTGCGAGTTCACACACCGGGCCGTCAGCGGTGGAGCCCTTCTTCGTCGGGTTCGTCGGTGGACGTGGCGATCATGCTCACCGGCCGGCCTTTCGCCCGCTTCCAGACGTACACGCCGTAGCCCGATGTGCCGTACACGCAGAACAGTGCAAACAGCACGAGCGGCGGGTGCAGCGTGATCAGGGCAATCGACAGCGCGATGGCCACGATCACGATGAACGGCACCGAGCGCTTGAAGCTCACGTCCTTGAAGCTGTAGAACGGCACGTTGGTCACCATGGTGAGGCCGGCATACAGCGTGAAGCCGAAGGAGGTCCACGCGAGCCACACCGGGAAGCCCGCGCGCGCCTCACGGCCGCCCACGTAGCCGAAGGTATCCATGACCCAGATGAAACCCATGACCAGTGCGGCAGCGGCCGGGCTGGGCAGGCCCTGGAAGAAGCGCTTGTCGACCACGGCGAGGTTCGTGTTGAACCGTGCGAGGCGCAGCGCGGCGCACGCGCAGTACACGAACGCGGCGATCCACCCGGGCTTGCCCAGGTCGGTAAGCGCCCATTCGTAGACGATGAGCGCGGGGGCTGCGCCGAAGGAGACCATGTCCGAGAGGCTGTCCATCTGCTCGCCGAACGTGCTCTGCGTGTTGGTCATGCGGGCCACGCGGCCGTCCAGGCTGTCGAGCACCATCGCGCAGAAGACGCCGATGGCCGCCTGCTCGAAGCGCCCGTTCATGGCCATCACGATGGCATAGAACCCACCAAACAGCGCCGCCACCGTGAACAGGTTCGGCAGGATGTAGATGCCCTTGCGACGAGGGCGCGCGGGCGCATCGTCGACTTCCAGTGTCGGGTTGTCGCCATCGTGCATCGGGGTGTCTCGGGTGGAAAAATTCATCGCGGGAAGGATAACGCAGGGTCGCAAAAAAAGGCCGCAAGGTTTCCCTTGCGGCCCGTGCCCGCCAGCCGCGCGAACGCGGCGGGCGTGCCGATCAGTTCTTGCTTTGATCGACGAGGCGGTTCTTCTTGATCCAGGGCATCATGGCGCGCAGTTGCTCACCGACCTGTTCGATCGGGTGCTCGGCGGTCAGGCGGCGGCGCGACAGCAGCGTCGGGGCACCGGCCTTGTTCTCGAGGATGAAGCTCTTCGCGTATTCGCCGGTCTGGATGTCCTTCAGGCACTGGCGCATCGCGTCCTTGGTGGCTTCGGTCACGATACGCGGACCCGTCACGTACTCGCCGTATTCGGCGTTGTTCGAGATCGAGTAGTTCATGTTCGCGATGCCGCCTTCGTAGATCAGGTCGACGATGAGCTTGAGCTCGTGCAGGCACTCGAAGTACGCCATTTCGGGCGCGTAACCGGCTTCGGTCAGCGTTTCGAAACCGGCCTTGATCAGCTCGACAGCGCCGCCGCACAGCACGGCTTGTTCGCCGAACAGGTCGGTTTCGGTTTCTTCGCGGAAGTTGGTTTCGATGATGCCGGCCTTGCCGCCGCCGTTGGCAGCCGCGTAGCTCAGGGCCAGGTCACGCGCCTTGCCGGTCTTGTCGGCGTAGACGGCGATCAGGTGAGGCACGCCGCCACCTTGCGAGTAGGTGCCACGCACGGTGTGGCCCGGGGCCTTCGGCGCCACCATCCACACGTCCAGGTCGGCGCGGGGGGTGACTTGACCGTAGTGCACGTTGAAGCCGTGGGCGAAGGCGAGCGAGGCGCCTTGCTTGATGTTCGGCTCGACTTCTTCCTTGTACACGGCGGCAATCTGCTCGTCGGGCAGCAGGATCATGACCACGTCGGCGGACTTCACCGCGTCGGCGATCTCGGCGACCTTCAGGCCGGCCTTCTCGGCCTTGCCCCACGAGGCGCCCGACTTGCGAACGCCAACGGTGACCTTCACGCCGCTGTCGTTCAGGTTCTGGGCGTGGGCGTGGCCTTGCGAGCCGTAGCCGATGATCGTGACGTTCTTGCCCTTGATCAGGCTCAGGTCGGCGTCCTTGTCGTAGTAAACCTTCATGCTTCTCTCCTTCAGATCAGTTCAGTAAATAGCGGGTCGGGGGTTGGATCAAACGCGCAGGATGCGCTCGCCGCGACCGATCCCGCTGGCGCCGGTACGCACGGTTTCAAGAATGGCGGTGCGGTCGATGGCCTCGAGGAAGGCATCGAGCTTGCTGGAATCGCCGGTGAGTTCAATGGTGTAGCTCTTCTCGGTCACATCGATGATGCGGCCGCGGAAGATGTCGGCCATGCGCTTCATCTCCTCGCGCTCTTTCCCCACCGCACGCACCTTGATGAGCATCAGTTCGCGCTCGGTGAAGCTGCCTTCGGTGAGGTCCACCACCTTGACCACCTCGATGAGGCGGTTCAGGTGCTTGGTGATCTGTTCGATGACGTCGTCGGACCCGGTGGTCACGATGGTCATGCGCGAGAGCGACGCGTCCTCGGTGGGCGCGACGGTCAGGCTCTCGATGTTGTAGCCGCGGGCGGAAAAGAGTGCCACGACGCGCGACAGCGCGCCGGGCTCGTTCTCGAGCAGCAGGGCAATGATGTGTTTCATGGGTGTCTTGTCACCGGGCACTTCGGACCGCTGGCGGTGGCCAGGGGCCCTTGGGGCACGGCGCTCCAGAGGATGTCGTGTGGAAAGGGATGGGAAGAGGTTCGGCGCATTCCGCGTGCGTTCGGACGGGGGGTTGTGCCACCCCGCCCCTGGCGCGCGTTCAACGGTTCACAGGTCTTCGGACCCCAGCAGCATTTCGGAGATGCCCTTGCCCGCCTGCACCATGGGCCAGACGTTTTCGGTCGGGTCGGTGCGGACGTCGAGGAACACGGTACGGTCCTTCAGGCGGATGGCCTCCTTGAGTGCCGGCTCCACGTCGGAAGGCTTCTCGATCTTCAGGCCCACGTGGCCATAGGCCTCGGCGAGCTTGACGAAGTCGGGGAGCGCTTCCATGTAGCTGTGCGAGTAGCGCTTGCCGTAGTCGAGCTCCTGCCACTGCCGCACCATGCCCAGGTAGCGGTTGTTCAGCGAGATGATCTTGACCGGCGTCTTGTACTGGAAGCAGGTGGACAGCTCCTGGATGCACATCTGGATGGAGCCTTCGCCGGTGATGCAGAACACGTCCGCATCGGGCTTGGCCATCTTGATGCCCATCGCGTACGGCAGGCCCACGCCCATCGTGCCCAGGCCACCGGAGTTGATCCAGCGGCGCGGCTCGTCGAAGCGATAGTACTGGGCGGCCCACATCTGGTGCTGCCCCACGTCGGACGTGATGTAGGTGTCGCCGTCCTTCGTGAGGCGCCACAGCGTTTCGATGACGCTCTGCGGCTTGATGACCTCGGTGCTGTTCTTGAAGACCAGGCACTCGCGCTTGCGCCATTCGGTGATCTGGTTCCACCAGGCGTTGAGCGCGTTGGCATCGGGCTTGGCCTGGGCTTCCTTGACCTGGGCGATCAGCTCCTGCAGCACGTCCTTCACGTCGCCGACGATCGGGATGTCGACCTTGACGCGCTTCGAGATGGACGACGGGTCGATGTCGATGTGGACGATCTTGCGTTCGACCGAGGCGAAGTGCTTCGGATTGCCGATGACGCGGTCGTCGAACCGGGCGCCCACGGCCAGCAGGACGTCGCAGTTCTGCATCGTCATGTTGGCTTCGTACGTGCCGTGCATGCCCAGCATGCCGAGGAACTTGGGGTCGGACGACGGGAAGGCGCCGAGGCCCATCAGCGTGTTGGTGACGGGGTAGCCCAGCAGGTTCACCAGCTCGCGCAGTTCGGCCGAGGCGTTGCCGAGCACCACACCGCCGCCGGTGTAGATGTAGGGGCGCTTCGCGGCGAGCAGCAGCTGGACGGCCTTGCGGATCTGGCCGCCGTGGCCCTTGCGCACCGGGTTGTACGAGCGCATTTCCACCGTGGCCGGGTAATGGAACGGCGTGGTGTGGAGGGAGACGTCCTTCGGGATGTCGACCACGACAGGGCCGGGGCGGCCGGTGCGGGCGATGTGGAAGGCTTTTTTCAGCGTGGTGGCCAGGTCACGCACGTCCTTCACGAGGAAGTTGTGCTTGACGATCGGGCGCGTGATGCCGACGGTGTCGCACTCCTGGAAGGCGTCGAGGCCGATCGCCGGCGTGGGAACCTGCCCGGTGATGATCACCATCGGGATGGAGTCCATGTACGCGGTGGCGATGCCGGTGATGGCATTGGTGACACCGGGGCCGGACGTGACCAGGGCCACACCGACGTCACCCGTGGCGCGGGCGTAGCCGTCGGCCGCGTGGACGGCCGCCTGCTCGTGGCGCACGAGCACGTGGTGGATGGTGTCTTGCTTGTAGAGGGCGTCGTAGATGTACAGGACCGCACCGCCGGGGTAGCCCCAGAGGTACTTGACACCTTCGGCCTGGAGGCACTTGACGAGGATCTCGGACCCGTTCGGGTCGGTGGGGGGGGTGGCGTTGGCGGTGGAGGCCGGTGCCTGCGCTTGGGGCGCGCGCTTGTTTTCTGTGGCAGACATGTCCATTTCGAACCTTTGTGATTTTCTCTGACGAAAAACCATCGGTGCACCTCTCCTCGCTCTTGTGGAGCGGGTGTGGTGCCTGCGGAATCCAAAACCGAGCGCCCGGGTCGGGTCGCTCATTCGAGATCTAGCTGTTGTGCAAGGATGGGATTATGGCATCGGTTTGGGGATCCGAAGCGCCACGGTCGGGCATTGGCGACCCAGGGTGCGATAATCCGCCCCATTTTCGACCAAGCCTGATTTCCCCGGGCGCAATTCCTTGGCATCCGACAAAGAACTGTCCGACTTCCTGAAAAGCGTGGAGCGGCGCGCCTTCAAGCGCGCGGTGTACGCCGTCCGGGACGACGATGCCGCCCTCGACATCGTCCAGGACTCGATGATCCGGCTCGCGGAGAAATACGCGGACCGTCCCGCGGCCGAACTGCCGCTCGTGTTCCAGCGCATCCTGACGAACGCCACGATGGACTGGTTCCGCCGCCAGAAGGTGCGCGGCGCGCTGTTCCGGAACTTTTCCGAATTCGAATCGTCCAGCGACGACGGCGACCACGACCTCCTGGAAACCCTCGCGGGACAGGACGAGAGTTCTGCCACGGAAAGCGCGGCAGACTCGTTTTCACGGGCTCAGATCCTGCTTTTGATCGACGGAGAGGTGTCTCGTTTGCCAACGCGTCAACGGGAAGCCTTTTTGCTCCGTTACTGGGAGGAACTCGATGTCGCCGAAACGGCGGCGGTGATGGGCTGCTCGGAGGGAAGTGTCAAGACACACTGCTCCCGGGCCGTGCATTCACTGGCAGCGAGCTTGAAGACCAAGGGGATCACGCTATGAATTCGCAACGGCCGGGCGCCACACCCAACACCGAGGCCCTGGAGGCCCGCTTCGCGCTGCGCGCGACGGCGCACCTGACCGCCCGCGCCGAGGCCCTGCCCCAGGACATCACCGAGCGCCTCCGCGTCGCCCGCGAGCAGGCCATCCAGCGCGCCCGCGCGGTGCGCACCGAGGTAGCCCCGCAAGTGGCGGCCTCCCGCGCCGGGGCCACGCTCACCTGGCCGGGCGCCCCGTCCGACGGCGGCTCCGGCTGGTGGCTGAAGCTCGGCGCGCTGCTGCCCCTCGTGGCGCTGGTGGCCGGGTTGATGCTGATCCAGGACTGGCACGGCAGCAACCAGGTGTCCGCCGCGGCCGAAATCGACGCCTCGCTGCTCTCCGACGACCTCCCCCCGTCCGCCTACAGCGACCCCGGCTTCGTGGAATTCTTGAAATCGCCCCAGGACTGATCGGATCCGAACCGTGCCCTTCTCCCGTTCCATCGCTTCGTGGTGCGTGGTGTGTGCCCTGGCCGGCATCGCCGGGTTCGCGGCGCATGCGCAGCCAGCGTCGCCGCGTGCGGCCGCACAGGCGGGCGAGGGTCGTTCCTGGGCGTCGCTCAGCACGGCGCAGCAGAACGCGCTGCGCCCGCTGCAGCAGGAATGGCACACCATCGAGGCCAACCGCAAGGTCAAGTGGATCGAGGTCGCCGACCGCCTGCCGGCCATGCACCCCGAGGAGCGTGAACGCGTCCAGGCCCGCATGACCGAATGGGCCAACCTGAGCCCGCGCGAGCGCGGGCAGGCCCGCCTGAACTACAAGGAAGCCCAGCAGGTGCCCGCCGAGGACCGCAAGGCCCGCTGGGAGGCCTACAAGTCGCTGCCCCCCGAACAGCAGCGCCAGCTGGCCGAACGGGCCACGCCCGCCCCGCCCGAGCGCCGTGTCCGCCGGGAGGAGCCGCCCACCAAGTCCACGCTCGTGCCCAACAACGCCGTGGCCCGGCCGAACGCCATCGCCCCGTCCATCGCCCAGGCCCAGCCCGGGGCCACCACGAACCTCGTGACCAAGCGCCCCACCCCGCCAGCGCACCAGCAGCCCGGCCTGCCCAAGATCGCCACCGGCGCGTCGTTCGTCGACAGCAAGACCCTGCTGCCCAAGCGCGGCGCCCAAGGGGCTGCCACCGGCTCGGCCACCGCCGCCTCGGCGCCCCTGGTCGTGGCCCGGCCATGACGGCCACGCTGACCGCCGGGGCCGCTTCCACCACGACACCCAGCCTGCGCCGCCGCTTCGCCTCGCTGCTGTACGAGGTGGTGGTGCTGTTCGGCGTGGCGCTGGTGTCCGGTGCCGTCGGGGCCTTGTTCATCGCGATCACCGGCCACCAGCAGGACACCGCCGCCCGCATCGCCGCGTTCTTGATCTTCGGTGCGTACTTCACCTGGTTCTGGACCCGCCGGGGCCAGACCCTGCCCATGCAGACCTGGCACATCCGGCTCGTGACGGCCAGCGGCTCGCCCCTCACGCTGCAGCGCGCCGCCGCCCGCTATGCCGCGGCCTACCTGTGGTTCGCGCCAGGCGTGATGGCCGCCTGGGCCGTGGGCTGGAGCCGGGAGCAGGCGCTCTATGCAGCCGGAGTGAACGTCGTGGCCTACGGCTTGCTCGCGCTGCTGCGCCCCGACCGCCAGTTCCTCCACGACGCACTCTGTGGCACCCGCCTCATCGACGTCCAGCACGAGCGCCGCCCGTCAACGCGCTGACGCAGGCCCAAGGCACAATCGCCGCCCATGACCAATCCATACAAGGGGCGCATCGGCCTCGACCGTGTCGTCCGCGCCATCGGCTACTCCTTCGAGGGGCTCGCCTCCGCCTACCGGGGTGAAAGCGCCTTCCGCCAGGAAACCTGGGCCGCCGTGGTGCTCGTGCCCACGGCCTTCTGGCTCGGCCGCACCTGGCTCGAAACCCTGCTGCTGGTGGGTTCGGTGGGTTTCGTGATGATCGTCGAGCTGCTGAACTCGGGCATCGAGGCCGCCATCGACCGCATCTCGTTCGACCGCCACGAACTCTCGAAACGGGCCAAGGACCAGGCCAGCGCCGCCGTGTTCCTGTCGGTGATGCTGGCCAGCGCCACCTGGCTCACCATCGCCTGGCAACGTTTTTTCGCCTGAGGGAGAAGACCCCATGCCCACCTTGTGCGTCTACTGCGGCTCGAGCCCCGGCACCGACCCCGCATTCGCGGAAGCGGCACGCGCCGTGGGCTCCCTCATCGGCCAGCAGGGCTGGCAACTGGTGTACGGCGGCGGGCGCGCGGGCCTGATGGGCATCGTGGCCGACGCCGCGCTGGCCGCGGGTGCGCCGGTGGTGGGGGTGATTCCCCAGACGCTGATGGTGCGCGAGCTGGGGCATCCCCGGCTCACCGAGCTGCATGTCGTCGAAACCATGCACCAGCGCAAGACGATGATGGCCGAGCGGGCGGACGCCTTCGTGGCGCTTCCCGGCGGCATCGGCACGTTCGAGGAACTGTTCGAAGTGTGGACCTGGCGGCAGCTCGGTTACCACGACAAGCCGGTGGGCCTGCTGAACGTGGCGGGCTACTACGACCCGCTGCTCGCATTTCTCGGCAACTCGGTCGACAGCGGTTTCGTGGGCACCGCCCAGCACCGGCTGCTCCAGGTGGGCACCGACCCCGCGGAACTGCTGCGCCGGCTGGCGCACCAGGCCGGGCAGTCCCCCGCTCCGGATGACTACCGGCTGATCTGACCCTGGCGCCCCCCCAAAAAAAGGCCCGCACGTGGCGGGCCCGATGGAGATTCAACAGGATCAGGAACAGGAACAGGGATCAGGAAAGAGAAGGATCAGACGGCAGCTTCGTCGGTTTCACCGGTGCGGATGCGCACCACCTGCTCGACGGCGGTGACGAAAATCTTGCCGTCGCCGATCTTGCCCGTCTTGGCGGCCTTCACCACGGCCTCGATGCAGCGGTCCACGTCGCCGTCCTTGACGACCACCTCGACCTTGACCTTCGGCAGGAAGTCGACCACGTATTCGGCACCCCGGTACAGCTCGGTGTGACCCTTCTGGCGCCCGAAACCCTTCACCTCGGTCACCGTCAGCCCGGTGACGCCGACTTCGGCCAGCGCCTCGCGCACTTCCTCGAGCTTGAACGGTTTGACGATCGCGGTGATTTGTTTCATGCAAGGTCTCCAGATAGAGGGGAATAGGCGTAGTTTAAGCGCGGAACCCGGAGGTGATGGGGTAACGCCAATCCCGCCCGAACGCGCGGTGGGTGATCCGGATGCCCACCGGGGCCTGCCGGCGCTTGTACTCGTTGATCTTGATGAGCCGGGTGACCCGCTCCACGTCGGCCGGGGAAAAGCCCGCGGCCACGATGTCGCCGATGGCCTGGTCGTCTTCCATGTAGCGCTGCAGGATGGCGTCGAGCACCTCGTACGGCGGCAGGCTGTCCTGGTCCGTCTGGTCGGGGCGCAGCTCGGCCGACGGGGGGCGCGTGATGATGCGCTCGGGGATGACCTCGGCGCCCTGGGCGTTTTTCCAGAGGGCCAGGCGGTACACGAGGGTCTTGGCCACGTCCTTGATGACGGCGAACCCGCCGGCCATGTCGCCGTACAGCGTGCAGTAGCCGGTGGCCATCTCGCTCTTGTTGCCGGTGGTGAGCACAATGCTGCCGAACTTGTTCGACAGCGCCATCAGCAGCGTGCCGCGGATGCGGGCCTGGATGTTTTCCTCGGTGGCATCCTCGGCGCGGCCGGCGAACTCGGTGGCCAGGCTCTGCTTGAAGGCCTCGAACTCGGGCACGATGGAGATCTCGTCGTACCGCACGCCCAGCCGCGCAGCCATGTCGCGGGCGTCGATCCAGGAGATGTCGGCCGTGTACGGCGACGGCATCATCACGGCGCGCACCCTGTCGGCACCGATGGCATCCACCGCGACGGCCAGCACCAGCGCCGAATCGATGCCCCCGCTGAGGCCGATCAAGGCGCCGGGGAACCCGTTCTTGCCGATGTAATCGCGCACGCCGGTCACGAGAGCGCCCCAGGCCTGCCCTTCGAGGGACGGCACCGGGGCCACGTCGCCCGCCACCCCGTCCGCCGACACGTCGAGCAGCACCAGCGCTTCTTCGAACATCGGGGCCCGTGCGGCAATGTGCCCTTCGGCGTCCACCGCAAACGAGGCGCCGTCGAACACCACCTCGTCCTGCCCACCCGTCAGGTGGGCATACAGCACGGGCAGGCGGGTGTCGCGGGCACGTTCGGCCATGCGCTCCTCGCGTTCGGCCACCTTGCCCAGGTGGAACGGCGACGCGTTGAGCACACACAGCACCTGGGCGCCGGCTGCCTTGGCGGCCCGGCCCGGTTCGTCGAACCAGGCGTCTTCGCAGATGTTGAGGCCGAACGTCACCCCGCCCGACTCGAACACGACGGGGCCCAGGCCCGCGTCGCGGCCCGAGACGAAGTAGCGGCGTTCGTCGAACACCTGGTAATTGGGCAGCTCGCGCTTGGCGTACGTGGCGGTGATGCGCCCCTCGACCAGCACCGACGCGGCGTTGAGCCGGTGTGGCACCGACTGCGAGCGCGTGCGCAGCCCGGCGGTGTCGTCGATGGCGTGCGGGTGGCCGACGACCACAGACAATCCGGGCAAATCGGCGAGTGCGGCAGCGCAGTCGCGCAGAGCCTGCGAACATGCCTGCATGAACGCGGGGCGCAGCAGCAGGTCCTCGGGCGGGTAGCCACACAGGCTCAGCTCGGGGGTGAGCACCACGCGCGCGCCCTGCTCGTAGGCGCGCCGTGAGAATTCGATGATCTTGCGCGCGTTGCCACCCAGGTCACCCACGGTGGCGTTGATCTGTGCAAGAGCGACTTTGACGCGGGGATTGGAAGGCATATGGATCGAAAAAACGGCTCGGACGATTATGTCATCCGGGTAGTCGGCAGCCCGGCGGACATCGACGCCGACGCGTGGGACCGCCTGCATGACGCCCAGCCGTCGGCGGGCCCCTTCACCCGCCACGCCTACCTGCTCGCCGCCACCGCGTCGGGCAGCGCCACCGAGGATACGGGCTGGTCACCGAGCTTCCTGACCGTGTCGGCGGGCGGCGAACTGGTGGCCGCGTGCCCCCTGTACGTCAAGGACCACTCGTACGGCGAGTACGTGTTCGACTGGGCCTGGGCCGACGCCTACCACCGCCACGGCCTGCGCTACTACCCGAAGCTGCTGTCGGCCGTGCCGTTCACGCCGGTGCCCGGGCCGCGCCTGCTGGCCCGCGACCAGGCCTCGCGCATTGCACTCCTCGAAGGCATGACCCAGTTCGCCACCCAGGCCGGGCTGTCGTCTGCCCACGTGCTGTTCCTGGACGAGGCCGACCAGGCCGCCGCGCGGGCCGCGGGCTGGCTGATGCGCAGCACCGTGCAGTTCCACTGGACCCAGCGCGAGCCCGAACCCTACGCCGACTTCGCCGACTTCCTCGCCGACCTGAACCGCGACAAGCGCAAGAAGATCCAGCAAGAACGCCGCCGCGTGCAGGAAGCGGGTGTCACATTCACCTCGCACGAGGGCGACGCGATTACCCCGGACCTGTGGGACTTCTTCCACCGCTGCTACGGCCAGACCTACCAGGAGCATCGCTCCACGCCGTACCTCACGCGCGACTTCTTCGAGCGCATGCAGCGCACGATGGCACGGCACTGGCTGCTGTTCGTGGCGTGGCGCGGTGAGCAACGCGTGGCCGCGTCGTTGATCGCCATCGACCCGGACCGCCGCAATGCCTTCGGCCGCTACTGGGGCGCCGTGGAACACGTGCCCAACCTGCACTTCGAGGCGTGCTACTACCAGCCTCTCGCCTGGTGCATCGCGCAGGGCTACCGCCGGTTCGAGGGCGGCGCCCAGGGGGAACACAAGATGGCCCGCGGGCTGCTGCCGGTGCAGACCTGGTCGGCCCACTGGCTGGCACACCCGCAGTTTTCGGAGGCGGTGGCCGACCACCTCGCCCGCGAGGGCGAAGGGGTGGCGAACTACCTCGAGGAGCTGGGCGAGCGCCGGCCGTTCAAGGCTTGAAGTCGCCGGCGAACACCACCACCAGGTCGGACGGCTTCACGTAGCGGCGCAGGGCCTCGTTGACCTGCTCCACCGTCAGCTTCGACAGTGCGTCGTCCACCTTGGCCGACACCGCGAACGTGCGGCCGAGGTGCAGGTTGTTGGCGAGCGCCGACGCGAGTACGCCGTCCTGCGCGCGCGACAGGCGGCGGAAGGACAGCAGGCCGTTCTTGCCTTCGGCCAGTTCCTGCGCCGTGAAACCCGACTTCAAGGCCTTGGCCAGCTCGTCGTTGAACGAGGCTTCCACCTTGGCGCGGTTCTGCGGCGCGAAGATGGCGCTGCCCGTCCACGACGAATGCGGCTCCTGGCTGTTCCAGCTGACGCCGGTGCGCACGTCGTACGACAGGCCCTCGGTCTCGCGGATGCGCTTCCAGAGCCGCGAGCTGCCGCCGGCGCCCAGCAGGTAGTTGGCCATCATCAGCGCCGGGTAGTCGGCGTCGGTGTCGGCCAGCGGCACGTCGAGGCGTGCCAGGAAGTTGGCGTTCTGCTTGTCGGGGGTGGACAGCATGAAGCGTTCCGGCTTGACCGGCACGATGGGGTCCGGGACGCGGGTGTAGGGCTCACCACCCTGCCAGTCGCCAAAGCCCTGTTGCAACGCGGCCTTCAGGGCCGGCACGTCGACGTCTCCCGCCGCGCCGAACTCGGCGCGCGACAGCCCGTAGAAGCGCTTGTGGAACGCCTTGACGTTCTCGAGCGTGATGCCACGCACGTCCTGCTCCATTTCGTCGAACGTGCGCGCGTGGCGCACATCACCGCGCGGGTACGGATTGCCGTGGCGCGCCAGCGTGTTGGAGGCCAGCGCGCCCGGCTCACGGCGCTGCTGCTCGATGCCCGACAGCGACTGGCGGCGCAGCTCTTCGGCGGCATCGGCCGGAAACACCGGGTTGCGCAGCAGGTCCGCGACCAGCAGCACCGCGTCGGCAAGGTGCTCGCGCCGCGTCTGCAGCGAGACCGACACGGTGCCGTCGTCGCCACCGATCGCGAGTTCGGTCTTCAGCGCGTCCAGGCGGTCCTGCACCTGCTGGCGGGACAGCGTGGTGGTGCCTTTGTCGAGCAACGCGGCCACGGCGGCGGGCACGTCGTTCTGCCCGAAGAGCGTCTTTTCGTTGCCGAAGTGCAGGGTCATCGTGGCGCGCACGGCGCCACCTCGGGCGCCCTTCGGCAGCACGGCCACCTTCAGGCCGCCGACGTCGAACCGTTCGGTGCGGCGGTCGATGTTGGCCGGCGTGGCCTCGAACGCCTCCACGGAGGCCGCGGCGGCCTGCGGCTTGAACGCCTTCAGTTCGGCCGCCATGTCCACGCGGGCCGGCAACGGCGCGCGGGCCGGCTTTTCGGTGGGCACATAGACACCCAGCGTGCGGTTGCTGGGCAGCAGCCGCTCGGCCGCCACGCGCTGCACGTCGGCCAGCGTCAGGGCCTGCACGCGGTCACGGGTGAGGAAAAAGAGGCGCCAGTCGCCCTGGGCCACCGACTCGCTGAGCGACACGCCCACGGTTTCCGGGTTGGTGAAGGCCTGCTCCCAGTCCTTGAGCCACTTGGCCTGGGCGCGCTTGAACTCTTCGTCGGTGATGGGTTCGGTGACCACCGACTCGACGGTGGCGATCAGCGCCGCGCGGGCCTTGTCCACGTCCTGCCCAGGGGCGAGCTGCGCGCCGAACAGCGTGAAGCCCGGTTCCGCGAGGCCCTCCGCGAAGGCGTAGGTGGCGGCAGCGAGCTGCTGCTCGGTGAGCCGCTTGTGCAGCCGGCCGGACGGGGTGTCGCCCATCACGAGGTTGATGAGTTCGATGGCCGCGTAGTCGCGGCTCGCGCCTGGGGGCACGTGGTAGGCCGCGTTGATGAGCGGCACACCGCCCACGCGGTGCAGCGTGATGCTGCGTTCGCCGTCCTGCACCGGGTCCAGCGTGTACTGCATGGGCAGCTTGCGCGACGGTTTGGGAACGCGCGCGAAGTCGGCAGCGATCCAGCCGAGTACCTTGGCCGGTTCGAACTTGCCCGAGACGATCAGCGTGGCGTTGTCGGGCTGGTAGTACGTGCGGTAGAAGGCCTGCAGGCGCGGGATGTCGACGTTTTCGACGTCGGTGCGCGCGCCGATGGTGTTCTTGCCGTAGTTGTGCCACTGGAACATGGTGGCGAGCGTCTTCTCGAACAGGATGCGCTGCGGGTTGTTCTCGCCCATCTCCATCTCGTTGCGCACCACGGTCATCTCGGTGTCGAGGTCCTTGCGGGCGATGAAGCTGTTGACCATGGCGTCGGCCTGCCAGCCGAGGTACCAGCGCAGGTTGTCCTCGTTGCTGGCAAAGCTGGCGAAGTAGTTCGTGCGGTCGAACCACGTGCTGCCGTTGGCGGCCAGGCCGCGCTTCGTGAACTCGGACCACACCGTGGGGTGCTTCTTGGAACCCTTGAACAGCAGGTGCTCCAGCAGGTGGGCCATGCCGGTTTCGCCGTAGTTCTCCTGGCGCGAGCCCACGTGGTACGTCATGTTGACGGTGGTGGTGGGCTTGGAGGCGTCGGGGATCAGCAGCACCTGCAGGCCGTTGGCCAGCCGGTACTCGGTGATGCCCTCCACCGCCTGCACCTTCGTGACCCCGGGCGGGGCGGCCTGGGCGGTACTCGCTTGGACGAACAATGCGGCAGACACGCCGACGGCAACGCTCAGGATTCGGTGCAGCATGGGCAAGGACAGGCTCCGGGAACGAAAGAGGCAGTGTAGAGCGCGCGCCGGGCCGGACAGTTCCGCATTGACAGCAAAACCAGGACCTTTCATCCTGGGCCACCGGCGCCGCCGCCAGGAGACCCCGCGATGACCGACACCACCGTCACCGTGACCCACCGATTCGATGTGCCCGCCGACCGGGTGTTCGACGCGTGGCTCGACCCGGCCTGGATCGGCCGCTGGATGTTCGGCCCGGGGGTGCGCGACGAACGCATCTGCCACCTCACCCTCGACCCGCGCGTGGGCGGCCGGTTCTCATTCGAGGTGGAGCGGCAGGGCCAGGTGCTCGACCATGTCGGCGAATACCTGGAGATCGTGCGGCCCGGCCGCCTCGTGTTCACCTGGGGCGTGGCTGGCACCGCATCGTCGCGGGTCACCGTCACCGTCGCCGATTCACCGGGTGGTTGCGAGCTGACCCTCTTGCACGAGATCCCGGCCGAATGGGCCGACTTCGCCCAGCGCACACGGGCCGGCTGGGACTTCATGCTGTCCACGCTCGACCGTGAACTGCATCCCGTGGATGGGCATGTCCACCCGGTTTCCGCCAGCACCGTGCGCATGGAGCGCCTGCTGCCCGGCCCCGCCGAACGGGTTTGGGAATTCCTGACCGACCCCGACAAACGCGCGCTCTGGCTCGCGGGTGGCCCGATGGAACTGCGGCTCGGTGGTGCGGTGGAGTTGCACTTCCGGCATGCCGACCTCTCTCCCGTCAAGGTACCCACGCCCGAGGCTTACCGGGCGATGGAGGCCGGCCACGTGCTGCGCGGCACCGTCACGCAGATTGATCCGCTGCACCGGCTGGGGTTCACCTGGGGACCGGGCCCGGCCGCGTCGGAGGTGATGTTCGAACTCGTGCCCCAGGGCAACCTGGTGCGGCTCGTGCTCACGCACACCCGGCTCGCCGACTCGGCCGAACTGCGCAGCGTCAGCGGCGGATGGCACACCCACGCCGACATCCTCGAGGACCGCCTGCGCGGCCAGGTGCCCGAAGCATTCTGGACGCGGCACGCCGTCATCGAGGCGATGTACCGCCAGCGCGAGCGCAACGGCTGACGCCATGAAAAAAGCCGCAGCACGCTGCGGCCTCCTGCTGCGGATGCGGCGTTCTCAGTCCTTGGCGGACTTGGCGTACGCGGCGATGCCGTTGAGGACTTCTTCCTTGGCGGCTTCCGGGCCTTCCCAGCCCGTGACCTTGACCCACTTGCCGGGTTCCAGGTCCTTGTAGTGCTCGAAGAAGTGCTGGATGGTCTTCAGGCGCAGCGGGTTCATGTCTTCCGGCTTCTGCCAGTGCGTGTAGATCGGCAGGATCTTGTCGATGGGCACGGCGAGCAGCTTGGCGTCACCGCCAGCCTCGTCTTCCATCTTCAGGATGCCGATGGGGCGGCATGGCACCACCACGCCCGGGAACAGCGGGAACGGCGTGATCACGAGCACGTCCACCGGATCGCCGTCGTCGGACAGCGTCTGGGGGATGTAGCCGTAGTTGCACGGGTAGTGCATCGCCGTGCTCATGAAGCGATCCACGAACAGGGCGCCGCTGTCCTTGTCCACCTCGTACTTGACGGGATCGGCGTTCATCGGAATCTCGATGATCACGTTGAACTGCTCGGGCGCTTTGGCCCCAGGGGTCACTTTGTCCAGGCTCATGGTGTAGGTGGTCAGGTTGCGGACGCGGGAAAACACGTATTTTACCCTTTCGCACGGCTGTTCCCTTGCAGTGTCCTTACCGCTGGAAAACACCATGAGGACTTCGGTCCGTTGTTCCCTTAGCATGCGCCGCTACACGTCCCCACGTTGGTACCCGGGGCGAAGGCATTTGACGGTTCCGTTCCAGTAGTCCACGTTCAGACGACGAAGGAGTCCCCCAATGTCCCAACCCCTGGCGCCCAACCTGCTGGCGTACCTCGCGCTGGCCTGCGGAGCGATCGCGGTTCTCTACGGCTTCATCCAGAGAAGCTGGATCCTGAAGCAGGACCCTGGCAACCCCCGCATGCAGGAGATCGCGGCGGCCATCCAGCAAGGGGCGTCGGCATACCTCGCGCGCCAGTACAAGACCATCGCCATCGTCGGCGTCGTGCTGGCCATCCTCATCGGCCTGTTCCTCGACCTCATCACCGCGGGCGGGTTCGTGCTCGGCGCCGTGCTGTCGGGCGCGTGCGGGTTCATCGGCATGAACGTCTCGGTGCGCGCCAACGTGCGCACCGCGCAGGCGGCCACGCAAGGCATCGCCCCGGCGCTCAACGTCGCGTTCAAGGGCGGCGCCATCACCGGCATGCTGGTGGTGGGCCTCGGCCTGCTGGGCGTGACGCTCTTTTTCATGTTCCTCACCCGCGGCGGCGCGGTGGCCCCCGAGATGCTGGCGGGCACGCTGAAGCCGCTGCTGGGCTTCGCGTTCGGCGCGTCACTGATCTCCATCTTCGCGCGGCTCGGGGGTGGCATCTTCACGAAGGGGGCCGACGTGGGCGCCGACCTCGTGGGCAAGGTGGAGGCCGGCATCCCGGAGGACGATCCGCGCAACCCGGCCGTGATCGCCGACAACGTGGGTGACAACGTGGGCGACTGCGCCGGCATGGCGGCCGACCTGTTCGAGACCTACGCCGTGACGCTGATCGCCACGATGGCGCTCGGCGCGCTGGTGGTGCCCAATGCCGCGCTGTACGCGGTGCTGTATCCGCTGACGCTCGGCGCGTTCTCGATCATCGCCTCCATCATCGGGTGCAGCGCGGTCAAGGCCAGCCCAGGCATGAAAAACGTGATGCCGGCGCTCTACAAGGGGCTGACGGTGGCCGGGGTCATCTCGCTCGTCGGCTTCTGGTTCATCACGAAGGCGGTGATGCCCGACAACGCACTCGGTGCAGACACGCACTTGCGCCTGTTCGGCGCGTGTGCCGTGGGCCTCGTGCTGACGGCCGCGATGGTGTGGATCACCGAGTTCTACACCGGCACCAACTACAAGCCGGTGCAGCACATCGCCCAGGCGTCCACCACCGGGCACGGCACCAACATCATCGCCGGGCTCGGCGTGTCGATGCGTTCCACCGCGTGGCCGGTGCTGTTCGTCTGCATCGCCATCCTCGTGTCGTACGAGCTGGCCGGCCTCTACGGCATCGCCGTGGCCGCCACCGCCATGCTGAGCATGGCCGGCATCGTCGTGGCACTCGATGCCTACGGCCCCATCACCGACAACGCCGGCGGCATCGCCGAGATGGCCGAGCTGCCCAAGTCCGTGCGCGACGTGACCGACCCGCTCGACGCCGTCGGCAACACCACGAAGGCGGTCACGAAGGGGTATGCCATCGGGTCGGCGGGCCTGGCCGCCCTGGTGCTGTTCGCCGACTACACCCACGCGCTGACGGCGCGCGGGCTGGTCGTGCGGTTCGACCTGTCCGAACCGATGGTCATCGTGGGCCTGTTCATCGGCGGGTTGATCCCCTACCTCTTCGGCGCGATGGCGATGGAGGCCGTGGGCCGCGCCGCTGGCGCGGTGGTGGAGGAAGTGCGCCGCCAGTTCCGCGACATCAAGGGCATCATGGACGGCAGCGGCAAACCCGAGTACGGCCGCGCGGTCGACATGCTCACGGGGGCGGCCATCAAGGAGATGATCGTCCCGAGCCTGCTGCCGGTGGTGGTGCCCATCCTGGTGGGCCTGCTGCTGGGCCCGGCCGCGCTCGGCGGGCTGCTGATGGGTACCATCGTCACGGGCCTCTTCGTCGCCATCTCGATGTGCACCGGCGGCGGTGCATGGGACAACGCGAAGAAGTACATCGAGGACGGCCACCATGGCGGCAAGGGTTCCGAGGCGCACAAGGCCGCCGTCACCGGCGACACCGTGGGCGACCCCTACAAGGACACGGCCGGCCCGGCCGTGAACCCGCTCATCAAGATCATCAACATCGTGGCCCTGCTGATCGTGCCGCTGTTGCCCGGCGGCCTCGTGCCCCACACGGCGGCCCAGGCGGAGGTGCCGGCCATCCACGCGCCTGCACCCGCCCCGACGGCCCGCGCGTCACCCTGAACCCGCCGGGCTCCCCGCCAACGGAGGCCAGTGGCCTCCGTTTTCTCTTGTGCGAAAAACGCATAAGAAAAGCATGAATCAGTTGTTCCTTCACCGAAGCGTGCCTCGGATACTGACCCCCTGTTCGGAAATCAACAGCAAGGATCACGATGGCCAGCTTGAAACTCGGCGACACCGCCCCTGACTTCACCCAGCAATCCAGCGCGGGCGAGATCCACTTCCACGACTGGCTCGGCAGCAGCTGGGGTGTGTTGTTCTCCCACCCCGCCGACTTCACGCCGGTGTGCACCACCGAGCTCGGCCTCACGGCCAAGCTGAAGGACGAGTTCGCAAGGCGCAACGTCAAGGCCATCGCGCTGTCGGTCGACGCGGTCGAGTCGCACGCCAAGTGGATCAACGACATCAACACCACCCAGAAGACCGTGGTGGGGTTCCCGATCCTCGCGGACGCGGACCGCAAGGTCTCCGAGCTGTACGACCTGATCCACCCGAACGCCAGCACCACGGCCACGGTGCGCTCGCTGTTCGTGATCGACCCGGCCAGGAAGATCCGCCTGACCATCACGTACCCGGCCAGCACCGGCCGCAACTTCGACGAGATCCTCCGCGTGATCGACTCGCTGCAGCTGACCGACTCGCACAGCGTGGCCACGCCCGGCAACTGGAAGGACGGTGACGACGTCGTGATCGTGCCGTCCATCCAGGACCCCGAGGTCATCAAGCAGAAGTTCCCGAAGGGGTACACCGCTGTCACGCCGTACCTGCGCCTCACGCCGCAGCCGAACAAGTAAGGCACTCGCCCCTCACGCACGCGGGCCGGCTTCGGCCCGTTTTTTCTGCCGGTCCCCTCCCATGAATTTTCAACAACTGCGCTCGGTCCGTGAAGCGGTTCGCTGCGGCTACAACCTCACCGAGGTGGCCAAGGTGCTGCACACGTCGCAACCCGGTGTCAGCCGCCAGATCCGCGAACTCGAGGAAGAACTCGGGGTGGACCTTTTCGTGCGTGCGGGCAAGCGGCTCACGTCGCTGACGGAGGTGGGCACGCTGATCGTGCCCATCGTCGAGAACATGCTGAACGACGCCGACAACCTGCGCCGTGCCGGCGAGGAATTCACGCAACAGGCGAACGGCCGGCTGTCGATCGCGGCCACCCACTCGCAGGCGCGCTACGCGTTGCCCGGCGCGGTGCGTGACTTCCGCCAGCGTTACCCGCAGGTCACGCTGAACCTGCACCAGGGCTCACCCAAGCAGGTGGCCGAGATGTTGATCTCGGGCGAGGCCGACATCGGCATTGCCACCGAGGCCCTCGACAAGTACGACAACCTGGTCGCCCTGCCCTGCTACCGCTGGACCCACAGCGTGATCGTGCCGCCCGACCACCCGCTGCTCGACGGCGAACCGCTCACGCTGCAGCGCCTGTCGAAGTTCCCGATCATCACGTATGGCGCCGGCTACACGGGCCGCATCCACATCGACGAGGCCTTCGAAGCAGCCGGCCTGCCCATCGACCTGGTGCTGACCGCCATGGACGCGGACGTGATCAAGACCTACGTCGAGCTGGGCCTGGGCGTGGGCATCGTGGCATCCATCGCGTTCGACGAAGAGCGTGATCGCAACCTGCGCGCCATCGACGCAGGCCAGCTGATCGCGATCAACCTGACGAAGCTCGCGGTTCGCCGCGGCAGCTTCCTGCGCAGCTACGTCTACGACTTCATCGAGACCTTCGCTTCCACATTGACCCGCGATGTGGTGCAGAAGGCGATGGCGACGAGCCCTGGGGAACGCATCGGGGAGCTGTGATCCGGCGAACCCCTTGCAATCATATTTAGGCAAAATACCACCCTGAATGAAGCCTTTGCCCCCCGCTTTCATGGTAATGTTTTGCCGAAATGATAGACGCATGCACGCTTCAGCTCCATTTGGATGGCGCCTGGCACGACGCCGGCTCCACCAGCCTGTTCGGCCCGGTGAACGCCGGCTGGCAGGCCCGGTCCTACACCGGCTATGCGGCCGACTGGGCCGTGGCCCACGCGGGGCGACGCGACGCGGCAGCGTTCAGTTGCCGAACCCCGGTGGGCCTGAAGGCCCTCGAACTGCCCCATTGGCCGGTGTTCCTGGTCGATGCGCTGCCTCAAGGGTTCGGCCGCGGTGAACTGCTGAAACGCCTGCAACTGCCAGCCACCGCCCAGTCCGAAGCCGACTGGCCGCTGCTGCTGGCTGGCGCGGGCAACCCCATCGGCAACCTGCGCGTCAAGGAAGCCGCCGAGTGGCTGGCCGCCCGTGCCGGCCCCACCCAGGGGTTCACCGACGCCGAAGTGGCTCGACGCGGGGAAGACTTCGCGGAACACCTGGCGTCCCACGGCCTGTTTGTCGCCGGCTCGTCAGGCGTGCAGGGCGAGTGGCCCAAGATCTTGTTGACCCGCGGCCGGGACGGCCTGCTCTACCTCGATCACACGTTGCCCGATAGCGAGGCCACCGAACACTTCATCGTCAAGTTCGGACGCGGTGCCGACGCCGACCTGGCCCGCATCCTCCGGCACGAGGCGCCCTACATGCAGGCTGCACGCTTGCTGGGCCTGCGTGTTCACGCCGACCTCGTCTTTCGCGAACGGGCGTTGTTCATCCCGCGCTTCGACCGGCGCGTCGATGCCGATGCTGCCGCGCCCCAGGTGATCCGCCTCGCACAGGAAAGCATCGCGACGCTGACCGGCAAGGTGGGATTCATCACGGTGCCCAGCCACGATGACGTCTGCCGGCAGCTGGTGCTGCGATGCACCGATCCTCAGGCGGAAGTGCTGGAATACCTGCGGCGCGATGTCGCGAACCTCGCGCTCGGCAACAAGGACAACCATGCCCGCAACACCGCGGTGCAGCGCGATGACCAGGGCGTCGTGCGCCTGACGCCGTTGTTCGACTTCGTGCCGATGTACATGCACCCCGACGGCATCGCGCGCCGCATCCGGTGGGAGGGCAACGACGGGGGCGCCCCTGACTGGGCCCGGGTGCTCGACGCAGTGTGCCAAGCGGCCAGGGGCCGCCCGCCCGCGGCGCTTGACCGTGACCACCTTGCCGAAGGCCTGCGGTCCATGGCCCCGGCGCTGCTCGCGGTGCGCGACCACGGCGAGTCGATCGGCATCGAGCACGAGGTGCTCAGCCATCTGGCACCGGGCATCGACGCCCAGGTCCGCCAGCTCGAGAACCTGCGCTGAGCGTGGAGCGCGGAGCACCGCATGGACAAGCGCTACAACGAACTGCCGCTGAGCCAGCAACTGACGCTGCGCAAGCAAGCTGTCGACGATGTGCTGGCAAACCCGTCGTGGCCGCTGCACCAGGTGATCCGCCACCTGAAGACCACGATGCGCCTGACCGCCGCCGAGTTCTCTGCGCTGGCCGGCGTCTCTTTGAAAACGCTGCAGAACCTGGAGCGCGGCGACAGCGCCGGCAACGTGCAGTCGGTCAACCGTGTGCTGGGCGTGCTGGGGCTGCGCCTGGGTGTCGTGCGCGACACCCAGGACCTCGATGACGATGGCGCCTGAGCGCCAGGGTCAGATCATCGACGCCGGATCCGTCGTTTCGCTCGCCACGGGGTTCTGCCCCGCCGAGAAGCGCGTGACACGCCGCGGCAGCAGGTGCACCTGGCTGCCGGTGTCGAGGTTCAGGCGCTGGCGCAGCGCGTTGTACTCGCTGCGCGGCATCTCGACGTCGACGTAGCTGCCGTCGTCCAGGCGCTTGAACTCGATGCGGGTCTGCGGCCCCACGGTGAGCGCCTGCGACAGCGTCACGGGCAACGCACCTTCGGTGGCCACGGGCAGGATCTCGAGTTCGTGCGGGCGCACGTAGCTCACCTCGCCCGCCTCCGTGGCACCTCCCGGGGCGTGGCCGAAGCGGCCATGGAACAGGTTCACGTCACCGAGGAACTGCAGCACGAACGGCGTGGCCGGGCGGTCGTACACCTCGTCGGGCGTGCCGTCCTGTTCGATGCGGCCCTTGTTCATCACCACCACACGGTCAGCCACTTCCATGGCCTCGTCCTGGTCGTGGGTGACGAACACGCTGGTGACATGCACCTCGTCGTGCAGGCGGCGCAGCCAGCGGCGCAGTTCCTTGCGCACCTTGGCATCGAGCGCGCCGAATGGCTCGTCGAGCAGCAGCACCTTCGGCTCCACCGCCAGCGCACGGGCCAGCGCGATGCGCTGGCGCTGGCCACCGGAGAGCTGGTGCGGGTAGCGGTCGGCGATCCAGTCGAGCTGCACGAGCTTGAGCAGCTCCATCACCTTCTCGCGGATCTTCGCATCGGACGGGCGGGTGGCGCGCGGGCGCACCCGCAGGCCGAACGCGACGTTCTCGAAGATGCTCATGTGCGCGAACAGCGCGTAGTGCTGGAACACGAAGCCGACGTTGCGGTCGCGCACGTCGTCGTGGGTGGTGTCGTTGCCGTGGAACAGCACCGAGCCTGAATCGGGCCGCTCGAGACCCGCGATGATGCGCAGCAGCGAGGTCTTGCCCGAGCCCGACGGGCCCAGCAGGGCAACGAGTTCGCCGGACGGGATGTCGAGGTTCAGGTTGTCGCACACGACCGTGGCGCCGAACCGCTTGTTCAGGTTGCGGACCTGGATGCTCATGGGGTAACTCCTTGGTTCTCGCTTGCGAGGCGCACTTCGCGCCTGACGCGGCGCTCGACGATGTATTTCAGGGCCATGGTGACAAGCGCCAGCAATGCCAGCAGCGATGCCACCGCGAAGGCCGCGGCGAACTGGTATTCGTTGTAGAGGATCTCGATGTGCAGCGGCATCGTGTTGGTCTGGCCACGGATGTGGCCCGACACGACGGACACCGCACCGAACTCGCCCATCGCACGCGCGTTGCAGAGGATCACGCCGTACAGCAGCGCCCACTTGACGTTGGGCAGCGTCACGCGGCGGAACATCTGCCAGCCCGAGGCGCCTAGCACCCGCGCCGCCTCTTCCTGCTCCTGGCCCTGCGCCTGCATCAGCGGGATCAGCTCGCGGGCCACGAACGGGAAGGTGACGAACACGGTGGCCAGCACGATGCCGGGCACCGCGAACACGATCTTGAGGTCGTGGTCGCGCAGCCATTCACCGAACCAGCCCTGCAACCCGAACACGAGCATGTAGATCAGGCCCACGATGACCGGGGACACCGAAAACGGCAGGTCGATCAGCGTGAGCAGCACGTTCTTGCCGCGGAAGTCGAACTTCGCGATACACCACGCCGCGGCAAGGCCGAACACCAGGTTCAGCGGCACCGAGATGACCGCGGCGATCAGCGTGAGCTTGATGGCCGACAGCGCGTCGGCATCGACGATGGCCGCGAAGTACACGTCGGCGCCCTTCTTGAAGGCCTCGACGAACACCGCGACCAGCGGCACGAACAGGAACACGGTCAGGAACGCGAGCGCCGTGCCGATCAGCGCCCAGCGCACCCACGCGGGTTCGGCCGTGGCCGCGAGCGCGGACTTGCGCACCTGGCCCACGGAGACCGCGGGCACGGCGGCGTCTGCGGTGGTATTCAAGGTGGTCATCGTTCAGCCTCCCTGGCGCTTGCGCGCCCAGGCCTGGATCAGGTTGATGGCCAGCAGCATCACGAAAGACACGACCAGCAGCACCACGGCGATCGCCGTGGCGCCTGCGTAGTCGTACTGTTCCAGCTTCGTGATGATGAGGAGCGGGGTGATCTCGGACACCATGGGCATGTTGCCGGCGATGAAGATCACGGAGCCGTATTCGCCGAGGGCGCGGGCGAACGCGAGCGCGAAGCCCGTCAGCAGCGCCGGCATCATGATCGGGAACAGCACGCGGGTGAAGGTCTGCCAACGCGTGGCGCCCAGCGTGGCGGCGGCCTCCTCGAGCTCCTTCTGCAGGTCTTCCAGCACCGGTTGCAGCGTGCGCACCACGAATGGCAGGCCGATGAACGTGAGCGCGACGAACACGCCGAGCGGTGTGTACGACACCTTCACGCCGATCAATGCGAGGTACTGGCCGATCCAGCCGTTGCCGGCGTACAGCGCGGTGAGCGCGATGCCGGCCACGGCCGTGGGCAGCGCGAACGGCAGGTCGACGAGCGCATCGATGAAGCGCTTGCCGAAGAAGTCGTAGCGCACCAGCACCCACGCGATGATGAGGCCGAAGAAGGCGTTGGCGATGGCGGCCGCGAACGACGCGCCGAACGTGAGGCGATACGAGGCCATCACCCGGGGTGACGTGACCGTGTCCCAGAACTGGGGCCAGGTGAGCGTGAACGTCTTCAGGAACGCGGCCGACAGCGGGATCAGCACGATGAAGCACAGGTACATCACCGTGAAGCCGAGCGCGAGGTCGAAGCCCGGCAACACGCTGTGCCGCTTCAGGAGCGTGCGGGAGAGGAACATGGGGCGTGGAGTTTGAGAGGAAACGCCGGGCCGGCGGGCGGCCCGGGGCGTGCGATCAGCGCTTCTTGGCGGCGGCGATCACCTGGTCGTAGATGCCGCCGTCGTCGAAGTGCTCCTTCTGGGCCTTCGTCCAACCGCCGAACACCTCGTCGACGGTGAAGAGGTTGATCTTCGGGAACTGCTTCGCGTACTTGGCCAGCACCTTCTCCGACCGCGGGCGCAGGTTGTGCTTCGCGACGATTTCCTGGCCTTCGTCGGACCACAGGTACTTCAGGTAGGCCTCGGCCTGCTTGCGCGTGCCCTTGCGGTCCACCACCTTGTCGATCACCGACACGGGGTTCTCGGCCAGGATGCTGGTGGTGGGGTAGACCACGTCGAAGTCGTTGCCGAACTCCTTCAGGATCAGCGGCACCTCGCTCTCGAACGTGGCCAGCGCGTCGCCGATGTTGCGCTGCGCGAACGTGGTGGTGGCGGCACGGCCGCCGCCGTCGAACACCGGCACGTTGCCGAAGATGCGGGTGACGAGGTCACGCGCCTTGGCAGCGTCGCTGCCCGACTTGAGCGCAGCGCCCCAGGCGGCCAGGTACGTGTAGCGCCCGTTGCCCGAGACCTTCGGGTTCGGGATCACCACCGACACGCCCGGGCGGCCCAGGTCGGCCCACTCCTTGATGCCCTTCGGGTTGCCCTTGCGCACCAGGATCACCGACGTGGAGGTGCTGGGAGCGGCGTTGTTCGGGAGGCGCTTGGCCCAGTCCGCCGGCACGAGGTTGCCCTTGTCGTGCAGGAAGTCGATGTCGTTGGCCTGGTTCATCGTGATGACGTCGGCCTCGAGGCCATCGGCCACGCTGCGGGCCTGCTTGCTCGAACCGCCGTGCGACTGGTTGACGGTCAGGTCCTCGCCCGTCGTCTTTTTCCAGTGGGCGATGAACACGGCGTTGTAGTCCTTGTAGAACTCGCGGGCCACGTCGTAGCTCACGTTCAACAGCGTCGGGCCAGCCGCCCACGTGGCGGGTGCGGCGCCCATCAGCAGCGTGGCGGCAACGGCAGCGAGGGTGGCGCGGCGGGAAACAACGGCAGAAGTCATGGCAGGAAGGCCTGTTGAAAAAGCAACAGCGGATCGTAAAGGACGCCTGATACAAACGTAAACAACGCGTTTCCTCGTTGCTTAGTCGAAAACCGCATAAGGAAACGCCCGGCAAAAAGAACCGGGCGTCAAACAAGGCAAGCGCAGCAAGCCGCCCATCAAGCCACCCGCGAGGACCGGCTTCGCCGGCCGACCCGGGGTCGCCCCCTGGGGGCAGGAGCGAAGCGACTGGGGGGCCTACTTTTTTGTGTAGATCTGGTCGAACACGCCGCCGTCGGCGAAGTGGGTCTTCTGCGCCTTCGTCCAGCCGCCGAACACCTCGTCGATGGTGAACAGGCTCACCTTCGGGAAGTTCTTGGCGTACTTGGCAGCCACCTTCTCGTCGATCGGGCGGTAGAAGTTCTTCGCGGCGATCTCCTGGCCCTCGTTGCTGTACAGGTACTCGAGGTACGCGTTGGCCACGTCACGGGTGCCGCGCTTGTCCACCACCTTGTCCACCACCGTCACGGGCGGCTCGGCCAGGATGCTGCTGGGCGGGTAGACGATGTCGAACTTGCCGTCGCCGAATTCCTTGATGGACAGGTGGGCCTCGTTTTCCCAGGCAAGCAGCACGTCGCCAATGCCGCGTTCGGCAAACGTCACCGTGGAGCCACGGGCGCCCGAGTCGAGCACCGGCACGTTCTTGAACAGGTTGCCGACGAACTCGCGGGCCTTGGCGTCGTTGCCACCCGGCTGGCGCAGCGCGTAGCCGTAGGCGGCGAGGTATCCCCAGCGCGCGCCACCGGACGTCTTCGGGTTGGCGGTGATCACCGACACCCCCGGCTTGACCAGGTCGCCCCAGTCCTTGATGCCTTTCGGGTTGCCCTTGCGCACCAGGAAGATGTAGGTCGACGTGTACGGCGAGCTGTTGTGCTTCAGGCGCTTCTGCCAGTCGGGCTTGATCAGCTTGGCCTTCTCGGAAATCTCGTCGATGTCGTAGGCCAGGGCCAGCGTGGTGACGTCGGCGTCGATGCCGTCGATGACCGAGCGTGCCTGCTTGCCCGAACCGCCGTGCGACTGCTTGACCGTGACCGTGTCGCCGGTCTTGGCCTTCCAGTACTTCGAAAACGCGGCGTTGTACTCGACGTACAGCTCGCGGGTGGGGTCGTACGACACGTTGAGCAGCGAGATGTCCTTCGCCCAGACGCTGCCTGCGGCCAGTGCGAGGGTGGTGACCGTGAGCAGGTGCCGCAGGGAACGGGAGTGAGTCATCGAGAAAGTCCTTCGGGTCAGGGGAATGCGAACAAGGTGTCCGCTTGCTGTGCATCGTAGGAAACGGCGCTCACTTGGAGAACGAATGAAAAAGCCGAACGAAATGCGATTTGCGAGTAAGCGTGCGTCAAATGGCCCACCTCAAGCCATGGGCCGCGGTGGTTTCGGGTGCCCAGCCCGGGGCGGCTGCCTCGTTCTCGGGCTGCTGCAGCACGCGGTTCAGGATGCGCTCCTCGTGCGCCGCGAATGCCGGGTTGCGGTGGCGCGGGCGCGGCAGTCCGATGGGGTCGTCGAGCGCGATGCGGTGGTCTTCGATCAACACCACGCGATCGGCCAGCGCCACCGATTCGGCCACGTCGTGGGTCACGAGCAGTGCCGTGAAGCCGTGGCGCTGCCACAGGCGTTCGATCAGCCGGTGCATCTCGATGCGGGTCAGCGCGTCAAGGGCCCCCAACGGTTCATCGAGCAGCAGCAGGCGCGGGGCGTGCACCAGCGCCCGGGCCAGCGCCACACGCTGTCGTTGGCCGCCCGACAGCACCGCGGGCCACTCCTTGGCCCGCTCGGCCAGGCCCACCTGGGCCAGGGCTTCTTGCGCGCGGTCCTTGGCGTCCGGGCCCGTCAGGCCCAGCGCCACGTTGTCGACCACCCGCTTCCACGGCAACAGGCGCGCGTCCTGGAACATGATGCGGATGTCCTGGCGGTGCAGCGACGCCGCCTCGCCGTCGAACGTGATCTGTCCTGCGTCGGCCGACTCGAGGCCTGCCAGCAAGCGCAGCAGCGTGCTCTTGCCGCAACCGCTGCGGCCCACGATGGAGACGAATTCGCCGGGCGCCAGGCGCAGGTCCACGCCCTGGAGCACCTCGCGGCCGCCATAACGCTTGACGATGGCCTGCGCGTGCACGGCCGCGCCATGGGGCCGGGCCACGCGCGCGGTGGCCTGGGGACGGGCGGGCGCGAACGCGGCGCCGGCCGGGAGGGTGAGGTGTTGCTGGCTCATGGGATGGGTCTTTTCAGGTCTTCGGTGCGGCCTGGTAACCGGGGTGCCAACGCAACCACCAGCGTTCCAGGCCCTTGGCCGCCACGTCGGCCAGCTTGCCGAGCAGCGCGTAGAGCAGGATGCCGACCAGCACCACGTCGGTCTGCAGGAACTCGCGGGCGTTCATCGTCATGTAGCCGATGCCGGCCTGGGCGGAGATGGTTTCCGCGACGATCAGCAGCACCCACATCAGCCCGAGCGAGAAACGCACGCCCACGAGGATGGATGCCATGGCCCCGGGCAGGATCACCTGGCGGTACAGCGGCCAGCCCGACAGGCCGTAGCTGCGCGCCATCTCGATCAGGCCCTTGTCCACCGACCGGATGCCGTGGAACGTGTTCAGGTACACCGGGAAAAACACCCCGAGCGCCACGAGGAACAGCTTGGCCGCCTCGTCGATGCCGAACCACAGGATCACGAGCGGGATCAGCGCCAGCGCCGGGATGTTGCGGATCATCTGCAGCGTGGAGTCGAGCAGTGTCTCGGCCGACTTGAAGGTGCCGGTCAGCAACCCGAGCGCCAGGCCCAGGCCGCCACCGATGGCAAAACCCACCATCGCGCGCCACGTGCTCGTGGCCACGTGCTGCCAGATTTCACCGGACACGGTGAGGGCCCAGAAGGCTTTCAACACGGCCCAAGGTTCGGGCAGCACGCGGGTGGACAACCACCCGGCCTGCGACGACACCTGCCAGGCGACGAGCACCAGCACGGGGAATAGCCACGGCAACGCGGCCTGGACCCACGGCCGGGCCGTGAAGCGGTCAAACGGAGAGCTGGATGTCTGTGACACGGTGGCCGCCCCTCAGCTCTGCGAGACCTTGGGCACGTACGTGTTGGCGACGATCTCGCCAAACGGCCCGGTCAGGTTCTGCGCGGCGAGCTTGTCGCGCAGTTTCAGCGGCAGCAGCGGGAACACGAGTTCGGCGAACCGGTGTGCTTCCTCCAGGTGCGGGTAGCCCGACAGGATGAAGTACTCGAGCCCGAGGTCGGCGTATTCCTTGATGCGGTCGGCCACCTGCTGCGGGTTGCCCACCAGGGCCGTGCCGGCCCCGCCGCGCACGAGGCCCACGCCGGCCCACAGGTTCGGCGACACCTCGAGGCCCTCGCGGATGTTGGCCTTGTTGAACTTGCCCTTGTTGAGCTCGGCCATGCGGCGCTGGCCCACCGAGTCCATCTGCGAGAACTTCTTCTGCGCCGCGGCCACGGTGGCCTCGTCGAGGTGCGACACCAGTTCGGCTGCGGCGCGCCAGGCTTCGTCCTCGGTCTCGCGCACGATCACGTGCAGGCGGATGCCGAACTCGAGCGTGCGGCCGTGCCTGGCAGCGCGCTGCCGGATGTCGGCCACCTTCGCGGCGACCGCATCAGGCGCCTCGCCCCACGTGAGGTACGTGTCCAGCTGCTCGGCCGCCAGCTCGTGCGCCTCCTCCGACGAACCACCGAAGAAGATGGGTGGGTACGGTTTGTTGACGGGCGGGTACAGCACCTTGCTGCCCCTGACCTGCAGGTGTTTGCCGTCGTACGAATACGGCGTGCCGTCGTGGCTGTGCGCCAGCACCTCGCGCCAGATGGTGAGGAAGTCGCGAGACAGTTCGTAGCGCTCCGAATGCGGCAGGAACAGGCCGTCGCCTTCGAGTTCCTCGGCGTCCCCGCCGGTCACGAGGTTGACGAGCAGCCGGCCGTTGGACATCCGATCGAACGTGGCGGCCATGCGGGCCGACTGCGACGGCTGCACGAGCCCGGGCCGCAACGCCACGAGGAACTTGAGGTTCCGCGTGGCCTCGATCAGCGCGGCCGCGACGATCCAGGAGTCTTCGCACGAGCGGCCCGTGGGCAGCAGCACACCTTCGTAGCCGAGGCTGTCGGCGGCGATGGCCACCTGGCGGAAGTAGTCGAGCGTGGCGACACGGGCGCCCTTGCTGGTGCCGAGGTAACGCGAGTCGCCGTGGGTGGGAATGAACCAGAGGATCTTCATGGGGATGGACCAGGAGAGAGAGAGGAAGTCAGCGGGCGGCCACCGCGGGCACGGCGCGGCCGGGTGCCCACACGAGGTCGGCGACCTTCACCGGCCTGGGGATCAGGCCGAGGCGAAAGAAGGTGTCGGCCACGAGCTGCTGGTCGGCCACGATCTTCGGGCCGAGCGGGCCCACGGGCGACGGTGGGCGGCGCGACACGAACAGGTGCACCGTGGCGAGGTTCAGGCCGCTGAACTCGGCGAGCAGCTGCGCCGCGTCCTTGCGGTTGGACTGCACGTAGGTGTCGGCTTCGGTCAGCGCGTCGAACAGCACCTTCAGCACCCGCGGGTGCTGCTCGGCAAAGGGCCGCGAAGCCAGGTAGAACGAGTTGTTGCCCGACAAGCCCACGCCATTGGCGAGCACCCGCGGCTTGATCGACAGCTCGGTGGCCGCGTAGAACGGGTCCCAGATGGCCCAGGCGTCGACTGCGCCCTTCTCGAACGCGGCGCGGGCATCGGCCGGCGGCAGGTAGATGGGGGTGATGTCGGCCCACTTGAGCTTGGCGCGGTCGAGCGCGCGCAGGATCAGGTAGTGCGCGCTCGATCCCTTCTGGAACGCCACGCGCTTGCCCTTGAGGTCGGCCAGCGTCTTCAGCGGCGAGTCGGCAGGCACCAGCACGGCGGAGCTGAGGGGCTTCGCCGGCTCGGCACCCACGTACAGCAGGTCCTTGCCCGCGCTCTGCGCGAACACGGGCGGGGAGTCACCCGTGAGGCCGAAGTCGAGCGCGCCCACCGACAGCGCTTCGAGCAGCTGCGGGCCCGCCGGAAATTCGAGCCACTGCACCCTCGTGTTCGGCAGCCGGGTCTCCAGCAAGCGCTGCTGCTTGACGATGACGAGGTTGGCCGCGGCCTTCTGGAAGCCGATGCGCAAGGTTGGCAACTCGGGCGCCGCGGCCACGCTGATGCTTGCCGGCAAGCCGAAGGCCAGCAGTGCCGTGAGGACGAGGTGGCGGCGGATCATGCCCGTTTCACACCCGGCAAGGCGTCGGCGATGCGGATCGCCTTCGGGATCAGTTTCAGCTCATGGAACGCGTCGGCGATCTTCTGCTGCTCGGCGGCCACCGCATTCGTGATGGGCTTGATGCCGTAGGCAAAACGCGCGGCCGCCACTTCGGAGATCGATTCGTCGAGGCCGATCTGCGGCCCGAGGAACTTCGCCACTTCCTTCGCGTTGCCCTCCGCCCACGCGTCGAGCTTGCCGAGTTCCTCGACGATGGCCTGGATCACTTGCGGCTGCTTGTCGGCATAGCCGCGCGAGGCCAGGTAGAACTGGTGGTTCGCGACCAGACCCGTGCCATCGGCGAGGATGCGGGCGCCCAACTGCTTCTCGGCCGCGGCAAAGAACGGATCCCAGATCACCCAGGCATCGACCGCCCCCTTCTCGAACGCGGCACGGGCGTCGGCCGGTGCGAGGTACACGACCTGCACTTCCTTGTAGGCCACGCCGGCCTTCTCCAGCGCCTTGACCAGCAGGAAGTGCACGTTCGAGCCCTTGTTGAGGGCGACCTTCCTGCCCTTGAGGTCGGCCACGGTCTTCAGCGTGGAGGTCTTCGGCACGAGGATGGCCTCGGCCTTCGGGGCCGGCGGCTGGTTGGCCACGTACACCAGGTCGGCGCCAGCCGCCTGCGCGAAGATCGGGGGGGCTTCGCCCACGGTGCCGAAGTCGATGGAGCCCACGTTCAGGCCCTCGAGCAGCGCAGGGCCGGCCGGGAACTCGGTCCACTTGACCTCGATGCCTTGGGGCGCGAGGCGCTTTTCCAGGTCGCCGCGGGCCTTCAGCAAGGTGAGCGTGCCGTACTTCTGGTAGCCGATGCGCAGCTGGCCCTTCGGTTGGGCCTGTGCGAGGTGCGGCAAGCCGAACGAGATCGCGGCGGCGGAAAGAAGGGCCTGGCGGCGCGTCGTGTTCATGATCGTGTCCCCTTGTGTTGTCGAAGTCGAGACAGTACGCAGGCGCCGATCTGTTGAAAACGAAGCAAAACGGGTTTGCATCGGCAGAAATCACATACGCTCGGGTGTCGCCACTGCGCCCGAGCCGCCCATGACCTCCTCGCCCTGCACCGCCGACGACGTGATCGCCTTCTGGCAGAACGCCGGTCCGGAACGCTGGTTCCGCAAGGACACCGCCTTCGACGATGAATTCCGCGCCCGCTTCCTGCCCGCCCATGAGGCCGCGGCGGCGGGTTCGCTCGACGACTGGGCCGCCACCGCGCCAGGGGCGCTCGCGCTGCTGATCCTGCTGGACCAGTTCCCCCGCAACGCGTTCCGCGGCACGGCCCGCATGTTCGCCACCGACGCGCAGGCGCGCGCCATCGCCAACACCGCCATCGCGAACGGCTTCGACCAGGCGGTGGAACCGGCGCTTCGCCCGTTCGTCTACCTGCCCTTCATGCACTCGGAACTGCTGGTCGACCAGCACCGTTCGGTCGCGCTGAACGAACGCCTTGACGCGGACACGCTCAAGTTCGCGCGGCTGCACCTGGACATCATCGAGCGGTTCGGCCGCTTCCCGCACCGCAACGACGTGCTGGGGCGCTACTCGACCCGCGCCGAGCAGCACTTCCTAGCCGAGGGCGGTTTCGCGGGCTGATCCTGGGAGCCTTCAGAACGCGTGCGCGGCCTGCAGCGCGCGCCGCACCTCGGCCGAGAAGGCCGGCGCCCGGGGGTCATCGCGATGGCGCGGCCGGTCGAGCGTGATGGCCACCTCGGCGCTCACGCGCCCCGGGCCGGCCTCGAGCACCAGCACCCGGTCGCTCAGGTGCACGGCCTCGTCGATGTCGTGGGTCACCATCAGCAGCGTGATGCCGTGGGTGCGGGCCACCTTCAGCAGCAGGTCCTGCAGCTTCATGCGGGTGAACGCATCGACGGCCGAAAACGGCTCGTCGAGCAACAGCACACGAGGTTGTGTGAACAGGCCACGGGCGATGGCCACCCGCTGGGCCTGGCCGCCGGACAGTTGCCTGGGCAGTGCGTCACCGAGACCGGTGAGGCCCACCTCGTCGATCAGTTGCGCCACGCGCGGATGGCGGTGGCCGGTGTTCCCCAGGTCGAAGGCGATGTTCTGCGCCACGGTCAGCCAGGGGAACAGCCGGGGCTCCTGGAACACGAAGCGCACGTCACGGGTCAGCCCCTGCAGGCGCTGGCCCGCGAGGTGCACCGCGCCGTCGTGGGCGGTGTCGAGCCCGGCCACGATGCGCAGCAGCGTGCTCTTGCCGCAGCCGCTGGCCCCCACGAGCGTGACCACCTCGCCCTCGGCGACCCCAAGCCGCACGTTCTGCAGGATCAGACGTTGGCCGAAGGACTTGCGGTGGAGGTGGACGTCGAGCAACGCGGGTGCGGTCATCGGGTGTCGAAGGTGTCACGCCACGCGAGGAGGCGGTGTTCCAGGCGCTGCATCAGCGTGTCGGTGAACTTGCCGAGCAGCGCCAGCAGCACGATGGCGGCGAGCACGATGTCGGCGCGGCTCGTCTCGCGGCCGTCGGTGAGGAGGTAACCGAGCCCCTGGGTGGCGGCGATCAACTCGGCGGCCACCATGAACATCCAGGCCAGGCTCAGGCCGTTGCGCAGGCCGGTGAGCACGGCGGGCAGCGCCGCCGGCAGCAGCACGCGGCGCACCAGCGCCAGCGGCGACAGGCCGGCCATGCGCGCCACCTCCACGAGCTTGCGGTCCACGTCGCGAAAGCCGGACGCGACGCCCATGTAGACGGGGAAAAACGCGCCGATCGCGATCAGCACGAGCTTCGGTGACTCATCGATGCCGAGCCACAGCAGCAGCAACGGCACCCACGCGAGCGACGGGATGGCACGCAGCGCCTGGAACGTGGGGTCGAGCAGCATTTCCATGCGGCGGCTCAGGCCCACGACGGCGCCGACCGCGAGGGCCGCCGCCCCGCCGGCGGCAAACCCGGCGAGCACCCGCAGGCTGCTGGCTGCCACATGGCCTGCCAGGCCCTGGCCCGCGAGCGACCACAGGGTCTGCAGCACCTCGCTTGGCGGAGGCAGCAGGTTGGGCGGCACCCAGCCCAGGCGCGCCGCCAGTTCCAGGGCCGCCACCAGCCCCACCGGTACCACGGCACCGAGCCAGCGCGGCGGTCCCTGCCGCGCGAGACCGGGCACCGGTGCTTCGGCGCCGGCGGTCAGCACGAGGTGGGGATCGGCGGCCATCTCAGGCCTTCGCGAGTTGCGACCGTGCGAAGCGGGTGTCCACCAGGTCGGTGACGATGCGGTTCAGGTCGGTGCCCGGTTTGACGAGCGCCTCGTCGAGCAGGATGGGCGACGCGGCCTGCAGCGCCTTCACGTGTTCGGCACCGGGCAGCGGGTTGCTGAGGTCGGTGCGCAGCTTGATCTGCAGCAACGCCACCTCGAGCGACACCTTGGCCTCTTCCGACAGGATGCGGGCTGCGCCGGCGGGGTTCGCGACGATCCATTTGCGGGCGCGTTCGTACGACGCGATCACGCGGCGCACGGCATCGGGCTGTTGCGCGAGGAAATCCTCCCGCACGTTGAGGAAGCCATAGGTGTTGAACGCCACGTTGCGGTAGATCAGCTTCGCCCCGGTGGACAGTTCGCTCGCGGCCATGTGCGGGTCAAGGCCGGCCCAGGCGTCCACCCGGCCCTGCTCGAGCGCGGCGCGGCCATCGGCGTGTTGCAGCGGCACGTGTTCGATGTCCTGGCGTTTGAGGCCCACCGTGTGCAGCGACCGCAGCAGGAAGAGATACGGGTCGGTGCCCTTCGTGGCAGCGACCTTCCGGCCCTTCAGGTCGGCGAGCGTGCGGATGTCCGAGTCCTTGCGCACCACCAGCGCGGTCCACTCCGGGCGGGAGAAGATGTACGGCGCCTTGATGGGGGTGCCGTTGGCCTTCGACAGCAGCGCGGCCAGGCCGGCCGACGAACCGATGTCGATGCTGTTGCTGTTGAGGTACTCGAGCGCGCGGTTGCTGCCGGCGCTGAGCACCCACTTGACCGTGGTGCCGTCCTTGGCGAAGTCTTCCTCGAGCCAGCCGAAACGGCGGATCACGAGGCTCGATGGCGAGTAGTAGGCGTAGTCGAGGCGCAGCGTCTTCAGCGGCTCGGCGGCGCGCAGCAAGGAGGGGGCGGCCAGCGAGCCGGCGGCGGCTTGGAGCAAGGTACGGCGTTTCATGATCGGGCTGCAAAAGGGACCAGACCGCCAGTGTTCCAGCGCCACGCCTGTCGGGAAACGAAGCAAATCGCGTGATGGTCCTCGGTGGCCGCAGAAGTGCCGCCCGTCGTCCGGCTACCGCCGTCCATCGCCCCACCCGCTGCGCGTCATCCCACTTGGACCTATAACTGCAAGGTGTTGCAACCCGGCGCGAGGAGCCCCCCGCCATGGCCATCTCTCCCGACGACGAGATCGACATCGAACAGGACCTCCTGGTGGAGCCGCTCGACGACTCGCCCGAGTCGCAGGTGTGGCAGCTGCTGTGCGCCCGCACGCTCGTCGAAGTGGACCCGCGCCTGAGCGGCATCCGCGCCGACGACATCGCCAGCGAGTTGCTGGCCACCGAGGGCTACCGGGAACTCGATGCCGACGCGGCAGCCTACCTGTGGCTCGCTCGCACGCAGGGCGTGTCGCAGTTGATCGACGGGCACTGAGCGGCTGAGCGGCTCTGCCGACCCGCCCCCCGTGGGGGTCGAGCGGGATTCAGAAGAACCCGGCCTGCTGCGCGCCGCCCACCACCGCCTTGGTCAGCGAATCCACCTGCCAGTTCAGGTCTTCGGAACTGCGTGTGCTGGCCTTGCCGGTCCACATCAGGCGCCCGCTGGCCACGTCGCTGAGGCTCGCGTTCGCCACGTAGCCCTGGCTGATGCGGCTGCCACCGATGGGGGCGGAAACCCCCACGCCCCCGAACCCGCGGTGACCGAACCCGCCACCCATGCCGAACCCCACCGACACCCCCGAACTGCTGCCGTAGCGCGGCACGTCGGGCGAGAGTTTCGTGCTGAAGATGGCGCGCGCCTTGACCGCACGGGCCTCGTCGGACAGCCGGGTGGCCGTGGGGTCCACGCTGTAGGGCACCAGCGCGGTATTGGCGCCCAGCGCCCGCAGTTCCGCCGCCACGCGGTCCTGGCACATCTGCTTGACGACCTGTTCGTCCGATTCGCAGACGACCAGCACCGTGGTGCCCCGCAGTGATTCGGCGGGGTGCGCCGGGTCTTTCCACTGCGCATCGAGCGGGGCGATGCCGCAGCCGGCCAGCGCGGCGGCCGTGGTGAGGGAGATGGTGGCAAGCGGGCGGTACAGCATGGTGGTCTCCGGAAAGGCGGCTCCGGCCGCATGCGCTTTTGTACCCTGTTCCAACAACGGCCGCTCTGCGGGGAGGCGGGAAACCACCTTGCCCAGTCGCCTGCACATCCCCTCGGCCGGTCCTGCTGGGCTGCCCTTCGTGAACCGGGACGGATGCACAAGAAATTCCTGCGAGCGCAGGAACTTCCATGAAACCAGTGCCAATCGAAACCAGAATGCCTGCGATTGCAGGATTTCAGTTCGACATCGACCCGATCAACCCACCCAGCGCCGCGCGTTGGCGAACAGGCGCGACCACGGGCTCGCATCGCTGCGGTCACCACTGGTCCAGCTCATCTGCACGTTGCGGAACACACGCTCCGGGTGCGGCATCAGCGCGGTGAAACGGCCGTCCGGGGTGGTGACGGCGGTGAGGCCGTCCGGGCTGCCGTTCGGGTTGAACGGGTAGGCCTCGGTGGGCGCGCCGTGGTGGTCCACGTAGCGCATGGCACGCTGCACCTTGACGGCGTCCCCGCGCTGGGAGAAGTCGGCGAACCCCTCGCCATGGGCCACCGCGATGGGCAACCGGCTGCCGGCCATGCCGGTCAGGAACACCGATGGGCTTTCCAGCACCTCGACCAGCGAGAGGCGGGCCTCGAACTGCTCGCTGCGGTTGCGGGTGAACTTGGGCCAGTGTTCGGCACCCGGGATGATGGGCGACAGCGCGGCCATCATCTGGCAGCCGTTGCACACGCCCAGCGCGAGGGTGTCCTGGCGCTTGAAAAATGCCTCGAACTGCTCGGCCAGCGCCGGGTTGAACATCACCGAACGAGCCCAGCCTTCGCCGGCTCCCAGCGTGTCGCCGTAGCTGAAGCCGCCGCAGGCCACGAACCCCTGGAACTGCGACAGCACCGCGCGGCCCGATTGCAGGTCGCTCATGTGCACGTCGAAGGTGTCGAAACCGGCCTTCGACATCGCATAGCTCATCTCGATGTGGCTGTTGACCCCCTGCTCGCGCAGGATGGCGATCTTCGGGCGAGCCGTGTTGACGAAGGGGGCGGCGACGTTTTCCTTCGGGTCGAACGTGAGGTGCACGTGCAGGCCCGGGTCGTCCGCGCGGCCGGCGGCCGCATGTTCCTCGTCGGCACAGGCCGGGTTGTCGCGCAGGCGGGCAATGCGCCAGCTGACGTCGTCCCACGCCTGGTGCAGGTCGGCCAGCGGGGCCGAGAACACGGGTTTCGTGTCGCGCCACACTTCCACGAGGCCGCGGTCGTTCGTCTTGCCGATGAAGTGGCTGTGTTTGCTCAGGCCATGCTCGCGCAGGGTCTGCATGACCTCGTTGCGCACGGCCGTGGGCACCTGGATCACGGCGCCCAGTTCTTCGCTGAACAGTGCGCGCAGCGTCAGTTCCTCGCGGCGGGCACCGACCTGGCCGGCCCAGTTCTTCGAATCGCCATATTCGGCGCGGCTGTCGCTGATGCCGTCGCCTTCGGTCACGAGCATGTCGACGTTCAGGCTCAGCCCCAGGTGGCCGGCGAAGGCCATCTCGCAGGCCGCGGCCCACAGGCCGCCATCGCTGCGGTCGTGGTAGGCGAGCACGCGGCCCTGCGCGCGCAACGCATTGATGGCCGAGACCAGCGACTTGAGCAGCGCCGGGTCGTCCACGTCGGGCACCCGGTCACCGAACTGGTTCAACACCTGCGCGAGCATCGAGCCGCCCAGGCGGTTCTGGCCCTGGCCCAGGTCGATCAGCACGAGGGTGGTGTCACCCGCCTGCAGCTGCGGCGTGAGCGTGGGACGCACGTCGGCCAGCGTGGCGAACGCGGTGACCACGAGGCTCACGGGGGCCGTGACCTGGCGCGCCTCGTTCTGGTCCGTCCAGCGGGTGCGCATGGACAGGCTGTCCTTGCCCACCGGCACGCTGATGCCCAGCGCCGGGCACAGTTCCATGCCCACGGCCTTGACCGTCTCGTACAGCGCGGCGTCTTCACCCGGTTCACCGCAGGCGGCCATCCAGTTGCAGCTGAGCTTCACGCGGGGCAGGTCGATGGGGGCGGCCAGCAGGTTGGTGATGGCCTCGGCCACCGCCATGCGGCCGGACGCCGGCGCGTCGAGCGACGCGAGCGGCGTGCGCTCGCCCATGCTCATGGCTTCGCCCTGGAAGCCGGCGTAGTCGGCCATCGTGACGGCGCAGTCGGCCACGGGCACCTGCCACGGGCCCACCATCTGGTCGCGGCTGTTGAGGCCACCCACGGTGCGGTCGCCGATGCTGATCAGGAACCGCTTGCTGGCCACCGTGGGGTGGCGCAACACGTCGAAGGCCACCT
Organism: Rhizobacter sp. Root1221; assembly: GCF_001425785.1. Lineage (GTDB taxonomy): Bacteria > Pseudomonadota > Gammaproteobacteria > Burkholderiales > Burkholderiaceae_C > Rhizobacter. Next base: position 23,002 of record NZ_LMDI01000015.1, on the reverse strand, counting down.
TCTGGAGCGGCACGCCGGTGAGGTCCACGGGCTTCAACTGGCGCTCGACGCGCTTGACGTCGCGGTGCATCTTGGGCGGTTTGCCCAGCAGCACGTCCATGGGCATCTTGATGGCCTGTTCGCCGCCCGGGCCGTCTTCCAGCACCAGGTCCTTCTCGGCGGTGACCACGCCCACCACCGCGAACGGGCAGCGCTCGCGGGTGCAGAAGGCCTCGAACGCGGGCAGCGCCTCGGGCGAGACGGCCATCACGTAGCGCTCCTGGCTCTCGTTGCACCAGATTTCCTTCGGGGCCAGGCCCGATTCCTCGAGCGGCACCTTGCGCAGGTCGAAACGGGCGCCCAGCGACGCGCCGTCCACCAGCTCGGGGAACGCGTTCGAGATGCCGCCCGCGCCCACGTCGTGGATGGCCAGGATGGGGTTGGACGCGCCCAGGGCCCAGCAGTGGTTGATGACTTCCTGCGCACGGCGCTGGATTTCCGGGTTGCCGCGCTGCACCGAGTCGAAATCGAGTTCGGCGGCGTTGGCGCCGGCGGCCATGGAGCTGGCGGCACTGCCACCCATGCCGATGCGCATGCCGGGGCCGCCCAGCTGGATCAGCAGCGTGCCGGCCGGGAACTGCACCTTCTGCGTCTGCGAGGCGGAGATCTGGCCCAGGCCGCCCGCGATCATGATGGGCTTGTGGTAACCGCGGCGGATGGCGTCGGCGCCCTCGCCCACGGTCTGCTCGTACACGCGGAAGTAGCCGGCGAGGTTCGAGCGGCCGAACTCGTTGTTGAACGCAGCGCCGCCCAGCGGGCCGTCGATCATGATCTGCAACGGGCTCGCGATGTGCTCGGGCTTGCCGTAGGGGTTCTGCTCCCACGGCTCGTCGGTGCCCGGGATGTTCAGGTTCGACACGCTGAAGCCGGTGAGGCCCGACTTGGGCCGCGACCCGCGCCCGGTGGCGCCTTCGTCACGGATTTCCCCGCCAGCACCGGTGGACGCACCGGGGAACGGCGAGATGGCCGTGGGGTGGTTGTGGGTCTCCACCTTCATCAGCACATGCACGGTGTCCTCGCGCGGGCCGTACTGCTCGGCCTCGCCCTGCGGCAGCCAGCGCTCGATGGTGCCACCTTCCATGACCGACGCGTTGTCGCTGTAGGCGATGACGGTGTGCTGGGGGGCCAGCTTGTGGGTGTTGCGGATCATCTGGAACAGCGAGTGTTCCTGCGCTTCACCGTCGATGGTGAAGTTGGCGTTGAAGATCTTGTGGCGGCAGTGTTCGCTGTTGGCCTGCGCGAACATCATCAGCTCGACGTCGGTTGGGTTGCGCTTCAGGCCCGTGAAGGCGTCCACCAGGTAGTCGATCTCGTCGTCGGACAGGGCCAGGCCGAAGTCCTTGTTGGCCGACACCAGCGCCGAGCGGCCGAGCGACAGCACGTCCACGTGTTCCATGGGGCGGCCGGTCTGTTCGTCGAACAGGTGGATGGCGTCTTCCCGCTGGAGCAGCACGCTTTCCGTCATGCGGTCGTGCAGCAGCGCGGCGGCGGCCTGCAACTCCTCGGGCGAGAGGGCCTTGGTGCCGCCCAGCAAGCCGGATTTCAGCGACAGCCGGAATTCCGTGACCCGCTCCACCCGCTTGATGGCGAGGCCGCAGTTGTGGGCAATGTCGGTGGCCTTGGAGGCCCACGGCGACACGGTGCCCAGGCGCGGTGCCACGACGATGAGCGCCCCGTCGCTCGGGCCGGCGTAGGCGTCGCCGTAGCGCAGCAGCGCCTCGAGCGTGGCCACGGCGGGTGACGGCAGCTGGGACTCGCTCCAGACCCAGTGCACGTGGCGGGCCGAGACACCGGTGATGCGGGGGGAGACAGCCTGCAACCGGGGCAGCAGCGCCTGGGCGCGGAAGGCCGACAGGGCGTTGCCGCCTTCGAAATGCAGGAGATGCTTGGAGGTAGAAGTCACGCTGGCGGGGGGTCAAGTGTGAAAAGCCGGACGCAACCGATGGATGCGAAACGGTGAATCCGGGATTTTAAGGGCTCGGTGAGATAATTGGCGCCATGAGCATCGTGATCAAAGACGCCGCCGGGATTGCCGGCATGCGCACGGCGTGCCGACTGGCCTCCGAAGTGCTGGACATGCTGACCCCGCACATCGTGCCGGGCATCACCACGCGCCAGATCGACCAGCTGGCCCATGACTACATGGTCAACGTGCAAGGCACGGTCCCGGCCACGCTGAACTACCAGCCCCCGGGCCACCCGCCCTACCCGGCCTCCCTGTGCACGTCGGTCAACGAGGTGGTGTGCCACGGCATCCCGAACGACATCCCCCTCAAGCACGGCGACATCATCAACATCGACGTCACCACCATCAAGGATGGCTGGCACGGCGACAACAGCCGCATGTTCCTCGTGGGCAAGGCATCCATCGCCGCATCGCGCCTGTGCAGCGTGACCTACGACGCCATGTGGAAGGGCATCGTGAAGGTCAAGCCGGGTGCGCGCCTGGGTGACATCGGCCACGCCATCCAGACATTCGCCGAAAACGCCGGCTACTCCGTCGTGCGCGAATTCTGCGGCCACGGCGTGGGCCAGCGATTCCACGAGGAACCGCAGGTGCTGCACTACGGCCGCCCGGGCACGCTCGAGGAACTGGTGCCGGGCATGATCTTCACCATCGAGCCCATGATCAACATCGGCCGCAAGGACATCAAGGACGACCGCAAGGGCAACAAGCCCTACGACGGCTGGACCATCGTCACGAAGGACCGGTCGCTGTCGGCGCAGTGGGAACACACGATCCTCGTCACCGACACCGGCTACGAGGTGCTCACCTTGTCGGCCGGCAGCCCCCCGTTGCCCGACTTCGTGGTGGCGCAGTCGTCCCCCGTCGCCGTGGCGGGCTGACGCACCCATGTCGGCCGTGGCCGAAGCCAGCCGCCCACCCAACGGTGTTGCCGCACTGCGAGCGCGTTTCCGCGAAGGCAAGGCCGGGCTGCTGAAGACCTTCGGCGAATCCCGCGCCACCGCGGCGGCGGCGGCCAAGCTGCTGCGCGCGCTGTGCCGCCATGTCGACGGCACGCTCGCCGACCTGTGGGAACACGCCATGATGCCGCCCGGCGCGGTGCTGGTGGCCGTGGGCGGCTACGGCCGCGGCGAGCTGTTCCCCTACTCCGACGTGGACGTGCTGGTGCTGCTGCCATCGGGCGCCGACGACGCGAACGCCGCGCTGAAGTCGTCCATCGAAGGGTTCATCACCGCCTGCTGGGACATCGGCCTCGAAATCGGCTCCAGCGTGCGCACCGTGGACGAATGCGTGGCCGAGGGCCTCGCCGACGTCACCGTGCAGACCGCGCTGCTGGAATCGCGCTACCTCTGCGGCGCCAAGCGCCTCTACAACACGTTCCACCGCGCCAACCTCGACGCGATGGACGCCAAGGCCTTCCTGCGTGCCAAGACGCTCGAGATGCGCCAGCGCCACCAGAAGTACGAGGACACCCCGTACTCGCTGGAACCCAACTGCAAGGAAAGCCCCGGCGGCCTGCGCGACGTGCAGGTGCTGATGTGGGTGGCCCGCGCCGCCGGCCTCGGCAAGACCTGGAACGAACTCGCCGCCAAGGGCCTGATCACCCCGTTCGAGGTGAAACAGCTGCAGCGCAACGAGGGCCTGCTGCGGCTCATCCGCGCGCGCCTGCATCTCGTGGCCGGCCGCCGCGAAGACCGCCTCGTGTTCGACCTGCAGACCGCCGTGGCCGAAAGCTTCGGCTACCAGCCCACGAAGGGCCAGCGGGTCTCCGAGGTGCTGATGCGCCGCTACTACTGGGCGGCCAAGGCGGTCACGCAGCTCAACCAGATCCTGATGCTCAACATCGAGGAACGGGTGAACGGCTCGGGCGGCACGCCCATGCAGCCCATCAACGACCGCTTCTTCGACCGCGGCGGCATGCTGGAGGTGGCCAGCGACGACCTGTACGAACGCGAGCCGCACGCCATCCTGGAAACCTTCCTGGTGTTCCAGGAGACGCCGGGGCTCGACGGCCTGTCGGCCCGCACGCTGCGGGCGCTGTACAACGCCCGCGAGGTGATGAACGGCGACTTCCGCCGCGACCCGCAGAACCATGCGATGTTCATGCGCATCCTGCAGTCGCCCGAAGGCCACACGCACGCGTTCCGCCTGATGAACCAGACGAGCGTGCTGGGCCGCTACCTGTGGGTGTTCCGCCGCATCGTGGGCCAGATGCAGCACGACCTGTTCCACGTCTACACGGTGGACCAGCACATCCTGATGGTGCTGCGCAACGTTCGGCGCTTCTTCATCGCCGAACACGCCCACGAATACCCGTTCTGCTCGCAGCTGGCGTCCACCTTCGACAAGCCCTGGCTGCTGTACATCGCGGCCCTCTTCCACGACGTGGCCAAGGGCCGCGGCGGCGACCACTCCGAACTCGGTGCCACCGAGGTGCGCCGCTTCTGCCGCGACCACCGCATCGACAAGGAAGACACCTCGCTGGTCGAATTCCTGGTGGCGGGCCACCTGACGATGTCCCGCATCGCGCAGAAGGAAGACCTGAGCGACCCCGACGTCATCCAGAACTTCGCCCGCATGCTCGGCAGCGAGCGGCGCCTGACCGCGCTGTACCTGCTCACGGTGGCCGACATCCGCGGCACCAGCCCGAAGGTGTGGAATGCGTGGAAGGGCAAGCTACTGGAAGACCTGTACCGCCTGACGCTGCGCGCGCTCGGGGGGGCCAAGCCCAACCTCGATGCCGACATCGAAAGCCGCAAGCAGGACGCTCGCCACACGCTGAACCTGTATTCGATGCTCCCGGGCACCGAGCAGCCGCTGTGGAAGACGCTCGAACTGAGCTACTTCGCGCGGCACGACGCCGGCGAGATCGCCTGGCACGCCCGCTCGCTGTTCCGGCACGTGGACAGCACCGAACCGGTGGTACGCGCCCGGTTGTCGTCGGTGGGTGAAGGGCTTCAGGTGCTCGTGTATTCACCCGACCGCCAGGACCTCTTCGCCCGCATCTGCGGCTACTTCGACGGCGCCGGCTTCAACATCCTCGAGGCCAAGGTGCACACCACGCGGGCCGGCTACGCGCTCGACACCTTCCAGGTGATCAGCCCGCAGATGGACCAGCACTACCGCGACCTGATCTCGCTCGTCGAGACGCAGGCCACCATTGCGCTGAAGGACGAGGGGCCCCTGCCCCAGCCCAACCGGGGCCGCCTGTCGCGGCGCGTGAAGTCGTTCCCGGTCACGCCGCGGGTCACACTGCGGCCCGACGAACGGGCGCAGCGCTGGATCCTCGGGGTGTCCACCAGCGACCGCTCCGGCCTGCTGTTTTCCATCGCCCGGGTGCTCGCGCGGCACCACATCAACCTGCAACTCGCGAAGATCATCACGCTGGGCGAGCGGGTGGAAGACATCTTCCTGATCGACGGCCCGGCGCTGCAGCAGAACCGGGCACAGATCGAGATCGAGACCGAACTGCTCGACGCGATCAGCGCCTGATCACGCGGCCCTCGGGTCGCGTTTGGCGCGCACCTTGTGGAAGTTCAGGATCGTGCACGCGGTGTCGTCCACCAGGTAGCGCGCCCATGGGCCCGCGTACCAGTTGAGGGCTGGTGACGTCGGTGCTCACCACGCCCATCGTGACTGGCTTCTTCAGCTTTGATGCGTATGGGTTCTTGCGGGACTTCAGCTTGGAGAGATCGTATTCAGTTTTCATGACTGGCCACCTTCCTTGATAGAACGCGCTCTCGCGCTTGGTTGCTTTGCGGGCAGAGATGATGCGAATGACTTCGCCGTGTTCACGCTCGCAATGACAGACGATGAGCAGCTTGGCCCCGGAACTCCTGCCAAGCATCAGGAGGCGATCTTCTTCGGATGAGTGTTCATCATCGAAGAACTGAACAGTTCTCGCAATACGGCCGTGCAGGGCCAGCTATTCCAAGCAGCAGTGCGCTTCGATCGGGAACACCGCCGCGCGGCCGGTCATGTCAACTCTTCTGGGCGGCGGGTCCCGCAGGCTGCAGATGTTGATCGAGGAATGTTTCGAGCGCCTTGAAAAACGCGAGCCGGTGGGTGTAGCGGCTCAGGAAGTGGTCGCCCTTGTCGAACGTGATGAACTGGTGCGGCTTGCCCGCGCGGCGCAGGGCCTTGGCCATGGTCTCGCTCTGGTCCACCGGCACCACGCGGTCGGACGTGCCGTGTGCCAGCAGCACGGGCACCCGGATCTGGTCGGCGTGCCGCGCCGGCGATGTGGCGCGCAGCCGCTCGCGGTCGCCCCAGGCACTGCCCACCAGCACTTCCATGGCCTCGCGCCCGAGCACGTAATCGCTCTGGTGGGCGATCAGGTCAGGCAGGTCGGAGACACCGGCAAAGCTCACCGCGCACTTGTAGAGGTCGGGGGTCTTCACGGCGCCCATCAAGGCGGCGTAGCCGCCGTAGCTCGCGCCCACGATGCAGACGCGCGCCGGATCGGCGATGCCACTGGCCGCGGCCCATTGCACCGCGTCGGTCAGGTCGTCCTGCATTTCCAGGCCCCAACGCTTGAGGCCGGCGGTGGCAAAGGCGTGACCGTAGCCGACGGAACCCCGGAAGTTGACCTGCAGCACGGCGTAGCCGCGGTCGGCGAGGAACTCGGTCCAGGTGTCGAAGTCCATGTCGTCGCGGCTGTGCGGGCCGCCGTGGGGCAGCAGCACCATCGGCAGCGGCGCACCGCCATCGCCCTGGCGGCGTCCGGCGGGCAGCGTGAGGTACGCATTGAGGTCCAGGCCATCGCGCGCCTTGATCGTGGCGGGGTGCTTGCCCATCAGCTCGGCGGGGTCCAGGCCAGGGTACATCGCCCCCAGCTCGAACAGGTCGCCGGTGCGCCGGTCGCCGACGTAGTACACACCCGGTTTGCCGTTGCCGCTGGAGTGCAGCAGGTACCGCTGGCCGTCGGTGCCGATTTGCAGCAGCCGGTTCTCCCGCCCAGGCAACCCGGCGTCCACCGCCCGCATCTGCGCGCGCCACGCGGGATTCCACAGCTCCGGGCGAGCCCCCGGGCCATCGCCTTCGCCTTCGCTGTCGTCGGAGCCGACGCCGATCACTTCGCCGGTACCGGGCAGGCGCACCAGGTTTCCGTACACATCCTGCGTCGGGTGGCTGAAGCGCACCGTTCGCGCCAGCGCGGGATCATCCAGCCGCACCGACTGCACCGCCAGGCGGCCGTCGTGGTAGGCCGCCACGTACAACTCCTGCGGATCGACGCCGAACCCGAGTGGGGTCACCGCATCCTCGAGGTGTTCCCACTTCCACGCGGTACGCCAGTTCTTGCCGTCCGGGTCGCAGACACGCACTTCGCGCGCCTCGCCTGTATTGCGCACACCCACCCGCACGCGGTGCCGGGCATCCGACAGCCAGGTGTAGGTGTCACGCTCCGGCGTCTTCACCATCTTGCGAGCGCCGGTGGCCACGTTCACCTTGTAGACGGCCGGCAGCACACGCTCGGGTTCGCTGAGGGCCAGCAGCACGTGCTGGCCATCCCCGGGCATCCAGTCGATCACGCGGTCCTGGATCTGCTGCGTGACCCGGTTGCCCATGAGGCCACCGGCCACACTCGGGCTTTCGATCAACGGGAACAGCCCCGTGCCGTCGGGTTTCACCGACAACAGGCGGGTCTCCGCGGTGCCGACGAAATCCCGCCGTGACGCGAACTCCACGGAGATGAGCAGGCGCTCGTTGCCGACCCAGCGCACCCAGCGGATGCGGAACTGCTGGTTGTCGTTGGTCAGCACCCCGGTGAGTTTCCCGCCGTCGACAGCGCGGGTCACGACCAAGGTGCGGTCGCCCTCGTTCATCAGGCCGGCCACCTGTTGGCCGTCCGCGGACAGAACCACGTGGGACAGCAGCGGCAAGCTGGCAAAGAGTTCGACCGGGCGGCGGGTTGCCGGGTCGGCCTGGGCGGTGGTGGCCAGGAAAGCCATGGCCCATGCTGCGCCTACGCGGGCGCCCCATCGGCGCCAGACAAGCGCGTTCATTCGAGTTTCCCCCCGATCCGGAACGGTCGGTCCTGATGTTGAATCGGGAAGGAGTATCGCCGACCGGGAAGCCCGGTGGCGATGGTTTCCGGCGTGGGCCGGATGACGAAACGGAGCCTGCTTCGCCTGGATGGAAGCCGCTTCGCCTGCACAGGGTGGAGATCCCGGCTTGCGCCGGAATCGCCACGCCGCCGTACATCAGCCCATGTGCAGGCCGCCGTTCACGCTGAAGTCAGCACCCGTTGCAAACCCGGATTCGTCGGACGCCACCCACGCCACGATGGACGCGATGTCGTCTGGCGTGCCCAGGCGCTTGACGGGGATGCCGGCCACGATCTTGTCGAGCACGTCCTGGCGGATGGACTTCACCATGTCGGTGGCGATGTAGCCCGGGCTGACGGTGTTGACCGTCACGCCCTTGTTCGCCACTTCCTGGGCCAGGGCCATCGTGAAGCCGTGCATGCCGGCCTTGGCGGCGGAGTAATTCGTCTGGCCGAACTGGCCCTTTTCGCCATTGACCGAGCTGATGTTGATGATGCGGCCCCAACCCCGCTCGAGCATGTCCTCGATGACCTGCTTGGTCACGTTGAACAGGCTGGTGAGGTTGGTCTCGATGACGGCGTCCCAATCGGCACGGCTCATCTTGCGGAACATGCCGTCGCGGGTGATGCCGGCGTTGTTGACCAGCACGTCGATGGGGCCGTGTTCGGCCTTGGCCTTCTGGAACGCGCCGACGGTGGAGTCCCAATCACCGACGTTGCCCACCGAGGCATAGAACGAGTAGCCCTGGGCCGTCTGTTCGTCGAGCCATTTCTTGAAATCGCGGCTGGGTCCGCAGCCGGCGATCACCTTGAAACCGTCCTTGTGCAGCCGCTGGCACATCGTGGTTCCGATGCCACCCATGCCACCCGTGACGTACGCTACCTTCTGGGTCATTTACCTCTCCTTGTGATCGTTGAATGGGGGTTGGCCAGGACCCTAGCGTCCCCCTCTGTCGTTCGCCGGTCAACCGGGTTCCCCCTTGTAACCGGCCTGGCATGAACCGTTTTTGCCGGGCACCCGACCCGCCGCACGCGCCAGCCGTGCGGGTGTGCCCGCGGTCTCGGGAAACTGATCAGCGTTCCACGGTCAACGCAACGCCCATGCCACCCCCGATGCACAGGCTGGCAATGCCCTTCTTGGCGTCGCGGCGCTGCATTTCGTGCAGCAGCGTGACGAGGATGCGGCAGCCGGACGCGCCGATGGGGTGGCCGATGGCGATGGCGCCGCCATTGACGTTGACCTTGCTGGTGTCCCAGCCCATCTCGTTGTTGACCGCACAGGCCTGGGCCGCGAAGGCTTCGTTGATCTCGAGCAGGTCGAGGTCGGACGCCTTCCAGCCGGCACGCTGCAGCGCCTTCTGCGAGGCCGGCACCGGACCCATGCCCATGATGGACGGGTCGAGGGCCACGGTGGCGTAGCTCTTGATGCGCGCGAGCGGGGTCAGGCCCAGCTGGTCGGCCTTCTTGGCGGTCATGAGCACCACGCCGGCAGCGCCGTCGTTGAGGCCCGACGCGTTGCCGGCCGTCACCCCACCCGCCTTGTCGAACGCCGGACGCAGGCCGGCGAGGGCCTCGGCCGTGCTCTTGCGGTTGATGAACTCGTCGGCCGCGAACACGACCGGGTCACCCTTTTTCTGCGGGATCGAGAACGGCACGATCTCGTCCTTGAACTTGCCGGCGTCCTGCGCGGCCACGGCCTTCTGCTGCGAGGCCAGCGCGAACGCGTCCTGCGTTTCGCGGCTGATGCTGTGCTTCTTCGCCACGTTTTCGGCGGTGATGCCCATGTGGTACTGGTTGTACACGTCCCACAGGCCGTCGGTGATCATGGTGTCGACGAGCTTCCAGTCGCCCATGCGCTGGCCGTCACGCGAGTTGGGCAGCACGTGGGGCGCCAGGCTCATGTTCTCCTGGCCGCCGGCGATGATGATTTCGCTGTCGCCGTCGCGGATGGCCTGCGCGCCCAGCATCACGGCCTTGAGGCCGGACCCGCACACGGCGTTGATGGTCAGCGCCGGAACGCTCTGCGGCAGGCCGCTCTTCACGACGGTCTGGCGGGCGGGGTTCTGCCCTGAACCAGCGGTCAGCACCTGGCCGAGGATCACTTCGTTGATCTGGTCACCGGCGAGCTTGGCCCGGCGCAGCAGGTCGACGATCACGGCAGCGCCCAATTCTGGTGCGGCGGTCTTGGCAAGGGAACCACCAAACTTGCCCACAGCGGTGCGGGCGGCGGCAACGATGACGATGTCAGTCATGGGAGAGTCTCCGAGAAGGGGATGGGAATGAAGGGAATGTCTGCTTCGGGGGACGGCGCGTCAAGGTGTCAGGCTTTCTGCTTGACATAGCGGCCAGGAGCGGTTTCGATCGGCGGGAAATCCCGAGAACCGGGCCGTTTGGGTGCCGCCACCTGGGCGCCCGCATGGCGCTTGAGCCAGGCGGCCCAGTCGGGCCACCAGCTGCCCGGGTGTTCGGTGGCCTGCTCCAGCCAGGCGTCGGCGGTGGCCGGGGCCTTGCCATTGGCGCCCACCCAGTGGCTCCGCTTCTTGCTTGCCGGCGGGTTGATCACCCCGGCGATGTGGCCCGAGGCGCCCAGCACGAACCGCGTCTGGCCCTTGTTGCCGCTCAACGCGGTCAGGTTCCGGTACGCCGCGTCCCACGGCACGATGTGGTCCTCGCGGGAGCCGTAGACATACACGGGCAGGTCGATCGACCCCAAGTCCACCGGCGCGCCGCACACCACGGCCTTGCCCGGCTTGACGAGGTTGTTCTCGAGGTACGTGTGGCGCAGGTACCAGCAGTACATGGGGCCGGGCAGGTTCGTGCTGTCGCTGTTCCAGTACAGCAGGTCGAACGCGGGCGGGGTCTCGCCCTTCAGGTAGTTCCCCACCACGTAGTTCCACACCAGGTCGTTCGGCCGCAGCGAGCTGAACGTGGAGGCGAGTTCCTGGCCCTTCAGCAGCCCGCCCTGGGTGGGGCTCTCGGGGCCGATGGTGAGTTCGCGCATCTTCACCATGGCCTCGTCGATGAACAGGTCGAGCACACCGGTGTCGGTGAAGTCGAGGAACGCCGTCAGGAGGGTCATGCTTTCCGCGGGCTGGCGCCCCCGGTGGGCCAGCACGGCCAAGGCGGTGGCCAGGATGGTGCCACCGATGCAGAAGCCCAGCGTGTTGATGGTGTCGGAGCCGCTGATCTCCTGCACGAGGTCGATGGCCCGGATGGCGCCTTCCTCGATGTAGTCGTCCCAGCCCATGTGGGCCATGGACTCGTCGGCGTTGCGCCAGCTCACCACGAACACGCGGTGGCCCTGCTCCACCGCGTAGCGGATCAGCGAGTTGGCGGGTTGCAGGTCGAGGATGTAGTACTTGTTGATGCACGGCGGCACCATCAGCAATGGACGCTCGTGCACCTTGGCCGTCAGCGGCTTGTAGTCGAGCAGCTGGAAAAGGTCGTTCTCGAACACGACGTGGCCCTCGGTGGTGGCCACGTTGCGGCCCACCTCGAAGAGCGTCTCGTCCGTCTGCGACAGGTGCCCCTGGCGCAGGTCGCTCACCAGGCGGGCGAGCCCGTCCTTCAGGCTTTCGCCCTGGCTGGTGACCGCCTTCTTCAGGGCTTCCGGGTTGGTGGCGAGGAAGTTCGCGGGCGACGCGGCGGCCACCCACTGCTCCACCGCGTACCGGAGCCGCTGCCGCGGCTTGTCGTCGCCCTGCACCGCATCGGCGAGCTTGAGCAGCGTGCGCGCGTTCAGCAGGTACATCTGGGCGCCGAACGACGAGGCCGGATCGGCCTGCCACTCGGGTGCGGCAAACCGGCGGTCGCCGATCTTCGGTGCGGGTTCATCGCCGGCACCTTTCGGTGAACCGAAGTTCATCGATCGGTTCCACAATTCCGTGGCTTGGCGCAGGTACTCGGACTGCAGTTCGGTGAGTGCGGGCAGTGGCACACTCAGGCCCGACACGGACTTCAGCATGTTCGTCGCCGTGGCGCCGAAGGCCTCCAGGGCTTCGGTGATGCGGGGTTCAGGAACGGCTCGGTTGTTCACAGGTCTCCTTCGGGGGCACGGGTGGCGGGAGCTTCAGTTCGATCCATTCTCGCCCCAAAGCTCCCGGTTCGGAATCCCATGTATCTCGTCACCATCGCCTGGATGTATGTCGTGCTGATGATGGCCCTCGCGGAAGCCACCAATCCGGCCGGCACCGTGCTCGGCGCGATCGTCACCTTCTTGCTGTACGGCGCGCTGCCGTTGTCCATCGTGCTGTACGTCATGGGCACGCCGGGCCGCCGGCGCGCACGCCGGGCCGCCGAATCAGCCGACGCGGCGGCCGGCCCCGGGGGCGATCCAGACGGCCGCGGCCATGCGGCCGGTGACCCCGTCCCGCCGGAACGAAAAGAACCGTGACGGGTCTTCGACGGTGCACCAGGCTCCGCCGCTCACCTGGGTGACCCCGGCCGTGGCCAGGCGCATGCGGGCAAGGCGCGGCAGGTCGGCCAGCCACTTGCCCGGCCGCACCGGCGCGAAACACGCGGCCACGGTGGTGTCGTGGGCTGCCCCGAAGGCCTCGAGCACATCGGGGCCCACTTCGAAGCGGCGCGGCCCGATGCAGGCGCCAAGCCAGGCGGACACCTCGTCCGGGGCACACACCGCGGCAGCACACACCTCGCGCAGCGTGGCCTCGAGCACCCCGCCCCGCAGGCCACGCCAGCCCGCGTGCGCCGCACCCACCGCGCGGCCCTCGGGCGCGGTGAACAGCACGGGCAGGCAATCGGCCACGAGCACCGTGCAGGCCAGGCCCGGCTCGGTGGTGATGCTGGCGTCGGCCTCCTCCACCGTGGCGTTGGAGGCGGCATGCTGCGCGGTGAGCCGCACGACCCGCGTGCCGTGCACCTGCTTCAGGAACACGGGTGCCGCGCCGCCGGTGGCGGCCCGGAAGATGGCGCGGTTGCGCGCCACCACGGCAGGGTCGTCACCCACCCCGTTGCCAAGGTTCAGGCGGTCGAAGGGGGTGGTACTTTGGCCGCCGGCCCGGGTGCTCATCATCCCGCCCGCGCCGGCGACGGACCAATCGGGCCGGAGCCAGTCGGGGTTCATGCGGCCGCGTCCGGGCAGGCCGAAGGCTGGGCGTTCACGAAGGCGTCAAGGGTCATGCAGTGGTCGACGATGCGCAGCACCGTGGGCACGTGGTCGAGCCGGCACGACATGCGCCGGGCGTTGAAGATCTGCGGCACGAGCACGATGTCGGCCAGCGTGGGGGTGTCGCCGTGGCAGCACCGGCCGGTGGCCGGGCTGCCGGCGAGCTGGGCCTCGATGGCCGCGAGGCCTTCTTCCACCCAATGCCGGTACCACGCTTCCTTGGCCGCCTCGTCGGCACCGAGTTCGCGGGTCAGGTAGCGCAGCACGCGCAGGTTGTTGAGCGGGTGGATTTCACAGGCCACGTCGAAGGCGAGCCCCCGCACGCGGGCCCGGCCGAGGGCATCGGCCGGCAGCAGCGGCGGCGTGGGGTGTGTTTCCTCGAGGTACTCGACGATGGCGATGGACTGCACGAGCGTGTGCTCGCCGTCCTTCATCAGCGGCACCAGGTGCGTGGGGGTCAGCTCGCTGAACGGCGGCTTGAGCTGTTCGTTCTTCAGCAGGTGGACGGGGACGTAGTCGTACGCGAGCCCCTTCAGCGCGAGTGCGATGCGCACCCGGAACGATGCCGAAGACCGGAAGTAGTTGAACAGCTGCAAGGCCGTCCTTCTCAGCGTTCGACGAGCTGCACGCGCAGCGCACCGACGCCGTCGATGCGGGCCGCGAGGGTGTCACCCACCACCACCTTCGCCACCCCTTCGGGCGTGCCGGTGAAGATCAGGTCGCCCGGGGCCAGGTCCCACGCTTGCGACACTTTAGAGATGATCTCGGGGACGCTCCAGATCAGCTTGCCGATCACGCTGTGCTGGCGCTTGGCACCGTTCACGTCGAGCGCGATGGTGGTGGCGGCGTTGATGTAACACGCCGCGGCCGGACGGATGGGACTGATGGGGGCGGATTCGTCGAACCCCTTGCCGGTGCACCAGGGGCGGCCCAGTTTCTTGGCCTCGCCCTGCAGGTCGCGGCGCGTCATGTCGAGGCCCACGGCATAGCCCCACACGTGGCCGAGGGCCTGATCGACGGGGATGTCGCGGCCGCCGCGCCCGATGGCCACCACCAGTTCCACCTCGTGGTGCAGGTCCTTCGTGAGGCCGGGGTAGTGCATCTGGCCGGTTTCGCCGTCGCGCACGGGCAGCACGGCATCTGCCGGCTTCAGGAAAAAGAACGGCTCCTCGCGGCCCGAACCGCCCATCTCGATCTGGTGGTCCACGTAGTTGCGGCCCACACAGTAGATGCGGCGCACCGGAAACGTGGCTTGGGGATCGCTGCCCGCGACCGGGACGGTGGCAACAGGAGGCGGGGTCAGCACATGGCTCATCGGAGGGACCTCGTGACGTCAGGAATGTCGGCGATGATGCCACGCGAAAGCGCGGCTTGCGCAGCGCTACACTGCCCGCCATGTTCCAACTGCGCAGCATCAAGCATTGCAAGGCCTGTGGGTCGCCCACGGTGTACAGCGTGCCCGCGGACGACTCCCTCGAACGCGCCACCTGCACCGCGTGCGGCACCGTCCACTACGAAAACCCGCTCAACGTGGTGGGCACCCTGCCCGTGTGGAACGACCAGGTGCTGCTGTGCCGGCGCAACATCGAACCGCGCTACGGCCTGTGGACGCTGCCGGCCGGTTTCATGGAACTGAGCGAAACCACCGAAGAAGGTGCCGTGCGGGAAACCACCGAGGAAGCCGGTGCCCGCGTGGAGCTGCAAGGCCTGTATTCGCTGCTGAACGTGGTGCACGTGAGCCAGGTGCATTTCTTCTATCGGGCCCGCCTGCTCGACACCGACTTCGCCCCCGGCCCCGAGACCATCGAGACCCGCCTGTTCTCGGAAGCCGACGTGCCGTGGGACGAACTGGCCTTCCGCACCGTGCGCGAAACGCTCAAGCACTATTTCGCGGACCGGCGCCGGGGTCAATACGAATTGCTTTGTGCCGATATCCGGTGAGCATTAGTCTCCAACGATGTCTGAACCAGGCCCCTCGACACCCCCTCCCGCAGCCCCTGGCACCTCCGCGCCGCCAGTGACGGCCGACGCCGCCACCCAGCGGCTGCGCGAAGACCTCATCCACCCCGACCCCCTGCTCGATTGCCTGGTCGAGCTGTGCCGCCTTCATGGCCAGGCTGCGTCGCGCGCCTCGCTGTCGGCCGGGCTGCCACTTGGCGTCAGCGGCAGGGGCCGCCTGTCGCTCGAACTGGCCGAACGGGCCGCGGCACGCGCCGGCATGTCGGCCAAGCTGCAGCGCCTGGCGCTCGCCGCCATCGACCGGGCCGCCCTGCCCGCCATCCTCGTGCTGAAGGACAACAAGGCCTGCGTGCTGCTCGGCTGGAACGCCGACGGCACGGAAGCCCGCGTGCTGCTGCCCGAAACCGGCCAGGGGTCGGTGCGCCTCACGCACGACGACCTCGCCGCCCGGTTCACCGGCGTGGTGCTGTTCGTGCGGCCGCATTTCCGCTTCGACGCCCGCACGCCAGAAGTGCGTTCAGTGCGCAACCGCCACTGGTTCTGGGGTGCCATCCTCGAACAGCGCTTCGTCTACCGCGACGTGCTGTGGGCCGCGCTGCTGGTCAACTTCTTCGCGCTGGCGTTCCCGATGTTCACCATGAACGTCTACGACCGCGTGGTGCCCAACAACGCCATCGAGACGCTGTGGACGCTGTCGGTCGGTGTCGTGCTGATCATGTGCGGCGACCTGTTCATGCGACTGCTGCGCAGCCACTTCGTCGACGAGGCCAGCGCCCGCATCGACGTGCAGCTGTCGGCGCGGCTGATGGAGCGCGTGCTCGGCATGCGGCTCGAGAACCGACCCGAGTCGGTGGGGTCGTTCGCGTCCAACCTGCGCGGCTTCGAGCAGGTGCGCGACTTCATTGCGTCCAGCACCGTCACCGCCCTGATCGACCTGCCGTTCGCGCTGCTGTTCGTGATCGTGCTCGCGTGGATCTCGCCTTGGCTCGCGCTGCCGGTCCTCGTGGCGTTTTCCGTCATCCTCGTGATGGGCTACGTGCTGCAGCACCGGCTGCACGAGCTGTCGCAGACCACCTACCAGGCGTCCGCCCAGCGCAACGCCACGCTGATCGAAAGCCTCACCGGCATCGAGACCATCAAGTCGCTGGGCGCCGAGGGCGTGATCCAGGGCCGCTGGGAACGGGCCAACGTGTTCCTGTCGCAGACCAACGTCAAGATGCGGGCGCTGTCGTCATCGGCCAGCTACGGCACCGGCTGGCTCACGCAGGCCGTCACGGTGGCCATCGTGATCATCGGCGTGCACCTGATCGGCCTGCGCGACCTCACCATGGGCGCCCTCATCGCCTCGTCCATGCTGGCTGGCCGCGCGCTCGGCCCCGCCGGGCAGATCGTGGGCCTGCTGATGCAGTACCAGGGCGCCCGCACCGCCCTGGACTCGCTGAACAAGATCATGGAACGCCCGGTGGAACGCCCGCCCGGCGAGAACTTCATCCAGCGCCCGCAACTGCGCGGCGAGATCGAGTTCCGCAACGTCAAGTTCTCGTACCCCGGCCGCCAGGACGTGGCCCTCGACGGGCTCACCTTCAAGATCGCCGCCGGTGAACGCGTGGCCCTGATCGGCCGCGTGGGGTCGGGCAAGAGCACCATCGAACGGCTCATCATGGGGTTGTACCAGCCCACCGACGGCGCCGTGCTGATCGACGGCATCGACGTGCGCCAGCTCGACCCGGCCGACGTGCGCCGCAACCTCGGCTACGTCTCGCAGGACGTGACCCTCTTCTACGGCACGCTGCGCGACAACATCACGTTCGGCCTGCCGTACGCCGACGACAGCGCCATCGTGGCCTCGGCTGAACTGGCCGGCATGACCAGCTTCATCCACCGCCACCCCCGCGGCTTCGACATGCCGGTGGGCGAACGCGGCGAATCACTGTCGGGCGGGCAACGCCAGGGCATCGGCCTCGCCCGCGCGGTGTTGCACAACGCGCCCATCCTGCTGCTCGACGAACCCACGAGTGCGATGGACTTCTCCACCGAAGCCCAGATCACCCAGAACATCACCAAGTTCGCCGAGAACAAGACCGTCGTGCTCGTGACCCACCGCACCTCGCTGCTGGCCATGGTCACCCGCGTGATCGTCATCGACGGCGGCAAGATCGTGGCCGACGGCCCGCGCGACCGCATCATGGAAGCACTGTCCACGGGGCGCATCGCGCGCGCAGCATGAGCGACACCCCGAGACTCGTCCCCGCCGGCGGGCCGGCAGGCCGCACCCACAATGTGCTGATCCGCGCCGGGCTGGTCATCCTGGCCGTGCTCGAACGGATCCGCGTGCTGATCGAGCCCCTCACCCGCCGCGTCTTCGGCGCCACGGCCACCACCGCCGGCGCGGCGCAGCAGGCCGGTTTCCGCAACTTCGAGGCCGAGGCCGACGGGCTGATGTCCCGCCAGGAAACCCACCGCGCGCAGGCCATCGTGCGCTCCGCCGTCGTGATCCTCGCGCTGCTGCTGCTGTGGGCCGGCCTGGCCAAGGTGGACGAGGTGACCCGGGGCGACGGCAAGGTGGTGCCCTCGCGCCAGCTGCAGGTGCTGCAGGCGCTCGACGGCGGTGTCGTGTCCGAGATCCTGGTGCATGAAGGCCAGGTGGTGGAGGCAAAACAACTGCTGCTGAAGATCGACGAGACCCGGGCCACGTCCGGGGTGCGGGAATCCAACGCCCAGGGGTTTGCCTTGCGTGCCCGCCAGGCCCGCCTGCGGGCGCTTGCCGAGAATTCGCCGTTCCAGCCGCCGGCCACCGCCACCAACGACCCGGAAGAGCAACGCATCCTGCTGGGCGAGCTGCAGTTGTATGAAGCCAAGCGGTCCGAGCTGGCCACGCTGCTGTCCATCAACGGGCAGCAACTGCAGCAACGCCAGCAGGAACTCGCCGAGATGCGCTCTCGCAAGGTGTCGGCAGAGCGGGCACTCGATCTGGGCCAGCAGGAGTTGTCGAAGACCCGCCCGCTGCTCGCGAGCGGCGCGGTCTCCGAGGTGGAAATCCTGCGGCTCGAGCGCGACATCTCGCGGTCGCGCGGGGAATCCGAGCAGGCCTCGGCGCAGATCGCGCGGGTGCAGGCGGCCATCGGCGAAGCGCAGCGCAAGGCCCAGGAAACCGAGATCCAGTTCCGCAACGACGCCCGCAAGGACCTGGCTGAGGTGCTCGGCAAGCTCAACGCGCTCAACGAGGGCGCCGTGGCGCTGACCGACAAGGTCGACAAATCACAGGTGCGTTCACCCGTGCGCGGCCGGGTCCAGCGGCTGCTGGCCAACACCGTGGGGGGGGTGGTCACCCCGGGCAAGGACATCGTGGAGATCGTGCCGCTCGACGACGAAATGGTGCTGGAAGCGCGCATCGCGCCGAAGGACATCGCGTTCATCCGGCCCGAACAGGAGGCGCTGGTGAAGTTCACCGCCTACGACTTCTCGATCTACGGCGGCCTCGACGCCAAGGTGGAGAACATCAGCCCCGACACCGTGGTGGACGAACGGGGCAACGCGTTCTACCTCGTGCGGGTGCGCACCACGCGGACCAACTTCAGTGAAAAGATGCCCATCATCCCGGGCATGACGGCGGAGGTGAACATCCTCACCGGCCAGAAGACCGTGCTGTCGTACCTGCTCAAGCCGGTGCTCAAGGCCAAGGCCTACGCACTGCGCGAACGCTGACCCGACGAATCTCCGGGCGGGCGCAACACCGCCCCGGCGTGATTCCCGTCACGAATACCCCGCAGCCTGAGTGACATTGGCATCGCGGCAGTATTCCGAAAAAACTTCTCAAGTTCCCGGAAACCCTGCCGATATACCGATCTGAATGGCCACGCCTGCCGGAAAAACCCTTGCCTCGCCGCCGCCTATGCACACCAGGCAGCGGCCTTCCAGTGAATCTGTTCACGGAAAAGCACCCTCTTCCACCACATAAGGCGCAGCCACCTCCGGTATTCTCGACGCCATTCTGCGCAGCACTAGCTGAGGATCGCCCATGCCCACCCTGATTCAAACCCTCAACGGCACCGTGACCGCACTCTGGGGAGGCTCGGCCATGGTCCGCTCAGCGGACGGCAAGGTGCGGGTGCTGCAACTCGGTGACCAGGTGCACAAGGGCGACACGATCCTCACCACGCAGGACGGCATCGTGCAACTCGCGCCCGATGAACAACCCGCCACCGTGGCGGCCAAGCCCACGCCGCTCGACACCACCGACATCGACCGTGTCATTGCCGAAGTCGACAACCCCACCGACGAAACCGCCCCGGCGGCCGGCCTCGGTGGTGGCGGTGAAGGCGGGCTGCAGGAAGGCCTTCGTGTGGGCCGCATCAGCGAGTCCGCCTCCCCGGCCTCGTTCGCCCAGGCCAACGACGGCGCGCCCGCCGCCAACGTCGAACCCATCACCACCGCGCCCGCCACGGCGGACACGGCAGACACGGCGGCCGAACCCGCCCCGGCCACCCCCACCGTCGGCCTCACCGCCTCGGCGCCCACCGTCACCGAAGGCGGCACCGTGGTGTACACCGCCACCGTGACCCAGCCCGTCACCGGCACGCCGCTCGTGCTCACGCTCACCAACGGCGCCACCATCACCATCCCGGTGGGCCAGACCACCGGCACGTCTGCCCCCGTGACCGTGCGCGGCGACGACGTCTACGCCCAGGGCAGCCAGCCCGTCAGCGTGGGCGTGGCCGGCACCACCGGCAGCGAATTTCCGGCGGTGTCACCCGGCACGCCGGTGGTCACCACCGTCACCGACAACAACACCGCCACCACGGTCAGTGTCACGGCCTCCACGGCCACGGCCGCCGAAGGCGGTGCCGTCACGTACACCGTGTCGGTCAACAACCCGGTCACGGGCTCGCCGCTGGTTGTCACGCTGTCCAACGGCCAGACCATCACCATCCCGGTGGGCGACAGCGCGGCCACCGGTTCGCCGCTCCCCGTGCGTGGCGACGACGCCTATGCGCAAGGCACGCAGACGCTGAGCGTCGGCGTGGCGGGCATGTCCGGCGGCAGCTACGAATCCGTGGCCACCGGCCCGGCAGCCACCACCACCGTTGCCGACAACGCCAGCGCCACCACGGTGGCCCTGTCGGCCTCGTCCGCGTCGGTCACCGAGGGCGGCAGCGTGGTCTACACCGCCACGTTGTCCAACCCCGTCGCCGGCTCGCCGGTGGTGCTCACGCTGTCCAACGGCCAGACCATCACCATCCCCGTGGGCCAGAGCACCGGCAGCAGCGCCCCGTTCGCGGTGCGCGGCGACGATCCGTACGTGCAGGGCGACCAGCCGCTGGTCGTGGGCGTGGCCGCGGCCACCGGTGGCAACTTCGAATCGGTCGGCACCTCGTTCACCAGTGTCAGCACCACGGTGACCGACAACGGCTCCACCGCCACGGTGTCGCTCAGCGCGTCCACCGCATCGGTCGCCGAAGGCGGCTCCATCGTCTACACGGTGGCGGTCAACGGCCCGGTCACCGGCAGCCCGTTTGTCGTCACGCTGTCCAACGGCCAGACGCTCACCATTCCCGTGGGCCAGAGCTCGGCCACCGGGCCGGCCACCGCCGTGCGCGCCGACGATGCCTACGCCCAAGGCGCCGCCGACACGGTCGTGTCCATCACCGGCAGCACCGGCGGCAACTTCGAGGCGGTCAACACCACCGCCACGGCCACCACCACCGTGACCGACGACGCCGACGTGGCCGTCGTCACCGTCACCCCGTCGGCCGCCACGGTGGCCGAAGGCGGTTCGATCTCGTACACGGTGGCGGTCAATGGCCCGGTCACGGGTTCGCCGCTGCTGGTCACGCTGTCCAACGGCCAGACGGTTTCCATCCCGGTGGGGGCAAGCTCGGCCTCCAGCGCCGCGGTGGCCGTGCGTCCGGACGACGTCCAGGTGCAAGGGCCGGTCGACACCGTCGTGTCGATCACCGGCACCACCGGTGGCAACTTCGAGGCCGTGGACACGGCCTCGACCGCCACCACCACCGTCACCGACAACAGCGACCCCACCACGCTGGTGCTCGATGCCTCGGCCGCCTCGGTCACCGAAGGCGGGTCCATCACCTACACCGCCACGCTCAGCAACGCGGTGCAGGGTTCTCCCGTCGTGCTCACGCTGAGCAACGGCCAGACCATCACCATCCCCGTGGGCCAGACCACGGGCGCCACCACGCCGTTCGCGGTCCGTGCCGACGATGCCGATGTGCAGGGCACTGACACCCTGAACGTGACGGTCACCGGCCGCACTGGTGGCAACTTCGAATCGCTGGACACGTCGGGCACCGCCACGACCACCGTCACCGACAACACCGACCAGACCGTCGTCACGGTGACCCCGTCGGCCACGACCATCGCCGAAGGCAACACCCTCACCTACACCGTCTCGGTGAACAACCCGGTCACGGGTGCACCGTTCGCCGTSACGCTGAGCAACGGCCAGGTCGTCACCATCCCGGTGGGCGCCAGCGCCGCCACCAGTCCGTCCATCGCCGTGCGGGCCGACGACGYCCACGTGCAAGGTTCGGTCGACACCGTCGTGTCCATCACCGGCACCACCGGTGGCAACTTCGAGGCCGTCGACACCGCGTCCACCGCCACCACCACGGTCACCGACGACACCGATGCCACCACGCTGACNCCACGTGCAAGGTTCGGTCGACACCGTCGTGTCCATCACCGGCACCACCGGTGGCAACTTCGAGGCCGTCGACACCGCGTCCACCGCCACCACCACGGTCACCGACGACACCGATGCCACCACGCTGACGCTCRCGGCCACGCCGCTCGTCACCGAAGGTGGCTCCATCGTCTACACCGCCACGCTGAGCGACGCCGTCGCCGGTTCCCCGGTCGTGCTCACGCTGAGCAATGGCCAGACCATCACCATCCCGGTGGGCCAGACCTCCGGCTCCAGCGCGGCGTTTGCCGTGCGCGCCGACGACGCCTACGTCCAGGCCGACGACACCGTCACCACGTCCGTCACCGGCCACACCGGCGGCACGTTCGAATCGCTGGACACGTCGGGCTCCGCCACCACCACCGTGGTGGACAACGCCGACACCACCACRCTGAGCCTGTCGGGCAGCACCTCGGTCGCCGARGGCGCCTCCGCCACCTACACCGTCTCGCTGACCAGCCCCACGCTGACCCCGGTCACCGTGCAGSTCACCTACACCGGCACGGCCGCCAACGGCGCCGACTTCACSGGCGTGGCCACCGTCACCATTCCGGCCGGCGCCAGCAGCGCCAACTTCAGCCTGGCCACCCTCGACGACACCCTCGCCGAAGGTGCCGAGGGCTTCACCCTCACGCTCGGCACCGCCACCGGCGGCGGCTTCGAGAACCTGGTGGTCAGCRGCACGAATGGCAGCCTCACCACCGGCATCGTCGACAACGACATCTCCACCGTCACGCTGACGGCCACCGCGGCCATCACCGAAGCCGGTGGCACCATCGTCTACACCGCCACGCTCACGCAGGCGCCGCTGTCCGACCTCACCGTGTCGCTGTCCAACGGCGGTGTCATCACCGTGCTGGCCGGCCAGACCACCGGCATCTACAGCCTGCCGGTGGCCGGCAGCGACGACGTCTACCTCGATGCGTCCAGCGTCAGCGCCACCATCACCGGCACCGCCGGTGGGGGCATCGCGCTGGCCGTCGACCCGGCCGCCGCCGTCACCCGCATCGACGACACGATCGACACCACCACGGTGACGCTCACCGCGTCGGCGGGCACCATCGCCGAAGGTGGCTCGCTCACGTACACCGTCKCGGTSAACAACCCGGTCACGGGCTCGCCGTTCGCGGTCACCCTGTCCAACGGACAGACCATCACCATCCC
>NZ_LMDI01000014.1:119757-180165 GCF_001425785.1 Rhizobacter sp. Root1221 | reverse complement strand
CTGGCTCTCGCTGAACTTGCTCTTTCTCATCGCGTCCTCGTCTTCCTTGTGAGGCCGCATTCTCCAGATTCAGGTGTCTACTGGTTGGGGGAGCTTACGATCTCATGTCCAAAGCCGCGGTTGTCCAAGGAGAATTTCCAGAGCTGATGGGCTTGCTCTGTCCTTCTTGCGCTAAGAAGTTCAGCGATGTTGAATTCACGCAAGTTCCATTCGTGCCAATTTGCGCGGCTTGTTTTCCGAGAGTTCACGAGCAGCTGGTTGGAAAACACTGCTAGCCGTTCCATCGAGCTGACGTTAGGTTGCACCAGCAATGCGCCCCTCTATCGAAGTTGAGATCGAGTTCTCTATCCTTGCCGACGGGATCAGGGCCGTGGTGCCCCTGGCGAACGGAAGCTACCGGCCGCACGTCCGTGTAGGGCCCGTTGGCGCGTACATGGGCGTTTGCCTGGTTGGCGGTGGTGAGCTTGCGCTCGGCAGACGATGCGTGGCTACGTTCAGTCTCATGTATGCAGGTGTCGACTACTCCAGCCTCCAGCCGGGCGTCGAATTCGACATCCTGGAAGGTGCCCGAGTCGTCGGCTCGGGTATCGTCAAACGTTCATCTGCTGAAACGCAAGGCGCTATGACATGAGCGCAACTTCGAGGGGGTGCTAGATTGACTCAGGTCAGCACTTGGCCTTTTCTTCACGGCAGCAAGCTCCTTGCAGCCACGTGAGGCCGTTCAGAGATTTCAGGCCTGACCCCGAACCCGTCGCGGCCGGGACTGGACGCTCATGTCCCCATTCTCGCGGGAGGAAAACCGAAATGCAGTGTCCGACGTGCAACACCCTCAACTCCGCCACCGTGGTGCGGTGCATGACCTGCGGGACCACGCTCATCCATGAAGCCGCGGGCCATTCCATGGCCTACCAGGAAGGGGCGAGAACGCTCGATGCCAAGCTGCACACCGGCATCGGCAGCTTCTTCGGCTTTTTCCTCGTGGCCATCCTGCTGAAGTTCATCTTCACCGCGCACTGGCTCTCCGACCGCGAGGTCTACTTGGCGGCCGTGGCCGGCGGTGTCGCGGGTGCGATCGCCGGGCGCCTGGTGTTGAAGGCCAGGCAAGACCTGTAGAACCCCGAGACACCCCCACGCAGGACGAGAAAACCGCTCCAATGCACGGCACACGTCGTTCCTTCCCTCGGTGCGAGGCCGAGGTCCCTCACATGGCGATCTGCATGAAACCTTCCACATTCACCCGATGGTGCCTCGTGCTCCTCCTGGCGGCCCCGCTCGTGGCGTTCGCCGAAGACCGCGGTTCGCTCCTGGGCTGCTGGCGCAGCCAGCACGTCCAGGTCACACTGAAGGACAACACGCACCGTGATCGGAACGGCGACTGCGTCCTCGAATACGACATGACCCACGCGCGCTCGCGGTGCCAGTACGGATCGAAGCGCACGGAGTCCATCCAGTCGTACGAGATCGTCAAGAAGGGGCGGTTGCGGCTCGTTTCGCTCGACCCCGACACGCTACAGCCGAAGGGTCCACCTGCAGAGGTGGATTACCGAATCGATGACGACTGGCTGATGCTGGAACGGAAGTTTACCGCCGAGGAACAGGCGCTGTCGGGCGCCAGGGCGGACGTCAGGCTGCGCTCGCTCTCCGTGCGCGTTCGTGCCGGCCAAGACGGCGCCGTCGCCTGCAATCCCCGCGGCGAGGTTTCTATCCGCACGGGCCAGTCACCGGCGAGTTCGCTGGTCTTGACGACCCCTTCCGGCTGGGAGCCCTTGCTCGTGGATCCCACCAAGGACCCTCGCCTCGGCCCTGCGGTCAACACCAGCCTCTTCGTGGGCGCATTCGTTCCGAAGGGGACCGCCGCCTCCGGCGCGATGCCCCGGCTCCTCGTGCTGGTCGTGGATGATGTCCGCCAGGGACCACGCCCCATCCGGCAGGCCGAGTTCGCCGCCGTCAAGGCGAGCTTCCGGCAAGACCTCGGCACGCCACAGATCACTTGCGACCGGCCGGATCGCATCTGCGGCCTGATTCGACTGCCCGAAGGCGGCAACGTCTACACCGAACTGTTCAACGTGAAGGGCCGCGTCGCCATGGTCACCAGTTCGGCTGCTGGCACGCCTTCCGAGGTCGCCCCGCTGCTCCGGGCGTCCGTGACGACTTTCGTGGACCGCCTCGGCCAGGACAACCCGAAATGATCGACAACCTCAAGAGGTACCTCGTCGTCCTCGCCGCCTGCGCCGTCGTGTCCGTCGCGATCGTGTTGTTCAACGGCCGCAGCCTTCCCGCGCTGATCAACCTTGGCTCGTACGTGGGCGCCGCTTTCATGCTGCTAGGCGCCGGTCGGCTGCTCAACGGAGGGAACGCCGCGATCCACGAGGCGAACACCATCCAGCGTTCGCAGAACCGCGAGGCCGAGTACCTCGGTCGCCCCCTGCTGCACACGCAGATCGTTCCGATGTTCCTGTCCTCGGGCACGCTGTTCTTCGCCGGCCTGACGTGGCTCGTCGCGTTGCAGGCGGTGCGCTACACGTGGGCGATCGTGCTCTGAGGGCGTTGCGAAGATGGCTCGCGTCCTGCAACCCTGGCCCTTTCCGCCTGCGCCGGCTTCGTCGGCTACGACGACATCATGGCGCCATCCTGTGGATCGAGCCGTTCTCATGTGCCGGCGAAGGGAATACCCGCAGGAAGTCGTCTCCCACGCGGTGAGGGAGACGGCATGCACACCGCGGGCGGGCGCATGAGCCCGGGCGCTGCTTCGGGATGGCCGCACGCACTGCCAGGCATCGCCGATCGCCTCAAGGGCCTGCGCTGCGTGGCGGCGGTGGCGGCCCATGGCAGTGCCGTGCGTGCGGCCGACATGCTTTGCCTCTCGCAGCCGGCAGTCACGCGTGCCGTTCTGGAGGTAGAGAAGTTCTGCGCTGCCAGCCTGTTCGAACGCGGTGCCCGGGGCATGTTCGCGACGGTGCTCGGCGCACGCATCGCGCAGCGGGCACAGCGGCTGTTCGACCACCTCGAGGCCGGGGCCACCGAAGCCGTGGCGCTCATGCCTGAAGGCGAGGGGCGCGATGGCATGCAGGGGCGCTTCTGCGCATCGGTGTCGGCCGCCTCGTTGAAGGCGCTGGTCGCCATTGCGGCATCGGCCAGCGAGGCGCATGCGGCGCAAGCGTTGGGCCAGAGTCAGCCATCTGTCCACAGGGCCTTGCGCGACCTGGAATCCCTGGCACGCGCCAGGTTGCTCTGGAAGTCGGTGCGCGGCACGCGGCTCACCGATGCGGGCGAGGCCATGCTGCGGCGGGTCAAGCTCGCCTTCGCGGAAATGCGCGCGATGGAAAGCGACATTGCCAGCTGGCACGGCAACGTACGCGGCCGTGTGGTCATCGGCGCCTTGCCGCTGTCGGTCACGCTGTTCCTGCCGCAAGCCATCCAGGCGGTGACGCAGGCGCATCCCGAGGTCGAGGTGGTGGTGATCGACGGCACGTACGAGAGCCTGTTGCGGCAACTGAGCCATGCCGACATCGATGTGATCGTGGGCGCCTTGCGCCCAGCGGCGGCCGGCGTGCGGCAGGAAGCGCTGTTCGATGAGCCGCTGGCCATCATCGCGCGGCCCGGCCATCCCTGCCTGGCGCGCCGGTCCCTGGCCCTGCGGCACTTGCTGCAATGGGACTGGGTGATGCCGCCCAACGGCACGCCTGCCAGCCTCGCATTGCTCGAAGCCTTTGCTGCGCAGGGCTTGCCGGGGCCCGGACAAACCCTGCAGACCAACAACACGACGCTCGCGCGCGCCATGGTGGGCACGACCGATCGCCTGGCGCTCACCTCGCTGCGCCAGGCGCGGGCCGATGCGCTGGCTGGCCTGGTGTGCCTGGTGCCGGTCGCGCTGCCGCAGACCATGCGCTCCATCGGCGTTGCGCTGCGCGAGAGCGATGACCCGTCGTCGGACCTTGCAGCGGTGCTGGCCGCGATGCGCGAGGCATCGAGCGATAGCTGAAACGCATACCTGGAGGCGGCCAAGTCATTCGACTTGCCGCCGGGTCTGACGCAAGCTTGGCTCCCATGAACCCGGCATGTGCAGCGGCACGGCCGGTCTTTCAATCGACGTGCCGATTCAGGCCGATGAAAGGGTGGGAATGAATGCGCCCGTGTTGGTTTTTCTGCCGGGATTGCTCTGCGACGAGGCAGTCTGGAATGCGCAATGCCGGGACTTGACGCAAGTGCGTTGCGAGGTGGCATCGTTCGGCTTGCTGTCGTCGATCACGGCGATGGCGCAACAGGTTCTCGCGCACACGAAAGCGCCCCGTTTCTCGCTGGCGGGCCACTCCATGGGGGGGCGCGTGGCACTGGAAATGATGCGCCTGGCGCCGCACCGCATCGAGCGGCTGGCCTTGCTCGACACGGGCATGGACCCGCTGGCGCCCGGGGAAGCCGGGGCCGTGGAACGCGCGCAGCGCATGGCGCTGCTGAAGCTGGCGCAGCAGGAGGGCATGCGTGCCATGGGGCGCCAGTGGGCGCAGGGCATGGTGCATCCGTCGCGCAGGAACACGCCGCTGTTCGATGCGGTGCTCGACATGATCGGGCGCAAGACCCCGGCCATCTTCGAAGCGCAGATCGAGGCGCTGCTGGCCCGCCCAGACGCCCGGCCCGTGCTCAAGGATGTGGATTGCCCCGTGTTGCTGCTTTGCGGGCGGCAGGATGCCTGGAGCCCCCTGTGGCGCCACGAGCAGATGCATGAGTTGATCCCCGGTTCGCGCCTGGCGGTGGTGGAGGAGGCCGGCCACATGACCACCATGGAGGCGCCCGCGCGCGTGTCGTTGGCCCTGGCGGCATGGTTGCTGCAGGCGCCGGTGCATTGACGGGCCGGATCAGCCCGGCGTTGCGACCTTGTCGAGCAGCTGCAGCAATTGCTGGCGCTCCTGCGTGCTGAGCTTGCTGGCGATCTCCGCTTCATAGCGCTGCAAGGCGCCACGCATCTCCGTGAGCTTCTCCTCGCCGGCGGGCGTGACTTTCAACGCATAGCGCCTGCGGTCGTCCGCGCAATCGACCCGGCTGATGAGGTGGGCCGCTTCCAGTGAATCCACGATCTTGAGCACGCTCGGGCCGGTGATGAACAGGCGCTGCGCCAGCGCGGCCTGGTTGATGCCGTCTTCCATCGCAATGAGCGACAGCGCGGTGATGCGGGCGGGAGACAGGTCCAGCGTACCGAGCATCGAGTGAAAGACGTCGTAGGCCCGCACCTGCGCCCTGCGCAGTGCATAGCCCAGCGAATCGCTCTGGAGGTCGTGCGGCACGGGCTTGGCTTTCAGGGCTGCTGGTTTCTTCGTGGCTTTCGCCTGAACTGATTTCGCGGTTGACATCAAGGTTTTCCCTGTGCGTGCTGACTTGTCGATTGATGCATTATCCATGGCAAATAGTTAGCCAGGTAAATGAATAGCCTGGCTATCAAATGCATCCAGCTTCCTGAACGAGATCACAACGTGACACTGAATCCCGAAATCATCGATGACGCATCGCGCCAGGTCCAGGTGGCGATCGAAGGTCCCATTGCCGTGCTGACGCTCAATCGCCCCGCCAAGCGCAATGCGCTGAGCCTGAAGGTCATCGGCGAGCTGAACGCGGCCTTCGAGGCGCTGCCCGCGAGCGTGAAAGCCGTGGTGCTCCATGGCAACGGCGAGCACTTCAGCGCGGGGCTCGACCTGTCGGAGCTCGTGGCGTTGTCACCGGCCGAAGGCGTCATGCATTCGCGCGTCTGGTACGAGGCCTTCGACAAGATCCAGTTCGGCAAGCGCCCCGTGGTGTGCGTGATGCACGGCGCCGTGGTCGGCGGCGGCCTCGAACTGGCTTCGGTGGCGCATGTGCGGGTGGCTGAGGACAGCGCCTACTTCGGCCTGCCCGAGGGGCAGCGCGGCATCTTCCTGGGCGGTGGCGGCTCGGTGCGCGTCACCAAGCTCATCGGTTTTTCGCGTGTCACCGAGATGATGCTCACAGGCCATGTGTACAACGCCGCCGAAGGGCTGCAGCTCGGCCTGGCGCACCACCTGGTGGCCGACGGCCAGGGGCTGGCCAAGGCGCGTGAGCTGGCCCTGCGCATGGCCTCGAATGCGCCCATGTCCAACTTCGCGATCATGCATGCGCTGCCGCTGATCGCCGAGCAGCCCATGGTGCATGGCCTGATGACCGAGGCCCTCATCGCCACCATCACCCAGTCCGAGCCCGAAGCCAGGGAGCGCGTCGAGGCCTTCCTGCAAAAGCGTGCCGGCAAGGTGCTGCCGGGCTGACCCGGCCCAGCGCGACCTTCGTTGCATTGCAAGCAAAAAAGCCAGGACATTCACTTGAACACGCCCGCACATCATCCCCCAGGTCCCGACGGCGACGCCGCGCGCGAAGGCCTGCATCCCCTGTTCCGGCCACGCTCGGTGGCCATCATCGGCATGTCTGGCAAGCCCGGTTCGGCCGGGCAGGTGGTGCTGGGCAACCTGGTGCGCGGCGGCTTCCCGGGCGATGTGTACCTGGTCGGCCGCAGTGGCGGCCACATCGACGGGCGCGAGGTGTTCACCGACGTGGCGCAACTGCCCGAGTCGCTGGACCTGGCCATCCTGATGCTGCCGGCGGAGGCCGTCCTGGAGGCCCTGCGCGGCTGCGTGGCCCGCCGCGTGCGTGCAGCCGTCTGCTTTGCGTCCGGCTTTGCCGAGATGGGCGAGGCGGGGCGGGCGCAACAGCGCGAGATGGCCGAGGTGGCGCGTGCCGGCGGCATGACGCTGATGGGCCCCAACACCGTGGGCTACTTCAACTACGTGGACGCGTTCTACGTGATGATGGTCGAGCTGGTGCTGCCGCCGCGCCTGGATCCGGCGGCCGGGCCGGCCGTGGCGGTGGCGGCGCAAAGTGGGGGCATCGGTGCGCACATCGCGGCTTCCCTGCAGGCGCGCGGCGTTCCCATCTCCTACATGATGACCACCGGCAACGAGGCGCAGGTCGGCCTGGCCGAGATGATCTCGTTTTTTGCCGACGATCCGCACACGGGTGCCGTGGTGGTGTATGCCGAGCAGATCCGCTCGGCGCCCGGTTTCCTGGCTGCTGCGCGCAGCGCGCGTGCCAAGGGCAAGGCCGTGGTGCTGCTGCACCCCGGCCGCAGCGAGCAATCGCAGGCCTCCGCCGCGTCGCATACCGGTGCACTCGCCGGTAACCACGCGGCCATGCGCCTGGCGGTGTCGCATGCGGGTGTGCTGGTGGCCGACAGCCTGGAAGAGGTCATCGACCTGGGGCAGTTGCTGCTGCGCTTTCCGCAGGCGCCCACCGGCGGCCTGGGCCTGGTGACGGCCTCCGGCGCGCTCTGCGGCATCACGCAGGACTATGTGGAGCCGCTCGGGTTGGCACTGCCGCCGCTGGCGCCAGAACAGGTCGAGGTGCTGCGCTCGCACTTGCCGGCCTACACGCCGCCGCGCAATCCGCTCGACCTGGGCACGCTGGCGGGCTGGCGGCCCGAGCTCATCGGCCTGGGCACCGCGGCCGTGCTGGCCGACCCGGCGGTGGGCAGCGTGGTGGTGTCGCTGCCGATGCCCGAGCCGCAGGCGTCGGTGCGCTGGCTGCAGTCCTTCCTGGATGGCACGGCCGACAGCAGCAAGCCCGCCATCTTCGTGATGCAGAACGAGGATGTCGCGCTGGACCCGGCGTTCATCGCGCTGGCGCGCCGCAGCGGCACCGTCGTCATGCGCTCGCCCGAACGTGCATTGCGCGCCCTGGCCAGCCTCACCCGTTTCGGCCGGGACCGGGCGATGGCGGTGGTGTCATCCGGCCAGACGGCGCCCGCATCGCAGGCCCTTCCCGTGCTGGGCACAGGAACACAGGCCGAATGGGTGGGCAAGCAGGTGCTGCGTGCCATGGGCATCCGCACGCCCGAAGGCGCGCTGGCCACGACGCCCGGCGAGGCCGTGCGCATTGCCGACCGCATCGGCTATCCGGTGGTGATGAAGGCGCAGGCCGCCACCCTGGCGCACAAGAGCGAGGTCGGCGGCGTGCTGCTGGGCATCCGCGACGAGGCAGCCGTGCATGCGGCGTGGCAGCAGCTGCACGACAACGTGGCGGCTGCGGATGCCGGCTTGGTGCTCGACGGCGTGTTGGTCGAAGCCATGGGCGACCGCGGGCTGGAACTGGTGGTGGGTGCCACGCGTGATGCGCAGTGGGGGCCCATCCTGATGGTGGGCCTGGGGGGCATCTGGGTCGAGGCGCTGGGTGACGTGCAACTGCTGGCCCCTGACCTGTCAGCCGCCGCCATCGTCGAGCGACTGCACAGGCTCAAGGCAGCCAAGCTGCTGACGGGCTTTCGGGGTACGCCGCCGGTGGACCTGGACGCGGTGGCGGACGTGGTTGCGGCGCTGGGGCAGTTCATGCTCGCGCACCCCCACATCTCCGAGGTGGACATCAACCCGCTGGTGGTCTATGCGGCGGGCAAGGGCGTGATCGCACTCGACGCGCTGGTGGTCACCCACGAGAACGGTGCGGCATGAACACGACGCCCTTTCTCGATGGCCTGGTGGCCATCGACATGCACACGCATGCAACTGTTTCCACCCGCAACCCGCCGGATGAAGTGGCCATGGCCATCGACGCCGCGATGGATGCCTACTTCAAGCGACCGATGCCCCGGCCCACCATCGCCGAGACGGCCGCGTACTACCGCGAACGCCGAATGCTCGCGGTGATCTTCACCGTCGACACCGAGCGGGAGACCGGCCAACTCCGCATCAGCAACGAGGAGGTGGCGGAGGAAGCGGCGCGGCATCCGGATGCGCTGATTCCGTTTGCGAGCATCGATCCGATGCGCGGGAAGATGGGCGCGCGCGAGGCACGGCGGCTGATCAAGGACTTCGGCGTCCGGGGCTTCAAGTTCCATCCGTCGGCGCAGGGCTTCTATCCCAACGACCGGCAAGCCTACGAGGTCTACGGCGCCATTGCCGAGGCGGGTCTGCCGGCCATCTTCCACAGCGGCCAGACCGGCGTGGGCGCGGGACTGCCGGGCGGCGGCGGCATTCGCCTGAAGTACTCGGACCCGATGCTGCTCGACGACGTGGCGGTCGACTTTCCGCAGTTGCCGATCGTCATCGCCCACCCGTCCTTTCCCTGGCAGGACAACGCGCTGGCGGTGGCTACGCACAAGCCGAACGTGTACATCGACCTGTCGGGCTGGTCGCCGAAGTACTTTCCGCCGCAGCTGGTGCAGTACGCGAATACCTTGCTCAAGCACAAGGTGCTGTTCGGTTCCGACTATCCGGTGCTCACGCCGGATCGCTGGATCAAGGACTTCGACACCCTGGCCATCAAACCCGAAGTGCGCCCGCTGGTGCTCAAGCAGAACGCGATCCGCCTGCTGGGCCTGGACCAGGACCCGGTACACGGCCGCTACCAGCGCATGAAGCCGCCTGGCGCTGAAGGCTGCTGCTGAGGCCGCGGCGCCAGGCACTTTGGACACGACCCTCTGCGTTCCAACCCACCCATTGCCACCATTGCCATGACCACCAACGCCCTCCTGAGTCTCGTCCTGGAACGCCCGCACATCCACAGCGACGGATGGCGGGAGGCGCTGGTCCACACCGACGTGATCGAGCCTGCCACCGGCGCGCTGCTGTATCGCGCAGGGAAGGCCGGGCCTGCCGAGGTGGCGGCTGCGGCCGTGGCCGCCGCTGCCGGCCAGGGCGCCTGGGCGGCCACCGCGCCGCGCGAACGCGCCGCCGTGTTGCTGCGCGCAGCCGACCTGTTCGACAAGCACGCCGACGAACTCGCGCTGTACGTCGCTCGCGAAACCGGCGGCACGCTGCACAAGGGCCAGCATGAAGTGCGGGAGGCCGCGGCCTTCTGCCGCATCGCGGCCGCCATGCCGAACCAGCCGCAAGGGCAGGTCTTGCCGACCGTGCCGGGCCGCCTGAGCGTCGCCCGGCGCGTGCCGATGGGGGTCATCGGCGTGATCTCGCCCTTCAACTTCCCGCTGGTGCTGACGATGCGCGTGATCGCCCCCGCCTTGGCAATCGGCAATGCGGTGCTGGTCAAGCCCGATGTCCGCACGCCGGTGAGCGGCGGTCTGATGATCGCGCGCGTGCTGGAGGAGGCCGGATTGCCTTCGGGCGTGCTGCATGTCCTGCCCGGCGATGCCACCGCTGGCGAGGCACTGGTGACCGACCCGCACGTCAACATGATTTCGTTCACCGGTTCCACCGCGGTGGGGCGCCGCATCGGTGCGCTGGCCGGCGGCCTTCTGAAGAAGGTGTCGCTCGAACTCGGCGGCAGCAATGCACTGGTCGTGCTCGATGACGCTGACCTCGACCTGGCGGCCAGCAATGCCGCATGGGGCGCGTGGCTGCACCAGGGCCAGATCTGCATGGCGTCCAACCGCGTGCTGGTGCAGTCGTCCATTGCACAGGCCCTCGCCGGCCGGCTGGTCGCCAAGGCCGGTCGCCTGCCGGTGGGCGATGGCGCCACCGGCCGGGTCGCGCTGGGGCCGTTGATCGACGCGCGCCAGCGGGACCGGGTGCACGACCTGGTGCGGCGCAGCGTCGATGCGGGGGCGATCCTGCTGGCTGGCGGCACGCATGACGGGCTGTTCTATGCGCCGACCGTGCTGGGCAACGTGCGGCCGGGCATGCCGTGCTTCGATCAGGAGGTGTTCGGCCCGGTGCTCAACCTGGTGAGCTTCGACACCGACGAAGAGGCCGTGGCCCTGGCCAACCACGGCGAAGGCGGGCTGGCGGCGGCGGTGATCTCCCCGTCGGTGGGCCGTGCCATGGCGCTGGGCCAGCGGCTGCGTGCGGGGATGGTTCACATCAACGACCAGACCATCAACGACGACGGGACCAATCCGTTCGGCGGTCCCGGCATCGCAGGCAACGGCAACTCGCATGGCGGTCCTGCCGACTGGGAGGCCTTCTCCAGCTGGCAGTGGCTCACGATCAAGGACACCCCGCCGGCCTATCCGATCTGAGGGCCCCCAGGCAACAAACCCATCGAGTCCGCACCAGGAGACGAAGCATGAACTTCCAGAATCAGGTCGTGGTGGTCACCGGCAGCAGTTCCGGAATTGGCGCCGAAACCGCGCGTTGCCTGCGTTCGCAGGGGGCGAAGGTGATCGGCATCGACCGCCATCCTCCGGCCTTGACGCTCGACGCCTTCGTTCAGGCCGACCTGTCCGAGGTGGCCACCATCGACGCGGCGGTGGCGCAGTTGCCCGTGCGCATCGACCATCTGTGCAACGTGGCCGGTGTGCCCGGCACGGCAGATGGCGCCACGGTGGCGCGCGTGAACTACCTGGGGCTGCGCCATCTCACGCAGCGCGTGCTCGGGCGCATGCCGGCAGGGGGCTCCGTGGTGAACGTCGCTTCCATCCTGGGCCATGAGTGGCCGCAGCGGGCCGCGATGCACAAGGCGTTGGCCGCGTGCGAGAGCTTCGACGCGGGCCTGGCTTGGCTGGCGCAGAACCCGGTCGCCCACGACACCTGCTATCAGTACTTCAAGGAGGCCTTGATCGTCTGGAGCACGCTGCAGTCGCAGCGCTGGTTCCTGGACCGGGGCATCCGCATGAACTGCGTGGCGCCCGGGCCCGTCATGACACCCATCCTGGGCGACTTCGCCGCGATGCTGGGGGCCGAGCGCGTGCAGCGCGATGCGCACCGCATCAAGCGCCCGGCGCTGGCCGACGAGGTCGCGCCCGTGATCGCCTTCCTCTGCTCGGATGCCGCGCGCTGGGTCAGCGGTGCCACGGTGCCGGTGGACGGCGGCATGGCCTCCACCTACCTCTGAACCCCTCGATCCCTGCGGCCGTTTCGGGGCGCCGCGCAACCACACGACAACGGAGAGGGAAATGCAACATCACCACAAATTCCTGGCGGTAGCGGCGGCCCTCGCGCTGCCAGCCGCGCACGCCTTCGACATCGAGTCATCCGACCCGGACACACAGATCCGCCTGGACCTGACGGCCAAGTACAGCATGGGCTATCGCCTGAAGAATCCCTCGGCGGCGTTGTCCGGGTTCGATCCGGCAGTCGACGCCGGAACGATCAATGAGGACGATGGCGATCGCAACTTCCGCCGGGGCCTGATCTCCAACCGCGTCGACCTGCTCGGGGAGTTCGACGTCACGAACAAGTGGGGCGGCTTTCGCTT
This sequence comes from Rhizobacter sp. Root1221, assembly GCF_001425785.1. Classification (GTDB taxonomy): domain Bacteria; phylum Pseudomonadota; class Gammaproteobacteria; order Burkholderiales; family Burkholderiaceae_C; genus Rhizobacter. The sequence continues at coordinate 168,027 of NZ_LMDI01000014.1, read as the reverse complement.
GAGCGGCAGCAGCTTCTACGACAACGTCTATCGCAGGGCCAACGACAACGATGGCCAGGTGCCCGCCAACAACGATCCGGGCCAGGCCAGCAATGCCTTTCTTCCGGTCACTGCCCGGCGGCATGGCTCCGAGAGCCAGGTGCTGGATGCCTTTGGCTTCCTGCGGGGCGACCTGGGGGCGGGCATGTCAGGCACCGTGCGGCTGGGCAAGCACAGCATTCAATACGGCGAGAGCCTCTTCTTTGGCCAGAACGGCATTGCCAATGCGCAGGGACCGTCCGACGTGGCCAAGATCCTCTCGGTGCCGGGCTGGCAGTACAAGGAGGTGCTGCGGCCGGTGGAGCAGGTGTCGACCTCCGTTCAGCTGCGCCCGGGCCTGTCCGTCGGTGGGTACTATCAATTCAAGTGGCGTCCCAGCCGCATTCCGGAGGTAGGCAGCTACTTCTCCAATCAGGACTACATCGGCACCGGCGTGACCTATCTCGGGTCCCAGGTGCTGGGCCACGACGCGCAGTTCGACCTCACGCCCAGGAACAGCGGCCAGGGCGGTGTGCAGATCCGCTGGGCGCCCGCGGGCAGCGACTATGAGTTCGGCCTCTATGCCGCGCGCTACCACGACAAGGGCCCCACGGTTCCGATCTTCGACGTGCTCAACAGCCGCGTCAACACAGCCTATGCCGAAGGCATCAAGACCTTCGGTGCCAGCGTCACGTCCTCGCTGGGCCAGCTCAACTGGGCGGCCGAGGTGTCGATTCGCACCAATGCGCCGCTCAACGTGAGTCCGGTGGTGGTGGCAGGCGGGTCGTGCAGCAACTCGGGCGACGAGACCTGCTACGCGGTGGGGCGAACCGCGCACGCGAACCTGTCGGGCGTCTACGTGCTGCAGCCCTCGGCCTGGTGGGGCGGCGGGGCCTTGCTGGGCGAACTGGCCTGGAACCGGACCCTGAGCGTCACGCATGGCCCGTCGCGCAACGTGCTGGCCGGCGGCGGCGTCGACCCGAACACCACGCGCGATGCCTATGCGGTGCGCGGCATCTTCGCGCCGACCTACTTCCAGGTGATGCCCCAGCTGGACCTGACGGTGCCGATCAGCCTGGGCTACAACTTCGGCGGACGCTCATCGGCGGTCGGCAACTTCGCCGGTGGCGTCTCCAAGGCGGGCGACATCAGTCTCGGCTTGCAGGCCAAGTACCAGCAGGTCTGGACCTTCCTGACCAACTACACGCATTACCTGGGCTCGGCGGCCACCTTCACGCAGACGATGGTGCCGGGCTCCGCGACGCCGCGCCAACTGTCCTTTGGCCAGAGCCTCAAGGACCGCGACTACATCTCGATGAGTGTGCAGCGCACCTTCTGACGTGTGTCCCACCTTTCCCAGGAGTCCATTCAAATGAAAAGTACCGTACTGTCCTGCGCACTTCTTGCCAGCATGACCCTGGTGTCGCACAGCGCCTGGGCGGCCGTGTCGGCCGAGGAGGCCGCGAAGCTGAACACCACCCTGACACCGCTGGGCGCCGAGCGCGCCGGCAACAAGGACGGCAGCATCCCTGCGTGGACGGGCACCGTCACCCGGTTGCCCGCCGGCTACAAGAGCGGCGAGCCGCGGCCCAACCCGTTCCCTGCCGAGAAGCCGGTGCTCATCATCACGGCCGGCAACATGGCGGCTCATGCCGACAAACTGTCCGATGGGGTCAAGGCCCTGCTGCAGAAGTATCCGAGCTACCGGGTGGATGTGTACCCGACCCACCGCACCGCCGTTGCACCCCAGCGGGTCTATGACAACACGGCCAGGAACGCCACGCGGGCCAAGCTGCAGGACGGCGGGCAGGGCGTGCAGGGGGCCTACGGCGGCATTCCGTTCCCGCTGGCCAAGGACGGCAACGAGGCGCTCTGGAACCACCGGCTGGCCTGGGTGGGCAACAACGTGACGTCGACGGTCCGCGTCTTCATGGCCACGGCCGATGGCAAGCGCTCCATGCCTTCCGCAGGCAACCAGACCTGGAGTTTCCCCTACTACGACCAGGACGGCAGCCTCGAGAAATTCCAGGGCTACTACCTGCTGGGCAAGTTCGTCACCACGGGCCCCGGCTCCAAGGCCGGCGAGGCGATCCTGGTGCATGAGTCGGCCGACCCTGCCAGGCAGCCGCGCAACCTGTGGCAGTACCTGGTGGGCCAACGCCGCGTGCGCAAGGCGCCTTCGGTGGCCTACGACACGCCGGATGCGGTGACATCGGGCATCGGCCTGACCGACGAGGCCTTCAACCTGTTCGGCCCCCTCGACAAGCACGAGCTCAAGCTGGTGGGCAAGCGCGAGATGTACATCCCCTACAACAACACGATGGCCGCCCAGGTCAAGGTGGACGAACTGCTGGGCGCCAACCACCTCAACCCCGACCAGGTGCGCTGGGAACTGCATCGCGTGTGGGAGGTCGAGGCCACGCTCAAGGCCGGCCAGCGCCATGTGGTCAGCAAGCGCAAGTACTACTTCGACGAAGACACCTGGCAGATCATGATCTTCGACGGCTGGGATGCGAAGGGCCAGCTCTGGCGCACCAACTACACCCTGGCCGTCTACCTGGCCGACGTGCCTGCGGTGGTCGGCAACACGATGTGGGGTGGCTACGACCTGCAGACCGGTGCCTACTACATCAACATGGCACCCAACGAGCTGCCGGCCAACTACAAGCAACTGCCGGCGATTCCAGCCTCCTTCTTCTCGCCGGAAACGCTGGCCAGCGAAGGAGCGCGCTGATGCCACGCATGCCCTCGGCCGCGCGTGCGGGAGCCTGGCTGCTGCGTGCCTGGCTGTGCGGCGCGGTCCTGCAGGCCGGCGCTGCCGGGGCGGCACCGCCCGACTTGCCCAGTGCCTTGCGCCGCCCGGCGCTCGTCACGCCGAAGGCGCTGCAGGCGGTCATGCTGGCGGTGGCGCGCGCCGGCAGCCGGCTGGTGGCGGTGGGCGAGCGCGGAACGGTGCTCCTGTCCGACGACAACGGCAGGGCCTGGCGGCAAGCCCAGGTGCCGGTGCGGGCCACGCTCGCCGGCCTCTGCTTTGCCGACGCGCAGCAGGGCTGGGCGGTCGGTCACCTGGGGGTGGTGTTGCGCACCAGCGATGGCGGGCAGACCTGGGCCCGCCAGCTCGATGGCGTGCAGGCCGCGCAGCTGGCACTGCAGGCGGCCCGGTCCGCGCCTGACGAGGCGGAACAGCGCAGTGCGCAGCAGTTGCTCGAGGACGGTCCGGACAAGCCCTTCTTCGACGTGGTCTGCCTGGACGGGCAGCGCGCGATCGCCGTGGGCGCCTACGACATGGTCTTCGCCACGGACGACGGTGGCAGGCGATGGCGCCCCATGCACAAGGCGCTGGCGCAGCGCCAGGGCGTTCACCTCTATGCCATCCGGCAGGTGGGCGGCCGCCTGTTCATCGCCGGGGAGCAGGGCTTGCTGATGCGCTCGGACGACGGTGGCGCAAGCTTCCAGCGGCTGCAGACGCCTTACAAGGGCAGCTACTTCGGCCTGCTCGCGAGCCCGACGGGAGCCGTCGTGGCCTACGGGCTGCGCGGCAACGCCTACCGCAGCGCCGACCAGGGCCAGACCTGGGCGCAGGTTCGCACCGGCGTCACGGAGGGCATCAGCGCGGGCGTGGCCCGCGCCGACCGCAGCCTGGCGCTGCTCAGCCAGGACGGCCAAGTGCTCGCCAGCCGGGACGACGGAATGACCTTCAGCCGCCAGGCCTCGGTCGCGATGCCCGCTGCCGGGCTCGCGGAAGCCGCCAGCGATGCCGGGTTGATCGTGGCCGGCCTGCGTGGCCTGCGCGTGCTCCCTTCCTCACCGTGAGACGACCATGAACCCGACGAACGACCTGCAGCCCGTGATCGCCAGGCTGGAAGACTTCGACCGCCAGTCCGGAACCCGCGCGGAGCGCATGTTCTTCAACCACCGCCTGGCGGTGGTGCTGGTGTGCCTCTTCGTCACCGTGGTGCTCGGCTGGCTGGCCACCGGCCTGCGCCTGAACGCGAGCTTCGACAAGACCATTCCCACCCAGCATCCGTATGTGGCCAGCTACCTGGCCAACCGGGCCAACCTCGGCGGGCAGACCAACGTCGTGCGCATTGGCGTGGAGAACACGGAGGGCACGGTGCTCGACGTGCACTACATGCAGGTGCTGCAGAAGATCAACGACGAAGTCTTCCTGATGCCCGGCGTGGAGCGCGCCTTCATGAAGTCGCTCTGGACTTCGGCCACCCGCTGGGTCGCGGTGACCGAGGACGGGCTGGAGGGCGGCACCGTCATCCCCGATGGCTACGACGGCTCGGCCCGCAGCCTCGCGCAGTTGCGCGTGAACATCGAGCGTTCCGGCGAGATCGGCCAACTGGTGGCCAACGACTTCAAGTCGAGCATCATCCTGGTGCCGCTGCAAGGCACCGATCCGCAGACCGGCCAGGCGCTGGACTACGGCGAGTTCGGCAGGCAGGTCGAGGCGATGCGTGCCAAGTACGAACGCGACGGCATCCGCCTGCACATCACCGGGTTCGCCAAGGTCACGAGCGACCTGATCGACGGCTTGCGCAGCATGCTGGTGTTCTTCGGCCTGGCGCTGCTGATCACCGCCACGGTGGTGTTTGCCTACACGCGCTGCCTGCGCAGCACTGCGCTGGTGGTGGCCTGCTCGCTGATCGCCGTGGCCTGGCAGTTCGGGCTGCTGGCCGCGCTGGGCTACGAACTCGATCCTTACTCGGTGCTGGTGCCCTTCCTGGTGTTTGCCATCGGCATGAGCCACGGCGCGCAGAAGATGAACGGCATCATGCAAGACATCGGGCGGGGCACGCACCGGCTGGTGGCTGCGCGCTACACCTTCCGCCGTCTTTTCATGGCCGGGCTCACCGCCCTGCTGTGCGACGCGGTCGGGTTTGCCGTGCTGGCCATCATCCAGATCAAGGTCATCCAGGACCTGGCCGCCATCGCCAGCATCGGCGTGGCGGTGCTGATCTTCACCAACCTCGTGCTGCTGCCGATCCTCCTGAGCTACCTGGGCGTGAGCGCCAGCGCGGCCCGGCGCAGCCTGGCCGCCGAGGCCACGGACGCTCGGCAATGGGGCTGGCTGGAGCAGTTCGCCCGCCGCGGCCCGGCGCTGGTGGCCATTGCCGTGTCGGTGCTGCTGGCCGCCGGGGGCTATGCCGTGAGCCTGCGCCTGCAGATCGGCGACCTGGACCCGGGTGCGCCGGAACTGCGGGCCGACTCCCGCTACAACCGTGACAACGCCTACCTGGTCGAGCACTACGCGGCCAGCGCCGACATCTTCACCGTCATGGTGGACACGCCTGAAGAGCAATGCACGCGCTATGCCACGCTCGCCAAGGTTGACGACCTGGCCTGGCGCCTGGAGCAGCTGCCCGGCGTGGAGTCGACCAAGTCGATGGCCGGACTGTCGAAGTGGGCCTCGGTGGGTTACAACGAAGGCAACCTCAAGTGGTTCGAGCTGGTGCCCAACGAGGCAGCGCTGGGCGGCGTGCAGACTCGCGCACCGCGCGAGCTGTTCAACCAGGGCTGCTCCTTCCTGTCGCTGTTCGTTTACCTGAAGGACCACAAGGCCCAGACGCTGACCCACGTGGTGCAGGAGGTGGAGAAATTCATCGCCGAGGATGCGGCCGACCCGTCGCGCGATCCGGGCGTTCGCTTCATGCTGGCCGCCGGCAGTGCGGGCATCGACGCGGCCACCAACATCGTGGTGAAGGACGCCATGCGCGAGATGCTGTTCTGGGTCTACGCCGCCGTCATCGCGCTGTGCTGGGTCACCTTCCGGTCGTGGCGTGCGGTGATCGTGGCGGTGTTGCCACTGATGCTGACCTCGGTGCTGGGCGAGGCCTTGATGGTGGCGCTGGGCATGGGGGTGAAGGTGGCCACGCTGCCGGTGATCGCCCTGGGCGTGGGCATTGGCGTCGACTACGCGCTGTACGTGCTGAGCGTGATGCTGACCCGCATGCGCGAAGGCGAAAGCCTGGTGCAGGCCTATCGCCACGCACTCAGGTTCACCGGCAAGGTGGTGATGCTCACGGGCATCACGCTGGCCCTCGCGGTGGGCACCTGGGCTTTCTCGCCCATCAAGTTCCAGGCCGACATGGGCATCCTGCTGGCCTTCATGTTCGTGTGGAACATGGTAGGTGCCCTGGTGCTGGTGCCCGCGCTGGGCGTGTTCCTGCTGCGCGATCCGCTGGCCTTGCAACCGGACAAGGCACGCCAGGTGGCCGGCGACATCCGGGCCGGCGTGTTCAACATGCGCTGAACCTGACCCTTCCCATGAACGAATCCACGTCGCCCCAACTGCAATTGCTGGTCGAAAAAGCGTGCCGCGACCTCGTCATGGACGCAGCGGCACGCACCGATGCCCAGGACCATGCCGGTCTGGCCGCGCTGTTCACGCCCGACGCGGTACTGGTGCGCCCCGGCGCCGCGCCGTTGCAAGGCCGCGCGGCCATCGAGGCGTCCTACCGCGAGCGGCCCGCCGAGCGCCTGACCGCGCATCTCATCTGCGGCATCCGCCTGACGCTGGGCGGTGACGCGCGCGCCAGCGCGGTGACCCAGGTGCTGGTGTGGAGCGGCAGCCGTGCCGACGAAGCCGGTCCGATGGGCCGGCCTGCCACCGCGCGGCAGGCCTTGGGACAGTTCGAAGACAGCTTCGAGCTGACCGACGAAGGCTGGCGCATTGCCCGCCGCGTCGCCCGTTTCGCGCTTTACCGCGATCAATGAATGGACCGGTCTTCGTGTCCCATGCGAACTCAAGGAGCCCTCGTGAAACCCAGTCAACCCCACGCCGCCGACGTGGATGCCGCGCGCATACCGGGCACGTACCTGTTCGACCTGGCGCTGTCACGCCAGGGCTATGCCTTCAACTGCATGTGTGCCGGGCTGCGCAAGCCCGAGGCACGGGCGGAATTCCTGGCCGATCCGGACGCTTACATGCGGGCCCGGGGCGTGAGCCAGGCGCACCGCGATGCCGTCCACCGGCGTGACTGGCTGGCGCTCACGCGCATGGGCGGCAATCTCTTCTTCTTCCTCAAGCTGGCGGTCACGCTGGGTGTGGGGCTCTATGCCGTCGGCGCGCAGATGCGTGGCGAAAGCTATGAGGAATTCATGCGCACGCGCAACGTGCCGGGAGCGGTGTGATGGCGCGTCTTGTCGCGGGCATCGGCTCTTCGCATGTACCCTCCATCGGTCGCGCTCACGACCAGGGCAAGCAGGCCACGCCCGAATGGGCGCCGCTGTTCGACGGCTTCGAGCCCGTCAAGCGCTGGCTGGCCGAGGAGATCCGGGCCGATGTGGTGATCGTGGTCTACAACGACCATGGCACCGAATTCCTGCTCGACCGCTACCCAACCTTTGCGCTGGGCGTGGCCGATTCCTACGCCGTGGCCGACGAGGGCTACGGCCCGCGTCCGCTGCCGCAGTTCAGAGGCGATCCGGCGTTTTCCGCGCACCTGGCGCAGTCCCTGCTGGCGCAGGAGTTCGACATGACCCTGTGCCAGGAGATGGCGCTGGACCACGGCTTCCTCACGGCCATGCCGCTGCTGTGGGATGCTGCGCCGGCATGGCCCGTGGCGGTCGTGCCGCTGTTCGTCAACGTCGTGCAGCATCCGCTACCTACCGCCCAGCGCTGCTACAAGCTGGGCCAGGCTTTGCGCCGCGCCATCGACAGCTATGCCGAGGACCTGCGCGTGGTCGTGCTGGGCACGGGCGGCCTGTCGCACCAGCTCAACGGCGAGCGCTTCGGCCATCTCAACCCGGCGTGGGACCAGTGGTGGCTCGACACGATCTCGCACGACCCGCAGGCGCTGGCTCGGCTCAGCCACGAGCAGCTCATCCTGGATGCTGGCGCGGAAGGCTGCGAAGTCATCATGTGGCTGGTCATGCGCGGCGCCATGGGCGCGCAGGTCAGGGAGCTGCACCGCACTTACTACGCCCCGATGACAACCGGCATGGCGTTGTTGACGCTCGAAGAAATTGCATCCCGCGACTGATGCCGATACCGATCCCACCAAGGAGGCGCGCCTTCGCGGAAGACCAGGCGGTGCTGGAGCGTCAGCAGGCCAACTTGCTGCGCTGGCCGGACCGCAAGCTGCTCATGCTCAACATCGATTCGGGCGGCGTCCAGTCGCGCAAGGTGCTCGACCGGTTCATCGCGGCAGAGCGCACCATGGCACCCGTGGGTTGAGCACGCCATGGCGCTTCCTGCACTTTGTCGCCGGCCGGCAATTCACCCACCTGCCTGAACCCGCATGTCAGCTGCGCGCTCAGGCCGCACAGCGCCTCAGCGGGCCCACCGGAGACGCCGGTTGGCGCAGCGACAGGGTGTGCACCCCCAGCGCCACCACCACCATCGCCACGCCCACGAGTTCGTGGGCGGCGGGCCGCGCGCCGAGGGCCGCGCCGATCAGCACCGCCGACACCGGCACGAAGTTGAGGAAGGCGGTGCCGGTGACGACGCCGAGCGCCTTGACGCCGGCGTTGAAGGCCAGCACCCCGAGGATCGTGGGTGCCACGCCGATGTACAGCAACGCATGCCACGACGAGCCGAGCGCGTCCCAGGTGGGCACGGTGGCCCAGTGCAGTGCGGTGGCGGCCAGTGTGGCCAACAGCAGCAGCGGCCAGGATGCGATGGCCGTGAGGGCGCTGAACTCGAGCACGCCGAACGTGCCGAAGCGGGCGCTGCCCCGGGTGTAGGCGATCCACCCGAGGGTGCCGGCGAAGGCGGTGAGGTCGCCCGCCAGTGTGGACTCGGCGCCAGGCGGACCCGCGAGCACACCCGAGACCGTCACGACGCCTGCCAACGCGAGCACCGTGCCGGCGAGCGAGGCCCGCCCCGGGCGAACGCCGTCGAACACCCAGCGCACCAGCTGCGTGGTGATGGGCATGGTGGCCATCACCACCGCGCCATGGGATGGTTGGGAGTGGGCGAGGCCCGTGAGCACGAGAACGCCGAAGGTGCCGTAGCCGACGATGCCGAGGCCGGCGAGCCGCCAGCCGTGCGTGCGCAGCTTGTCCCAGGGGAACGCCCCGCGCACCAGTAGCAAGGCGGCAAAACCCAGCGTCGCGATGGTGTAGCGCGCCAGCGTGAACCACACGGGGTCGACCTGACCCAGCACCGGCTTGCCCACGAGGAACAGGCTGCCCCAGGAAAACGTTGCCGCCAGCAGGGCGGCGGCACCGAGGGGACGGGAGAGGGTGGACATGGCGGGCCTCCGGGCATCGGGAACAGGGTTTCAGTCTCGGCCCGGCGCCGCGTGCGGGCCATTCGTCTGTTTGGATCAGGGGCTCAGGATTTCCGAACGGACAGGGCGGCCGCCGCTGGCGACAATGGCCACCATGGAGCTCTACCAACTCAAGACCTTCGTGGCGATTGCCCAGGAACGCAGCCTCACCCGGGCGGCCGAGCGGGTGTTCACGAGCCCGCCAGCCGTGAGCGCCCAGATCAAGGCCCTCGAGGACGAGCTCGGTGTCAAGCTGTTCGACCGCACCCCGCGCGGCATGGTGCTGACCGAAGCCGGCGCCCGCCTGCTCGAGGAGGCGGAACGCACGCTGGCGTCGGCCGGCCGCATGCGGTCGGCCGCCGAACAACTGCGGGGTGCCGCAAAAGGGGTGGTGCGGTTCGGCACGGTCAGCGATCCCGTGGCGCTGCGCCTCGGGCAGGCCCTGGTGACCCTGGCCGAACGCCATCCGCACATCACGCTGCAATTGCACCAGGGGCTGTCCGTCGACTCCCTGCGGCAGTTGCAGCGGGGTGAACTCGACTGCGCCTACGTGATGACCGACCACGAGCACATCGATGGGCTGGAGCTGCGCCGCCTGGGCGGGATCGACCTTGTCGTGGCCTTGCCGGCGGCCATGGCGCGGGCGAACCCGAACCCGTCGCGCGACGACCTGCTGGCGCTGCCGTGGGTGGGCACCCCCACCAGCTGTGTGCTGCGCACGCACCTCGACGCGCTGTTCGCGTCCGCCGGCCGCGAGTACCGGGAGGGGGCCATGGCCAACGCCGAAGGGGTGGTGCGCAGCCTCGTGGCGAGTGGCGCCGGCGCCGGCATCGTGCGCCTCGACCAGGCGTTGCAGGCCGAACGGGCCGGTGAACTCGCCCTGTGGAACGGTTGGCGTGGCCACACGTGGCTCTGCTGGGCGGCCCCGCTGCGGCCCCAGTCGCCCGACGTGGTGGACGCGGTGCGCAGCGCGGTGCTTGAAGCCTGGGCTAGCCCGGTCGCGTGAGCACTGCGGCGGTCACCGCCACGTGCACGGCCACCGTCAGCCAGAACGCCGTCTGGAACGAGGCCTTGGCGGTCTTGTGGCGGAACAGGCGCTGCGCCGCGAGGGCGCCGGGCCAGCCGCCCACGAGACCCCAGGCCAGCAGCGCGGCTTCAGGCACGCGCCGTTGCCCGGCGCGGGCGGCGCGTTTGTCGACGGCGTAGAGCCCCACGCACACCAGGCTCACCGCCACGTGCCACAACGGCACCACGTGGGGCACATGGCCCGCCCAGGCGAGGCCTGCGCACGCGAGTGCCGCGAGGGGCCAGATCCAGGGAGCGAGCCTCACGTGCGCTTGCTGCGCGCCGGCCGCTTCTGCCAGTAGCCGAACTCGTCTTCGTGCACCTCGATGTCCACCTCGGCGATGCGCTGCTGCAGGCGTTCCTGCACGTCGGCCACCGCCTGGTTGTAGATGGTGGGGCCGACTTCCTCGAGGAAGAACCCCAGCAGGGCGCCCGCGGCGATGTTACCGATGCGCTCCTCCATGTTCTCCTGGAAGTAGCGTTCGATGGACACGATGGCCTGCTGGCGGGCCTCCTTGGTGATCTCGACGGGCATGGCGGGGTCTCCGGTCGTCAGTCGTCGGCAAGCAGTTGCTCGAGCCGGCGCGGGTAATGGTTCAGGAAGTCGCGGGTGACGGCGTAGTGTTCCGTTTCTTCGTACGCCACTTCCGTGATGCCCGTGCCGTCGAACAGCAGGATGCGGGCATTCGGGTAGGAGAGCAGGATGGGCGAATGGGTGGCGATGATGAACTGCGACTGGTCCTGCACCAGCTGGTGGATGGCCGACAGTGCGGCCAGCTGGCGGTTGGGCGACAGCGCGGCCTCGGGTTCGTCGAGCAGGTACAGGCCCTGGCCGCGGAACTTGTGCGTCAGCAGCGCCATGAACGCTTCGCCGTGCGACCGCTCGTGCAGCGACCGGTTGTCGTACCCACCGAGGTAGCCCGTCTCGTCGACGTAGGTGGCCACGTTGAAGAAGCTCTCGGCGCGCAGGAAGAATTGGTCGCGCGGTTGGCGGAAGCCGCGCGCCAGGCGAAGGGACTCGTGCAGGTCGGACACCGAGTCGGTGGTGGCGATCCGCATGTTGCGGGTGCCGCCTTCCGGCGAGTGGCCCAGGGCGAGCGCGATGGCTTCCAGCACGGTGGATTTGCCCGCGCCGTTTTCACCCACGAAGAAGGTGACGTCGGGGTGGAAGTCGATGCGGTCGAGTTCACGCACGGCCGGGATCGTGTACGGGTAGGCGTCGAGGTCGAAGCCGGCCTCGGGATGGAGTGACACGTGCTGCAGGTAGGGCTTGACCGGCAGGGCCATGGAGAAGTCCTCGGGCGATGGGCTCCAGACTCTATCAGTGCCCCGCGCCCAGTCAACGGGCAGGAGGCGGCAGCCGGCGCACGTTGCGCAGTTCGGCGAGCGGCCCGTACTCCTGCTCGGTGTCGAGTTCGCCGTCTTTGTCGGTGTCGACCTCGGCACGCAGCAGCTTGCCCGCGCGGAAGTATTCGATGCGCAGGGGGCGTCCGGTGGCCGGGTCGAGGTACTCGGTGGCCTGCATCACGCCGTGCTCGAAGCGGGTGCGCAGGTCGAAGAAACCGTCACCGTCGGTGTCCATCTCGCTGGTGTCGACGTTGCCGCGGCGGTACGTGAAACGGCCCTCGAACACGCCGTCGAAGTTGTCATCCGTCTCGGCGGATTCGGGCAGACCGTTGCGATCGAACCGGGTGACCACGTCGACGCGGCCGTCGAAGTTGCGGTCAGTCTCGCTGCGCAGCGGGGTGCCGGCCGCGGTGTAGAACCAGCGCTCGTCGGGCGTGCCGTCGCCGTTGTTGTCGATGCCACCGGCCGACACGGCGGAGTGGAAGAAGGTCCACGACAACACCGCGCCGCCCACGAGCCCGATGCCGATGCCGATCAGCAGCCGCGACCGCGCCGGCACGGGGCGAAGCGGCGCGTCCAGCGGTTGGGCCGCTTCCCACTGTTCGATCACGGCGCGGCCGCGCGGGTAGTCGGCTTCGTCCACCACCAGGCGCACGAGCCCGGCCGCCGGCAACTCGCCCATGGCCCCTTGCAGGTGCTCGCCATGGATGTGGGCCACGATGCCCTCCTGCTTCAGCAGGTCGCGCACCATGTGCGCCTCGACCGCATTGGCGGCCTCGAAGACGGTTCTCATGGGCACCGAGTGTGACACGGTGCAGGCCGCGTCTCACTCGAGGACCGGCACCTCGTAGCGCGCTGTTGACACGCTCATGGGGGGCCGAACAGGTGCAGCGCGGCGTATTGCAGCAGCATGATGGTCTTGCCGTCGGCGATGCGGCCGTCGGCCACCATCGCGAGGGCCTCGCCGATGCCGGGTTCGATCACCTCGATGTCCTCGCCTTCGCCGGGCACGCCACCGCCTGCACCCACCCGCATGTGGTCGGCCACCTCGGCGACGAAGAAGTGCAGCTTCTCGGTCACCGAGCCGGGGCTCATGAACGCCTCGAACACCTTGTGCACCTCGTGCAGGCGGTAGCCGGTCTCTTCCTCCACCTCGGCGCGGATGCGCACCTCGGGGGACTGTTGGTCGAGCAGGCCGGCGGGCGCCTCGATCAGCAGGTCGTGGTGGCCGTTGACGTAGGCGGGGTAGCGGAACTGCCGCGTGAGCACCACGGTGCGCCGTGCACGGTGGTACGGCAGCAGCACGGCGCCGTTGCCTCGGTCGTACGTCTCGCGGTTCATCGTCTGCCAGGCGCCGTCGCGGCGCTGCCAGTCGAAGCGGGTTTTCTTCAGGACGTACCAGTCGTCGGAGAGGACGCGGACGTCGTGGATGCGCAGGCGTTGGTGGATGTCCATGGGCGGCAGCATACGTGCAGATTCGTGCAAAAACAATGGCAAACGTGCAATCAACCCTGCCGGACTGATAAGCTCGGCCGATGCTCACCCGCCAACGCCAGCAACACCTCATCGCCGTGCTGAAGCGCGACGGCCGCCTCGTGGCGAAGGACCTCAGCGCCGAACTCGCCGTCTCCGAAGACACCATCCGCCGCGACCTCCGGGAACTGGCGGCCCAGGGCCTGCTGCAGCGGGTGCACGGCGGGGCGCTGCCCGTGTCGGCAGCGCTGGCGGACTTCGCCGCACGGCAGTCGGTGGTGCCCGGCGACAAGGCGGCCATCGGCCGGGCGGCGGCCCGCCTCGTGAAGCCGGGCCAGGTGGTGTTCATCGACGGCGGCACCACGGCCGTGCAGCTGGCGCGCGCGCTGGCGCCCGACCTGCGTGCCACCGTCGTCACCCACAGTCCGTCGGTTGCGATCGAGCTGGTCGCCCATCCCGGCGTCGAGGTAGTGATGATCGGCGGCCGCCTGTTCAGGCACTCGGTCGTCAACGTGGGGTCGGTGGCGATGGAGGGCATTGCCCGCGTGCACGCCGACACGTTTTTCCTGGGGGTGACCGGCGTGGATGTCCGGGCCGGGCTCAGCACCGGAGACGCCGAGGAGGCCGGCATCAAGCGGGCGCTGATGGCCGCATCGGCGGAGACGGTGGTGCTCGCGTCGTCGGAGAAGCTCGGCGTGGCATCGGCCCACGTGGTGGCTCCGCTCGCCGAGGCGTCCACGCTCGTGGTGCCGGCGGCGGCGCCGAAGGCCATGGTGGCGGCCTGGCGGAAGCTGGGTCTGGACGTGGTGCTGGCGGGCGGCGCCTGACGCGCCGCGTCGAGGAGGCATTGCGAGGGCGGGCAGGGCGTTTCTTGCCCGCCCTCGTGCTGCCGGCCGGGTTACTTGCCCTTGCCGCCTTCCGGCATGGCCGACGAGTGGTGGTGCGCGATCAGCCAGTTGCCGTTCGTCCACTCATAGACGTACGTGTAGCGTGCGTGCACCGACTTGCCGTCCTTGAACTTGAAGGTGTACGTGCCGATGTCCTGCGCCACGTTGCAGCCGATCTTGACCGTGCGGGAGTCGATCTTGCCTTGCGGCTCGCCCTTGAGGAACTTCACGAAGTAGTCGCGGATCTGCGCCGGGTTCATGCGCGGCGTGTCCGACACGGTGGCCAGCAAGACGCCGTCGTTGGCATAGTTGGCGACGACCTTGTCCGGGTTCAGCGTGCGCAAGGAGTCGTTCCAGCGGTCGAACAGGGCGGCGACTTGTTGTTCGCTGACCGCCGTGCAGGAGGCCGATGCCGGGGCCTGTGCGAAGGCCGGGGCCGACAGGCCGGCGGCGATCACGGTGGCGATGGGAAGGAGTGCAGTGCGAAGCATGTTCATGACGTGGTCCGTAGAGAGAATGAATGGCACCGGGTTGGTAGTGCAGCACCGCAGCGCGATGCATGACCTCATTCTCCGAAGGGGCCGTGAACAGGGCCCTTGCCTGACGGTGAAGAACGCCTGACGGGAAGATGAACGCAGGATGAACGAGGAGGCCGCGGGAGTCAGCCTTCGCCGGCGTCGAGCCGGTAGCCCAGCCCCCGCACGGTCTTGAGCAGCGCGACAGGGTGGCCTTCGTCGATCTTCGCGCGCAGGCGGCGCACATAGACGTCGACCACATTGGTCAGCGGGTCCTCGCTCGTGCCCCAGACGTTCGAGAGGATCCGTTCCCGGCTGTACAGGCGTCCTGGCGCGCTCATCAGCAGCTCCAGGAAGGCGAGTTCCTTGGCGGTCAATGCGATCGGCTTGCCTGCCCGGCTGGCCTCCATGCGCTCACGGTCCAGCAGCAGGTCCGCCACCTGCAGCTTGCTGGCGCGCGGGCGCTGTTCGCGGCCGCGGCGCAACAGCGCCTCGATGCGCGCCAGCAGTTCCTCGAAGGCGAACGGCTTCGTGAGGTAGTCGTCGGCCCCCAGGCGCAGGCCGTTCACCTTGTCCTCGATGTTGTTCATGGCCGTGAGCATCAGCATGGGCACCTGGCAACCCTCGGCGCGCAGCGTCTGGCACAGTTCCAACCCGTTCAGGCCGGGCAGCATCAGGTCCAGGATCAGGAGGTCCGGTTCGCCGGTGCGGGTGAGTTCCAGCCCCTGCGGTCCGGTGCGGGCGAGCTGCACGCCATAGCCCTCGGCCCGCAGGCCGCGCATCAGGAAATCGGCGACCCGCGGATCGTCTTCCACCACCAGCAGGTTCATGTGGCGCTTTCCGGGCGAAGGCAGGGCAGTTCGATGCGCACCGTGGTGCCGCTTTGGTGCGGGCTTTCGATGTGGATCTCTCCGTGATGCGCCCGGACGATCGCCTGGGCGATCGACAGGCCGATGCCGGTGCCATCGGCCCGATGCGCGCGGGCCCGGCGGCCCCGCGCGAAGCGCTGGAACACCAGGGGCATGTCCTCGGGGTCGATGCCGATGCCGTCGTCCACCACCATGATGTCGACCTTGTTGTCCTGCTGGGCCTGCCAACCGAGGCGCACCGCACCGCCACGCCGGGAGTAGCGCACCGCGTTGTCGAGCGCGATCATCACCGCCTGGCGCAAGCGGTCGGCATCGGCGTGCACGGTGATGGATCGCCCGGCGGCATCCGCCGGTGCTTCGAGGTGCACGCTGACGCCGTGCAACGTGCCGAGCGCTTCGGCCTGCTCCGCCGTGTCGCCCAGCAGGGCCGGCAGGTCCACCACGTCGAATCGCATCGCCAATTGCTCCGCCTCGGCCTTGGCGATGAGCAACAGGTCGTCGATGACACCGGCCAACTGCTTCACCCCGCCGACGATGCGCGACAAGGTCTGCTTGTATTCGTCCACCGGCTTGTCGACACCACGCAGCGCGATCTCGGCTTCGCCACGGATGGCCGTGGCGGGTGTGCGGAGTTCGTGGCTCAGGTCGGCAAAGAGTTGGCGGCGGCGCCCGTCGATGCGCTGCAGCGCGTCGTGGGCCGAACTCAGTTCGCTGGTTCGCGCCAGCACGGCGTCCTCGAGCCGGCGCCGCGCGGCGTCCGCATCGCCGCGGTGCTGTTGCAGTTCGGCGGCCATCGCGTTGAAGTGTTCGGCGACACGATCGAACTCGTCCCGGGAGCCGGCGGCCACGCGGTGGCCCAGCGTCCCCGCCTGCAGCGCCTGGATGCCGGCCAGCAGGCGGTCGAGCGGCCGTTGCAGTTGCCGGCCCAGGTGAACGGCCAGCACCACGGCTGCGACGAGCGTGACCAGCACCATGCCCACGGCTTGCTGGCGCAGCACCTTCAGCCCGCCTTCGGTGGCCGCGCGTGCGATCGGAACGGCCCGGCGCTGGCGCTCGATGGCCCCGTTGACGAGTTCGCGCAGATCGCGGCCCCGCGCCGTGTCGAATACCTGATTGAGCTCCTCCCAGACCGAGCTGAACTCGGCGTTGCGCGCGAGCGGGGCCAGTTGCACCAGCCGGGACTGGACGGCGGCGATGTTGTCGTCCAGCAGCGCTGCGACGTCCACCAGTTGCTGCACTTCGGGCGGCACCCCGGTGCCGTCCCGGGAGGCGAGTTCGTTCCACACGTCGAGGTCGCGCGCCGCCAGGTCCTTGAGGATCTCCGTGCTGGCCTGCATTTGCGTCAGCAGGCGGTCGCGCACTTCAACCGACGCGTCGGCGCTCATCAGTTGCTGGGATGCCCAGACACGCAGGCGCTGCTTGTTGGCCGACAGATCGAGCAGCTCGGACAGGATGTCGCTGGCGAGCCGGCTGTGCTGCGTGTAGCCGTGTACCCGGTTGGATCCCACGTAGACGAAGGCTGCCTGGATACAGACCAAGGCGACGAGCGCGGCGAAAGCGAGTGAGAGCCGGAGGCGAAACATGCGTGACTTTATCTGAAGCGCCGGCGCTGGCCTGGCGTCCTGGGACGTGCAGGGCCGCGGGCCCCGAATCGCCAGCATCACACGATCGTCGCAAATGGGCTTGAAGTCAATGGTTCGCAAACGTAAAGGACCCCCTTGGGGCATTTCGCGCTCGCAAGAGGCTGAGGCCGGGCAGTTGGCGGATTTCGAGGATTCGTCGTGCCGTACGAACTTCAATTTTGGTTTCAGTATTCCTCGAATCTTGCCGCTTCTGGACACGACGTTCAGGCTGTCTTGTTCGACACTCGCCCCCAAGAATTTCGAAGGAGAACTGTGTTGGCCGCCCTGGCCAACGAACAGCAATGACATGCGGGCCCGAACACCAGCACTTCGCCTGACGACTGCAAGGATTGCCATGGCCGCGATGGTCTTGCTGCACATGCCTATGTCGCAAGCGGCGGTTCCACAACACGAACTGGACTTTGACATCCCGGCCGGGTACCTGGGTGCGACGCTGATCGAGATCGGGCGGCGCAGCGGCGTGATCGTGTCGTTCAGGCCGGAGCTGGTCGCCGCGCGGTCGACCGGTCCGATCCAGGGGCGTTTCTCGCTCCGGGAGGTGCTCGAGCGGGCCTTGCTGGACACCGATCTGTCGGTTGACATCAAGACGGACGGCACGGTGACGGTGCAGCCGTCGTCGCCACCGGAGACGGCGACGGATGAGTCCGCGACCCTGCCGGCCGTGCAGGTGCACGCGTCGGTCGACGCGCCGCCCGAGACCGGGCTGATGGCGGTGGCCGCCTCGACCGCGACACGCACGGAGACCGCGTTGTCGAGTTTGCCGCAGGCGGTGTCCATCGTGACACGAGACGCGCTGGACCTGCTCAACGTGCAGACGAGCACCGAGGCGCTGCTCCACGTTCCGGGGGTGACGGGGCAGATCGGTGATGTCTCCCTTGGCATGAACCCGTCGTTGCTGATCCGGGGCTTTCCGGCCCTGCACCTGGTCTCCGGCATGACCACGATCCGGGCGGAATGGCCCCTCGACAGCGAAACGCTGGAGCGCATCGAGGTTCTCAAGGGCCCCAGCGGCGTGATCGGTGGCGACTTCGGAGGCCGGGGAGGGACGATCAATCTGATCCGCAAGCAAGCCGGGCCCGGTCATCGCGACACTGCGGCGCTCGCCCTGTCCTCCCGCGACAACGGGACGCTCCGCTCGAGTTTCGACCTCGGCGCGCCGCTCGCCCCCGAGACGCATTGGCGCCTGGTCGGGCATGGAAGCCGGTCCGGACACACCGAGGGTGGCTACGACGCACAGCACAGCCGCGGCTTGCTCGGCACGGTGAGCCATCGCGGGCGTGAACTCCAGGCCACGCTGACCGTGCAGGGCGACCGCCGGCGCGACGTGCCGGCCCCGTCGAGCCGCATCTTGCGGACTCCCGATACGAACGATGCCGTGGGGGTCGGCGGCGAGGTCCTGGGCGTGTCGAGCGGAGACAGGACGCTGTCGACCGCCGGGGACATCGAGCTGGACCTGTCGTGGTCTTTTGCGCCCAAGTGGCGCACCTTGCTGAAGGTGCGGCGGGAAACAGTGCGCCTTGACGTGCGCCGGCACGTGTACTGGCCCTACGATCCGTCCCGGTCGGTGATCATGAACCTGCAGCGTGCGTCGGGCCGATTCTCCGGCCTGCAGACCGGGGTGACCGGCGATGTGGCCACGGGCCCCGTGAAGCACCAGTTGTTGCTGGCGGTCGATGTGGAGCGCTCCCGATCGCTCTGGGACGATGGATATGCTTCCTGGAATGTCGATTCAACGTTCGAACCAGGGCAGACGCGGCTGTCCGGAACGCCCGACGCTGGCGATCTTGTTGCAATGAAACCCTTGGCAGCAAGCCGTGTCTCGCGCCGTGGCCTGCTGCTCCAGGATCAGCTCGCCCTGGGGGACTGGCGTGCGAGGCTGGCCGTGCAGCAGAGCCGCATGTCGGAACGCGTGGTGGTCTTTGGTTCCGAGGACACCTGGTACACGTGGCCCACGGCCTTGAACTGGGATGTGGGCCTGGCCTACCAGTTGAACCCGTTCGCATCGGTCTATGGCGGTTGGCAATCGGCCGTGGCGAGCGACTATTGGGCCGCGGGTTCACGGGAGCGCTCCGACGGCAGCGTGGCGCCCTTGCCGCGGATGCGCCAAGTGCAGGCCGGCATGAAGTTCGACCTGCTCGATGATCGCCTGGCGCTGACGCTGGAGGCCTTCCGCCTGCAGCAGTTGAACCAGGCAACCTATTCCGGCGAGATGTCCGGATTCTTCACGCACCCGGGACGCGAGGTGCGCGGACTTGAAATCGAGATGAAGGGGTGGGCGGCTCCGGACCTCGAGATGAGTCTCGGGCTGGCCTTGATGCGTGCACGCGATACGGTCACCGGTATTCTCGTGCCCGCGACACAACTGTCCACCATCCCGGCTACCGGTGTTCCGGCCCGGTCCTTCAACGTGATGGCCCGCTATCACCTGCCAGAAGCCCTGGCGCCGGGATCGAGTGTGGGCCTCACGTTCCGCGCCTTTTCCTCGATCTGGGCCATCGCGCCGGATGCGGAAGGCCTGGTGGTGCCGTTGCGGTTGCCGGGAGGCGCCCGGACGGACCTGTCATGGACGCGCCGGACCGGCTCGTGGACGTTCGGCGCGACCGTCCAGAACCTCTTTGATCGCAAGCTCTATGGCACGCTTTCCACCGAGGGGTACATGCCGTTGCAGCCCGGACGCAGTGTCGGCGTCTTCCTGGCCTTCGGGGGGTGAGGCAACGAGACGACGACTGTGGTGAGGGGTGGGATCGGTAAGATTTTGTTTCAGTATTCCGCAACTCTTGCCGCTTCCAGGTCCCAGGGACGGGCCATCTTGTCGGACACTCCGGCCGGGAACTTCGCGGGAGTGCGTTGCCCTCTCGCCATGAACAACAACAACGACATGCGAGCCCGACTACCAGCTTTCCGATGGACAACTGCAGGGATCGCCGCGGCGATGGCCTTGCTGCACCTGCCTGCGTCGCAAGCGGCCGTGCCGCAGCACGAACTGGACTTCGACATCCCTGCCGGGTACTTGAGTGCCACGCTGATCGAGATCGGGCGGCGCAGCGGCGTGATCGTGTCGTTCAGGCCGGAGCTGGTCAGCACGCGTTCGGCCCGTTCGATCCAGGGGCGTTTCTCGCTCCAGGACGTGCTCATACAGGCCTTGCGCAACACCAATCTGTCGGCGGACATCAAGCCGGACGGCGCGGTGACGGTGCTTGCGCCGCCGCCATCGGCAAGGGGGGAGGCGGGGCCGGTGACAACCGGTGAGCGGGCACCGGTCGACGGGGGCGCCCTGTCCGCCGTGGTGGTGCGCGCTTCGCACGAGCCCGAGGCCGAGTCGGACGCCGGGTTCCTGGCGGCGAGCGTGACGACGCCGACACGCACGGAGACCGCGTTGTCGAGATTGCCGCTGGCGGTGTCCGTCGTGACGCGAGACGCGCTGGACCTGCAGAACGCGCAGACGAATACCGAAGCGCTGCTCAACGTTCCGGGGGTGACGGCGCAGATCCGCGAGACCTCCGCCGCCATGATGCCGAAGTTGGCGATCCGGGGCTTTCCTGCCCAGCACCTGCTGTCCGGCATGCGCACGTACCGCAACGACCGGCCGTTCGACACCGAGACCCTGGAGCGCATCGAGATTCTCAAGGGCCCCAGCGGCGTGGTCGGCGGCAGTGCCGAATTCGGAGGCCGGGGAGGGACGATCAACCTGGTCCGCAAGCGGGCCGGGCCCGATCATCTCAACACCGTGGCGCTCGGCCTGTCCTCCCGCGACAACGGTACGCTGCGCTCGAGTTTCGACCTCGGCGCGCCGCTCGACCTCGACACGCATTGGCGGCTGATCGGGTATGGAACCCGGTCGGGCCACACCGAGGGCGGCTACGACGGGCCACACAGCCGCGGCTTGCTCGGCACGGTGAGCCATCGCGGGCGTGATCTGCAGGCCACGCTGACCGTGCACGGCGACCGGCGGCGCGATGTGCCTTCGGGGGCAAGCCGGGTGTTCCTGTCGCCCGAGACAGGAGCACCCGTCGGGGTTGGCGGCGAGGCGCATGTCCTGTCGAGCGAGGACCGGACGCTGTCGGATGCCGGGGACATCGAGCTGGACCTGGCGTGGCGCTTCTCACCCAAATGGCGTTCCACTTTGAAGGTGCGACGGGAAGGCATTCGCGGTGACGTGCGCCGGCATGTGTTCACGGAGGACGAGACCGCCCCGGCGGCGGCCCTGTCGCTGCAGCACACTTCGATCCGTTCGTCCGGTCTGCAGGCCGGGGTGATCGGCGATGTGGCCACGGGGCCCGTGGCGCACCAGTTGATGCTGGCCGTCGACGTGGAGCGCTCGCGGACCGCCATGAGCCAGGGATCCGCGACCTGGGCCCTCGATCCGGCCACGTTCCAACCCGGGCAGACGGCGCTGTCCGACGTGCCCGACGAGGGGGACCGCTTTGCGCTGCAACCCTTGTGCGTGACGCGTGTCCTGCGCCGTGGCCTGTTGCTCCAGGACCAGCTCTCCTGGGGCGACTGGAGCGCGCGGCTGGCCATGCAGCAGAGCCGCGTGTCGGCACGCGAGGAGATCTCGAGCGACGGGGCGACATTCACCTGGCCGAAGGCCTTGAACTGGGATGCGGGCCTGGCCTATCAGCTCACCCCGTTCACGGCGGTCTATGGCGGTTGGCAATCGGCCGTGGCGTGGGACTACTGGTCTGCCCATCCGATGCCGCTGTTCGATGGCACCGCGCCGAGCATCCCGAAGATGCGCCAGGTCCAGGCCGGCGTGAAGTTCGACCTGCTCGGGGATCGCCTGGCGCTGACGCTGGAGGCATTCCGCTTGCAGCAACTGGACGCCGTGGACTATTCGCACGATCTGGGCGGCTACTTCGAGCACGCGGGACGCGATGTGCGCGGTCTTGAAGTCGAGATGAAGGGCCATGTGCTCACACAGCTCGAGGTGAGTTTCGGGCTGGCACTCACGCATGCACGGGACGCGGCCAACGGCACCCTCGTGCCGACCCGCCAGGCCGGCATTCCCAGCCGTACCGTGAACCTGCTGGCCCGCTATCGCCTGCCCGAAACCATGCTGCCGGCATCCTCCGTGGGCCTTGCGCTGCACGCCTTCTCCTCGCTCCGGTCCGTCGCCCCGAATGCGGAGGGCACGGCGTCGCCGTTGCGCCTGCCAGGTGGCGCCCGGACAGACCTGTCCTGGACACGCAAGTCCGGATCCTGGGCGCTCGGCCTGGCGGTACAGAACCTCTTTGACCGCAAGCTCTACGGAACCTACTCGACGCAAGGGTTCATTCCGTTGCAGCCCGGACGCAGTTTCGGCGTCACCCTGGCCTTCGCGAGTTGACGGCGTGCGCACTGTCCGAGAGCTGGAAACCACCAGGACATGCGCACCCGAACACTGACCTCGCGATCGGCGGCTGCCGCGATCGCCATGGCCGCGATGGTCTTGCTGTGCCTGCCTGCGTCGCAAGCCGCAGTTGCGCCGCGCGAGCTGGAGTTCGATGTCCCGGCCGGGCTCTTGAGCACCGCACTGATCGAGATCGGACGGCTTGGCGGGGTGATCGTGTCGTTCAAGCCGGAGTTGGTCAGCACGCGCTCGGCCGGACCGATCCAGGGGCGCCTCTCGCTCCGGGAGGCGCTCGAGCGGGCCTTGCACGACACCGACCTGTCGATCGACATCAAGACGGACGGCACGGTGACGGTGCGGGAGCCGTCGCTGTCTGCGACGGGTGAGTCCGCGACCTTGCCGACCGTGCAGGTGAGTGCGTCGGCCGACGACCCGCCCGACACCGGGCTGCTGGCGGTGAGCGCCTCGACGGCGACGCGTACGGAGACGGTGTTGTCGAGGTTGCCGCAGTCGGTGTCTGTCGTGACACGAGAGGCCCTGGACTTGCAGAATGCGCAAACGAGTACCGACGGGTTGATCTACATCCCGGGCGTGACGGGAGAGATCCACGATGTCACGTCTGACATGATGCCGTCGTTGACGATCCGGGGCTTTCCGGCCCTGTACCTGATATCCGGCATGCGCACGCTCCGCGACGAACTGCCGCTCGACAGCGAAACCCTGGAGCGCATCGAGGTGCTCAAGGGGCCCAGCGGTGTGATCGGTGGTGCCGCCGACAGCTGGGGCCGTGGCGGCACGATCAACCTGATCCGCAAGCAGGCCGGCCCCGATCATCGCAACACCGTGGCGCTCGGTCTGTCCTCCCGCGACAACGGCACGCTGCGCTCGAGTTTCGACCTCGGCGCACCACTCGCCCCCGAGACGCATTGGCGCCTGGTCGGACATGGAACCCGGTCGGGACACACCGAGGGCGGCTACGACGGGCAACACAGCCGCGGCTTGCTCGGCACGGTGAGCTATCGCGGGCGCGATCTCCAGGCCACGCTGACCGTGCAGGGCGACCGGCGCCGCGATGTGCCGGCGGCGACAAGCCGCGTTTTCCTGTCGCCCGACACACTCCATGCCACAGGGCTCGGCGACGAGGTCTCTGCCGTGTCGAGCGATGACTGGACGCGGTCGAACGCCGGGGACATCGAGCTGGACCTGTCGTGGTCCTTTGCGCCCAAGTGGCGCACCTTGCTGAAGGTGAGGCGGGAAACCGTGCGTCGTGACACACGCAGGCATTCGTTCGCGTCCGGGTCCATGGTGTTGCTGTCGCTGCGACGCGAGTCGAGCAGGTTCTCCGGTCTGCAGACCGGGGTGATCGGCGACGTGGCCACGGGCGCCGTGAAGCATCAGTTGTTGCTGGCGGTCGACGTGGGGCGCTCGCGATCCGCGGAGCGATACGGTACCGCGACCTGGCGGATCGATCCCGCGACCTTCCAGCCCGGCCTGACGGTGCTGCCCGAGATGCCCATCTGGGATGGCCTGGCGCTGAAACCCGGCGCGGAGCGTCATGCCTTGCGCCGTGGCCTGCTGCTCCAGGACCAGCTTTCCTGGGGGAACTGGGGTGCCGGGGTCAAGGTGCAGCAGAGCCGCCAGTCGGAGCGAGTCGTCGCTGGCGAGGCCGAGGACTCGACCACCTCCTGGCCCAAGGCATTGAACTGGGATGCGGGCCTCGCCTATCAGTTGACTCCGTTCACCGCGGTCTATGGCGGCTGGCAATCGACGGTGGCCTGGAACGCCGGGTCGAACGAACCCGTCCTGCTCTTCGATGGCAGCGAGGCGCACGAAACGCGGATGCGCCAAGTGCAGGCCGGCGTGAAGTTCGACTTGCTCGATGACCGGTTGGCGTTGACGCTGGAGGCCTTCCGCTTGCAGCTCTTGAACGTGCGGGCATCTTCCGCCGAGTGGGGCGGACTCTTCGAGCACCCGGGGCGCGACGTGCGCGGTCTTGAAATCGAGATGAACGGCCACGTGGTTCCGGCCCTGGAAATGAATCTCGGGCTGGCCCTCGTTCGTGTGCGGGACGTGGCCACCGGCGTCACGGTACCCGCGACACAGCTGTCTTCCGTCCCGGGGGTTGGCATTTCATCCCGGACCCTCAACCTGCTGGCGCGCTATCACCTGCCCGAAACCGTGGCGCCGGCATCGAGCGTGGGCCTCGCGTTCCGCGCCTTCTCCCCGATCTGGGCCACCGCGCCGGATGCGGAAGGCCTCTCGGCGCCGATGCGGCTGCCGGGCGGCGCGCGGACGGACCTTTCCTGGACGCGCAAGACCGGCTCGTGGACGTTCGGCGTGTTCATCCAGAACGTCTTTGACCGCAAGCTCTACGGGACGTTTGCTTCGCAGACGTATGTGCCATTGCAGCCCGGACGAAGCCTCGGTGTCACGCTGACCGTGGGCGAGTGACGGGAGCGCGACGGCATCGGTGCCGCGAGCGCCCGCGGCACCGGTCTCTCACACCTTGAGCCAGAAGTAGTCCCCGGCGCAGATGCCATTGAACGCGTCATCGTTGGATGCCAGGATGTTGTCGTTCCAGTGGCGGCCGTGCTCGGTGTAGTGCCCCATGGTCTCGGCCAGCCAGGCACCATCGATCTCCGGTGTCATCGGCACGCGCACGATGAGGATGATGCCACCGGTCTCCGGGTTGACCCCCAGCTGGGCCTGGTCCTGCGCATAGACCGTGAGGTTCGCCTCGAGCAGGAGGCGGAACACCGTCAGGGTGCGGCCTGCCGTGACGATGCCGAAGTGGAAGTTGAGGTACATCGCCGCCGGATCCTGCTCGTAGTGCGAGAGCAGGACCTCGAAGCCCTCGACCTCGACCCATCCACGGTCGAGCACCGATTGCGGGTCCGGCAGATCGATCGTTTCGCACAGGGCAGTGACGAGGCCTTGGAATTGTTCGTGACTCATGGGGTGTTGCCTGGGGTGGGGCCGAGCCAATGGTGCCCGCCGCGCATGCGGTCGACGGCCATCGCGCGCTGTGCGTCGGTGCGCGGCAGGTCGCTAATCAGCAGTTTCAACGGCATCAGTGCATTGCGGTTGCGGAGCTTCGGATCGGATCTCTGTTCAGTGCTGGAGATCGAGTCCTGGCGCGTCAGGATTTCCTTCACCTCGGCGCGCGTGATCGGGACCTCGGGGTTTTGCGTGGCTTCGAGGTAGACGGCCATGATCTCAAGCTGCAGGGCCTCCACGCTCGGTTCGCCGGGTTCGGTGCGGTAGCTGTTGAGCACCGCCAGCGCATGGGCCAGCGCTTGCTGCCGGTCTTGCGGCGTGCCGGCCTCGACCACCAGCTTGAGCAGGGGCTTCACGCTGGACAACGTCGCCGATGCCGAACGCATGGCCAGCGGACCGGAGGGCGAACGCAACATGCCGGCCGGGGCCTGCCGATTGCCACTGCCACCATCACCACGCCCACCGCCGCTGCTGCCGCTGCCGCCGCCGCCAGGGGAGCCGCCGCCGCTACTACCAGAGCCACCGCCGCCATGGCCGGACCCTGTGCCCGAACCGCCGCCGTTGCCGGCGTTGTCGCCGCTTCCCCCACCCGTGCCGCTGCCACTCTGCTGGCCGGAGCCGCCGTGGGATCCGCCGTCGGCGTCTCCCCGGTGTTCAGGCTGGCGCCGGCGTTCCCGGTCGGGGTCGACCGCCGCCACATTGGGGCCGTTCGGATTGTTCTTGTCCTTGGCGGATTCGGCTTCGCCACCGGGCTCTTCGGGCACCTCTTTCTCGTTGGCGTCGGCCGAGCCTGCGGGCCGCTGGCCGGGGAGCTGGGTCGTGCGGTTCAGCGGCGATGCGTTCGGGCGTTGAATCGCCTTGAAGACATAGTCGCCGAACTTGCCCTGCTGGGCGCCGTTGGCAGCGTTGTCCGCCTGCTGCGCACGCGCGAGTTCATTCGCGTGCTGGGTGCGGCGCCGAAGCATCTGGCGCGCTTGCTGTGCCTTGAAATCCTGGGTCATGATGCGAACATCGCCGCGATCAGGCGTTCCGAGAAGCGCAACACGCTGCTGCCCACCCAAGGGGCGGTCATTGCCACGGTGAGAGTCACGCACAGCAGTTTCACGCCCTGCGAGATGGCGGAATCCTGCAGTGACGTCACGGCCTGGACGAGCGAGACCAGCAGGCCCACGATGGCCGAGACCGCCACGGCCGGCAGCGACAGCAAGAGGCAGAGCATCAGCGCCTCGGAAGCCAGTTGAAGAACAGCGTCGTAAGAAGTCATGGGGCCGTTTCCCTGCGTCAGATCATCGGTAGGTCAGCACCAGGCCGTGCATCACCTGCGACCAGCCATCGAGCACGACAAACAGCAGCAACTTGAACGGAACCGCGATGGTGGTCGGGGAGACCTGGGACAACCCCATCGCCAGCAGCACGTTGGCGATCACGAGGTCCACGATCACGAAAGCGAGGTAGAGCAGGAACCCGATGCGAAACGCCTCCGTCAGCTCGGTCAGCAAGAAGGCGGGCGCGAGCACCATCAGGTCATCCTGGTGCAGGCTCTTGGAGCGCTCGGGCGGCCAGATCGCCTGGGCAGACTTCACGAAGAAGGCTTTTTCGGCGGGTTGCGCATGCTTGATGAGGAACTGGCGGAACGGTTCGCGTGCAGCACCAGCGGCCGCCAGCATCTGCTGCGCGGTCGATGCCTCGGTGCTCAGGGGCGAGGTCTGCATGCGCTCGGTCGCTTCCATCACGACCGGCGCCATGACGTACACCGAGATGATGATCGCGATGCCGTTGAGCACCATGTTGGGCGGCACCTGCTGCACCCCCAGCGCGTTTCGCAGCAGGCCGAGCACCACCACCACCTTGGTGTAGGACGTGACCACCATCGCTGCGAACGGCAGCACGGCCAAGGTGACCAGGCCGAGGAACAGCGAGATGGGATCGAGGCCGGAGGTCCCCAGCATGATCAGGCTCCCCGTCCGCCGGCCGGGCGCAGGCCCATGCGGCCGATGCGGACACCGAGGCGCTCGCCCACGACCACCAGTTGTCCCGTACCCACCACCTGGCCGAAGCAGACGAGACGGACGGTCGCCTCGCGCACCGGCACGTCGAGTTCGATCACGGAACCTTCGCCGAAGGCGGCCAGTTCATCGAGGCTCACCCGGGCCGAGTCGATCTCGAACGCGACGGGGACGCTGAGGTCGGCGATGCCGTCCAGGGCGGGCTGCGCGGCGTCGGTGTCGTCTTCGATGAGGCGGGGTTGTTCGGTCAGCGTGGCAGTCGAGGCGTCGATGTCGACCGTCGTGGTGGCTTGCATGGTGATTCCCAATCCAAACGACAAACGGGAACGCAGGTGCTTGGCACCCGCGTGCGATTCGCCCGCGACGACGATGTCGCCCGGTGCGAGTGAATTCAGGTTGGCGAGGGTCAGGTCGCGCACGAACAGGCTCAGGCTGGCGGGGATGCGCAGCCGGCGAAAGTGCCCCGGGTTGGCCCTGACGGCACGCCGCATCGTGTGCGCCAGGTGGCTGGCCATGCCTTCGTCCAGGGAGGTCAGCCCCACGCGGACATCGCCGTGGCGCAGTTCGATGTGGCGGCCGCCGGGCGAGCGCATGCCCAGGCGTTGCACCGACAGGCCCGGTATCGCCTTGTCGAGTGCCGACAACGGCGCCGCCAGGATCGCTTCGGCGACGCCACGGACCAGCGCCTGGTCGGACAGGCGGGCCACCATCTCCAGCGCGGGCCATGCCGCGGCGTCCCCACACAACTCGAGCAGGCCCTGGTCGTTGGTCAGGGTGATCGCCACGCCCGCAGGTTGCTCGCCGTATGCGATGCGGGTGCCAGAGGCGCCGAGCAAGGCGTCGATCCAGACCGGGAAGCGGCGGTCGAAGGCCATGCGCGCCAACCGTCCCTGTGCGGGGCTCAGGGTGTCCAGCCGGGCCGCAACGGGCTCCGGAGACTTTGCTGTTGTAGGGGCCGCGCGATTCACGGTGTCACTCCAGATCGATGTCGATGTTGTGCGGCATGGAAGGCAGTTGCTCGAGCAGGGCCTGCAACTGGCTGCGATGACGTGAGATTAGGGTTGCCGAGTGCTCCGAGACGGTTCGGAACCGAAGCGTCATCGCATAAGGCGAAAGGCTGAGCGCCAGTTCGCTGTCGGGCAGAACCTTCGGGTCCATGGGCACCGTGACCGACCACGTCTGGAACGCCGGATCGGCTCTCGCACACAACCATTCGACCTGCCGGGCGGCCTCCAGCAGCCAGGCCGGTGTGCCGTCGGCCCGCTTGATCGCGCTCACGGCGCCGATGCCGCCCCGGGCCGTTTCCTGGTCGCGGTCGCGATCGTGCGCCGGTTCGCCCGCCGGCGGGGCCGGGACCGTGAAAAACCTGGCCGGAAGCGGGATCGGGATCGACGGCGGCGGGAGGTCGTCGGACCCCGCTTCGGGAGGCTGTGAATCGTCCGGCGGCTCGGCCGGCTCCTCCGAGGCCGAGTCCCTCGTGGGGGCATCGTCCTGCGACAGCAGGTCGTTCCATGGCAAGGTGGGATTGAACGCCGGGACGGGCATCGCGGCGAGGACCTCCATGAGCGCCTCGCCCGCCGGGGCCTCTCGAGGTGACGGTTCGGTGCGTGGCAGGCCGAGGTTGCGCCGGAACCGGTCGTGGGCGCCGAGGCCCTGGTTGGCGGGGCGGTCGGGCGTGCGGACCTGCGGTCCGCGGTCGCCCGGTCGATCGAGGCGACGGGGCCCGTTCACGAGACCCGGCCGATCGGCCGCAGTTCAATCTGGCTGCCCAATTCCTGGAACGAGTAGACGCGCAGCCATTCGAGCCGGCCCTCGATCATCTTCTTGACGTAGCGGCGGATGTCCATCGAGGTGACGAGCGCGACGCCTGCCTGGTTCTTCTCGCCCGCCACCTTGGCGATGCGGCCAGTGAGGTCGCGGGCGTCTTCCGGCGACATGGCCAGGTAGTTGCCGGCGGGCGTGGGCTTGATGCAGCCGCGGATGGCCTGCTCGATGGCAGGGTCCAGCAGGATCGCCGACAGGTGGCGCTGGCCCCCGGAGGCCTCGTACGCGAGGAAGCGCCCGAGGTCGGAGCGCACGTATTCCGTGAGCAGGAGCAGGTCCTTCTCCTTCGGTCCCCACGTGATCAGGCTTTCGAAGATGCTGCGGATGTTCCGGATCGGCACTTGCTCTTCCAGCAGGCGCCGCAGCACCTCGGCCATGCGCTGCAATGGCATGATCTTCTGGACCTCGGCGACCAGGCCCGGGTAGTCCACCGTGGTGCGTTCGATCACCCACTGCACCTCTTGCACGCCCATGAACAAGTGCGCGTGGCGCTGGAGCACGTTGAACACTTCGCGGGCGATCACTTGTTCCACATCCAGGCACACGCCGTCGCGCTTGGGTTCAGGCACCGCTTCAGGCGGCACCCAGAGCGACTCGGTGGAACCCAGTGCCGGTCCGTGGCGCTGCGCGCCGGCGGCGAGCGGCGATGCGGGATCCGTGAGCATCAGCAGGCGGCCGGGGAGCACGGGTTCGGCCGCCGGCACGTCGTTGATGAGAACCTCGTAGCGCAGGCCCTGGAGATCGCTCGTGACCCACATGGCCGCGCCGGGGAAGGGCAAGCCCAGCTTGGCCTGCAGTACCTGCCGCTCCTTGTCCAGTGCGCCGTTCAGCCGGTCTGCGTGGACGAGGGCACCGAGCTCCGACGACAGGCGGATCGACAGCGGCTTGGCCGCTTCCGGTGGTTTCTGCAGGATCGACGGTGCATCGCCCTTGCTGCCTTCGCGCAGCAGCGCGGGCAGCGGCTTGGACAGCGAGGAGCCGCCGCCGGTCGCCCGGCGCTTCGCCAGCATGTGGCCTCCGCCGGCGAGCAGCGCGGCGAGCAAGGCGAAGGGCACGGCCGGAAAACCCGGCACCGCGGCGAAGCCCAGTGTCAGTCCGGCCGCCAGGTACATGGCGCGCGGATTGCGCGTCAGTTGCTCGCCCATGTCCTGGCCCAGCGAGGTCGGCGTCTTCTTCTGCTCGTCGGCAACGCGCGTGGTGATGATGCCCGCGGCCATGCAGATGAAGAGCGCGGGGATCTGCGACACCATGGCGTCGCCGATGGACAGCACCGCGAACCGGTTGGCGGCCTCGCCGGCTGTCATGCCGTGGTACATCACGCCCACCACGATGCCGGCGAGGATGTTGACGAGCGTGATGATCAGGCCCGCGATGGAGTCGCCCTTGACGAACTTCATCGCGCCGTCCATGCCCCCGTGCATCTGGCTCTCCATGGCCAGGTGTGCGCGCTTGCGCTTGGCCTCGTCGGCCGTCAGCAGGCCTGCACGCAGGTCGGCGTCGATGCTCATCTGCTTGCCGGGCAGCGCGTCCAGGGTGAAGCGCGCTCCCACTTCGGCCACGCGTTCCGAGCCCTTGGCGATCACGATGAACTGCACGATCGTGATCACCATGAACACCACGATGCCCACGACCAGGTTGCCGCCGACGACGAGCTGTCCGAAGCTCTCGATCAGGTGGCCGGCGTCGGCGTGCAGCAAGATCGCCTTGGTCGACGCGATGTTCAGCGCGAGCCGGAACAGCGTGGTGAACAGGAGCAGCGAGGGAAACGTCGACAGCGAGACCGCGTCCGGAATGAACAGCGTCGTCATCAGCAGCAGCACGCTGATGCTCAGGTTCACCGCCAGCAGCGCGTCGATCAACGGCGTGGGCAGCGGCAGGATCATCAACGCGATCACGCCGACGATGAAGAACGCCATCGTCACGTCGTTGGCGAGCGAGGGATTCATTCGGAATTTCATGATGGAGGCCCGTTTGGGTGAATGTCGACGGAGGGCAGGGGGGGTCAGTGCTTGCCGCCGAGTTGATCGAGTTCCCCGACCCAGCGCAGCACTACCGCCACCGCGTCGAAGAGTTCCTCGGGGATCGGCTGGTCGAGCGGCAGCTTGTGCAGTGCCCGGGCGAGTGGCGGGTTGCCGATGATGGGAACCCGGTGCGTCTTGGCCAGTTCGCGGATGACGGCGGCGGCTTCGTCCATGCCCTTGGCCACGATCACCGGGACCGGCGATTCGGCCTCGTTGTAACGCAGCGCCACGGCGTAGTGCGTCGGATTGGTGACCACCACCGTGGCACCCGGCACCCGTTTCTCCGGCGCGTTCATGACCATTTCCTGCTGCATGGACTTGAGGTGTCCCTTGAGGTGCGGGTCACCTTCGCTTTCCTTGTGTTCCCGCTTGATGTCGTCCTTGCTCATGCGCTGGTCGCGCATGAACTGCCATCGCTGCAAACCGAAGTCGACCGGGCCCACGACGACGAAAACCACGCAGGCGCCCGCGAGCAACTTGAGCATGGCGTGCCAGGCCACCATGCCGGTGCCGTGCGGCGTGAGGTAGGCCGAACCCACCAGCAACGGGATCAACCCGCTCACGAGGGACCAGATCACGCAGCCGAGCGCCACGGCCTTGACGATCGACTTCGCCAGTTCGATCAGCGAGCGAACCGAGAAGATCTTCTTCAGACCGGAAGCCGGGTTCAGCTTGTCGAACTTGGGTGTGATGGGCTCGAACGTGATGTTCAGGCCGATCTGGGCGAACAGCGCTAGCACGGCCACCAGTACGGTGGCGCATACCAGCGGCAGTGCGGCGTACATGCCGTTCATCACCATCTCGGTCACCACCGCGTACACCTCCTGGTTGGTGCTGGCCTGCATGCCGCGGCGCAGTGCCAGCGTCACCACGTTCGACACGCGATCGTTCATCGATTCGCCGGCGCCTGTCAGCACCAGCAGCGAGACGATCAGCACCATCGCCGCGACGATGTCCTGGCTCTTCGGGCTTTCGCCCTTCTTGCGTGCCTTCTCCAGCTTCTGGTCTGTTGGCTCTTCGGTTTTCTCGGACATCGGTCACGCCCCTTGTGGATGGCCTGGTTCACGGCACTGTTCGGGCCTTGCCGCAATCTAGTGGCGAACCGGCGACCACCATCGCGTCCATGCGAAGTGCGTACCCCGTAGCGCGAAGTGGTCGGGCGGCGCGGGTGGCTTCGCGGGGTCGCACGGAACTTCGCGTCGAGGGGGCGGCCCTGCGGCCGTGGCGCTTTAGGCTGCGCAGGAGTTTCGGACAGGCCTTCGTCCGGGCAGCAACCGCATGGAGCGCAGATGAGCGTGATCAAAGGCCTGCGCACCCTCGTGCGCCTGAAAGCGCGGCGGGTCGAGCAGTACGAGGAAGCACTTCGTGAAAGCAAGCTGAGCCTTCAGCAGGCGCGCGAGGCGCTCGAGGAGGTTCGTGCGCAGGAAACGGCGCAGCGCGATGCCGAGCATGGCGTGCGTGACAACCTGGCGTTCACCACCGCGCAGTCCCACGGCTTTCACGGCAGCGACGTGGTCACGCTGCAGTTGTTGCTGGCCGAGGCGGCGCAGCGCACCACCGAAGCCGTCAAGGAAACCCAGCGGGCGGAGGGCCGGGTCGAGGCGGCGCAGCAACACGTCGCCGAATGCGATTCGGCCCTCAAGCGCGGCAAGGAACAACTCGAGCGTACCGAGCAGCGCCTGCAGGATGCCATCGCCGATCGCGAGCGCGCCCAGGAAGACAGCCAGGACGAAGAGGCCGAGGAAACCGCGGTGGCGCGCATGCTGGCCCGCTCCCGGGCGACTGCCGCCGCCCGGTGCGCCGAGGCAGGAGCTTGACGATGGACTTCCAGATGAACGATGGAGCCGCAGCGCTCTACGAACTCGCCCTGAACGCCAAGGCCCTGCTGGCGCTGGTGGCGGTGTGCACCGTTCGCATTTACGCCGCGATGCTGGTGCTGCCTGCCACCAACGACCAACTGATCACCGGCGCGGTGCGCAACGGAATGGCCGTTTCCTTCGGGGTGTTCGTTGCGTATGGACAGCCGGTGGATCTGGCCGCGAACCTGAACGTCATGCAACTGATGTCGATGGTGCTCAAGGAAGCCATGGTCGGGATGCTGATCGGCTTTGCCATGTCGACGATCTTCTGGATTGCCGAAGGGGTGGGCATGCTCATCGACAACCAGGCCGGGTTCAACAACGTGCAGCAGACCAACCCGCTCACCGGCCAGCAGAGCACGCCGGTGGGCAACCTGCTGGCGCAGCTGGCGATCAGCGGCTTCTACATGCTGGGCGGCATGATGGTTTTCGTGGGGCTGCTGTTCGATTCATTCCAGTGGTGGCCGTTGCTGGGCACGATGCCGGACTGGTTGCAACTGATGGAACGGTTCCTCCCCGGCGAGGTCACCAGCCTGGCTGAAACCACGCTGAAGATTGCGGGGCCGGTGCTAGTGACACTGGTCCTGATCGACCTGGGCATCGGCCTGCTGGGCAAGGCGGCCGAGAAGCTAGAACCCAACAGCCTGGGCCAGCCGATCAAGGGTGCCACGGCGATGTTGATGCTCGTGGTGCTCATTGCCGTGTTTTTCTCGCAAGTGCGTCCGGAACTGTCGCTGAAGCCCTTGGCCGCTCGCTTCGAGCGCATGGCCAAGAGCGCGCAAGGCCACTGACGCCTGGCCAAGCTTCATTCCTCTTCCTCTTCCTCTTCTTTCTCTACCACTTCATTCGAATCCCATCATGTCGACCAAGATCAGTCACAACCACACCGTCCGTCCGCCAATCAACAACGATCGGGTCGGGCAAGCCACGGATCAGTCGCAGTTGCAGCAGCAACTGGTGGCGCTGCTCGTGATGGCCGTGATGCAGCAGATCAAGGAGGCCATCTCGCAGGAGAAGAATGGCCAGAACAAGGTGGATGAACCGCAGGGCACTGAATGTGCGGGCGGCGCCGAGGGTGCCGGCAAGAGCAAGGGCAAGGGTGGCAACGGCATCGAGGGCATCCTCCAGCAGTTCCTCCAATTGCTCAAGCTGATCAGCCAGCTGATGGGCAAGGGTGGTGAGGACAGCAAGGCGAGCGGCCTGGCCGARCAACTGGCCGACATGCTGTCCCCGGACGGTCAGGACACGCTCGACGAGATGGGCACGGAGGGCGGCGGGTCCAAATCGGCGTCGCAGGATTTCGCGAGAGAAGGGTGGCGGTTCCGAAGACATGATGCAACAGCTCATCGGTGAAATCGCCAAGCTGTTTGTGGAGGCCCTGATGTCGGGGGACGCGGGCAAGCTCGACGAAATGGGCAAGACCGCCGGCGGCGGAAAGACCGGCGGCAGCGGTGAGGCAGGCGGCCTGTCGCAGCAGTTGGTCGGCGAGATCCTCAAGCAACTGCTCGAAGCCGTGCTGTCGGGCGATACCAGCAAGCTCGACAAGCTGGGCGAGACCGGTGAGACCGGTGAGACCGGCAATACGGGAGAGACCGGAGAGGCCGGTGGCAAGGATCCGATGCAACAGATGATCGCGGAGATCGCCAAGCAACTGGTCCAGGCGCTGTTGTCGGGTGGTGTGGGCAAGCAGGAGGAGACGAAACCGACGGAAGGCGCTGGCGGCGGCAAGGGCAAAGGTCTGTCGGAAGAGGATCTGAAGGCGCTGGTCAAGCAACTCGTCGAAGCGCTGCTGACGGGGGATACCAGCAAGCTGGAAGAGCTGGCTGGTGGCAAGGGTGCGGAAGGCACGGAAGGCACGGAAGGCACGGAAGGCACGGAAGGCACGGAGGGCACCAAGGGTCAGCAGGGCGGTATGTCCCAGATCGCCGATCTCATCAAGCAACTGGTCGAGGCGTTGCTCTCGAAGTTCCTCGGCAAGAAGGACGATTCGGACGAAGAGAACACGTCACCGAACAGCACGCAGCCGACCGGCACCCAGCCGACCAGTACCCAGCCGACCGGCAACAAGCCGAACCCCAACAGTCCCGCGCCGGAGACGGCCAAACCCACGACGGCGCCGTCGCCGGCACCGAGCGTGCCCGATGGCGTGGGCAACGAGACCGGTCCGATCAAGGCGGGCAAGCTGCCACCGATGAAGGGCGAGACGGTCGTCAACGAGACCATCGTCGTCAAGGCCGGCAAGGAGTTCGACGGCAAGGGCATGCACTTCAAGGCCGGTCCTGCGCTGGGCGATGGCGGCACGAGCGAAACGCAGAAGCCGGTCTTCATCCTGGAGCCTGGCGCGAAGCTCACGAACGTCCAGCTCTCGGGGGCTGACGGCGTGCACGTGATGGGGGACGCCACGCTCAAGGACGTCTGGTGGCGCGACGTGGGCGAGGATGCGATGACGAAGAAGGGGGCCGGTGACGTGAAGGTCATCGGTGGCGGTGCCTTCAATGCGCACGACAAGATCTTCCAGGTCAATGCCGGCGGATCCTTGTCCATCGAGGGATTCACGGCCGAGAACTTCGGGCGCGGCGTGGCGCAGAACGGGGGCACGACCTTCGCGCTGGATGTGTCGATCAAGAACTCGAACTACAAGAATGGTGACGAGTTGTTCCGCACCGACAGCCCGAACGCCAAGATCACCCTGAACAATGTGAACCTCGACAACGTCAACTACGACGCCCGCGGTCCGAAGGCGATGGAGGTCGTCGGCGGCAAGAAGGTCGGGTATCTCGACTGACCTTCCGCTCGGGCACCAGGGATGGCGCCGTTCCCCGGTTGCGGCCCGGGCGGACCTTGCCCTGCGGCCGCATCGTCCTGCGGTTCTGCGACGACCGGATCGTCCCTCGCGGGGTGACCGGTCGTCGGCGCTTCTCCCGTGCCATTTCGCCGGGATTCTTCTCGCCGTCCTTCCCCCTGAAACCCAAGCCGCCGATGCTGGCCGAACGGCTCGCGCGAATGGAAGTGGCGGGCGCGGGGTCCGGGAACAGATTCGCGCGATGACACGTTGCTTCGCGCACCTTGCCTCCGGCCGGGCGGGAGGCACCTAAGGTCACATGCATCGCCGCCGGGGCATCCGATCCGACGGCGTTGTGCGCAGTTCCCTCATCTTTTCCCACTAACAATTTGGAGCCCAGTATGTCGACCAAGATCAGTCACAACCACACCGTTCGTCCGCCGATCAACAACGATCGGGTCGGGCAAGCCACGGATCAGTCGCAGTTGCAGCAGCAACTGGTGGCGCTTCTCGTGATGGCCGTGATGCAGCAGATCAAGGAGGCCATCTCGCAGGAGAAGAATGGCCAGAACAAGGTGGATGAACCGCAGGGCACTGAATGTGCGGGCNCTCGTGATGGCCGTGATGCAGCAGATCAAGGAGGCCATCTCGCAGGAGAAGAATGGCCAGAACAAGGTGGATGAACCGCAGGGCACTGAATGTGCGGGCGGYGCCGAGGGTGCCGGCAAGAGCAAGGGCAAGGGTGGCAACGGCATCGAGGGCATCCTCCAGCAGTTCCTCCAATTGCTCAAGCTGATCAGCCAGCTGATGGGCAAGGGTGGTGAGGACAGCAAGGCGAGCGGCCTGGCCGARCAACTGGCCGACATGCTGTCCCCGGACGGTCAGGACACGCTCGACGAGATGGGCACGGAGGGCGGCGGGTCCAAATCGGCGTCGCAGGATTTCGCGAGCCAGTTCACCCAGCAGCTCCTCGATTCCCTGATGCCGGGCAAGACCGGCGCGACGGACGGATCGAAGAAGGGTGGCGGTTCCGAAGACATGATGCAACAGCTCATCGGTGAAATCGCCAAGCTGTTTGTGGAGGCCCTGATGTCGGGGGACGCGGGCAAGCTCGANGAAGGGTGGCGGTTCCGAAGACATGATGCAACAGCTCATCGGTGAAATCGCCAAGCTGTTTGTGGAGGCCCTGATGTCGGGGGACGCGGGCAAGCTCGATGAAATGGGCAAGACCGCCGGCGGCGGAAAGACCGGCGGCAGCGGTGAGGCAGGCGGCAGCGGTGAGGCAGGCGGGCTGTCGCAGCAGCTGGTCGGCGAGATCCTCAAGCAACTGCTCGAAGCCGTGCTGTCGGGCGATACCAGCAAGCTCGACAAGCTGGGCGAGACCGGTGAGACTGGCAAGACCGGAGAGACCGGCGAGACCGGCAATACGGGAGAGACCGGAGAGGCCGGTGGCAAAGATCCGATGCAACAGATGATCGCGGAGATCGCCAAGCAACTGGTCCAGGCGCTGTTGTCGGGTGGCGTGGGCAAGCAGGAGGAGACGAAGCCGGCGGAAGGCGCTGGCGGCGGCAAGGGCAAAGGTCTGTCGGAAGAGGATCTGAAGGCGCTGATCAAGCAACTCGTCGAAGCGCTGCTGACGGGGGATACCAGCAAGCTGGAAGAGCTGGTTGCTGGCAAGGGTGCCGAAGGCGCGGAAGGTAAGGAAGGCACCGAAGGCACCGAAGGCGCGGAAGGTACGGAAGGTACGGAAGGTACGGAAGGTACGGAAGGCACCAAGGGTCAGCAGGGCGGTATGTCCCAGATCGCCGATCTCATCAAGCAACTGGTCGAGGCGCTGCTCTCGAAGTTCCTCGGCAAGAAGGACGATTCGGACGAGGAGAACACGTCACCGAACAGCACGAAGCCGAGCGGCTCGCAACCGAGCGGCTCGCAGCCGAGCGGCTCGCAGCCGAGCGGCCCGCAACCGAGCGGCCCGCAGCCGAGCGGCCCGCAGCCGAGCGGCCCGCAACCGAGCGGCTCGCAGCCGAGCGGCCCGCAGCCGAGCGGCTCGCAGCCGAGCGGCACGGAGCCGAGCGGCAACAAGCCGAGCTCGAACGCCCCCGCGCCGGAGACGACCAAACCCACCACGGCGCCGGCACCGAGTTCGCCGACGAGCGGCGGCGAGGTTCCGAAACTCGAGGGCGGCAAGCTTCCTCCGCTCAAGGGTGAGACGGTCGTCAACCAGACCATCGTCGTCAAGGCCGGCGAGGAGTTCGACGGCAAGGGCATGCACTTCAAGGCGGGCGCCGCGTTGGGAGACGGCGGACAGGGCGAGGGCCAGAAGCCGGTCTTCCTGCTGGAACCTGGCGCGAAGATCAAGAACGTTCAACTCTCGGGCGCCGATGGCATCCATGCCAAGGGTGACGCGACCCTCAACAACGTGGTCTGGCGAGATGTGGGCGAAGACGCCTTCACACTGAAGGGACCGGGCAAGGTGGAGGTCAACGGCGGGGGCGCATTCAACGCCAACGACAAGATCTTCCAGCTCAACGCCGGCGGGTCGTTGAAGATCAACAACTTCACCGCCGACGGGTTCGGGAAGGCCGTTCGCACGAACGGCGGCAAGGAGTTCCCGATCGACATCACGGTGACCAACTCCACGTTCGACAATGGCAAGGAGGCCATCGTTCGCAGCGATGCGAAGCAGGCCAAGATCCATCTCGAGAACAACACGATCGGGAACACCCCTTACGACGTCATCGCGCCGAAGGAAGCCCAGGTCGAAGGTGCCAAGCAGCGTGGTTGGAAGGACTACGCGGGCTGATCGAACGGGCCCCGGGAGGGGCCTCGCCATGCCGACATGCCGGAGCGCCGTCATCGACGGGTGGTGTCGCTTCCACGACATGTCGCAGGACGCCCCGATTCGCTCGGGGCGTTTCCGTTTGTGGGCGTCCGGCACGGGCTGTTCCCTGGCCGCCGTTTCGCCCACCCAGTGAACGTTTCGCACGCGCGGTGGCCCGGTCACGGCAGGCCACTTATGGTGAGTGCGCCAGGTCGTTGTCAACGTCACTGCGCTTCCAGGTGGCCGAGTCACAGCCCGGTTCCTCAACCCCTGACTTATCGAAAGTAACTACTATGTCGCTCGGATCAATTTTAAGCCGCGTGCGTGACGCCAAGATCGCGCGGGTCGCCAAAGAACACGCGGCGAACGGCCCCGTGACCACGACCAAGGGCACCGGCCCCGACGCCAAGGTGCACCTGACCGAAGAGGGGAGCAAGCTGCTGGCCCTCCACAAGATCAAGCTGCCGGCCGACGCTCCCATCTCGGATCGAATGGCCAACCTCGTGAGCGACCTCGCCGAAGGCAAGCTCGACAAGGAATCGTCGCGCACGCTGGGCGCTCTTCGGATGCAGGACTTCCTCAAGCATTGAGCACGCGGCGGGTCCCTGAGGCCGGTGGCCTCGGGGACAGTCGCTGCCCAACTCGATGGTTCAGCCTGCGCTGCAGGGTATCCGCCCTTGTTGCCAGAAGAACAAGCCTGACTATGCCAATGGACACGAAATGAGCTTCCAGACAATGCTTCGCCGCCTGGACCAGGCCGCTTTTCTGAATGGGTGGAAGACGCTGGCCGAACATGCGATCGTGGAGCATCTGCTCGATGATGGCGCTGCGGTGATTGCAGGCATTCGGGCCCTGAAACCCGAGATGCACGACCTCACCTTGCTCGAAGGCAGGCTGGCGGCCAAGCGCGGTGACTACCGGGAGGCCATCCAGCTGTTGGGGGACCTGGAGTCGAGCCCGACCCATTGGAGCCTGGCCAAGGCCTGGATCGCATCGTGCCAGTACCTGGCGGGCGACGCCGATTGGGAAATCAAGGTGAACGAAGTCCTGTTGCGCGACGATGCCTGCGCGAAAGGTCGGCGGTTTGCGCAATGCCTCCGGGATGCCGAGCTCCCAGGCACAGGCTTGGATCAGTTCGAGTCCGAAGCAACCGCCACGTCAACCATTTCGCCGTCCCACACGGCCGATCTCGGCTATGGGTTCTTCATGCGGGCGTGATCCTGTTGTCTGTTGGGCAGCGCGTTGCTGCATGGCCGGGCGGGCACGTCAGGCCCTCGAGCTGGCGTTTGCCGGGCCGAGCGCGCCATCGTTGGTCGAGCCGTTGCCTCGTGCGTCGGCGGTTGTGAACCTGTTCTGAGCCGCCCCGCGCCCTGTTGAGGCCGCCGCTTGGCATGAATCAGGCTTGAAGGGCAGTCCTTGCCCTCGCTCGACTCATCTGTATTTGCCGCGTCACATCGCGGCGGTGTCTACCGACCTTACACATGACTACACGTGGCTACACGTGACTGCACATGGTCATCGATTGATCATGATCGGCCGGGAACGGGCGACTAGCATCCACCCACCACGATCAAGTGCCGTGACCCGCTCCTATCGCGTTCACATCAGGCGGTCTTGCCATCAGGTGAGCGAGCTTGTTCTGGTGCTCCACCGCTCTTTGCAGTATCGACAACTTCAACGACTACGCCGCATTCGGCTTGGAGAAAGATACCGTGAAAGAACTGGCATCGAAGGCTCTTGTTGTCACCTTGACGTGCAGCGCTGCAACGCTGTCTCGCTACCTGCGCCGGTTGACCGTGCTGAGCGCCCTGGTGGCCCTGGCCGCCTGCGGCGGCGCGGACAAGGCAACGCCCGTGCAGGCCGACTCCGCGACACGGAACACCACGGCCGATGGCGCCCCGCCCGCTGCGGCCGTGCCACAAGCCGTTGCTGCGGCGATGGTTGTGAACGGGCCGCAGATCGCGATGGAAAACAGGTCGTTCAGCTTCTCCGGAACCAAGTCGGTGATGTATGGCGCCGATGGCAAGTACCTCGTTGCCAACGTGACCAGCCAGGGCACGTGTTCGAACGCATTCTTCGGGAGTGACCCCGCCCCGGGGATCGCCAAGGCCTGCTACGCGGATCTGGGCTGGCCGCAGATCGCGACGGAGAACCTTCCGCTCAACTTCTCCGGAGGCAAGACGGTCATGTACGGCGCCGACGGCA
The DNA here is from genome assembly GCF_001425785.1 of Rhizobacter sp. Root1221. Taxonomy (GTDB): domain Bacteria; phylum Pseudomonadota; class Gammaproteobacteria; order Burkholderiales; family Burkholderiaceae_C; genus Rhizobacter. The sequence goes on along the minus strand of NZ_LMDI01000014.1, from coordinate 127,145 downwards.
AGTACTACCTGGCCACGTTGACCAGTCCGGGCGCCTGCTCGAATGCATTTTTCGGGGGCGACCCTGCTCCGGGCGCCATCAAGGCCTGCCATGCGGATCTGGGCTGGCCTCGGATCGCTACGGAGGGCCAGTCGCTGAGCTACTCCGGCAGCAAGACGGTGCTGTACGGCGCCAACAGCAAGTACGTGCTGGGCACCCTGACCAATCAGGGAACCTGCTCGAGTGCATTCTTCGGCAGTGACCCTGTCCCGGGTGTCGTCAAGGCCTGCTATGCCGACGTGAGCGGCACGCAGGTCGCGACGGAGAACAACCCGTTCAGCGTCTCCGGAACAAGGACGGTGATGTACGGCGCCAACGGCAAGTTCGTCCTGGCCACGGTGACCAATCAAGGGACCTGTTCAAGTGCGTTCTTCGGGGCCGACCCGGCCCCGGGTACCGTCAAGGCCTGCCATGTGGTGGAGGATGGCGCGACGTCGACACCTGCTCCGGGCTCGCCCTCTACCGCGCGCATCGCACGGATCGATGTGGCGCAGTCGCATGTGTTCCCGAGCACTGACAGTGCGCTGGTGCTGGTGTCGGGCAAATCGGCGCTGGTGCGCGTGAACGCGACCACCACCAACACGAACGAGACCCAACCCACCGCAACGCTCCAGGTCGAGACATCCACCGGCCAACTCGTGCAGTCGATTGCGATGAGCGTGCCGGCCAACGCGCTGCCCACGGCCGTGCCGGATGCGCCTTCGTCGACGAACGCCTACACCGCCGTCATTCCCGCCGCGCTCGTCACGCAAGGCCTGCGCCTGACCGCCAAGCTGAGCAACGGCCAGACGTCGACCATCAACCCGCGCGTGGGCGGTGGCGCGGCGGTTACCCTGCTCGTCATGCCGGTGCAAATCGGCAGCACCGTGGGCCAGATCGCGAACGGTGCCGGCAGCTACGTCCAGGCCCGCATGCCGGCGGCCAGCGTCACAGTGCAAACCCGTGCGACGTATGTCTCCAAGACTGCCACTGCGATGCCCACGGACGAGTCGGCCTGGAACCAGATATTCAGCAACGTGCTGGCCGAACTCTACGACCTGCACATGCTCGAGGGTGCATCGAGCCGAACTTTCTACTACGGATTCATTCCCAAGCGCAGCTACGGCCTGGCCGGCCTGGGCTACATGCCAGGCCCGGCTTCGGTGGGGTTCGACATGCCCAGCAACCTGGGCGTGGTGCGCCAGACGCTGGCGCACGAACTCGGCCACAACTTCAGCCTGCCTCATGCGCCCTGCGGCAATGCCGGGAATCCCGACCCGCAGTATCCCTACGCCAATGGGCAGTTGGGTGCCGCCGGTCGCTACATCTGGGGCTACGACGCTTCGACGGGTGCGTACATCGATGCTCGAAGAACGGACCTGCACGACATGATGAGCTATTGCGGTGGTGACTCGTTCTCCGACTACAACTACCGCAGGATGCAGATCTACCTGACACCGGCCGACAAGATGGTGATCGCGGCCTCAGCCTCGGCGGAAGCGACCGGTCCGCAGGAACTGTTGCTGGTCAGCGGCAAGATCAACGGCGACAAGATCGAGCTGACGCCCTTGAAGTCGCTGCGTGGCGAGCCCCGCCTTCCTGAAGGCGGGATCTACACGCTGCGCATCATCAGCGCCCAGGGCACGGTCGACTACCCGTTCTCCCCGCGCCAGCTGGATCATGCACAGGCAGAGCAGCACTTCGGCTTCACCATTCCGCATCCTGGGGCGATCTACGGCATCTCGGTGCTGAAGGATGGCAAGGCGCTGCTGCAGAACGCAGTGAAGCCTGCCAACGGCGTGTCGGCAGCCCGTGAGAAGGTTGCTGCGTCGGTCAAGCCGCAGGTGCAGGTCACCGAACAGGGCGGCGTGCTGCGCCTGACCTGGGATGCAGCCTCGTACAAGTACTTGACGGTCACCCACGTGGGCGAGACGCGGACGACACTGGCGCAAGACCTGCAAGGCGGCACAGCCACGCTGTCCGGTGCGAACCTGCCGGCCGGCGGCAGCTTCGAGTTCAGCTTGTCCGATGGCCTGAACGCCGTGCGCATCGAAACCGCACGCTGAGCGAACCAAGGCAAACGGCCAGCCGCTCCACCGCACCCGGCCGGCAAAGCGCGCTGCGCTTTGCGTCTCGGGGGCACCGCACCTGGATCAATCCGTGAGCTGTGCCAGCGCGTCGATCGTGTTGTCGTAGTCCCAGAGGTCGGAGGTGGCCTGGTTCAGGAACCCGCGGATGGACTCCAGCTTGTCCATGGCCTCGTCCGCCAGCGGGTCGTTGCCGGGCTTGTACTCACCCATCTGGACCAGCGGTTCGATTTCGTCGTACTTGGCCATCAGCTGTCGGAGCTTGCCGTTGGCCTGTTGATGCGCCTTGGGAACGATCTGCGACATCACGCGGCTCAGGCTGCCGAGCACGTCGATGGCCGGGTACTGGTTGCGCGCCGCGATCTTGCGGGACAGGATCATGTGCCCGTCGAGAATCCCTCGCACTTCTTCCGCGATCGGGTCCCCGCCGCTTTCGTCTTCCGCCAGCACGGTGTACAGCGCCGTGATGGAGCCGCGGGCACCCATGCCGGCGCGCTCGAGCAGCCGCGGGATCTCGGCGAACACCGACGGCGGAAAGCCGCGCCGCGCCGGAGGCTCGCCCGCGGCCAGGCCGATCTCCCGCTGCGCGCGTGCGAAGCGGGTCAGCGAGTCCATCATCAGCAACACCTTGAGGCCCTGGTCGCGGTAGTACTCGGCCACGGCAGTGGCCACGTGGGCCGCCTTGGCGCGCTCGATCGACGAACGGTCGGAGGTGGCACAGACGACGACGGACCGGGCCATGCCGTGTTCGCCGAGGATGAGTTCCACGAACTCTCGCACTTCGCGGCCACGTTCGCCGATCAGCGCGATGACGCTGATGTCGCACGCGGTGCCACGTGCCAGCATGCCCATCAACGTGCTCTTGCCGACGCCGGCAGGTGCGAAGATGCCCATGCGCTGGCCCTCGCCGAGCGTGATGAGCCCGTCGATGACCTTGACGCCGGTGGACAGGGGGTGTTCGATCATCTCCCGCTCCATCGGCGTAGGCGGCAAGGCGAACACCGGCCGTGTCTCGGCGCAATGGATGGGCCCTTTGCCGTCGATGGGCTGGCCCAGGCTGTCGATCACCCGGCCGAGCAGTGCCGGCCCCACCGGGACCGACAGCACTTCGCCCAGGCCCACGACCGCAGAGCCGCCGCGCACCCCGAGGATCGAGCCGAACGGCGAAAGAATGCTCTGTCCGCCCGCGAAACCCACCACTTCGGCGGCCTGCAGCAAGCCGCCTTGATCGTCCAGGACCTGGCACAGCTCACCCAGCTTCGCGTCTAGGCCGGTCACCCGCATCAGGGTGCCGACCACTTCAACGACCTTGCCGCGGCGCCGGACCAGCGGCGCGGAGGACAGCTCCTGCTGCATCAGGCGTGTGATTCGGAGCGATTCACCCATGGGATTCCTCGAGTGTCTGGCCGGTGTGTTCATGATCGTCGGCCGCGAAGTCTTCGGACGGTTCGCCGTAGTTCTCGTCCGACTCGGGGTCGTCCAGGATCAGGCTCACCGCACGATCGAGTGCACCACGAAGGCCGGCGAGCTGGATGTCCAGGCTGGCGTCGAGCGTGCCGATCTCCGATTCGAAGAAGCAACTGCCGGGAGACAAGGCCGTGTCGGATTGGACTTCGACCACGAGGCCGTTCCGCTGCGAGGCCGATGGCCAACTGGCCACCGCGGAGCGGGCCGGGCCGAGGTCGGTATCGTTGACACGCAAGGTCACCGTGCCGGTACGCTGCAGCAGCGACTGAACCGTTTCCAGGGAGCGCCGGAAGAGCGCTTCGCGCGGTTCGGCGTGGACAACGCGCTCGGCCGCGAGGGCCACCAGTTCGGCAAGCTTGCGCTCGGGTGCATTCCGGCCTCCGGTCTGCGCGGCGAGCAACTCGGCGTGGCGTTGGTGCCATTCGGTGGCTGCCAGTTGCTGGCCCTCGGCATGGCCGCGCTCGAGCTCACCGCGAAACTGGGTCGATGCGTCTTCCATCAGGTGGGAGGCCTGCCGTTGCGCCTCGGACACGATGTTTTCGGCACGGCGTTGTGCCTTGTCGACGATCATGAGTGCTTCTTCGGCCGCGGCGGCCAGGATCGCATCGCGTTCCTTGCGGGCCAGGGCCAGGAGTTCTTCGGTGGCCATCACTGTGGCAACTTCGTGGGCCCGCACGATGCCGTTCGTGGCATTCAGGCCCGTGCAGTCGGGATCAAACCAAGTCAGCATGGCAAAGCTCCCTGGTACAGCGCATCCAGCGCGTCGAGGCGTTGCGCGGGTGGTGAGATCGCGGCCGGCACCAGCCGCCGCGGCGGTTCGTCCTCGTGCGAGGCGGGCAGGGCGAGACGGGCCATCCGGCGGAGGCTGCGGTGCGGCCAGGCGCGTTCGCGCACCAGTTCCCGGTAGCCGACCCACGCCCAGGCCAAGGGAGACCACGCCGCCACTTCAGGACGTACCGACGAGGCACCGTTCCCTCGCGCATTCAGTGCGGCATAGGCGGGACCCAGTTCGCGCTGCAGGGCCGTGCGGGCCTGGCGTTCGACACAGCAGCGCAGCACGCCAGGCCGGCCGAGCAGGGCCAGCGCGCACAACCGGGACAGCAGTTGTTGCCGGTCCAGCAGTGCGAGCGACCCCGCAGCCTCCGACAGTGCCGTCAGCGGCGGCAGCGGGTCGAAGCAGCGGCGGGCGAGCGCACGCGACAGGACAATGCTGCCGGTGCCGAGGCCGGCAACCGACATCCAGGGCGTCAGGCCCAGGGTGTTATGCCAGCTCGGGTCGACGTTGTCGGCGAGCGTTTCCATGCGACGCTGCATCGACCAGGCCAGGTCCGCGAGTTGACGGGCTTCGTTCACGCGGAGCTCCTCGCTTGTCCCAGGCCCTCGCCGGTCACTGCCGGCACGGCGGGCTCAGAGGATGCGGCCGACGCGGCGCCGGGCAGCTTGCGCCGCACCGCTTCCGGCAGCCAATGCGGGCGCTTCCAGGCAATCCATCCGCCTCCAGCCCCCAGCCCCAGCAGCAGAACGGCTGCCAGTGCCACCCACAGGCCCACGTTCGAGCCTGTGTCTTCCATGGTCGCCGCCGGTGCCATGCCGGGCACCAGGGTGACCGTCACGTTCTCGTACGAGAGGCCCTCGACACTGCGCGCGACCATGTTCTTGATGCTGGGCGTCAGGCCCGCGAGGTTGACCTGCTGCCGGTACTTCAGGAACACCGAGGCGCTCGCCGGCTTGACCATCGGCGCCAACGGGTCGTTGTTCGGCAGCACGATGTGAACGCGCGCCGTCACCACGCCGTCGATCTGCGACAACGTGGATTCCAGTTGCTGCGCCACGCCGTAGATGAACCGCACGCGCTCTTCGGTGGGCGTGGAGATCAGTCCGTCCTTCTTGAACATCTCGCCGAGGTTGACGTGCCGCTCGCGCGGCAGCCCGGCCGCTCGCAGCACGGCGAGCGAGCGCACCACGTGCTCCTGGTCGACCTGCACGTTCCATGTCTTGCCGGCGTCCAGGCTCGCCTTCTGTGTCGGGACGCCGCTCTCCAGCAGCGCGGAGACCATCTCGTTGGCGTCGGACTCGGTCTGCTTGGTGTAGAGATCGGTCTTGCAGGCGCTCAGCAGGAGCATGAGGGCCAGAGGCGCCAGCCATCGGAGGCGGGCGTGCGACTTGAGGAGAGGCAGGTGTCTCATGATCGGCTTACTGGTTGCGCATCAGTGTTTGCAGGCCGTTCTTGGTGCTCTGGGCGACTTGCACCAGGGCATTGAACTGGAACTGCGCTGAAGCGAGCCGAAGCGTGAAGTCGACCCGCCACGCGGCGAGATCGTCGTCGGACATCCCATCCATCTTGGCCTGGGCCATGTCATACGATTCGTGCTGAACCCGGCGCATCTGCTCGTCCTGTTTCATGAGCACTTCGACCATGGTCGATTTCTCCGCCGACTCGATCGGAGATGGTTCCGTGTTGCGGCGCATCAGGTCGGTGAACTTCTCGGCCATGGCCTGCGTCGGTGCCGGTCGGACCGATGCCTGTTCCAGGATGTCGATGGCGGAGATGGGGGCGATGGCGGAGGTGGTCATGGCGTTCGATGTGCTGAGGTTGAACGGATGCTTCGGCGTGCGGGCTCGAGATGTGGGGTCACGCGCGGAAGTGCATGAAGCCCGATTGAAACAATTCAGGCAGCGATGACAGGTAGGGCGTCGCTTCCTCGACGGGTTTGTCTTCCGTGCCTTCCATGCCGGGCAGTACTCTCACGATGGCGATTGCGTCGGGCGGGGCATCTCGCAGCACTTCGTTCGCGCCGGCCTCCCAACCCTGGTCACCCAGGTAGTACTGGCACGCGGCGATCATGGCTTTGGCAAGGTACCCGTGGGTTTTGCTCCCCTCGATGTTGCGGAGCACCTGGATGCATTCGCGGTACTGCTTGCGCTTGAACGCGATCCGGCCCTCGAACCAGTCGAGCTCCATCACTTTCGGTCGCAGGGTTCGCGCACCGCCCAGCACTGAAATTGCGTCGTCGAAGAAGTTCCGCTCAGTGGCGGCCTGGACCAAATCGATGAGGCACGCGACAAACGCCTTGCGATCAAGTTTCGGATTCATGGAGTGGGTTCCGTGGATGTGCTCGCGTTCGGGTGCGGACGCGCGGTTGAATCGGGTGCAAGTGCGAAGGCACTCATTTGAGGATGACTGACGGGCTCGGCGGCACTGATCTGCATGGCGAATGCCACGCAAGCCAAGGTAACGACAGCACCGAAGCGCAAGATGAGGGTGCCCATGAACTTGTGGAAATCGTTGTCCGGTGTGCGGGATGGCGCCGGGGTCGTGCACGGGGGTGAGCCCGTGCCTGACCCTGGCGGCAACGCATCAGAGCAGRCCCTTGGTCGACTCGGAGGCGTTCTTGCTGGCCTTGGCTTCCATTTCGGAAGCGGCCTGGATGCAGTTGGCCTTGGCTTGCCGCTTGTTGTTCTCGACGGCGTTTTCGGCCAGTGCGAGNCGACTCGGAGGCGTTCTTGCTGGCCTTGGCTTCCATTTCGGAAGCGGCCTGGATGCAGTTGGCCTTGGCTTGCCGCTTGTTGTTCTCGACGGCGTTTTCGGCCAGTGCGAGGCTGTTCTCGGAGGCTTGGGTCTGMAGTTTGATCAGGCGCTGGGTATCGCCGTCAGCTTTTCCGGTGCTCATGGTTCACTCCTGGTGAGGTGGTGCGGTTCTTTTGCGGGGTGGAGACCACACTGCGTGGTCTCCATGGGTTTGGCAGTCGGTCATCCCGGCTGCCGATTCGACGATCAGAGCAGACCCTTGGTCGACTCGGAGGCGTTCTTGCTGG
>NZ_LMDI01000014.1:0-119744 GCF_001425785.1 Rhizobacter sp. Root1221 | reverse complement strand
GCTGGCCTTGGCTTCCATTTCGGAAGCGGCCTGGATGCAGTTGGCCTTGGCYTGSCGCTTGTTGTTCTCGACGGCGTTTTCGGCCAGTGCGAGACTGTTCTCGGAGGCTTGGGTCTGCAGTTTGATCAGGCGCTGGGTATCGCCGTCAGCTTTTCCGGTGCTCATGGTTCACTCCTGGTGAGTTGGTGCGGTTTTCTTGGCGGGGTGGAGACCACACTGCGTGGTCTCCATGGGTTTGGCAGTCGGTCATCCCGGCTGCCGATTCGACGATCAGAGCAGACCCTTGGTCGACTCGGAGGCGTTCTTGCTGCTGGCCTTGGCTTCCATTTCGGAAGCGGCCTGGATGCAGTTGGCCTTGGCTTGCCGCTTGTTGTTCTCGACGGCGTTTTCGGCCAGTGCGAGACTGTTCTCGGAAGCTTGGGTCTGAAGTTTGATCAGGCGCTGGGTATCGCCGTCAGCTTTTCCGGTGCTCATGGTTCACTCCTGGTGAGTTGGTGCGGTTTCCCGCAAGATGAAGGCCACACTGCGTGGTCTTCGTTTGGTTGGCAGGGCGGCCTCGAGGCCGCCTTGCCGGATTCGATGTTCAATGGGCGTACCGTTGCTCATTCACGTACGACAGCACACCGAGCGCAGCCTGGCGCGTGGGTTGGTCGGTGCTGGTGGCCAGCACGTTGTCGACCCAGCGACGCCAGCCCGGGTCACCGCCGAACAGCAGTGAAACGGCGAGGGCCACCTTGGCCTCATCGTCCTGCGGGTGTTCCTCGACACGGCCGCCGAGCACGTTGCGTGCGTACTCCGTCTGGCCCGCCATCGCCAATGCAATGGCGCAGTAGGTCGAGAACGAACCGGGTTCGATCAAGGTGCTTTCCACTGCGTCGTTGATGGTCTGGGCATCCTCGCCGACCCGGTAGATCACCCCCAGCAGCCCGACACTCATCAGGTTGCGGTAGATCACCGGGTACTTGCCGGGGTCGCGCTTCAGGCTCGGTTTGTCAGCCATGGGAGTCTCCTCGGATCAGACGGCCAGGGCGTTGCCGTGCAACGCTTCCCAGACCTTGCGGATCACGCGCTGCGACGCATAGAACGCTTCGATCAGCTGCGTCACGAGCTGGCGCTCGCCTTCCACCTGGGTGGTGTTCAGCATCAAGGCGCTTTCCCGGGCAACCTCTCCGAAGTAGGCCACCATGGCGCGTGCGCGGTCACCGGTCGGGTCCTCGGTGAGCGCCTTCTCGAGGTTCGAGAGGTCGTTGAAAATCGTTTGTTCGATTTGATCGTTCATGATGTGCAGATCAGTTCTTCGGACGGGTTACGGGAGAGGCGCGGTGAGCGCCTCGCTGGTGTCGGCATCGGCCGGTGAGGAAACGGAGAGGTGCTTGACGCCGTCACGCGTCTGCACGTACTGCAGCTCGTCGGACGTCATCAGCGCGCTCAATGACTTGAGATCGGCCGGCGGCGCCGCGGTGGCGGCCACTTCGATGTGGCGCACCAGGGGTGCCAGGTCGTTGGCCACGCGACCGGCGGTTTCCCGCACGCGCTCGACGTTCGCTGACTCGCCGGTGACGACGAAGGTGCCTTGTCCCCGGTAGCTGACCTTCAGCCCGGGTTGAGAGAGGCTTTCGGCGATGCTCTGGGCGATCTCGGGGGCCGACGCGTAGGCATGCACGACGCGCTCGGGGGCGAACGCATCGAGTCGCCGGCGAAGCGCGTGCGCCTCGGATGGTCCGTCGAGCAGGCCGCTGACGGTGACGCCGTCGGCGCCTTGCACCACCTCGAGTCCACCGATCGACATCTCGGCGAGGGCCCGGTCGATGCGCACCTTCAGCGGCTCGGCCGTGCCGTTGTTCTGGCCGGTGGCAAGCGCGGCTTCACGCGCATTCTGGTTCAGGTTCGCCACGGCGGCACCGAACCCTGCGGTGACGAGCACCAGGCCCAGGGCCACCGGCAGCACGCGGCGCTTCAGGCTGCGGGGGGCGCGTTGGGGTGCCGCGGGCAGGGCGTCCGACAGGACCGGCAGCGACAGCCGTTCGATCAGATCGATGGTCGACGGCCACTGTGCTTTCGCGGCGCCGACGCAGAGCACGATATCGCCGAAACGCTTCGGCATGAAGTCCTCGAAGCCCGCGGCCGCGCCGGACGGCGTGTCACCGGCTTGCGTGGACGATGCTGCGATGCTGATCATGTCATCTGGCCCCACCTCGAGAATCACCGGGTCGGACGTCCAGTCGAGGAGCTGGATGTCCGCCATGTCATCGGCGCTGATCAGATAGCGCGTTGAGATCAACTCTACGTAGACGCCGGCATGTTGGCCGGTCAGGATGCGAAGCTGCTTCATGGTCTGCGAACCTCCTGGAATCAGTTCGGCGCAAACGTCGGCGACTGGGCCGGAACGTCGCGAACGGGTGCGGGCACGGCGGGTGCGACGGGCGCTTCGGGCGCCGTCAGGGCCCTGATGCGGGCATTTGCGCCTGAGTCCATCAGGCGCGGCGTGATCAGGAACAGGCGTTCGGTGCGTTGGCTCTGGCGTTCGCGGGTGCGGAAGAGGCCGCCCAGCACTGGCAACTTCGACAGGCCGGGCACACCGCCGCGATGGGTCTGCTCCGATTCGACGGTGATGCCACCGATCAACAGGCTTTCGCCTTCGAGCACGTGGGCCTCGGTGCGGATCTCCGTCTTCTTGACGATCGGGATCTGGTCGACCGAGCCGGTCTCGAAGCTCCCGTCCTCGATGTAGAGTGACAGCTTGATGCTGTTGGCGCCGTCGCTGTAGGTGACCTGTGGCGTCATCTCCAGCAGCGTGCCGGCCTCCACCTGGAACAGGCTGACCTCCTTGTTGCCGGCCACTCGCACGCTCGCCACGCGCTTCTCGCGCATCACGGCCGTCCGGTTCGCAACGCCCAGCACCGAGGGCTTGGACAGGATGCGGGCCTTGCCTTCGCCTTGCAGCGCATTGACGCGGGCGAGCAGCTCGCGTCCGGCGTTGGAGATGACCGTGCCGAGCGTGAACGAATTTACCTCCGTCAACACGCTGCTGTTCTGTGGCGCGCCCATCGAGAACGACCCGCGTGAGCCCCGGAGTTGCCAGTTGACGCCGAGAGCATCCACGCTGTCTGAGTTCACCTCGATGATCGTGGCCTCCAACTCGACAAGCCGCGGCTTCTGGTCCAGTCGCTTGATCAATGACTCGTAGTCGGCCATGCGGTCGGCGCGGCCCTTGACGATGACGGCGTTGCCGCCTTCGTCCGCCTCGAACTGCGGCGGAACGTCATCGCGATCTGGGGCCTGCGCGACGGGGCGCGGCGCGGGGCGCTCGCTGCGGTCGGTGCGACCGTTCGCGGATGAGAGGTACTGTCCGGGCCGGAGCTGCGGCATCATCGCAACGGCCTTCTTGCTCGTGTCGGCCTCCTGCTTGGCATCGAGGCCTGGCTCGCCCGCGGGACCGGATCTGTTGTTGCCCGACGACGCGTAGAGGCCTCGAAGGGTCGTGACCATGCCGGGGATGTTCGTTTCGCCCATCACGCGATCGCTTGCCGAGGCGAACCGGAGGGGAAACACGCGCACAGTCATGCCGGCGCCTTCCGTGACGCCCGCCTCGAGGGCCTCCAGTGCATAGGACACCAGGTCCACGAGGCGTGGCGGCCCGGAGACGAACAGCGTGTTCTGTGCGGCGTCATACCTGAGCGGATAGCGCTCCTGGTCCAGGTCGAGCGATCGCAGCAGGTTCTGCAACTCCTGGCGCCGGAAGCCCTTGAGCCGGAAGATCCGGCTTTCGATCGCGCGTCCGGGGTAGAAGTACAGTGCGGTGCCGTCGTGGTACCAGATGATGTTGTAGGCCTTGGCGATGCTCTTGAGGAAGAGTTCGGGCTTGGTGTTGAAGTTCGCGTTGACGATGCCGTCGAGGCCTTCGGCCGTGACGGCCGGCACGCCCTGGCTGGCGGCGAAGTCCTGCAACACGTCGACCAGGCGCTTGCCGTCGGCGCGGTACACGAAGTTGTCGTTGCTCAGTGAGCGTTGCGGGGTCTTGTGGGCCACCTTGAGGAAGTTCGCCGCGCTGCGGCCCTTGCTGTCGATGACTTTCCCCGGCATGCCAGGTTCGTTCGAGGCGGAGGACGGGCCCTGTGCCCGGCCGGGATCGCACATCCCGGCGGCCGCCAGTGCGAGCACCAGCGCCGTCAGCGCGCGGCCGTGAACGCGGCGGATCGCGTTGGGAGGCATGAGCCGGGTGTCGTGGTGGCTTTTCAAGCGGAACTCCGAATCGTTTAGTTGGCGAGGCAAGCGTAGGGGGCACGGGGAGCGGCCGCGACACGCCATGCGAAGCCGATGCGGCTTTGGCGAAGGCGCTCGGCGCGGCACCGGCATCCACACGCGGGATGTGTGCGCAGAGGTCCGCGGGGTTCGCATTCCCGTTCATCGCTTCGACTTGCGCGCCCACGAGGCGGCCGACTCGGCTGCAATGCCAGTGCTGCAGTGCAGCCGAGCCAGGGCTGCGTTCGCCCGCCAACAAGGACACCCCATGAATTCGACCGACCACTCCGTGCAAGACGTCCCGTACACGAACGGCTACTACGCCGCGTTGTCCCCCACGATGATCACCACGGCCCTGGAGATGAAAGGGCTGAGGGCCCCCGACCTGAGCACGCCGTTGAACTACTGCGAACTCGGCATGGGCTTCGGTGTGTCTCTCCTGGCGAACGCCGCGTGTTTCCCGAACATCCGCTTCTTCGGCAACGACTTCAACGCCAGGCAAGCGGCGCATGCCCGCGAATCGGCGCGCGATGCGGGCCTGGACAACGTCGAGGTGTTCGACGACAGCTTCGAGGAGATGATGGCGCGCGATCTGCCCCAGATGGATTTCATCGTGCTGCACGGCATCTACTCCTGGGTGTCGCCGGCCTTGCGGCAAGTGATTGTCGAGTTCATCGCCAAGCGCCTGAAGCTTGGTGGCGTGGTCTACGTCAGCCACAACGCCTTGCCGGGCTGGTCGGCGGCGATGCCGCTGCGGGAACTGTTCAGCCTGCATGCCCGGCGCATGAGCCCGCCCAACCTGCCGTCTGAAGACCGGGTCCAGCAGGCCCTCGGGTTCGTGAAGGCCTTTGGCGATTGCCAGCCGAAGTACTTCGAATCGAGCGCGTCGGTGCCCGCGCGCCTGCGCATGGTCGAGCAGTCGGATCCGCGCTATGTGGCGCATGAGTACTTCAACCCCGATTGGCACCCGCAGTACTTCCATGAGGTCGCGAAGGAGCTGTCGGCCGCGCGCTTGTCCCATGCGGTCTCCGCGCACCTGGAAGACCACGTGGACGCTGCCTGGTTGTCCGAGGACGCTCTGGGCCAGTTGGGCACCATCGCGGATCCGGTCATGCGGGAAACCCTGCGTGACTACCATTTGAACCGGGGCTTCCGCGCCGATCTGTACGTTCGGGGAGCCTTCCACCTCGGCGCGCAGGAGCGCGAGGCGCGGCGCCTGGACCGCCGCTGGGCCCTGGTCTCGCCGCGCAGCGGCGTCGGTGTGCCGACCTTGCGTGCCGGGGGCACCGCGGTGGCCGATGCGGCGCAATGCGCGGTCTTGCTGGATGCATTGAGCGAAGGCGCTGCCTCCGTGCGCGATCTGCTGAAGCAACCGGCCGTGGCCGCGATGGGCAGCCGCCAGGTGATCGATGCCCTGATGCTGCTGTGCGGCACGGGCCACGTGCAACCTGCACTGCCCGAAGCCCTGCGCGACGCCGCGCGGGCCAGCGTGGAACGCTTCAACGCGGCCTCGATGGCCCGCCCGCCGGAAGAGGGTTCGCGCGTGCTCGTGAGCAGCGTGACCGGCCAGGCCACCGCCTGGACCCACAAGGCGGCGCTGCAGATCGGCCTGTGCAAGCAAGGGGTGACCGACGCACCTCGGATGGCACAGGCGATGTGGGAACTCCTGGCGGCACAAGGGTGGCGCGTGAAGCGCCCGGACGGCGAGCACGGCAGCGATGAGGAAAGCATCACCTACCTGCGTGAGGGTTCGCGCAGCTTCCTCGCCGATCAGGCACCGCTGCTGCGCCGACTGGGTGTGATGTGATGGGCGAGGCAGCAGGCGCGGGGCGCCGCACCGTGTGCGCCACGGTGCTGCGCCGGGCAGCGGTCGCCTGGGCCGTGTTGTGCGTCGGCACCGAGGGCGTGGCGATGACCCGCTATGAATGCAGGCTGCTGGACGGTTCCACCCGCCAGGTGAGCGAGAACCTCGCCGGACGTTTCCCGGGGTTGGTTTCGGACTGCACGCGGGTGGCCTTCACCGCAGCGAACGAGCCGGATCCCTTCCTCGACCCGGTTCGCACCTGGTCGCCGGTGCGGGTCATCACGGCTCCGAAGCGGCGCACCGTGTCGCAGGCGCTGCCGTCCGGTCTGGGGGACCTCATTGAATCCGCCGCCGACCGCCACGGCGTCGATCCGAAGCTGGTGCAGGCCGTGATCCAGGTTGAATCGGCGTTTGCGGTGAGTGCGCGATCCCCGAAAGGTGCACTCGGCCTGATGCAGGTGATGCCGGCGACCGGAGCCCGTTTCGGGGCGAGGTCTCCCGAGCACCTGCTGGACCCGGCCGTCAACATCGACGTCGGCGTGCGCTACCTGCGGGTGCTGGGCGAGCAGTTCGGCAACCGCACCGAACTCGTCCTGGCCGCCTACAACGCCGGGGAGGGGGCCGTCATCCGGTACGGCTACCAGGTGCCGCCGTATCGCGAGACACGCGAGTACGTGCGCAAGATCATGGATCTGTATCCGGACGGCCGCTGAGACACTGCGAGGAATCCGCCGGCCGCACCGCATGGCCCGTCCAGTCCTCGAGCATGCCGCCCTGTTCACCCGAGTTCCAGTTCCTTCAATTCATCGAGCGTTCCATGAACAAGTCAACTCCGCCGGTAGATTTCGAGGTCCGTCCTGCAGCCCCTTCTGAACGACGCGCGCTGTTCAACATGCTGGAGTTGTACCAGCACGATCTGTCCGACGTCTGGGATCAGGACGTCGACGAGCAGGGCCAGTTCGGCTACGAGCTGGACAGCTATTGGTCTGCTCCGGCGCGCAAGCCTTACGTCATCCTGGTGAACTCGAAGTACGCAGGGTTCGCGCTGGTCAATGACGAAGTCAAGGTGCCGGGCGGCCAGCATTGGCTCGAGCAGTACTTCATCATGAAGAAGTACCGTCGCCTCGGGCTGGGGCGTGCTGCGGCCGTGCGCCTCTTCGACTTGTTTCCCGGTCGCTGGCAGCTGGGGCAGTTCGCCTTGAACTACCCGGCCCAGGCGTTCTGGCGGGCCACCATCTCCGCCTACACGCGCGGCAACTACCATGAGACGGAACTCACGTCCGGCAGTTGGGTCGGGATTCTCCAGGCGTTCGAGTCGCCGGCGCCCGCCGCCCCGGGAGCGGGCGCCGCACGGCAGGCCGTGCCCACGCTTCTGGATGAACCTGCCTGACCAGGAACTGCAGCAACTGCAGCAACGGCAGCAACGGCAGGAATGGAAAAGGCCCCGAGGGGCCTTTTCCGTTCTCCGACAACCGGACTCCTGCGCTACCGGCGACCGGCTTCGACCGCTGGCAGGTGCAGCGGCAAATCCACCAGCAGCCAGTGCACGAGGTTGACCTCGCCCAGGCGCTGGGCCAGCTCGGCCGCCTGTCCGGACAGGGTGATGCCCGGCTCTCCGAGTTGGCGTCGCATGACCTTGCGAGCCGTGTCCAGCAGCAGGGCGTTCAGCGATGCGCGGGCGTCGCGCAGATCGTCACTCAGGGCCAACACCCGGCGTTCGAACGGGGAGGGTTCCGCCAAGTGTGCCAGCGACGTGATCAATGCCGGTGAGGGTTGCGCCGACATGGCCGCGAAGGCTTGCTGCGCATCCACGACGAGCCACTCGCGCGCGTCATCGATGAAGGCGGCCGGCGCTGCCAGGTGCGTTTCCGACGAGGGCACTTCACGCACCAGGTGCTTGAAGTCGGCGCTGCTGGCGTAGACGTGGGTCAGTTGTCCCTCCGTCATCCGGCGCAGCATCCGATTGGCTTGTGGCCCATGGGAGCCGGCCAGCAACTCGAGCTTCAGCAGGAGGCCCTGCAGCGCCAGGTGCCGTGCCGTCACTTCGCGCGCGCCGATCTGCGGCAACTCGTCGTTCGACACCCACACCCCGGACGCCTTGAGGTGGATGTCGTTGCCCTCGACCGGCGGATCGACGAGCGAATGGAGCCGCAGCGACACGGCCTGCTTCGCGCCGTTCGGCGTGGTCGAACGCCGAACGGGTTGAAGGGCCGGCGGCACGAGGGACCAGGTGGGCGTCAGTGCGTTTGCAAGCATGATGAAACCTCCATCGAGTGTGGGCGAGGCCGGCGCGGGAGCTCGGCCTGGTAGGCGGTCTTGCGCGTGCCTCCTTGAGGCACGAGCCGGTAGACGATGTCGTCCGGCAGCTCTCGAACGCGCTCCCAACCGTGGCGATCCATGAAGGCGAGGCAGCGGTCGTTGTCGCGTTCGACCTCGACGAGGATCTCGTCCTTCAGCGAAAACAGCCACTGCAGTGCCGGCTTGAGCAGGAGCGCCCAACGTCCGTGATGGCTCGGAAGCACCGCGATGTGCGCCTCCTCGCCGTCGAAGATGATCCCGCCGATGGGCTGGCCGTCTTGTTCGAAACCGATCGACGGGCACGTCGCGTAGAACGATGTGAACACGTCCTTGGTGACGGCCCGCGTGAAGCGGTCCTCGGATGCCGCCCGGTAACGGGCGACATCCGCTTCGTACAGAACGGCCAGGTCGGCCTTCTCGGTGAGTTTCAGCATGGCGTGCTCCTAGGCGGCGACTTCCTGAGGCTCGGGCGCGATCTCCAGCAGTTCTTCCATCGCCTCGCGCACGTAGGAGTCCTCGCTCTGCAGGGCGGTGTTGGCGTGGTAGTGCCAGGTCGGATCGCCGAGGATGTTGAGGCACAGCGCCTTGAGTTCCGGATGGGCGTCCTCGCCCAGGCCGTTGAGATACTGCAGTGCTTCGGTGATGCAGCCGCGCTGGATCGCGATCAGCACCGGAAAGATCAGGTGTTCCTCCGTATCGGGATCCAGCGTGTTCAACTCTTCGAGCAGGACTTCCGCTTCATCCAGCCGGTTGTCCCTGATGGCTTCCACGAGCGCGGTGGCTAGCGTGGCGATCGATGTTGCAAGAGCGTTCGGGTCTTCCATGACTTGGCCTTCCAAGGGGCGGTGCGTTGTTGGGGATGCTTGCATTCGGCGTCAGGCGCGGATGCGCACTTCATCGGCGTGCTGGACGGACTGGTGCACGATCTCGATGTTGCGGGTCTTCAGGTTGCTATCAAGACCGAGTTCCTTGCCCTTGGCTGCGGCTTCGTTGATGGCCCCGCCCACGGCGCCGGCAACCTGGTCGACTACCTTGCCCAACGTGTCCTGCACCACATTCTTCAGGCTGTCGGAGCTCACCTTGCCCGGGTTCTTGAGGGCGTCAGCCCCGTACTGCATCGCGGCGTCGGTGATGGTCTGGGTCGCGTTCTCGACCGTCGTGCGGACGGCGGTTTCGATCCGCTCGCGCATCTGTTCCTTCACTTGCTGGCGCATCTGCGCGCCACGGTTTGCCCCTGCGACAGGCGAGGACGTGCTGGAGGGAAGGTTCTCGGACTTGAGTCCGGCCAGCGCTGCCAAGCCGGTGGGGTCCTTGAGCGCCAACTGGTCGAGAGCCTTCTGGATGATGGCGTCGAGTGCGGCCTGGATTGCCTGGTCCACTGCGTTGTGAACGGCGTCCTTCACCGCATCGCGGGTGCCAGGCAGCTTCTCTGGCGTGCCCTGGGTGTCCTGCGTCTGCTGGGTCTGCTGGTTCTCCCGAGTCTGCTGGGTTTGCTGGTTCTCCTGGTTCTCCCGAGTCTGCTGGTTCTGCTGGGTCTGCCGGTTGCGGCGGGCCTCGCGGTCGGCGTCAGCGCGGTCGCGGCGGTTGGTCACGGCGTCGTTCGCGGCGTCTTCCATCGCATTGCTGACGATGTTCGTGCCGGTGGAGCCCACCTGCGACGTGCCGTTCGGATTCAACAGCTTCTCGAGCTGCCCGGTGAGTTCGTTGACGCCCATCTGGATGGCGTCGCGGGCCATGTCCTCGACCATGTCGGCAGCCGAGTTGTAGATGTCGTCGCTGACGTTGCGCCGCACACTGTTGTTGTCACGCGAGTCGATGTCGCGTGTGTTGGGATCGCATGCGTCGTTGTCGCGCGTGTCGGTCCGGCGTGGGTCGTTCGGCCGGTCGGGCATGTCGACACCGTCACCGCCACGCCCGCGGCGGCCACCGCTGGTCATCGCGGTCTCGGTGGCACTCCCGATCATGTCCACGGCCATGCCGCCGAGCTTGGACGTGCCATTGGGGTCCAGGACCTTCGCGGCGACCTGCGTGGTCTTCTCGACCGCCATGTCGACGACGGAATCGACGGCCAGGCGGGCCACGTTCTTCGCGATGCCGCCCGGCCCGAAGTTCGATGCCGTTTCCATCGCCCCCAGGCCCAAGTCCTTGATGCCGTTGAGCACCTGGTTGAGGTCGCCCTTGGCGATGCCCTTCGCGGTGTTGATAACGCCATTCTTGATGTTGCTCAAGCCTCCCTCGACGCTGTCCACCATCGAGTCGGTCACTTTGGTGGCCAGCTTCTGGGCCTTCTTCAGCACCTTGTCCAGTGCCCCGTCCAATAACTTGTTCGCCGCGAAGGCCGCCGGCGTGAGGTTGATGGCCTCGCGGGCGAGGTCCATGCTGCCGGCCGCGACCTTTTTCAGGCCGGCGGCGGCACCCTTCAGGTCGAGGGTGGCCAGGCCTTTGGCGAACTGACCGACGCCTTCGAGCACTTTGCCGATCGATTTGAACGCCTTCTTGATTGCACCCATGAGAAAGACTCCTTAAGTCAGAGATGTGGTTAGGCCCTTGGGAGTTCGCAAGGGGGCACCGTCCATTCGGCAGGCCTTGCGACTTCAGGACCTTCAATGTCGTTTCGTTGGGTGCCGGCGGTGGTGTCCGGTGCGATGTGGCGTCGGGTTATGCGAAGCAAGGCGGCGGAGCCGTGTGGCAACGCGAAGCCGGCTGCGGCGCATGCCCACGTGTGTTCATCTTGCGTGGCCATGCCGGTGGCGACGCATGGCGCTTCGCGTGCGGCGATGGCAATTCGCATCGGATGTGACGTGGTGCGTCTTGGTCGTCGATCCTCGCGCATCACTGAACCAACGGAACCATCGCCATGCCCTCTGCCATGCACCTCCGCGCCGAGCCGGGCTTGCCGGCACAGCCAGCGCCTCTACTCGATCGTGCTGCGCTGACATTGAAACGTCATTCGCTGATGTACCCGCCGCTGGCCGACGGAGATCCGGCCGGCAGTGCGCACGAACTCAGCACTGACGTGGGGGTCGTGTGGAAGAGCGATGGCAGCACGTTCGACGGCGGAGACACGTTGCTGACCCGGCGCTACTTCGCGTTGCAGGCCATGCAGTTCAGGCTCGATCAATTGCTCCAGGGACGCGGTGCGCCCCATGGCCGCGAACTGGACCTCTTTCTGGATTCGCGCTTCGACCAGGCCTACGTCGATGCTGGTGCGTACCAGCAACTGGCGCTCAGTGCGACCGGGGTGCTGGGCGAGCCCGATGCGCTGCCGGTGTTCTTCGACCTGGG
The DNA here is from genome assembly GCF_001425785.1 of Rhizobacter sp. Root1221. Classification (GTDB taxonomy): domain Bacteria; phylum Pseudomonadota; class Gammaproteobacteria; order Burkholderiales; family Burkholderiaceae_C; genus Rhizobacter. The sequence continues at coordinate 108,115 of NZ_LMDI01000014.1, read as the reverse complement.
GCGCAAACGCCTCGTGGTCGACACCTCGCGCTTCTTCAATGCCGGTACTGCACAGATCACCGCGGCCGCTGTGCATGGGGTGGTCGCCATGGCGCAATCCTCACACTTCATGGCGTGGCTCGAGCAGCAGCCCGTGCTGACGGGCACGGCCATGGCCGATTCGGTGATGGCGGAAGCGCCCCACGCGCTGCTGGCGGCGGCGCGTTGCGTCACGCGCTATGTCCTGACTGAACCCGGGCTCGAGCTCACCCCGCCAGCCGAACAACTCGCGCGCCGCGTGGGCGCGAAGGCCGTGGTGCGCGCGCTGCTGACCGGCGCAGTGGACGAGACCCGCGCGACGGTGACGGCATTCGGGTTACTCCGCAGGCAGGGACTCTGGGACGCCGGCATGGCGTTGGCTTGACGGCCAACCCTTTGTGGCAACGAAGAGCAATCCGGAGAGGATTGGTGAGGATTTCGTTGAAAGCTTGTGAGGCACAGCAAAGACAACTTTACCTAACATGAAATTCAGTCACTAACGCTAACGCCAATCGCTGGAAATTGTGGAGTATTCATGCTTTTACTTGCTTTGACGTCGCTGCGTGCTGCCCAGGCACACCACAGCTTGACCCGCCGCATCCTTGACGGCGACCTCTCCGGCGCGCTGCGCACGGGACACGAACGCCTCGAGCAGGCCGAGGGCGGGGCCGACCCGGGGAGGGAGCGTGCGCTGCTGGGGCAATTGCTCGGGCGCGCCATGCTGGCCTGCGGCAGGGAGGAAGAAGCGGAGGAACTGTTTCAGCGCCAGCTGAAAGTCTACGAAGGCATCTCGCGGCACATGGTGCGCTGGCATGGTTCGTTGGACCAGGGCGCCTTGATGCTGCATCTGAACCGCCCGGCACGTGCCTTGGAATGTTTCAATGCCGTGGCCAATGAGCGCCAGGCACCTGATGATGTGCGCGTTGAAGCGATGGCGGCCGCGGCGGTGGCGATGCACCGCTCCGGCGATTGCCGCGCGGCGCTGCAGGCCCTGGATGTCGCGAGGGAATTGAGCGATTCGCTGGCCGATGGCCGCATCGGGCAATTGGTGGACTGCATTGCGCTGGAGTTGTCGGTGCTGCAGCGCGAGCGGGCCGGTGAGTCGTTGGGCGATCATGCGCTGTGCGCGATGTACCGCGACGGCACCGGCGAGTCCGTGGCGCATGATGTGTTGCACCAGCAGCTCGGGGCCGCGGCCGGGGCCTTCGATGGGGAGGCGCCCCTGGTGGCACTCCGGCTGCGCCACCTGCAGCGCCTGCTGGCGAAAGACTGCGTCGGCGCCACTGCTGCCGCGCACGTCAACGAGGGGCTGTCGTGGTTGCGTGAGCGGCGCATCACCGGCATGGAAACGCACGCGCGTGTCGAGGCCGCGCTCATGCTCATCGGCCGCGGTGCGATGCAGGCAGCGGGAGATGTGCTGGCGCAGCTCACCTTCAATGAACAGCAAGTGCACCGGAGCCGGTATGCGGTGGAGTTGCAGTACTGCCTGGCGAGGCTGCACCAGCATCACGGGCGCCACCTCGACGCGCTGCGGCTGTACCGTCTTCACACCCAGCATGCCGTGCAGTCGCTCATGAACAACGTGCAGGGCAAGACGCCCCACTTCCTGCAGATGGCCGCAGAGGAAGGGCAGGGTGACGCCGCAAGAATGCGCCTGCCGCTGCGCTACCGCCGTGCCTATCAGTATGTGATGGACCACTTGAACGACGAGCATCTGTCGGTGCGCCAGACCGCCGCCCATGTCGGCGTCACCGAGCGAGCCCTCCAGCTGGCCTTTCGTGCCCACTTGGGCATGACGCCCGCCGAGTTGATCCGCACGCGCCGCATGGAGCGCATCCACGGCGATCTGCGCGAGTGTGGCGGCACCGAGGGCGTGCTGGAGGTGGCGTCGAGGTGGGGCATCAAGAACCGCTCGACGCTGGTTCACAACTATCGGCAACAGTTCGATGAGACGCCGATGCAGACGTTGCACGGCAACGTGGACGCGCGGACTTCCGAACGGTGATCGCGGCGGGGGCCGATTCCATCGGGCCTCGCCTGGCCGGTGGCACGGCCCGGTGGGCGCTCGCTCACGCGGCGGAAATGGTGACCCAGTACCGCGTTCGTTCGACGATGTGTACCGGCTGGGTTTGCGCCAACGCACGCAGCGTGCTGTCGGTATCGTCCAGTGAGAAAACGCCGCTGATGCGGATTTGTGCGGCCTTGGGGTCGATGCGCAGCACGCCGGGGCGGTAGGTCTGCAAGGCGGCGACCAGCACGGAGAGTGGTTCGTTGTCCAGTGCCACGAGGCCTTGTGTCCACAGCGCCTCGTTGCCATGCCTCGATTCCACGATCGGGCTGGAGTTGGCCTTCAGGCAGACGCGACTCCCCTCGGAGACTTGTGCCTGATCGCCCGACAGGCAGGTGGCCGTCACGTTGCCGCCGAGCACGGCAATCTGCGCGTGTTGCGTGTCCGCGTGGGCCACGAACCGGGCCGCCCCGTTGGCCCGCACCTGGCCGAAGGGTGTCCGCACCATCAGCGGGCGGTCTGGCTGGTCGAGCGCCTCGACGAGCACGCGGCCATGGCGCAGCGTCACGGTGCGTTGTGTCTGGTCGAACGCGAGGTCGACGGCCGTGCGCGCGTCGAGCAGCAGTGTGCTGCCGTCAGGCAGCGAGGTTTCCTTGCGTTCCGCGATGCCGGTGGACCGGTCTGCCAACAAGCCGTACTCGCGCGCGCCGTGCCAGCCCAGGAACCCGGCGGTCGTGCCGACGGCGCCAAAGGTCAGCATGGAGCGCAGGGCGGAGCGCCTGCTGGCGCGAGAGGTGGCGGTCTGGAGCGCCGCGCTCGGCACGCCCTGGCTCCGGAGTTGCTCGAGAGGGCCGAGCGCACGCGTGAGCTTCTGGGCCGCTGCCTCATGGCCGGGGTCATTCGAGCGCCAATCCGCGTAGGCAGCCCACTCGGCCGGTCCGGCTTCGCCCGAGCGCAGGAACACTGTCCATTCCACTGCCTTCGCGACATGGGGGTCAAGATTCAGGCTGGCCATTGCGATGTGTCGTCCTCTTGCCGTTTCAGGCGGTTGCGGCCAGGATGGCCGAGAGCGCCCGGGTCATGTACTGTCGCACCATGCTGGCCGAGACCCCGAGTTCCTGGGCGATCTCGGCATACGTCACGGCGTCGAGCTGGCTGCGCAGGAATGCGTGCCGGGCCTTGGCGGGCAATGAGTCCAGCGCAGCATCCACGGCCAGGAGCGCTTCCATCACCAGCGCCCGCTCCTCCGGAGAGGGGTAGGTGGGCTCAGGCGCCGCCGCCAGCGTCTGCAGGTAGGCCTGCTCCAGGTCCCGCCGGCGCCAGGTCTCGAACAGCACGCGCTTGGCGATGGTCGCGAGCAAGGCTCGCGGCTCTCGCACCTCTTCCAACGCACGATGCTCGGCCAGCTGCAAGAACGCTTCAGCCGCGACGTCTTCCGCGCCGTGGGGATTGCCGGTGTGCCGGCGCATCTTGTCGCGCAGCCAAGTGTAGTGCTCGCGAAAGATGTGGTGCAGGCGGGCTTGCATTTGCTTACCCACTCACAGCATCAAGGGGGCATCCCGCCGGGCGGGCTGGGAGTAACGTGAAGGGGGCAGGCATGGCGAGATGGCACGACGTTTGTCATGGCGGATCGCTGTTGCTTGGGAGGGGAGAGCGCCTGACGTCATTTTTTTTTGCGTGGTCGCTGTCACTTTGGCCGACTCGTTCCACATACGAGATGGGAGCGCAATTTTTGCCATTTAGTCCAGAGTGGAGGATCGGATGAAATTAGCATCGCTGTTCGTCAACAAGGCCAAGCAAGCCACCATTGCGTGGGAACTCGCCTCCCGCGGCGTGGAAATGGTACCAGTGCAGTCTGTCGACGGCCTGTTGCAATTACTTAGGCGTTGCGAGTTCCAGGCAGTTTTGCTCGAAGACTCCGACACCGACCTCATCGACTGGCTCGCCGTGCTGCAAATGCGCATGGCCGGGGCCGTGCCGGTCGTCGTTGTCGGCGGGGCTTCGGGGCTCGGCATGTCGGAGGCGCTGCAGCACGGCGCCACCGACTACGAGGAATACAGCGGTTCGGTGGAGGGGCTCCTGGCGCGCCTGCGGGCGCGTGTCGGAACGCGCGGCGCACCGGTCAGGCTCGGCATGGAGGTGGGTCCCTACTCGCTTCGACAGGCGACCTCCGTGGTGTTGCGCGACGGTGTGGAGATCAACCTCACCGCACGCGAGTTCGCGTTGGCGTGGGTGCTGTTCTCGAACGTTGGCCGCGTGGTCAGCGCGCCCAGCCTGTCGGCCCGCGTGTGGGGCCGGTCCAGCGAGGTGTGCAAGCGCACGCTGGAACAGCACATCTACAAGTTGCGCCGCAAGTTGGTGCCGGATGCCTCCTGCTCGGCGCTCAAGATCAACGCGGTCTATGGCATCGGATACCGCCTGGATCTCGTCGCCCAGGGCTCGGGCATGAGCGGCTCCGTGGCAGCCCGTCCGAGTGCGGGCGAACGACCGCGCCCGCCTAGCCCCACCCTCGCTCCCGCGGTGCCGTCCTTTGCCTGTGAAATGCGGATGGCATTCGGCGACGAGCGGGACCTGCGGTTCACTTGCCCGCCTGAGGCAAGGATCGGCTCCACTGACATCGGTTCGGCTGAAACGCAGGAGGCCGCTTGACCATGAGCCTCCATGAAATCTACTCGTCAGCGGTGCTCGCGGACGCGCCATGGGATGGCGCTATCCTGGTCCAGGGGTGGACCGAGTCCAGGCAAGGAATGGCGCAACGGACGTCGCAACGGACGGCGCAGGAGCCCGTAAAAGAGACGGTGAAAGATGCGGTGAGACAGGAGAGGGTGTACCGGTTCGGGCGATGCGAGCTTCGGGTCGCACGCAGAGAGTTGCTTGTCGATGGTGCGGTGCAGTTGGTGGAGCCCAAGGCGTTCGACGTGCTGGTGTTCCTGATCGAGCAGCGCGCACGCGTTGTCTCCAAGGTCGAGTTGCTGGACCGTGTGTGGAAGAACCAGTTCGTGTCGGTGGGCGTGATCGCGCGTGCGGTCATGAAAGCGCGCCAGGCCATCTGCGATCGCGGCGAGGTGCCCACCTTGATCGGTACGGTCCCGCGCGTGGGCTACCGATTCATCGGTGAGATCGATGCGCCCACGGGCCGTGTGACACCGCCCGTGCCGCCCTTGTTCGTCAGGCCCCCCATGCGGCCCGGCACCGTCTCCCTGGCGCTGCTGCCCTTCGAGAACCAGACGGGCCAGCCGGAGATGGACTGGATCGAACTGGGGCTCATGTCCATGGTGCTCAAGTCATTGAGCGAGGGCTCCCGTGTGAGCGTTCCCCCGATGGCATCCTTGCTGAGCGCACTGGGTACGCTGCCCGGGCCGTGTCAGGTGGAAGAGCGTGTGGGCGTGGTGCGGGAGCTGCTGCAGGTTCGGCAGGTGGTGCATGTGGTGGTTGCACGCGAGGGCTCGGAGTACGTGCTGGACTACAGCATCGCGCCGCAAGTGGCCTTCCATCGCCTTCGTGGGCCTGACCTCATTTCATTGAGCCGCCTCCTGGTCTGGGCGCTCGAAGCAGCGATGTTCTCGGTCGGACTGGACTGAGAGGCTGAGAGTCTTTCGATCATGCCCGCTCATCACGCCAAAAGACGCCCGCTCGTCGTTGCGAATGCTCGCCATAGCCCGAGCTATGGCTCCGCTTCGCGCCTAGATCGGCCGCCTTTTGGCGCGCTGCTCGGGCACGCTCGAAAGCGCCATCAGGGCGTGTTGCTGATCCTGCGGATCTTGTGGCCGTCGGAATCCGCGACGTAGAGCGTGCCGCCCGCGGCGTCCAGGGCCAGGCCGATGGGGCCGTTGAATGACGCTGCGAGTGCCGTGCCGTCGGTGCCGCCAAGGCTTCCCGTGCCCGCGAAGGTCGTGACCACGCCGACCGCGGTGACCCTGCGAATTGTTTTGCCGCCGTAGGTCGACACGTAGAGCGTCCCGCCGCCATCGACCGCTATCCCGGACGGGTAGTGGAACGAGGCCGCCGTACGGAGGGGTGTGCAGTTCACCGCCACATTGCTCACGGCCGCCGAACCCATGGTGCCGGTGCTGTTGGTCACACGGCAAGTCAGCCAGGAAACTGGTGGCGCCACTGTCCACGCCGAGCGTGTCGCTGCCATTGGCCAGTACCAGGCCTGAAGCGTTCAGGCCGCCGAGCGGAAAACTGCCCGGGAGGTCACTTCCGAAGTCGAGCCAGCAGCCCGCCAATGCGAGCAGTCGGCATCTGAAGCCGAGGCTCCGTGCGCATGCACCGGCAGTGACTCCGCACTGAGCGGCCGGCCGGCTTCTGCGCCGCGCAAGGCGCGCGGTTCATCGACGAGGCGGGCGACCTGCGCCACTCGTTCGAACTCACCAGCCGGTTGAGGGCTTGTTCCGAGCCAACGTCTTGATCGAACCAGTTCAATTTTTGTTTCAGTCTGCGGCAATTCTCGCGGTTTTCTGTCTTTTTGGACCGGGTCATCCTGTCAGACACTTGCCGACAAGACCTTCGCGATAGAACGCGCGTTGCCCTCCCTCATCGACGAACAACACGGACATGCGAGCACGAACGCCAGCACTTCGAATGGCAACTGCAAGAATCGTCGTGGCGGCAATGGCCTCGCTGTGCCTGCGTGTGCCGCAAGCGGCAGTTCCCCAGCAAGAACTGGATTTCGATATCCCCGCAGGGGCCCTCAGTACCGCGCTGATCGAGATCGGGCGGCGCAGCGGGGTGATCGTGTCGTTCCGGCCGGAGCTTGTCGGCACGCATTCGGCCGGGCCGATCCGGGGGCGCTTCGTGCTCGAGGAGGCGCTCGCGCGGGCGTTGCTCGGCACCGGCTTGTCGGTCGATGTCAAACCGGACGGCGCGGTGACGGTCGTGGCTGCTCCGCCGTCAGCCCTGGGTCGTTCTCCGGAACCAGCAACGTCCGATGGCGGCACCCTGCCGACCGTGCAGGTGAGCGCTTCGGCCGACGCGCCGACCGACATCGGGCTCCTGGCGCCGAGCGCCTCGACGGCCACGCGCACAGACACGGTGTTGTCGCGGGTGCCACAAGCGGTGTCGGTCGTGACGCGAGATGCCATGGATCTGCAGGGTGCGCAGACGAGCACCGACGCACTGCTTCACGTTCCCGGTGTGACGGCGCAGATCTACGATGTTTCGCTCGGCATNGCGAGATGCCATGGATCTGCAGGGTGCGCAGACGAGCACCGACGCACTGCTTCACGTTCCCGGTGTGACGGCGCAGATCTACGATGTTTCGCTCGGCATGATGCCGTCGTTGGAAATCCGGGGCTTTCCTGTCCTGCTCCTGGTGTCCGGCATGCGCACCGTGCGAGATGAACTGCCGCTCGACAGCGAAACCCTGGAGCGCATCGAAGTTCTCAAAGGTCCGAACGGGGTGATCAGTAGCACCGCCGCGCTCGGGGGGCCGGGAGGCACGATCAATCTGATCCGCAAGCGGGCAGAGCCCGACCATCGGAACACCGTGACCATGGGCCTGTCCTCTCGCGACGACGGCACGCTGCGCTCGAGTTTCGACCTTGGCGCGTCTCTCGCCCCCGAGACGTACTGGCGCCTGGTCGGGTATGGCAGCCGATCGGGACACACCGACGGAGGTTACGACGGGCAAAACAGCCGCGGCTTGCTCGGTGTGCTGACCCATCGCGGGCACGATGTGCAGGTCACGCTGACCGTGCAGGGCGACCGGCGGCGCGACGTGCCGGCCAGGGCAAGCCAGATCCTCGTGTCCCCCGATTCAGGGAATGCCGTGGGGGTCGGTGGCGAGGCATCGGCGATTTCGAGCGAGGACCGAACGCTGTCGAATGCCGGAGACATCGAGCTTGACGCAACATGGCGCTTCTCGCCCAAGTGGCGCACCACCCTGAAGATGCGACGGGAAACCGTGCGCAGTGACGTGCGCCGCCACGTGTACTGGGAGGGGCCGTTCCCGGCGGTGGTCCTGGGGTTGCAGCGCACGGCGAGCCGGTTCTCCAGTGTGCAGGCCGGTGTGGTCGGCGACGTGGCCACGGGGCCCGTGAACCACCAGTTGATGGTGGCGGCCGACGTGGAGCGCTCGCGATCGATCTGGGACAGCGGATCCGCGTGGTGGAATGTCGATGCAGCAACATTTCAGCCTGGGCAGACAGTGTTGTCCGATACGCCCGACGAGGGCGACCGCTTCGCGCTGCAACCGTCGAGCTCGGAAAGCGCCTTGCGACGTGGCCTGCTGCTCCAGGATCAGCTTTCCTGGGGGAACGCGAGTGCCCGGTTGGCCGTGCAGCAGAGCCGCATGTCGGAGCGGGATGTGTTGTCCTGGACGGATGGCCAGAGCGACACTGAGCAGTCGTACAAGTGGCCGAAGGCCTTCAATTGGGATGTGGGCCTGGCTTACCAGGTGACCTCGTTCGCGGCGGTCTATGGCGGTTGGCAATCCATCGTGGCCTGGGACTACATCGCGGCCGATCCGGTGCAACTCTTCGACGGCAGCATGGCGCGCGCGCCGCGGATGCGCCAGGTCCAGGCCGGCGTGAAGTTCGACCTGCTCGATGACCGCCTGGCGCTGACACTGGAGGCCTTCCGTCTGCAGCAGCTGAACCAGGTGGCCTATTCCGAAGCGTTGTCCGGAAACTTCATGTACCCGGGACGCGAGGTGCGCGGTCTTGAAATCGAGCTGAAGGGGCGCGTGGCCCCGGCCTTGGAGATGAGCCTGGGGCTCACCGCCGTTCGTGCACGGGATACGGGCACCGGCGTCGAGGGGGCACAGGTGTATACCGTCCCTGCCAGCGGCATTCCGGCACGGTCCCTCAACCTGCTCGCACGCTATCGCCTGCCCGAAACCCTGGTGCGGGCGTCGAGCGTGGGCCTCGCGTTGCGCGCCTTCTCATCGATGTGGTCCATCTCGCCGGGGCTGGGAGAGACTCCGTCTCTGCGGTTGCCCGGGGGCGCGCGCACGGACCTGTCCTGGACGCGCAAGACCGGCCCGTGGACGTTTGGCGTGTCGGTCCAGAACCTCTTCGATCGCAAGCTCTACGGGACCTATTCCACGCAGGGGTACGTCCCGTTGCAGCCCGGACGAAGTCTGGGTGTGGTCGTGGTTTTCGGGGAATGACGGCCCCGGTGCCGTGTTCCATCGAGGCATCGGATCTCGAGGATCAACGGGCGATGACGATCACGCGGCGGCAGGGTCCTGGGCGCTATCCCATTCCCGTTGGCCGCGCCCCCGAGTCATGGAACGGTCGCAAGTTCGTCATGACTTCGGGCGCCTTCGCAACGAGCATCTGGTCCCCGCCCGAATGGGCATTCTGATGGTGAGTGCGCGTGCTGACATGCGGATCCCTGGGGCGTCCGACCTGAACGGTCTCGTCTCTCCGCGGCAGTGTCTTCTCGCCTCTCGCCGCACACTTCATGCAGATTCAGAGGAAACGGCCGAACGGTCGCTTGCGCGCGTATCGGTGCTGGACGCCCGCTGCCGTGTTGTTCGCGCTGCTCGCCGTGGCCCCTGTTCGGGCGCAAACCCAGTTCCGCGCTTGGAACACGCACCCGGATGGCTATCCGGTCAGCCTGGCGATGGAGAGTTTCGCCGAGGCGGTGAACCAGGGAACCGCCGGCCGCTACACGGTCAAGGTGTTCTCGAACGGCGTGCTCGCCAGCGATCAGGCGAACGCGGTCCAGATGGTCAAGCAGGGAGAGATCGACCTGGCCGAGTTCAACCTGTCGCCGCTCGCGGAGGCGGCCCCGGGCGCGAAGGTGCTCACGCTGCCATTCCTGTTCCGCGATTCCGAACACATGTTTCGCCACCTCGACGGCAAACTCGGCCTGCAGTTCGCCTCGAAGCTCAAGGACTCGGGCTACGTGGTGCTCGGTTGGTACGACGGGGGCGCGCGGCATTTCTATTGCATGAACAAGCCGCTGCGCCAGGCGACCGACCTCCAAGGCCTGCGCATCCGTGTGCAGCAATCCGAGATGGCCATCCAGATGGTCAAGCTGCTCGATGCCACGCCGGTGGTCGTGCCGTACAAGGAGGTGCTCGACGCGTTCAAGACCGGTCGGATCGACTGCGCCGAGAACAACCTGCCCGCGTACGAATCGGCCGGCCACATGGGGGTGGCCAAGCACATGTACCTGTCGAATCACCTGGTCAGTCCCGAAGTCCTCGTGATGTCGGTGCACGCCTGGGACAAGCTCTCCGAGGCAGACCGGAAGGTCTTCCTGGCCGCGGGCCGCCAGTCGGCCGAAAAAATGCGCGAGCTGTGGAAGGCCAGGGTGGACCTGGCGCGAACAGCCGCTTTGAAGCAGGGCACCGAGTTCGCGGTGTCGAAGGACTACGGCCCGCTCGTAACGAAAATGCAACCGTTGTACGCCAAGTATTTCCAGGACGCAGCCACGCGGCACGACCTGTTCACGATCTTGGCGAATTAGTCGGTTCGTACGCGAAAGGCACACTGCCGCGCGGGAATTTCCGGCACACAATGGCCGCCGAAGAATGGCCGGAGTCGCCCCTGTCCTGGCGTGGCGCACCCGCCGCCGGGGGCATACCGAATATCACTTGGGAGAGACGATGCAGTTGAAGTTTGTTGGTGTTGTGTTGGCGGCCCTTTGCTTGGGCGCGGGTGCCGCGGGGGCGCAAGCGCCGCTCCGGGCGTGGAATACTCATCCTGATGGCTATCCGGTCACGGAGGCCATGAAAAGCTTCATCCAGGAAGTGGATTCGGCCACGAAGGGAAAAATCAAGATCGAGTTGTTTTCCAACGCGGTTCTGGGTGACCAGACGAAAGCGGTGGCGATGCTCAAGGCCGGCGAAATCGACGTGGCCGAGTTCAATTCCGCGCCATTGTCCGAGGCGGCGCCGGGTCTCAAGGCGTTCAATCTGCCGTTCCTCTTTCATGATTCCGTCCACATGTTCCGCCATCTGGATGGCCAGTTGGGCGACCGTCTGGCCGAGAAACTGAAGGCTTCCGGGTATGTGGTGCTGGGTTGGTACAACGGGGGCGGCCGCTCGTTCTTCTGCGCCAACAAGCTGATGACCAAGAGCGAGGATTTCGCCGGGCAGAGAATCCGGGTGCAGAAATCGGAGGTATACATCGAGATGGTCAAGTTGCTGGGGGCGACCCCGGTTGTCTTGCCTTACAAGGAAGTGCTCGATGGCTTCCAGCAGGGAAAGATTGATTGCGCGGAAGGCAACATGGTGTCCTATGAGAGTACGGGACACTACAAGGCGGCCAAATACATGTTCCTGGACAATCACATGATTTCGCCGGAAGCCTTGGTGGTTTCTACCAAACTGTGGAGCAGGCTCAATGACGAAGAAAAAGCCATTTTCCAGAAAGCGGGTAGGAATTCGGCGACCCTGATGCGCTCGCTCTGGGAAAAACGCACTGTCACGGCGCGCGCTGCGGTGACGAAAGACGGGGCCCAGTTTGCCAACGTGAAAGACTTCTCGCCGTATATTCGAAGGATGTCGCCGCTCTACCAGAAGTACATGGCCGATCCGGAAGTCCGTGGCGAGTTGTTCACCATCATCAGCGACAACAAGTAAAGGAAGGGCGCACGCACATGTCCAGTTCCATTCGCACGGCATGGATCGGCGCCCTCTGTGCCTGTGCCTTGCTCATGCAAGGCTGCAGCACCACCGTGGCCTACGTGGCCAATGCAGACAGCCGCGAAATCAGTGTCGTGAGGCTGGACCCTGCCCAGGGCAACGTGGAGGTCGTACAGACCGTTGCGGTTGCCGGAACGGTGATGCCTCTGGCCATCACGCCCGACAAGCGGTTCCTCTATGCCTCGCTGCGCTCTGCGCCTTACACCGTGGCGAGCTTCGCGATCGATGGCCGCACCGGCCAGTTGACCCCCATCGGGTCAACGCCGCTGCCTGACAACATGGCCAACATGGCGACTGACCGCAGCGGTCGCTGGCTCTTCGCCGCCTCTTATGGTGGCCACAAGTTCAGCGTCGCACCGATCGGTCCCGATGGTGTCGCAGGCCCTGCAAGCACGGTGTTGCCAACAGGCAAGAATGCTCACGCCGCCGTTGTCGATGCGGCGAACAAGCATGTGTTCGTGACCAACCTGGGCAGTGACCAGGTGATGCAGTTCGCATTCGACGAAAACACCGGCGTGCTCGCACCGGGCAATCCTCCTGTGCTGTCCTCGCGGGCGGGGGCCGGGCCGCGTCACCTCGTGTTCCATCCGTCCGGGCGTTACGCCTATCTGCTCAATGAACTCGACGGCAGTGTCGATCTGCTGGCTTACGACCAGGCACGGGGGGCGTTAAGTGCATTGAAGACATGGTCCACCATGCCGCCGGGCTTCAGCGGCAAACCTTGGGCCGCCGATCTGCACGTCACCCCGGACGGGCGATTCCTTTACACGAGCGAGCGCACCTCCAGCACGTTGGCGATGTGGGCGATCGATGCAGCCAATGGCGAATTGACCCTGATCGGGCACGAGCCGACCGAGACGCAACCCCGTGGCTTCCAGATCGATCCCTCAGGCCGTTGGCTGCTGGCGGTGGGTCAGTTGTCCCACGCGTTGTCGGTCTACCGCATCGATGCGACCAGCGGACGGCTGACCCGGCAAGCCTCATTGCCGGTGGGGAAAAATCCCAACTGGGTCGAAATCATCGACTTGCCTGGACGTTGAGCGGTCGACGACGCACCCTCGCGAGGTGCGTCGGTCGTCAGTGATTCGACGGAGCGCCGTGCAACTCGCGGTGTATTCAGGGCCTTTTCCAGGCATCGGCACCCTTGATGTCGAGAGAGCATGGTGCCGTTCGCCGGCGTTCCCGGCGACGTCAACATGGCTGGAAAAGGGTAATCGTCATGCGCGCGTGGATATCGGGCTTGAGCATCGGGCAGAGGTTGATCGGGGCGTTCGCCGCCATGATCGTCCTCATGGGGCTGTTGATCGTCATGGCCTCGGGGCGCGTGAATGCCGTCGCCCGAAGCCTTGAGCGTGTCAACGACATCAACAGCGTCAAGCAGCGGTACGCCATCAATTTCAGGGGCAGCGTCCACGACCGCGCGATCTCGCTTCGTGACGTCGCGCTGGAGGCAAACAACGACGCCATCGGCAAGCATTTGGCGGACATCGATCGATTGGCTTCGTTCTATGCCGATTCGGCCAGACGAATGGATGAGATGTTCGAACGGCGCGACACCGTCTCGGACGAAGAGCGGCGCCTGCTTGCCGACATCAAGGCGGTCGAGGTCCGCACCTTGCCGATCATGAAGAAGGTGATCGACCTTCGCCGCACGGGCGACCCGGCTGCGGCGCGACAAGCCATGCTCGAAGAGGCGTCAGCGCCCTTTGCACAATGGCTCGCCGCGATCAACCGTTTCATCGACCACGAGGAACAGCTGAACAAGACCGAGTCGGAGCGGGTCAAGCGCATCGTCGAGGGATTCACCGCGCTGATCGTCGGTTCCTACGTCATCCTCGCGGGCTGCAGCCTTCTGGTGGTTTGGGGTATTGCGCGTGGTGTGGCTCGGGCCATGAGCAAGGCCATCGGGTGCGCCCGGAGCATTGCCGCGGGCGACTTGACCGCCCACGTCGATGCCCGGGGCGTCGGCGAGACCCGTCAACTGCTGCTCGCATTGAGCGAGATGCAGGTGTCCTTGGCCGACACCGTCGCAGCCGTGCGCGGCAACGCGGATCAGGTGGCGCATGCCAGTTCGCAGATCGCCCAAGGCAGCCTGGAGCTGTCGGGGCGCACCGAGCAGCAGGCAAGCGCCTTGCAGCAGTCGGCCGCGACCATGGACGAACTGGGCACCACGGTGCGAAACAATGCCGACAATGCCTCGCAGGCCAGTCGGTTCGCCCAGGCGGCGTGCGACGTGGCTGCACGGGGCGGCACGATTGTCGGGCAGGTCGTCGCCACCATGGAGGGCATCAACGAGAGCTCCGGCAAGATGGCGGACATCATCGCGGTGATCGACGGCATTGCCTTCCAGACGAACATCCTGGCCCTGAACGCGGCCGTCGAAGCGGCGCGTGCCGGTGAACAAGGGCGAGGGTTTGCCGTGGTGGCAGCGGAGGTGCGTTCGCTGGCGCAACGCAGCGCCGGCGCGGCCAAGGACATCAAGAACCTGATCGAGATCAGCGTCCAGCGCATCGAGCAAGGCGTGGGCCTGGTGCAGCAGGCCGGTGGCACGATGGAGGAGATCGTTTCCTCGATCAACAAGGTGACCGGCATCGTCTGCGAGATCAGCACGGCCAGTGCCCAGCAAAGCGCAGATGTGCAACAGGCGGGTCAGTCGATCGGCCAGATGGAAGACACGACACAGAAGAACGCTGCCCTGGTGGAGGAAACAGCCGCTGCGGCCGACAGCCTCAAGCAACGATCGCGGCAGCTCGTGCAAAGTGTCGAGGCGTTCAAGATTCGGGGTGACACGGGGACCCTCGCCACGGCTTGAGGGCCGCCAGCCCGTCGCAGTCATGCGCCGAGGTGGCAGGCGAACAGGCGGGTGACTGGTTTCGGCCGGAGCACCGAAGCGGGCGCGGGAATGACTTTGCGGCGCGCTCGAGGCGCACCGATTTGCGACAGGTGACGCCGGGTACGCACTGAATGGCGGCGCAAAGGGTTTCGATGCCGGGCACGACTTCGCATCTTCGCACGGCACTTCGTGTCCTGCGGAGCGGTGCGCTCCGACTCGCACCAGACTAGGGCCTCAGCAAGAGCGGTCTGCACCGCGCGAGAGAGGCCTCGAATGCGCCTCGCGCGCGGATGGTGCGCCGCCAACCCTTCGCGTTGTACCGCATTCTGGAAACATTGCACATGAACACACCGTCGATCGGTGACCGGCACACTGCAGAAACCGGGGCCCGCGCGCCCGAGGGTGCCTGCAGTGCCGTGTTCAGTGCAGGCCGGGTTCATGTCAGTTCGCAGGCATGCCGGCACCTTGGCCTTCGCGCGGGCCATCAGCCTGGGAGATCAGCCTTAGGTGCGAGGATCGTCTTGCGAGTCCGGCTCGGTTCGCATCGGGGTCGTGCTGTGGAAGCTGTCCGCATCGGAATCCGATGCCGAGGACGGCGACCGGAAGCTTTCATAGACGGTCGTCGCGTCATCCTCCACGTGGCTGGTGGCGCCTTGCAGGCCGGGTATGTCTGCCATTTCAGCCACGGGAATGGACGCCAGGAATTCCGGCGTCATGCCTTCTGTGGAGACTGGTTGGACCCTGGGAATGGCGGCTGGCTGCGACGTGCCTGGAAGGTTCGGCGGCGCCCCGTCCGGCACGTTGTCTCGTCCGGTCAACCGCATGGTCAACTGCTCCGACATCACGTGTGCGTCCAGCGAAGCAGCGAGATCGCGCAGGGCAGGGCGTCCCGGATCCTGGGGGACGGCCGGCGTGGCGGTCTGCTGGTCCAGGGAGGAGACCGACAAGGGAGATGGCCCCAGGCGGGGCGGCATGCCGGTCATCGACGAGCGTCCGCTGGATGGCCCCATCGTGGGCGACGACTGCCCGGTGGTCGACAGTCTGCCAGACGGGAAGCGGGACGACGCCCCGGCCATCGACAGCCTGCCGGATGTCGATGGCTCCACCATCATCGACAGGTCGCGGGAATTCCTCAGGCTGCTGGAAAACCTGCTGGAGTTGCTGGTGGACCCGCCTGCACCGGACAGCGGGTGGTCCACGCCCTGGCGCGGTGGCGACATCTCGAGGCTCGACGGTTCGGAGATCGTCACGGGCAGCGGGAGCATCTCGTGATCTTGCGCGGCATCGTCCAACCGGCGCATCTCGCGTCGGACCGACGCGTGTGCCTGGTAGAGCTGGGCGACGGGCGCATAGGTCACGCCCCACAGCGCACCACCGATGACGGGCGAGGTGTACTTCTTGATGTCGGTGTGGTCGTCGCTGCTCGGGCGCCACAGGCTCAGCAGCGGATCGGATGTGCCGGCCACCTTGTTCCAGTCCACGCGCACGACGGAATGGCTCGCCAGCCGGGTGACGTCGCGGCCGTCCGACAGCTGAGGTTCCCATTCCACGTGGCTGGTGCCGCCAGCGAGGTAGGCTTCGTGGATCGGCAGCTGCAATGCGTCGATCACCTCGCCGGGGGCATTGGTGGCCCCGCGCAGAAAGGCAATCTCGAACTGCAGCCGGTGGATGTCCGTGCCGTTCGCCTCCAGCACGTCGGACATGGACTGGCCCGCATTTCGTGCGGCGCTGTTCGCGCGCAGCACCGCACCGGACTTGAGCTCGATGCCCCCCGGAAGGATGTCCTCGATGCCTTCGGTGTTGGCCAGGCTGATCACGCTCTGGACGGCGCCGTACGTGAGGGCCGCCATGGCCAGCCGGCCCGGTGTCACGCCGTTCGTCGGGTTGTCGCCTGCGGTTCGGCTGGTCATGCCGAACATGGCTTGCAAGCTGTCGCGCCCGACGGCATAGACGATGTTGCGCACGTCTCGCGCCGCATAGACGCCAGCGAGGTGCATGTTCTCGGGGTCGTCCCTGAACACGGCGCTCACCGTGAGGTTGATCGCGGTGGCGGTGGTGTAGAGCGCCGCCGAGCCGATCGACGTGTTGAGCATCCTGTTCACCAGCGCAGCCTGCTGCTCCGGTGTCTTGGCGTCCCACTGCGGTTGCGTCAGGCCGTGGAAAGCGCGCGCGGCCACGTCAGGATGCTCCTTGAGCCGCCGGTGGCGATTCACCTCGGCGCCCATGTGCAGCACGTACAGCCCGCCCTGGATGGCGAGTGCGACCACTGGTTTCTCGGCCAGATCCTGCGCGATCTTCAGATGCACCACCTCACGCGCGACCGTGGGCAGGAAGCACGTGACCACCTGTTGGATCGATTGACCGACCACCGGCGCCACGAAATGCTTCGCGGTTTCGAAAACCTGGCCGATGGCTTGTGCCTGGTCGTTGTCGCGAATGCTTTCGATCGTCGAGTCGGCCATGCGGACCACGGCGGCCTTGAAGCGGGACAGCAGCGATGGCGCCGGCGGAACTTCCTCGTGGGGCATGTCCACGACATGGGCTGGCGCGGCCTGGGAGGGCAGGGGGCGCCGCGGCGGCAGCGCCGCACTGTCCGACGAGACACGGCGGCCCAGGCCCTCGGGGCCCAACAGGCTCGCGCTCTGGGACTCCCGGGTCGACGTGGTGTGCCTGAGCGGTTCGGTGTGCCGGTCGAGGTCGATGCGGGCGGCGTGCCCGGACGACGATGTCTTGTTCGTGCTCATGACTACTCCTTCGTGGCATCGGTTTCGGCGGCGGTGTTCAACGGGCCCACGGCCTGCGACAGCTGGATGAATTCAGCCAACCAGGCGGCCAGTGCCGAGCCCTGGAAGCCTTGCAGGTGGAACCGGCCCAGCAGCACCGGCCGGTCGCTCACGAGCGCGACGGACACGCGCAGCATGCTGGCGAGTCGCAGGTTCGCGCGCAGCGCCGCTTGGCGGTCGTTCGGCGTGGCCAGGGTGTCGGCCGGCAGGGGGATCGATGCCAGCAAGATGTCCTTGCCCGCGATGGGCGCGAGGCCGATCGGGTGGCCGAGCAGCACGGCCTCGCCGCGCAGGATGGCGTCTTCGATGGCCTGGGGCACGAGGCCCAGCAGCGTCAGCGCCTTGATGACGGCGTCGAGCAGCGCGTCGCTCCAGGGCAGTTCCTTCGGTTGCGCCTCGAAGGCGGCGATGACCTGGCGCGCGTCGTCGTTTGCGAGCGGCATGGCAGACGGGGTGGGGCGGCTCATTGCAGCACGTCCTTTCCCTTTGGTGCGAGAGGCGCTGCAGCGGCTGCGCTCTTTCGCACCGATTCGGTGATGGCCAGCAGGCCATAGAGGTGCAGCGAGAGCTGGTGAGAGTCGTCGCAGACTTCGCGCGGCAACCCCAGCGTCAGCAGCGCCGCGCCGGCGTCGCTCAGGCCCCAGGCCCAATCGGCCGACAGCATCGTCTGGCCGTTGGCGGCGAGCAGTGCGCGGTGCCAGCGGTCGTCGGCCACACCATCGGGTTTGTCGAGCGACGCGACGGCCAGCCAGTCGTCCCGATGGACACTGCGCTGCGACACCACCACGGGGATGCCGTTCATGAGGAGGCCTCCCGAGTGGCCGAACTGTTCGGCGGACGCCTCGTCGGCGCCGAGCCAGATGGCTGCGTCGCGGCGCCAGGTCATGATTTCCTCGTCGGCGGGGGCGGTGTGGGCCGGGGGTGTGGCTGGGGCGGCGGTCGGGTCCATGGGGTGAAGGTGGAGTGGGCGGCCGGACAAAGATAGGTGGCGGTGAAGGGGCCGGGCGCTGCGCACGCGAAGCGTTGGAGGCGGCGGCGAAGCGTCCCTGCGGCACGGTCGATTTCCAGTGAATTCCGGCCTGAAACTTGCACCAACCGAGTGCCGCCCGCGATGGCATGGATCACATCCGGCCAACCTGGCCTGACCGCCCGATAAGGCTGGGTGCGCAGAGGCGGTGTCGGCATCGAGGCCGGTACGCTGTGGCCCATGACGTTCTGGTGCTGCGGGTGGTCGTGGGGTGTGGTGGTGGCGAGTGCGCTGTGGTGTGCTGGCACCGCCGGCGCTGCCACGCGGGTCCCCATCCCGGTGCTCCAGGGCGAAGGTGAACGCAGCCCGTTCACCGGTCAGCGGGTGGTCACCCAGGGCGTGGTCACCCTGCTCACCGACACCGGATTTTTCCTGCAGGACCCCGTGGGCGACGCCAACCCGCGCACGTCCGATGGCCTGTTCGTGCACACCGGTGCCGTGCCGCAGGTGAGCGTGGGGCAGCGGGCGCACGTCGCCGGCGTGGTTGCCGAATACGGTGGCGGGCAGGCTGGGCGTGACACCCTCCAGGCGGCCGCCACGCTGACCGAGTTGACCCACGCCGCGGTGTTGTCGGCCCGCGCGGCGGGCTCACCCGTCCCGCCCGTGTCGTTGCGTCTGCCGCTGCCTGACGGTGTCACCCTCGAACGCTATGAGGGCATGCGCGTCACCCTGCGGGGCCCGCTGGCGGTGGCCAGCAGCCGTTCGCTCGGTGCGCTCGGACAGCTCGTGCTGCATGCCGGCCCGCGGCCGCGGGCGCCCACCGATGTCACCGCTCCTGGCCCCGCGGCCCGCGCGCTGGCTGAAGGCCAGGCGCGGCACCGCATCGTGCTCGACGACGCGCTCAACCGGCGCGACCCGCATCCGGCGCCATTCGGCGGCCCGGGCCCTGCCGTGCGCGCGGGCGCAGCCTTCGCCACGATCGACGGGGTGCTCGATCAAGGGGCCGTGTCCCCGCGCCGGGAGGCATTCGGGTACCGGGTCCAGCCGGTCGGGCGTCCCCGGCTCGTGCCGGCCCCACCCCGTCTCGAGGCACCTCCCGACGTGGGAGGGGCGGTCAAGGTCGCCGGTTTCAACGTGCTGAACTACTTCACCACGCTGAACACCGGCCCGGCATCCTGCGCGCCGCATGGTGCCTGCCGCGGCGCCCGCGACGCGCAGGCGCTGGCGCGGCAGCGGGCGCGGTTGGTCGAAGCGTTGCGGGCGCTCGATGCCGACGTCGTGGGCCTGATGGAAATCGAGAACAACGGCGAGGTGGCGCTGGGCGACCTGGTCGACGCGTTGAACGTCCGCGCGGGCGCCGGGCGCTACGCCGTGGTGCCACCACCCGAAGGTGGCACCGGCAGCGACGCCACGCGCGTTGCGCTCATCCACCAGCCGGCGCGGGTCACGCCCTTGGGCCGCGCGGTGGCCGACACCGCTGCCGTGCACGAGCGTGCGCCGCTGGCCCAGGCCTTCCAGGTCGCCGGCGGCGAGCGTTTGGTGGTGGTGGTGGGGCACCTCAAGTCGAAGCGGTGCGACGGGGCGGCGGGCGCCAATGCCGATCGCGGCGATGGGCAAGGCTGCTTCAACGAGCGCCGCGCGCGCCAGGCCGAGGCACTGCAGCGGTTCGCGCTCGGCTTGCGGGCGCGCGCCGGTACCGACCACGTGCTGTTGCTCGGCGACTTCAACGCCCATGCCAGGGAAGACCCGGTGCGCCACCTCACCGAGGCCGGCCGGTGGCACGACCTGCTCGCCCGCTGGGCACCGGGCGCCTACACGCACGTGTTCGAGGGTGTGGCGAGCCGCCTCGACGCGGCCTTCGCCTCGCCGTCCCTCGTGCCCAAGGTGGCGGGAGCGGCCGTGTGGCATATCAATGCCGACGAATCCCCGCCGCCGGTGGCCGCAGAGCCGTCCGCCGAAGGGGCGGCCCTGGCGTTCCGGAGCTCCGACCACGATCCGGTGCTGATCGGCATCCACCTGCGCAGCAAGTCACATCCTCCCCTTTCGCGAGCCGGGGCAAGCCCGTGGAAGGTTCCGGTTCGGGCCGATACTCCGGGGCATGCCGCCCGGCCTCCGCCGTGAGGGCGTCTTCCACGCAACCATGCACCTTTCCGATGCGCCCGGCGCGTTACCCCCGTCTCCCGACAGCCACGATGCCCTGAAGCCCGGTGCCCGCATCGGCGAGTTCATCGTGGAACGGGTGCTCGGCGTGGGCGGGTTCGGCATCGTGTACCTCGCGGTCGACCAGGTGCTGCTGCGCCAGGTGGCGGTCAAGGAGTACCTGCCCACGCCGCTCGCTGGGCGGGGAGGTGATGGCCGGGTGGTCTTGCGCTCGCCGGCCCACCGCGACACCTTCGATGCGGGCCTGCGGTCGTTCGTCAACGAAGCGCAACTGCTGGGCCGCTTCGACCATCCGTCGCTCGTCAAGGTCCACCGGTTCTGGGAAGCCAACGGCACGGCCTACATGGCCATGCACTACTACGAGGGCCAGGTGGCGGGCCCCCGGCGGCTGGCGCAGGGCGGCCCCCTCGACGACACGCGCCTGCGTGCCTTCCTCGACCCGCTGCTCGACGCCCTCGACCTGCTGCACCGCGCCGGGGTGTACCACCGAGATATCTCGCCCGACAACATCCTCGTGCTGCCCGGCGGCCGCCCGGTGCTGCTCGATTTCGGCGCGGCACGCCAGGTGATCGGCGACCGCACGCAGTCGCTCACCGCGGTGCTCAAGCCCAGCTTCGCACCCGTCGAACAGTACGGCGACGTGCCCGGCATGCGGCAGGGGCCCTGGACCGATTTGTACGCGCTCGGCGCAGTCGTGCACCACCTCGTGACGGGGCAGATGCCACCGCCCGCGGCCGTGCGCGCGGTGCGCGACGCCATGCCGGTGCTCGCCGCGGTGCAGCCGTCGCCCTGGCCCGCGTTGAGCCGCGGCATGCTCGCCTCGGTGGACTGGATGCTGGCCGTGTTGCCCGGGCACCGGCCACAGAGCGTGAAGGAACTGCGCGATGCGCTCGACGGCATCGTGGTGCCGCCGTCGCCCACGCACCGTGTGGTGCCCGAAGCCGTCGAGGCCGCGGCCGAGGGCGCCTGGCACACGACCGTGCAGCTGCCGCCGAAGGCCCCACGCCATGCGCCGGTGCGGGCCCGCCGCATGGCGTGGGTGGCCGGTGTGGCGCTGTGCCTCGCGGGCCTCGGCGCGTGGACGGTGGGACGCTCCGGCGCGCCGGCGCCGGCTGAGGCGTCGGTGCCTGCGTTGCCCGAGGTGCGGCTTCGCCCCACCGGGCCACCCACCGAACAGCCCTTGGCACGCCAGCCGCTCGCCGCGAAGCCGGCGCCGCGAGAGCGCCGGGACGCCGGGCAAGCCCCGCCGGCCCGCGCGGCCCATGCCGCAGGCGATGGGCCCTCTGCAATCTGCGGGGACCGGGGTGCCTTGAGCCGCTCGTTCTGCGAGGCCAGGGCCTGCCTGCGGGCACGCTACCGTGAACACCCGGAGTGCACGAAGCGGCGCGACGACCCGGCGAGGCGCGGCGCCACCGGGTACCAATGAACGGTGCGATGGGTAGCCTGCCGGTGTGATGCCGGCTGGCATCACATCCCGCATGGCTACCTCGCTTGCGGCCTGTTGACGGGCGCTCGCGCAGGAGGTGATCGACGGCTGAACATGGGGCGCTGCCGTTGGAATGCGAGCCTCTTCACCTGTTGGCAACGGGGCCACGTACTCCTCGGCCACCTCGAATTGCGCCAGTTGTCCTGCGTCGATTTGGCGTCGTCGATCAGCGCGATCACCGGGATGTCGGTCGATGCCGCATGCGGGGCGAATCCCCACTTCCGCTTTCACCTGTACCTCTGCGGCTGGTTGTTTATATGGAGTTGCGGCGTGTGATGGTCGGCTGAGCCACGGTCGGCTGGCTCACCGGAACGGCGGTGGACGCCGCGTCCGGACGAATCTCCACGTTCGGTTCCGCCTGTACCTCTACGACTGGCTGTTCCTGGGTGAGTGGCTGCGTGATGGTCGGCTGGACGCCGGTCGAGCTCGATGCTTCCTTGTCGGTCGACGCGTCGTCCGAACGAATTTCCACCTTCGCGTCCACCTTGACCTCTACGACGGGCTCTTCCTGGGTGAGTGGCTGCGTGATGGTCGGCTGGACCACGGTCGAGCTCGATGCTTCCTCCTTGGTCGATGCGTCGTCCGAACGAATCTCCACCTTCGCGTCCACCTTGACGTCTACGACTGGCTCTACCTGGGTGAGTGGCTGCGTGATGGTCGGTTGGACGTCGGTCGAGCTCGATGCTTCCTTGTCGGTCGACGCGTCGTCCGAACGAATCTCCGCCTTCGCGTCCACCTTGACCTCTACGACGGACTCTTCCTGGATGAGTGGCTGCGTGATGGTCGGCTGGACCACGGTCGAGCTCGATGCTTCCTCCTTGGTCGACGTGTCGTCCGAACGAATCTCCACTTTCGCGTCCATCTCGACCTCTACGACTGGCTCTACCTGGGTGAGTGGCTGCGTGATGGTCGACTGGACGCCGGTCGAGTCGACGACGGTATTTTCCGTGCTGGTTTGGCCTTCCGAGCCGTTTGCCTGTAGGTCATCGCTGTTCTCCGGACGCGTCGCCCGGAGAATTTCGCTCAGGCTGCGGGGCGGCGGCGGCGGCGGCGGCAAGCTCGGTGTCCAACGGGCGGAGTGGTCGCGCGGTACCGCGATCGGCTTGTTCGAAGACTTGCCCACCTGTCCCGCGCCCGCAGGCAGGAATTCGTGCAGGCGTGTGGTTTCACCGGCCGCTTTGCCGGCGCCGAAGCCGAAGGTGGAGGTCTGCGACTTCTCGCTCTTGGCCTTGGTCTTGAATTGCAGGTTGTTTGCGATCCAGGCGTCGTCGGACTTCAGCAGCGCCATGGCCTCGGCGCGGTGCTGGCTCGCCTTGACAGGGTCCCCGGCTTCGTCGGCCAATTGCGCCAACGCCTCCAGTCCGTCGTACACCTCGCCCGCCTCCGGGCGAAGCTTGGTCACCAGCGAGTGGGTCATGTTGGCCCCCACGCTGGTCTTCGCGCTCTCTTGGGCCTGTTGCAGCGTACCGCTCAGGCGCTCCCAGGAGCGGCCCAGCTTTTCCTTGAGCTCGGCACCCGGGATGCCGTCCTTGGTGGCCAGTATGGAGACGTACTGGGCTTGCCGGGGTTCAAGGTCACCCAGGAAGTCGTTGACGTTTTCATATTCGCGAATCATCTGCGTCTGGTCGGCCCACGTCTCGCCGTTTCGCTGCACGTGCCGCAGCGTCGTGTCGACGCCGCTGTTGTAGAACTGCTTTCGCACTTCCAGCTGCGCGGCGCGCAACTGCAGGATGGCCTCGGGCTTCTGGCTTTGCAGGTCGCTGGGCAACATGGACACCGGGGACAGGAAGTTCGCGCGGAGTTCCATCTTGTGCTTCTCGGACCGTTTGTCTTCCCTCACGGAAAGTCGCGTCTCGGCCTCGGTCTGCGACTGCTTCTCGCGCTGCACCTTGGTGGCCCCGCCGGCAGATACCCCCATGCCGACGGCCTTGCGGTTCCTCTTCTTTTCGGCCTCGGCTGCATCGAGTTCACCCTGGGGCGCGTCCGCGCCCACGTCGATGCCCCCCTTGACGCGCAGCATGGCGTTGGCCGTGGCACTCGCTTCGCTCGTCTTGCTGGTCTTTTCGTTCGACATGTCGGCCACCGCGAGTTTCGGGTGGCGGTCAAGCATGTAGGCCAGCACATCGGGGTAGGCCTCGACACCGGGCGCCGGAGCGCCAAGCTGTGGCTGCGCAAGATCAGTCATCACGTCGCCGAACTCGCGTCGCAGCTGGTCCTCGTGTCCACCCTTTCGTTCCAGGCGCAGGCTCACCCCTTGGGTGCTCGACCACTCGCCACCCAGTTCCGCGCGCAGGTTGAATCGCAGCGCAATGCCCGCCTCATCGCCGTCTTCACCCAGGTTGAACTCATGGTCATCGTGGCCGAGATCCCCGCGCAGGCCGGCGTTGACGCCGACGCTGAAGTTCTTCGTGGCGGTTTTTCCGACAAAGAGCTGCATCGAGGCGCCGTTCATGTTGATGTCCATCGAGCGTTCGGTGCCCATGCCGCCACCCAGCAACGGCGAGATCACCTCCTGGAAGGACAAGGCCAGCGTGACAGCCTTGCCGACATCGACGCTGCCCTGCCGGGTGTCGGCGCTCTTGAATTTCTCGCCCAGGCTGACCCGCTGCGAGAGGGACGTCATTACCGCCTCGGCGTCGCGCGGGGACCGTAGGTCGTTGAACAGGGTGACCGTGTCGGCCACCGCCAGTTCGAAGCGGCTCGCGTGCATGTCGCGCTGCAGCTCCTGAAGCGGTCCGGCTTGATCGAAGACCTCGCGCACCGACTGTGCACCGGGTGTCGCTGAGGCTGGTGCTTCCAGCTGGTCCGGTATCAGAGCGACCGTCTGGTCGACGAGCATGCGCATCAGGCGGCCGGCGTCGTCGCCGGAATCCTGCTTCTCGTTCCAGGTGTTTCGCACCGATTCGGGCCACGAATCCTTGACGCGCTGCCTCGCCTCGTCCCATGACGGGACCGGGGAGCCCTCCGGCGTCGCCCTGCGCAGGTCTCCTGCGAGGCTGAGTTCAATCTTCTCGAACGTTTCGATGCGCAGCGCGCCAAGCGCCGCCTGCGGCTCGACATCTCTCAGGACCAGGGCCGTGGCCTTCATCAGCGACGCCATGGCCGCTGCGGCGCCTGCCTCGGGCTGCAGTGCCGCGGCGGCGCCTGCGGCTGCCGCCATGGTGCCGAAGGAGGCGATGGCCTTCTGGGCCACGTGATCGCTGCGCGCGCCGCGCGCCGCCTGGCTCATCCCGTGTACCTGAGCCGGTTCGGTGCCGTCGAGCAGTGCGTGCACGTCGACGTGGCCAGTCAACATCTGGAGCAGGTGCCCGGCGTTCGGGTGCGCGTCGCGCAAGCTGTTCCATGCCGCCCTCAGTTCGGCGGGTTCGAGCCCATCGACACCATTGGGGAGGGCACTTTCGACCTGGTTGAAGAAGGCGCTGCCGAGCTTCTTGAGCGAGCGTTCGGTGACGTCCTCGCCGGTGCCCAGGTGCAGTGCGTCGAGCACACCCTTCATCAGTTTCTCGGCCGGTGTGGAACCACCGTCACGCTGCACCAATGCCTGGTGCACGTCCATCGTGGCGCGGTTCAGGCCCGACAGGGCTTCGTCTCGGCTGGGCAGCATGCGGTTGGAGACGGCCGCCTTGGTGAGCTGCCGCATCACGGATTTGCGCCACACCGTAGGCTGCGAGCCCATGGCGTTCACGGCGTTGGGGATGGCCCCTTCCCATCCGGCCATCGCCTTTGGCAACGCGCCCGTGAACCAGTTCTTCACGCGGCCCAGCCTGCTGCGGGCTGCCCGCTTGTTCCGCTTCTGTGTCTGTTCCATGCCGGCCTCGCTGAAATCGGCGAGGCGACTGTTCACTTTGGCGTAGGCGGAGTCGGGTCCGTTGCTGGTGAAGCCGCTCTGCACTGCGCGGAAGGCGGTGTGCCGGCGGATTGATGCCGTCGTCGCTGGCTGCGCGGGATCCAACGTGTTGGCGAGTACGCTGGTGCCGTGCGCGACGGCTTCGCTCAGGAATGCCCGCTGCTGCGGATCCACTTCGCCCCCCCTGCGAGCCTGTTGCAGCGCGGACAAGGCGGCGGTGGAGACGCGCAGCGCCTCGACATGATCGGCCTTTTCGGTGGCGTTTGCCGCGGCGGCCCGCTCGGCCGGGAACGGTATCAGCTTGGCCAGCATGGCCTGTCCACCGGGAACGCGGGAGAGGGTGGCGACAAGTTGCAGCACCGGGTCTTCGATTCGGCCGTTTTCCCGGAGGCCACCCGGACCCGCCGTGACCTGGCTGATCTTCTCGCCCAGCGCCGCCCGCGAAACCCCCTGCAGGCCTTCGATTGCCCGCGCCAGCGCTTCCTGGTCTTGGCCGAATGCGGTCTTCGCCGCGTTACACAGCACCTGGGACGCCATCAGGTTGGGCGGTTTGGCCAACGCGGCCGGTGTGGTGGGCACGGCGGTTTCCACGCCGAGCCGCTGGAAGAGGGCCGTCATCGCCGCCTCGACACGTACCTGCTGATCGGGAAAGATCACCATCGCCACCAGTTCCGCCTTCGCCGCGAGGTTGCCCTCGACCGCACGCTCGTGGGCTGTTCGCTGAACGCTGCTGATGCCGGCATTGATTTCGCCGGCGAGTTCGCCAAGGTCCAGGCGGATCTCCGGTGGCAGTTCGACCTGGGTCGCCAGGTTGACCGTCGTCTTGGCTGTTTCACCGGCCGTCATGCCTGCGAGAAAGCCCAGCGTCGAGGAAAGCGTGTGGCTCTCGTTCTCACGCTTGACGGGCGCCGCGGCCCCGCCGGAATGGAGATCCACGACATCGGCTGCCGTGCTCGTGGGGCCGCTGTGCGCGGCAAGGGCGAAGGCCGCGTACTGACACGCCAACTTGGCCGCCTGCGCGCTCTTGGTCAGGACGCTCGGCTCCTCCTCCTCGATCCGCCCTTGTTCCATGCGCGCCTTTGCGCTTTTGACGTCGGAAACAATCGATTCGGCGGTGGCGCCGGGGATGTTCACCTTCCCGGTGCCGGTCGGGCGCGGTGTCTTCACCAAATGATTCGTATTGCTGGGCTTGTCCGTCGCCGCCGTAGTGCCAACGGGGCCTAACGCACCGGTCGTGGTGGTTTTCCCCCATCGGAAGTTCTCGGTCATCTTCGAAGTCACCTTCGAGAAGAAGCCCTTTTTCGCGCGCGGGGCCATCGCGGCCGTACCGAGCATGCTGGAAGGCTCGGAACCGCGCCCCCCCAAGCCGTCGGGACGCTGGAGCGTGTCGCGCTGTACCGTGGTATTGCCTGTACCGCCCGACGTCGAGGATTCCCCAGGGCGTCGGTTCACGTTTGTCCCGCCGCCGACGCGAATCCGATCGTTCATGTTCAATCTCCAGAAATGCGCGGTGTGACGACCTGGCGTTCAGTGCGCGTTGAGAATCATTCGTCTCGTGAGGCCCCAGTCTGGTGCCGTCCGACGCGATGCAATCCCTAGGATGCGAAGTGCCGCAAGCGCAGGCGAAGGCCCGTTGGAGGCGAAAACCCTCACTGCCACCGTTCGGTGCATGCGGCACCAATTGCAGACAGAAGGTGCCAGTCGACCGGCAGGCCCTGGGGCGGATCGAGACTGTCCGCGAGACGTGGGAGTTCACCTGCAGCAGGGCGAAGTTTCGACCGTCCGCGCGAAGATGCAGTGGTGCGTCGCCTCGAACGCATGGCATTGCCTCCCGGCAACCGATGAGGTGCCTCGCGAGCGGCTTTTTTCACGCTTCAGTTCGGCCTGCGATGGCCGAAACTGATGCCAAGCCGACCGATATGAAAGAGGTCACCAGGGACAGACCTCCGAGCGGCGAACCCAGTCGTTTTGCGGAGTTGTGTCCATGCTGTCCCTCGGTCGTCGTCGCCTGTCTCACCAACTGCTGCTGCCTCTTTTCTTCGCCAGTCTCGTCGTCGCCGGCAGCGTGCTGGCCGTCGTGTCGCACACGCGCGAGCAAGCCGTCGAGCAGGCGGGCCTCGCCACCGGCCGTGCCGTGGCCAACCAGGTTGTCACGCTGCGAAACTTCTACACGGTCGAAATCGCTTCACGCGCGAAAAAGGCCGGCATGGCGCTCGGTTTCGACTTCCGCGAGAAGGACAACACCTTGCCCCTGCCGGCCACCCTGGTGAAGGCGCTGGGCGAGAGCGTGGCCAAGGAGTACCCGGGCACCGAGGTGCGGTTGATGTCGCGCTTCCCGTTCCCGCACCGCGCGGCCGAAGCCAAGCTCGATGCATTCCAGTCGCAGGCGCTCGCGGTGCTCGAGAAGGACCCGAAGACGCCGGTGCACAGCGTCGAAGACGTCAACGGACGCCTGTCGGTACGCTATGCGGTGGCCGATGTGATGAAGGACGGCTGCGTGGCCTGCCACAACAGCCACCCGCAGTCGCCAAAGACCGACTGGAAAGCCGGCGATGTGCGCGGCCTCATCGAGGTGGTCGTGCCGGTCGAGCAGGTCGACCAGAGCATCAGCCGCAGCGCCATGATGATCGGCGCGCTCGTGATCGCCGGCTTCGGCCTGATGGGCATTGCGCTGTACGTGCTGGTGCAGCGAGTGATTGTCCGACCGCTGCGCGGCGCGGCCGAGGCGATGGAGCGCGTGGCCGACGGTGACCTGAGCGTGCATGTTTCACAGCAGCGCGGCGACGAAGTCGGCCGCCTGTTGGGTTCGCTTCACACGATGATTGCGAAGCTGCGGCACACGGTGGGCGGTGTGCGCGCCGGGGCCGAATCGATTCAAGTGGCGAGCAGCGAGGTGGCCATCGGCAATTCGGACCTCTCGATGCGCACCGAGCAGGCCGCGAGCAGCCTGCAGCAGACTGCGAGCTCGATGGAGCAACTCACGGGCGCCGTGCGCCAAAGCGCCAACGCGGCGAACGAGGCGGACCGGCTCGCGTCGTCGGCAAGCGCGGTCGCGCAGCGTGGCGGCGAGGTCGTGACGCAAGTCGTGGCCACGATGGATGAAATCAACGCGTCGAGCAAGCGGATCGCCGACATCATCGGTGTGATCGACGCCATCGCGTTCCAGACCAACATCCTCGCGCTGAACGCCGCGGTGGAAGCTGCGCGTGCCGGTGAGCAGGGGCGCGGCTTCGCCGTGGTGGCCGGCGAAGTGCGCTCGCTCGCCCAGCGCAGCGCCGAGGCCGCCAAGGAGATCAAGGGCCTGATCGGCACCTCCGTCGACAAGGTCGAGGCGGGGAGCAAGCTCGTGCAAAACGCCGGCACGACGATGCAGGAGATCGTCGCCAGCGTACAGCGTGTGTCTGCCATCATCAGCGAGATCACCGCCGCATCCAGCGAGCAGAGCTCGGGCATCGGCCAGATCAACACGGCGGTGAACCAGCTCGATCAGGCGACACAGCAGAACGCCGCGCTCGTCGAGCAAGGCGCCGCGGCCGCCGAGAGCCTGAAGGAGCAGGCGCAGGAGTTGCACCGCCTGGTGAGCACGTTCCGGCTCGAAGAGGGCGTCTAGAGAGGCCCTCGCGCGCCCAGACCACCGGAATGCGTGGTCGTCATGCCGAGGCCGGCTGCTTACACTGGGTTCATGTGAGCGAATCCGCCTGCCCGAGCTGGTCGGAGGCGGGTCCCTCCTCCTGAAGGTGCCGCGTTCACGCCCGGCGCCGTCCCTCATTGACTGACCCTTTCCGCTGCGATGAACGAGATCACCCTGTACGGCATTCCCAACTGCGACACCGTCAAGAAGGCGCGGGCCTGGCTGGCGGCGCGGGCTGTGCCCGTCACGTTCCACGACTTCAAGAAGGCCGGCGTGCCCGAAGCGGCGCTCCCGGCCTGGATGAAGGCCGTCGGCTGGGAGAAGCTCGTGAACCGCCAGGGCACCACGTGGCGCAAGCTCGACGAGGCCACGCAGGCCGCCGTCGTCGATGCCGCGTCGGCGGCGCGCCTGATGTGCGCGCAACCGAGCGTGATTCGCCGCCCGGTCGTGGCGTGGACCGATGGCCGCATCACCGTGGGTTTTTCCGACGACACGTTCGCCGCCCACGCCCCGAGGACCTGACCGTGGGGTGAGCATCACATTCCGGCACGCGATCCGCCTGGCCTCGGCCGTGCTGGTCGCGATGGCCTTGGTGGCCGGATGTGGCGCGTTCGACGAACAGCAGCGCCGCTGGGTGTTCCAGCCGGGCCAGCGCACCTGGGCCGGTGGCTCGTCGCAGCTCAAGGGCATGCAGGACGTGTGGATCGAATTTTCCTCCCTCGCCGATGGCTCGCCGGCGAAGCTGCACGCGTTGTGGGTGCCGCAGGCCAACCCCCGCGCGCCGGGGTTGTTGTACTTGCACGGCGCCCGCTGGGACGTGCGCAGCAGCGCGGCCCGCATCCGCCGCATGCACGCGCTCGGCTTCTCGGTGCTGGCCGTCGACTACCGCGGGTTCGGCGACAGTTCCGCGGCGTTGCCGTCAGAGGCCACTGCGGTCGAGGACGCGCGCCAGGCGTGGGATTGGCTCGGTGCGCGCCTCTCGGCGGCGCCGCGCTACATCTTCGGCCACTCGCTCGGCGGTGCCATCGCCGTGCAACTGGCCACCGACGCCCGCACCGAAGGCCTGGCCGGGCTGATGCTCGAAGGCACGTTCACCTCCGTACCGGACGTGTTCGGCACGATGGCGTGGGGGTGGCTGCCGGTCGGTCCCTTCATCACCCAGCGGTTCGATTCGTTTGCCCGCATCGAGCGGCTGCATGTGCCGCTGCTCGTCGTGCACGGCAGCGACGACACCCTCATTCGACCCGAACTGGGCCGCGCGCTGTACGAGCGGGCCCCGGAACCGAAACGGTTCGTGCTGGTCAAGGGTGGGGCGCACCACAACACGAATGCGGTGGGCCAGGCGCAGTACCGCCAGGCCATGGGGGAACTGTTCGGGCTGCCGTGACACGCGGGCGTGCGAGACTTCGCCCATGAACGCTACCGCTCAACGCCTCTCCCGCACTTTCCTCGCCGGCCTGCTGGCCGCACTGCCGCTCGCGGCTACCGCGCTGATCCTCATCTGGGTGGTTCAGCTGCTCGTGCAATGGGTGGGGCCGGACAGCCTCATCGGGCGCGGCCTGATCGCGCTGGGCATTGGTGCGGCGGGGTCCGAATTCTTCGGCTACCTGATGGGCATCGCCATCGTGGTGGCAGCCATCTTCGCGCTCGGGGTGCTGGTGCGCAGCCGGGCCCGCCGTGTGGTGGGGCTTGCCGTCGACGGCGTCATGCAGCGCATCCCGCTCGTGCGCAACATCTACGACCTGGTCAAGAAGTTCGTCGACCTGCTGTCGCAGAAGGATGCGGACGGCGTCAAGTCGATGAGCGCCGTGTGGCTCCACTTCGGCGGCCCGGGCGGCGCGGCCGTGCTGGGATTGCTGTCCACCCCCGAGCCCGTCAACGTGAACGGCCTGCCGTACCTGGCCGTGCTGGTGCCCACCGCGCCGGTACCCGTGGGCGGCGGCCTGCTGTACGTGCCGCAGGACTGGGTGACCCCGGCCGACATCGGCGTGGAGGGTGTCACGAGCATCTACGTCTCGATGGGCATCACGTCAAAGAACTACTTGTAGCCTGAGGGGCGGCCCACCGGAAGTTCATAGCGTCCAGGCAGCGTTGGAGATCCCGGCCTCCGCCGGGATGACAAAGTGAGGCCGGGGTGACAGCCCGTGGGCGAGCGACGCGCAGCGAGCAACGCCCCGAACCGCGAACGCCAGGCAAGCGAGCGAAGCGAAGCGCCAGATCAAGCTACCGCCGAGCCCGGGTCCCCCGGGCGACCGCGGGCGCCCCCCTCGGGGGGGCAGGAGCGAAGCGACGTGGGGGGCCAGCTACGCCGCGAGGAGTTGGCGCAACACGAACGGCAGGATGCCGCCATGCTTGTAGTAGTCCACCTCGATCGGCGTGTCGATGCGCAGCGTGAGGCCCACGTCGCGGAAGGTGCCGTCGGCATGCTTGATGACGAGGGTGGCGTCCTGTTGCGGCTTGAGTTCGGTGCCGAGCTTGATGTCGAATTCCTCGTCGCCCTGGATGCCCAGCGACTCCCACGAGTCAGTGCCCTTGAACTGCAACGGCAACACCCCCATGCCCACGAGGTTGGAGCGGTGGATGCGCTCGTAGCTGCGCGCCACCACGGCCTTGATGCCCAGCAGCTGCGTGCCCTTGGCCGCCCAGTCGCGTGACGAACCGGTGCCGTATTCCTCGCCGGCGAAGATGATGGTGGGCGTGTTCGCGGCCATGTACTTCATGGCGGCGTCGTAGATGAACATCTTCTTGCCGCCGGGCTGGAAGAGGGTGAGCCCACCTTCCTCGCGGCTGCCGTCGGCATCCGCCGGGATCATCAGGTTCTTGATGCGCACGTTCGCGAAGGTGCCGCGCACCATCACGTCGTGGTTGCCGCGGCGCGAGCCGTAGCTGTTGAAGTCGGCCTTCTGCACCCCGTTGTCCTTGAGCCATTGGCCCGCAGGCGATTGTTCCTTGATGGAGCCGGCCGGGGAGATGTGGTCGGTGGTGATGGAGTCGCCGAAGAGCGCCATCGCGCGGGCGCTTTTCACACCCAGGTCGGTCAGGCCGGGTTCCATGTGGAACCCGTCGAAGAACGGCGGGCGGGCGATGTAGGTGCTCTTGGGCCAGGAGTACACCTCGCCCTTCACGCCGTCGATCTTCTCCCACAGCTTGCCCGGTTGCGCCTTCACCGCGGCATAGCTCTCGCGGTACACCTTGGCGTTCATCGCGTGTTTCATCAGCTTGTGGATCTCGTCCGCACTGGGCCAGATGTCGCCCAGGTACACGTCGCGGCCGTTCGTGCCCTTGCCCACGGGTTCCGTCATCAGGTCGCGGTTGGCGTTGCCGGCAATGGCATAGGCCACCACGAGCGGGGGCGACGCCAGGAAGTTCGCCTTGATGTTCGGGTGGATGCGGGCCTCGAAGTTGCGGTTGCCCGACAGCACGGCCGCGCAGATCAGGTCGTTGTCGGTGATCACCTGGTTCAGCTCGGGCGTGAGGTCGCCGGCGTTGCCGATGCAGGTGGTGCAGCCGTAGCCGGCCAGCGCGAAACCGAGCTTGTCGAGGTACGGGCTGAGGCCGGTCTTGTCGAGGTACTCGGTGACGATGCGCGACCCCGGGGCGATGGAGGTCTTGATGTGCGGCGCCACCGTCAGGCCGTGTTCGACGGCCTTCTTGGCCAGCAGTCCCGCCGCCAGCAGCACGGCCGGGTTGGAGGTGTTGGTGCACGAGGTGATGGCCGCGATCAGGATGTCGCCGTTGCGCACGTCGAGGCCGCTGCTGGTGGTGTAGACCTTGTCCAGCTTGTCGGCCGGCTGGTTGAAGCCGTTGGCCGACGTGGGCTTCGAGAAGAGTTCGGTGAACTCCTTGCGCATCTTGCCCAGTTCGATGCGGTCCTGCGGGCGCTTCGGGCCGGCGAGCGACGGGGTCACCGCACCGAGGTCGAGCGAGACTTCCTTGGAATAGTGGATGTCACCCGACCGCGGCACGCCGAACATCTTCTGCGCGCGGAAGTAGGCCTCGAACGCCTCGATCTCCCTTTTCGTGCGGCCAGTGCCCTCGAAGTACGCGATGGTCTTTTCGTCCACCGGGAAAAACCCCATCGTGGCGCCGTACTCGGGGGCCATGTTGGCGATGGTGGCGCGGTCGGGGAGGGCGAGCGTGCTGGTGCCTTCGCCGAAGAACTCGACGAACTTGCCCACCACCTTTTCCTTGCGCAGCAGTTCGGTCACGGTGAGCACCAGGTCGGTGGCCGTGACACCCTCGCGCAATTGGCCGGTCAGCTCGAAGCCCACCACGTCCGGGGTCAGGAAATACACGGGCTGGCCCAGCATGCCGGCTTCGGCCTCGATGCCCCCCACGCCCCATCCCACCACACCGATGCCGTTGATCATCGTGGTGTGGCTGTCGGTGCCCACGAGCGAATCAGGGTAGTAGACGTCACCCTGCTGGTGCACGCCGCGGGCGAGGTATTCGAGGTTCACCTGGTGGACGATGCCGAACCCCGGCGGCACGACGCCGAAAGTCTCGAACGCCTGCATGCCCCACTTCATGAACTCGTAGCGCTCGTTGTTGCGCTTGAACTCGAGCTTCATGTTGAGGTCGAGTGAATCCTTCGTGCCGTAGTGGTCCACCATCACCGAGTGGTCCACCACCAGGTCCACGGGCACCAGCGGTTCGATGCGTCTCGGGTTCTTGCCCTGCTCGATGGCCACGTTGCGCATGGCGGCCAGGTCGGCCAGCAGCGGCACGCCGGTGAAGTCTTGCAGCACCACGCGGGCCACCACGAACGGGATCTCGTCGGTGCGCTCGCCGCTGGGCGACCAGTTGGCCAGCTGCGCGACGTGGTCCGCCGTGACCTTGCGGCCGTCGCAGTTGCGCAACACGGATTCGAGCACGATGCGCACCGAAATGGGCAGCTTGTTGACGTTCGGGAAGGTCTTGGCCAGCTCGGGCAGCGAGAAAAACTTGCCGGACGTGCCGGATGCGGTCTTGAAGCTCTTCAGGGTGCCGTCAAAAGCGTGGGATGCGGTCTTCTTCTGGGTGGCCATCAATGCTCTCCTGGAGGTGTGCGGTGATTGTGCCCCTGCACCCTCGGCCGGGTGTGACAAGGGTCACGCGGTGCAGCCGGCATCCTGCCACGGTGGCGGAGAACATGCACGCCCATCGGGAAGGGCCCTGGTCTCCCCCGGGCGACAGGGGGTTTGCGGTGGTTGACGCCCGGGGCCACGCCGCGGAATAGTGCATGAATCGCCCCCCTATTGGCACGACCGGAACCCGGCCTGCCTGCCCACAATCGGGGGGCCTCATCCCCCTCCGTGGCCCATGAACAACCCGACCGACCCCCGCCTGCCCCCCGCGGGCAGTGCCGCCATGCCCCCCCAGACCGCGCTGGAGCGTGACATCGCGCTCGCCCGGTCCGGCGGCATGCAGTTGAGCGACCTGCTGGCCAGTGCCGAGCGCCTGAACCAGACCGGGTTGGCGGAAGCCTCGGCGCGGCTGTACGAACACTGGATCGCGGGTACCGATTCCCCCCACCGCCACATCGCCTGCTTCAACTGGGGCACCGTGCTCGGCGCGCTGAGCCGGCCGCAGGACGCCGAACGGGCCTACCGCCAGGCGCTCCAGTTCAAGCCCGACTTCCAGCAGGCCCGGGTCAACCTGGGCCACCAGCTGGAGCAGCAGGGCCGGGTGGAAGACGCCCTGGCCGAGTGGAAGCAGGTGATCGGCGAGACCGGGGCCGTGCCCGGCGCGCTCGACCTGCGCCTGCACGCCATCAACAATTCCGCCCGCCTGCTGGAAGTGCAGCGGCGCTACGACGAATCCGAGGTGTTCCTGCGCCAGAGCCTGCGCGTGAAACCCACCCAGCCGGACGTGATCCAGCACTACGTCCACCTGCGCCAGAAGCAGTGCAAATGGCCGCAATACGAGCCCGTGGGCGAGGTGACGGTGAACCAGCTCGTGGTGGGCACGTCGCCGCTCGCGATGCTGAGCGCCACCGACGACCCGGCACTGCAGCTGATGGCCGCCCAGCGGTTCGTGCACGAGCGGGTGCCGAAGGCCGCCGACGTGCCGTACCACCAGGGCCGCCCGGCCCGCACCGGCCGCATCCGCATCGGTTACCTGTCGGGCGACCTGTGCATGCATGCGGTGGGGCTGCTCACCGCCGAGCTGTTCGAACTGCATGACCGCAGCCGGTTCGAGGTGTTCGCCTTCTGCTGGAGCCGGGAGGACGGCACGCCGCTGCGCGCCCGCCTGCGCGCGGCGATGGACCATTTCGTGCCGCTGGCCGGCCTGGACGACGACACCGCCGCCCGGCGCATCGCCGACTGTGGCATCGACATCCTGATCGACCTGCAAGGCCTGACCAACGGCGCCCGGCCTGCCATCCTGGGCAAGCGCCCGGCGCCGATCCAGGCGAGTTACCTCGGTTTCCCGGGCACCACCGGGCTGCCCGGGGTGGACTGGATCATCGCCGACCCGTTCGTGATGCCTCCGGAACTGCTGCCGTACTGCACCGAAAAGCCGCTGTACGTGCCGCACTGCTACCAGGTGAGCGACCGCCAGCGCGAGGTGGCCAGGGCGCCCGCGCGCGCCGACTACGGGCTGCCCGGCGACAAGTTCGTCTTCTGCTCGTTCAACAACAACTTCAAGTTCACCGACGCGTTGTTCCGCACCTGGATGCGCGTCCTCGCGCAGGTGGACAACAGCGTGCTGTGGCTGCTGGCCGACAACGAATGGTGCCGCGAGAACCTGCTCGCCGAGGCCGACGCCCACGGCGTGGCCCGCGACCGCCTGGTCTTCGCGCCGCGGGTGGCCCCGCCCGAGTACCTGGCCCGCTTCCAGCTGGCCGACCTGTTCCTCGACACCTTCCCGTACAACGGCGGCACCACCGCCAGCGATGCGCTGTGGATGGGCCTGCCCATCCTGACGCTTTCGGGCCGCACCTACATCTCGCGCATGGCCGGCAGCCTGCTGACGAACGTGGGCCTGCCCGACCTGGTGACATTCGACATGCCGTCGTACGAACGCCTCGCGGTGCAGCTGGGGCAGAACCCGATGCGCGTGGCCTCGCACAAGCGCTACCTCGCCGAACACGGCCGCCAGTCGCGCCTGTTCGATGTGCCGGCGCTGGTGCGTGACCTCGAAACCGCCTTCGAACGCCTCGCCGTGGCGCATCGCGCCGCCTGAGAGGCTGAGAGTCTTTCGATCATGCCCGCTCATCACGCCAAAAGACGCCCGCTCGTCGTTGCGAATGCTCGCCATAGCCCGAGCTATGGCGAGCATTCGCGCCTAGATCGGCCGCCTTTTGGCGCGCTGCTCGGGCACGCTCGAAAAACTCTCAGCCTCTGATCCCCGCACCGAGAGCGCGCCCACCTCCCACCATGTCCGCCCGTCAGGAACCCTTTCTGAACGACGAAGCGGCCCTCGCGGCCGCAGGCGAGGGTGCGGGCGCGGATGACGCCTTGCTGCAGTCGCTCGTGTGGCTCACGCGCCACCACGGGCGGGAACGCTCGGCCGCGTCGCTGCTGTCGGGGTTGCCCATGTCCGGCGCCCTCGGGCCCGACCAGGCCATCCGGGTCATGCGCGAGGCGGGTTTCACGGCCGGGATGATCCAGCGCAAGCTGCCCGACATCCATGCGCTCCTGATGCCGGCCGTGCTGCTGCTGAAGAACGGCGACGCCTGCATCGTCGTGCGCCGGCTGCCGCCGGGCGAGGGCGGCGCGCGCTACGACGTGGTGATGCCGGGCTCGGAGTTCCACGCCTGCGAGGCGGCCGAATCCGAACTGCAGAACGAATACACCGGCGTCGCCTTCGTGGTGTCGCCGCAGCCCGTGGCACGGGCGCAGCGCGAGGACATCCTGCGCGACCCGGGCGCCCACTGGCTGTGGGGCACGATGCGCCGCTTCCTGCCGTACTACCGTTCGGCGCTGCTGGCGGCGCTGCTGAGCAACCTGCTGATGATGGTCACGGGGCTCGTCACCTCGGTCGTGTTCGACAAGGTGATCCCGCACCAGGCCTTCGTCACGCTGTGGGCGCTGGCCACCGCGGCCACGCTCGCGATGGTGTTCGACATGCTGTCGCGCCAGCTGCGAAGCCACCTGATCGACACCGCGGGCAAGAAGAGCGACAACATCATCGGCTCGCTGCTGTTCCGCCAGAGCCTCGACGTGCGCATGGAACACCGCCCGCCGTCCGCTGGCGCCTACGCACACCAGCTCGCGCAGATCGAGGTGGTGCGCGAATTCTTCGCCGGCGCCACGCTGTCGGCGCTGAGCGACCTGCCGTTCATCGTGCTGTTCGTCGGCATGGCGTTCGTGATCGGGGGCCCGCTCGGCTGGGTGCTGGTGATGGCCATCCCGCTGATCCTCGGCCTGGCCGTGGCGATCCAGTCGTCGCTGCGCCGGTCGATGCGTGACAACATGGCCCACCAGGCCGACCTGCAGGGGGTGCTGGTGGAAGCCGTCGAGGGGCTCGAGGACCTGAAGGCGATGGGCGCGCAGGGGCGCTTTCTCGAACGTTACGAGGAAGCCAATGCGGCCGCGGCCGCGTCGGCGCTGAAGGCCCGGGCCATGTCGAGCTGGACGAACAACCTGTCGAGTGCGGCGCAGCAGGCCGTCACCATCGTGATGCTGGTGTGGGGCGTGTACCTCATCCACGCGGGCGAGATCACCGGGGGCGCGCTGATCGGCGCCGTGATGCTGGCGGGCCGGGCCATCGGCCCGCTCGGCAGCGTCGTGAGCCTGGCCACCCGTTACCAGGGCGCGCGCGCCGCGATGGTGTCGCTCGATCACCTGATGTCGTTGCCTACCGAACGCGAAGCGGGCCGCACCTACGTGGTCAACCACGAGATGAATGGGCGCCTCGGCCTGCACGAGGTCGGGTTCGCCTACCCCGACGTGGGCAGCGAGCCCGGGCCGAAGGTGCTCAAGGGCGTGACACTCAAGTTCGAGCCGGGCGAGCGCATCGCGATCCTCGGCCGCATCGGCAGCGGCAAGTCCACGATCCTGCGGTTGCTCGGCGGCCTCTACCAGCCCACCGAGGGCATGGTCGAGGCCAACGGCATCGACCTGCGCCAGATCGACCCGGCCGACTTTCGCAGGAAAGTCGGCTTCGTCTCGCAGGAGCCGCGCCTGTTCAACGGCACGCTGCGCGAGAACGTCACGATGGGGCGTGCCACAGTCGACGCGGGCCGGCTCACCGACGTGGCCAAGGTCACCGGACTCGACCGCATGATCGCGTCCCACCCGCAGGGGTGGGAGCTGCCGGTAGGCGAGATGGGTGGGTTGTTGTCGGGCGGCCAGCGTCAGCTGGTGGCCCTGGCGCGGTGCCTGGTCACCCAGCCCCAGATCCTGCTGATGGACGAGCCCACGAGTTCGATGGATGCGCAATCGGAAGTGCTGTTCCTGCGCCAGCTCAAGGAAGCGGCGGGCAACCGCACCCTCGTGATGGTCACGCACCGGCCGGCGGTGCTCGACCTCGTCAACCGCATCGTGGTGGTGGACAACGGCAAGGTGGTGATGGACGGTGCCAAGGCCGCGGTGCTGGCGGCGCTGTCGGGCCAGAAGCCCGCGGCATCCGCCGCTGATGCCGCGCCAAACGTCCACATGCACCCGTCCACCCAGCCGGTGCAGCGCGAGGCGTCCGTCTGATGTTCGGCCTCGGCAAGAAAACCGCGGACCCCGTGCTGAAGGACGGGGACACCCGCTACCTGTCGCAGCTGCGCGCCGCGCAGATGGTCGAGGACACACCGCGCATCACGTGGGCCCTGTACCTGATGCTCATCATCGTGGTCACCGCGATCGGCTGGTCGGCCATCGCCCGCGTGGACGAGGTGACCCGGGCCGATGGCCGCGTGGTGCCCGACGGGCGCGAGCAGGTCATCGCCAGCCTGGAAGGCGGCCTGCTGCGCGAGCTGTACGTGCGCGAAGGCATGCAGGTGCAGGAGGGCCAGGAACTGCTGCAGCTCGACCCCACCCGATTCGAATCGCAGCAGAACGAAGGCCAGGCCAAGCGGCTGGCGCTCAAGGGCACCGTGGCCCGGCTGGTGGCCGAGTCCAGCGGCCGCCCGCTGAAGTTCCCGCCCGACGTGACCGAGGCGGCCAGCATCGTGTCGGCCGAGACCGAGGCCTATGGTGCGCGCAAGCATTCGCTCGACGCTGCGGTGGCCGCGAACCAGCGCAGCGTGGGCTTGTTGATGCGCGAACTCGGGGTCTCCGAGGCGATGGCGTCCAAGGGCCTGATGTCCGACGTCGAGGTGATGCGCCTGCGCCGCCAGGTCAATGACCTGCAGCTGCAGAGCCAGGAGCGCGTCAACAAATTCCGGCAGGACGCCAGCACGGACCTGGTTCGTGTCCAGACCGAGCTGGCGCTGCTCGACGAGCAGATCGCCGGCCGAGCCGACGTGTTGCGCCGCACCGTGCTCACGTCGCCGGTGCGCGGCCTCGTCAAGAACATCCGCACGGGCACGATCGGCGGGGTGATCAGCCCCGGCGCGCCCATCATGGAGATCGTGCCGCTCAGCTCGCGGGTGCTGGTCGAGGCCCGCGTCAAGCCGAAGGACATCGGTTTCGTGCGCCTGGGCCAGGCCGTGGAGATCAAGCTGGCTGCCTACGACTACACCACCTATGGCGGCCTGAAGGGCAAGATCGAATACATCAGCCCCGACGCATTGGGTGAAACCGAGAAGGGCGCGTCACCCGACCAGACCTACTACCGCGTGCTCGTGCGCGGCGAGAAGTCGACGCTGAAGCAAGGCAGCAAGCCGCTGCCGGTGCTGCCGGGGATGACCGGGACGGTCGAGGTGCGGACCGGGGAGCGGTCGGTGCTTGATTTCATGCTTCGGCCCATGCTGAAGTCGCGCGAAGCATTTCGGGAACGTTAGCCCCCAGTCGCTTCGCTCCTGGGTAACGGGCGGCATGCGATAAGTTCGCCTTGTTGTCTATAGGGTGATGTCTGTCACCCAGTTGCAATCGGCCTGGAATAGGCTCTCGCGGTTGCTGGACCGGGGTCCGGCAAGTCCCGTTCCGAGAAATCAATAACACCGGAGGAGCTCTCATGCAGAAGTTCGTGCGTGCAGGTCTGTGGGCGTTTGGCGCCGTGATGGTCACTTTGGCCACGGCTGCGGTGGCCACCAACCACTCTCTGTGGATCAACGGCCGCACCGGCGGCGGTGTGCTCGGCAACTATGCCGACTTCACTTACTGGGGGCCGTCTTCCACCGAGGCCGGTGTCAACAAGAAGTCGGTCAACTGGGATGGCTACAACCACATCTCGGACCAGAACTACCTGGTGCGCAATGCGCTGGACTGCTACTGCACGGGCACCAACTGGTGCTACATCGCGGCGCACAGCGCGGGTGACCTGATGATCGGCTACACGCTGTCGATGTACGGCGGCAGCACTCGCCAGAACAAGAACGCGGTGCCCGGCTCGGATGGCGTGTGCAGCAATGCCAGCGGCGGCGGCACCCAGACGGGTTGGAACATCAAGTGGGTCGACGTGGCCGCGGGCGCTGGCGGCGGCAGCGAGCTGGCCGATGCCGGCGACTGGGCCATCTCGGAGCCGCTGGTGTCAGACCTGAAGACCAGCACGGCGCGCGCCATGTACGACCACAACAACACACGCTCGACCTGGTTCTACATGTACACCGGTGCGAACGGCACGGCGTACTCCTTCGTGCTGCCAGGACAAGACGACGAGGTGGTGGCCTACCACTCCAGCGGTGGCGTCTCGGGCAGTTCCGGTGGCAGCTACTGCAACCCCGGGGACTGGCTGTGCAACGACCTGACCCTGGGCTCGGCGGCCAACCAGGGCGGCCGCGCGAAGTGGAGCAACCACTCGGTGGCGTTCCGCGATGACGCGGAGGCCTTCAAGCACTCCACCGGGAAGGCCTGGGGCGGCGTGGTGTCCAAGGTGCGTGCCGACATGGTGGCCAACGCGCGCTGAGGGCGGCGGCATGTCGCGTACCCTGGGCGCCGTCATCGCGGGTGTCGCGGCGGCGGTGCTGGCCGGCGTGCTGCTGCTGAGCGAAGAAACCCCGGCGGTGGTCCCGGCCGCGCCCGTCGCGGCGGCGCCGGCTCCCGCATCGGCCGCGTCGCCGGTGCCCACCGGCGCATCGCCCTTCACCGTCGAAGCCCAGCGCGCACGGGAGGCGAAGCTCGCGCTGTGGCAAGGCCGGCTTGCGCGGGCCGAGAACACGCTGGCTACGTATCGGCATTCCACGCGCTACCCGCACGAAGCGCGCCCACTGTTGGAACACCCCGACCAGGTGCACCCCTTCAACCCGATTGCCGATGACATCCCGTTGCGCACGCCGGGGGGCGAACCGGGGCAGGGCGTGCGGGTGCGCACCACCCAGGACCGCGTGTACGCCAGTGGCGACGAGTCGGTGCGTTTCACCGTTCGCGCGGTGGACGACAAAGGCCAGACACTGCCGCTGCTGGTGACCCGGGCGCTCGCCGGCGACCTCCCGGACCGTCGCCAGGTGGCGGGCAGGTCGCAGGTGGCGGTGAACTTCACTGACGCCAACAGCGGTGACGGCACGCTCAGCGCCGTGCTGCAGCCGTCCACGCAAGGCTTTGCCGACTTCGCCGGCACCATTCGCGTGCAGGTCTACCTCAACCAGGGCGGGCAACTGGGCAACGTCTACTTCGACGTGGTCTACCAGCCGCTGGTACCGGCCGAATGGGCGGGGGTGCGCGAGGCCCTGAACAACGGGTCGCTCGACTTCTTCATGAAGGCCCGCGTGGCGCGGCCCGGCCGCTATGTGGTCAGTGCCCGCGTGGACGATGCGAACGGCAAGCCCTTCGCGCTGCTGAGTTTCAACGACGAGGTGGCTGCGGGTGCGCAGGAATTTCGCCTCACGCTCTTCGGCAAGCTGGTGCGCGACGGTGCCCCGGCCTTTCCGCTCACGCTGCGCGACGTGCAAGGTTTCCTGCTGGTGCCCGACCAGTTCCCCGACCGCGCCATGCTGCCGCGCCTGGCCGGCGTCGTCCACACCAGCCGCAGTTATGCGGCCACGAGCTTCTCGGATGCCGAATGGCGCAGCGAGGAGCGCGACCGCTACCTCGCCGAGCTGAACAAGGACGTCGTCGAGGCGGGACAGCAAGTCGACGCGTTGAAGCCCTGAATGGGCTGTTCTGCCGCACACGGTTCGCCACGAGTCATCCCTCTCTGGTCATCCCGGCATTCGCCGGGATGACCACGCTGTGAGTGAGTCGACCCGTCGGTGAATCGGTCGCACCTCCGATGCCTCCTGGCAACGCCGCCGTTCAGGTTGATTTTCCCCGGGCAGCCGTGCCGCTCCGCAGGGACGGCCCATCCCGCCAGAACTGGCCCGT
This sequence comes from Rhizobacter sp. Root1221, assembly GCF_001425785.1. Classification (GTDB taxonomy): domain Bacteria; phylum Pseudomonadota; class Gammaproteobacteria; order Burkholderiales; family Burkholderiaceae_C; genus Rhizobacter. The sequence goes on along the minus strand of NZ_LMDI01000014.1, from coordinate 65,462 downwards.
TTTCCCCCCGGCTTTCCGGGCATCACCGGGGAAGGTCTTGCGGTCAACTGGAGGTCAGCCGCACATGCGGCTCTGACAGCCCGGAGTGACCCCATGAACCGACCCTTGCCCCGTCTGACACGCCTGTGCGGTGTGCTGGCGGCTGCCTGCCTGGCCTGGCCCGCGATGGCGCGCTGCCTCGATGAGGAAACCATCGAGTCGCGCATCGGCACCGGGGTGGAGGCTGTGCCCACGGAGTCGGCCGGTCCCCGCATGAACATCCAGGGCCTCGTGCGCGAGGCGGTGCGGCGCAACCACGGCATCGGGGCGGCGAAGCTGCTGGCCGAGGCCGCAGCGGATGACGCCAAGGAAGCGGACGTGGCCGGCCGGCCCATCGCGAACCTCGGCGGCACGCTGGGCCGTTCCGGTTTGATGACACCGGGCTACCCCGACCAGACCGGCAACCAGGGCCGCGCGACGCTGTCCCTGACGATGCCCCTGTACGACGGCGGCCGCATCAACCGCCTCGCCGAATGGCGCGGCCAGCTGGCCGAGGCCGCCCGCCTGGGCGAGCTGAGCGCCGAAGAACAGATCGGCCTGCAGACCGTCTCGCTCGTGCTCGAGCGCGGCCGGTACCGCGTGCAGGCCCAGGTGTACCAGCAGTTCGCCCGCAAGATGAGCTGCCTCGTGCAGGCCTTGGAGACCATCGTGTCGGCCGACAAGGGCCGTGCGAGCGAACTCGTGCAGGCACGCAAGACGCAGCAGCAGGCCGAACTGGCACGGGTGCAGACCGTCTCGGCGGTCAAGCAGATCGAGGTGCGCCTGCGCCGCTTCGTGGGCGATGCGCTGCCGGCGGACGACGCCATCCCGAACGGCCTGCTCGGCCTGCCGGACCTGCCCGCGCTGATCGCGGAAGCGGAACGTTCGAACGAGATCGCGCAGCTGTCGGCCCAGGCCGAGGCGAGCGACCGCTACGCCAGTGCCGTCGTGGCCGGCCAGCGCCCGCAGGTGGGTGTGTCGGTCACGGGGTCGAAGATCAGGGGCGTCGACAACCAGTCGTCCTACTTCGCCGGGCTCACGTTCAACATCCCGCTCTACAACGCCGGCAACGACTACAGCGCCAGCGCTGCCCGCAAGCGCGCCGACGCCGCCCGCCTGCAGCGCGCCGAAGCGCTCGAGTCGCGCAAGTTCCGCATGGCCGAGGTGTACGAGCAGGCCTCGTCGTCCTTCGATCGCGCCCGCCGCACCGTCGAGGTGGTGCGCGACAGCAACCAGGTGCGCAACTTCACGCTGCAGCAGTGGCAGCAGCTGGGGCGCCGCTCGCTGTTCGACGTGATGTCGTCGGAGAGCGAACACTACAACCTGCGCATCGCCTACGTGAACGCGCTGTACGACGGCCAGCAGGCCACCGCGCTGATGTGGTCGCTTGGCCTTGGCGTGCTGTCCCGCCTGCAGTGATACTGGCGCCATGACGCTGCCCGTCCTGATCATCTCGTTCAACAACCACGAGTTCGTGGCGAACACGATCGCGCAGCTCCAGCGCCTGCGATGCAACGACATCGTCGTGATCGACAACGCGAGCACCTGGGACGAAACGCAGGCGTACCTCGACACGCTGTCGTGCCGCGTGATCCGCAACACCGGGAACCTGGGCCACCTGTGCTGGGCGCGGCCGGAAATCTACGACACGCTGCCCGACAAGTTCTGCGTCACCGACCCCGACCTGCAGTTCCATCCCGACCTGCCGGCCGGCTTCCTCGACGTGATGTGCGAGATGTCGGACCGCCACCAGGCCATGAAGGTGGGTTTCGCACTCGACCTGGCGGACCATCACCTGATGTTCCAGTACCCGGACTACCACCGCGGCCAGAGCATCTTCGAGTGGGAGTCGAAGTTCTGGGCGCAGCGGGTCGATGGCGAGGCGCTCGAGGTGTATGCGGCCGATGTCGACACGACGTTCCACGTGTTCAACAAGCGTGGCCTGGCCCAGCGCCAGCTGCGCATTGCCGGTGCGTACACGGCGAAGCACTTGCCGTGGTACGTGACGAACCCGGTGATCCCGCCGCACCGCATGACCGCGCTGTACCGCAGCGCCTCGCGTGTCTCCACGATCGCGCGTTTCCACATGCGCCAGCACGAGGAGCGGCTGCTGGCGGCCGAGGCCGCGATGCCTCCGGTGCACCTGTACCAGATCGCCTACTCCGAGGCCACGCGCGCGGCCGTGGAACCCGGCTACCGCGTGCTCGACAACACCGACAACGCGCGGCCCGACTGGTACGAGTTCTGGCCCATCCGGCGCTTCCTGCTGTCCGAAACCCTGGACGACAACGCGTTCTACGGTTTCTTTTCACCGAAGTTCGGTGCCAAGACGCAGCTCTCGCACGCACAGGTCACCGACTTCGTGCGGTCCGCCGCGGCGGATCACGACGTGGTGCTGTTTTCCCCGCAGCCCGACATGGGCGCGTTTTTCCTGAACGTCTTCGAGCAGGGCGAGGCCTTCGACCCCGGGCTGATGGAGGCGGTGGAAGGGTTCCTCGCGTCGATCGGCCGGCCGGCGCCCGTGCGCACGATGGTGATGGACTCGAGCCGCGTGGTGTTCTCGAACTACTTCGTGGCCCGCCCGGCGTTCTGGCGCGAGTGGTTGGCCCTGGCCGAGCAGTTCTTCGCGCTGTGCGAAGGGCCCGATTCCGTGCTGAAGGCACGGTGCACCGTGCCCACCACGTACCCGAACGCGGCCCAGCGCAAGGTGTTCATCCAGGAGCGGCTCGCGTCGCTGCTGCTGTCCACCGACCCGCGCTGGCGGGTGAAGGCGGCCAATCCGTTCGGGTTCGGCTGGTCCATGACGCGCTTTCGCCAGCATCCGCACGAGGCGGTGCTGAGCGACGCGCTGAAGACGGCCTTCCTGAAGACCGGCTTCCCGGAATACCTGCGGGCCTACGGCGAGATCCGGGCGCGGTTCGCGGCCGGCGCGCAGGCGGCCTGACCCGCACCGGCCGATCTGGCGGGCGCCTTGCCTGCTTTTCGGCCCATCGACGGCGAGGCGCCCGCGGTCTACTGCTCCCTGCTGATTCCGCCACGCCCGAGGCCCCGATCCATGAAACAGACTCCCGCCCACGACATCGTCAACGCCGAACTGCTGTCCCTCGTGCCGCTCGCGGCCCGGCGCATCGTCGAAGTGGGGTGCATGCAGGGCGCGCTTGCCCGCGTGGTGCGGCAGCGCTCGCCGTCGACCGATTACGTCGGCATCGACATCGACCCCGATTACGCCCAGGTGGCCGCGGCGCATTGCACCGAGGCGTTCTCCTGCGACATCGAGAAGATCGAACCGGCCCGCTGGGACGGCCTCTTCCCGAGCGACTGCTGGATCTTCGGCGACTGCCTCGAACACCTGCGCGATCCGTGGCTGCTGCTGCGCCGCATCCGCACCGCGATCGACGCCGATGGCACGCTGCTCGTGTGCGTCCCGAACGCCCAGCACTGGAGCGTGCAGTGGCGCCTCGCGTCGGGCAACTTCCGCTACGAGGATTCGGGCCTGCTCGACCGCACGCACATCCGCTGGTTCACCCGCATCACGCTGCTGGAGATGTTCCAGAACGCCGGCTGGCGCATCGAACAGGGGCTGACGCGCAACCTGGCGCCGGTGCCGCAGCAAGAAGGCATCCTGCAGGCGATCCGCGGTTTTGCGGTGGCCGGCGGGTTCGACCCGGAACAGGCCGCCGCCGACGCGCTGCCGTTCCAGTACGTCTTCAAGCTGCGACCGGCCTGAGAGGCTGGTGCATCGCACAATGCGGGGTTCATTCATGAACCGCCCGCATGGCCATTGCCCACCGCATCTCACCCGACCGTGACATCGCCCTGAAACTCGACTGGCGGGGCTTCGACGCACAAGCGCACCGGCTCCTGCTCGTGGCCGACGGGCGAGGCTACCGCCTGAACGTGACCGGCGTGGGCGACGATGGCTGGCTCCGCCTGGGTGACACCGCCTTCAGCTTCGAGCGCGCGCTCATGTCCCACCGCGACGCGCCACTCCAGGTGCTGGTCACCGACGTGGGCCAGCAGGCCCACCTGGCGGCCGAACCGCTGCTGTTCCACCAGTCATTCTTCGCGCCGCTGGTGGACTTCGCGACGCTCGCCCTGCCAGGGTTCAGCACCACGCCGTATGCGCGGCCGGCCTTGCTCGCCGCGTGCACGCACGTCTACAACGACGCGGTGATGGCGCGGATCTGGGAGCGGCACTACGCGACCTACCTGCCCCACGCGCACCTGTTCGTGATCGACCATGGGTCCGACGAACCCGTGCGCGAGGTGCTTTCGCCGCAGACCCAGGTGGTCCGGCTGCCGCGAGGTGCCACGGACCACGCCAACATGGCGCAGTTCTGCAACCAGTTCCAGCGCTTCTTGCTGACGCAGTACCGTTGGGTGTTGCACGTCGACGTGGACGAGCTGCTCGTGTCCGAGGAGGGCGTCGAGGCGTTCCTGGCGCGGCTGGCCGCCGATACCGGGCCGCCCCGCATCGTGGAGCCTGCCCACGCCGTGGACCTGGTGATGCACCCGTTGCAGGATGCCCCGCTGGATCCGGACCGCCCGCTCACCCACCAGCGCCGTCACCTGGTGCCGAACCCGCACTACCGCAAGCCGGTGCTCGTGTCCCGCCCGGCCACCTGGGCCCCGGGCTTTCACTTCGCGGTCGAAGCGTTCGACGTGGTCAAGGACCCGCTGCTCTGGCTGGTGCACCTCGACAAGGCCGACATGGCCATCGCGATGGTGCGCCACCGGAAATGGCTTGCCACGCAGCACACGGCGGACGATGCCGCCCGCGTGGACCATTCCCACCGGGCCGTCGACGAGGCGGGTCAGCGCGCCCGCTTGCTGGAAGCCCTGGCGTCGCCCCATGCCCTGCAGATGCCGGCGTGGATGGTCGGGCGGTTCTGAGCGCCCCCAGGGCCGGGCTGCGCCCAGCCCGCCCCCCGTGGGGGTGTCAAGGAAACTTGGGGCGGCCCGGCGCTTCCTTGAGCGTCACGACCCGCCCTGCGGCAGGTAGAGGTCGAACACGCCACCGGCCTGCAGGGTCATGGTGTAGCCCCGGCGCACGGATCCCAGTTCGGTCATGACGTGGTACGTGCCTTCCGGCAGTGTCACGTCGAGCAAGGCGCCGGGTTCCTCGAAGGCGGCCACTTCGTGGTGTGCCACGTCTTGGATCCGCACCCGCAACGGGCGCGGCGCGGGGCGCTTTCGTGCCCACAGGGCGAGCAGCCGCTGCCACGGTGCGTCGCGCCGGCCGCGCGGTGCCGCGGGCTCGATCTCCGCATGGATGAGCAGGTGCGCCTGCGCCGGGCAGGGGGTGGTCGCGGTGGGTGTCGGATGGGGCATGGCAGGTCCTCGTGGCGTCCAGCATCGCCGGGGCCGCGCACGGTGGCATGTCGTCGCACCGGCACGGATGTGACAGCTGCAATGCGCGGGTGCCGGGCGCGCCGTGTCAGCGCAGCCAGGCGAGGCCGGGTGACGCGTTCCATGACATCTGAAATGTGGGCGCGATCGGCCGCAATGTGCGCGCCTCGGGGCCTGCGGAACATGCGGTCACGGGGCAGGGCGTTCCGATGGGGGCGCCCCGTGACCCTGGCCATCCAACGGAATGACAGCCGCCCGCCCGCCGGTGACATGGACTGGGGCAGGCGACATCCGCTAGGATGGTTCCGTCCCACTCACATCCCGCCATGAACGTTGCCACCACCCCCCACATTCTCGTGATCGACGATGACCCAGGCGTCCGGGACCTCGTGACCGAGTACCTGGGCAACAACGACATGCGTGTCAGCGCCGGCATGTCGGGTGCCGACATGTTCCGGCTCTTCGACAGCGAGTCGATCGACCTCGTGCTGCTGGACCTGAAACTCCCCGGGGAAGACGGCATGCAGCTGGCGCGCCAGCTGCGCGAGCGGGCCACCGTGCCCATCGTGCTGCTGACGGGGCGCAACGAGGAAGCCGACCGCGTGATGGGCCTCGAACTCGGCGCGGACGACTACGTCACCAAACCGTTCAGCCCCCGCGAGCTGCTGGCCCGCGTGCGGGCCGTGCTGCGCCGCTACCAGGTGCAGGCCACGCTGCCCGAGCGCGACAACACGCGCCGGGCCTTCCGCTTCTCCGGTTGGGAGTTGAACCTGCGTACCCGGCGCCTGGTGTCGCCGCAGGGCGAATCGGTGGAGTTGTCCAACGGCGAGTTCAGCCTGCTCAGTGCGCTTTGCCGCGCGCCGCGCCGCGTGCTCCAGCGCGATCAGCTGTTGTCGATGACCCGCCTGCACGAGGCCGAGGTCTACGACCGCACGATCGACGTGCAGGTGCGGCGCCTTCGCCTGAAGATCGAGGCCGATGCGGCCCACCCCGCACTCATCCTCACCGAGCGCGGGGCGGGCTACCGCTTTCGAGCGTGCCCGAGCAGCGCGCCAAAAGGCGGCCGATCTAGGCGCGAAGCGGAGCCATAGCTCGGGCTATGGCGAGCATTCGCAACGACGAGCGGACGTCTTTTGGCGTGATGAGCGGGCATGATCGAAAGACTCTCAGCCTCTCAGCCCGGCGAGGGCATCAGCCCGGCGTGCAGCAGCGCGCGTTCGAGGGCGAGTTCGGCCGGCGCCGTGCGGCCCAGGCGGGCGAACCACGCGGCCTCGTCCAGGTCGGCCAGTGCCTGCGCCTGGCGTACACCCGCGTTCTCCCGAAGGTGTTCCCGGGCCGCGCGGATGTTGGCGACCGCCTCGGCATCGCGGCCGCAGTACAGGTCCACGCGGGCATGGTCGATCTCGGCCCGCACGCGGGGGTCCAGGTGGGCCGCCGCGTCGGCCAGCGGGCCTTCGGGTTCATGGGAGACGGCGCTGACCATCGCTGAGAGGGCCGTGCTCGGGAAACTGGATGTCATGTTCGGGTCCATGCTGGCGCGGGGGATGCCGCCAGGCCATGGTGCGAGCCCGAGGTACCACCCGCGTTGCAGCGGGTCACCCGCCGTGTGACAGACGACATGTGGCGGCGGCCCACCCAAAAAAACAACCCGCCCGCCGCACCTCAGGGTGCGGCAGGGCGGGTTGGACCCAAGCGGTCAGTCGATCAGATCAGCGGCAGCGGCTTGTTGCTGTCGTCGTCGAGCAGCGAACCGGCCGCCACCCCGCCGATGCTGGCCTGCGTGGCAGTGACCGGGGTCACCGCCGCGCTGGTCAGGCCCGGCATCAGGTCGGCCGTCGGCGCAGCCAGCACGTCCGACAGGCTGACGGTTGCCGCGGCCGGCGTGACGTCCTTGGCGAACCAGACGTCGGCCATCGCATGCTCAGCACCGTCGGTGGTGGTGTAGCTCGACACCAGGCCCAGCAGGTTGCCGTTGTCGACTTCCGTGCCGGTGAGGGCGCGCAGGTCCAGCGACTGGATCCCGAGTTCCTCCATCGTCTTCAGCTCGCCGGTGTCGGTCTTGCCGTCCTGGTTCGCGTCGACCCACACACGCAGGTCCTTGAAGGTCGCGTCCGACGCGTCCAGCTTCAGGTCGTGGTTGCTGTCCTCCTGGGCCATCGCGACGTAACCGTTGCCGGCCATCTTGCCGTCGGCGGTGCGGGTCGCGGAACCGAAGAGTTCCGTGCCGTTGTTGATCTGGCCATCGTGGTTGCGGTCCACGACCAGCAGGCCGTCGGTGGCGGAAACCCAGCCCACCTTGTTGGCCGAGCCCGTCGCGTTCAGGTCGAAGTTGACGCCGTTGGCCGCGGCGGCGGTGTGCACGCCGTTGCCGTCGAGGTCAAGGACGATCGGCGAGGTCATGAACATCGCGTTGCGCTGGTCGTCCGTCATCGCGGTGAACTGGTCCCCGTCGATGCCGGCGATCTGGGTCATCGACATCGAGGCGATGTCGGCGGTTTCCAGGCCCGCGATCTGGTCGGTCGTGATCGCCTGCACCTGCTCGACGGTCAGGCCGTCGATCTGGAGGGTCGTCAGCGCCTGGATGTGCGCGGTGTCGAGTTGCGAGAACTGGTCGGTCGTCAGCGACGCGATCTGCGCGCTGGTGAACGAAGAGAACTGCGACGACGACAGCGTGTTCAGGTCATCCGAGGTCAGGTGCGAGACCTGCGACGTGGTCAACGACGCGATCTGCGACGTGGACAGCGACGTCAGCTGGTCGGTGGTCAGCGCATCGAGCTGGGCATCCGTGAGGCCGCGCAGCGCGGTGGAACTCAAGGCTCGCAGGTCCACCGTGTCGATGTGCACCAGGTCGGCCGTCTGGATCACGGCCGCCTGGGCCGCGGTCATCGCGCCGAACTGGGCCGTGCCCATCGCGACGAACTCGTCGGAGGTGAGCGCGACGATCTGGTCGGTCGTCAGGGCGCGGATCGCGTTGGTGCTCATCGCCGCGAGGTCGTCGGTCTGCAGCGCGGCCACCTGGGCCACCGTCATCGCGGCCGCCTGGGCGCCGGTGATGGCGGCGAACTGGGTGGCGCTCAGCGCGTTCAGGTCATCGGTGGACAACCCGGCGATCTGTGCCGTCGTCAGCGAGGTGACCTGCATCGTGCTCAGCGACGCGATCTGGTCGGAGGTCAGCGCACCCAGCTGGGCCGCGTCGAGCGCCCGCACCGAGAACACGTTCATCGCACGCAGGTCCTCGGTCTCCAGCTTGGAGATCTGGTCCGTCGTCAGCGCCGCGGCCTGGGTCGCGGTGAGGGCGGCGAACTGCGCGCTGCCGAGGGCGTTCAGCGAGGCGCTGGAGAGGCCGTGGATCTGGTCCGTGGTCAATGAACCCACCTGGGCCGTGGTCAGGGCGCCCAGTTGGTCGGAGGTCAGGCCGGCGAGCTGGCTGTCGGTCAGCGCGCGCAGCGTCGAGGAGCTCAGCGCACGCAGGTCGGCCGACTCGATCTTCGCGATCTGGTCGGACGTCAGGCCGGCGATCTGGCTGGAGGCCAGGGCACCGAACTGCACCGAGGTCATCGCGGCGATCTGGTCAGTCGACAGCGCGGCGAGGTCTTCCGAGCCGAGGGCGCGGACGGCCGTGGTGTTCAGCGCGGCCAGGTCCTCGTTCTCGAGCTTGCCCACCTGGGCTGCCGTCAGTGCCGTGACTTGCGCCGAGGTCAGCGCACCGAATTGCACCGAGGTCAGCGCGTTCAGGTCATCGGTCGACAGGTTGGCGATCTGCGAGGTGGTCAGCGAGGCCACCTGCGCGGTGGTCAGCGAGGCCATCTGGTCGGACGTCAGGGCGCCCAGCTGGGCGTCCGTCAGGGCGCGCAGCGTGGCACTCGACAGGGCGCGCAGGTCGGCCGATTCGATCTTCGCGATCTGGTCGGACGTGAGGCCGGCGATCTGGCCGGAGGTCAGCGCGCCGAACTGCACCGAGGTCATCGCGGCCAGCTGCTCGGTGGACAGCGCGGCGAGGTCTTCGGAGCCGAGGGCGCGGACCGACGAAGCACTGAGGGCCGCGAGGTCTTCGGTTTCCAGCTTGCCGATCTGCGCGGCGGTGAGGCCGGCCACCTGCGAGGACGTCAGCGCAGCGAACTGGCTGGAGGTCAGCGCGTTGAGGTCATCGCTGCTCAGGTTGGCGAGCTGCGACGTGGTCAGCGTGGCCACTTGAGCGGTGCTCAGGGCGGCGGTCTGGTCGGACGTGAGCGCAGCCAGTTGCGAGTCGGTCAGGGCGCGCAGGGCGCCCGACGACAGGGCGCGCAGGTCGGCTGTTTCGAGCTTGGCGACCTGGTCGGTCGTCAGGCCGGCGATCTGGGCCGAGCTGAGCACGCCGAACTGGTTGGTGCCCAGGGCGTTCAGGTTGGCGGTGCTCAGGCCGTGGATCTGGTCGGACGTCAGCGCCGCCACCTGGCCGGTGGTCAGTGCACCCGCCTGGTCGGAGGTCAGGCCGGCCAGTTGCGAGTCGGTCAGGCCGCGGATGGCCGCCGTGCTCAGGGCACGCAGGTCGGCGGAGTCGATCTTGGCGATCTGGTCGGATGTCAGGCCCGCGATCTGGCCGGAGACCAGCGCACCGATCTGCACCGAGGTGAGCGCACCGAGCTGGTCGGTGGACATCGCGGTGAGGTCTTCCGAGCCGAGGGCGCGCACGGCGCCCGAGCTCAGGGCCGCCAGGTCGGCGGTCTCGAGCTTGGCCACTTGCGCGGCCGTCAGCGCGGCGGCCTGGGCGGAGCCCAGTGCGGCGAACTGGGCCGAGGTCAGTGCGTTCAGGTCATCGGTGGCCAGGTTGGCGATCTGCGACGTGGTCAGCGAGGCCACTTGCGCGGTGGTCAACGTGCCGAGCTGGTCGGAGGTCAGCGCACCCAGCTGGGCATCGGTGAGGGCGCGCAGCGTGGCCGAGCTGATGGCGCGGAGGTCGGCCGATTCGATCTTGGCGATCTGGTCGGACGACAGGCCGGCGAGCTGGGCGGAGGTCAGCGAACCGAACTGCACCGAGGTCATCGCGGCGATCTGGTCGGTCGACATCGCGGCGAGGTCTTCCGAGCCGAGGCCGCGGATGGCCGTCGCGTTGATGGCCGCGAGATCGTCGGTTTCCAGCTTGCCGATCTGCGCGGCGGTAAGGCCGGCCACTTGCGTGGAGGTCAGCGCAGCGAACTGGCCCGAGGTCAGTGCGTTGAGGTCATCGCTGCTCAGGTTGGCGAGCTGCGAGGTCGTCAGTTGGCCGATCTGGACCGTGCTCAGCGCGGCGGTCTGGTCGGACGTGAGCGCGGCCAGTTGCGAGTCGGTCAGGGCGCGCAGGGCGCCCGACGACAGGGCGCGCAGGTCGGCGGTTTCGAGCTTGGAGATCTGGTCGGTCGTCAGGCCCGCGGCTTGCGCCGAGGTCAGGGCGGCGAACTGGCCCGTGCTCAGGGCGTTCAGGCCGGCGGTGGACAGGCCGTGGATCTGGTCGGAGCTCAGGGCACCCACCTGGGCGCTGGTGAGCGAGGCGACCTGGTCGGAGGTCAGGCCCGACAGCTGCGCATCGGTGAGGCCACGGATGGCCGCGGTGCCCAGCGCACGGAGATCGGCCGATTCGATCTTCGAGATCTGGTCGGACGTGAGGCCGGCGAGCTGGGTGGACGACAGGGCACCGAACTGGGCCGAGGTCATCGCCACCAGCTGGTCGGTGGACAGTGCGGCGAGGTCTTCCGAGCCGAGGGCGCGCACGGCGCCCGAGTTCAGCGCGGCGAGGTCGGCGGTGTCGAGCTTGCCCACTTGTGCGGCGGTGAGCGCGGCGGCCTGGGCGGAGCCCAGCGCGGCGAACTGGCCGGAGGTCAGTGCGTTCAGGTCATCGGTGGCSAGGCCCGCGATCTGCGAGGTGGTCAGCGAGGCAACCTGGCNCCGCAGCACCACCTGCGCCGTGCCGGCACGGCGGCCGAACGGGGCATCGGCGTGGAGTTTTGCTCTGGTCGGACGTGAGACCCACCACTTGCGTGCTGGTCAGCGCGCCGAACTGGGCCGAGGTCATCGCCACCAGCTGGTCGGTGGACAGTGCGGCGAGGTCTTCCGAGCCGAGGGCGCGCACGGCGCCCGAGTTCAGCGCGGCGAGGTCGGCGGTGTCGAGCTTGCCCACTTGTGCGGCGGTGAGCGCGGCGGCCTGGGCGGAGCCCAGCGCGGCGAACTGGCCGGAGGTCAGTGCGTTCAGGTCATCGGTGGCCAGGCCCGCGATCTGCGAGGTGGTCAGCGAGGCAACCTGGCCGGTGCTCAGGGCGCCGAGCTGGTCGGAGGTCAGGGCACCCAGCTGGGCGTCGCTCAGCGCGCGGAGTGCTGCGCTGCTGACGGCACGGATGTCGCCGGTTTCGATGGCCGCAAGCTGGCTGGTCGACAGCGCGCTGAGCTGGGCGCTGCTCAGGGCACCTACCTGGGACGAGGTCAGCGCGGCGATGTCGGCGGACGACAGGCCGGCGAGCTGGTTCGGGTTGGTGGCGAGCGAGGCGATCTGGCCCGACGTCAGCGAGGCCAGTTGGTCGGACGTCATCGCGTCGACCTGGTCGGACGTCAGCGCGCGCAGCGTGGCGGTGGACAGGGCACGCAGGTCAGCCGATTCGATCTTCGAGATCTGGTCGGACGTGAGACCCACCACTTGCGTGCTGGTCAGCGCGCCGAACTGGGCCGAGGTCATCGCCACCAGCTGGTCGGTGGACAGCGCGGCGATGTCGTCGGACCCCAGCGAGCGGACGGCGGCGGCGTTGAGCGCGGCCAGGTCGGCCGTTTCGAGCTTGGCGATCTGCGCACCGGTCAGTGCGGCCGCTTGCGTGGAGGTCAGCGAGGCGAACTGCGCCGAGGTCAGTGCGTTGAGGTCGTCGGTGGCCAGGCCGTTGATCTGCGACGTGGTCAGCGAGGCCACTTGCGCGGTGCTCAGCGAGGCCATTTGGTCGGATGTCAGGCCACCCAGCTGGGCGTCCGTCAGGGCGCGCAGCGCGGCGCTGGACAGGGCGCGCAGGTCGGCGGATTCGATCTTCGAGATCTGGTCGGACGAGAGGCCGGCGATCTGCGCGGACGACAGGGCGCCGAACTGCACCGAGGTCATCGCAACCAGTTGGTCGGTCGACAGCGCGGCGAGGTCTTCGGAGCCGAGGGCGCGCACGGACGTGGCGTTGACGGCGGCGAGGTCTTCGGTTTCCAGCTTGCCGATCTGCGCGGCGGTGAGGCCGGCCACTTGCGTGGAGGTCAGCGCAGCGAACTGGCCCGAGGTCAGTGCATTGAGGTCATCGCTGCTCAGGTTGGCGAGCTGCGAGGTGGTCAGCGTGGCCACTTGAGCGGTGCTCAGCGCGGCGGTCTGGTCGGAGGTGAGGGCGGCCAGTTGCGAGTCGGTCAGGGCACGCAGGGCACCCGATGACAGGGCGCGCAGGTCGGCCGTTTCGAGCTTGGAGATCTGGTCGGTGGTCAGGCCGGCGGCTTGCGCGCCGGTCAGCGCGGCGAACTGGGCTGTGCCCAGCGCGTTCAGGCTGGCGGTGGCCAGGCCGTTGATCTGGTCGGAACTCAGGGCACCCACCTGGCCGGTGGTCAGCGTGGCGATCTGGTCGGAGCGTGGTGGTGCTCAGCGCACGCAGGTCGGCCGATTCGATCTTCGAGATCTGGTCGGAGGTGAGGCCGGCGATCTGCGTGGACGACAGGGCACCGAACTGCGCCGAGGTCATCGCCACCAACTGGTCGGTGGACAGCGCGCCCAGGTCATCGGAACCCAGCGACCGGATGGCGGTGGCGTTGAGTGCGGCGAGGTCGGCCGTCTCTAGCTTGGCGATCTGGGCACCGGTCAGCGCGGCCGCCTGATTGGACGTCAGCGCGGCGAACTGGGCCGAGGTGAGGGCGTTCAGGTCATCGGTGGACAGGCCGGCGATCTGCGACGTGGTCAGCGAGGCCACTTGCGCGGTGCTCAGCGAGGCGATCTGGTCGGACGTCAGGCCGCCGAGCTGTGCATCGGTCAGGGCGCGCAGCGTGGCACTCGACAGGGCGCGCAGGTCAGCCGATTCGATCTTCGAGATCTGGTCGGACGAGAGGCCGGCGATCTGGACGGACGACAGGGCACCGAACTGCACCGAGGTCATCGCCACCAGTTGGTCGGTGGAGAGCGCGGCGAGGTCTTCCGAGCCGAGGGCGCGGATCGACGTGGCGTTGATGGCGGCGAGGTCTTCGGTTTCGAGCTTGCCCACCTGGCTTGCGGTCAGCGAGGCGATCTGCGAGGAGGTGAGCGCGCCGAACTGGGCCGAGGTGAACGCGTTCAGGTCATCGCTCGTCATCGCGGCGATCTGCGACGTGGTGAGCTGGTTGACCTGGTTCGTGCCCAGGGCGGCGGTCTGGTCGGACGTGAGCGCGGCCAGTTGCGAGTCGGTCAGGGCGCGCAGGGCGCCCGACGACAGGGCGCGCAGGTCGGCCGTTTCGAGCTTGGAGATCTGGTCGGTGGTGAGGCCGGCGATCTGCGCGGAGCTCAGCGCGGCGAACTGGCCGGTGCTCAGGGCGTTCAGGCCGGTGGTGGACAGGCCGTTGATCTGGTCGGACGACAGCGAGCCCACCTGGCCGGTGGTCAACGAAGCGACCTGGTCGGAGGTCAGGCCCGACAGCTGCGCGTCGGTGAGGCCTCGGATGGCCGCGGTGCCCAGCGCCCGGAGGTCGGCCGATTCGATCTTCGAGATCTGGTCGGACGTGAGGCCGGCGAGCTGGGTGGACGACAGGGCGCCGAACTGGGCCGAGGTCATCGCCACCAGCTGGTCGGTGGACAGTGCGGCGAGGTCTTCCGAGCCGAGGGCGCGCACGGCGCCCGAGTTCAGCGCGGCGAGCGCGGCGAGGTCGGCGGTGTCGAGCTTGCCCACTTGTGCGGCGGTGAGCGCGGCGGCCTGGGCGGAGCCCAGCGCGGCGAACTGGCCGGAGGTCAGGGCGTTCAGGTCATCGGTGGCGAGGCCCGCGATCTGCGAGGTGGTCAGCGAGGCAACCTGGCCGGCGCTCAGGGCGCCGAGCTGGTCGGAGGTCAGGGCACCCAGCTGGGCGTCGCTCAGGGCGCGGAGTGCTGCGCTGCTGACGGCACGGATGTCGCCGGTTTCGATCGCGGCGAGCTGGCTGGTCGAGAAGGCCGACAGCTGGGCGCTGGTGAGCGCGCCCACCTGGGCGGACGTCAGCGCGGCCACGTCGGTGGAGGACAGGCCGGCGAGCTGGTTCGGGTTGGTGGCGAGCGCGGCGATCTGGCCCGATGACAGCGAAGCGAGCTGGTCGGAGGTCAGCGCGTCCACCTGGTCGGACGTCAGCGCGCGCAGCGTGGCCGTGGACAGTGCACGCAGGTCGGCCGATTCGATTTTCGAGAGCTGGTCGGACGTGAGGCCCGCCACTTGCGTGCTGGTCAGCGCGCCGAACTGGGCCGAGGTCATCGCCACCAGCTGGTCGGTGGACAGTGCTCCGAGGTCGTCGGAACCCAGCGAGCGGATGGCGGCGGCGTTGAGCGAGGCGAGGTCGGCCGTGTCGAGCTTGGCGATCTGCGCACCGGTCAGTGCGGCGGCCTGATTGGAGGTCAGCGCGGCGAACTGGGCCGAGGTGAGGGCGTTCAGGTCATCGGTGGACAGGCCGGCGATCTGCGAGGTGGTCAGCGAGGCCACTTGCGCTGTGCTCAGCGAGGCGATCTGGTCGGACGTCAGGCCGCCGAGCTGTGCATCGGTCAGGGCGCGCAGCGTGGCACTCGACAGGGCGCGCAAGTCCGCCGATTCGATCTTCGAGATCTGGTCGGACGAGAGACCGGCGATCTGGGCGGACGACAGGGCACCGAACTGCACCGAGGTCATCGCGGCCAGCTGGTCGGTCGACAGCGCGGCGAGGTCTTCCGAGCCGAGGGCGCGCACGGACGTGGCGTTGATAGCGGCGAGGTCTTCGGTTTCCAGCGTGCCGATCTGCGCGGCGGTGAGGCCGGCCACTTGCGTGGAGGTCAGCGCACCGAACTGCGCGGAGGTCAGTGCGTTCAGGTCATCGCTGCTCAGGTTGGCGAGCTGCGAGGTGGTCAGCGTGGCCACTTGAGCGGTGCTCAGGGCGGCGGTCTGGTCGGACGTGAGGGCGGCCAGTTGCGAGTCGGTCAGGGCGCGCAGGGCGCCCGACGACAGGGCACGCAGGTCGGCCGTTTCGAGCTTGGAGATCTGGTCGGTGGTCAGGCCGGCGGCTTGCGCGCCGGTCAGCGCGGCGAACTGGGCGGTGCCCAGCGCGTTCAGGCTGGCGGTGGCCAGGCCGTTGATCTGGTCGGAACTCAGGGCACCCACCTGGCCGGTGGTCAGCGTGGCGATCTGGTCGGAGNGTGCCCAGCGCGTTCAGGCTGGCGGTGGCCAGGCCGTTGATCTGGTCGGAACTCAGGGCACCCACCTGGCCGGTGGTCAGCGTGGCGATCTGGTCGGAGGTCAGGCCCGACAGCTGCGCGTCGGTCAGCGCACGCAGCGTGGTGGTGCTCAGCGCACGCAGGTCGGCCGATTCGATCTTCGAGATCTGGTCGGAGGTGAGGCCGGCGATCTGCGTGGACGACAGGGCACCGAACTGNCGTGGTGGTGCTCAGCGCACGCAGGTCGGCCGATTCGATCTTCGAGATCTGGTCGGAGGTGAGGCCGGCGATCTGCGTGGACGACAGGGCACCGAACTGGGCCGAGGTCATCGCCACCAGCTGGTCGGTGGACAGTGCAGCGAGGTCTTCGGAGCCGAGGGCACGCACCGAAGCCGCGCTCAGCGCGGCGACGTCGGCGGTTTCGAGCTTGCCGATCTGGGCGGCGGTCAGCGCGGCAGCCTGCGAGGATGTCAGCGCGGCGAACTGGGCCGAGGTGAGGGCGTTCAGGTCATCGGTCGACAGGCCGGCGATCTGCGAGGTGGTCAGCGAGGCCACTTGCGCGGTGCTCAGCGAGGCGATCTGGTCGGACGTCAGGCCGCCCAGCTGTGCATCGGTCAGGGCGCGCAGCGTGGCGCTGGACAGGGCGCGCAGGTCAGCCGATTCGATCTTCGAGATCTGGTCAGAGCTCAGGCCGGCGATCTGCGCGGACGACAGGGCGCCGAACTGCACCGAGGTCATCGCGGCCAGTTGGTCGGTCGACAGTGCGGCGAGGTCTTCGGAGCCGAGGGCGCGCACGGACGTGGCGTTGATGGCGGCGAGGTCTTCGGTTTCCAGCGTGCCGATCTGCGCGGCCGTGAGACCCGCCACTTGCGAGGAACTCAGCGCGGCGAACTGGCCCGAGGTCAGTGCATTCAGGTCATCGCTGCTCAGGTTGGCGAGCTGCGAGGTGGTCAGCGTGGCCACTTGAGCGGTGCTCAGGGCGGCGGTCTGGTCGGAGGTGAGCGCGGCCAGTTGCGAGTCGGTCAGGGCGCGCAGGGCACCCGACGACAGGGCGCGCAGGTCGGCCGTCTCGAGCTTGGAGATCTGGTCGGTGGTCAGGCCCGCGGCTTGCGCGCCGGTCAGCGCGGCGAACTGGGCGGTGCCCAGCGCGTTCAGGCTGGCGGTGGCCAGGCCGTTGATCTGGTCGGAACTCAGGGCACCCNGCGGCTTGCGCGCCGGTCAGCGCGGCGAACTGGGCGGTGCCCAGCGCGTTCAGGCTGGCGGTGGCCAGGCCGTTGATCTGGTCGGAACTCAGGGCACCCACCTGGCCGGTGGTCAGCGAGGCGATCTGGTCGGAGGTCAGGCCCGACAGCTGCGCGTCGGTCAGTGCACGCAGCGTGGTGGTGCTCAGGGCACGGAGGTCGGCGGTTTCGATCTTGCCGATGTCGGCGGACGCCAGCCCGGCGATCTGGGTGGACGACAGGGCGCCGAACTGCGCCGACGTCATCGCCACCAGCTGGTCGGTGGACAGCGCAGCCAGGTCGTCGGAACCCAACGAGCGGATGGCGGCGGCGTTGAGCGCGGCCAGGTCGGCCGTCTCGAGCTTGGCAATCTGGGCACCGGTCAGCGCGGCCGCTTGCGTGGAGGTCAGCGCGGCGAATTGGGCCGAGGTGAGGGCGTTCAGGTCATCGGTGGACAGGCCGGCGATCTGCGACGTGGTCAGCGAGGCCACTTGCGCCGTCGACAGCGAGGCCACCTGGTCGGAGGTCAGGCCGCCGAGCTGGGCGTCGGTCAGGGCCCGCAGCGTGGCGCTGGACAGGGCGCGGAGGTCCGCGGAGTCGATCTTCGAGATCTGGTCCGACGAGAGGCCGGCGAACTGGGCGGAGGTGAGGGCGCCGAACTGGGCCGACGTCATCGCGGCCACTTGGCTCGTCGACAGCGCGGCGAGGTCTTCCGACCCCAGGCCGCGGACACCAGTGCTGCTGATCGCGGCGATGTCGCCGGTCTCCAGCGTGCCGATCTGCGTGGCGCTCAGCGCGGCCACCTGGCTCGACGACAGCGCGGCGAACTGCACGGAGGTCAGTGCGTTCAGGTCGTCGCTGGCCAGGCCGGAGAGCTGGGCGGTGGTCATCGCGCCCACCTGCGTGGTGCTCAGGGCGCCGAGCTGGTCACTGGAGAGCGCCGCCAACTGGTCGGAGGTGATGGCCCGCACGGTGCTCGTGCTGAGCATCCGCAGGTCGTGGGTCTCGATCGACGGGAAGATGGCGACGTTGATCGCCGGGAACTGTGCACTCGTGATGGCCCCGAACTGGGCGGTGGTCAACGCGGCGATCTGGTCCGAGCTGAAGGCGGCCCAGTCGGCAGTCGTCAGCGCGGCGATCGAACGGGTCGACAGTCCGGCCACCTGGGCAGTCGTCAGCGAGGAGATGAGGGAGGCCATAACGGGTCCTTGTTCCGGCAGATCAGTGACGCAACGGGTGCGTGCAAACGTGTGGTTCAGCGGAGCGCGTCGTCACACCGACCGCTCCCATTCCGTCGGAATATCGGGTGAATGACCCCTTGGCTTAAGGTGGAAATGAGGCGTCCCCACCCCGTTCTTCGTGAATTCAGTCGCGTACCGATGCGGGGTGCGGGCAGATCGCACACTTTTCGCGAGGGGAGTGGGGTGGAGGGTTTCAGGTAAATTGCGGCGATTCCCCATTTCCAGGCTCGTCCGCATGTCCTCCCTCGAAGTTCTCGAATACGAAACCGGCCCCGATCCGGTCGCGTCGCTGATCGTGTTGCATGGCCTCGGCGCCAGCGGCCATGATTTCGAATCGTTTGTCGAGGAGTTGAAACTCGAGGCCATCGGCCCGGTGCGATTCCTCTTTCCCAATGCGCCGCAGATCCCGGTCACCGTGAACGGCGGCTACGTGATGCCCGCCTGGTACGACATCCTCGTCACCGACCTGGTACGCCGGGAAGATGAAGGGGGGCTGCGCCAGTCGCGCACGCTGATCGACGCACTCATCCAGCGCGAACGCGAGCGCGGCATCGCGGCCAACCGCATCGTGCTGTCTGGCTTCTCGCAGGGCGCCGCCATGACCCTGATGACCGGGCTGCGCCATCCCGAGCGCCTCGCCGGGCTGGCCGGCATGTCGGGCTACCTGCCGCTGGCCGCCACCACCGCGGCCGAACGCAGCGACGCCAACCGCGACGTGCCCATCTTCCTCGCGCACGGCCTGCATGACCCGGTGGTGGCCATCGGCCGCGCCGAAGCCTCGCGCGACGCCCTCGTGGCCCTGGGCCACCACGTCGAATGGCACACCTACCCGATGCCGCACTCGGTGTGCCCCGAGGAAGTGCGCCACCTGAACCGCTGGCTCCTGGACGTGCTTGCCCGATGACCGACACCACCTTCTACTGGCACGACTACGAAACCTTCGGCCGCGTGCCCCGGCGCGACCGCCCCGCGCAGTTCGCCGGCGTGCGCACCGATGCCGACCTGAACGAGATCGGTGAACCGGTGATGGTGTATTGCCAGCCGGCCCCCGATTTCCTGCCCGACCCGGAGTCGTGCCTCCTCACCGGCATCCTGCCGCAGACGTGCCTGGCCGAAGGGGTGCCCGAGCACCGTTTCGCCAGCATCATCGAAACCGAACTCGCGCGCCCCGGCACCGTGGGCGTGGGCTACAACTCCATCCGCTTCGACGACGAGGTCACGCGCCACCTGTTCTGGCGCAACCTGATCGACCCGTACGCGCGCGAATGGCAGAACCAGTGCGGCCGCTGGGACATCCTCGACGTGGTGCGCGCCACCTACGCGCTGCGCCCCGATGGCATCGAGTGGCCCAGGCACGACGACGGCCGCCCGTCGTTCAAGCTCGAACACCTCACCAAGGCCAACGGCCTCGTGCACGAGGCGGCGCACGATGCGCTGTCCGACGTGCGTGCCACCATTGCGCTCGCGCGCCTCATCAAGTCCCGCCAGCCGCGTCTCTGGGACTTCTGCCTGCGCCTGCGCAAGAAGGACGACGTCATCAAGGAGATGGGCGTGGGCCGCCCGTTCCTGCACATCTCGGGCATGTACGGCACCGAACGCGGTGGCATGGCCCTCGTGTGGCCGCTGGCGCCGCACCCCACGAACAAGAACGAAGTCATCGTGTGGGACCTGGCCCACGACCCTACCGAGCTGCTCGACCTCGACGTCGCCACCATCCGCCTGCGCATGTTCAGCAAGGCCGATGCCTTGCCCGAAGGGGTGGCGCGCCTGCCGGTCAAGACCATCCACATCAACAAGTCGCCCATCGTGGTGGGCAACCTCAAGACGGTGAGCGAGGAAGCCGCGGCCCGCTGGGGGCTCCAGCGCGACCAGGCCCTGGTGCATGCCGAGATCGCCGCACGCGAAGGCCACCGGCTGGCCGGCATGTGGCCGCTGGTGTTCGAGCGCCCATCGTCCGGTGCCGAGGTGGACGTCGACGAAGACCTGTACGGCGGTTTCGTGGGCAACGATGACCGGCGCAACCTGCAGCGGCTGCGTTCGCTGTCGGCCGACCAGCTCGCGGGCAAGCAGCCGGCGTTCGCCGACCCGCGGCTCGAGGAGCTGTTCTTCCGCTACCGCGCCCGCAACTTCCCCCACACCCTCACCGACACCGAGCAGGCCCGGTGGCTCGCCCACCGCGTGCAGAAGCTGCACGACGGCGCCGGCGGTGGCCTGACCCTCGAGGCCTTCTTCGAGCGGGTGGACGAACTGGAGCCCGACGCCGACGACCGCGGCCAGCACATCCTCAGCGAGCTGGTGGACTACGCCACGGAGATCGCGCCCGACCGCTGATGAACGTGCCGTTGCCTCGGCGAGCGCCCGGGGGGGCCAACGAACGGGTGCACGACCTGGCCTTCGCCGACGATGGTCAGGCAACAACACAAGCCGTCGCCCCTGCGAAGGCCCACTGCTGTCCGGAAAAACCAGGCGGTTATCCCGGCGCAGGCCGGGTTGGCCCTCGGTCTATGGCTTGAGCGCAGGTGGCCCAAAGAACCCGACGATGCGATGCAGCTTGCCCGTACTGGACAGTTCACCGAAGTCAACGCCATCCAGAAACACCTCCCCATTCGCAAGCAGCATGCGCCAGGTGAAGCGAAGCTTCTCGTGATGCACATCGATCTCGCTCGTAACTTCAAGGCGGGCCCCCGGGAATTGCGCAAAGACCCCGCCAATGTGATCAACGAGCCCCTGTCTGCCTGCGATGTGTGTAGTTGGGTCGGTGTAGGTACCGTCCTCAGCCCATGCGCGTTCGAGCAATTGCTGTCTAAGCGCCCGGTCAGGCTCGCTCCATGCGTCCGCGTAAAGTCTGATCAGTTCGTTTGGTTCCATGCTCAGTGGCTCATGCTGTACGAATATACAGTTATAGCAGCTCGGCCGAAGCGTGCAAGCCGATCTTGACCTCGACTCGCCTGCTCGAGCGGATTCGCTCCCTGCACTGCAGCCTGCGCTCCGGGTAGGCGTATGCGCACCGGGGCCTGGGTATCCGTGCGTTCGATTGGGCTGCGTCGTCATCGTGATTGCGGCAGCCGTCGAGACCATCTTGAGCCCCGGTGGCCACTCAAACTGCTCTACTTGGAATGCCCGTTATTGGTGGGACAGGACACCACGCTCTAATGGCACGTCTCAAACCTTGACGGCAAGGACCCGCCTCATGCAACTGGCCTTCAGCCACGTCGACATCCTCGTGCACGATCTGCAGGCCGCCTGCGCGTACTACGAGAGCCTCTTCGATGCGGACATCTCTCGAACCCTCACCTGGACCCGCGACGGTCTCGATGTGCGATACGCCGTGGTGCGCTTCGGAACCGAACGCTTCATGCTGGTCCAGCCGCTCGCAGGCAACCTGAAGGACCTGCTCGACACGCAAGGCGAAGGCACCATCTACCGCCACTGCTATGCCACCCCCGACATTGCCGCGGCGTACGACGAACTGGTGGCCAAGGGCGTGCAGCCGGAGGACGAGCACGGGCGGCCTCTGTCACGCGACGCGTTGCAGACGCCGAGCGGTGCACGCATCTTGTGGCTGCCCCGGCGGTTCAGGCACTTCTCGATCGAGCTGCTGCAGCAGGATGAACTTGACGCGTTCCTGCGCGACGCGTTCGGCACTGCCGAACAGAAGAGCCAATGATCATGATGACCTCGGCGCGGCGCAGGTCACGCTGAGCCTGTATGCCCGATCGCCTGCCAAAGGGTGCGCATGCACGGCGCTTGGCTCGCGGCGGGTGGCTTTGCCGGAACGGTGGCATTGCGGGTCATACCGGCAAGTCCTCGATCCGGGCGGTGTGGCGCTGCGAACAGTTCTGCTGTCCCATCTCGACGCTGCCCTCGGCCGCTTCGGCGTGCGGCGTGGCCTGGGCCTGCGCGGCAAGCCGCAGGCGCTGCGCCACCCAGCCGCCAATGTTGGGCATCTGGCCGGCGGACTCGCTGATGAATGTCATCGCGGTGGTGGCCGCACCGGTGATCTTTTCCTTGGCCTTGCCGGCGCCGTCCATGACCGCCTCGGTCGCCGCCTGGGCGGCAGCGCCGACGATGGGCGCGCCGATCTCGATCGCGGCGGTCATCAAGGCCATCAGCGCCACGCTGGACGCCCGCTTGCCAGTCATCACGCTCCAGTCGGCTCGTTCGGGCGGCAGGTGGCTGTGGCTGCCCGCCGCCGCGTGGCCGGCGGAATCGATCATCGAGTTGGCCGCGAACAGCTCCGAGATGAACAGGCCGACGGTTGCCGTTACCGCCAGCGGCACCGCCGGCTGCGTCAAGGCGGAGCCGACGCCCTTGGCCACGTCGACAAGGCTGTCCTTGTAGCTGCGCTGCATTTTGTCGATCACCTCGCCCAGGTCGTCACGCAGCAGCATGCGGGCGTCGTAGCCGGTGGCGCCCGTCAGGTTCTTGAACTGCACGGCAGCCGACGCCGCCAAGCCCAAGCCGGTGTCCAGCGTCACGTCGACCCGATCGGCGGTGAGACGCAGGATGGAGCCGTTGCTCACCCCCCCGAAGTGCCGCTCGAAGAAGGCCTGGGTGGCCGGCGCGCCCAAGCGCGGCAGGTTCTTCAGGAAGTTGGCACTGGTGGCCAGCTTCATCGAATTCATGATCGCCTCGGCGCCGGTAGGTACCTGGACAGAGCCCGGCAGGTGGGCGTTACCTTCGGCTCCGTTGTAGAGCAGCGGCTTCATGGTGGCTTTCCCCATCACGCTGATCGCCACGTCCAACCCGCCGACGCCCAGACCGGCCACCATGCCGACCAGCGACGGGTTGCGCAGGATGTGCGGGGGCAGCATGCCGATCAACTTCTCGTTGGCGAGTTCCATGCCGATCGCGTAGCCGGCGCTGCCGGTCAAGCCCATCCCGCCGACAGCCAGCATCGCATCGTGCCGCCAGGCGGTCTTCAGCAGCGCCTGCACCTTCTCGGGCGTGTCGAAGCCTTTCTCGCGCAGCACGCCGGCGTTCACGATCAAGCGCGCATTGATGTCGGGGGACATGTGGTCGATGCCGCCCTGCGGCGCTCCCAACATGTGGCGCAGGCGGCTGGCCATGATGTGGTCGCCACTCCGTGAGTTCGGCGACGGGCGCGTCGACAGCAGCTGAGCGTGCGAATCCGGCGAGCTCGAGACCGGATTCATCTCGACAGTCGGCCTGCGTGTGCGCAGGCCTTCGGGGCCGGTGAGCTGCTGCGACGACGGGTGCGACGGAACGATCTCCCTGGTGCTGCCGCCGCCAACGGGATGGAGGGGCGCGACCCGATCGGGTGAGCTGGTGCTGGAGGATGTGATTCTGGGCATGGGTGTCTCTGTGGCACTGTTGGCGTCGCTGAGCGTGCGGGATCTGGTGCTGAGCTCAGCCGCTGGAGCGAACTGGTGGCGCCCGCAGCGAAGGCGCGGCGCCCCTTGCCATGGCTGTCAGCAGGCCCACGTCTGCCTCCGCGTTCTTCGCGTCTTTGCGTTGAATCTCTTGTCAAGCCGCAAGCGGACGATCAAGCCCCAGCCTCTTCCCATTGCCTTCCACCGGGGGAGTGCTTGAGTGGATTGGAATGGTCGGTAAGTCATTGACAATAAACGATTTATCCTTCATTCTTGAATTATTCGAAAACGAAGGATAATTCGTGTACGTCGAGATCTCCAACGCCCAGGCCAAGCAATACCTTGATGCAGCGTCGGCGTTCGAGGGCTGGCACCAGGTTGCGCACCAGCTCACTGAGTACCGTGGCGGCATGCACTGGAAGCGCGTTGCGGATCGAGAGTATCTCTATCGGACCCACGATCGGCGCGGCAACGCCAAATCAATGGGGCCGAGGTCTCCTGAGACCGAGCGCATCCATGCTGAGTTCACGAAGCGCAAAGAGACCCTTGCCGAGCGCTTCAAGCAAGTCCAGACTGCGATGTCGACCCATGCAAGGGTCAACGCGGCCCTGCGCCTCGGGACCGTGCCCAATGAGGTTGCGGACGTCTGCCAAGCGCTGGATGATGCGCAATTGATGGGCAAGGGACTGATGGTGATCGGTACCAACGCCATGCACGCGTACGGATTCCTTGGCGGCGTCCGATTCGACGGCGACATCATGGCCACGACCGACGTCGACTTGCTGTGGAACCACAAGGTCAGGCTCAGTCTTGCGGCGTCCGCCGAACTGTCCGAGTCCGGACTTCTCGGCATCCTCCACAAGGCCGACAAGAGCTACACGCAGGACGCGCAGCAGTCGTTCAGGGCGCGCGCCAGCTCGGGTTTCATGGTGGATCTCATTCGACAGACGCCCACGCCTCCATGGGCAGATGAGCCCGACCGATTCTTCACCGACGACCTGGTGGCCACCGACATCGCCAACATGAAATGGCTGTTGAGCGCGCCGCGGATCACGCAGCCAGTCGTTGCCGTCAACGGGCGTGTATTCAACATGACTTGCCCCGACCCGCGCGCGTACGCCGCCTACAAGCTGTGGTTGTCGAAGCAGCGGGATCGAGATCCGTTGAAGAAGGGTCGCGATGTCGCGCAGGCTCGTGCTGTCATCAAGCTCATCGATGAACGCCTCCCGCATTTGGCGAACTGGGGCGCGTTCAAGTCGCTGCCGAAGGCGGTCATGGATGCAGCGTGGGAGTCGGCCGATCCCGAAGGGCCAGGCGCCCCTCCGAAGGCAACTCGTGCGCGAGTGAAGCCCAGGTGAGCTGCCGCGGGTGGCCCTGATCGGGCACCGGAGCTCAAAGTGCGCCACAGGCGTGCAGTGAGAACAGTCGGGCCAACGATCCTTCCCCTGCGCCAGGGAGTCCCGCCGTTCACGGGGTACCGTTTGGCGGCTCCTCGCCGTATGCTGGGCACGCGCTCACGCAGGAGTACACCATGACCAACATCCGGATCGCCGCCGCGGCGCTGTGGCTGGGCCTGATGCCCGCGTGGTGCCCGGCCGCTCCTCCTGCAGCCGACGCCAAGGTGGTGGCCGAGGCCACCGGCGGGCGCTTCAAGGCGCTGCGCGGCCAGTACCTCGACCGCAGTTGCAACGAGAAGCTCGCCTACGAGGCCGAGGTGGTGGACCTCAACGGGGACGGCCAGCCCGAGGTGTTCGTCAGCGTGCAGGGCACCTGCCTCGGCGGCATGGCTGGCGTGCACCTCGACCTTTACATCAAGGACAAGGCCGGCCGCTGGCAGTCGCAGTTCGGGTTCCCCGGCATGCACACGGAGCTCCCGACCCAACACATGGGCTACCCCGACATCGAGATCGGCGGGCCGGGCAACTGCTTCCCCATCTGGCGATGGAACGGCCGTGCCTACGCGCTGCACAAGCGGTGCCCGCGCTGAGCCCCCTTACAGCGGCGTGACGTCGGCCGTGGGCCGCGACGGCGTGCGGGCCACGTTCATCACCCAGGACACCATCGCGAAGTAGCCGATCAGCGTGCCCAGTTCCACGACACCCTCTTCGCCGAAGGCCGTGGCGGTGCGCTGGTACACCGCGTCGGATACCTCGTTCTGCTGCAGCAGCGCCACCGTGAAGTCGCAGGCGGCCTGCTGCGCGGCGCCCAGGCCCTGCGGGGCCTGGCGCAGGCGGATGGCTTCGAGCGCCACGGCCGGCACACCGGCCGCCTGCGCGAGTGGCACGTGCATGACCCATTCGAACTGGTTGCCCACATGGCAGGCCACGATGCTGATGACCAGCTCGCGCACGTCGGCCGGCAAGCCGCCGCCGAAGCGCAGCACTTCGCCCAGCTGGGCCACGCGCTCCAGCAGTTTCGGCTGGCGCATCAGCGGGATGAAGGGGCCGTAGACGCCCTTGCGGGGCCCGTTCACCAGGTCTTGCATGACCGCCCGCTGGTCGCCGGTCATTTGATCGGCCGGGGGCAGCGGCAGGCGTTCACCGCCTTGGCCCTGGGGGACGGGGGCGGCGGGTCGGGTCGTGTTCATCGAGAGGCTCCGTGTTGAAGGGGGATGCGGTACAGCCACCACGCGCTGGCCAGCAGCGCGAGTGTGCCAAGGGCCTGCGCCAGCGGTTGGCTCAGCGCCAGGACCAGCAACGGGCCGGCGATCTGGCCGAGGGCGAACGCGGCGGTCATGCGCGCGAGCAGCGGGCGCGGGTTGGCGGGCGCAAGACGCCGGGCCTCCTGCAGTCCGGTCATCGTGGCAACCATGAAGGTGCCGCCGACCAGCAGGGCGGCCAGCGTGACCGCCGGGCCGGACGCGCTGGCCAGCGGCAGCGCGCACCCCAACGCCATCACCGCGTGGCTTGCGGCCCAGATCTGCCGGCCCGGCCAACGGCGGAGCGCCCGGCCTGCCAGCAGGGTGGAGGCCGCGGCGGCCAGCCCGAACACGGGCCACACGAGGCCGAACTGGCGCGGGTCCGCGATCAGGTCACGGGCCATGGCGGGCAGGTACGTGGCCGGCAGGATGTAGCCGAAACCGAGCGTGCCGTAACACAGCAGGAGCGCCACGTGGCGGCCCGCCGGCGCCGAGGGGGTGTCCGCCACGGGCGCGGCCCGGCCGGGCAAGGCCGCGCGGGGCCAGAGCAGCGTCGCCAGCGCCGTGAACGCGAGGGCCATGCCCCCCAGCTGCACCCACAGCGCCGGTGCGCCCGACGACGCATGCCACCACACCCAGCCGCCCGCAGCGGCGATGCCCATGCCCACGCCGGCGAACACCCAGCCCGCGGCATCCGCGCGCTGGCGCAACGCGAGCGCGGAAACGGCCCAGCCGCTGGTGGCCACCAGGGTCCACGCGCTGGCCATGCCGGCGGCCAGGCGCAGCGGGATCCAGCCCGACAGGCCGGGGAGGGCGGAAGTGGCGGCCGTGAGCACGGCCGTGGCGAGCAGGCTGCCCACCACCTGGGCGCGGGGCTGGCCCGGCAGCCAGGGCGCCGTCAGGGCCCCCAGCAGGTAGCCGATGTAGTTGGCCGCAGCGAGCCAGGCTCCTCCACTGAAGCCCAGTTGCCCGTCCTGCTGCATCAGCGGCAGCAGCGGCGTGAAGGCGAACCGGCCGATGCCCATCGCCACGGCCAGCGCGAGCGCTCCCGTGACACACACGGCCCATGTGGCAGATGAGGAGGGGTGTTGCGCGTCCATGTCCTCATTACACGCGCTGGGGACATGCTGTACAAATGAATTATCGATGCCTAACATTCTCTCCATGAGAACATTCGACCTGGACTCGCTGGAGATCTTCCGCACCGTGGTGCGTGAAGGGGGCGTGGTGCGCGCCGCCGCGCGCCTGCACCGCGTGCAGAGCAACGTCACCACCCGCATCAAGCAGCTGGAACAGCGCCTTGGCGTGGCGCTGTTCCGGCGCCAGGGCCGCACGTTGGCGCTGACCCCCGCGGGCGATGCGCTGCTGGTGCATGCCGAACGCCTGCTGCGCCTGGCCGACGAGGCCGAAAGCGCGCTGCGCGCCGACCCGGCACGCGGGCCGTTCCGGCTGGGTTCGATGGAAAGCACGGCAGGCAGCCGGCTGCCGAAGCTGCTGTCGCGCTATCACCGCCTCCACCCGGGCGTGGTGATCGAACTGCAGACCGGCACCACCGGCGCGCTGCTGCGCAAGCTCGCCGACTACCAGCTCGATGCCGCGTTCGTGGGTGAACCGTTCAGCGCACCCGACCTGAACTCGCAGCCGGTGTTCGAGGAGGAACTGGTGCTCATCACCGGCAAGCAGAACCCGCCGGTGCAACAGGCCGGTGAACTGCTCACCGGCACCATCCTCGCCTTCCCGGGCGGCTGCTCGTACCGCCGCAAGCTGGAAGACTGGTTTGCCACCGGCGAGGTGATGCCCCGCCGCGTCATGGAATTCGCCAGCTACCAGGCCATCATCGCCTGCGTGGCAGCGGGCACCGGCTGCGCCATCGTGCCGGTGTCGGTGCTGCACGCACTGCGGGCCACCAGCGAGGTGCGGCAGCACGCACTGCCCGAGCCCATCGGCACCAGCCGAACGCACCTGGCCTGGAACGGCACGCCGTCGCCAGCGCTGGAGCGCTTGCTGGCCCTGTTGGCCGCGCTGCAAGAAAAAAGGCCCGCTTTCGCGGGCCCCGAGGCAGTCACGGCGTGACGGCGACGATCAAGCAGTGACCTTGTCGGCCGCGTCGGTGAACTCATCGATGCGGTCGAAATTCAGGTACTGGTAGACCTTGTCGCTGGCGGCGGTCAGCACACCCATGTCGGCCAGGTACTCGGCCTTCGTGGGAATGCGGCCCAGCTTCGAGCAGATCGCGGCCAGCTCGGCGGAACCGAGGTACACGTTGCTGTTCTTGCCGAGGCGGTTCGGGAAGTTGCGGGTGCTGGTGGAGAACACCGTGGCGCCTTCCTTCACCTGGGCCTGGTTGCCCATGCACAGGCTGCAACCCGGCATTTCCATGCGGGCGCCGGCCGTGCCGAGCACACCGTAGTGGCCTTCGTCGCTGAGCTTCTTCGCGTCCATCTTGGTGGGCGGGGCCACCCACAGCTTGACCGGGATGTCGCGCTTGTTCTCGAGCAGCTTCGATGCGGCACGGAAGTGGCCGATGTTGGTCATGCACGAGCCGATGAACACTTCGTCGATCTTCGCGCCGGCCACCTCGGCGAGCGTCTTCACGTCGTCCGGGTCGTTCGGGCAGGCCACGATGGGTTCGTGGATGTCGGCCAGGTCGATCTCGATGACGGCAGCGTAGTCGGCGTCCGCGTCGCCCTGGAGCAGCTGCGGGTTCTTCAGCCAGGCTTCCTGCGCGGCGATGCGGCGGGCCAGCGTGCGGGCATCGGCGTAACCTTCGGCGATCATCCACTTCATCAGCGTGATGTTGCTGTTGATGTACTCGATGATTGGCTCCTTGTTCAGGTGCACGGTGCAGCCGGCAGCCGAACGTTCGGCCGAGGCGTCGCTCAGCTCGAAGGCCTGTTCCACCTTCAGGTCGGGCAGGCCTTCGATCTCGAGGATGCGGCCGGAGAAGATGTTCTTCTTGCCCTTCTTCTCGACCGTCAGCAGGCCTTGCTTGATGGCGTACAGCGGGATCGCGTTCACCAGGTCGCGCAGCGTGACGCCGTCCTGCATCTTGCCCTTGAAGCGCACGAGCACGCTTTCCGGCATGTCGAGCGGCATCACGCCGGTGGCGGCGGCAAACGCCACGAGGCCGGAGCCGGCGGGGAAGCTGATGCCGATGGGGAAGCGGGTGTGGCTGTCGCCGCCGGTGCCCACGGTGTCGGGCAGCAGGAAGCGGTTGAGCCAGCTGTGGATCACGCCGTCACCCGGGCGCAGCGCGATGCCGCCACGGGTGCTGATGAACTCGGGCAGCTCGTGGTGCGTCTTCACGTCCACGGGCTTCGGGTAGGCGGCCGTGTGGCAGAAGCTCTGCATCACCAGGTCGGCGCTGAAGCCGAGGCAGGCCAGGTCCTTCAATTCGTCGCGGGTCATCGGGCCCGTGGTGTCTTGCGAGCCCACCGACGTCATGCGCGGTTCGCAGTACGTGCCCGGGCGAACGCCCTGGCCTTCCGGGAGACCGCAGGCGCGGCCCACCATCTTCTGCGCGAGCGAGAAGCCCTTCTTGGTGTCGGCCGGGTTCTGCGGCAGGCGGAACAGCGTGCTCGGCGGCAGGCCGAGGGCCTCGCGCGCCTTGGCGGTGAGGCCGCGGCCGATGATCAGCGGAATGCGGCCGCCGGCGCGCACTTCGTCGAACAGCACGTCGCTCTTGACGGTGAATTCGGCGATGACCTTGCCGTCCTTGAGCGCCTTGCCGTCGTACGGGCGCAGCTCCACCACGTCGCCCATGTTCATCTGGGCCACGTCGAGTTCGATCGGCAGTGCGCCGGCGTCTTCCATCGTGTTGTAGAAGATCGGGGCGATCTTGTTGCCGAGGCACACGCCACCGAAACGCTTGTTCGGCACGAACGGGATGTCTTCACCGGTGAACCACAGCACCGAGTTGGTGGCCGACTTGCGGCTCGAACCCGTGCCCACCACGTCGCCCACGTAGGCCACGAGGTTGCCTTGCGCGCGCAGGTCCTCGATGAACTTGATGGGGCCGCGCTTGCCGTCTTCTTCCGGCGTGATGCCGTCGCGCTTGTTCTTCAGCATCGCCAGGGCGTGCAGCGGGATGTCCGGACGGCTCCAGGCGTCAGGTGCGGGCGACAGGTCGTCCGTGTTGGTTTCGCCGGTGACCTTGAAGATGCCGACGGTGATGCTTTGCGGCACTTCCGGGCGGTTGGTGAACCACTCGGCGTCGGCCCAGCTCTGCAGCACTTCCTTGGCGAAGGCGTTGCCCTTGTCGGCCTTGTCCTTGACGTCATGGAACTGGTCGAACATCAGCAGCGTGCTCTTGAGCGCCTTGGCGGCGTTCGCGGCCACGCCAGCGTCGTCCAGCAGGTCGATCAGCGGGCTGATGTTGTAGCCGCCGAGCATCGTGCCCAGCAGGTCGGTGGCTTGTTCGCGCGAGACCAGCGAGCACACTTCCGTGCCATGGGCCACGGCCGCCAGGTAGGAGGCCTTGACCTTGGCCGCGTCGTCCACGCCGGCCGGCACGCGGTGGGTGAGCAGTTGCACCAGCGTGGCGCCTTCGCCCGCCGGCGGTGCCTTCAGCAGCTCGATCAGCTCGGCGGTTTGCTGGGCAGACAGCGGCAGCGGGGGGATGCCGAGGGCGGCGCGATCGGCAACGTGTTGGCGGTAGGCTTGGAGCATGGTGTGTTCTCTCTCTGAAAAAACGGGGACGTAGGCCCCAAAAAACGGGTAGGTTGGACCTTCCGCCCTCATGAGGCGGTGGGCTGGATGACCTTGAGGCCCTTGAAAAAATCCTGGAAGAAACCGGCGTCCCGGGTGATCAGGGCGTCGCATTGAAGCAAGGCGTGGGCCCCGACGAGGAAATCGGCCACCACGCGGTCGCGTTTGCCGCCGCGGGCGCGGAAGCGCCGGTTCATGTGGCCAGCGCGCATGGCCGCGGCTTCACCCACGGGGTCGTAGCGGATGCCGAGCTGGGACAGCGTGTCCATGAGGCTCACGGAGGTGTCGAGCATGGATTGCACCTCGGCCACCACGGCTTCGCAGACGACCACGTCGTCGCGGGCGAGGGCGTCACCGATGCAGGTTTCCGACGCCGCGGCATACACCGGGTCGCCGATGAGCACGTCGAACAGCACGGAGGAGTCGACGGCGATCATTGATCGAGGGGGTCGTTGGGGGCGCGGCCACGCACGGCGCGCATGGCGTCATCGGTGGACGTGAATCCGTCGACGAGCTTGAATTTGCCGCGGGCCTCGCGCAGGGCCTTGCTGACATCCTTGCGCAGGATGATGCGGCCGCCGTCGAGTTCGACCTTGAGGGTGGTGCCCTTGGTCAGCCCCAGTGCATCACGCACGGCCTTGGGCAGCGTGATCTGGCCGCGTTCCGCAACGATGGCTTCCATGGGGCGACTCCGAAAGAATCAGTACGTACGAATTATACGTACCGATCCGATCGGAGTGTGATCGTCCGAGCGAAGTGCTCGGGCAAATCATCACGGAGAACGGGGCGTTCTCCGGGGTGGGGCAGATCAGTTGGTCTGCTGGGCCTTCACGGCCTGCGACGATTCGCGCTGCTTCTCATGCACGCAGTCGTCGACCAGGCGCTGGCCGGCCTTCACGTCCATCAGCATGGACTTGTTGGCGATCTGGATCAGCAGCGTGCGGCCGGTCACGTCTTCGAGGCGCAGCGCGCCGGTAGACGAGAGGATCGGCTTCATCGTGTAGACGCCCTTCTTGAAGGCCACGTCCACGTAGCCGGCGTTCTTCGGGTTCATGGCGATCTGCAGCGTTTGCTTGAAGTCGCATTCGTAGTCGCCGAAGTACACGCGTTCGGCGGCCATCAGTTGGGTCTGGTCTGCGGGAGCCAGTGCTTTCGGTGCCGGGGCGGCCTTCTTGCCCTTGGCAGGTTTGGCGGCCTTGGCGGCAGCAGGCTTGGCGGCGGCGGGCTTGGCAGCGGCCGGGGTGGCGGCTTGCTGGGCCAGGGCGGACACGCTCGTGAGGGCGAAGGCGGCTGCAAGAGCGGCAATGCGGATCATCGGGAAACTCCGGGATGTTGAAGGTGACCGGGATTGTGGGGTGGTGTATTGACGGGAGACACCGGGGGTGCGCCCTGATTGCAACAAATTGCACGCGCGGCCTCGGCCAGGGAGGCGTGTCCGCGCAGGCCTGCTTCCGCCAGGGGACAGGTCCGGCGTGACGGGCGCCCCGCGCGCGTGCGCGAATTCACGTCGGCACCGGGGTGACCGGGCCCACGCCGGGGTGGCGGCGTGCTAGGCCTGGCGCGCCGGAGCGTCTGGATGCGGAAACAATTGTTTGGAAGGGTGTGACGGCGTTGCCACAGTCTCACGTGGCCAGGTCATCGAAAAACGCCTCCCGCACCTCTGCGGGCAGGGGTTGGCCGGTGCGGTGCGCGCGTTCGAGCACGTGCCAGAAGTAGCGGTAGCTCGCCCGGTCGTGCAGCGTGTCGCGGTGGCTGATGGGTGCCCAGTGGGCGGCTCGCGCGGCCACGAGGATCTCGGTGGCGAGGTCGGTCTCGGCCGCGGTGGGTGCGAAGGCCTCGACGATGGGGCGGATCTGGTCGGGGTGGATGCTCCACATCCGCAGGTAGCCCAGTTGCCGGCAGGCCTTCGTGGCGGCTTCCTGCAGCAGGCTGGCCTTGCGGAACTCGGTGACCACGCAGTGCGACGGCGTCTTGGCCGAAGCATGGCACGCCGCCGAGATCTCGAGCTTGGCGCGCAGCACGAGCGGGTGCTCGAACTGACCCAGCGCACTCATGCCCACCTGGGGGATGGCGCCACGGTGTGCCGAGACGAAGTCCATCAGCCCGAACGACAGCGATTCGATGCGCGGCAGCGCGGCGATGTCGAACACCTCGCGCAACCCGCCGTGGGTTTCGATCAGGGCGTGCACCGGGATCGCACGCGCCACGCCGTGGCGGCGGGCGGCGTCGTCGATCGCCGCGATGGCCTGCCCGGCCTGGGCCAGCCCGGCCACCTTCGGCACCATCAGGTAGGCGAGGCGCGGGCCGGCGGTGCGCACCAGGGTGTCCACGTCGTTCTCGAATGCGGGGTGGTCCACCGGGTGCACGCGTGCGCCCACGCGGCCGTGCAGGTTCTGCGCCGACATGACCATCTCCGCCGCCATGGTCACGTGCTCGGCCTCGCCGCCCACCGGCGCGCCGTCCTCGCAATCGAGGGTGAGGTCGAACACGGGGCCCAGGTCGGCCTGCATCTGCAGGCTCTTGGTCATGCGGGCCGGCACGCCGGCGTAGTGGTCGCAGACGGGCAGGGCAGGGGCGCGTTCGCCGGATTCGAACAGCGCGACGCGGGGGTGGGGGGCTGCGGCCTTCATGGCGTTTTCCTCGGTCGAATGCAAAAAAGGCCAGCAGGGGAGTGCTGGCCTTTTGGGAGGCGGCGATCGCTCGCCGCGCAGGTAGGGGTCAGGGCCCGCTCAGAGCAGGTGCTTGACGCCGTCTTGCTCTTCGGTGAGTTCCTTCAGCGTCAGGTCGATGCGTTCCTGGCTGAACGAGTCGATGGCCAGGCCTTCGACGATCTTGTATTTGCCGTTCTCGGTGGTGACCGGGAAGCCGAAGATCACGTCCTTCGGGATGCCGTATTCGCCGTTCGACGGCACGCCCATCGTGACCCACTTGCCGTTGGTGCCCAGGGCCCAGTCGCGCATGTGGTCGATGGCGGCGTTGGCGGCCGATGCGGCCGAGCTCACGCCGCGGGCGGCGATGATGGCGGCGCCACGCTTGCCCACGGTGGGCAGGAACGTGTCACGGTTCCACACGTCGTCGTTGATCAGGTCCTTGACACCCTTGCCGTCGATGGTGGCGAAGCGGTAGTCGGCGTACATCGTGGGCGAGTGGTTGCCCCAGACGGCCAGCTTCTCGATGCCGGCGACGGCCTTGCCGGTCTTCGCGGCGATCTGCGAGGCAGCGCGGTTGTGGTCGAGGCGCAGCATGGCGGTGAAGTTCTCGCGCGGCAGGCTCGGCGCGCTCTTCATCGCGATGTAGGCGTTGGTGTTGGCGGGGTTGCCCACCACGAGCACCTTCACGTTGCGCGAAGCCACTTCGTTCAGGGCCTTGCCTTGCACCGTGAAGATCTGGGCGTTGGCGCTCAGCAGGTCCTTGCGCTCCATGCCCGGGCCGCGGGGGCGGGCGCCCACGAGGATGGCGTAGTCGGTGTCCTTGAAGGCGGCCTTCGCGTCGCTGTGGGCTTCGATGCCGGCGAGCAGCGGGAACGCGCAGTCTTCCAGTTCCATGATCACGCCCTTGAGCGCGTTCTGGGCTTTTTCGTCGGGGATTTCCAGCAGTTGCAGGATCACCGGCTGGTCCTTGCCCAGCATCTCGCCAGAGGCGATACGGAACAGCAGGGCATAGCCGATCTGGCCGGCAGCACCGGTGACAGCAACGCGAACGGGTTTCTTGCTCATGGAAGGACTCCGCAGGAGGGGTAGTGGGTATTCGTCGGTGGCGCTCGGGCGTCGGTCGTACAGTGTGACAGGACGCGGCTCAACGCGCCGGGCCAAACCGGAAGTGTAGGCGAGTCTAGGGGGCAACCCGAAGCCCGTCAACGCTCTTATGTCTTATATAAGACATTGGTCGGGATTCATGGACGGGAGCAGGGGCTTGTGCTGCAATCCCGGTCATGGTCTCGTCCCTCACGCCTTCTGCTGCCGACCCGGTGTCGGACGGCCCGGCATTCAGCCCGCTGTACCAGCAGATCAAGACGCTGATCACGCGCAGCCTGCAGGCCGGCGAATGGCGTCCGGGCGAGATGATCCCGAGCGAGATCGAGCTCGCCGCCCGCTACAAGGTGAGCCAGGGCACGGTGCGCAAGGCCATCGATGCCATGGCCGACGAAAACCTCGTCGTGCGCCGCCAGGGCAAGGGCACCTTCGTCGCCACCCATTCCGAACAGAAGATCCAGTTCCGCTTCCTCCGCCTGATGGCCGACGACGGGGAGCCCGGCAACGTCACGCGCCGCGTGATCGACTGCCGCCGCATGCGGGCCCCGGCCGACGTGAGCCGCGCGCTCGAGCTCAAGGCCGGCGACACGGTGGTGGAAGTGCGCCGCGTGATGCTGTTTCGCGGCGTGCCGGTGGTGCTCGATGACATCTGGCTGCCCGGCAACCTGTTCAAGGGCCTCACCGCCGAGCGGCTCGGCGAGTACCGTGGCCCCTTGTACGGGTTGTTCGAAACCGAATTCGGCGTGCGCATGATTCGCGCCGAGGAGCAACTGCGGGCGGTTGCCGCCGACCAGACGGCCGCCGAGTTGCTGCAGGTGGAAGCGGGCACCCCGCTTCTGAGCGTGGAGCGCTTGTCGCGCACCTATGGCGACAAGCCGGTCGAGCTGCGGCGCGGCCTCTACAACACCGAGGCTCACTACTACCGGAACGAACTCAGTTGACGGGCGTTTGTGCGTTTCGTGCGCTTGCGCCACATTGGTGCCACCCGAACGTGCTGCGTTGCAATAAAATCCACAGGTTTACTGTGGCCATCGGCACCCTGGGCGCCGAAGCGGGTTGGCCCTTCTCTTCAGCATCTTTGTCAGAGCAAAAACGAGGTTTTATGTCAGACACCATCAAACAACGGCCGGGCCCGATGCGCCTCGTCGATGCGACCCAGTACCCGCTGCCGCCGGCGGCGTGGGTCTCGATCCTGCATCGCCTGAGCGGCATCATCATGTTCGTGCTGCTGCCGTTCATCATCTGGCTGCTCGACAAGAGCCTCGAATCCGACATCTCGTACCAGTTCCTCGCCGACGTGTTCATCGGTGGCCTCGGCGTCGTGCCAGGCTGGTTCTTCAAGATCGTGGTGCTCGGGCTGATCTGGTCGTACCTGCACCACTTCACCGCCGGCGTGCGCCACCTCTGGATGGACGCCACCCACTCGGTGAGCAAGCAATTCGGCCGCACCTCGGCCCTCGTGACGCTGGCCGTGAGCCTGCTGTTGACCGCAGCCCTCGGCTTCAAGCTCTTCTTCTGATCCGGACCCCAGGAACATGACAACTCCGAACTACGGTTCCAAGCGCGTCGTCACCGGCGCGCACTACGGCCTGCGCGACTGGCTCGCCCAGCGCGTCACCGCCGTGCTGATGGCCCTCTTCACGGTCGCGCTGGTGTTGCAGCTGCTGCTCGGCGCCAAGATGGGCCATGCGAAGTGGCAGGGCATCTTCTCGGCCCAGTGGATGAAGCTGCTGACGTTCGTCACGATCATCGCGCTGCTGTACCACGTGTGGGTGGGCATGCGTGACGTGCTGATGGACTACGTCAAGCACGTGGGCGTGAAGCTGGCGTTGCAGGTGGCCACGATCGTGTGGCTGGTGGGGTGTGGCGGCTGGGCCGTTCAAGTGCTGTGGAGACTGTAAACGTGAGCGCAACTTCTTCTGTGACCAAGCGCAAGTTCGACGTCGTGATCGTCGGGGCTGGTGGCTCCGGCATGCGGGCCTCGCTGCAGCTCGCCCAGGCCGGCCTGAACGTGGCCGTGCTGTCCAAGGTGTTCCCTACCCGCTCGCACACGGTGGCGGCGCAGGGTGGCATCGGTGCCTCCCTCGGCAACATGTCCGAGGACAACTGGCACTACCACTTCTTCGACACGGTGAAGGGTTCCGACTGGCTCGGCGACCAGGACGCCATCGAGTTCATGTGCCGTGAAGCCCCGAAGGTGGTCTACGAGCTCGAACACTTCGGCATGCCGTTCGACCGCAACCCCGACGGCACCATCTACCAGCGTCCGTTCGGCGGCCACACCGCCAACTACGGTGAAAAGCCCGTCCAGCGCGCCTGCGCCGCGGCCGACCGCACCGGCCACGCGATGCTGCACACGCTGTACCAGCAGAACGTCAAGGCCCGCACGAACTTCTTCGTCGAGTGGATGGCCCTCGACCTGATCCGCAACGACGCGGGCGACGTGCTCGGCGTGACCGCGCTCGAAATGGAAACCGGGGACATCCACATCCTCGAAGCCAAGACCGTGCTGCTCGCCACCGGCGGGGCAGGGCGCATCTTCGCGGCCTCCACCAACGCGTTCATCAACACGGGCGACGGCCTGGGCATGGCCGCACGTGCCGGCATCCCGCTGCAGGACATGGAGTTCTGGCAGTTCCACCCCACTGGCGTGGCCGGTGCGGGCGTGCTGCTCACGGAAGGCTGCCGCGGTGAAGGCGCCATCCTGCGCAACAGCAACGGCGAGCGTTTCATGGAACGCTACGCGCCCACGCTGAAGGACCTGGCCCCGCGCGACTTCGTGTCCCGCTGCATGGACCAGGAAATCAAGGAAGGCCGTGGCTGCGGCCCCAACAAGGACTACGTCGTCCTCGACATGACCCACCTGGGCGCCGAGACGATCATGAAGCGCCTGCCGTCCGTGTTCGAGATCGGCCACAACTTCGCGAACGTCGACATCACGAAGGAACCGATCCCCGTGGTGCCCACCATCCACTACCAGATGGGTGGCATTCCCACCAACATCCATGGCCAGGTGGTCGTGCCGAAGGATGGGGTCAACGAGGTCATCAACGGCTTGTACGCCGTGGGCGAATGTGCCTGCGTGAGCGTGCACGGCGCCAACCGCCTCGGCACCAACTCGCTGCTCGACCTGCTGGTGTTCGGCCGTGCGGCCGGCAACCACATCGTCGACAGCAACCTGAAGGCCAAGGGCCACAAGGACCTGCCGGCCACCGCCGCCGACTACACGCTGTCGCGCCTGGCCCGGTACGAGACCAGCACCGGGGGCGAGTACTCCCAGGACGTCGCCAACGACATCCGCGCCACGATGCAGCAGCACGCCGGCGTGTTCCGCACCCAGGCCTCGATGAACGAAGGCGTGGCGAAGATCAAGGAAGTCGCGCAACGCGTGAAGGGCATCCACCTGGCCGACAAGTCCAAGGTGTTCAACACGGCCCGCATCGAGGCGCTGGAAGTGGAAAACCTGATCGAGGTGGCCCTGGCCACCATGATCTCGGCCGCCGCCCGCACCGAAAGCCGTGGCGCCCACACGGTGGACGACTACGCCGATTCGCCGAAGTACCCGAACGGGCGCAACGATGAGGAGTGGATGAAGCACACGCTGTGGTACTCGTCGGACCTGCGCCTCGAGTACAAGCCCGTGAATCTCAAGCCGCTGACCACCGAGTCCATCCCGCCGAAGGTCCGTTCGTTCTGAACGGCCGGTCCTCCTCTAGCGCCCCAGGAATATTCCCATGACCAAGCGTGTCTTCCAGATCTACCGCTACGACCCCGACACCGACGCGAAACCGCGCATGCAGACCATCGAGGTCGAACTCGACGGCAGCGAGCGCATGCTGCTCGACGCGTTGATGAAGCTCAAGCAGGTCGATCCCACCCTGTCGTTCCGCCGCTCGTGCCGTGAAGGCGTCTGCGGTTCGGACGCCATGAACATCAACGGCAAGAACGGTCTCGCCTGCCTCACGAACATGCGTTCGCTGAAGGACCCGATCGTGCTGAAGCCGCTGCCCGGCCTGCCGGTCATCCGCGACCTGATCGTCGACATGACGCAGTTCTTCACGCAGTACAACTCGATCAAGCCGTACCTCGTGAACGACGTGCTGCCGCCCGAGAAGGAGCGCCTGCAGTCGCCCGAAGAACGCGAAGAACTCAACGGCCTGTACGAGTGCATCCTGTGCGCCAGCTGCTCCACGAGCTGCCCGAGCTTCTGGTGGAACCCCGACAAGTTCGTCGGCCCCGCCGGCCTGCTCCAGGCATACCGGTTCATTGCCGACAGCCGCGACCACGACACGGCGGCCCGCCTCGACAACCTCGAGGACCCCTACCGCCTGTTCCGCTGCCACACCATCATGAATTGTGTGGACGTGTGCCCGAAGGGCCTCAACCCTACCAAGGCCATTGGCAAGATCAAAGAGCTGATGGTTCGCCGCGCGGTTTAATGGCATGACCGAGCAACTTGTCGATGCCAGGGCCCTCAGCAAGCTGCGGTGGCGTTGCCGCCGGGGTTTGCTGGAGAATGATCTGTTCGTCGAGCGCTTTTTCGCCCGCCACGAGGCCACGCTCACGGAAAATCAGGCCCAGGCCTTGCTCGCGTTGATGGACCTTTCCGACAACGACTTGCTCGACCTGTTGCTCGCTCGCAAGGAGCCCGAAGGTGAACTGGCCCGCGACGACGTGCTGGTGGTTCTGCACCAGCTTCGTGCGCCGGCCCTTCTGCGGTGACCGCGGAAGAAAAGCGTGTCTTTCCCGATTTAATCTGTTTCTAAGGAATGCCCATGACCCCGTCTGACGTGAAAGCCACCCTGTCGTTCTCCGACGGCAGCCCTGCCATGGACCTGCCCGTCTACAAGGGCAGTGTCGGCCCGGATGTCATCGACATCCGCAAGCTGTACGCCCAGACCGGCAAGTTCACCTACGACCCGGGCTTCCTGTCCACGGCGGCCTGCCAGTCGAGCATCACCTACATCGACGGCGACAAGGGCGAGCTGCTGTACCGCGGCTACCCCATCGAGCAGCTGGCCACCAACTGCGACTACCTCGAGACCTGCTACCTGCTGCTGAACGGCGAACTGCCGAACGAAACGCAGAAGAAGGACTTCACGGGCCTCGTGACCAACCACACGATGGTCAACGAGCAGATGCAGTTCTTCCTGCGCGGCTTCCGCCGTGACGCGCACCCGATGGCCGTCATGACGGGCCTGGTGGGCGGCCTGTCGGCCTTCTATCACGACAGCACCGACATCAACAACCCGGAACACCGCGAAATCTCGGCCATCCGCCTGATCGCGAAGATGCCCACGCTCGTGGCCATGGCCTACAAATACGGCATTGGCCAGCCGTACATCTACCCGAAGAATGAACTGTCGTACGCCGCGAACTTCACGCGCATGATGTTCGCCACGCCGTGCGAAGACTACACGCCGAACGACGTCGTCGTGCGCGCCCTCGACCGCATCTTCATCCTGCACGCTGACCACGAGCAGAATGCCTCCACGTCCACCGTGCGCCTGTGCGGTTCCTCGGGCACGAACCCGTTCGCCGCCATCGCGGCCGGCGTGGCCTGCCTGTGGGGCCCGGCCCACGGCGGCGCCAACGAAGCCGCCCTGACCATGCTGGAAGACATCCAGCGTGCGGGTGGTGTCGAGAAGATCGGCGAGTTCATCAAGCAGGTGAAGGACAAGAACTCCGGCATCAAGCTGATGGGCTTCGGTCACCGTGTGTACAAGAACTACGACCCGCGTGCCAAGCTGATGCGCGAGACCTGCCACGAGGTGCTCGACGCGCTGGGCCTGCAGAATGATCCGCTGTTCAAGCTGGCCATGGCCCTCGAGAAGATCGCCCTGGAAGACGACTACTTCGTGTCGCGCAAGCTGTACCCGAACGTCGACTTCTACTCCGGCATCGTCCAGCGCGCCATCGGCATCCCGGTGAGCCTGTTCACGGCCATCTTCGCGCTGGCCCGCACGGTCGGCTGGATTGCCCAGCTGAACGAGATGATCGGCGACCCGGAATACAAGATCGGCCGTCCGCGCCAGCTATTCAACGGCTCGGTCGCGCGCAACATCAAACCGATTGCGCAGCGCTGATCCCTGTTTCGGAGGCCGGTCCGAAACGGCCGGACCTCCAAAAACGCAAAGAAACCCCGGCCCAGAGCCGGGGTTTTTGTTGCTGAACGCCTAAAATCAGCATTCCCCTCTGCCAGAGCCAACGGAAAACGCAAGCCATGGGCCGCACGCTGTACGACAAGATCTGGGACGAACACGTTGTCCACACCGAAGAGGACGGCACCGCCGTGCTCTACATCGACCGCCACCTGGTGCACGAGGTCACCAGCCCGCAAGCCTTCGAAGGCCTGGAAAACGCCCATCGCAAGGTGTGGCGCCTGTCCGCCAACCTGGCGGTGAGCGACCACAACGTGCCCACCACCGACCGCTCCCATGGCATCGCCGACCCCGTGTCGCGCCTGCAGGTGGACACGCTCGACGCCAACTGCGACCGCCTCGGCATCACGCAGTTCAAGATGAACGACAAGCGCCAGGGCATCGTCCACGTGATCGGCCCGGAGCAGGGCGCCACGCTGCCCGGCATGACGGTCGTCTGCGGTGACTCCCACACGTCCACGCACGGTGCGTTCGGCGCGCTGGCTCACGGCATCGGCACCAGCGAGGTCGAGCACGTGCTCGCCACGCAGACGCTGCTCGCCCGCAAGGCGAAGAACATGCTCGT
The DNA here is from genome assembly GCF_001425785.1 of Rhizobacter sp. Root1221. GTDB lineage: Bacteria > Pseudomonadota > Gammaproteobacteria > Burkholderiales > Burkholderiaceae_C > Rhizobacter. The sequence goes on along the minus strand of NZ_LMDI01000014.1, from coordinate 24,133 downwards.
CAAGGTGGAGGGCACGCTGCCGTTCGGCTGCGGCGCGAAGGACATCGTGCTGGCCATCATCGGCAAGATCGGCACCGCCGGGGGCAACGGCTACACCATCGAGTTCGCCGGCTCGGCCATCCGTGCGCTCAGCATGGAAGGCCGCATGACGGTGTGCAACATGGCCATCGAGGCCGGGGCCCGCGCCGGCATGGTGGCGGTCGACGAAACCACCATCCAGTACGTGCAGGGCCGCCCGTTCTCGCCCGCCGCGATCGAACTGCAGCAGGCCATCGCCTACTGGCGCACCCTCCATTCCGACGCCGACGCCAAGTTCGACGCCGTCGTCGAGCTCGACGCCGCGCAGATCCGCCCGCAGGTCACCTGGGGCACGTCGCCCGAGATGGTGCTGTCCATCGAAGACCGCGTGCCCGATCCCGACCGCGAGAAAGACGCCGTGAAGCGCGGTGCCATGGAACGGGCGCTGACCTACATGAACCTGGAACCCAACAAGCCCATCACGGACATCCTGATCGACAAGGTGTTCATCGGGTCGTGCACCAACTCCCGCATCGAGGACATGCGCGAGGCGGCAGCCGTCGTGCGCCGCCTGGGCCGCAAGCTCGCGGCGAACGTGAAGCTCGCGCTGGTGGTGCCGGGCTCCGGCCTCGTCAAGGAACAGGCCGAACGTGAAGGCCTCGACAAGGTGTTCATCGCCGCCGGCTTCGAATGGCGTGAACCTGGGTGCTCCATGTGCCTCGCCATGAACGCCGACCGGCTCGAGCCGGGCGAGCGCTGCGCGTCCACGTCGAACCGCAATTTCGAGGGCCGCCAGGGTGCTGGCGGCCGCACGCACCTTGTCAGCCCCGCGATGGCGGCTGCCGCGGCGATCGAAGGTCATTTCGTCGACGTCCGTCGGCTGGCCTGAGGTCTTTCCTCAACCACCTCCGAAAGGAACCCTCACCATGAAGAAGATCGCAGCAATCCTGTTGGCCAGCGTCTACGTGCTTCTTGTCGGTTGCAACACCGTGGGTGGGTTCGGCAAGGATGTCCAGAAGGTGGGCGAGAAGGTCGAAGACAGCGCCGAGAAGAAGAAGTAAGTATCCGGAGTTCTGAAGGAAATCATGCAAGCCTTTCGCATCCACAAGGGTCTGGTCGCGCCGCTCGACCGTGAAAACGTCGACACCGACGCGATCATCCCGAAGCAGTTCCTGAAGTCGATCAAGCGCTCGGGCTTCGGTCCGAACCTGTTCGACGAATGGCGCTACCTCGACCATGGCGAACCCGGCCAGGACCCCGCGACGCGCAAGGCCAACCCTGATTTCGTGCTGAACCAGCCCCGCTACCGCGGGGCGTCGGTGCTGCTCACGCGCCAGAACTTCGGTTGCGGTTCGTCGCGCGAGCACGCCCCCTGGGCGCTCGACCAGTACGGCTTTCGCGCCATCATTGCGCCCAGCTACGCCGACATCTTCTTCAACAACAGCTTCAAGAACGGCTTGCTGCCCATCGTGCTGCCCGAGCCCGAGGTGTCGCGCCTGTTCGACGAGGTCAACGCGTTCGTGGGCTACGAACTGTCGGTCGACCTGGAGCGCCAGGTGGTGATCAAGCCCGACGGCACCGAGCTCGCGTTCCAGGTCGAAGGTTTCCGCAAGTACTGCCTGCTCAACGGGTTCGACGACATCGGCCTCACGCTGCGCCATGCCGACAAGATCCGTGCGTTCGAAACAGAGCGCCTGCTGAAAAAGCCGTGGCTTGCCCACTCGCTTTGAACCGTCCGCTGTCCGTGAACTGAACTGTGAACTGAAGGAATAGATCCGTGAAGATTGCGATCCTGCCGGGCGACGGCATCGGAACCGAGATCATGGCCGAGGCCGTGAAGGTGCTCGGCTGCCTCGACCTGCGTTTCGAGATGGAAGAGGCCAAGGTGGGCGGGGCTGCCTACGAGGCGCACGGCCATCCGCTGCCGCCGGCCACGCTGGCGCTTGCCAAGGCGTCCGACGCCGTGCTGTTCGGCGCCGTGGGCGACTGGAAGTACGACAAGCTCGACCGCCCGCTGCGCCCGGAACAAGCCATCCTCGGGCTGCGCAAGAACCTCGAGCTGTTCGCCAACTTCCGCCCGGCCATCTGCTACGAGGAGCTCACGCACGCCTCCACGCTGAAGCCCGAGGTGGTGGCCGGCCTCGACCTGCTGATCATCCGCGAACTCACCGGCGACATCTACTTCGGCCAGCCGCGCGGCCGCCGGGCGTCGCCCGATGGCGCCTTCGCCGGTGCCGATGAAGCGTTCGACACCATGCGCTATTCGCGCCCGGAAATCGAACGCATCGCCCACGTGGCCTTCCAGGCCGCACGCAAACGCAACAAGAAGGTGTTGAGCGTCGACAAGGCCAACGTGCTGGAAACCTTCCAGTTCTGGCGCGACGTGGTCACCGAGGTGCACGCCCAGTACCCCGACGTGGCGCTGGAGCACATGTACGTCGACAACGCCGCGATGCAGCTCGTGAAAGACCCGAAGCGCCTCGATGTCATCGTCACCGGCAACATGTTCGGTGACATCCTGAGCGACGAGGCGGCCATGCTCACCGGCTCCATCGGCATGCTGCCGTCGGCCTCGCTGAACGCGAAGAACCAGGGCCTGTACGAGCCGAGCCACGGTTCCGCCCCCGACATCGCAGGCAAGGGCGTGGCCAACCCGCTCGCTACCATCTTGTCGGCGGCCATGATGCTGCGCTTCAGCCTGAACCAGGAAGCGGCGGCCCAGCGCATCGAGGCAGCGGTCAAGGTGGTGCTGGGGCAGGGGCTTCGCACTGGCGACATCTACAGCGAAGGCACCCGCAAGGTGGGTACCCGGGAAATGGGCGACGCCGTGGTGGCGGCGCTCAAGGCGCAGCGCTGATCGCCGGCATTTACGCACGTAAACGCGCACGTAAACGCGCACGTAAACACGTTTTATCTTTCGACGACGGGACTTTCGACATGGCTACGAAATTGGTCGGCCTGGTGGGCTGGCGGGGTATGGTGGGTTCGGTCCTGATGGACCGCATGGCCCAGGAAAACGACTTTGCGCTGATCGAGCCGGTGTTCTTCAGCACCAGCAACGCCGGCGGCAAGGCCCCGTCGTTCGCCAAGAACGAAACGGCACTGAAGGACGCGTTCGACATCGACGCCCTCAAGCGCTGCGAGATCATCATCACCGCCCAGGGCGGCGACTACACGTCCGAGGTGTTCCCGAAGCTGCGCGCCGCGGGCTGGAACGGCCACTGGATCGACGCCGCCTCCACGCTGCGCATGAAGGATGACGCGGTCATCATCCTCGACCCGGTCAACCTGCCGGTCATCAAGAAGTCGCTCGCCAACGGCGGCCGCAACTGGATCGGCGGCAACTGCACCGTGAGCTGCATGCTGATGGGCGTGGGCGCGCTGTACAAGGCCGGGCTCGTCGAGTGGATGAGCACGCAGACCTACCAGGCGGCCTCGGGTGGCGGTGCCCAGCACATGCGCGAGTTGCTCACCCAGTTCGGCACCCTCAACAGCGCCGTCAAGGGGCTGCTCGACGACCCGAAGAGCGCCATCCTCGAGATCGACCGCCAGATCATCGCGAAGCAGCGCAGCCTCGGCGAAGCCGAAACGGCCAACTTCGGCGTGCCGCTGGGTGGCAGCCTGATCCCCTGGATCGACAAGGATCTGGGCAACGGCATGAGCAAGGAAGAGTGGAAGGGCGGCGCCGAAACCAACAAGATCCTGGGGCAGGGCGAAGGTTTTGGCACGCCGGCGGTGCCGGTCGACGGCTTCTGCGTGCGCGTGGGTGCCATGCGCTGCCACAGCCAGGCGCTGATGTTCAAGCTGAAGAAGGACGTGCCGCTGGCCGATATCGAATCGATGATCGCCAACGACAACGAGTGGGTAAAGTACGTGCCCAACACCCGTGAAGCCACGATCCGTGACCTGACCCCGGTGGCGGTGACCGGCACCATGACGATCCCGGTGGGCCGGGTGCGCAAGCTGGCCATGGGGCCGGAGTACGTGGGCGCGTTCACGGTCGGTGACCAGCTGCTGTGGGGCGCTGCCGAACCGCTGCGCCGCATGCTGCGCATCCTGCTCGACGCCTGAACCTCGTTGCGAGGTCACAACAAGCTCGTGCAGGAGAATCCGTGGAAAAGCTGGAATCCGCGGGTTCTTCGGAATGTCAGCCAATGCATGAGCTTGTGTTCGTATGTAGTTGATGTTATTGTCTTTTCCAGTGTTATGCCCTGGGAATCGCATGGCTGACCCCCTCGAAGCGCACAAAACAACTCTGAAAGCAGTGGGGCGCGCACGCCTCCACACCCCGTCCAATTGGGAGACGCCTTGAAAAGAAACTCGCTGTTTGCAGGGCGCTTCGCTCTGACCGGGGTGGCCCTGGCCACCATGTTGCTGGCATCGGTCGACGCCATGGCCCTTGGCCTGGGCCGTCTGAACGTGCAATCGGGGCTCGGGGAAACGCTTCGTGCCGAGATCGACGTGTCGAGCCTCACGGCCGACGAGGCGTCCAACCTGCAGGTGAAGGTCGCCACGCCCGAGGCCTACCGTGCCGCCGGCGTCGACTACAACGCCGTGCTCCCCGGCACCCGTGTCTCGCTCGAGCGCCGCGCCGACGGCCGCCCGTACCTGCGTGTCACCAGCGACCGCTCGGTGCAGGAACCCTTCGTCGACGTGATCCTCGAGATCTCGTGGTCCACGGGCCGCCTGGTGCGCGAGTACACCATGCTGTTCGACCCGCCCACCACGCGTGCCGCAGCGCCTGCGCCAGCACCGTCCACGGCGCCGGCGATTTCGCCTTCCCGTCCCGAAACCGCGGCCGCGCCCACACGCGCCGAACGCCGTGCCGCGGCTGCCGCCGCAGCGAAACCGGCCGCCGAAGCCTCGGCCCCGTCCGAGTCGCGCCGTGCTGCCGCTGCGCCCGCGGCCGCGCCGGCCCCGCGTGCCCCGGCCCTCGATACCGCACAGTCGGACGACGAATACAAGGTCCGCTCCGGTGACACCCTCTCGCGCATCGCCGGCAAGACGCAGCGCCAGGGCGTGTCGCTCGACCAGATGCTGGTGGCCCTCTACCAGGCCAACCCCGACGCGTTCCTCGGCAACAACATGAACCGGCTGAAGTCCGGTGCCGTGCTCGCCGTGCCCACCGCCGATGCGGCCCGCGCCGTCACGCCCACGGAAGCCCGTCAACTGATCCAGGCCCAGAGCGCCGACTTCGGCGCCTACCGCCAACGCCTGGCCGGCGGGGTGCCGGCCGCGAAGGTCGAGGGCTCGTCACGCCAGGCCACCGGCCAGGTGACGGCCGAGGTCGACGACCGCAAGAAGACCGCCACGCCCGACCCCGACAAGCTCACGCTGAGCAAGGGCGCCAGCAACAAGGCGTCCGCGCCGGAAGCCCGCCTGTCGAAGGAACGCGAGCAGAAGGAAGCCGCCGCACGCGTGGCCGAACTCGCCAAGAACGTCGAAGACCTGAAGAAGCTGTCCGGCACGCCGGCAGGCTCCGGCAAGCCGGGCGCGCCGGCGGGCGCCGCCAGCAAGCCGGGCATCACGGCGCCGGTGGCCACGCCCACCGTGCCCACGCCGCCGGTGAAGGCTGCGCCGCCCGCGCCGGCGCCCGCGCCCGCACCAGAGCCGGCCCCCGCGCCGGCACCGGCGCCTGCACCCGTCGTGATTCCGGAAACGGCCTCGGCACCGATGGCCGCATCCGCGCCCGAAGTGGTCGCGGCGCCCGCACCTGAAGGCCAGGCCAGCGAACCCGTGGTGGCTCCCGCCGAACCCGCATCGGCTGTCCGCCCCCCGGTGCCTGCACCGGCGCCCGCGGCAGAGCCCGAAGCCTCCATCCTCGACAACTCGCTGGTGCTGGCCCTGGGTGCCGCACTGTTGGCCGTCCTGGTCGGCTACGGCATCTACCGCTTCACGCGCCGCAAGAAGAAAGACAGCGGCGAAACGTCGTTCCTCGAAAGCCGCCTGCAGCCCGATTCGTTCTTCGGGGCCAGCGGCGGCCAGCGCATCGACACGCGTGACGCCAGCGGTGCCTCGTCGTCCATGAGCTACTCGCTCAGCCAGCTCGACGCCATCGGCGACGTGGACCCGGTGGCCGAAGCCGACGTGTACCTCGCCTACGGCCGCGACCTGCAGGCCGAGGAAATCCTCAAGGAAGCCATGCGCGCGAGCCCGGAACGCCTGGCCATCCGCACCAAGCTGCTCGAGGTGTATGCCAAGCGCCGCGACACCAAGGGCTTCGAGCTGCTGGCCACCCAGCTGTTCGGCCTGACGGGCGGGCAGGGCGAAGACTGGGCCAAGGCCCAGGAACTCGGCCAGCAGATCGAGCCCGACAACCAGATGTACCAGCCGGGTGGTTCACCTGCGCAGTCGGAAGGTGACGGCCGCCCGTCCTCCGAACTGCTGGGCGCGAGCACCATGCCGCAGTCCGTGCTGCCGTCGCCGTCCGAGTTCGGTAGCAGCACCGGCGGGAGCAGTGGCTTCGATTCCACGGGTTCGGGCGTCGACCTCGACCTCGACCTGGGTGCCTTCGATGGTGGCGCCCCGGCCGCCCAGCCGCCGTCCGTGCGCCTCGACGAGCAGACCCAGCCGTTCCCGGCGGCCAAGGCCGACGACCTCGGTGGCATGCACTTCGACCTCGACGCGCTGTCGCCGTCGCCAAGCCCGGCCCCCACACCGGCGCCGGCCTCGAACTCCGGTCCCATGGAATTCGACCTCTCGTCGATCTCCCTCGACCTGGGCGCCCCGTCCGACGACGTGACTCGCCCGGGCACCCCGGTGAAGTCGGCGCCTCCCGTGGCCGACCTGGCCGACATCGACCTCGGCGACACCGGTGGTGACGATGCCGACCCCATCGCCCGCAAGCTCGAACTGGCGGAAGAGTTCCGCCAGATCGGCGACATGGAAGGCGCACGCGATCTGCTTCAGGAAGTGGTGGCCAAGGCCAGCGGTTCCGTGAAGATGCGTGCGCAGGCCATGCTGGACGAACTGGGCTGACCGCTGCCACCGTTGCCCGCAACAACCCATCCGGCTGCCCGGCATGAGGTGCTCGCGTGAGGTTGGCGCTGGGCATCGCCTACCGGGGACAGGCCTACAGCGGCTGGCAACGCCAGTCCGCTGACCCCACCGTGCAGGGCCGACTCGAGTCGGCCCTGTCTCAATTCGCCGCCACGCCGGTCGAAACGGTGTGTGCCGGTCGCACCGACACCGGTGTGCATGGCCTGAACCAGGTGGTGCACATCGATGCACCGGTGCAGCGCGAGCTGAACTCGTGGGTGCGTGGCACCAACCGCTACCTGCCCGCCGACATCTCGGTGCAGTGGTGCCAGGCCGTGGGAGACGATTTCCATGCGCGCTACAGCGCTCTCGGGCGCCGCTACACCTACGTGCTGCTCGAGTCGCCCGTGCGCCCCGCGATCGAGTCCGGCCTGGCGGGCTGGGTGTTCACCCCGCTCGACGGCGACCGCATGCGCGAAGCCGCGGCGCTGCTGATCGGGGAGCACGACTTCAGCGCATTCCGTTCTTCCGAATGCCAGGCCAAGTCGCCCGTTCGCACGCTGAACGCCATCGGCATCCATCGGTGCGGGGCCTACTGGCGCTTCGATTTCGACGGCAACGCGTTCCTGCACCACATGATCCGCAACATCATGGGCTGCCTGCTCGCCGTGGGCAACGGCCGGCGCGAGGTGGGCTGGCTGGCCGAGGTGCTGGCCACCCGCCAGCGCGTCCACGCGGCGCCCACGTTTTCCCCTGCCGGCCTCTTTTTCGCCGGACCGTACTACGATGCAGCCTGGGACTTGCCGACCCACACCGCGGCGATGGACTGGTTGCCGCACTGAGAGGCTGAGAGTCCTTCGATCATGCCCGCTCATCACGCCAAAAGACGGCCGCTCGTCGTTGCGAATGCTCGCCATAGCCCGGGCTATGGCTGCGCTTCGCGCCTAGATCGGCCGCCTTTTGACGTGCTGCTCGGGCACGCTCGAAGAACTCCCAGCCTCTGCTCTGACCAGGGACCTGTCCCATGACCCGACGCACCCGAATCAAGATCTGCGGCCTGACCCGCGAAGTCGACGTCGACGCCGCCGTGAGCGCGGGGGCCGATGCCGTGGGTTTCGTGCTGTACGAGCGCAGCCCTCGGCACGTGACCGTGGAACGGGCGGCGCAACTGGCCCGCACCCTGCCGCCGTTCGTGACGCCGGTGGCGCTGTTCGTCAACGCCGGGGCGTCGCATGTCGAGGCGGCCGTGCGTGCCATCCCGAACGTGGTGCTGCAGTTCCACGGCGACGAGAGCCCGGACAACTGTTGGCAGGCCGGCCGCCCCTACCTGCGGGCCGCCCGGATGGCCCCCGGCTTCGATTTGATAAACTTCGCGCTCCGGTATCCCGATGCCCAGGCCGTGCTGCTCGACGCCCATGTCGACGGTTACGGCGGCGGTGGAAAGGCATTTGATTGGTCTCTCATTCCTCACGGCGTGTCCCGTCCGGTCGTTTTGTCTGGTGGGTTGCATGCCGAAAATGTGATCGAAGGCATCTTCAGGGTGCGGCCATGGGCCGTTGACGTCAGTTCCGGCGTCGAATCCGCCAAGGGCATCAAGGATGCCTCGGCGATCCGCCGGTTCTGCGATGCCGTGCGCGAGGCCGATGTGCGCCTCGCAGCCCCCCAGACCTGAAGACAGAGGATTTCCATGACCTACCAGCAGCCCGACGCCCGCGGGCATTTCGGCCCCTACGGCGGCACGTTTGTCGCCGAGACGCTGATCCACGCGCTCGAAGAACTCAAGAGCGCCTACGCGGCCGCCCAGCAGGACCCCGACTTCCTCGCTGAATTCCGCAGCGAACTTGCCCATTTCGTGGGGCGTCCGAGCCCCGTGTACCACGCGGCCCGAACGAGCCGCGAACTGGGTGGCGCACAGATCTACCTCAAGCGAGAGGACCTGAACCACACCGGCGCGCACAAGGTGAACAACACCATCGGCCAGGCGCTGCTCGCCCGCCGCATGGGCAAGAAGCGCGTGATCGCCGAAACCGGCGCCGGCCAGCACGGCGTGGCCACCGCCACCATCTGCGCCCGCTACGGCATGGAATGCGTGGTGTACATGGGCAGCGAGGACGTCAAGCGGCAGTCGCCCAACGTGTACCGCATGAACCTGCTCGGCGCCACCGTGGTGCCGGTGGAAAGCGGCTCCAGGACCCTGAAGGACGCGCTGAACGAAGCCATGCGCGACTGGGTCACCAACATCGAGGACACGTTCTACATCATCGGCACGGTGGCGGGTCCGCACCCGTACCCGGCCATGGTGCGCGATTTCCAGCGCGTGATCGGCGACGAATGCCTCGTGCAGATGCCGGCCATGCTGGGCGGGGGCCGCCAACCCGACGCCGTGATCGCCTGCGTGGGCGGTGGCAGCAACGCGATGGGCATCTTCTACCCCTACATCGACGTCGAGGGCACGCGCCTGATCGGCGTGGAAGCGGCAGGCGAGGGCCTCGATACGGGCAAGCACTCCGCGAGCCTGATCGCCGGCTCCCCGGGCGTGCTGCATGGCAACCGCACGTACCTGCTGCAGGACGACAACGGCCAGATCACCGAGACCCACTCGATCTCCGCCGGCCTCGACTACCCCGGCGTGGGCCCCGAGCACGCGTACCTGAAGGACATCGGCCGCGCCGAGTACGTGGGCATCACCGATGCCGAGGCGCTGAAGGCGTTCCACCACCTGTGCCGCACCGAGGGCATCATCCCGGCGCTCGAGTCGTCCCATGCCGTTGCCTACGCCATGAAACTGGCGCCCACCCTGCGCCCCGACCAGAGCCTGCTCGTGAACCTCTCCGGCCGTGGCGACAAGGACATCGGTACCGTGGCCGACCTGTCCGGCGTGCAGTTCTACAACCGGCCGTCCGAGGCCGGCCGCACCGTCAAGGGTGCCGACGCACTGAAGGGGCAAGCATGAGCCGCATCGCTGCCTGCTTCAAGGCCCTCCAGGCCGACGGCCGCAAGGCCCTGATCCCCTACATCGCCGCTGGCGACCCGTTCCCCGATGCCACCGTCGAGTTGATGCTCGCGATGGCCGAGGCCGGTGCCGACGTGATCGAGCTGGGCGTGCCGTTCTCCGACCCCATGGCCGACGGCCCCGTGATCCAGCGTGCGGCTGAACGGGCCTTGGCGCATGGCATCGGCACCCCGCAAGTGCTCGCCTACGTGCGTGCCTTCCGCGCCCGCAACAACACCACGCCCATCGTGCTGATGGGGTACGCCAACCCCATCGAACGCTACGACCAGCGGCTGGGGCAGGACGCCTTCGTGCGTGACGCGGCCGAAGCCGGAGTGGACGGTGTGCTGGTGGTCGATTACCCGCCCGAGGAATGCGAGGTCTTCGCGGCCAGCATGACCGCCCATGGCCTCGACCCGATCTTCCTGCTGGCCCCCACGTCCACCGAGCAGCGCATGAAGGACGTGGGCCGCATCGCCCGCGGCTACGTGTACTACGTGTCGCTCAAGGGCGTGACCGGCGCCGGCCACCTCGACACCGATGCCGTGGCCGCCATGGTGCCCCGCATCCGCGCGCACGTGAGCGTGCCGGTGGGGGTGGGCTTCGGCATCCGCGACGCCGCCACGGCCCAGGCCGTGGGTGCCGTGTCGGACGCCGTGGTGATCGGTTCCCGGCTGATCCAGATCCTGGAAACCCAAACGCGCGACAATGTCGTTTCCGAGGCGGCGGCGTTCATCAAGGACATCCGCACCGCCCTCGACACCCTGAAAGGAGTCAACCGATGAGCTGGCTTGAAAAACTGCTGCCGCCGAAGATGCAGCAGACCGACCCGAGCGAACGCCGCACGGTCCCCGAAGGCCTCTGGATCAAGTGCCCGTCCTGTGAGACGGTGCTCTACAAGAACGACCTCGAGCAGAACGTCAACGTCTGCCCGAAGTGCGGCCACCACCACCGCATCGGTGCCCGTGCACGCCTGAACGCGTTCCTGGACGGCGAAGGCCGCTACGAACTGGGCCAGGAAGTGGTGCCGGTCGACCCGCTGAAGTTCAAGGACAGCAAGAAGTACCCCGAGCGCCTGAAGGCCGCGATGGAATCCACCGGCGAGACCGACGCGCTCGTGGTGATGGGCGGCGCCGTCCACACCATCCCGGTGGTGGCCGCGTGCTTCGAGTTCGACTTCATGGGCGGCTCCATGGGCTCCGTGGTGGGCGAGCGGTTCGTGCGCGGTGTCGAGACCGCCGTCGAGCAGAAGGTGCCGTTCATCAGCTTCACCGCCACGGGCGGCGCGCGCATGCAGGAAGGCCTGCTGAGCCTGATGCAGATGGCCAAGACCAACGCGTCGCTCACGCGCCTGGCGAAGGCGAAACTGCCGTACGTCAGCGTGCTGACCGACCCCACGATGGGCGGCGTGTCCGCCAGCTTCGCCTTCATGGGCGACATGGTGATCGCCGAGCCGAAGGCCCTGATCGGTTTCGCCGGCCCGCGTGTCATCCAGGACACCGTGCGCGAGAAACTGCCGGAAGGCTTCCAGCGCGCCGAGTTCCTGGTGCAGAAGGGCGCCATCGACATGATCGTCGACCGCCGTGAACTGCGCCTGACCATCGCCCGGTCGCTCGCGATGCTGCAACGCCAGAGCACCGACGCGGTCGCCTGACGCCCTGCTTCCGATGTTCCCTTCAAGGGCGGCTTCGGCCGCCCTTGTGTTTCCGATTCCGCCCGCCATGACCTCGCCCACCACCCTCGAAGACTGGCTCGCCCACTGCGAGCGCCTGCACCCCCGCGAGATCGACATGACACTCGCGCGGATGGTCGAGCTGAAGGCGCGCCTGGGGCTGCAGTTCAACGTGCCGGTGGTCACCGTGGCCGGCACGAACGGGAAGGGGTCCACCTGCGCCATGCTGGAGGCCATCGGGCTGCAGGCGGGCTACCGGGTGGGGCTGTACATCAAGCCGCATTTCGTGCATTTCGAGGAGCGGTGCCGCGTCAACGGTGCCATGGTGTCGGCGGCGGACCTGGTGCCGCACTTCGACGCCGTGGAGCAGGCGCGTGGCGACATCGCGCTCACGTACTTCGAGTTCACCACGCTGGCCATCATGCGGCTGCTGTCGCAAGCCGAGGTGGACTTCGTCATCCTCGAGGTGGGCCTGGGCGGCCGGCTCGACGCCGTCAACGTGATCGACGCCGACTGCGCGGTGATTACCAGCATCGACCTCGACCACATGGAGTACCTCGGGCCCGACCGCGAATCCATCGGGCGCGAGAAGGCCGACATCATGCGCGCTGGCAAACCCGCCATCGTGAGCGACCCGGTGCCACCGGCGAGCCTCGCGGCCCACGCCGCCGCCGTGGGCGCCGACCTGTGGCAGATCGGCCGCGATTTCAACTTCGCCGGCGACAAGCAGCAGTGGGGCTGGGCAGGGCGCCACAAGCGCTTCAACGCGCTCGCCTACCCGGCGCTGCGCGGGGCGAACCAGCTGCTCAATGCCTCGGGGGCCATCGCGGTGTTCGAGGCGCTGCGCGAACGCCTGCCGGTCACGGCCCAGGCCATCCGCAACGGCCTGGCCATCGTCGAACTGCCCGGCCGGTTCCAGATCGTGCCCGGGCAGCCTGCGGTGGTGCTCGACGTGGCCCACAACCCGCACGCCGTGGCCACGCTGGTGCAGAACCTCGAAAACATGCCGTATTACCCGCGCACGCGGGCCGTGTTCGGGGCCATGAAGGACAAGGACATCGCCGGCATCCTCGCACGCATGGCGCCGGTGGTCGACGAATGGCATTTCTGCGACCTGCCGCTGCCGCGCGCGGCCTCTGCGGCCGAGTTGGAGGCGCAGCACGCGTCGCTGGCATTGAAGGGGCCGGGCCCGGTCACGGTATTCCGTCACCCGGACCCGCGTTCAGCACTCGTGGCGGCCCTCTCCGCGGCAGACCCCGCTGATAGAATCGTGGTCTTCGGCTCGTTCTACACCGTGGGCGGTGTACTCAAGGGTGGGCTTCCCCGCCTGAACGCCAAACACCTGGCCTGATGGGCGGCGGCGGAGGCCGTCACGACCTCGCCATGATGGGCCTCCGGCTCCCTCTTCCTCCGGTTTTCCCGGTTTCTCCGCCACGCCGCCAGCCACCTCGCCCACTAGGAACCAACTGCGCATGGGTTTGTTGTCATTTCTGAAACGCCAGTCCGCGGACCGGCCGAAGCAGGCCCCGTCGAAGCCGTCGAAGGAGACGGTCGATGCCGTCCAGCAGGCGCGCACCCGCGCCCGCCAGCGCCTGATCGGCGCGGCCGTGCTCGTGGTGGCCGGTGTCATCGGGTTCCCGTTGCTGTTCGCCACGCAACCCCGCCCGCTGCCCGTCGACACCCCCATCGAGATCGCGCGGCGTGATGGCACGGTGACGTCCGGTGCCACGTCGCGCCCCGCGCCCCCCGCCGTGATCGTCAACGAGTCGCCCGCCGAAGCCGGCCGCGACGTGACCCCGGCCCCCGTGACGGAACCCGAACCCGCCCCGGCGCCGGAACCGGCGTCGGCGCCCAGGCCCGAAGTCAAGCCCGAGCCCAAACCCGAGCCCAAACCCGAGGCACCGAAGCCCGCCCCGAAGCCGGCCGACAAGCCCGCGGACAAACCCGCGCCGAAGCCGTCCGAGCGCAAGCCTGCCGACAAGCCGGCCGAGAAACCCGCTGCCAAACCGGCCGACGACGCCCGCGCCCAGGCGCTGCTGAATGGCCAGGACACCCCGAAGCGTGGCGACAAGCCCGCGGCGGCCGAGGCGGGCGGCCGGTTCATCGTGCAGGTGGGGGCTTTCTCCGAGATGAATGCGGCCCGCGAGGCGCGCCAGAAGGTCGAAAAGCTCGGCCTCAAGACCTATACCCAGGTGGTCGAGACGTCCGCCGGCAACCGCATCCGCGTGCGCGTGGGGCCGTTCGCCAACCGCGCCGAAGCCGATCGAGCCGCTGGCAAGATCAAGTCGGCCGGCCTCGGCTCCGCCGTCTTCACGTTGTGACGGGACACCATGGCATGGCTCGATCTGGCGTTGCTGGCGGTGTTGTTGGTGTCGGTCGTGGTCGGGCTGGTGCGCGGCCTCGTGTTCGAGGTGATGTCGCTGGTGGGCTGGGTGGTGGCGTACTTCGTGGCGCACTGGTTCTCGGCCGACGTGGCCGCGTTGCTGCCCATCGGCACACCGGGGTCGTCGCTGAACACCGTCTCGGCCTTCGTGCTCACCTTCATTGCGGCGCTGCTGGCCTGGGCCATCGGCTCGCGCATCGTGCGCCTCATCATCCATGCCACCCCGCTGAGCGTGATCGACCGCTTGCTGGGGGCGGTGTTCGGCGGGTTGCGCGGCATGCTCGTGCTGCTGGTGATCGTCACCGTGGTGGGCATGACCCCCGCATCGCAGACACCCACCTGGCGGGCCTCCATGGCCGTGCCGTGGCTGCAGGCGGCCGTCACCGGCTTGAAGCCGATGCTGCCGGCCCCCATTTCGAAGCATCTGCCGGCGTGATCGCGGCGCGTTGATTTACTAGCAAGGACTCGGTTTATGTGCGGCATCTTCGGCGTCATCTCCAAAACGCCGGTCAACCAGTTGATCTACGACGCGCTGTTGCTGCTGCAGCACCGCGGGCAGGATGCCGCCGGCATCGTGACGATGTTGGACAGCAAGTGCTTCATGCACAAGGCCCGCGGCATGGTCCGCGACGTCTTCCGCACGCGCAACATGCGTGCGTTGCCCGGCAACATCGGCCTCGGCCAGGTGCGTTACCCCACCGCGGGCAACGCCTACAGCGAGGAAGAGGCGCAGCCGTTCTACGTGAACGCGCCGTTCGGCATCGTGCTCGTGCACAACGGCAACCTCACCAACGCGCACTCGCTGAAGCAGGAACTGGTCGACATCGACCGCCGCCACATCAACACCACCAGCGACACCGAGGTGCTGATCAACGTGCTGGCCCACGAGCTGCAGGCCGCAGCACGTGACAAGGTGCTGTCGCCCGAGATCGTGTTCAATGCCGTCGCCGCCGTGCACAAGCGCCTGAAGGGGTCGTACGCCGTGGTGGCGCTGATCGCCGGCTACGGGCTGCTCGCGTTCCGCGACCCGTTCGGCATCCGCCCGCTGTGTTTCGGCGAGGTGGTCACGGCCGAGGGCCGCGAGGTGGTGGTGGCGAGCGAATCGGTGGCCGTCGAAGGCACCGGCCACGTGGTCACGCGCGACGTGGCCCCGGGCGAAGCCATCTTCATCGACATGAACGCGCAGGTGCACGCCCGCCAGTGCGCCGAGAAACCCAGCCTGAACCCGTGCATGTTCGAGTACGTGTACCTGGCCCGTCCCGACTCCATCATGGACGGCATCTCGGTGTACCAGGCCCGCCTGAACATGGGCGAGACGCTTGCCAAGCGCGTGATCTCCACCGTGCGTCCGAAGGACATCGACGTGGTGATCCCCATCCCCGAGTCGAGCCGCCCGTCGGCCATGCAGCTTGCCCAGAAGCTCGGCAAGCCGTACCGCGAGGGCTTCGTCAAGAACCGCTACGTGGGCCGCACCTTCATCATGCCGGGGCAGGGCGTGCGCAAGAAGTCCGTGCGCCAGAAACTCAATGCCATCGGCGTCGAGTTCAAGGGCCGCAACGTGCTGCTCGTGGACGACTCCATCGTGCGTGGCACCACGTCGAAGGAGATCGTGCAGATGGCCCGCGACGCCGGCGCCAACAAGGTCTACATGGCCTCGGCCGCGCCGCCGGTGAGGTTCCCGAACGTGTACGGCATCGACATGCCCACCAGCGAAGAGCTGATCGCGCACAACCGCAGCATCGAGGAAATCCGCGAGTTCATCGGCGCCGACGCGCTGATCTACCAGGACGTCGATGCCATGAAGACGGTGGTCGCCGCGCTGCGTCCGGGGCTCGACGGCTTCGAGGCGTCCTGCTTCGACGGCCACTACGTCACGGGTGATGTGTCCATCGCCGACTTCACTGCGCTGGCTGCACAGCGCAAGTCGCAGGGCGACGAGGACGAAAGCACCGACCGCACGCGCCTGGCGCTGCAAAGCGGGCTGGAGCGCAACGGATGAAGCGCATCCCCCGTGTCGACTTTCCCGCAGACGTGCGGCCCGACACGCTGGCCGTGCGCGAAGGCCTGCCCCGCACCGCGTGGGGTGAGAACTCCGAAGCGCTGTTCCTGACCAGCAGCTTCGTGCAGCCCGACGCGGCCACGGCCGCGGCCCGGTTCGCGAACGAGGAAGAGGCGTTCACCTACTCGCGCTTCACGAACCCCACGGTGATGATGTTCGAGCGCCGCCTGGCGGCACTCGAGGGCACCGAGGCGGCCATCGCCACGGCCAGTGGCATGAGCGCCATCCTGCTGCTGGGCCTGGCGTTGCTGAAGGCCGGTGACCACGTCGTGTGCTCGCAGAGCGTGTTCGGCTCCACGCTCGTGCTGTTCGGCCGCGAGTTCGCGAAGTTCGGCGTCGAGGTCACGTTCGTGCCCCAGACCGACGTGGCCGCGTGGCGTGCCGCGGTGCGCCCGAACACGAAGCTGCTGTTCGCCGAGTCGCCCACGAACCCCATCACCGAAATCTGCGACATCCGCGCGCTCGCCGACATCGCGCACGGGGCCGGCGCACTGCTCGCCGTCGACAACTGCTTCTGCTCACCCGCGCTGCAGCGGCCCGCCGCACTCGGCGCCGACCTGATCGTGCACTCGGGCACCAAGTACCTCGACGGCCAGGGCCGGGTGCTCGCCGGTGCGGTGTGTGGCGCCGAGGCGCTCATCAACGAGAAGTTCGTGCCGGTGATGCGCAGTGCCGGCATCTCGCTGTCGCCGTTCAACGCCTGGGTGGTGCTGAAGGGCCTCGAGACGCTGTCCATCCGCATGGAGGCGCAGAGCCGCCGCGCACTCGAACTCGCCACCTGGCTCGAAGCCCAACCCAACGTCGAACGCGTGTACTACCCGGGCCTCGCCTCGCACCCGCAGCATGCGCTCGCGATGGCGCAGCAGGGCGGGGTGGGCGGTGCGGTGGTGTCGTTCGTGGTGCGGGGCGTGGCGCCGGGCGGTGCCGCCGTGGCCCGCCGCAACGCCTTCCACGTGATCGACAGCACGCAGGTGTGTTCCATCACCGCGAACCTCGGCGACACCAAGACCACCATCACCCACCCGGCCAGCACGTCGCATGGCCGGTTGACCGAAGAACAGCGCCAGTCCGCCGGCATCGTGCAGGGCCTCATCCGCGTCGCGGTGGGCCTGGAGGACGTGCGCGACCTGAAGGCCGACCTGCAACGCGGCCTCGACACTCTGAGAGGCTGAGAGTCTCTCGATCATGCCCGCTCATCACGCCAAAAGACGGCCGCTCGTCGTTACGAATGCTCGCCATAGCCCGAGCTATGGCAAGCATTCGCGCCTAGATCGGCCGCCTTTTGGCGCGCTGCTCGGGCACGCTCGAAAAACTCTCAGCCTCTGACACCATGACCCGACCGATCCGCACCCGCATTGCCCCGTCGCCCACCGGTTTCCTGCACCTGGGCACCGCGCGCACAGCCTTGTTCTCGTGGGCGTTCGCGCGCCACTTCGGCGGGGAGTTCATCCTCCGCATCGAAGACACCGACGAGGCGCGTTCCACGCAGGAGGCCGTGGACCAGATCATCGCCGCGATGAAGTGGCTCGACCTCGGCTACGACGAAGGCCCCTTCTATCAGATGCAGCGCATCGCGCGGTACCGCGAGGTGATCGCATCGATGCTCGACGCCGGCACCGCCTACCGCTGCTACTGCACGCCCGCCGAACTCGACGAGATGCGCGAGGCGCAGCGCGCCCGCGGCGAGAAGCCCCGCTACGACGGCCGCTGGCGCCCCGAGCCGGGCAAGACGCTGCCGGCCGTGCCGGACGGTGTGCCGCCGGTGATCCGCTTCCGCAATCCCATCGACGGCGACGTCACGTGGGACGACCTGGTGAAGGGTCCCATCACCATCAGCAACCGCGAGCTCGATGACCTCATCATCGCGCGGCCGTCCACCGAGCCCGGCGCCATCGGCACGCCCACGTACAACTTCTGCGTGGTGGTGGACGACCTCGACATGCAGATCACCCACGTGATCCGCGGCGACGACCACGTGAACAACACGCCGCGCCAGATCAACATCCTGCGCGCGCTCGGTGCCGAACTGCCCGTGTACGGCCACACGCCCATGATCCTCGGCCCCGATGGCGAGAAGCTGTCGAAGCGCCACGGCGCGGTGAGCGTGCTGCAGTACGAGGAGGGCGGTTACCTGCCCGAGGCCATGATCAACTACCTCTCGCGCCTGGGCTGGAGCCATGGTGACGACGAGGTGTACTCGCGCGAAGAGCTCGTGTCGTGGTTCGATGGCGCACACCTCGCGAAGAGCCCGGCCCAATGGGACGCTGCGAAGCTCAACTGGGTCAACGGCCAGTACATCAAGGCGGCGGCCGATGCGGCCCTCGCGCCGCTCGTGGCAGCGCAACTCGCGCGCCGTGGCATCACCGCCGGCGCCGACGATCACCTGGCCCGCGTGTGCGGCCTCTTCAAGGACCGCTGTGCCACCACGGTGGAGCTGGCCGACTGGGCCGCGATGTACTTCGCCGACGTGGCCCCCACGGCCGACGACCTCGCTGCGCACGTGACCGATGCCGTGAAGCCGGCCGTGGCCACGTTGAGCGAGAAGCTGCAGGCGGTGGAGTGGACCAAGCCGGCCATCGCCGCGGCCATCAAGGAAACGCTCGGCGCCCACGGCCTGAAGATGCCGCAACTGGCCCACGCAGCACGCGTGCTGGTGTGCGGCCGTGCCCAGACGCCGTCGCTCGATGCGGTGCTTGAATTGTTTGATAAAGAAAGTGCGCTAAAACGCTTGCGTGCCGTCTGAAAGTCGTTCTATAATCGTATTCTCGATTGAACAGCAAGAACCTTCAAACGATCGCAAGATCAGATGAAAAGTTCAGAGGGGGTATAGCTCAGCTGGGAGAGCGCTTGCATGGCATGCAAGAGGTCAGCGGTTCGATCCCGCTTACCTCCACCAAAGAACCGGTGGAAGCTGTTCAAACGGTAGAAGGATTAGTCCCCTTCGTCTAGAGGCCTAGGACACCACCCTTTCACGGTGATTACAGGGGTTCGAATCCCCTAGGGGACGCCAAGTTTGATGGCGCTTGCGGAGAAATCCGGAAGTCATCATGGAGTGGTAGTTCAGTTGGTTAGAATACCGGCCTGTCACGCCGGGGGTCGCGGGTTCGAGCCCCGTCCACTCCGCCAACACGGAAGCCCTGCAAACGGAAGTTTGCAGGGCTTTTTCGTTTTGGCGCACCGAGATACTGCGGGCGAGATACTCGCCGTCCAGCGGGGCCATATTCACGAGCCATGGAAGCGGCCCGCACCGGCGGCCTGGAACTCGTCGGCCAGCGTGTTGCTGTCGTTTGTGTTCCCGATGAGTCAGCCGCCAGTCACGCGCCGTGGTTGCTCGGTCTTGCCGCGCTCGCTGCTGCAATGCGTGCCCACCACAGCGAAGTCAACTCCGGCGGTTCGACACCGATTGCGTGAGCGCGGGTTGTGGCACGGCACCGCTGCTTGGCCCGTCGACCCAGCACCAACAATCGAAGTCCGACATCGTCGGCTCCGGGGGGGCTGCGTCCGTTTGCGACCCCTTCTCATCTCTTTCGTCCCCAGGCCTGGAAGATGCGCGGAAATGAGATCGTCGTGTCCTCGCGATCCATGAACACCTGGAGTTCATGGGTCAGCTGATCCAGCTCTTCGCCCGAAAGAGTCCCGGACGATCGAACCGTCTCGCCAATCGCCGCCAGCGTGAGCGGCGCGACTTGCTTGATGTCTCCCGTTCGGCCGTACGGCTGAACGAGGCAGGAGTCGACTTCGCTGAAGCCGACACTTTCGAGCAGGCGGGCCAGCGAGCGGCCGACGAACGGATTACCACCGTGTTGCCGCGCCGTGCGCACGTACACCTCGCAGTACTGATCGACAGCTGCAGACGGCGGATCGCAGAACTGGCCGCCGTAGTCGATGTCCTCGACGACGACGATGCCCCCCGGCTGCAGCGCATCGTGAGCGCGCCGCAGCAGTTCCCCGGGGTTCGCCACGTGGGTGAGGACGAAACGCAAGTTTGCCAAGTCGGCATCGTTCACCGGCCAGGCGCCAAGCATGTCGGCGTTCGTGAACTCGACGTTGGCGATGCCAGATCGGGACGCCTCCTCGCGGGCGAGAGCCAGCTTGGGTTCATCGCGGTCCAGGCCGATGACGCGCCCGCCAGGCCCCACTCTTCTGGCGAGTTCGAGTGCAACATCGCCCCCGCCGCAGCCGGCGTCGACCGCAACCATTCCGCGCAAGGGCTCGAAGCGGTCCAGCAGAGAGCTCGTGGTGGGTGCTAGCACGCGAGCGATCACGGCCAGGCGAGATCGCCCCTGCTCGCCGCCCTTGATGATGTACTTGTCAGGCTGGGGACTGGTCATTCGCGCGTTCCTCGGCCGGCAGGCCGTGTTGGTTTCATTGCCACGGTGCGCGTCAACGATGGCGCACCCTACGCCGCTGCGCAGCGGGGCCAGCACGAAAGAAACTGGTGCGAGGCAAGTACGCGCAGGAATTCAAGCTGGAAGCCGTGAGGCTGGTGAAGGCGGGGCCGTCTGTGGTGGTGACGGCCAAGATTTCACCGCCGAGTATTCTCCTGCGACTCAGGGGCCCCAGCTCGTCAGCTTTGCATCGGACGGTAAGAATCCTGCCGCGCTGTCATACCACGCCGGGTGTACGCGCGACGCGGATGCCTTTGCACGGTCGCGATGTCGATGCCTTCGAGCAACCAGTGCCGTTGTTCGATGCTCAAGGCCCACGACACCAGAGGATTCGAACCCCTGCATTCATCGTGTCCTGCCGTGGCTACGGCTTCGGCGTGCCGTACAGGACGCCTCGTCCGCCTGTGGCGATGTAGACGCGGCCATAGGTCCGCGGGTCACCGCTGATGTCGTTGATCCAGCCCCAGCGTTGCGTGTCGGTGTTGATGCGCGTCCAGCTCGTGCCGGTATCGCTGGACCGGTAGATGCCTTCCACGCCGCCGACCTTGCCCCACAGGTACAAGGCGGGGTAGGGCGCTGCCGCAGCGGCCTTGCCAAACCCGATCGCCCAGGCGGCTTCGACACCCTGCAAGCCGCTGAAGGATGTGCCGCTGTCGGTCGAGCGGCGCAGGCCACTGGTGCCGGCGGGCAACCACAGGTGCCCTTCGTATCCCGGCACGGCGTGAAGGCGCCCGCCACCGCCAGGAACGCTGGCGGCAGCGGTGAAGTTCGCACCACCGTCGAGGCTGCGGTAGATGCGCCCCGCGTTGCTGTCGTAGATGTACACCTTGGACGCACTGCCGCGGTCGGCCACCGGCCTGAACCAGCCCGTCGGGCTGCCGCTGGAAGGGCGCCACGACGCGCCCATGTCGGTCGAGTAGTACGCAGCCGAGTTGTCGGGAATCCAGACCAGCTTTTGCCCATCCGCCGTCACGGTGATCGCACCCGGCCCGTTGCTGGCGGCCGTGGCGGGGTGGCTCGGAAACGGAACCCACGACGAACCGCCATCGCTGGAGTACGCGCCGCGGTTGTCGCTCCAGTTGGCTCGCACCACCGTCGGCGGCCACCACTCGGCGAATGCGATGGAGGTGTTGGTGCTGCCCGTCGGGTTGAAATAGCTTGAGATGGGAGGCGAGCTGTCCAGGTCATCGTGTCGAAAGCCACCGATGTCGCCCAGCGCCGTCAGCAGCGGTGCGCCGGAGGGTGGGCTCGCCAGCTCGAGCGGCACGGTTTCTTCCAGGCCGGCGTTGCTGAAGTTCCAGTTCACGCTTGTGCCGAAGGCGTCGGCGGACATCCACAGCCCGGCCCCGGTAACGAAGGTGACGTTGTTGCGGTTGAAGGGGTCGATGTCGACGTCCACGATCCAGTGCGGCCTGAAGTTCGCGCTGCCGCCGGGCTGAAGGCTCCAGGGCGCCGAGGGCGCGCTGTAGCTGTCGATTGCATTGACCAGCGTCCAGCTGCTGCCCCCGTTGGTCGATCGCCACAGCTCGTCGCCCATGGCCCAGCGGTTGTTCGTCGCTGCGTACAAGGTGCCGGCCAGCGACGGGATGACGGCGACGGCGCCGTAGCCGAAGGTGTCGGCGCTGCTCGGTTGCCGCGGGCTGATGGCCGTCCAGGTGCTGCTTGACGGCACGAGTTTCCAGAGCTGGCCGGAGGTCATGCCGTTGGGCCCCAGCGCATTCGCGTAGCTGAGGTACAGCGTGCCGGCTTTGTCGAAGTCGGCATGATTGGGGATCAGCCCGGTGGGCGCACCGGGCACCGCTGCCCATGTGGTTCCGCCGTTGGTGGAGCGGTACAGCGTCGGACCGCTTGCGGCATTGACGCCGGCATAGAGGGTAGGCGTGGCGCTGCCCACGCTGCCACTGGTTCGGTGGAACAGCACGAAGGTCACGCTCGAGGGAGCGAAAGCGTTCACCTGCGACCAGGTCACACCGGAGTCGGCAGACTTCCACAGACCGTTTTCGTTGGTGCCGAGGAACAGGACTGATCCGAGATTGGGGTCGACCACCAGGCGCTCGCCGGCACCACGCCCGTCGGCGTTGCCGCCCAGGCGGAAGGGCAGCTCGGTACGAGACCACGACGCACCGCGATTGCTCGAGCGCAGGATCGCGGCGTTGCGCCCCCACGATTGCAGGTACTGGCCGGCCGCCAGGTAGATGCGATCGGCGTTGTTGTAGTCGAGGGCAAGGCTCAGCACGCCGGTGAGCTGCGCGTCGTCTCGCCCCAGGTCGTCGTTGAGCGCAAGCCAGGTCTGGGTGGCGGGGACCCAGCGGTAGACGCCGCCGACATCGGTGCGCGCATACACCAGGTTCTTTCGGGCCGGATGGAACACGACACCGCTGACCAGGCCACCGCCTTGGATCTGCACGTTCTTCCAGGCATAGGGCGTGGTGCTTTGGGCCCATGCCGCCGGAGCAGCGAGCCCCAGGCCGACGCCCAGCAAGGCTGTCAGCGCGATCGATGCTGCTGCAGCCTGCTTGCGCAAGCGCCCTGAACTGACGTCAACGGCACGCTCGGTGAGCGGCTGTGCATTCCGCGGCCGACGGCTGCCTGTGAGCCAACGCTGCGTCCACGGTCGAAATTGCATCTCGAGTTCTCCTGAGGTTCTGGTTCGCGCGTGGCCATGGCCAGCCTGGCGTTGAACTGTGTCGTGGTTCAATCTGATCGGACAGGTCGATGAGGGCTTGTATCCCCCGAGACCGAGAAGAGCATGACAGACAAGACGCAACGCCGACCACGCCGGAGCATTGAGCCGGCGTTCAAGCTGCAAGTGGTGAAGATGATCCGAGAGCAAGGCCTGAGCGTGTCGCAGGTCTGCAAGGACCTGGAGTTGACCGACAGCGCGGTGCGCANAGCATTGAGCCGGCGTTCAAGCTGCAAGTGGTGAAGATGATCCGAGAGCAAGGCCTGAGCGTGTCGCAGGTCTGCAAGGACCTGGAGTTGACCGACAGCGCGGTGCGCAGTTGGCTCAAGCAGTTCGGCGAAGAGGCTGCGGGCCGCCCGGGTGTTGGCAAGCCGCTGACGCCGGAGCAGCAGCGCATTCGGCAACTCGAAGCTGAGAACCAGCAACTCAAATCAGACAACGCATTGTTAAAAAAAGCCTCGGCCTTCTTCGCCCGGGAAATGAAGTGATCCATCATTTGATGGNCTCGAAGCTGAGAACCAGCAACTCAAATCAGACAACGCATTGTTAAAAAAAGCCTCGGCCTTCTTCGCCCGGGAAATGAAGTGATCCATCATTTGATGGAGAGCCCCGTCAACGCGAAGAAGGCCTCGGTGAGCCAGTGGTGCCGGGTGCTGGGCGTGAGCCGATCGGGCGTCTACGCGGCCCGCCAGCGCCTGCGTGCGCCCAAGCAGACGAACCCCTTGGACGTGCATGCCAAGGCCGCGTTCGAGGCCAGCGGCCGCAACTACGGAAGCCGGCGATTGAGCGCGGTGCTGCGAGCCAACGGCCTGACGGTAGGTCGGTACCAGGTGCGTCGGTTGATGCGCGACAACGGGCTGCAACCCCGTTGGCGGCGCAAGTTCGTTCACACCACGGACAGCCGGCACAAGCTGCCTGTGGCCGGCAACGTGCTGAATCGCCGCTTCAGCCCGGCGCGGC
>NZ_LMDI01000013.1 GCF_001425785.1 Rhizobacter sp. Root1221 | reverse complement strand
GGATTTCGTTTCGAAGCGGGGCACGTTGCCTCCTGCTACTTGCGCCTGGCCAGGCGCATCTAGGTGCAGTTCCTGCCAGATCGCCGCCAGCGCCTGCTCGATCTCGCCTTGCGGGGCTTCGTACTGCGCGCTCGCGTAGTCCTGCTGCTGCGGGTCGGGCAGCGCATGGCGGTCGAGCTTGCCGTTGGGCGTCAGCGGCARCCGCGCCACCACCACCACCGCCGCCGGCACCATCGGGGGCGGCAGCTCATCCTTCAGCCGCTGCCTGACCTGTGCAACGTCGAGTTCGTGCCCATCGCGCACGGTGACGTAGGCCACCAGCTTCTCCGWGCGCACCACCACTGCCGCCTCGCCGATGCCGTCTTGCCGGCACAGCGCCGCCTCGATCTCGCCCAGCTCGATCCGAAATCCCCTGAGCTTGACTTGCTGGTCATTGCGCCCCAGGTAGTCGATCGTKCCGTCGGCCCGCCACCGGCCCAGGTCGCCGGTGCGGTACATCCGCCCGCCCGGCTTGAACGGGTCAGGCAGGAAGCGCTGCGCGGTCAGCTCCTCGCGGTTCAGGTAGCCCGAGCCCACGCCCACGCCGCCGACGCAGATCTCGCCCACCACCCCCACCGGTACCGGCTGCAGCTGCCCGTCCAACACGTACAGCCGYGTGTGCGGCACCGGCTTGCCCAGCGGAATCGGCTGGCCTTGCAGCTCGGCTTCCTGCAACAGGTGGAACGCACACACGTCCGCGCATTCGGTCGGGCCGTAGCTGTTGACAACCTTCAGCGCGGGATAGCGCCGGTTCAGCCTGGCGATGCGCGCCGCGCTGATCGGCTCGCCGCCCAGCACCACGTGCTTCAGGCTGCCCAATGCGTTGCCGGGGTCAGCGTCGGCGATCGTGTAGAACGCACTGGGCGTCAGGTTGATGAGGCTGATCGCCTCGCGCTCGATCACCTGTGCCAGCAGCCCSGGCTCGAAGGGCTCGGGCGCCAGRTGCACGCAGCCRCCCACCAACAGCGGGCCCAGCAGGTTCTTCTGCGTCAGGTCGAAGCTCTGCGAGGTGACCACCAGCACGCGGTCGGCTTGCGACAGCCGCACCGCCTGCAGGTACCAGCGCAGCAGGTTGTGCAACCCACGGTGGTACACCCCTGCGCCCTTGGGCCGGCCGGTGGAGCCCGAGGTGAAGATCACGTAGGCCAGGTTCGACGGCGTCGACGCCGGTGCCAGATCGTCCGAAGGCTGCTCGGCGATGCGCGGCCAGTCCTCATCGAGCGCGATCACTTCCGCCCCGCAAGACGGCAGGCGAGCCTTCAGGCAGCCTTGTGTCAGCACCACCGCCGGCTTCGCGTCAGCCAGCATGTCGGCCAGGCGCTGCGGCGGATACGACGGGTCCATCGGCACATAGGCGCCGCCGGCCTTCAGCACGCCCAGCAACGCCACCAGCAGCTCGGCCCGGCGCTCCATGCACACCGCCACCAACCGATCCGCGCCCACGCCCAGCAGCCGCAGCGTGCGCGCCAGCTGGTTGGCTCGCGCGTTCAGCTCGGCGTAGCTGATGCTGCGCCCGGCATCGGTCACTGCCACCGCATCCGGGCTGCGCACCCGCGCGTTCAGCTCGGCGTAGCTGATGGAACCGATCCGCGCCCACGCCCAGCAGCCGCAGCGTGCGCGCCAGCTGGTTGGCTCGCGCGTTCAGCTCGGCGTAGCTGATGCTGCGCCCGGCATCGGTCACTGCCACCGCATCCGGGCTGCGCASCGCCTGCGCTTCGATCAACCCATGCACCAGCYGCTCCGCCGGATACCCCTCGCCCGCCTCGTTGAACGACTGCAGCACACGCCACCGCTCGTCCAGCACCAGCGGCCGGCCATCGACCTCCACGCCCCGGAGCCGTTCGAGCAGGCCCTGGTTGTCCGCCGGCATCAGCGGCAGGTCAGCGAGGCGCTGCCCCGGGTCGGCCACCGCCGAGCCCAGCAGGAAGGCCAGGTGCGAGGCCATGCGCGCCATCGCGTCGTGCTCGAACAGCGCAGTGGCGTACTTCAGCACGCCGCGCAGCGACTCGCCGGCGTCTACCACTTCCAGCGTCAGGTCGAACTGGCCTTCCTGCTGCGGCAGCTCGTAGGACTCCAGAACCAGGTTGCGCCAGGCCACGCGCTTCTCGCCGGTGGCGCTGGACATCAGCCCGATGAAGTCAGCCGACTGCTGCGAGCGCTGCAGCACGAACGACACCTGGTACAGCGGATGGCGGCTCGGGTCACGCCGTGCGCCGAGCACTTCCACCAGCAGCGAGAACGGATAGTCCTGGTGCGCCAGTGCGCCCAGCACCGTCTGCTTCACCTGCTGCAGCAGCGCACTGAACGGCGCTTGCGGGTCGATGCGCGCATCCAGCACCACCGGGTTGACGAAGTAACCCACCACGCCGGCCGACTCGGGCCGGTCGCGCCCGGCAGTGGGCGAGCCGACGAGGATGCGGTCCTGCCCGCTGTGCTTGTGCAGCAGCAGCTGGAAACCGGCCAGCAGCAGCATGTACAGCGTCACGCCCTCGCGCCGCGCCAGCTCGCGCAAAGCGCCGGCCAGCGGCACGGGCAGGCTGAAGGTGCAGGAGGCGCCCTCGTGCTGCGGCACCGGCGGCCGCGGTCGGCTGGTGGGCAACGCCAGCGGCTCGGCATCACCCAGCCGCTGCGCTGCCCAGTAGTCGCGCATCCGCGCGCCGTGCGAGCCGGCCAGCTGTTCCTGTTCGGCCTTCACGTGCGCAAGGTAACTGCCCGCCATCGGCGGCAGGCCGGCCTCGCCTCGGCCGGCGTCCTCGTAGAGCCGTCGCCATTCCTCGAGCAGCGTCCACAGCGACCAGCCGTCGCCGATGATGTGGTGGCCCGACAGCAGCAGCACATGGTTGTCGGCCGAGCAGCTGAACACCTCCGCGCGCAGCAGCGGGCCGGTCTCCAGGTCGAAGGGCGCGCGATAGGCCGCCCCCACCTCGCGGCGCAGGCGCGGCTCGTCCCAGCCCGCGGCGTCGACTTCGCGCAGCGCGAACGCCGCCTTCGACACCACCCTTTGCCGCGGCTCGCCCTCGTGCAGCTCGAATGTGGACCGCAGTGACGGATGGCGTGCGGTCAGCGCTTCGAAGCACCGGCGCAGCAGGCCGGCGTCGAGGGCCGACCTCACCCGCACCGCGAACCCGATGTTGTAGGCCGCACTGAGCGGCGCGAAGCGATGCAGGAACCACAGCGCCCGCTGCCCCTGCGACAGCGGCTGGAAGCGCGGCGCCGCGGCGGCCGCAAGGCGGCTGCGCAACACGTCGCGTTTCTGCGCGGCGGTCAGGGGCGGTTGGGAGGAGAGCGTGGTGTCGGACATGGGGGGCTGGCGGGCAAGCGTGTGGATCAGGCGGGGGACCGCGGCGCGAAGGACTCGATGAAGTCGGAGAACGCGGTGCGGCAGGCAGCGCTCATCCGCTGGTTTCCGCTTTGGAACATGTGCTGCATTTGCCGCGTGATGCGGCGGCGGAACAGGCGGTTGCGCAGGTCGTACAGCGTCACGCGGCCGTCGGGGCTCGGGCGGGTCTGCTCGATCAGGTTGGCCACCTCGATCTCCACCAGCGCGGTCAGCGTGGTGGGCGGGATCGCGATGCGGCGGCCGTCGCTGCGCAGGCGCAGCGTGGGCGCGGAGGGGTGGGCCTGGTCGAAGAAGTCGTCGCGCTCGACGGCGCAGAACAGGTAGGCCAGCACCTCGGCGCTGTCGCCGATCGTTTCGCGCACTCGCTCGCGCTGCGTGGTGGCAATCGACTGGTGGCGAAAGTAGGCGGTGCCGTAGACGCTATGGAACAGGCCGGCCACACACACCGGCTGCGGATTGCCCCAGGCTTCGAGCAGGTCGTGCGTGCCCTTCAGGTGATGCAGCAAGGTGCGGCTGCTGTGGGCCTTGCCGCCGGTGCCCAGGGCTTCCAGCAAGGCGAGGTGCTGTGTTTCGATCATGGATGTTGTTTTCGCGGGTGGGGGGTGGGAGATCAGGCGACCACCGGCTCGCTGGCAAAGCACAGTGCCTCGCGTGGCGTGGTGCGGCCTTCCAGCAAGGCGACGACCACCTTGCGCTGGCCGCGAAACGGCCGGCGGCCATGCGCCACCTGCAGGTTGTCGGCCAGGACCACGTCGCCGGCCTGCCACGGGAAGACGATCGCCTCGGCCTTGAAGGCCTCGCGCACCGCGTCGAGGTCGGCTGGGAGAATCTCGCCGCCATCGCCGAAGAAGGCATGGCGCGGCAGCCGGTTGGCACCGAACTGGCGCAGCATCGCCGGGGCGGCGGCGCCGAGCGCGCTGACGTGGAACAGGTGCGCCTGGTTGAAGAGAAAGCGCTCGCCGGTGGCCGGATGGCGCACCGTGCCCTGGCAAGCCTGGCTGGTGCGAAGCACGTCGCCGGCCAGCCAGTCGCACGCGATGCCGCGTTCATGGCAGATGCGCTCCACCTCGGCGCGGTCGTCGGTCTGGAACGACTTCTGCCACGGCACGTCCATCAGCGGGTGGTAGTGCCGCACGTAGCGCACGCCGCGCGACTCGAAGCGGTCGAGCAGCGCCTCGCCCAGCCGCGCGCCCACGCCCCGCATGTCGGCCAGGGGCGTCTCGCCGCCGGTGGCCGCGGGCTGCAGGCAGCACAGGCTGATCTTCATCGGCCAGTCGCGCTGGTAGGCACATTCGTTGTGCAGCGGGATATCCAGCGCGGCTGGATACTCGGTGGCGGTGAAGATCCGGTCGCCCAGCGCGGTGCGCGGCGTGGAGCTGTAGAGGTAGTCGAGCCGGTCGTCGGTGAGCGCGCCGACGAAGCGGTCGAAGGCCGCCACGTCAGCCACCGCGAAGCCACGCAGCAGCACCGCGCCGTGCGCCAGCACCCGGGCCTCGATCGCCTGGCGGTGCGTGCGTGTGAAGCCGGCAAGGTCTCGCCCCGCGGCGGGCGCGTCGACGACGAGCGGCAGCCGCGCGTCGTCGCGCAACGGGCGGGCAGGAAAATCGGTCATGCGGATGCCTTTGTGGTTGCTATGAAGCTGCGGGCGACAGCTCGGACGGTGCGGGCGCCAACGCGCGCGCCTCGATCAGGTGGGCGACGAACTGGTGCAGCCAAGCGCGGCCGATGGCCGGGAAGCGCACGCCCAGTCCGGCCAGCAGCGCGGTGCTTCGCGCATGGTCGTAGGCCACGTTGCGCGGCGGCCGAGCAGCCCACGACAGCGCGAGCGCCGCGTCGCGCTGGCCGGCGTCCGTGGCCGACGACAGCAGCGCCAGCAACGTGGGCGACTCGTGCGGTTGCAAGGGCAGGCCCAGCTCGCGCATCGCCTCGAACACCTGCGCATACGGCGTGGGCTGGCTGTTGTCGACATGGAAGGTGCCGCCACGGCCAGGCGACAGCGATATCTCGACGATGCCCCGGGCGACCACATCGACGGGGCTGAGCACGACACCTTCCTGCGTGTGGCGCGGGTAGCGGCCCAGCGCCACGATGCCGCGCAGCAGCTGTACCAGCTGGTTGTCGCTCGCGTTGCACTGGAACTGGCCCGTCTGCGAATGGCCGGTGACGTTGCCCGAGCGATAGATCGACACCCGGCGCGGCGCCTCGGCGGCATGGCGGCGCAGCCGCAGCTCGGCGCGGTATTTCGAGGCCTCGTAAGGGTTCTGGAACTGCTGCCCGCCGTCGAGGCAGTGCTCGTCGAAGCGCCACGGCGGGCCGGGCGGCGCCACGCCGGCGACGGCCAGCGTGGACATGCAGTGAATGTCCTTGGCACGCCCCGCGCCGGCCAGCGCGATCACGTGTTCGACGCCTGCCACGTTGTGGCGCTCGAAGTGCCCCGCCTCGCCGAACAGCCGCACGTCGGCTGCGAAGTGGTAGATCGCGTCGGCCTGCGCGACAAGCCGGCCGTACTGGTCGGCCGACAGGCCGAAGCGCGGCAGCGACACGTCGCCGTCGAGCACGGTCACGCGGCCGCGCAGCAGCGCCGCCAGCGCGGGGCTCACGCGGCGCAGCGCATCGGCCAGCCGCTCGGCCGCCGGCCGGCCGGGGCGGCCGCGCACCAGGCAGTGGATCTGCGCCGTTGTTTGCTGCAGCAGTTCGGCCAGCACGTGCGCGCCGATGAAGCCGGTGGCACCGGTCAGCAGGATGCAGTCGTAGGCGCCGCCCTGCGCTTGCGACGGCACGGTGGCCTGCAGCAGCGTCGGCGGCACGTGGGCAAGCAACCCGCCGGCGGCCAGCGGCGCCGCATGGCACAGCGGCTCCCGGACAGGCGCCTGCCCGTGCAACGCGGCCAGCAGCCGCAGTGCAATGGCCTTCACCTCGTCGTCCCGGTAGCGGTCGACCGAATGGCACAGCTCGGCCACCCAGCTGGCGCCGGCGCGCTTGACCGTCAACACCAGGTCATAGGGACGCCGGTTCGACGGGCCCCGCGCCGGCGCGGGCGCCAGCGGCGAGACCGACAGCGGCAGCGCCGGATCGTGCCGCAAGCCGATGTCGCCGATGAAGTTGAAGCACAGCCGCGGCGTGCCGGTTGCCGCCGTGGGCTCATGCCCATGGCCGAGATGGCGCACCCGCCCCATCGCCGCCGCTGCCGAGGCGATCGCCACGCCGGCGTCGCTCGCATCGGCCAGCAGCGACAGCGCGAAGGTGGAGGTGAACCAGCCCACCACGCGCGACACGTCGACCTCGTCGCGCAGACATTCGCGGCCATGGCTCTCGACGTCGATGCCAACGGTGCGCTGCCCGGCCTGCGCCGCGCAGGCATGGGCGAAGCTGCCCAGCAGCACCGTGCCCAGGTGGGCCTCGTGGCGGCTGCAGGCCTGGGCGACTGCTTCGGGCACCTCGCCACTGAACAGCTCGCACCACAGCGTGCGGGCCTGGCCCTCACGGCGGCTGCCGGGCGCCACGGCCGATGGCCGAACGGCCCGGTGCCAGGCCTCGGGCAGCCGCTCGTGCAGGTGCGCGGTCCACTGCCAGAAGCTGCAGGTCCGCGGCATCGGCGCCGCATCGTCGGCATGGTGCCTCACCAGATCGTCGACGACGATTCGCCACGACACCGCGTCGATGCACAGGTGGTGCGCCACCAGCACCAATACCCAGCGCCGCGCGCCGAACGCGGCGCAGTGCAACTTGAACACCTCGCCGCGCTCGATGCTGATCGCGGCATTGAGCACGGCGCAACGCTCGGCCACTGCGCGCTGCACGTGGGCCTCGTCGGCCTGCACATCGCTGCCGTGCGACAGCGGCAGCGGCAGATGCTGCACATTCACCTCGAACGGCACGATGTCCGATGCCTCACGCCGGTAGCCTGTGCGCAGCATCGGATGCTCCGCCAGGACGCGCCCCACCGCCCGCGCGAGCCGCGCCACGTCGACCGGCACCGCGCTCTCCAGGACCAGGCACTGGTTCCAGTGGTCGGGTGCATCGAAGGCCTGCGCGAAAAACCAGGCCTGCGCCGGCGACAGCCGGCCTTGGGACGGCGGCACCTCGGGCAACGCCCGCGCCGCCGGCACGCTGTCCAGCCGCTCGATCACTGCCGCCAGCGACGTGATGCTGCGGTGCTGCTCGAACAGCCGCGCGGTGAGCGGATGGCCGCGCAGCTGCAGCGCCGCGATGATCTGCATCGCCGACAGCGAATCGCCGCCGGCCTCGAAGAAATCGGTATCGGGATCGTAGGCCCCGCCGCCGAGGTGCTCGCACCAGGCGGCATGGATTTCGGCCTCCAGTGGCGTCAGCGGGCGCAGCGCTGCGTCCGCCTGCGGCACCAAGGCCAGCGCTTCGACCACCCGTTCGCGCACCGCGCGGTGGTGCACCTTGCCGTTGGCATCGAGTGGCAACGCATCGCAGGTGAACCAGTGGGCCGGCACCATGTGCGACGGCAGCCGTTCGCGGGCCAGTTGGCGGAGCGCCTTCACCCGCTCCGCCGGCCAACGCGGCGCGCTCAGCGCCACCAGCTGATCGTGTCCGTTGACCGGATACAGCGCCACCGCCGCGGCCGCCACGCCGTCGAAGCCCTGCAGCGCAAGCTCCACCTCCTCCAGCTCCACGCGGTGGCCCATCAGCTTGACCTGGCGGTCGATGCGGCCCAGGCATTCGACGCATCCCTGCGCGTCGATGCGCACCAGGTCACCCGTGCGGTAGAAGCGGCCCGGCTGGCCCTCGATGTGCACGAAGCGCTCGGCCGTGCGCTCGCCGTCGCCCAGGTAGCCCTGCGCCACCGACGGCCCGCCGATGTACAGCTCGCCGGTGCAGTCGCACTCGCCGAAGCGGCCAGGCGCCGTCTCGACCGCGAAGCGGGTGCAGCCGATCGCGCGCCCCACCGGCACCGAGGCCCGGCCTTCATGGGAGGCCAGGTCATGCGGCTTCATCGGGTGGATGGCGACGCCCACCGTCGTCTCGGTGGGACCGTAGTGGTTGGCCACCTGCTCGGCCGCGCCCGCAGCGAAGCTGTGGCGCACCAGTTCGGGCGCCAGCCGTTCGCCGCCCAGCACCAGCCGCTTCAGCGCATGCGGCCAGGCCCTGCCGGCAGCCAGCACCGCGCGCCAGTGCGAGGGCGTGATCTTCAACAGGTCGATGCGCTGGTCCACCAGGTAGGCGCACAACGCCGCCGGGTCCTGCCGCAGGCCGTCACTTGCCACGTGCAGCGTGCCGCCGGTCCACAGCGCGAGGAAGATCGCGGTATGGCCCAGGTCGGCGTTGAAGGTGCTCACGTGCGCATACGACCAGCCCGGCTCCACCTGGAGCCGGGCGGCTGCCGACTCCGTGTAGTGCGCGATGTTGTCGTGCGTGACCGCCACGCCCTTGGGGCCGCCGGTGGAGCCCGAGGTGTAGGACACATAGGCCAGCCCCCCGGAAGCCGGCAATGCATCGGGGGCGCGGCCTGCCGCGGCCAGCACATCGGGCGTGAATGCGGCGATTCCCTGCGCCATCAGCCCCGCCGCGCGCGCCGGCAGCGCGATCACCGGAGCAGGCTGCAAGCCCCGCATCCGCGCCGCCAGCTGCGGCTCCGCGCCGTCGTCCTCCAGCAGCGTGTAGGCCGCGCCACTGCCCAGCACGCCCAATGCGGCCGCCACCAGGCCCGCGCCGCGCGGCATGCACACGACCACCACGTCGCCGCGGCCGATGCCTTGGTGCTGCAGTCCGTGGGCGATGGCGGTGCAGTGGACCAGCAGCGCGGCATAGCTGAAGCGCGCGTCGTCGCCCACCAGCGCAGGCCGCTGCGGATGTTCGGCAGCCGTGTCCTGCAGGCGATGGATGAGGCTCGGGATGGAGGGAACGCTCATGACCGGTCTCATGCGGCGGGGGCGTCCGGGTCGAGTTCGCCCAGCAGCGCATCGACCTCGTCGTCGGACAGGTTGTCGATCCCCTCCAGCAGGCTGGCGGCTTCTGCGCCGTCGAGCGAGTCTCGATCAGCCACGGAGAGGACCTGCGCGGGCGCGGCCGGTGCGCGACCGATCTCGTCGGACAGCAGCACCGCCAGGTCGTGCAGGCTCGCACCTTCAAGGAACTTGACGATCGGCACCGCGACGCCCAGCTCAGGCTCGATGCGGTTCTTCATCTCGAGCGCCATCAGGGAGTCGATGCCCATCTCGTTCACCGGACGGCGCACGTCGACCGTCCCGGCGGCCACGCCCAGCGTGCGGGCGAGCTGGCCGCACAGATACTGCCCGAGCTGCCCGGTGCGCTGCGCCGCGGGCAGCGCGGCCAGCTGGGCGCGCGGCAGCGTTTCGGCCAAGGCCGGCTCTGCCCGGCGCACCAGGCCGGCGAAGGTGGACATGCGCGACAACTGCGGATAGGCCGCCGCCGCCAGCACCCAGTCGACGTCCATCACCGCGACTTGCGCCTGGTCATGGCGCAGCAGGCGCTCGAGCTGTGCGATTGCCAGCTCGGGTGCCATCGGCGAGAAGCCGCGGGCGGCGAACACGTCACCGGCCTGGCCGTGGCGTGCCACCATGCCCACCTGCGCCCAGCCGCCCCAGTTGATGCTCAGCGCCGGCAGGCCGAGCGCGCGGCGGTGGTGTGCCAACCCGTCGAGCCAGGCATTGGCCACCGCATAGTTGCCCTGCCCCGGCGTGCCGAACAGCGAGGCCACCGACGAGAACAGGACGAAGAAGTCGAGCGGGCATTCGGCGGTGAGCCGGTGCAGGTGCCAGGCGCCGCGCGCCTTCGGCGCCATCACCGCATGGAGGCGCTCCTCGCTCATCTGCAGCAGCAGGCCCGGGTCGACCACCGCCGCCGCATGCAGTACGCCGCGCAGCGGCGGCATCTCGGCATCCACGCGCGCCAGTACCGCGCGCATCTCGCCTTCGAACGTCACGTCGGCCGACACCACCTGCACGTTGACGCCGCGGGCGCGCAGCGCATCGATCTGCGCAGCGGCCTCGGCGCCGGGCGCGCTGCGGCCCACCAGCACGAGGTGGGCCGCGCCGCGGTCGCACAGCCACTGCGCCAGCCGCAGCCCGATGCCGCCCAGCCCGCCCGTCACCAGGTAGGTGGCGTCGGCGCGCAACGCCAACGGCTGGGCCTTGCCGGACGGCTGCAGCGGCAGCGCCAGCCGCTGCAGCCGAGGCTGCAGGCAGCGGCCGCCGCGGATCGCGAGGTGGCGCATCGGCGTCCAGGGGTCGCGCAACCGCAGGGCGAGCTCGGCCACGTCGTCGCGGCCGGGCTGCAGCGGCAAGTCGACAAGACCGCCTTCCAGCTCCGGATGCTCGAAGCCGATCACGCGGCCGAGGCCCCACAGCGACGCGGCGCCGACCACGCTGGACTCGCGCGCCACCGACTGCGCGCCGCAGGTCACGATCGTGATCCGCGCGCGCCGGCCGGCCGTGGCAATGTGCTGCAGCATCTGCAGCAGGCCCACGACCGCATCGTCGCCGGCCGCCGGACGCCACAGATGCAGCAGCGTGAAAGCCTCGTCCGGCCACAGCGCCGCGGCGGCATCGAGCATGCGGGCCAGCTGCATCGCATCGGCGGGATTGGCCTGCCACACCGCCCGTTCGTCGCCGGTATTGAAGTCGCAACCGGCCACCACCTGCACGCAGCAGTCACCCGCCGCGCGCAGCGCATGGGCCAGCCCGGGACCGAGCACCGCATCGGACAGCATCAACCAGCGGCGCGCCTCGGGCGCCGGTGGCGTGGCGGCGTTGGGCACCGGCTCCCATTGCAGCGCGTACAGCAGCGCATCGGGATCCCGATAGGCCTTGGCGCCGCCAGAGCCCACGCGCTCCAGCGTGAAGCCGTCGATGCTCGCGAGCAGGCGGCCCGCGGTGTCGAACACTTCCACATCACCCACAAGCGTTGGTTGGCCTTCAAGGGCCCCGGGCGCCAACCGTGCACGGCTCCACAGCGGCTCACCGGGCGCAGGCCAGGCATGCAGGCTGATGCTGTCGACGCCGACCGGCAGGTAGAGGTCGCGCGAGCCTTCGCCGCCAGCATGCAGCACGCCGGCCAGGGCCTGCAGGCAGGCATCGAGCAGTGCCGGATGAAACCGGTGTCCGGCCGTCTCCAGCCCCTGCGGAAGCTCGATGCGGGCCACCTGCGCGGATCCCTGCGGCCATAGCGCACGCAATCCCTGGAAGGCCGGGCCGTAGCCGATGCCGCGCTCACGGAGGTGCCCGTAGTGCTGCTCAGCGCTCAAGCGCGGCTCGCCAACGGGCGGCGACAGGAAAGCAGCAGGCGCAGGCGCATCGGCGGCGCACTGCGCGATGTCGACGCTGGCATGCAACGTCCATGCCCCGTCTGCGGAGGCCGAGTTCGGCCGGCTGAAGAAACTCAACTGGGCCGCATCGCCCAGCACGCTCAGTTGCAATTGCAGCCGGCGCGGCTCGGTGTCGGCCAGGAAGAGCGCCCTCTCGATCGCCAGCCGCTCCAGCCGCACGCGGCGGCCGGTCCACACCGACGCGGCTGCCGCCCAGGCCAGCTCCACGTACGTGGTGGTGGGCAGGATGACCGCGCCCTGCACCCGGTGGTCGCCCACATAGGCATGGCGTTTCAGGTCGAGCGCGATGTCCCACACATGGCGGCTGCCCTCGGCCTCGGCGAGGTCGAGGCGCTGGCCCAGCATCGGATGCTCCCCCTGCCGGGCAGGCGGCAAACCATGGGCCTCGGGCAGCCAATGGCGTTGCCGCTGCCATGGGTAGGGGGGCCAGGCCGTCTGCCGTGCGCCTTGCAGATGCAGCCGGCGCCAGTCGATCGCCACGCCCCGCGCGTGCAGTTGGGCCAGCGAGCCGGCGAGGTGCAGACTCTCGGCAGCCTGTCGGCGCAATGCCGGCAGCGTGGTGAGGGCGTGCCCTTGTTCGCGGGCCGTCTGCGCCACGGCATGCGCCAGCACCGGCGGATAGGGTGCGATCTCCACACTGATGCTGCAGCCATGGCGCAGGAGCGTGGCCGCCGCATCACCGAACAGAACCGGCTGGGAGACGTTGCGGGCCCAGTAGGCGCCGTCGAGTGCCACGCCGTCGATCCGCTCCCCGGTGACGCTGGACACCATCGCGATGCGTGCGGGCTGCGGCCGCAGCCCGGCCAGCGCCTCGCTCAGCGTGCTCGCATCGATGTGGCGGCTGTGGCCGGCACCGGGCGCATCGAGCAGGTTGCAGAACACGCCGTCGGCCTTGAGCCGCTGCACGAAGCGCTCCACGGCCTCACGTGCACCGGACACCACGCTGGACGTGGCACTGTTGCTCACCGCCACCGACACCTCGCCATCGCTGGCGTCGATCAGGCGCTGCAGATCGGCCCGCGGCAGGTCGACCGAAGCCATCGCGCTGGCATCGCTCGCCTGTTGCGCCGCCTGCTGCAGCAGATGGCTGCGCAGCGCGATGACCATCGCCGCATCGGCCAGGCTCAGCGCGCCGGCCACGTGGGCCGCGGCCACCTCGCCGAAGCTGTGGCCCACCACCAGCGCCGGCTCGACGCCGAGCGAGCGCCACATCGCGGCCAACGCCACCTGGTAGGCGAACTGACAAGGATGGTAGGCCGCCACCTCCTGCGGCGACGGCGCGGCGCCCTCCCCCGCGAGGCGCTCCAGCACTGACCAGCCGGTGTGCGGCCGCAGCGCCTGGTCGCAGTCGGCCAGCACCTGGGCGAACACCGGTTGGCTGGCCAGGAACTTCCGGCACAGCGACCACGGCTGTGCACGGTGACCAGAGAAGATGAACGCGACCTGCGGCGCCTGTGCGGAGGTCTGGGCCGCAGCAGCGCCGGCCAGCAGTTCGCCCTGCGCGAAAGCCTCCAGTTGCTCGCACAACTCATCCCGCGTGTGGAAGGCCAACGCGAGCCGGTGCTCGTGATGGTCGTGCCGCAGGGCGGCGGCGGCGCACAGCGCATCGAGCCGATGCGTGTCGTGCGGCGCCGCCATCAGGCATTGCTGCAGCGCCTGCGCCCGCTGCCGCAATGCCGCTGCGGAACGCGCCGACAGCGGCAGCAGGTGCACATGGCCATCGGGCCGCAACGGCTCGGCCGGTGTTTCCGCCGCAGGCGCCTGGGCCAGCACCACGTGGGCATTGGTCCCGCCGAAGCCGAAGGCACTGACGCCCGCGATGCGCGCATCGCCTTCCGGCCACGGCGCGCCCTCGGCCTGCACACGCAGCCTCAGCCGATCGAACGGGATGTGCGGGTTGGGCCGCGCGAAATGCAGGCTCGCCGGCAACCAGCCGTGGTGCAGCGACAGCGCCACCTTGATCAGCGACGCGATGCCCGCGGCGGCCTCGGTGTGGCCGATGTTGCTCTTGACCGAACCGAGGCGACAGGCCTCGGCCCTTTCGCCGCCCAGCACCGCCCCCAGCGCATGCGCTTCCACCGGGTCGCCCAGGAGCGTGCCGGTGCCATGCGCCTCGACGTACTGCAGCTGCGACGGCGCGCAGCCAGCGGCCTGCAGCGCGGCACGGATCACGGCCTCCTGCGACGGCTGGCGCGGCGCGGTCAGGCCGTTGCTCAGCCCGTCCTGGTTGACCGCGCTGCCGCGCACCACGGCATAGACGCGGTCGCCGTCGGCCAGCGCGCAGGCCAGCGGCTTCAGCACCACCACGCCCACGCCTTCACTGCGTACCATGCCGTCTGCCTCGGCATCGAAGGCGCGGCAGCGCCCACCGGGACTGGTTCCTCCTGCATTCGAGAAGCTCACCGTGACGTCGGGCCGCAGGATCAGGTTGACGCCGCCGGCCAGGGCCAGCGACGACTCTCCGGCGCGCAGGCTCTGGCAGGCCAGGTGCACCGCGACCAGCGATGACGAGCAGGCGGTGTCCACCGCGAGGCTGGGGCCCTGCAGGTCGAGCAGGTAGGACAGCCGGTTGGCCGCGATGCTGGCAGCGTTGCCGGTGGTCCAGCGCGGATCCTGCGCGAGGCCCGTGGCGGCGCCCAGCGCCGCGTAGTCGCTGTGGCACAGGCCGATGAACACGCCGGTGCGGCTGCCGCGCAGCGTGGCGCCGGGGATGCCGGCGTCCTCGATCGCTTCCCAGGCGGTCTCGAGCAGCACGCGCTGCTGTGGGTCCATGCAGGCCGCCTCGCGCGGCGCGATGCCGAAGAAGCCGGCGTCGAATTCGTCGATGCGCGACAGGAAGCCGCCGCGGCGCGTATTCATGCGGCCGGACGTCAGCGGCCGCGGGTCGTAGAAGGCGTCGCGGTCCCAGCGCTCGGGCGGCACCTCGCCCACCGATTCCAGGCCATCGCGCAGCAGTTGCCAGTAGGCACCGGTGCCATCGGCGCCGGGGAAGCGGCAACCGATGCCCACGATGGCGATCGCGTCGCCGGCCTGG
Organism: Rhizobacter sp. Root1221; assembly: GCF_001425785.1. Lineage (GTDB taxonomy): Bacteria > Pseudomonadota > Gammaproteobacteria > Burkholderiales > Burkholderiaceae_C > Rhizobacter. The sequence continues at coordinate 117,253 of NZ_LMDI01000013.1, read as the reverse complement.
CGCATCTCCGTGGAGGCAGGCACGGCGGGGGCTTCGCGGCACAAACGCCCCAGCAGGCCGCCCATCGTGGGGTCCTCGAAGAACACCGTCGGCGGCACCGGCGCCTGCAGCATGGCCTGCAACTCGGCGCTGAGCTCCACGACCGCCAACGAATCGAGGCCCAGCTCAGCAAGCTGCCGGGCATCGTGCAGATCGTGCAAGGGCAAGCCGAGGCGCTTCGACAGCCAGGCACGCAACACCTCGCGATCGGGCTTGTCGGCGGTCACGGGTGCATCGGCCACTACCGCCGCCGCATCGCGCGGCGTCTCCTGCCAGATCGCAACGGCCTCCAGCGTTCCGTCGAGCAGCCGGGCCTTGCAAGCGCTGCGCTGGATCTTGCCGCTCGATGTCTTGGGGATGATGCCCGGCTTCAGCAGGCACACCGTGTGCGGGCGCAGTTCGTGCGCGGCGAACACCGCGCGCTGCACCGCCTTCACCAGGCCGTCGACATCGGGCTGGCGCAGGTGCTGGCGCGCCAGCTCCACGGCCACCGCGAGCCGCTCCTGGCCGTCTGCCTCGATCGAGAAGACCGCGCAGCACTGGCCGGCGAACGCGGCATGCGCCGCCTCGACGCAGCGCTCGATGTCCTGCGGATAGTGATTGCGGCCGCGGATGATGACCACGTCCTTCACCCGGCCGGCGACGTAGAGTTCACCGTCGTGCACGAAGCCCAGGTCGCCCGTGCGCAGGAAGCGTTGCGCGCGGCCCGGCAGCGTGGCGCGGAAGGTTTCGGCGGTTTGCGCTTCCCGGCCCCAGTACCCCTGCGCGACGCTGGACCCGGCGACCCAGATCTCGCCCACCCCGCCATCGCTGCGCTCGGTGCCGCTGTCCAGGTCGACGATGGCCAGCGTCTCCTCTTCGGCCGCGCTGCCGCAGCCCACGGCCTGGAAACCGTCTGCCCGCAGTTCGACGCGGCGGTGTTGCAGCGCCTGCGCATCGACGCCCAGCAGCAGCGGCCTCTCGCCGCGCGGCGCGCCGGCGGTGAGCAGCGTGCTCTCGGCCATGCCGTAGCAAGGCAGCCATGCCGAGCGGCGAAAGCCGTTGGGCGCGAAGGCCTCCGCGAAGCGGTCGAGCGTGCCGGCGCGCACCGGCTCGGCGCCGTTGAACGCCACTTGCCAGCTGCTCAGGTCCAGGCCCTGGCGGGCGGCCTCGGAAATGCGGTTCACGCACAGCTCGTAGGCGAAGTTCGGGCCGCCGCTGGTGGTGGCACGGTAGCGCGAGATCGCGCGGAGCCAGCGCACCGGGCTTTGCAGGAAATGCGCCGGCGCCATGAACACGCAGGGCGCGCCCAGGTACAGCGTCTGCAGCGTGTTGCCCACCAGCCCCATGTCGTGGAACAACGGCAGCCAGCCGACGAAGCGGGTACCCGGGCCGTGGCCGAAGCAGCGCTCGATCAGCCGCAGGTTGGTCATCAGGTTGGCGTGGCTGACCATCACGCCCTTGGGCTGGCCGGTCGAGCCCGAGGTGTACTGGAGGAAGGCGAGCTGCCCGGGCGCGACGGGGGGCAGCAGGCTGGCCTCGCGGGCGAGGCCAGCACCGGACTCGTCGGTGGCCAGCCACCGCAGCGCGCCGAGTGCCGGCGTGTGTTCGGCGTAGTGCGCGCGGTCGCGCGCCAACTCGGCAGTGGTCAGCAGCAGTGCAGGCGCGCAGTCGGCGATCACGCCGGCCACGCGCTCGTCGTGGCGGCGGCGGTGCGGCGGATACAGCGGCACCGCGATCGCGCCCGCGTAAAGCGCGGCGAAGAAGGCAACGATGAACGCCAGCCCGGACGGGTACAGCATCAGCACCGGCCGGCCGGCCGCCCCCTCGGCCAGCAGCCTGTGTGCCAGCGCGCAGGCCTCGCGGTGCAGTGCGCCGAAGGTGAGGGACTGCTCCTCCAGTTCGCCGTCGACCAGGAAGGTGTAGGCCGGCTCGCCGTCCTGGACATCGGCCCGCCAGTGCAGCAGCTCGGTCAGCGTGGAGAAGTCGCGGTGTCGGGCGCCAAGGTGGAGGTTCATGCGGAGGGTTGCTGTGCCGCGAGCGACGGCAATGAAGGGGGAGACTCAGTCGGCGTTCACGCGGAACAGGGGAAAGTAGCTCGCCACGCGGCCGGCCGCGAACTCGTCAGCCAGCTCGGGGATGCGCTCCCAGTCCCACACGTTGCCGTCGGGCGGTGCGAGCCAGTCGTGCCGCTCGGCATAGTGGAAGGCCTCGAGGCTGCGGCGGGCGCCGTGGGTGAACACATGGATGTGGCGCCCGATGCACTCGGCCGCGCGGTTGACCACAAGGCTCTCGCCTTCCTTCCAGCCGCAAGTGGCGACCACGCCCTGCCGCGCCAACGCCTTCAGCGTCGGGCGGAACACCGGGCCGCCGATGTTGTCGATGAAGATCGACACGCCGGCGCCGCCCGTGCGTTCCTTCACCAGCTGCAGGAAGGCCGACTCCGAGCGCATGTAGCGCCGCCGGTAGTCGAGGTCGCTGCCGAAGCGGGCCTCGTCGAACCAGAGGTCGGGGAACTCGCGGCGGTCGACCGTCTCGAGCCCCAGGCTGCGGCACAGCGCGGCGCGCTGGTCGTTGGAGGTGACCATCGTCGCGCGGCAGCCCTGCGATCGGGCCAGCAGCAGCTCGGCCAATGCCACGCCGCCACCCCAGGCCCAGACCTCGGGCGTCAAGCCCGGCTCGTTCATCTGCAGGCGCCAGGCGCCGTGGGCCACCTGCCAGTTGTCCCAGGCCGAGGCGTAACGGATCGAGAAGGCCGCCCACTGCTGCAATGAATGGCGGCTGTTGCGCGCGATCGGCACGACCTGGTCGGCGCGCAGCTTCACCTGTTTGGCCAGCAGGCCGATGCTGCCGGGGGCGTCGTAGGCGAAGATCCTCACCGGGTACCCGTGCGCGTCCCACAGGTCGACGCTGAGCAGCACGCAGAGGTCGCCCGGCCGCAGGTGCTCCACCTCGCACCCGGTGTCGACGATGCGCACGACGCCGGCGTTGCCGAGCACGATGCGGTCCTCGCCACGCTGCCGGCACACGTCGACCGGCGAGCGCAGCAGCGCATGCGACATGTTGCCTTCCCAGCAGCCATACAGCGGCTCGGCCAGCACCTCGTTCGCGCCGATCTCGCCGAAGCGGAGGGTCTCGCGCTGCAGCCGGCCCGGCGCGGTGGGGAACGAGGTGCCGGCGGCCAGCACCCAGGCATCGGTGCTGATCACTGTGCCGCCCCGCCCTTCATCTGTACCGCCAGGAAACGCGACAGCTCGGCAATCGTGGGGTGATCCCACACCAGCGTGGGCGGCCAGCGGCGGCCGAGGTGATCGGACAGCTCGCCCGACAGCGCGATGGCCTCCACCGAGTCGAGCCCGTACTCGGCCAGCGGGTCATCGATGCCAATGGCCTCGGGCTTCACGCCCAGCATGCGGGACAGGCGGTGCACGATCCAGCCGCGGATCTGCGCCTCGCCGTGGATGTGAGCGTGGGTCTCGGCCGACGCGAGCAATTGCGCCGGGGCTGCGCTATCCATGTGCCATACCTCCAGGTGTGCATCTGCCGATGTGCCGACAGCTGCGGCACTATAGGAAGCGGTCCCCGTGCATGTATATGGCCCTCAGGGGCTATCCGACCCGCAGCCCCCGGTCTGGAAAGACGGCGGCGCCGGCAAATTTCGATGTCGCCGGCTCAGTGCGTACGACACGGCATGCAGCGCATCGCTGCATGCCGTCGTTGTCGTGCTTGGCATGGCCGATGGACGGCTCGACCACCTGACGCCACTTGAGCCAGTGGTGCTGCGTGTCGGTCAGTGTCTTGCTCATGCCGCAGTGGATCGCCTGCACCGGCGCAACCCAGCGGCCATCGCCGACAGGGGCGTTCCGTGGCGTGGACCACGAGGATTTCGCGCACTCCTTGGCACGGACACCACCCCCAGCGACGCCTCGACATGGCGGCCCCTTTGCGGAGCCGGCGACGAACGTGTCTAGGCAGGCACCGGCTTGCCGGCCGGCGGCGAGCGGCGGCTCAGCAGCGCGATGCCGGCCAGGCCGAGCACGATGAACACGCCGGAGATCATCTCGGCCTGGGTGGCCCGGACGCCGATGAATTCGAGCACCGGGTTGACGCGGATCTGCTCGATCAGCAGCCGCTCCGCGCCTGCGAGCAGCAGGTACACCGCGAACAGCCAGCCCTTGCTGAACGGATGACGACGAACAGCCCACAGCAGCCCGAACAGCAGCAGCGCCATCGTGGTCTCGTAGATCGGCGCGGGGTACACGCCAGGCGCCGGGATCACGACACCGTAGATGTTGTTGTCGTAGGTCTGCGCCCACAGCCAGGTGGGCAGCCAGTCGGGCTTGAGCGCCATGTTGGCCACCGTGCCCCAGTCGCCGTCGCCCGAGATCTGGCAACCGATGCGGCCGAGGCCGTAGCCGATCATCATGGTGGGCGCGGCGGCGTCGAGCACCGGCCGCAGCGGCAGGCCCGAGCGCCATACCACCCAGATGCCGGCGAAGGTGCCGACGATCAGGCCACCCATGATGCTGAGCCCGCTGCGCGAGAAGATCATCGGCCACGGATCGGCCAAGAACTGGGGCAGGTGCTCGAAGATGTGAAAGATGCGCGCGCCGAGGACGCCACTGATCAGCACCGCGCAGGCAAAGGTGGAGACGAACTCGTCGAGCCCGCGCTTGTCTTCCACCGGCAGCGGGCTGTCGTCGCGCGGCCGCGGCTTCACCGGACGCAACTCGCCGGCGAGGCGCAGCCGCTGCAGTTCGCGGCGGAAGAACACGGTGGCGACGAGCATCGCCCCCACCACGCACAGCCCGAAGGTCGGCAGGGGCAGCGGGATGTCGAGGCCCGTCAGGGCCTTCAGCGCGTCGCTCAAGTAGGGATAGGACATGGCATGAACGGTATGTGAATGTTGGCGATGCTAGCCGCTCCGGCGGGGCATTCCGGGCCCTAGATTTTCTGGCGCGTGGGCCTCAAGCGGATGTCGTCGATGTGCACGTGGGCGGGCTGGCTCACCGCGAACGCGATCGCACGCGCCACGTCCTCGGGCACCAGCAGCGGGCCACAGTCGGCCTCGACCTGTCGCATGAAGGCCTGTTCGTAGGCCGCGACCTCCTGGAACCCGGAGCGCACGAAGCCCGGCTCCACCAGCGTGACACGCACGCCGCTGGGAGCGACCTCCTGCCGCAGCGACTCCACCACGGAATGCAGCGCGAACTTGGTAGCCCCGTACACAGGGTTGGCCGACGACACGGTGCGGCCGGCGGTGGAGCCGATGACGACGATGTCGCGCGGCACGCCGGCTTCGGCAGAGGCGGTGTCGGCCAGCAGCAGCCGCGCGCAGTCGCGCATCTGCCCGAACAGCGCCAGCACGTTGGTCTCGAACAGCTGCGGCCAAGCCTGCTCGTCGGAAGTGAGCAGCGTGCCGCGCAGGCCGCGGCCGGCGCTCAACACGAACAGCGTGGGCGCCAGGCCGGTGCGCTGCTGCGCAAGGTCCGACAGCCGCTGCACGAGGCTGGCTTCGGCCACATCCGCCGCAAGGCCGGCGAACAGCTTGTCGGCCCTTGCAGCCTCGGCCTCCAGCTCCGACAACCGTTGTGCGCGGCGCCCGCAACCCACCACGGACCAGTGGCCCTGCTCCAGCAGCTCGAGCGCGGTGGCACGGCCGATGCCGGAAGTGGCGCCGGTGACGGCGGCTACGCGCCGGTGACTGCGGCTCATGGCTGCGTAACGCCTTCGCGGCGGTGCCCGGTGGCGGCCGGCAGCGAATCGCCATATTCGTCGGATTCGGTATCGATGAACCAGCGCATGGCCGACACCCGATTATTCACACCCAGCTTCAAATAGATGCTCTTGACCTGGTTCTTCACGGTCCAGGTACTTTTCTTGAGGATCATCGATATCTCCCAGTTCGATTTTCCGGCGATCAGCCAATCGAATACCTGTCGCTCAGCCTCGCTGAGCTTCTCAATCCCTTTCGGCGGCAATGTTTTCTCCCTGAAGACGGACAACGCGATCGTCGAAGACCGCTTCGGCGACTGTGCGAATATCAGCAGCGGCCAAATTCCCATTTGTCGGGTTCGAAATTCAGTGTAGGAGTGGATGCGGGTTTGCACCCCCCTATCCTTGGGGGGGAGTACCGGGTATGTTTGGCAACCACATGTAATGGGTCGGTCCCGAACAATTCGTGATGCAGCGCGTCCGCGGGACAGAATGAGCCAAATGGCGGCACCCGGTGTTCCAGCCGCAGCCAAACCAGCCGAACCAGGAGAATGCACCCTCAGCGCACCCGGATCAGCCTCAGGACCACACACGCAGGAATCGCGGGAATCTCCATCGGTGGGGTTGGCGGCCGGAGCGCGTTCGAGCGGCGTCGCACTCGAGGGCGCGGCGCGCACGAGGCGGCCGGCACCGCGATGGGCTTGGGCTTGGGCTTGGGCTTGGCGTGCGCTCGACCAATGCCTGGATCCGAGCGCAGCAATAACACTGCTTAATGCAAAACCGCGTCCATCCAAGGCCAGGAGGAGGCGGTGCAAGTGCTGGATTCACCCACCGGCAAGATCAGTAGCAATCACGCTTGGCGCCAGGCCTGCATTCGGGCCGAATTGCCGGCCGTGCGGTTCCACGACTTGTGGCACACCTGGACCAGCGGGTACGTCCAGGCCGACACGATGTTGCCGGTGCCGGGCCTCCCTGGCCATGATGCGGAGATACACACACCTTGGTGTCAGCCACGTTGCAGCCTGGGCTGCAAACCCGGCGGCCCGGATCGGATCGGGCACAAATCGCTTTTGACGTCGCCAATAAAAAAGCCACCGAAGTGGCTGTTTTATTAACGTCTTTTGGGGTGGCTGATGGGGCTCGAACCCACGACAACAGGAATCACAATCCTGGACTCTACCAACTGAGCTACAGCCACCGTCGTAAGCCGTTGATTGTAGCCGGTTTCCTCACTTCGACGCAACGGCTTCCGTTGATTTTTCTTCCGCCGCGCCAACAGGCGCCGTGACCTTGACCTTGAAGCGCGTCTTGAGGGCCTGGTAGTAGGCATCGGACTCGGCGGCACCCCAGGCCTGCGCGTACTGCGCGGCAGCCTGTTTCGCGTCGCCGGCCACGGGGTCGCGGCCAAGCACCTTGGTGACCCGCACCACGGCATAACCCTGGTCGCCCAGGTCCACGCCCACGACGGCGGGCAGCGTGGCGGCCGGCACCTTCAGTGCGGTGTCCACCACGTCACGCGGGAACTCGGCGGCCTTGGCACGCGACAGCGTGACGGGCGCCGACGGCAACGCGGTGGCCGGCGCAGCCTTGGCTGCGGCCAGGCGGGCCTCGCCTTCCTTGCGGGCCAGCGCGGCGGCCTGCGAGGCAACGAGGCGCGCCTTCACCTGGTCGCGCACCTCGGCGAGCGGGCGCAGCGCCGACGGGCGGTACGCCACCACGCGCGCCGCGGTGAGCTGGTTCTGCTTGGTTTCCACGGCCTCGGTGTTGCGCTTGTTGTTCAGCGCCTCGGAGGCGAACACGGCCTCGAGCAGCTTGGCCGACGCCAGCGGGCCCTGGGCGCCCTGCACGGCCTGGCGCGTCACGGCCTTGGCGGTCTGCACCTGCAGCTTGAGCTTGTCGGCCGCGGGCTTCAGGCTGTCGGACTGCTCGAAGACGATGTTCGTGAACTCGGTGGCGGTCTCGTTGTAGCGGACCTGGGCCAGCTGCTTCTGGACGGCCTCCTCGATCTCGGCACGGACCGATTCGAAGCTCTTCGCCTCGCCGCCCTTGGCCGACACCAGTTGCAGGATGTAGAAACCTTCGGGCGTGGCGACCACGGGGCTCAGCTCGGTGGGCTTGAGCGCGAACAGCGCGGCTTCGTAGTCCTTGTCGGTGTCGCCGCGTGCGATGGCGATGTCGAGCTCACCACCCCGTTCGGCGGAGCCGGCGTCCTGCGAGTTCTTGCGCGCCACGTCGGCGAACGAGGCCGGGTTCTTCTTCAGGTCGGCCAGCAGCGACTCGGCCTTGGCCTTGGCGGCAGTGCGGTCGTCGCCCTTGATGAGGATCTGGCGCACACGGCGTTCTTCGGGCGCGGTGTACTGCTTCAGGTTTTCGGTGTAGTACTTCTTCAGGTCGTCTTCCGCGACGGTGATGGACTTCTTCACCGCGTCGAGGTCGAGCACGACGTATTCGATGTCGGCCTGCTCGACGGACTTGAACTGGGCCTGGTTCGCGGGGTCCTTGTAGTAGGTGTCGATGTCCGCGTCGGTGGGGCTCACCTTCGTGGCGTAGGTGCGGGCATCGAACTTCTCGATCTGCACCTCGCGCTGCTGGAACATGGCGTCGAGCGCCGACGAGGCCGCCGCCTCAGGGGCCACCACCGAGCCGGTCATGCCGAGCGTGACCTGGCGCAACGCGAGCATGTCGCGCATCTGGGCCTCCAGGCCCTTGACCGACATGCCCTGGGCCGCCACGGCCATCTCGAGGCGTGCCTTGTCGATGACACCGTCCGGGCCGCGGAACGGCGCGAACTGCGGGTCGTTGCGGTAGAAGGCGATCAGGCGTTCGTCGGTGGTGGAGTACCCCCCCTTCACGGCCGCTTCGCGCATCACACGCTCGCGCACCAGTTCATCGAGCGCCTGGCGCTTCATCTCGGGCGTCTCGAACATGCGCAGGTCGACGTTCGGGGCCTGGCGGCGGAACTGGTCGAGCGACTGGCGGAACCACGCGTCCCATTCCGTCTGCTTGATGTCCTTGCCGTTGACCTTGGCCACCGTGGCGTTGCCACCGTCACGCAGGTTGAAGTAGCTGTCGACGCCGACCAGCACGAACGAGCCGATGATCAACGGCACGAGGATGTACATCAGGACGCGTGAATAGGAGCGAATGGTTTCGAACATCAAGACCTCGAGAGGTGGGCGTCATGTGAAGGGCCGGGAGGCCCTTTCTGGTTGTGTGCGCTGCGGCTGTCCAAATGCGACAAAGGCGAACCGAGGTTCGCCTTCTGCAGGGTAGCTTTTGATTTTAGTCTACTGGCGGGGGATGCCTGGCAGAACTTGGGGTTGCCCCGAGTGGTGGGTGCTGAGGGGCTCGAACCCCCGACCTACGCCTTGTAAGGGCGCCGCTCTACCAACTGAGCTAAGCACCCGGAGTACAACGATTCAAAAGCTGTTCAACGGGTCCGTGTGGGTGCGACACGAAACGACCGGGATTAACAACCGGGATCGATCAGTTCAACGCGTCCTTCAGGGCCTTGCCCGGGCGGAACTTCGGCACCTTGGCGGCCTTGATCTTGATGGTCGCACCGGTACGCGGGTTGCGGCCTGCACGTGCGGCGCGCTTCGTGACGCTGAAGGTTCCGAAGCCCACCAGCGAGACGCTGTTGTTTTTCTTGAGTGTTGATTTCACACCGCCGATCAAGGCTTCCAGCGCGCGCGTTGCCGCAGCTTTCGAAATGTCGGCTTGCTTGGCAATGTGCTCAATCAATTCGGATTTGTTCACGTAGGTACCTCGTTATGGAAGGTGTCTCACAAGAATTCGGTCGGGTGCTTGCCCGGATGGCGGCAGCGAGGCGGCTCAAATGATTACAGCCGCAGGAAAACCCAGTGTCAAGCGCGGAAGGGGCATTCTATGCGTAATCATCTGCATCCACAGGGCGTGCGCGACACGTGCTTCCACGCTTGACAAGCAAGGTCACGCCGCAGCCGCGGGCGCCCGCACCACCAGGGCCACGGCCCCGGCGATCAACACCATCCCGGCAACCATCGTGGCGGTGACCGGTTCGCTGAACAGCACCCACGCCATCAGCGCGGTGCACGGTGGCACGAGGTACATCAGGCTCGTCACCTGCGTGGCGGCGCCTCGCTGGATCAGCATGTAGAGCAGCGAGCTGCCGCCCACCGTGAGCCCGATCACCGACCATGCCATCGCACCGATGAGGTGCGGATGGGCTTCGACGGAACCGGGCTCGAACGGCACGAACGGCAGGGTCACCACCAGTGCCGCGGCGAGCTGGATCGTGTTGGCGGTACGCACATCGCACGGCCCTACGAACCGCTTCTGGTACAGCGTGCCGGCGGTGATGGACAGCAGCGCCAGCACCGCCAGCGCGAGGTTGCCGCGCGTGACCTCCCCCGCGCCGAGCTTGTGCCACACCACCAGCAGCAGCCCCATCAAGCCGAGGCCGAGGCCCAGCCACTGGCGCGGCGACACCTTGTGCGACGCGCCCTGGCGGCTCAGCCACACGGCGGTGAGCACCGGCTGCAACCCGACCAGCAGCGCGATGGTGCCCGCCCCCATGCCGGCCTTCACGGCCGCCCACACCCCGCCGAGGTAGCCGCCATGCATCAGCACGCCGGAGACCGCGAGGTGCCCCCATTGCGCCCGCCCGCGCGGCCAGGCAGGCCGTGCCCAGGCGATCCACATCAGGAAACACAGCACCGACAACGCGTAGCGCACGCTCAGGAAGGCAAGCGGCGGCGAGTGCGGCATGCCGTAGCGCGCCACGATGAAGCCGGTGCTCCACACGGGGATGAACACCGCGGGCATGGCCCGCAACAGCCACGAAGGCGAGGACGATGTCAAGGTGCCGGGCCGGCGGTCAGCGCGCCTTCGCGCGGATCTCGGGCAGCGCCTTCTGCAGGTAGTACACCATGGACCAGATGGTCAGCACGGCAGAGATGTAGATGAGCACCGACCCCCACAGCTGCGTGTCGAGCACGCCGAACAGCGTGCCGTGGTACAGCAGGAACGGGATGGCGGTCATCTGGACGGCGGTCTTGAGCTTGCCCACCATGTGCACGGCCACGCTGCGCGACGCGCCGATCTGGGCCATCCACTCGCGCAGCGCCGAGATGGCGATCTCGCGGCCGATGATCACGAGGGCCACGAGCGAATGCACGCGGCCGAGGTGCACCAGCACGAGCAGCGCAGCACACACGAGGAACTTGTCCGCCACCGGGTCGAGAAACGCGCCGAACGACGACGTGAGCTTGAGGCGGCGGGCCAGGTAGCCGTCGGCCCAGTCGGTCAGGGCCATCACGACGAAGAGCACCGTGGCGATCAGGTTGCGGGTGGGCTCGGCCAGAATCTCCAGGTAGAACACCCCGACGATCAGCGGAATGGCGACGATGCGCGCCCAGGTCAACAGGGTGGGGAGATTGAAAAACATGAGGCCATTGTGCCGAAGTTCTGGCACGGCGGCCTGATGCTTTGTCAGTTGTCGAGCGTGCGCGGCTTGAAGCGCCGGTCGTCCCGGAACAGGAACACCTCGGTGAACACCCACGGCTTGGGCAGGTGCGACACGTCGCCGAACGGTGCCGCGCGGTGCACCGCGTCGATGGCCATCTGCGTGGTCTCGGGCGCCTGGCCGGGGTAGCGCGACACGCGGATGCGGCGCACCGAACCGTTCGCGTTGAGCTCGACCTCGAGCACCGGGATGGCGAGCAGCACATCGGGCGGCCGGTCGCCGTAGGTGCCGTTCGGGTTGGCATCGACGATGCGCATGGCGGCCTGCACCCGCACCTCGTTCATCGAGCGCAGCCGCGCGGGTGCACCCAGGCGCGCGGCCGGTTCGGGAAACAGCGGCGGCTTGCCCGAAGGCCGCCCCGACCGCCCGGATGCACAGCCGGAGAGCGCCAGCAAGAGGCCGGCAGCGAGGGCGAGCCCTGCCCGGCGGCGGTTGTCAATGCAATGCACGGTAGATCTCCTCGGCCAGTTCCTTCGAGATGCCATCGACGCTGAGCAGATCCTCCACGCTCGCGTCCCCCACGCCGCGCAGCCCGCCGAAGCGCTGCAGCAGCTTCGCCCGCTTCTTCGGGCCCACGCCGGCGATGTCCTCCAGCCGGCTGCCGCCGGTGCGTACGCTGGCGCGCTTGGCCCGCATGCCGGTGATGGCGAACCGGTGGGCTTCGTCGCGGATCTGGGCCACCAGCATCAGCGCCGCCGAATCGTGCCCCAGGTACACCTTGTCGCGGCCGTCGGCGAACACCAGTTCCTCGAGGCCCACCTTGCGGCCCTCGCCCTTCTCCACCCCGACGATCAGGCGCAGGTCGATGCCGAGTTCCGCGAACACCTCGCGGGCCATGCTGACCTGGCCCTTGCCACCGTCGACGAGCACCAGGTCGGGCAGCCGGGCCGTGCCGGCCTCGGCGGCCGCCACCATCTTGCTGTAGCGGCGCGTGAGCACCTGGCGCATGGCGGCGTAGTCGTCGCCACCGGTGATGCCTTCGATGTTGTAGCGGCGGTATTGGCTGCTCTGCATCTTGTGCCCCTCGAACACCACACACGATGCCTGCGTCGACTCGCCAGCGGTGTGGCTGATGTCGAAACACTCGATGCGAAAGATATCGAGATTGTCGCCGCCCACATCGAGGGCGTCCACCAGCGCGCGGGTGCGTGCCTGCTGCGAGCCTTCCTCGGACAGCAGCCGGGTCAGCTTGAGGTCGGCGCCGGTGATGCACATGTCGAGCCACGCGCGGCGCGGCTCGCGGGGCTGCGTCTGCGCCGTGACCTTGATGCCGCTCTGGTCGCACAACGCGTCGATCAGCGCCTTGTCGACCGCATGGCTCAGCACCAGCAGCGGCGGCACGGTGCTGTCCAGGTAGTGCTGTGCGATGAAGGCCTCGAGCACCTGCACTTCCGGGCTCGGCAGCGTGTCGCGGGCCGAGGTGTCCTCGGCCGTCATCGCGGTGGCGTCGTCCACGTGGGAGGGGAAGTACGGCCGGTCGCCGAGGTGGCGCCCGCCCCGCACCATCGCTAGGTTCACGCACGCGCGGCCGCCCTGCACCTTCACGGCCAGGATGTCGGCGTCCTTCGTGTCGCCCCCCCGGTTGTCTTCCACCGACTGCTGGTGCAGCACCAGCGACAGCGCCGACAGCTGGTTGCGGATCTCCGCGGCCTGCTCGAACTGCAGCGCCTCGGCGTGTTGCATCATCTGCGCCTGCAGCTGGTCCATCACCTGCTGCTGGTCGCCCAGCAGGAAGCGCTCGGCGTTCGAGACGTCGCGGGCGTAGTCCTCCTTCGAGACGAAGTCCACGCACGGGCCCGAGCAGCGCTTGATCTGGTACAGCAGGCACGGGCGGGTGCGGTTGTTGAAGACGGTGTCCTCGCAGGTGCGCAGGCGGAACACTTTCTGCAGCAGCTGGATGGATTCCTTCACGGCCCAGGCGCTGGGGTACGGACCGAAATAGCGGTGCCGCCTGTCCACCGACCCGCGGTAGTACGCCAGGCGCGGGAACTCGTGCGAGGCGATCTTCAGGTACGGGTAGCTCTTGTCGTCGCGGAACAGGATGTTGTACCGCGGGTTGAGCGTCTTGATCAGGTTGTTCTCGAGCAGCAGCGCTTCCGCCTCGGAGCGCACCACCGTCGTTTCCATCCGCACGATCTTGCCCACCATGTGGCCGATGCGCGAACCGCCATGGTTCTTCTGGAAGTAGCTCGAGACGCGTTTCTTCAGGTCGCGCGCCTTGCCCACGTACAGCACGTGGTCCTGCGCGTCGAAGTAGCGGTACACGCCGGGCAGGCCCGGCAATGCCGCCACGTCGCTGAGCAACTGGCGCCGCACGGGATCGGCGCCGGCGTCGGGAGGGGTCGGGGCTTGGGCTTCGGTCATGGAGGGCGCCATTTTGCCGTCCTCCGATAATCGCGCGATGCAATGGGATGTGTTCTGCCGCGTGATAGACAACCATGGTGACCTCGGCGTCTGCTGGCGCCTGTGCGCCGACCTGGCCGCGCGGGGCGACACCGCGCGGCTGTGGACCGACGACGCGTCGGCGCTCGCGTGGATGGCGCCGGCCGGTTCACCCCGCGTCGAGGTGCGCCCCTGGCCGGCCGATGCCGACACCGCCGCCCCGGGCGACGTGGTCGTCGAGGCCTTCGGCTGCGACCTGCCGCACGGGTTCGTGGATGCCATGGCGGCGCGGCGCGTGGCGCCCGTGTGGATCAACCTCGAGTACCTGAGTGCCGAGGCCTATGTGGAGCGGTCGCACCGGCTGCAGTCGCCCCAGATGAGCGGCCCGGGCCGCGGACTCACCAAGTGGTTCTACTACCCCGGGTTCACGCCCGCCACCGGCGGGCTGATCCGCGAACCGGGGCTGCTGGACGCGCTGGCCGGCCTCGACCGCACGGCCTGGCTGGCCGCCCACGGCATCGAACCGCGGCCGGGTGAACGGCTGGTCAGTGTCTTTTGCTACCCGAACCCGGCACTCGCCGGCCTGCCCGCCCGCCTGGCGGGGCAACCCACGCTGTTGCTGCTGACACCGGGCGCGGCCGTGCCCGGCCCGTTGCCCGCCGGCGTGCGCACCCAGGCCCTGCCCTACCTGCCGCAGGCGTCATACGACCGGCTGCTGCGCGCGTGCGACCTGAACTTCGTGCGCGGGGAAGATTCGTTCGTGCGCGCCCAATGGGCGGGCCGCCCGTTCACCTGGCACATCTACCCGCAGGACGACGGCGCCCATGTGCCGAAGCTGGATGCCTTCCTCGACCGCTTCCTGGCAGGGGCGCCGGCAACGCTGGCCACCGACGTGCGGGCCTGGTGGGCCGGCTGGAACGGCGAGGCCCCTTTGCCCGCGCGGTTGCCCGACACCCACGCCTGGGCCACCCAGTGCGAAAATTGGCGGGAGGCGCTCGCAGGGCAAGCGGACCTCGTCACGGGTTTGCGCCAGTTCATCCGCAAATCGAGCTAAAATCCAAGGCTTTGCGCGTTCTGGCACTTTGCGGGTGCGCGCAGACCAGCGTCCGGAACGCCCAGGCATCGTGCCTGCGCACCACGCACCGAACACGGAAATCGCCATGAAGATCGCACAAGAAATTCGCGCCGGCAACGTCATCATGCACAACAAGGATCCCATGGTTGTGCTGAAGACGGAATACAGCCGCGGCGGCCGCAACGCCGCCACGGTGCGCATGAAGCTCAAGAGCCTGCTGAGCAGCTCCGGCACCGAAGTCGTCTTCAAGGCCGACGACAAGATGGACCAGATCATCCTCGACAAGAAGGAGTGCACCTACTCCTACTTCGCCGACCCGATGTACGCGTTCATGGACGCCGAGTACAACCAGTTCGAAGTCGAATCGGAAAACATGGGCGACGCCATCCAGTACCTGGAAGACGCGATGCCCGTCGAAGTGGTGTTCTACGAAGGCAAGGCCATCTCGGTCGAACTGCCCACCAGCCTGGTCCGCGAGGTCACCTACACCGAACCGGCCGTCAAGGGCGATACGTCGGGCAAGGTGCTCAAGCCTGCAAAGCTGGCCACCGGTTTCGAGATCTCGGTGCCGCTGTTCGTGGAAACCGGCGACAAGATCGAAATCGACACCCGCACACACGAGTACCGCAAGCGCGTCTGAGCTTCAGCTCCGGCGTCCGCATGACGGCACACGATCAAGGGCACCTCGGTGCCCTTTTTCAATGGTGAACCCGCTCCCATGAACCCGGCCCGCACGATGGACCTCCCCGCACGCTGGCAAGGCCGTGAGCGGTTCGCGGTGATGCTCGACACCGTGGCGCCCTTCCCCGCGCTCTGGGCCGCGTGGCGTGCCGACCCGCAGCGCTGCGTGCTGCTCGACGTAGTGCTGCTGGCCCCCGGCCCGCTCGACGGCGGCGCGTTGCGGCAGGCGTGCTCGGCCCTCGGGCTCGACCTGCCCGCCGCGTGGCCGCCCGCCACTGCGGACTTCCATTCCCTGGCGCTCGACGGCGGCCGGCTGCACCTGCTGCTCGCCGCGGGCGACCCGCGCCGAGCATGGCGCGAGGTGGTGGCGCGCATCGATGCGTTCCGGATCGATGCCCCCATCGCCGACCCGGTGGGACTGCCCAAGGCGCTGGTGCGCCTGGCCGCACCCGGCTCCACGGTGACGGCCATCCATGCGTCCCCGGCCCTGCGCGACAGCCTGCGGGCCCGTGGGTTCGAGCTTGCCGAGGCGGGCCAGCCCCTGGCCCGCTACCGGCCCGCGTTCGTGCCCAGCCGCGCGCCGGTGCGCCAGGTGGCCGCCGCATCGGGCACGCGGCACGCACTTGTCGTGGGGGCGGGCCTCGCCGGCGCTGCCACGGTGCGGGCCCTGGCCCACCACGGCTGGTCCACCACGCTGCTCGACCGCCACGACACGCCGGCCCAGGCCGCCTCGGGCAACCCGGCCGGCCTGTTCCACGGGATCGTCAACGCCCACGACGGGCCACACGCCCGCTTCAACCGCGCGGCCTCGTGGGCCGCCCGCGACGTGGTGCAGCAGGCCATCGAAGCGCAGGGGGTGGCCGGCAGCACCGCCGGGCTGCTGCGGCTGGAAAGCGCGTCCACCGACCCGGCGGCCATGGTGTCGCTGCTGCACCGGCTGGGCTTGCCGGCCGACTATGTGCAGGCCCTCGATGCCACCTCGGCCAGTGCCGCTTGCGGCATCGCGCTGCACCAACCCGCGTGGTTCTACCCGCACGGCGGCTGGGTGCACCCCGGCGGCCTCGTGCGCGCCATGCTCGCCCAGGCGGGCACGGCCTGCACGTTCCTCGGCGGGCGCGAGGTTCACCGCATCACGCGCGATGGCACGCGCTGGCAGGTGCTCGACACCGAGGGTGGCGTGATCGCCGAATCCGAAGTGCTCGTGTTGGCCAATGCCATGGACGCACTGCGCCTGCTCGACCAGCCGGCGTGGCCCGTGCAATCGGTGCGCGGCCAGCTCACGGTGGCGCCGCGGCCTGACGGCCTGGCGTTGCCCACGGTGCCCATTGCAGGCGGCGGGTACGTGATGCCGGACGTGGCCGGCGAGGTGATGTTCGGCGCCACGGCGCAAGCGGGCGACACCGATCCGTCGGTGCGCATGGCAGACCACGCGCACAACCTGGCGCAGCTGGCGCGGTTGCTCGGATACCACTGGGATGGCGCCCGCCAAGCGCTCCACGGCCGCACCGCGTGGCGATGCGTGGCGGAAGACCGCCTGCCGTTGATTGGAGAGGTGCCGGACTTCGGCACGGCACTGCCCACTGTGGAACAGGCGCGTTTCGTGCCGCGCCGTCAGGGCTTGTTCGTGTTCACCGCGCTGGGTTCGCGCGGCATCACGTGGAGTGCACTGGGGGGGCAGGTGCTGGCCGCAGCCATTGCCGGGGCTCCGTCACCGTTGCCGGCCAGCCTGCTCGATGCGGTGGACCCGGCACGGTTCGTCACCCGGGCGGCAAGACGCGCGGGCACCTCGGGCTGAACGCCCGGTCACTCAGCGCGCGGTCTGCCCTTCGGCGGACGGGGCATCGGACGCACCTTGAGCTTCAGCACCTTGGGCATCGTTGGCGGAACCATCGCCATCGCCATGCGTCTTGCGAACGGCCTTGTCCTTCAGCTTCTCTTCTTTCTTCTTCTTCTTGGCCAGCTCGCGCTGGCGCTTCTCGAACGAATAGTTGGGTTTGGCCATATGGGCACATCCTTCCAGCAAGTTGCAAAAGTGGCAACAGCCCGAGCGTACGCGCTTTTCGTGCGTGACGCCCGAGAGAAGACCTAGAAAGTCATCGTCTTGACACCGGACATGGTGCCGAGCAGGCACACGCTCGCGCGGTTGCGCGCGAAGATGCCGACGGTCACGACACCGGGCCACTGGTTGATGTCGCGTTCCATCGCGGCCGGATCGGTGATGCGCAGGCCACGCACGTCGAGGATGTGGCAGCCGTTGTCGGTCACCACACCTTCGCGCAGGCGCGGTTGCCCGCCGAGCGCCTCGAGGCGGCGTGCCACCTGGGCCGCGGCCATGGGGATCACCTCGACCGGCAGCGGGAACGCGCCGAGCACCGGCACGAGTTTCGACTCATCGGCAATGCACACGAAACGCTCGGCCGTGTCGGCCACGATCTTCTCGCGCGTGAGCGCCGCGCCGCCGCCCTTGACCATGTTTCCCTGGTGGTCGATCTCGTCGGCCCCGTCGATGTAGACGGGGATGCTCGCCACCGTGTTGCTGTCGAGCACCACGATGCCGTGTGCGCGCAGGCGCTCGGTGCTCTTCTCGCTGCTGGAGACAGCCCCCTGGATGCGGTCCTTCATCGTGGCGAGCGCGTCGATGAAGCAGTTCACGGTGGAGCCGGTGCCGACTCCCACCACGCTGCCGGGCACCACGTAGGCCAGTGCGGCCTGGCCGACCAGCACCTTCAGTTCGTCTTGGGTCATGGAAAAACTCGGGTTTGAGACAATGGCGCCATTATCCAAGACCGTTGCCCATGGCCCTCGTCCCCTACGCCCTCACCCGCCCGTTCCTGTTCGGCCTCGATCCCGAACACGCGCACGAGATCACCCTCGGCGCCCTCGCCCGCATCCAGCACACACCCCTGATCTGCGCCGTGGCGCAAAAGCGCGTGGAGAGCCCCGTCACCGTGGCCGGCCTCGTGTTCCCGAACCGCGTGGGCCTCGCGGCGGGCCTCGACAAGAACGGCCGCTGCATCGACGCCTTCGGTGCGATGGGCTTCGGCTTCGTCGAGGTGGGCACGGTGACCCCGAAGGCCCAGCCGGGCAACCCGAAGCCGAGGATGTTCCGGCTGCCCGAGGCGCAGGGCCTCATCAACCGGCTCGGCTTCAACAACGACGGCCTCGACGTGTTCGTCGCCAACGTGCGGCGCAGCCGCTTCCGCCAGCAAGGCGGCATCCTCGGACTGAACATCGGCAAGAACGCGGCCACGCCGATCGAAAACGCGGTGGACGACTACCTGATCGGCCTCGACGGCGTGTACCCGCATGCCGACTACGTCACCGTCAACATCTCGTCGCCCAACACGAAGAACCTGCGCGAGCTGCAGTCCGATGCTGCACTCGATGCATTGCTCACGGCCATCGAGGCCCGCGGCCGCGCACTCGCCGCCCGACACGGCCGCCACGTGCCCATTTTCGTGAAGATCGCGCCCGACCTCGACGACAGCCAGGTGCAGCTCATCGCGCGCACGCTGAAGAAGACGGGCATGGACGGCGTGATCGCCACCAACACCACCGTCGCCCGTGATGCCGTGCGGCACCTGCCGCACGGCGAGGAAGTGGGCGGCCTGTCGGGCGCCCCGGTGTTCGAGGCCAGCAACCGCGTGATCGCGCAGCTGCGTGCCGAACTGGGCACCGGCTTTCCCATCATCGGGGCTGGCGGCGTGATGAGCGGCGCCGACGCCCGCGCCAAGATCGCTGCAGGTGCCGACCTGGTGCAGGTCTACACCGGCTTCATCTACAAGGGGCCGGCGCTCGTCCCCGAGGTTGCCCGGGCGACAGCCACGCGTTGATCTGCGAGACTGGGGCGGTGCGCCGCGTGGCGGCGCCGGGAGTGTCCATGTCGAATCTCTCGCGCGGCGCGTGGGGCCGGTGGCTGGTGGTGATGCAGCTCGTGCTGCTGGGGGCATGCAGCTCGCTGCCCACCATCGTGCCCGACCTCTCGCGCAAGAATCCGCGCGTGGCCGTCGAGGGCGCTGCCGGCCCGCTCACTGCCGCACAGAGCAAGGCGGTGCTCGACCGCCTGAAGGCCGGCGGCAAACCCACCAGCATCTTCGACCGCCACCTGGCGTTCGAAGACGCCCTGCCCGGCACACCGCTCGTCACCGGCAACCAGGTCACGCTGCTGGTCGACGGGCCCAACACCTACAAGGCCATGCTCGCGGCCATCCGCGGGGCACGCGACCACATCAACCTCGAGACCTACATCCTCGAGGACGACGAGATCGGCCAGCAGTTCGCCGCCGCCCTGGTCGCCAAGCAGCGGGCGGGCGTGCAGGTCAACGTGATGTACGACAGCGTGGGCACGCTCGGCACGAAGAAGGAGTTTTTCCAGCAGTTGCGCGATGCCGGCATCCGCACGCTCCAGTACAACCCGGTGAACCCGCTCACGGCCAAGGCAGGCTGGGACGTCAACGAACGCGACCACCGCAAGCTGCTCATCGTGGACGGGCGCACCGCCTTCCTCGGTGGCATCAACATCAGCAGCGTCTACGAGGCGGGTTCGTTCAGCGAACGTTCCGCGCGCAGCGGCCCCACGGGCGAAAAGCTGCCGTGGCGCGACACCCACCTGCAGATCGACGGGCCCGTGGTGGCCGACCTGCAGCGCCTGTTCACAGACACCTGGGCGCAGCAGAAAGGCGACCCGCTGCCCACGCGCAACTACTTCCCGAAGCTGGCCCCCAAGGGCGACGACGTGGTGCGCGCCATCGGCAGCTCGCCGAAGGACCCCTACAGCCTCATCTACGCCACCCTGATCTCGGCCATCGACAGCGCCGAGTCGGACATCCTCATCACCAACGCCTACTTCGTGCCCGATCCGCAGCTGATGGTCGCGTTGAAGGCCGCCGTGGCCCGGGGCGTGAAGGTCACGCTCATCCTGCCCAGCAAGACGGACTCGAAACTCGTGTTCCATGCCGGGCGTGCGTCGTACACCGAGCTCCTCGAGGCGGGCATCCGCATCCACGAGCGCAAGGGCGCACTGCTGCACTCGAAGACGGCACTCATCGACGGCGTGTGGAGCACCATCGGCTCCACCAACATCGACTGGCGCAGCTTCCTGCACAACCTCGAGGTCAATGCCGTGATCCTCGGTCCGGCGTTCGGCCAGCAGTTGCGCGCGCTGTTCGACCGCGACCTGGCCGAATCCAACGAGATCACGCTCGAGGCCTGGCGCCGCCGCGGCATCGGCCTGCGTGTCAGAGAAACGCTCAGCAAGGCGTGGGAATACTGGCTCTGACTAAAGTCGCGGGGAACCCGACGCCCCGCGCCGACCCCAACGCCCCATGCCGATGAAGCTCCCACCCTTCGCCCGCGCCTTCCTTGCCGCCGTGATCGGCTGGGCGCTCGCCGGCCCCGTGCAGGCGGACGCGCCCTCCCTGAAGGCGCGGCTGGCGGCCCTCCAGCAGGCGCTCGCGAAAAACGCCTTCGGCCGGCCGCTGCACATCGAATCCACCGAAACGTCGGGTGACATCAAGGGCGACGTCCACGCGGTGGTCGCGCACCCGTTCGCCGACGTGGTGGATGCCCTGAAGTCGCGCGGCAACTGGTGCGACATCCTCATCCTGCCGTTCAACGTCAAGCAGTGCCTGGCACCGGACGACGGGCGTTCGCTGAAGGTGCGCATCGGGCGCAAGTTCGACCAACCGGTGGAGGACGCCTACGAGGTGGACTTCACGTACCGCATGGTCGACCAGAGCCCGAACCACATCGAGGTGCACCTCAACGCCGCCGCGGGCCCGCTTGGCACCCGCGACTACCGCATCGTGGTGGAAGCCATCCCCATCGATGCGCAGCACGCCTTCATCCGCCTGTCGTACGCCTACGGGTTCGGCCTGGCCGCCCGCCTCGCGATGCAGGGCTACCTGGCCACCACCGGCAGCGACAAGATCGGTTTCAGCGTGACGGACCGCCCGGCCAACGGCGACCCCGTGTACGTGGGCGGCGTGCGAGGGGTCATCGAGCGCAACGCCATGCGCTACTTCCTGGCCATCGACGCCTACCTCAACGCCCCCGACGACGCCGACCGCCGCGCGCTCGACTGGTTCGTCGCGTCCGAACGCTACCCGCGCCAGCTGCACGAGATGGCGCAGGCAACGTACCTGGAAATGAAGCGGCGGGAGATGCGGCGGCAGGAGAAGGCGGGGTCGTGACCCGCCACCCGCCACCCCGGTACTGAAGCGACGGCGTCTCGCCGTCCTCCGTCGTCCCGGCGGAAGCCGGGACCTCGACCCGTCAGCGGAAAAGGCCGCTTCCCAGCGTCTCGGTCGGCACCCCGCGTTCCCGGGGGCTCACCTGCTCACGGCGAACTTGCGATACCCCATGCCCGACCGTCGCCACGGTCAGCGTGCCCGGCCACGCTGGAGACCCCGGCCTTCGCCGGGGCGACAACTGGTTTTTGCCGGACCGCCGGAGTTCAAGCCCCCTTGCGCGCCCCACCCATCGCCGTGAACAACCCGAGCCCGAAGTACACACCGGCCGTGGTGTACCGGCCGGCCCGTCTGGCGCTTTCGTGGCGCGACAGCAGCGGCGCGGCCACCGAGGCCGCCATCACCCACACCGTGTCGGTGGTGCCTGCCACGGCCACGAACAAGGCACCGAACAACAGGCTCTGCGACAGCGCCGAATGGGCCGGGTCGATGAACTGGGGCAGGAAGGCTGCGAAGAAGATCGCGGTCTTGGGGTTCAGCAGCGCAACGAAAAAGCCGTCGCGGAAGATGCGGGCCGCCGCGTCGCGGGGCGCATCGGCGGCGCCATCCGGGCGGCCCTTCGCACGCAACGCCTGGATGCCCAGCCACACGAGGTACGCAGCACCCGCGAACTTGACGATGGAAAACGCCACGGCGGAAACCGCGAGCAGTGCCGCAAGCCCGAGCGAGGCGCCGAGCGCGTTGCCCAGGTTGCCGAGTGCCACGCCCGCGACGGACGCGAGCCCCGCCTGGCGGCCCTGGGTGACGGTGCGGGTCAGGATGTAGACCACCGCCGGGCCCGGCGTGATGGCGAGCACCAGGCTCGCGATCACGAACGTGGCGAACGTGGCCCAGGAGATGACGGCGAAGTCGATCGGCATGACGGGTCCCTCGGGTTGGAGGGCCCCATCTTAGGTCACCTTCTCAGTGCAGCGGCACCCCGGTTTTTGCCTGCAGTTCCTCGCGGGTCACGCCCGGGGCGATCTCGACGATCTTCAGGCCCTGCGGCGTGACGTCGAGCACCGCCAGGTCGGTGATGATGCGGTTGACCACCCCCACCCCGGTGAGCGGCAGCGTGCAGGCGGGGATGATCTTCAGGTCTTCGGTGCCGTCCTTCTTGCGCGCCACGTGTTCCATCAGCACGAGCACCCGGCCCACGCCGGCCACGAGGTCCATCGCGCCCCCCATGCCCTTGACCATCTTGCCGGGAATCATCCAGTTGGCGAGGTCACCCTGCGCGCTCACCTGCATGGCACCGAGGATGCTGAGGTTGATCTTGCCGCCGCGGATCATCGCGAAGCTGTCGTGCGAGCCGAAGATGGACGAGCCGGGGATGGTGGTGACGGTCTGCTTGCCGGCATTGATCAGGTCGGCGTCGACTTCCGCTTCGGTGGGGAACGGGCCGATGCCGAGCATGCCGTTTTCGCTTTGCAGCCACACCTCGACGTGGGACGGGACGTGGTTGGCGACGAGGGTCGGCAGGCCGATGCCGAGGTTCACGTAAAAGCCGTCTTGCAATTCGCTGGCAGCGCGGGCGGCCATCTGGTCGTGGGTCCAGGCCATGGTTCAGGCTCCTGCTTGGGCGTTGGTTTCGCGGAGGGTGCGCTTCTCGATGCGCTTCTCGGGCGTGGCGTTGAGCACGATGCGGTGCACGTAGATGCCCGGCAGGTGCACGTCGTCCGGGTCGATCGAGCCGGTCGCCACGATCTCCTCCACCTCGACCACCGTCAGCTTGCCGGCCATGGCCACTGCCGGGTTGAAGTTGCGGGCGGTGCGGTGGAACACGAGGTTGCCGCTGCGGTCGGCCTTGTGGGCCTTCACGAGGCTCACCTCGGGCAGCAGCGCCCGCTCCATCACGTACGCGGCGCCGTCGAATTCACGGATCTCCTTGCCTTCGGCCACGAGGGTGCCAACGCCGGTTTTCGTGAAAAACGCCGGGATGCCGGCGCCACCGGCGCGCAGCTTCTCGGCCAGCGTGCCCTGGGGCGTGAACTCGAGTTCGAGTTCACCTGCCAGGTACTGGCGCTCGAACTCCTTGTTCTCGCCCACGTAGCTCGAGATCATCTTCTTGATCTGGCGCGTCTCGAGGAGTTGGCCGAGGCCGAAACCGTCGACACCGGCGTTGTTGGAGATCACCGTGAGGTTCTTCTTGCCGGAGTCCCGCAGCGCCGCGATGAGCGCCTCCGGGATGCCGCACAAGCCGAAGCCTCCGACCGCCAACAACTGCCCGTCACGCACGACACCCTCGAGTGCCTCTGCCGCGCTGGGGTAGACCTTGTTCATCGCCGCCTCCTGGACCAAAAAATCGCGAGAAATCTCAGAAGCAGGAGCGTACTACGTAACGGATTAAGTATTCATTACGTAGAATTCACTAAGCACATGCCCAACATCGACCTCGACTACCGCACCGCTTTCGACCTGGCCCCCGTGGGGTTGGTGATCTCGCGCAACCGCCTGATGATCGACTGCAACCAGCAGTTGCTCGAGATGTTCGGCGCCGCACGGGAGCAGCTGGTGGGCCAGTCCTTCGAGCTGCTGTATCCCACCCACGCCGAGTTCGAGCGCACTGGCGAGCGCATCACCGCCAGCCTCGACAACCAAGGCTGGTACGCCGACGAGCGGGTCATGAAGCGGGTGGACGGCCCGCTGCGCGGCGAACTGTTCTGGTGCCACGTGTCGGGCCGGGCCCTCGACCCCGCCCAGCCCCACGCCGCCGGCATCTGGTCGTTCGAGGACCTGTCGGCCCAGCGCAAGCTCAAGGCAGACCTCACCCCGCGCGAGCGCGAGATCGCCGCGCTGCTGATCGACGGGCTCACCAGCAAGCTGATCGGCAAGCGCCTGACCATCAGCCCGCGCACGGTGGACGTGTACCGCGCACGGCTGATGCGCAAGTACGGCGCCGTCACCACCCACGAGCTCGTGCACAAACTGCTCAGCGCGTGAGCGCGGCGCACCGCTGCATGCCATACTGGCGAGCGGAATGGAACCGATCTCAAAAAGCGGGGCGGCCGCCGCGCGGCCCGCGTTGTTCGCCCTCACCTGGCCGCTGTTTGCCGAGTTCGGTCTGGGCATGCTCGTGGCCGTTGCCGGCCTCTGGCTGGCATCCCGCACATCCGACGCCTCCGCGGCCGCGTTTTCGCTGGCCAACCACGTGCAGGCCACGTTCTTCCTCCTCTTTCGCATCATCAGCCTCGGCCTGAGCGTGGTCATCACGCAGAACCTGGGCGCGGCCAACCGCCGCGGGGCGGACGAAACCGCACGCGCGTCCCTTGCGGCCAGCGGCTGGATGGGCGTCATCACCGCGGTGGGGGTCATCTCGTTCGCCGCCCCGCTGCTGGGCCTGCTCAACGTGCCCGACGACGTGCTGCCGCAAGCGCTGCCGTACCTGCGCATCCTCGCGCTCGCGCTGGCCCTCGACGCCTGCAACGCCAGCATGGCCGCCGTGATGCGCGCCCACCTCCACACCCGCGACGCGCTGCTCAACATGCTCGCGATGCACAGCGTGCACCTGCTGCTGTGCTGGCCGCTGATGAACGGCGTGGGGTCGTGGGATGGCCTGGGCCTGCCCGGCTTCGCGCTGGCCATGGTGGCCAGCCGCGCGTTCGGCATCGCGTTCCACCTCTCGCTGTGGCGCGTCCGGCTGCACCTGGTGCCGCAGGCCGCCGACTGGTGGACCATGCACTGGAAGCGCCTGGCCCCGGTGCTTCACATCGGCCTGCCCGGTGCCGCCGAAAACATCGCCTACCGCCTCGCGTTCGTGTTCACCGTGGCCATGGTGGCCAAGATGGGCACCACCGCGCTGGCCACCCACACCTACACGATGCAGGTGATGTACCTCGTGCTGCTGGCCGGCCTGGCCGTCGGGTTCGCGAGCGAGATCCTCGTGGGCCACATGGTGGGCGCGGGGCACCTGCACGACGCCCACCAGCTGGTGCGCAAGAGCCTGCGCTGGGGGCTGTCCACGTCGTTCTGCTTCGCCTTGACCGCCGCCGTCTGCGCGCCCTGGGTGCTGCAGTTCTTCACCCGCGACCCCGAGGTGATCTCCCAGGCGCGCACGCTGCTGTGGATCACCGTGCTGCTCGAACCCGGCCGCACCTTCAACCTGGTCGTCATCAACTCGCTGCGCGCCACGGGGGACGCACGTTTCCCGGTGATGGCCGGCGTGGCCTCGATGGTCTTCGTGATGGCGGGCGGCGCATGGTTCCTCGGCGTGTACCTGGGCTGGGGACTCGTGGGTGTATGGATCGCCTACGCCGCGGACGAATGGGTGCGGGGCCTGACCATGGCGGCCCGCTGGTACCGCCATGGCTGGGTGCCTCATGCACGGCGCACCCACCGCCGGGTGTCGGCCCAGCGCCGGCTCGCCACGTGACGGCCGGGCATGCCCGTTGCCAGACCATGACACCATGTCCATGACCACCACCTACGCCCCCGTGGAGCCGCCCCGCGAGGAAATCGATGCGCTGAGCGGCTCGTCGGTCATCGAGTTCGGCGCCCCCTGGTGCGGCATCTGCCAGGCGGCCCAGCCGGCACTGGCCGCTGCCATGGCCGGCCACCCCGAGTTCCGCCATGTGAAGATCGAGGACGGCCCCGGCCGCCGGCTCGGGCGTTCCTACCGCGTCAAGCTGTGGCCCACGCTCGTGGTGTTGCGCGACGGCCAGGAAGTGGCCCGCGTGGTGCGCCCCGCCGGCCAGCGCGAGATCGAGGACGCCCTGGGTGTCCTGTCCGGCAAATAACTGACATCGAGACGGGCCACGACGGGGACGAGGCCAAGCGCGGAGTCAAGCCCCGATGTGCACCTAGGATTTGATGGCCAGGCAACTCTCCGCTGGTGCGAGAGGTGACTTCGCGAGCTCAATCACCGTGGGCGTGTGGATTCTGCTCGGCCCATAGTCAGCATTCCAGCCGCCACGTGAGCCAGCCAGGTAAGGGACATACCCTTCTTTGCACACCCAAAGTTTCTGGCGCACGAGTGCTTCGCCCATTAAGCCGCCCAGTGTCAATCTTCTACTGGGATCGAGGGTGACCTCGCCGCTCTCATTGCCAAGCACCAGGACATGGGGTTTTCCACCATCCACGTAGTCGTAGACAAAGGCGCCATTCAGTGGCTCCTTGGTGACTGAATCCACGATCTTCGACTTCAGTCCGTCATGCACAACAGCTGTTCTTGGAATGCAGCCTTGCAGAAGAGCCACGCAGACGGTTGGCAAGAGGTTCGAATAATTCACTATGCCACCTAGACGTTTGACATGAGCGGCGTGACCCGGCATGCCGGGCACGTCAGCTCGATGGGTTAGGCCTCGCCGGTGTGAAACTCAGGTTGCCCTCAGTGGCTAGGCAAAGAGAAGCCGAAACACTAGCCTCAGCCCGATTGCGAACAGGAGCCCGATGCCGGCTGCGACCCATACTGATCTGAATGACCCACCCGCCTTGGAATACGCCGCAAAGCTCCGGCGTAGAAGTGGCCACGATACAAGAGACCAGAGCGCCACTTGGGGCAGGTGTACAACAAGCTGAGACAACGCATCGCGTGGGGCATTGAAGATCGTCCAGAGCCACACGCCTGACGCAACAACATGGAAGCCCAACAGCATTGAAGCCTCGCGTGAAGGTGCGTGGTTCATCCTGTTGCGGGCCGCCAGGTACAAGGCAGCAAGAGGACCGCCAACAAAGCCAGCAGCGGCGAACGACCCAAGACCAAATGGGCGCGGGGTAGTCATGCTTGGCTCGATGGAAGGGTTAGGCCTTGCGAGAAAACGGGGAGCGGCGACGCAAAGTGCCACGATCGCAAAAAACGGTACGAAGGTTTTGAATTGAACCCAGACGGCAACAGGAGTGGTGAACGCGACCCCGACATTCACGATGCCAAGAACTAGATAGAGGGTGCAGAAACTCCAAGTGAACTTGCGCCAGCTACCAAATGGCAAGTGGAGGCGGTACCCCCAAACGAAAAACAGAAGCCCAGGACGAAAAACCAGCAATGAGCTTGCCAGCACGGCGGCAACCACTGCGAAGAAGAGCGATGGCTTCAGCATAAGGAACATCGCGCTTTGGCCGAGATCTGAAAGGCCTAGCACAGCTGCTACTGGCAGCAGCAGAACGGTGTGAAGTAAGAACAATCGCCAGAAGAGCGACACACTCAACTTCAAGCCATGACTACCTCGTGGCGAAGCCTCGGCGATGTCTCCGACCTGTGCTGTAGGCGGTGCGTATCGGATGTTGTCGGACATGTAGTGCGTCTGCGATGAGGCCTAACGTTGGACATGAGCGGCGGCTGGATGCAGGCGAAGCCTGCTGGAAGACGTCCGCTCGATGGAAGGGTTAGACGTCACTGGCGACCAGATGAAGTAGTTGCTTGGTGGTAAGGATAGCGTCGACGTAGATGTGAACAGGCCCAAGATTCTCTGGCCTCTCTCCACCCAGGCCGCGGTAGACCTCTATCCCGACGGACCATTCTGCGTACTCGTTCGTGAGGAGGCGTTGAAGCGCGTCGACAGTGGCTGAATTGACGACCTGTTCATCTGCTTCGACGACGGCTGTTCGGTTGGGCCACCAATCGTCCAAGACATGAACACCGCTCCCTTCGGACTCGAATACTTGGCGAGTTCGCTCGCGCAATGCACTGTCCAACGCCTCGTACGCCCGTTCCTCATGCGCCGAGCCCAGTTGTACTTCCACGGCGCGTCGTCGTACCTCGATGTCGACCGCAGTATCGCCTTGCAGGACTGTTACGGAAGCGGAGAGCGGCATCGTGACGTCTAACGTGTGATATGAGAAGCGGCGACCAGCTTGCCGGGGGACGCCCTCCCGATGAAAGGGTCAGGCCTGTGGTTCATTCCGTTTGGCTCCAGCCCTCAGTATTGAGCGCGTACTGATCCGCGACACCGATTGGCTTGCGAGAGCTGGATTCAGCAGTCCCTTCCGCGGTCCAGAGGGGTGGATAGAAGCTGAAGCACTGGCCTCCGTCTACCCTTTGCAAGTCGGCTTGCCAGTTGTTCCACCGCAAACCTTCGTAGAACGCAGACAGTCTGTCGCTGAGCACCCAGCAGAGGAAATCCGTATACCCGAGACCAAGCGACTCCCATTTCAACGTGTCGGGTGCCCAGTAGTACACCGAGCCAGGATCATCTCCCAGGCTGCCTCCGTTTACCGAAAAGAAGCCGCCGGCCACGTCATCTGCGACCAATAGATGACCGGATGAACGCCCGGCGTTCCACTGAGCGATGTCTCGTGGAAGCTTGGGATGGCCAGACCCAAGAATGCGCAGCCACCCGTGATCGACCAGGATGCCGCCAGTCTCATAGGCAATCGCACCCATCGGTGACCGAGTTGTGATCTGGAGGTTGACGAGAACTTCGCCGTTGCGCTCTGAAGGCGGGAGAAGCTCGACGGGCCTGCTGCTTTCAGCGAGCCATTGCCGAACGAACGGAATTGCCGGGTCGTCTTGATTGATGAGTTCGTCGAGCGTGCGCATGGAGATCTAGCGTAAAAGGTAAGCGGCTGCCAAATGGGGCACGCCAATGTTCACGGACCAAGACAAGCAGCTCAGGCCACGGGCTGAATCGCGATGGTGGCGCGCGCCGGCTTGGCCGACCGCGCACGCAGCTGGCCGCAGCCGCCGTCCACGTCCTGCCCGGCCGATTGGCGCAGCCGCGCCAGCACCCCACGCCGGTTCAGGTAGTTCGACATCGCCGCCGCGCGTTCCCACGACGGCCGCCGGTAGCCGGTGCCCTCGGTGGTGTTGTACGGGATCATGTTCATGATGGCGTACTTGCCGGACAGCAGCCGCACCATGCCTTCGAGTTCCTCGTCGGTGTCGTTGATGCCTTCGAGCAGCGTCCACTGGTACTGGATGGGATAGCCCGTGGTGCGGGCGTAGCGCTCGCCTTCGGCCACCAGGTCCGCCGGATCGAACCGCGGCGCGCGGGGCAGCAGTTCCGCCCGCAAATCCGCGCGAGTGGTGTGCAATGACAGTGCCAGCGCGGGCTTCACCGCCCCGAGCGGCAGCCGCTCGAACACCCGCGGGTCGCCCACGGTGGAAAACACGAGGTTCTTGTGGCCGATGCCGCCGGCCGTGCCCAGCAGGTCGATGGCCTCCAGCACGTTGTCGAGGTTGTGGGCCGGTTCGCCCATGCCCATGAACACCACCTTCTTCACCGGGCGGCGGGCGCGGGCCAGCACCACCTGCGCCACGATCTCGGCGCTGCCCACCTGGCGCAACAGGCCGTCGCGGCCGGTCATGCAGAAGAGGCAGCCCACCGCACATCCCACCTGCGTGGACACGCACACACCGTCGCGGGGCAGCAGCACGCTCTCCACCGTGTGCCCGCCCGCCAGCTCGACCAGCAGGCGTGCCGAGCCGTCGTCGGCCGGGTGTTCGGATCGCACACGGGCCAGCGCCGCCAGGTCGGCGGTGAGTTCGGGCAAGGCGGCACGCACGCTGGCCGGCAGGAAATCCTCCGGCTTGCGGCGGCCGCTGCCCTGGTCCTGCGCGGTGGCCCACAGGCGCAACACGCGGAATTCGTGGCAGGGTTTGGCGCCGTGGGCCCGCAGGCGTTCACGGAAATGGTCGATGCGCATCACCCCGCCAGTGTAGCGATCAGGCCCCCAGGAACTGCGCCAGCTTGTCGAATGTGGGCAGCCAGCCGCGCTGGTGGTTGTCGCGGGCTTCCTGGTCGTGGAAGCGTTCGTGCAGGAACGTCAGGTCGGTGCCCCCGCGCGCTGCCACCAGGTCCACCGCCACACGCGACACCCGCTCGGGCGTGCTCTTCCACGCCCACGAAAACACCAGCCGGTGCGGCGGCTCCACCACCTCGTAGATGCCAGAGACGTCGTGCCGCTCGCCGTCTTGCGTGGTGAAGCCGATGTGGTACCGGCCGCCCACACGCAGGTCGAGGTCGGCGACCACCACCGAGTCGGGCTCACCAGGGCCGAACCAGCGGGTCAGCGCCGCCGGGTCGGTCCACGCCCGCCAGACTTTTTCGACGGCGACGGGGTAGTGCCGCTGGAGCTGGAGTTTCGGCGAGCCGGAGTCGACGCGGTGTGGCTGGGGCTCGGACTGGGGCATGGCTGGATCTCCTCCTGGTGATATAGGAACCGCCCGAGCGCATCGAGCCGATCGTTCCAGAACTGCTCGTAGCGGGTGAGCCAGCCGGCGGCGTCCTGCATGGGGGCCGCGGTCAACTCGCAATGCACCACCCGGCCGAGCTTGACGCGCGAGATCAGCCCCGCCGCCTCCAGCACCGCCAGGTGTTTCATGAACCCCGGCAGCGACATCTCGTGCGGCTCGGCCAGTTCGCCAACGCTGCGGCTGCCCTCTTCGCCGAGGGTTTGCAGCACCTCGCGCCGCGTGGGGTCGGCCAACGCGGCAAACACCAGGTCGAGGTCGTTTCGCTTCACCATGGAGCCCATTTCAATAAACCATAGGGTTAAGTCTGACGCGAGGGCCCCGTGCTGTCAACCGCGTCGGCCCCGCGCACCGGCACGGGCATGTCCCGCTGCACCACCAGCGGCAAGCTGACCGTGAACCGCGCACCCCCTGCAGCCGCCTCGCCCACGTCGATGCGGCCACCCATCGCATCGACGATCTGCCGGGAGATCGCGAGGCCGAGGCCCGCCCCCTGGCGCAACCGCTGCCCCTGGGCGCCCTGCGCATACGGCTGGAACAGCGTGGACCGGTCTTCGGCCGACAACCCCGGACCACTGTCTTCCACCACGATGTCGAAACGCCGCCCGGCGCCACTGCCGGTCACCCGTCCCGCGACGGACACCTCGCCCTGGCGGGTGAACTTGACGGCGTTGCCCACCAGGTTGTTCACCACCTGGCGCAGGCGGGAGGCATCGAGCAGCACCAGTTGGGTGAGGGCTTCGGCGCCGTCCAGCCGGGCGTGGAGGGCGAGCCCCTTCGCCAAGGCGCTGAGCTCGAACGGTGCCAGCATCTGCGCCCATTGCGCCACCAGGTCCACCGGCTCGGGCTGCAGCACCATGGGCCGCTCGAGCTGCTGTTCATATTGCAGCGTGGTTTCGAGGAGGCTCTGGAACCCTTCGGCCGAGGCGTTGATGGCGTCGAGCATGCGATCGCGCGTGGAGGCCGGCAGGTCGTTCTTGGCCATGGCCGCCCCCGACGCGATGGCGCCCAGCGTGCCCCGCAACTCGTGCGACAGGTACCCGAGGAACCGCCCGCGCGACGCGGCCGCCGCCTCCGCCAGCTCGCGGGCGTCCAGTTCGATCTGCCGCGCCGCCAGAAGGCGGCGGTTGCCGCGGCGCAACAAGTAGGCCCACGTGCCCAGCCACAGCACCACCGCGGCACTCCCCCCCACGATGCGCAACACCTGCGGCATCGCCACACCCGGCTCCGGGTTGGCCACGAGCCAGCGGCGTTCGATTTCGATGGTCTCGTCCTCGGTGACGGCATCCAGTCCCTTGCGCAACAGTCGCGTGAGTTCCGGCCGGTCCTGGCGCACCGCGAAGTACAGCTCGCTGTCTGCATCCGGCACGGTGCCGGTGACCTTCACCCGCCCGGTGTAGTGGTCGTTGATGAGCTGGTTGACGACCTTGAGGTTGCCGATGCCCGCATCCGCCCGGCCGTCGGCCACCGCCTCGAGCACGGCGTCCTGCGTGGGCAGGGTCAGCAACTGCAGCGACGGGTACCGCGTGCGCAACTGGGGCAGCAGGAAGTGCTCGTCCAGGAGCGCCAGGCGCCGCCGGCCCAGTTCGTCGAGCCGGGTCACCAACAGGCCGTTGTTGCTGGCCGTCACGATGCCGGTGGGCACCCGCAGGAACGGCCCCACGAAGTCGTAATGGCTGCGCCGGGCACTGGTGCGTGCCGCGCCAACCAGCACGTCGAGGTCGCCGCCGACGCCGCGCCGGTACATCTCGGCAAAACTGCCGCCACTTTCGCTTTCGATGGTGAGGCCCACCTTGCCGGCCGCCAGCCGCATGAAGTCGGCGCCCAGGCCCCGCAGTTCGCTCATGTCGGTCTGTGCGGTGATGGGAGCGAACGAGGCGTCGTAGCCGATGCGGATGCGCCCGTGGCGGTCCACCCAGTCGCGTTCGGCCGGCAAGAGCGCCACCTTCGGGCGTTCGCGGTCCACCCCGACCTCAGGCGGCAGCCAGCGTGCAGCCAACTGGGCACGTTCGCGCTGCGTGATGCTGTCCATCGCCTTGTCGAGGATGGCATGCAGCACCGGCTGGTCGCGCGAGATGGCGGGGCCGAGCGAGGACAGTCCGGGCCCCAGCATG
Organism: Rhizobacter sp. Root1221; assembly: GCF_001425785.1. GTDB lineage: Bacteria > Pseudomonadota > Gammaproteobacteria > Burkholderiales > Burkholderiaceae_C > Rhizobacter. The sequence goes on along the minus strand of NZ_LMDI01000013.1, from coordinate 84,408 downwards.
CCCCGCACCTGCACGTTCGCCAGCAGCAGGGACTCGATGTAGTGCACCGCCACGTGGCTGTAGCCGATGAACAGGTCTGCGTCACCCGAGGCCACCGCCCGCAGCGCGGCCTCGGGGGTGTCGTACCGCAGCACACGGGCCCCAGTGAAGCGGCGGCGCAGCAACTGGTCGGCGCCGGAGGCGTTTTCCACGGCCACCCGGTAGCCGCCGAAATCCGCCGTGGGGGAGATGTCGGGGATGTCGCGGCGCACCGCGAGCACCATGTTGGCCGCGATCATCGGGCGGGTGGCCAACAGGTCACCGGCCGCGGCGTCCGCCGGCGTCGACACGAACGGCACACCCGCCACCTCGCCGCGGCGCACCGCATCGAATGCGGCCGGCAGGTTCGGGTAGCGGCGGTAGGTGGCGCGCAGGCCCACGCGCTCCAGGGCGAGGCCCATCACCTCGACGGCGTATCCCTGCGGCTCGGCCGCACCGGCGTCAAACGTGAAGTAAGGTGGCAGGCCGCTCGACCAGCCGAACTTGACCACGGGGTGGTCGGCGATCCAGCGGGTTTCCGCTTCGGTGAGGTGCAGGTGCTGGGCCACTGCCTGGCCCACGGCCAGGCACCACAGCAGTGCACAGGCCAGGCCGGCTCGGCATGCCGCCCCCGCCAGCCGCACGCGCAACCGCCCTGCCCCTTGTTTCATGGCCCGTACGCGGTCGCCCGCCCCATGTGGATCCTGGTGCGAACCACTGTAGCGCAAGGCCCGGGGCTCACGCGTTGCGGCTTACCCCCAACTCGTCGTAGAGGCGATCGACAAGCGCCCGCAGCGTGTCAATGTCACGCTGCATGGCCTGTTGCCCGGCTTTCAACGCCGCCAGTTCGCTGGCGGCCACGAAGTCGGCGGACTCGGCGGCCACCGGCAGCGCCGAGAGGTCGATCTCGCCGGCCAGCAGGTGGGTCCAGCGAGCCTCCCGTGCGCCCGGGGCACGCGGCAGCTTCACCGCCAGCGGGCCGCCCTTGTCGTCCGAGCGTTCGGCCAGTTCCTCTAGAAAGGCCTCCACCGAGGACACGTCGGCGAACTTGTGCAGCCGCTCGCAGTTGGCGCGCAGCTCGGAGCTGGTCTGCGGCCCGCGCAACATCAGCACGCTGAGCAGCGCCACGGCCGCGCCGGGCAGCGCCATGGTGCGTGCCATGTTGTGCTCGTAACGCGTGACCCGCGACCCGCTTGATTCGAACACCAGGTGCAGCACCTTCAGTGCATCGACGGCGGTCTGCACTTCGGCTTCCGACGCGTTGAGCACCGGATCGCGCGCCGTCTTCTGGTTGCAGCCGGCCATCAAGGCGTTGAGGGACAGCGGGTAGCTGTCGGGCACCGTATGCGCCTTCTCGATGAGCACACCGAGGACGCGCGTTTCCAGCAGGGACAACGGCCTCATGTCAGATCGCGAACCCGTCGTCGGCCTGGATCACCGCGCCGTTGATGAAGTGGCTCTCGTTCGAGCACAGCAGCATCAGCACGGCGTCCAGGTCCTTCGGCTGGCCGATGCGCTTGCGCGGCGTCATGGCGATCAGCTTCTGGCCCTGTTCGGTCTGCCAGTGGTGGTGGTTGATCTCGGTGTCGATGTACCCGGGGCAGATGGCGTTCACGTTGATGCCGTAGCGGCCCCACTCGAGCGCCATGGCGCGGGTCATGTGGATCACCGCGGCCTTGCTCATGGCGTACACACCGATCTGGCTGAGCGGCTTGAGCCCCGCCATGGACGCGATGTTGACGATGCGCCCGCCGGTGAAGGTGCCCGGCGCCGCGCCGCGCGCGCGCGCCAGCATGCGCTTGCCCACCTCCTGCGCCACGAAGAAGGAACCCTTGGTGTTGGTGTCCATCACGTAGTCGTAGTCTTCCGGGGACACCTCGGTGATCTTCTGCGTGGTGCTGACGCCGGAGTTGTTGACGAGGATGTCGATGGTGCCCATCTCCGTCTCGGCGTGGGCCACGGCGGCCTTGATGCTGTCGTGGTCGGTCACGTCGAGGGTGACCACGTGGGCGTCGCCGCCCGATGCCTCGATCTCGGCGCGCAGCGCCTTGAGCCGTTCGACACGCCGCCCCGCCAGCACCACGGCGGCGCCAGCGCCGGCCAGCGTCTTCGCGAACTGCGTGCCCAGCCCGCTCGATGCGCCGGTGACAAGCGCCACGCGCCCGGACAGATCGATGCTGTAGCTCATGCGTTTCTCCTCGTTCATTTCGTTCGTCGGTGAGCGATGAAGATAGCACGCGCACCCGCGAAAACGGACCGTGGCGCGGATAGCACGATCGTTCGATTTTCACCCCCCACCCACTCTAGAATGCGGGGCGATGTGATTCGAGCTTGATTCAAGGAGACAACATGACCCCCTCAGAAATTCTTGCCCAATATGGCCCGCGCGAGGCCATGGCGTACGACGCCGTCATCGTAGGCGGCGGCCCCGGCGGGCTGGCCACGGCCATCCGCCTGAAGCAACTCGCCGCGGCGCAGGACAAGGAGATCTCGGTGGTCGTGCTGGAAAAGGGCTCGGAGCCCGGCGCGCACATCCTGAGCGGGGCCGTGATGGACCCGAAGGCGCTGACCGAACTGATCCCCGACTGGAAGGAAAAGGGCGCCCCGCTGAACCAGCCGGTGACCGAAGACGAGGTGATGTGGCTCACGAAAACGGGCGCCATCAACTTCCCGAAGTGGCTGATCCCGCAGAACTTCCACAACGAGGGCAACTACGCCATCAGCCTCGGCAACGTGGTGCGCTGGCTCGCGCAGCAGGCCGAGGCCCTGGGTGTGGAAATCTTCCCGGGCTTCCCGGCGGCCGAGGTGCTCTACAACGAGGACGGCAGCGTCAAGGGCGTGGCCACCGGCAACCTCGGCATCGGCAAGGACGGCCAGCCCAATGACAGCTTCCAGCTCGGCATGGAGCTGCACGGCAAGTACACCGTGTTCGCCGAAGGCGCCCGCGGCCACCTCGGCAAGCAGCTCATCAACAAGTTCAAGCTCGACCAGGGCAAGGACCCGCAGGCCTATGCCATCGGCGTGAAGGAGCTCTGGGAGATCGACCCGTCCAGGCACCGCGCGGGCCTCGTGGTGCACACGGCCGGCTGGCCCATGGATGACAGCACCTATGGCGGCGGGTTCATGTACCACCTCGAGGACAACAAGGTCACGCTCGGCCTTGTCACCGGCCTCGACTACGCCAACCCCTGGATCAGCCCGTTCGAGGAAATGCAGCGCTGGAAGACCCACCCGGCCATCGTCAAGTACCTCGAAGGTGGCAAGCGCATCAGCTACGGCGCCCGCGCCATCACCACCGGCGGCCTGCTGAGCCTGCCGAAAACGGTGTTCCCGGGCGGCTGCCTCGTGGGCTGTGACGCCGGTTTCCTGAACGGCGCCCGCATCAAGGGCAGCCACGCCGCCATCAAGAGCGGCATGCTCGCAGCCGAGGCGCTGTTCGCCGCCGTCACGGCCGGCCGCCAGCAAGACGAACTCACCGCCTACCCGGAGGCCTTCGAGAAGAGCTGGCTCCGCGAGGAACTGCACGCCTCGCGCAACTTCAAGGCCTGGTTCAAGCTCGGCAACATGGTGGGCGGTTTGATGAACGGCATCGAGTACTTCGTGCTGCCGCTGCTGGGCATCAAGACGCCACCGTGGACCAGGCACCGCACCATCCCCGACCACGCCATGCTGCGCCCGGCGTCGGAGTTCCCGCAGATCGTGTACCCGAAGCCCGACGGCAAGATCACCTTCGACCGCCTGAGCAGCGTGTTCGTGAGCAACACGAACCACGAGGAACACCAGCCGGCCCACCTGACGCTCAAGGACAACGCGGTGCCGGTGAGCGTCAACCTCGCGAAGTACGCCGGCCCCGAGTCGCGCTACTGCCCGGCCGGCGTGTACGAGTTCGTCAAGAACGAGGACAACACCGACCGCCTGCAGATCAACGCGCAGAACTGCGTGCACTGCAAGACCTGCGACATCAAGGACCCCACGCAGAACATCGTGTGGGTCACCCCCGAAGGGGGCGGCGGCCCCAACTATTCGGGGATGTAAGGACCACGACAAAGCGCCCGGTCAACCCGGGCGCTTTGTCGATGGAGCAAGCGAAGCGAGCGACCGATCAAGCCACCCGCGAGGACCGGCTCCGCCGGCCGACCCGGGGTCGCCCCCTGGGGGCAGGAGGCGCCAGCCGACTGGGGGGCCTCATTTCTGGTACACGCGCACCCAGTCGACTTGCATCTCCTGCGGGAAGGCCGCGTCATCGATGCCGTGCCGGCCGGCCCAGGCCCCGCCCACCGCGAAGTTCAGCAGGATGTGCGCCGGACCGCCTGCGGTGCCGTCGTCGTAGTTCCACGTGGCGGCGCGGGTGTAGATCTTCTGGCCGTCGACATACATCGTCACCGTGGTGGGCGTCCATTCCGCCCCGATCACGTGGAAGCCGTCGCTGAAGTTGAACGGTGCGCGCCAGAACGTGTACTGCGTGTTGAAGGCCGGGTCGCTGTAGAACACCTGCGACGGCTTGCGGTCCATCGTCACCACGTTCGAGTGGATCATGTTGGACGTGTCTTCCACGCCGTTGTTCACGTACTCGAAGATGTCGATCTCGGGCGGCCAGCTCAGGCGGCCCGTCGCGGACACGTCGGAGTTCAGCCAGAACGCGGGCCACACCCCCACGCCGGCCGGCATCTTCACGCGGGCCTCGTAGTAGCCGTAGCGGGACGTCCAGTCCGAGCGGATCATGCCGGACTCGTAGTTGACGCCGTTCGGATCCGTCTCCGACACCTTGCGTGCCACGAGGCTCAGCACGCCGTTGGCCACGCGGTGGTTGTCGTTGTCGCGGTAGCGCTGCTTCTCGTCGTGCATGCGGTCGCTGGTGCCGCTGTTGTAGATCATGCGGGTGTGCCACTTCGCCCGGTTCAACGTGGTGCCATTGAACTCGTCGTTGAACACCATCGTGTAGCCACCGGCCGGCACGATCGACCCGGACGGATCCGCCTTCGGCTCGGTGGTGGCGATGGCCGACCGCATCTTCATCGACACGGTGTCCACCACGGAGCGCGAGCCGTTGGCGAGGACGCTCAACTCACCCTTCGTGTACACAGGGGCGGTGAACTCGAACTCGTAGTCCTTCCAGGCCGTGCCGGTCACCGTGGTCTTGTAGGTGCGGAACGCCTCGTTGTACGGCGGGATCTGGAACTTCATCGCCACCGTGGTGACGCCGGTGGCGTTTTCGTTGCGAGCCCGGAACTTCACGGTGTAGGAAGCGTTCGGCACCAGCGTGCCATTCGTGAACGTCTGCAGCGCGCGCCAGCCCACGTTGAGCGACTTGCCGCCCACGCGCTGGGTGCTGTTCACGAGCACCGCATCGCCCACGGACCAGTTGTTGAGGCCGTCGGCAAACAGGTTGTTGAGCACCTTTTCGTCGGGCACGACGGTGTACGACGTCGTGGTGCTTTCGGGGGCCGCCGCGATGGCCTTGAGGGTGTCGGGCGTTGCTGCCGCGGCCTCGGCCTGTGCAGCGGTGTCCGTGTCGGTGGCGGAGTCGCCGCCACCACAACCGGAGAGCAGCAGGGCCGCGAAGAGGGCGGAGATCAGCGGGGACTGGATCGGCACGGGGTAGAGCTTCATGCGAGGGCATCCGGTTCGTTGGAAGACAGCGCCGATCCCTCGAAAAAAATGCGGTGGACCAGCCTCTGCCCCTTGTTACGGCAGCCCCTCTCCCCCCGATACCGCATTTCCGTAAGCGAATGCGACGACACGCAACGTCGGTGAACCGCGTGACGCATGCCACGCACGCGGCGCGGGGGTACACTACAGATCGTCAGGAGAGAGTGCCCCCCGGGGTGCCGCCGAAGGCGAGTCAGGGTTCCCCGGAACCCTGACGAGAACGCTCAGGCAAAAGGACTGGCAAACGCTTCGCGAACGGAAACGGAAACGTGATCGGGAAGGGGCGTTCCTCACTGGAGAGAGGCTGGTGACCCGGAAACGGGTGAGCCGGTCCACCGAAGGGGCAAGCGGCAGGTGTCGGCATGAACCCCCGCCAATCTCTCAGGTAAAGCGGACAGCGAGGGCATCCCCACCGACCATGGTCGACCATGGTGGTAGCACGATTGCCCTGCCGGAGAAACGCATGTCCCTGCCCGCTGTCCTCTCGAAGACCCCCCTCCACGCGCTGCACCTCGAGCTCGGCGCCAAGATGGTCCCGTTCGCCGGCTACGAGATGCCCGTGAACTACCCCGGCGGCATCATCGCGGAGCACAAGCACTGCCGCGAATCCGCCGCGCTGTTCGACGTATCCCACATGGGCCAGGTGCGCCTCTCGGGCGACCACGCCGCGGCCGCGCTGGAAACCCTCATGCCAGTCGACGTCGCCAGCCTCACGGTGGGCAAGCAACGGTACGGGTTTTTCACCAACGCCTCCGGCGGCATCCTCGACGACCTGATGATCACGCGCCGCGAGCACGACCTGCTGCTCATCGTGAACGCCGCCTGCAAGGCCGCCGACATCACCCACCTCATCACCAACATCGGCCACCGCTGCACCGTGCAGCCCTTGCCCGACCGTGCGCTGCTCGCGCTCCAGGGCCCGAAGGCGGTCGACGCCCTGCGCCGCCTGAACCCCGAGGTGGCCACGCTCACCTTCATGACCGGCAAGTCGCTGCCGCTGGCCGGCGCCGACTGCTACGTCACCCGTTCCGGCTACACCGGTGAAGACGGTTTCGAGATCTCCGTGCCGGCCGCCGATGCCGAGGCACTCGCCCGCTCGCTGCTCGCCATGTCGGAAGTGCGCCCCGTGGGCCTCGGCGCCCGCGACACGCTGCGCCTGGAAGCGGGCCTGTGCCTGTACGGCCACGACATCAACGACAAGACCACGCCGGTCGAAGCCGGCCTCACCTGGGCCATCCAGAAGGTGCGCCGCGCGGGCGGCGCCCGCCACGGCGGCTACCCCGGCGCCGCGGTGATCGACGCCCAACTGGCCACCGGCCCCAGCAACAAGCGCGTGGGCCTGCTGGGCCTCGAGCGCCTGCCGGTGCGCGAAGGCGCCGTGCTCGTCGACGCACTCGGCCACAAGCTGGGCCACGTGACCAGCGGCACGCTCGCGCCGTCGGTGAACCAGCCCATCGCGATGGCCTACCTGGCCAGCAACCACGCCCTGCCGCACCACGAGGTGTTCGCCGAGGTGCGTGGCAAGCGCCAGCCCATGCGCGTGGCGCCCACGCCGTTCGTGCCGCACCGCTACGTGCGCGGCTGAACGGCGACCTGCCGCTCTTCGCTTTCTGCGTCCCCCTCTTTCCCGTTTTCTTTGAACCAGCCCCTCCGCTCCCGCGGACCGGGCCACCCAGGAGCTTTGACCATGACGACCCTTTTCACGGCCGAACACGAGTGGATCACCACCGACACCCCCGCCACCGTCGGCATCACCGTGCACGCACAGGACGCGCTCGGTGACGTCGTGTTCGTCGACCTGCCCGCCGTGGGCGCCACCTTCAACCAGGGCGACGTGGCCGGCGTGGTCGAGTCCGTCAAGGCCGCCGCCGACCTGTACATGCCGGTCACCGGCGAGGTGGTGGAAGTCAACGAGGCGCTGCGCGCCGACCCGTCGCTCGCCAACAGCGACCCGCTGAACACTGGCTGGTTCTTCAAGGTGCGCGTGGCCGACGCCAGCCAGTTGACCAAGCTGCTCGACGCCACCGCGTACGACGAACTGGTCAAGAACAGCTGACCTGCCCCCCCCTGCCCTGCCCGCGCCACCCCCTGCCTGGATCTGTTTGCCATGTTGATGTCCGCCCTCAAGCCGCTCGGTGAGCTCGAGAACGCCGCCGAATTCGTTGCCCGCCACATCGGCATCGAGGACGCCGACGAACGCCTGATGCTCTCCGCCATCGGTGCCGCCTCGCGGCGTGCGCTGATCGATGCCATCGTGCCCCGCGCCATCGCACGGCCGGCCCCGATGGTGTTGCCGGCGCCTCTCACGGAAGCCCAGGCCCTCGCCGAGCTCAAGGGCATCGCGGGCAAGAACAAGGTGCTCAAGAGCTTCATCGGCCAGGGGTACCACGGCACGCTGACACCCGGCGTCATCCTGCGCAACATCCTCGAGAACCCCGCCTGGTACACGGCCTACACGCCGTACCAGGCCGAGATCTCGCAGGGGCGCATGGAAGCCCTCGTGAACTTCCAGACCATGGTGTGCGACCTGACGGGCCTGGCCATCGCCGGCTCGTCCATGCTCGACGAGGCCACCGCCGCGGCCGAGGCCATGACACTCGCCATGCGGGTGGGCAAGAGCAAGAGCACGGTGTTCTTCGTCGCCGACGACGTGCTGCCGCAGACGCTCGAAGTGGTGCAGACGCGGGCCCGCCCGCTCGGCATCACGGTGGCCACCGGCCCGGCCGACCACGCCGCGCGCGCTGGCGCGTTCGCCGCGCTGTTCCAGTACCCGGGTGTCGACGGTGCCGTGCGCGACCTCACCCCGCTGATCACCGCGGTGCACGCCGAGGGCGGCCTCGCCATCGTCGCGGCCGACCTGCTGGCCCTCACGCTGCTCACGCCGCCGGGCGAGATGGGCGCCGACATCGCGGTGGGCAACACCCAGCGCTTCGGCATGCCCATGGGCAATGGCGGCCCGCACGCCGCCTACATGGCCACGAAGGACGAGTACAAGCGTTCCATGCCCGGCCGCCTGGTGGGCGTGAGCATCGACACCCATGGCAATCCCGCCTACCGCCTGGCGCTGCAGACGCGCGAACAGCACATCCGCCGCGAGAAGGCCACGTCCAACATCTGCACGGCCCAGGTGCTGCCGGCCGTGGTGGCCAGCATGTACGCCGTGTACCACGGCCCCGAGGGCTTGAAGCGCATTGCCCGCCGCGTGGCCAGCTACACCGCCATCCTGGCCGCCGGGCTCGAATCGCTGGGCGCCACGCTGGTCCACGCCCACGCGTTCGACACGCTGCAGGTGCGCACCGGCCCCGACACCGACCGCATCCTGACCGCGGCCCGCGCTGCTGGCTTCAACCTGCGCCGTGCCTCGGCCGATTCGGTGGGCATCACGCTCGACGAGACCTCGAAACGCGCGTGCCTCAACGCCCTCTGGACGCTGTTTGCGGCCGGCCGCCCGCTGCCATCGTTCGAGGCCCATGAAAAAGGCATCCGCCCGCTGCTGCCCGACGCGCTGGTGCGCACCAGCGCGTTCCTGACCCACCCGGTCTTCAACGCCCACCACTCCGAAACCGAGATGCTGCGCTACATCCGCAGCCTCTCCGACAAGGACCTGGCACTCGACCGCAGCATGATCCCGCTCGGCTCGTGCACCATGAAGCTCAACGCCACGAGCGAGATGATCCCCATCACGTGGCCCGAGTTCGCGAACCTGCACCCGTTCGCCCCGGCCGACCAGCTGGCCGGCTACGCCGAGCTCGACCAGCAGCTGCGCGACTGGCTGTGCCAAGCCACCGGCTACGCCGGCATCAGCCTGCAGCCCAACGCCGGTTCGCAGGGCGAATACGCCGGCCTGCTGGTCATCAAGGCGTACCACGAAGCCCGGGGTGAAGGCCACCGCAACGTCTGCCTGATCCCCGAATCCGCCCACGGCACCAACCCGGCCAGCGCGCAGATGGTGGGCATGCAGGTGGTGGTCACCAAGTGCGACGCCGACGGCAACGTCGACATCGCCGACCTGCAGGCCAAGTGCGAGCAGCACAGCGCGAAGCTCGCGTGCGTGATGATCACGTACCCGTCCACTTACGGTGTGTTCGAGACCCGCGTCAAGGAACTCTGCGCCCTTGTGCACCAGCACGGCGGCCGGGTCTACGTGGACGGCGCCAACATGAACGCGCTGGTGGGCGTGGCCGCGCCGGGCGAGTTCGGCGGCGACGTGAGCCACCTGAACCTCCACAAGACCTTCTGCATCCCGCACGGCGGCGGCGGCCCCGGCGTGGGCCCGGTGTGCGTGGTGGAAGACCTCGTGCCCTACCTGCCGGCACACCGCTCGGCTGGCGTGGGCGTGGATTCCCCGCGAGTCGGTGCCGTCTCGGCCGCGCCGCTCGGCAACGCCGCGGTGCTGCCCATCAGCTGGATGTACGTGCGCATGATGGGGGCCGACGGCCTCAAGTCGGCCACCGAAGTGGCCATCCTGAGCGCCAACTACATCGCCGCACGCCTGGCCGACCACTACGACATCCACTACAGCGGCAACATCGCCGGCGTGAAGGGCGGCGGCGTGGCCCACGAGTGCATCCTCGACCTGCGTCCGCTGAAGGACACGTCGGGCGTGTCGGCCGAAGACGTGGCCAAGCGCCTGATCGACTACGGCTTCCACGCGCCCACGCTGAGTTTCCCGGTGGCCGGCACGCTGATGGTGGAACCCACCGAAAGCGAACCGCTCAAGGAGCTGGACCGCTTCTGCGACGCGATGATCGCCATCCGCGGCGAGATCGCCAAGGTGGAACAAGGCACCTGGCCGCGCGAAGACAACCCGCTCAAGGCCGCGCCCCACACCACCGAGGCGCTGATGAAGGCCGAATGGCCTCACCCGTACTCCCGCGAGGAAGCCGCGTACCCGGTGCGCAGCCTGCGCCAGCAAAAGTACTGGGCGCCGGTGGGCCGTGTCGACAACGTCTACGGCGACCGCAACCTGTTCTGCAGCTGCGTGCCCGTGAGCGCCTACGACGACGCCCAGGAGTGATCCGGTGCCGGCGCCACGCAGGGGGGCCGGCCTGATCGACAAGGTGGTGTACCCCGCCGGGGCTGCCGCGCTGCTCTTGCTGGGCGGCTGCGTGCAGGCGCTGTTCTTCCACCCCGACGACCGCGAGTACCGCGAGCCCGAGAAGCTCGGGCTCACGGTGGTGGACGTCACCTTCCGCGCGGAAGACCGTTCACCGCTCGACGGCTGGTGGTTCCCGGCCGACCCCAAGGCCGGGCCACCGCAGTGCACCGTGGTGCACGCCCACGGCAATGCCGCCAACATCAGCCGGCACCTGGAGGCCGTGGCATGGTTGCCCGCCCTGGGCATCAACGTGCTGATGTTCGACTATCGCGGCTTCGGCGTGTCGCTGGGCAAGCCGTCGCTCGACGGCGTGGTGGCCGACACCGAGGCCGCGGTGCACGCCGCGCTGAAGATGCCGGGCGCCACACCCGGCCGGCTCGCCCTGTTCGGCCAGAGCCTGGGCGGCGCCACCGCCATCCGCGCCGCCGATGAACTGGGACCCGGCCTCGTGCAGGGCCTGATCGTCGACTCCGCCTTCGCCCGCTACCGCGACGTGGCCCACCACGTGGCCCAGGAGATCAAGGTGCTCAAGCTCGTGGCGGGCATCGTGCGCAACACCCTGCCCGGCGAAGAGGACGACCCCGTCACCGTCATCTCACGCCTGCAGGTGCCCGTGTGGATCATCCATGGCGAAGCCGACCGTGTGGTGCCGCTCCAGCAAGGCCGGCGCCTCTACGAGGCCGCCCGCGAGCCCAAGACCTGGGTGCCTGTCGACGGAGGGCAACACCTGCATGCGATGCAACGGCCCGAAGTGCGCGCGGTTGTGCTGGCCGCGCTGCGCGAGGTGTGCGGGGTGGCCACGGCGGCGGAATCCTCGTCGCGCTGAGCGGGCCGCTCAAACCCGCGCGGCGGGGTCGATGACCGGCCGGCGCGGCCGCAACGGCAACGGCACGGTGGCGGCCGCGGTGGGGTCCGCATCCTTCAGTGCCACCACGCGGCGAACCCCGAACCAGGGTTCGTCCAACGTCACCGCGGCGCGTGTGTACGCGGTGGCCAACGGCTCGCGCCTGGCGGGGGTATCACACAGGCGGTAGGGCAGGAACTCGTTTCGCCCTTTCAGATCTCGCCGCAGTTCGGCCCGGAAGGTCTCGCCGGTGAGCACGTCGCGCAGCACCGGCTGGATGGCGCACCAGCCGGTATCCCAGCAATCCGTGCCGGAGCAATCGAGCCGTGTGTCGCGGTGGGTCCACTCCCCCACCACCTCCACCGTGCGCTCCTTCTTCTGGCCGGAGACACACGACACCGGCGCCAGCACCAGCAGCACCAGGAACCCGTACCAGAGCGCCCGGCCCGCCCACCGCGCCAGCTCGAACAGCACGAACGCTACCGGTGCCGTGTCGCGCCGCGGGGCTTCCAGGTCGAGCACCAGCAGCAGCCCAAGGCTGCCGAGCCACACGCCCCAGAACGTGGCCAACTGCACGCCATAGGAGACGGGCCACACCTGCCCCACCATCAGGTCCGCGAAGGCCTTGGCGAACAGGAACGTCATGATGCCGTTGAAGATCAAGCGCAGTGCCCCGGGTCACCCGGGAAATCGCCCGGTCGTGGCGGCGATTGGACCGGCGGGCGGACGCGCGGGACATCCCCCGCGTTGGGGAGGCGGCTGCGCCGGGGGTGTGCATGTACCGCGGAAGGGTGCGGCCGGCCGTTGGATCCGAGGCCTGAGGTTCGGCGTCAGGTCCCCCCCTCGCTCAAATACACCTCGAGCTTGGATGCAACGAGGATGTGGATGATCACCGGGCTCAACGGCAAAAACGTCACCGACAGGAGCATCCAGAACACCGCATGCATTCCCAGCACTTCGCACAGCTTGAGAAGCAGGCTCATCCAGTAGATGGCCAGGCCGCCCACCGCCACCATCAGGTAGTAGACGAACGGCTCCACCCCCGGCGATCCGGGTTCCGGTTCAGGTGCAAAAAGGTTCAGTCCGAGCACGATGGCGAGCAATGCAACCACCCCGTATGCGCACAGCCTCCAGCGGCGATGGTTCACAGCGGCGCTGCCAAACAGGATGTTGCGCATGAGATCGAAAGGCCCGCTTCGTTGACAAGGGAGACATCCATTCTTTCACAAGGCATGGCGCGCGACCCGCATGCTGGGAGCAGCGTCACCCAGGGGGAGACCCGTCAAGCGCCAGCGTCACACGCCGTCACTTCTTGGCAACGAAGGCCGCCACCAGCGCGTTCGCGTGGCCATGCCCCATCTCGTGCTGCGCCTTGAGCAAGTTCACCAGCTCCATGTGTTTTAGAGGCCCGGCCTGGGCCAGCACGGTCATCCAATGGGCGATGGGATGGCCGTACTGCTTCTCGATGGACGGGAAGTAGGAGGCGGGACCTTTGACCTTTTCTGCTTCTGGCATGGTGCTCTTTCGTCAGGTGGGCAGCCCGGCGCCCGATGGATGAACCGCTACGCTACGGCAGCCACGAGGTCCAGTTCGACGGTCGCATTCTTCGGCAGCTGGAATACGCCGACAGACGTCCGGGTGTGGGCTCCTGCGGCACCGAGGATGCGGTACAGCAGTTCCGACGCACCATCGGCCACTTCACTCTGCTGGGTGAAGTCTTCTGCCGACTGCACGTACACCGTGATCCGCAGGATGGCGCTGACCTTGTCGAGGGTGCCCAGCGAACGTTGAAGGAGCGCCAGCGCCCTCATGACGCAGACCTTCGCGGCCAGCTGCGCCGCCGCCAGCGGCACGTCCGCCCCGGCACGGCCAGTGACCACCACCGCATCGCCCACGCGCGGGATCTGGCCGCTGAGGTACACGTGGCGACCGTCGCGCACCAGGGGCACGTAGTTGCCGCCGATCTTGATCTCGCCGTCGAACGCGTAGCCCAGCGAGGCCGCGGCGTTCGAGAACTCGGTGTCACGTGACATGTGTTTCTTCCTTGGAAAAATCAAGGCGGCATGCGCCGCAGGGCCGTGCATTGGTCAAGGAGCCGGGGGGCCACGTTGCATGCCCTCGGCATTCGGCGGAATCCCGGGTGCTGTCCGATCGAACAGGGTCAGCCGCCTCCCGCGACCGCCGCCAGCAGAATGGCACGGACCTGCTTGTACTCTTCCAGGCGCTCATGGTCCCTCGGTGTCGGGTTGCTGATCCGGGAGAGATCCATGTTCTCGGCGTTGTCGGCCAGCTTGACGGTGCGTGCGATGGGGTTCGCGGCGGCTCGCCGGGCGGCGATCACCCGCGTCTCGCCCGGACGCTTCGTCAACGCGTCGACTGCATGGAGAACGTCCTCGGAGAAGCCCTCGGTGGCCAACTGTTGGAGCGTGACAGGTGAATCCTCGACGACATCGTGGAGCACCGCCGCCATCCGCTCGGTCGGGCTTTCGACACGAAGCATGACCCGAAGCGGATGCAGGATGTAGGGCTGGCCTGCCTTGTCGGTTTGCCCTGCATGGGCCTCGGCGGCGATGGCGATGGCACGTTCAAGCGTTGACATGGTTCACGACGCTCCTTCGGCCCCGGCGGCCCTGAGAATCACATGATAGATCGACTGTCCGGGATCGTTGTGGTTGGCGGGGTCTCGAGCGGGTTGTCGCTGTCCGCGCGTTGCGTGGATTCCGCCTACGAAGCCAGCATGGCCCAACGCTCGTGATCCCGCCAGCGCCCGCGGATCTTCAGGTAACGCGGCGAGTACCCTTCCTGATGGAACCCGCAAGCCTTGACCAAGCCGAGCGAGCGGGCATTGTCCGGTTGGATGTTGGCCTCGAGCCGGTGAAGCTTCAACCCCACGAAGGCGTGACGCACCACCGCCTGAAGGCCCTCGCGCATCAGGCCTTGCCCCTCGTGGCCAGAGAACGCGTAATAGCCGAGGTAGGCACTGCGAAAGGCACCGAGCACGATGTTCGTCAGGTTGAACACCCCGACGATCTGACCGCTGTCGCGCCGGCAGACGAGCAGCGCAACGTTGCCAGGTTGCGCCATGCGGTCGAGCCAGGCCCGAAACGCCAGCGGAGACGACGGCGCGGCGGTCCACGGGCCATGCAGGCTCAAGCTCGCACGCGCCGAACGCGTGAACTCGCGCTGGTCGGTGGAAGCCGGCGGGCGGATGTGGACGCGAGAGTTCAAGTGCACTCCGGTGTCTGGCGGCGGCCGCAGGCGGGCCAAAGCCGCCGGGCCGCTGCCCAGGCAATCAGTCGAAGGGCGACGGAAGGTTCACGCCCATGTGTCATGCAACACCGTTCGAAAAAGCTGGTCGAGCTTCGGCAGCACTTCACCCCGTTTGACATGCGGCACGTGCGTGGCGTCCAGCCGCGCCAATTCGGCCTCGATGAACGCGTCGATGCTGGGCACCGGCGGTGTCAGCCCCAGCTCGGGCGCGGCGCGTTTCCTGGCAACCAGGTCGTCGATGTCGCGGCGCAGCGTGCCGCCCTCGTCGACCAGGGCCAGCAGCTTGCCGAACTCGATGGGCGCCGGGGTCTGGTACCGCTCCAGCCACCGCACCGACAGCAGTGGGCGAAGCACGTAGAAGTACTTCTTGAGCGGCACCTGGTCGGCCTTCAGGTACCCCCGGTAGTTCGTCTTGGCCATGCTGCGGTAGTGGTGGATGCCGCTGTCGCAGCGGTACACATCGGGCAGCAGCGCGCGCGCGTCCTCGGCGAAGCGGCCTTCCTGGGTGTAGACGATCGGTGACTGCACCCATTCGACAAACGCAGGGTTCGACTTCCAGAGCAGTCGCAAGGCCTTGCGGAGGTCCCAGCCGTTGAGGTCGATGTCGTCGACGATCGGGTATTCGATCACGTCGCGCTGCTCTTCCAGGCCCACGGCGAGGTACCAGTCGGGCCGGTGCACGTAGATGAAGCGGGCATCGAAGTCGCTGTTCGGGGACTCGAAGCCCCAGGCCCGGCTGCCCGACTCCACCGCCAGCAGCACCTTGACGTCGTGCTCGGCTTCGGCCTTCTGGATTCGGTGCAGGATCTCGGTGCGAACAGGCAAGGGAATCATGGGCGGGGCGTTCGGTGCAGGACGCGGCAGTATCTCAAACGGCCGGTGGATCGGGTCGAGTGTCCCGTTGCATCCGATTCATGTCGACTCAGGCTCGTACGGGGTACCTTGGTGAAACCGCATGCGCCACACACCGTGCGCCTTCGTCCACAGTGAACTGCGCCGCGCGTGCTCGACCACGCCATGCTTCCTCGAGGGAGGTCAGTTCGGCAATGTCCTGAGGTGTCAGTTCCATGGGCCTGGCCGATCCAAAGGGTCGAGGGATGACTGGCACCGCCAGAGACGGTGCATCAGGTTGCGCTCATTCCATCGGCAGGACCCGCATGGCCCCCACCGTGGACAGCGTTCGCGCCGTCACGGCGTCATCACGATCGCGCCGGCGTTCGCTCGGGCTTCGGCCATCCGGTGGGCATCCGCCACCTGGTCCAGCCGGAAACGCGCGCCGATGGACGCCCTCACAGCGCCGCTGGCCATCGCGTCGAACACATCCTTCGCGTTGGCGCGGAAGGTGGCGGTGTCGGCGTTGTGCGGGAACACCGAGGGCCGCGTGAGGAACAGGCAGCCCTTCTTGTTGAGCAGCTCGGGTTCGATCAGCGGTGCCGGGCCCGAGGCGCCCCCGAACAGCACCACCATGCCAAACGGTGCCGTGCAGTCGAGCGAACCCAGGAAGGTGTCCTTCGCCACCGAGTCGTACACCACGCGGGCCTTGCGCCCGCCGGTGGCCGCCACCACCTGCGCCACCCAGTCGGCCTGCGTGTAGTCCACGGCGGCGTCGCACCCGGCGGCCCGTGCCACCTCGCACTTGGCCGCCGACCCGGCGGTGCCGATCACCGTGGCACCCAGCGCCTTGGCCCAGCGGCACAGGATCTGCCCCACCCCACCGGCGGCGGCATGCACCACCACGATGTCACCAGGCTGCACGTGGTAGGTCTTCTTGACGAGGAACTGGGCCGTCATGGCCTTGAAAAACACCGCAGCCGCGTCCTCGTCGGTGATGCCTGCAGGCAGCAGCACCAGCTTGTCGGCCGGCACGTTGCGCCGCTCGGCGTACGCCCCCACGCCGGCGTTCATGTACACCACCCGGTCGCCCACCTTCAGGTCCGTCACCCCCGCACCCACGGCGTCCACCACGCCGGCCGCCTCGTGCCCGAGGCCCGTGGGCGACGGCAGCGGGTAGCGACCCATGCGCTGATACACGTCGATGAAGTTGAAACCGATGGCGGTCTGGCGGAGCTGCACCTCGCCAGCAGCCGGTGCCGGCACCTCGGCGGTGTCGAGGTGCATCACTTCCGGGCCGCCGAATTCGGTGAGGCGGATGGCGCGGGCGGTGGTCATGGCTGGACGTCCTGTGTGTGGGTCGGAGGAGAGAGCCCCGGCCGGGGCCGGGGCCGACAGATCACGAACTGTATGCCGGCTTGCGGAAAATTGCCGGACGTCACCGACCGGCCCGCGGCAGCCGTGCCCTGCCCCGCCATCAACCGGCCGCCCCCACGCACCGAACAAGCAACGACGCCGCGGCCAGCAGCAGCAACAGGCCCACCGGCCGAGGCAGCCACGCCGGCCTGCCGAGCCACGACACCAACCCACCGAGCGACCAATGGGCACCGCGCAGCACGGCCATGCGCTGCTCGATGTGCCGCAAGCGGACAGCCAACGCGTCGTCGTCGAGTTCCCCCTTGCCATTCGCGGCCAGCGCCTGCCGCGAGGCGGCGTAACAGGCCAGCACTTCCTTGAACGCCCGCAGCAGCGAGGGCCTCACGGTGCGCGGTCCACGGGGCGGTTGACCGGGCGCGTGCCCGGTTTGGGCCGGAACGGCTTGTGCTGCGGCTTCGATGAGGCAGGACCCGCAACCGTCGGCGCGGCCGATGGATAGGCCGGCGCAGGGCCTCCCCGCACCGAACGGGCCGCCGCTACGGCCAGCCGGCCGGCCCCGTGGCCCAGCCCGCCCGCCATTCCCGAGGCCCGAGGCGCCGAGGGCGGCGCCGGCAGCGCACGCCCGGTTGCCGTGGCACCGGGCGACCCGGTGGCACCCGCCGGCATGCGACCGAACCCTTGCCAGGCGCCCTTCCCGAACTGATATGCCGCGCCCCCCGCGGACTTCACCCCCTGCCCGAGCGCGGAAGCCCCCTGCCCCCCGCCATGGCTGACCGCCCGCCAGCCATCCAGGCTCGTGGTGGCCCCACCGACCAATCCGCTGGCCAGGCTCGGCACCTTCAGGAACAGGAACGCGATCAGCAAGGCCATCAGCAGGATGACACAGCACGTCACGAAAGACATGCCGTCGTTGGTGCCCATGGACTTGGCCACACCGACGACCTGGTCGACCACCTGGGCGGACAGCGACGCGATGGCCAGGGCCATCACCCCCTGCATGGCCCCGCCGATGAGGAAGCTCAACCAGGCATTGAACAGGAAGGCCGATGGTTGCCACATGGCCCACGGGATCATGACCGGGGCAAACAGGATGGCCAGCGCCGTCTGCACCTTGGCGATCATCATCACCCCCGCCGCGATCACGCCGGCCAGCATGAGCACGACGGCCGCCACGAGCCGGTAGAGGAAGCCCACCGCCTCATGGGCCACGAGGCTCGGCACGTTGACCCAGCTGCCGCCCTGCGTGGGTGTGGCCGTGACGATCTCGAAGCTGGCCGCGGCCATGCGGTCGAGGATGTCGGCCTCGGTGGGCGGGCCGTTGGCCTGGAACAGCGTGCTGGAGAACACGAGGCCGAGCGCTTCCACCGACGCTTTCACGGTGGGCCCCAGGTGCTCGACGGACCAGAACGCCAGGCCCAGGATGATCACCGGCTGGATGAACTCCGGCAGCAATTGGGCCATGCCCTTGCCGAGGATCCACGACTTCACCAGCCCCCAGACCAGCAGCACACCGAACAGCGTGACCGCCGTACGCCGGCCCACGGCGATCAGGTCGGCGTTGCCGGCCGCGAAGGCGTCGATCGCAGACGTGATGTGCAGGAAGATGTCGCGCAGGTGGGTGACCGCGGCCGCCGCAGCGGCGGCATCCTCGGCCGCCGCGACCGGCCGGGCCAGGCACAGCAGGCACAGGGCAAACACGGCCGGTGCGACCCATGCGCCGCCAGAGGGCCTTGGCATCACCGACGCCCGGCCGACCATTTTTCGATGGCGGCCCGGTCGGCCACCCGCGCGGCCTCGGCCACCGCGCGGTAGGCGTCTTCCTGGGCCTTCGCCCGGGCCTTGTCTTCGGCCTCCTGCATCTCGCGCTCGGCCGTGGCCCGGCCGAACGCGGTTGACAGCTGGCGCATCAGCTCCGCGTTCTGCTGGATCACGCGGTTCATCTGCACGTTCATCTGCTGCACCGCCTCGTGTGTGCCGGACGTGCTGGCGATCTTCGACGCCTGCTCGCGAGCGAACTCGTAGTCGCTCTCGATGCGTTTCATGGCATGGATCTCGGCGTTGACCCTCGCCATCGCGCCCTCCTCCCGCCGGGCGAGGCGGTTCTGCTCCCACGCCACGTACTCCTTCCAAGTGAGTTTCATCAGCTTCGCGGTGTCGAGCCGCTCGTCGAAACCGTCCTTGACCTTCTTGATCGAACCGAGCAGGTCACGGTGGGCGGCCAGCGCGCGCTCGATCTGGTGCAGCTCCTCGATGCCGGTGATGTCGCCCACGATGCCGGCGATCTGCGACGGGTCCATCGTCTTGAGCTGCTGCTGCATGGTTCGAAGCTGTTGCCACTGCGTCTGCAGTTGCGAATAGAGCGTGGTCACCTGCTGGAGGGACTGGTACGCGGCCATGAAGTTCTGGATCAGGTTCGCCGCGTCGATGACCGGGAAGGCCCGCGCGGGCGCCACGCCCAGACCGAGCGACAGGACCAGCGCCGTCGCCACCGCACGTTTCACATCAACCATGAATCACCTCCTGCATGTACCTGGCCAACCAGTTGTCACCACCACGCGCCAGTTCGCGCTGGAAGATCTTCTTTGCCCGCGCATCGCTGCGGGTCAGCGACAGGATCTCGGGCGGCAGTTGCACGTCGACGAGCCGCCGGCGGGTGTCCTGCACGATGTAGTAGTCGCGCTTCTGCCGTGCGTTGCGGATCACCTCGATCTCGTGGTCCTGCAGGCCCAGCATGTCGCGGTACACGTCGCGGCTGTCGAAGGCCTGGAGGTTGGGCAGGAAGATGCGCGTCTTGATGTTGTCGTTCAACGTGGCGCTGATGGGGCTGTCACGCACGTCCTTCAGCGACTGGGTGGCGATGCCCACGCACGCGTTGCGTTTGCGCATGGTCTTGATCCAGTCTTCGAACATGTGGCGGAACGCTGCGTTCTGCAGCAGGTACCAGGCTTCCTCGAGGTAGATCAGCGTGGGGCGGGTGGCGTCGTCCACCTTTTCTTCCACCACCTCGAACAGGTACGCGAGCATGGCCGGCGCGAGGCTGTGGTCGGCCAGGAGCCCCCCCACCTCGATGCCGGTGACGTCGGACAGCGCGAAGCGGTCCTCCGGGTTGTCGAAGAACATGCCATAGCGATCGGAGGCACGGGTCCACGCATGGAGGCGGCTCGCCAGCGCCTTGTCCTGCCCCGCGATCAGCATGTAGAGCTTCGACAGCGTGTGGGCACCGCCCTGGCCGGCGGCGAGAAGGATGGCCTTGTCGAGCACCTGCACGTTCTCGGGCGTGAGCGGGGTGTCGTCGAACGCCCGCAACGCCAGTTCGACCCAGCGGCGGAACTTCGGCACCGTGGCCGGGCGCGCGATCCACCGGGCCGGGTTCATCGCGGCATCGACCTGCCCGTCCTGCAGGCTGATGTACTCGCCACCCAGCGCCTTCAGCGTGATGTAGTTGGAGAACCCCTTGTCGACCACGATCACCCGGCACGGTGCATAGCGCTGCCAGTGCGTGATCAGGAAGTTCATCAACGTGGTCTTGCCGGCGCCGGCCGGGCCCACCACCATGAAGTGCCCCACGTCGCCCACGTGCAGCGAGAACCGCTCGGGCACGTCGGTGCGCGTGGGCAACAACACCAGCGGTTCGCTGAACACCCCACGCTGCTCGGAGAGGTGCGGGTTGTTCGCCAGGCCGCTGTTGAGCGTGCGCACGATGGTGAGGTCGGACATGTTGCGCGTGCTGACGAGGCTCGTGCGAAGCACGGCGTCGGCCGCGCCGGGCAGCGTCACGGCGAACGCCGACAACACGTTCACGTTCTCCTTCACGAGGCCGTACCCGGCGTTGTTCAGGATGGCGTAGATGTGCTGGGACGCCTGCTGGTTGTCTTCACGCGTGTCGGCGATGACCTGCACCGCCATGGCGTGGTAGCCGTAGCCCACGGACTCCTTCGTGAGTTCGATCAGCGCGGTCTGGGCGTCGTCGGCCAGTGCCGCCATGCCGTGGTTGACCCGTTCGGATTCGATGCCGGTGAGCTTCTCCATGGCCTGCACGAGCGGCCCCTTGACGTTGGACCGGTAGTGCTGCTCCTGGTCCTGGATGAGCTTCTTGGCCCGTTCGGTGTCGACGAAGCGGAACATGCTGGCGAGCGTGAAGTCGCTGGCCACCCCAAGCAATTGTTCGATGGGGGCGTTCTGGGCCTCGCCGGGGTAGGCCTTGACGCTGTGCATCGTGACGTAGCGGCACCCGGCGGACGATTCGAAGCGGATGGTGCCGCCGGCCTCGCGGTACAGGGTGTCGGTGGGCACCAGGGTGTTCAGGAAGTACAGGCCATCGGGTGGCACGTTCACCGCCGCGCGCGGCGACGCGATGTTGGCCCGGTTGGCGAGTTCGGCCCGCAACTCCTCGCGCAGCAGGCGCTTGAGCGCCAGCCGGGCCGACAGCGTGTTGAAAAATTGAGTCAGCTGGGCTTCGAAGGCATCGATGGCTGCCGTGAGCCGGCCTTCCATGCGTTCGATCTGGGTCTTGCGGGACAGCCGTTGCCGTGCAATGCCCGCCAGCGCCTGGGGAAACGACTGGCCACGCGACACCACGCGGTCACCCACCTCGTCGAAGAAGCCGGCGCTGCCGCCGAACGGCTGGTAGGCGATGCACAGGACGTGGCGCAGCACACCCAGCTGCCCGTTGTCGATGCGCGCGCGCCAGGTGTCGTCGACGTACCGGGCCACCGGGTTGGCGATGGTGCTGGCCTCGCCATACTGCTTGCGCCGCTTGTCCAGGAAGGTCCACACGGTGTTGTGGTCGTCGAAGGCTTTCCAGGCCACGTCCACCGAGTCGAGGCACGCGGCGCGCTCGTGTTCATTGGAACTTTCGATGTCGTTCCCGCAGTATTCGAACGCGGCCAGCAGACTGCCGTCGAGGTTCAGCACGAGCCCGGGGGTGACGTCCTTGAACCATGGCAGCAGCTCGGCATAGCTGCGGGTGCCCTGGTTGTAGGCGGACGTGAGATGGCGGAGGTTCAGCAAAACAGCCCCCTTCCGAAACCGGGCGGGCGCTGCGCCGCCACGGGCGCGCGCACCCAGGGGTCGTACAGGTCGGCCTGCTTGAGGTAGCCCAGGAAGGCCTTCAGCAGCACGGCATCCTTGCGATACACCCAGCGCAGGAACAGGAACATGGGCGGGATGCTCAGCGCAATGGGCAGGCTGCGCAGGTTCATCGCCATCACCCCCATCACCACGATGAGGCCGAAGGCTTCGGAACCCACACCTGCCACCAGTCGCGGCCGGTTCAGGCTCATGTGAAACACGGAGCTGCTTCGGGTCATGATGCGATGCAGCTGGCGGCCACGCCGGTGTACGACGCCAGCGCCGATCCGGCGCCGAGCACGATGCCCAGCCCGAGACCCACGTACAACATGGTGCTCCACATCTTGCCGCTGCCGAGCCAGTGCCCCACGACGGAGAAGATCAGCACGATGCCTGCGATCATGGGGGCGAGCTTGGTGCGGCTGTAGGCAAAGAAGCCGCACAGCACGTCGTCGACGAGGGGGAACCCGTTGAACACGGATGCCGCTTCGGCCGGTTGTGGCACGAGGACCAAGGCGGACGCCAGCGCGAGCAATGCGGCTGCAGGCAAGGTGATGGGGCGCGGCGCGCGGAAGGCTGTCGGGAAACGTTTCATGCGGGTTCCTGGGTGAAGACGGTTTGGGTGCGGTAGGTCTGGCTTGGGATGTCGTACCCGGCGAGTTGCAGCACTTCACCCAGCCGGCGCACCCAGCGGTCGCCGATGCGGCGGCGCTCCATGTGGACGACGAGGTTGAAGGTCTGGGCAATGCGGGTCTTGATGGCGGACAGCGGCATGGCCGGGCGGCCTTCGAGCACGAGGTTCTCGAGGCGGTCGATGCCTTCGCGGGCGGAGTTCGCGTGCACCGTGCCCATGGACCCGGGGTGGCCCGTGTTGGCGGCGTCCATGAAGTCGAAGGCTTCGCCGCCCCGCACCTCGCCCACGAGGATGCGGTCGGGGCGGCTGCGCAGGGCGGACTTCAGCAGCCGGTGGACCGGGTAGCCCTGCTCGTCGTCGGCCTCGAGGCGCACGACGTTGCGGTGCGGCACCACCAGCTCGGGGATGGTTTCGATCAGCAGCAGGCGTTCGCTGCGGTCGATTTCCTGGATGAGCGCGTTGAGGAATGTGGTCTTGCCGGTGCTGGTGCCACCCACCACCAGCATGGTTTCGTGGGCCTGCACGGCGCGGCGCAGGAAGGCCGCATGGGATGCGGCGAGCTGGCCTTCGCGGACGTAGTCGTCGAGCGTGAGCACGCGGCTGTTGTGGCGGCGAATCGACACGTACGGGCCGTTGACCGCCACCGGCGACAGCTGGGCCTCGATGCGAAAGCCCGGCAGGCGGGCCGACACGATGGCGAGCTTGTTGCCGTCGTGCAGGTCGACCTCGCGGCGCGAAATGTTCGCGAGGTTGACGATCATGCCGACCACCTGGTTGTCGGTGAGCTGGAGGCCGGTGAGCTCGGGTGAGCGCCCCAGGCGCTCGACCCACACGTCCTGCGCGTTGATGGAGATTTCGATGACCTCGTGGTCTTCCATCAGCGGGCGCAAGGGCTCGACGGACATCAGTGCAAACGACAGGCCGGGGTGTTCCATGCCCACGATTCTGGAAGTACCCGGGCGCGGACCACCTGCACAAGCGGCCCCGAAAGTGCCCGCCCGCGGGGTCGTGTTCAGGTCATCGCGTGAAGACCGGCTGCATGTGCGCGATGGCGACCCACAGCGGCAGCAACGCGGCGGCCAGCCATGCCGGCATGAACAGCGGCGGCACCGCAAACGGCACCACGAGCACGGCGATGGGCACCATGGCGCTCGCGATGAACAGGTGGGACGCCACCGCGAAAGCGGCCGGGTTCTGGTAGCCGAACGTGGCGGCCTTGACGGCGCGCTGCACCATGCCGTCCACGACCGCGGCAGCGCACAACGGCAGCAGCAGCACACACCAGGCCCCCACGCCGAGCGCCCGCAGTACGGTGGTGTGGAACTGGAGGCGCAGGGCCACGAGGTAGCGCTCGGCCTGCGACACGACCAGGCGCGAAACCACCGAGAGGTAGCGATCCTGGCGGGCATCGGGCGGCGACACCCGGCCCCCGCTGCGGACCAGGTCATCGATGCCGTGGTGGCCGAACACCACCTGCGCCCCACCGGCCGCGGACAGCAGCACCGCGGCCACACGTGGTCCGAACGCCCGGTGTGTGACCGCCGCTTCGTCGCGGGCGCGCTCCACGAGCCGCTCGGGCCCCATCCACCACGGCCACACCACCAGCCCGGCCAGGCACAGCAGCAGCCACGCGGCCAGGTGGGATCGCCGCGTCAAGCGCGCCCCTTTGCCGGCGGATCGAAGGTGAGCACCGGGATGCGTCCCTTGTACACCTGGGCCCGGTTGACGATGGCGACGTATTGGAGATCGGGCAGGCTCATCAGCACCTGGGGAGGCACCAGTTCCAGGGCCTGCTCGGTCACGCTGGTCTGGCGGGTGGCGGCGTATTCGAGGCCGGTGTCCTCGGTCTTCTGGCCGGTCCCCTGGGACACCGTGGTTCGCCGAACCACGGTCTCGCCGAACTTGCGGGCCATGAAGTCGAGGGTGTCGGCGTCGGACGTGGCACCCACGATGAAGTTGTTCATGTTCCCGAGGATGCGTTTGGCGCGGCCTTCGTCACCCAGCTTGACCACCAGGTCCGACACGGTCTGGCCGAACAGGTACAACACCACGCCCGCACCGCGCCCCTTGTTGGCGAGCTGGATCACGGGCTCGCAGACGAGATCGCCCCACTCGTCACACAGCACGTGCACGCGGCGCGGCGCGGCGCCATCGGCGGGCCCGTGGTTGTAGAGGTCTCCGGCCGTTCCGGCCAGGTCGGCCAGCATCAGCGCGGCCAGGCTTTCGGCGACCGCGGTGTCCGAGAGCGCATCCAGGCCCACGTACACGACGTGTCGCCCTTCGATCCATTGCCGGGTGGAACACACCGGGCGGGTGTCGGCCAGGTCGGTGTGGTCGGGTGACAGCAGCGGACCGAGGTCGCCGGCGGTCAGGCGCATCAGGATCGGCGTGAGGCCCACGACCATCTTCGCGAACCACTGGGGATCGGCCTCCAGCGACGACAGGTAACCCGCGATGTCCGCCGGTTGTGAGGCCGAAGGCACCTCGGTGCGGAACCGGTGCACGGCATGTGCCAGGCGGGGGTCCGAGAACGCTGCGGCGGCGTGGCGGCCCGGGCGCCTGGCGGTGTCGCCGCCCGCGGCCGGCGCCGAAGCGGAAGCGCCTGGGACATGGGCCGCCCGGCGCGCGTCAAGAAAGGCTTCAAGCACTTCCAGCGCCAGCGCCTCGGCGGTGTGGCGCGAGCGGACCGTGTCGAGCAGCGATTGCAGTGTCACCCGCCGCCCCGCGCGCTTCAAGGCCCGGACGATGTCGGTGATGGTCATCCACACGAAGGCACTGAACGGGTCCTCGGCCGTGTGTCCCATCAGCAGCCGGACGCGGGAGGCAACCTGGGTGTCGCGGTCCCAGTTGGCCAGCGCGTCGAAGCGGAAACTCTGCGACGGGAATGCGGGATGGAACTTGAGGAAGCGCTCCGCCTGCCCAAGGCGCAAGGTCACGTCGCGGCACACCTGCTCCAGGCCCTTGTCGCCCTTGGGGTCGAGCACGATCACGGTGTCGCCCCGGCTCGCGAGCTGGTGCACGAGCAGGCGGGCCAACACCGTCTTGAGGGCGCCTGTGACGGCGAGCACCGCCGTATGCCCCTCGAGCGCAGCGAACGGCACGACCACGTCGCGCTCGGGGGCCAGCCCGTGCACCCAGGCCAACCCCTTCGCTGCGGCGGGGTCGTGGCGCACCCCATGCAGACGCAGGAACCAGGCCGGCGGGTAGATGTCGCGCAGGGAACGCTTGAGCACGTCGTGGCAGAGCTGGGTGTGTTCGGGTTGCCAGCGGTAGCCCCAACCGAGCCACAGGTCGCCACGGAGTGCGGGGCGGGCGCGGTCGAAGGTGGCGCTCGACACGTGCTGCACCGGCGTCCCCGCGAGGGCGACCTTGAACCGCCACAAGGTGCGCGCCTGCAAGCCGCGCCAGAAGCACAACGCCAGCGTGCCGCCACAGCAGGCCGCAGCCAGGCGGGTGTCGGGGCGGAACGTGGCCCAGAGCACGAGGCCGTATGCGAAGGCCAGCCCCCAGGCGAGTGCCGACCGCGCCTCGTGGGCCGGGCGCAAGGCATTGGCGATGCGCATGGAGTCACGTGGGTGGCACAGCCAGACCCAGTTGGCGGGCGCCTGCCTCGTTGAGCACCAGCCCGGGCTTGAGGGTGCCTGCAAAGGCGAGCAGCCCCGCGCGGGCGTGGGGCGATGGCCAGTCACCACGCCCCAGCCAATGCCGCCGATGCAGGGACGTGGCCACCGCGGCCAGGTCGGCGCCGGACGATGCGATCAGGTCCTGCGAGACGGCGAGGCCCCGGCCGGGCAGCCACACGAGGAGATCGGTGCGCCGGGCGCCGAGGGATTGGCGCCACTGATCGACCATGCGGGCCTCGGCCGGCGCCAAGCCCTGCGAGGGTGCCGGCAACACGGCGTGTTCGCCGGGCTCGACCACGCCATGGAACCGGTGGGCCGCAGGTTGCACGTCGGAGTAACCCAGCACGGACCGGGGTTCGGCGAACTTCAACGCGCTGCAATGCGTGGGTGGCGGCGCTGTGTCATGGCACGGACCGGTGCAGATGGGCCACAGCCAATTCCCTGGGGACACTTCGGCGAGCACGCCGGCACGCCCCAGCACCTCGGCCAGGGTAAAGGCACACAGCGGGATGCCCGGGGTGCCGTTGCGCAGGAGGTCGTCGCGGATCGCGCCTGCCGCCACGGGCCATTCGAGGTACAGGCCGTCGGTGCCAAACCAGAGCGGCCCTTGCCTCGGGTTGGCGCCCCAACCGCCTGCCGCAACCCGCTGCCGGATGGCATCGACAAGGTACAGTTCCAGGTGATGGCCCACGCGCAGTTGCCCGTACCGCGTACGCCGCGTGCTGGCCTCGACATGGAGCACCCGCTCGCGTGTGGCGCCCACCACCGAGGCCACGCCTCCACCCGTGCCGGCTTGGCCGAGCGCGGTGCCGAACACCTCGGCCACCAGCGCGGGCGAGGCCTCGTTAAGCCAGGCCAGCGCACCTTTGGGGATGATGTCGCCGAAAACGGCAGCCCCCTCGGCACTGGCGGGCAGACCCGGAGGGCGCCCCTGCCATGCCACGTGGTAGCGCTCCGCCTGGACCGCGCGCAGCCAGGCATCGAGGCTGCCGAGGAACGTGGGCCAGACGCGGCCGGTGGGGTCGGTGACGACCAGCGCCGCCAGGGGACGGTGCAGTTCGCTCAGCAGGCCGGCCAGGAAACAGGCGTATTTCCAGCGCGGCTCCAGGTCGCGCCGCGCTTCGGCAGAGGCGGCGTGGGCGAACATGCGGCCCTCCGCCGCCTGGCGGCTGAAGAGCGCCATCTCGACGCAGTAGCGAAAGAGGCCACCGGCGCCCGCGAAGTGCTCGAAGGCCGTGGCGGGCAGCAGGTGAACATAACGGGCCACGCCCTGGATGGGCGCGAGGCACCGGCTCTCGAATGTGGGGTCGTCGAACCCGGACACCCGGCGCAAGCGATCGATCAGGTCGCGCTGCGAGGCGACGATGGCAGGCACGGGTGCGGCGGGCAGCCCCGGGTCAGACGGGGGGTAGCGGGGAACGTCGATGGAAAGATGCTCCTCGGTGTGGACCGGCGGACCGGACACGAGGCGGCCGACGACCCCGGCCGGGACGCCGCCAGGCAGGACGGCACGTTTGAGGAAATTGAGCATGGCGGCACGGTGGGGTCTGGAGGCAACCATTCTTGGCAAAGACGGCCGAGGGCCGCCCTTGCCAGTCATGCCATAAGGGGCTGGGTGGAACGGGTGTGCGGGCGTGGCAGCCAATGGGAGGCACGGAACGCGGACGGGCGGCCCAGCTTGTTGAACTTCGCCAGGGCACACACCGGGCACTCGATGCCGTTGTGGTGCCCGTCGTGCGACAGGTGCATGGTGCCGCACTCACTGCAGTGCCCCAGGTGCACGAGGCCCTCGCGCATGGGCGTGAACACGGCGCTGATGAGGCGGGACAGCGAGAGCGGGTTCGACGGGTCGCGGTGGTGGATGGCATAGAACTCGTACGCTTCCACGAACGCCGCGTGCGGCGGCATGCCGAGCGAGACCAGGATGCGCTGGTGCGCAAAGATGGATGTGACGAGCAGCCGCCGCGCCGCGCTGCCCCAGACCGCTGCATTGCTGTCGTGGGTGCGGGGAAGATCGGGATCGACGGCATCGATGTCGGAATCGATGGCGCGGCGCACGTCGGCGGTGTGGCGCAGGCGGCGCACCTGGGCGGAATTCACCTCGGAACGGGTGAACTGCAGGATGGCCTTCGTGCTGACGCCGTGGTCGATCAGCTGGCGGATGGTGCGGGCCTCGCCGGGGGGCAGGAAGACGGCGGTGGGCCGGCCGATCTTCGTGACACGTTCGCGCCGCGGTTCCGCCAGTTCCTGGTCGAGGCCGGCGCTGATGGCCACGAAGTCGTTCCAGTGGCACAGCGTGCGTGCGAGCAACGAGCGCATCGTGGCGTCCACCGGCAAACCGCTCAGCGTGGAGAACACGCGGTCGAGGTACACCTCGTTGACGGTGAGGGCCACCAACGGCCGCGGGAGGTGGCCTGCGGACTGCACCAGCGTGCTGCAGCTCGCCGACGACATGGCCGCCATCACGTCGGCACTGCCCAGCCCGCCCACCAGGGCCGCGAGCCGGGGCTGCGTGGCATAGCGCAGCAGCGTGAGCACGACTTGCTCGTTGAGCGCCTTGACGATGGGCCGGTAGCGTTCGAGGTGCGGCAGGGCCGGGCCACCCCGGCCCCGCTGCATTTCGGCGACGTGCTCGACAGTCATGTGCACACGCCACAGCGCGGTGGGGGTGGTGGCCAGGTCCTCCAGGGGATCGACGTCGCTCGTGCGGTCGTCGGATTGCAGGGCCATCGACGCGAACCTTTGGGCAAGGCGCACGCTGATGCCGAAGAGTTCTGCGCAGTGGTGGATGTTCTGCCGGGCCACGGCCGCAACAGCACCGATGACGGCCTCGTTGAGGTCCTTCTGGTCGACGACACAGGCGGCGTGGAGCGGGATCGGGTTGGTTTCCATGGGTTCTCCGGGATGACGACGGTGGAACAAACTCGGGCAAACGAGAACTGCGATTCGCCCTATCAATGCAATTACGTTGCAGCTGCATTCATTTCGCAATCATCACCGCCATTGAATCCACATTGCAATCCCAACCCCCTAGAACGGCACAGACCGCACTTCTTTCGCAATCCTTTCTATAATCGCCCGGCCCTTCGCTCCGCCACCGACATGAACGACGACCACGACCCGCACGGCCCGCTCGACGATGGCCCCTACCCCGCGCTGAAGGCGTTCCTGCTTGGCCGCGGCATCCCGCGGCACAAGCAGACCACCGAAGTGGCCGGGCTGTTGGGGCTGGCCAAGACCAGCGTGTTCCGCAAGTTCAAGGGCGAGTCGTCGTTCTCGCAACCGGAGTTGAAGGTCATCGCGGACCATTTCGCCACCGACGTCGACACGTTGATCGGCGTGTCGGGCGGTCCGGCGGAACGCTCGGGCGGCGCAGGCGCGCCCGAACCGGCGCGGCTCCACCTGCCCGGCCTGCCGGCATCCGGTCAACTGCTGGTGGGGCCGTTGCTCGCGCCCGATGACCTCTGCGACCTGGTGGCGGTGCGTCAGGCCGACGGCTGGGCGGTGTACCCCGGTGACGCCGACGCCACGCGGGGCCTCCCCCGCCACAGCATCGCGTCATTGCGCATCAGCAGCGCTCCGCGCCAACGCGTGGCCCTGCTCGAGGACGACAGCAACGCTGCGGCGGTGGTCGCCATGGCGCTCGAAGGCGAAGGCATGGTGGTCCACACCTACCACGCGGCCGCAGACCTGGTGGGTTCGCTGGACCGCCGCCCGTGCCAAGCCTATGTGATCGACTGGCTCCTGGGTGGGGGCACGGCCGAAGGTGCCATTCGGCAGATCCGTGCACGGCAGCCCAGCGTGCCCATCGCCATCACCACCGGCGCGTTGCACACCGGGGCGGAAACCGAAGGGTCGTTGATTCCCTTTGCCGAGGCGTTTTCCGTGGGCATCTTCGAGAAGCCATTCCGCCAGGCTGTGCTGGCCAGCTACCTGCGGCGTGGCATGGCACCCACGCCGCGCTGACACCTGCTCACGAGGCCTCTCACGACGCGAGAACCGCCGCCTGGAGCGCCACCTGCAACTGCGCCGCGGCCACAGGTTTGTCGGCCCGCGCGTCGAACCAGCGCTCGACGTCGGCATCGACGGCATGCGACGCTGACAGCATCACGAGGTGGGTGGCACGGTTCGGGCCGTCACCCTGGCGCACGCGCCTGGCAACTTCGCCACCGGGCAGGTCGGGCAGGTCCAGGTCGAGCAGCACGGCAGCGAAGCGGCGTTCGGCCAATGCCCGCAGGGCCTCGAAGCCACTGCCCGCCTCGGACGGCGCGTAGCCCAACCCGCGCACCACGTCGGCCAACGCGGCCCGCACGTCGTGGGCATCGTCGACGACGAGCACCGGCGGCAGCCCGAGCGGCGGGGGTGATGCGATCTCGAGTGGCGCGGCGGTGGCGATGGGCAACCAGACCACGAAACGCGAACCGGCGCCGGGCGTGGATTCTGCATGGAGCTGCCCGTGCAGCAGTTCCACGAGGCTGCGCACCACCGCCAGGCCCAGGCCGCTGCCTTCGGCCATCGGGGTGGCCGCGGCGACCCGGTAGAACGGATCGAAGATGTGAGACAGCGCCTCGGGCGCGATGCCAACACCCGTGTCACGCACCTCCAGGCACAGGCGCCCGCTGCCAGCCTCGGCCGCTTCCACGGCGGCATGCACCGTGACACCACCGCGTTCCGTGTACTTCACGGCGTTGGAGACCAGGTTGTCGAGGATCTGCCGCACACGGCGCGGGTCGGTGACCACGGCCTGGCGCAGGTCGGGGCCGGGGGTCCAGTGGATGTCGAGGTCCTTGCGAACCACGGACTCCTCGTGGTCGGCGATGACCTCCTCCACCAGCCGGTCGAGGCGGAACTTGCGCGGGTTCACCGCCAGGCGGCCCGCGGACATCTTCGCGAAGTCGACCAGGTCGCTCAGGCGCGCGCGCAACGCGCGGGTGCCTTCCCGCAGGCGCAGGAACAGCGGTTCACCCGCCTCGACCCGGCCTTTCGACTCGATGATGTCCATGCTGCTGATGATCGACTGAAGCGGCGTCAGCAGCTCGTGGGTCAGCATGCCGAGGAACTTGCTCTTGTCGCGGCTGGCCGCCTGGGCCTGTTCGCCGGAGGCCACCGCGGCACGGCGCGCATCGTCGGCCTCGCGGCGGGTTCGCGCTTCGCGGCGCGCCAGCAGCACCCCGAAGGTGGCCACGGCGGCGGTGAGCGAGAACATCAGGCACATGAGGTGGGACAACACCACCGTGCGGGTGCGCAGGTGGATCATGGCGGCCTGCTGCGCCAGGCGTTCGGCTTCGTCTTGCGATCGCACCGCACGGCCGAGCCGCGCGAGGCGGTCGGCTGCTTCGAGCGTGCGTGGCAGGAGCGCCGGATCGGACGGACCGGCCGCGCCGGGGAACGCCTGCAGTGCGGGCAAGGTGTCGGCGTACACCGGCGTGCTGGCTGCACCGGCACGTTGCCCGAGCTGGGCGGCCAGCCGTTCGGCGTGCCCGTGGAACACGGCCAGTTGCCGGGCCACCTCCTGATCGGCATCGGCGCGCGGCGATGCCAGCAGGCGCGCGAGATCGATCAATGCCACGGCGGCGGCCTCGTGGTCGGCGGCCACCGCCTGCTGGCGCTGGAGCAACTGCGAGGCGTCACTGAACTCGTCGAGCAGGTCGCGGTTCAGGTAGCGCGACATCGACACGGACAACCCCAAGGCCAGCGCGCCCGCGAGCAGCGCGGCGCCAAAGGGTCCTCCGCGGAAAGGAAGCCGGATCGGGAAGTGCATGGCGACATTCTGGAGCAAGGCGCTCGCCGCACCCTCGTCGTTTCGCGCCGGTTTCGAAGGGGGTACCCCGGAGCGGGGACGTTAAGGTCGATGCCTCTTCAGGAGATCGCCGTGCCCACTGTCCGCACTTCACCATCACCCGTCCCGAACCTGCAGCCGCACCCGCAGCCCATCCAGTTGTTTTGCACGGAAGGCGAGCCCGACGCCCCGGTTTCGTTCGCCAAGGGGTTCCAGGGCGGCATGGTGCTGTTGCCCTGCGAGATCCACACCCTGCGCGTGCGCCAGTTCTATCGCCGCAACTTCGAACAGCTCAGCCATTGGCTGAGCGGTCTCGATCGCGTGCGCAACTTCCGTGACGTGGACCCTCGGCAAGTCGACGCGGCCGACGCCGCCATCGCCGCCTGCCTGAAAGACGCACACGCTAGATGTGCCGACGCCAGCCAGCAGGCGAACACCCTGCTGGAAGCCGGCGGGCTGGCCGACATCGCCATCCACTACGCCGCACCGGCCACGGTCGCCGTGCCCATCATCCACCCGCATGCCCGCACCTGCCTCGAGGTGCTGCTGGCGGCCGATGGTGCATTCGCCACCATCGAACGCCTCTGGCTCCTCGGCCAGATCGACACCCGCGAGCGCCGGTCACGCGAGGCCGTGCTGCGCCAGGCGTTGCGATCGGTCGCGGGCGAAGTGCGGCAGCAGTACGGGGCCATGGCACGGGTGGTGCGCGGCGACCGCCCTCGGGCCCCGGCCCCCGTCCGCCCCTTGCACACGGGAGACGCCGGCGACCCCGGCCCGGAGACCGTCCTGCCGCCTGAGACACCCCACGGCGAGTGACGTCCGGACGACGTGCACCACACGATCGCTGCGGCACCCGTTTGATGTTTGATGCCGGGCGAACGCCCCCCTTTTGCAGTGCCATGCCATGGCTTGGTGGCCCGCAGGCGCGGGCCACCCTTTTTTGACGTGCGCACCGGGCCGGCACGGCAGGTCAAGACGACCGGCCTGCGCGCCCCACCGGCAACGCCCGCGGCCGCGCGACGCCTCACTCGGTGCCGGACCGATCCCACCCTTGTGCGACCGGCAGCAGGTCGCCCTCGACGCGGGCGCCTTCGTACAGGGCCACCACCCCGTGCACCACGGTGCCGGTGATGTGCGCGCTGCAGGCGATGTCCAACCGGCCATGGGCCACCACGGCTGGACGACCCCGGCGGCCTTGCACCCGGCCGGCAATGACAACGGCCGCGGCGCCCATCACGCCGCCGCGAACCCGGGCCCCGGCGGCCACCACCAGCGTGCCGCTGGTGGCACACACGTGCCCGTCCACCTCGCCCAGCACCCAGACGTGCTGGGCCTGGCAATGGCCGCGCACACGCGCGCCCACCGGCACCACCAGCGTGGGCCCATCGGCCTGTGACGCGGTGAACCAGGCCGGCTCGGGCGGCGGTGGCCGTGCCACCGGCGGCCGCACGGCCGCGTGGAGCACGGGCACGCGCACGTGCGCAACCGGGCCGCCCTGGATCGGCGCCACCTCCTCGCCATGGGGTGCATTCCGCAGGCGGTAGTCTGGATCAGGATGGGGGCTGTCCGGCACGCGGCCGGGTTCGAGGTCGAGGTCGAGGTGGAATTTCATGCTGTTCACTCCAGCCGGATCAGGCCGCGGTCGGTTTCAGCCTCGCCACTGCGTGGATCGACCCTGAGCAACCGGGCGCCCGACGGCAGGCGTTCACCCACGCGGAACGACGCCGGGAGCCCCTTCGTGTCGGGCACCACGATGGAGTTGGCGCTGGTGATGGCCACCAGCAGGTCCGAACGGTTGGGACTGGCGACCACGCCGTCGTTGGGCGGCGCCTGCGATGCCGGAGCGGCAGGTGCTGCCAGATCGGCAGGCCCACGCCCTGGGCGCCGCGTTGAACGGGCAGAACGTGCCTCGGGGTTGGCGGCAACTTGGCCGATTTCACCCGCCAGGCCCGACGCAGGCGGGCGCGTGGGCCGCCGGGGTGCGCGAGTCTCGCCAGTGTCGGGCGCAGGAAAAGCGTGCGCTGGTGCGACAGCCATGCCCGCTGGCGTTGCACCAGATGCAGCGGCCCATTCAGGCCGCGGCGCCATCCGATCGCCCGGCGGAGGGGATGGCACCCCCGGCACGGGCGAACTGGCGGCGCGCGAAACCGGTTCGCCCGCGCCAGCAGCACCGAGGTGGCCGGCATCCGGCGATGGGACTTGCGCCTTCGCTGGTGAGGAAGCGGCGGGTACCGGAACAGAACCCTGAGCGAGAGCCGACGGCGGCGCGTCGGCGTGCAGCAGCAGCCACGCCACCAGGGCCCCCATCCCGAGCACCCCCAGCACCGGCAACACACCAGCGTGTGACAGCCAGCCGGCAAGGCCGCTGCGGCGAGCCGGCACCGGCACCCAACCGCCCGCGCGGTGCCACACCAGACGACGCCCGGGCTGGCCCACGTTGGCATGGGCCAACACGCCCAACCGGACCTTGATGTCGACGTTCGATTCCTGAGCCATGTGGTTTCCCGTGGAGCGATGGACACCGCAGGCAAACCACACACACGGCGCCATGGCATTCCACACGAACCATCATGCGGGGACCCGCCAACGGCACGACCTCATGACCGGTGCCGAAAGTGCCCACCGGCGAACCCGGTACAGCGATGCGCCTGGAAGCGATCCGCGTGGGATTGGCCAGGGTCAGCTGCGCCGAAAAGGGCTCGTTCGTTTCTTCCT
Organism: Rhizobacter sp. Root1221; assembly: GCF_001425785.1. Classification (GTDB taxonomy): domain Bacteria; phylum Pseudomonadota; class Gammaproteobacteria; order Burkholderiales; family Burkholderiaceae_C; genus Rhizobacter. Next base: position 49,500 of record NZ_LMDI01000013.1, on the reverse strand, counting down.
GGCCGTTGCCGACCGGAACCTGGCCTGATCGAAATCGGTGCGCTGGGCCAGGAGTTCTTCGCCGTCGATGCGCTCCGCCAGGCTGTCGATGTCGCGCGCCGTCACGCCGGCCTGCGCGAAGTGCGCCTGCCATGTGTGCACGACGTCGATGACGGCCGCCACTTCGGCCGCAGCCTCCGCGGGCAGCAGGCCGAATGCATCGCACTGCGACATGGCGTTCTCGAGCGTCGAGTCGCGGCCCTGGGCGCCGCAGATGAACTCCTGGTAGCCCTGCCCCGAGTTGGTTGGCAAGACGTCGTACGCCGGCGCCAGCTTCAGGCGGCCATTCTCGAACGGGTTCACGACCAGCAGGGAATGGTTCTTCTCGTGGTCATCGGTGTTGTCGACCAGGATGTTGAACACCATGCGGCGAAAGAGTTCGCGTGCATCCCGCTGGTTGATGTTGTCCTGGGCGATGCCGACGCGGCGGAGAATGCGCGCCAGTTCGGGGTACCCCATCTCGGGTTCGTCTCCGGACGCAGTGGCCGCGCGGATGGCCGTGCCCGCCGAGATGCTGTGAATGCGCCGGCCCTGTTCGCGGTCGAAGCGGCGAACGGCAATGGCGTTCCCGCCGGCGAGGTGGACGACACGCGTCTCGGCCACGGCAATGCCCGCGCGCCTGGCAAGCGTCATCGTCGCATGCTCGATGACCGGCGTGTCGACGGGCTCGCCATTGAAGAACTTGATGACCCACTGCTCGCCGCCGATGTCGACGAGCGCCTTGGGCTTCGCGCCACCGAGGCTGCCGCCCGCGCGGATGATCTTCGCCTCCAGGGCGCTGAGGGGCTCCGCGGCTTCGATCTTTGCCACGACCTCGCTGAGCAACTGTGCCTCCTCGAGCCGAGGAAGTGCACTCCCGGCTCGCGGGCTGTACGTGCTGGCCGACGTGGAAACGCCGAGCGCACCAAACCGGTCGTCGCCCGCGTAGTACAGGTACTCCATGAGGGAGAGACGCTTGGGCTTGTCCACGAAGCGGATGACTTTCTCTCCCCAACGGTCCGGCCGCGCATCGTCGACCGCGCCGACGGCGCGCTGCGCATCGGCCCCCAGGCGACTTGGCGGCATGTGCTCGACATCGACGAGCGACAGGTCCTCGCTCAGGGCGAATCCGCTGCCCAGCCACGCCTTGCCGTAGTGCAACGAGACGCCTTTGCCGGCGGACACGAGCTTCAGTGCGCCGACGAGGCGTGGTGTGGCCGGGTCGCCCAGGAACCAGAGGTGCAAGTCGTCCAGGCGCATCTCAGCCCTTCGTCCGGCTCGCGCTGATGCGGGCTTCCGCGGAAGCCTGGGCGCGCGCACGACCCAGCTCGACGGCCTCGCGGACATTCATCTCGATGGCACCCTGGTCGTGTTCGGGTGCGGCGAGATTTCTCAGCTCGCCGTCGCGCTGGATGAGCCAGAGGGCCGTCGCGACGATGCCAAGGCCAACCGACGGGTCACCGGCTTCCAGCCGTTGAAGCGTGGGCACGGAAACCCCCATGCGCTTCGCCCAGGCCTTCAATGACTCCTTGCGGCGCAAGCGAGCCACAGCCAGGTCGGCGCCCAGCTTCTCGATGGCGGCGGCCGTCGAAGGTGGGAGCTGCAGGAGGGCGCGGGCGGTCTTCGGCATACATATAGATTATAGCGAAACAGGCCATTTCATCAATATCTATGTGTACAAACTATGCCGAGCGGCCCTTCGAACAGCGTCAATCGCGGTCGCGGATGGCCGTGCCGGTGCGTGCGACACCGACGCGTGTGCCGTTGCCCGGAGGCGCGCAGGTGAAGGTCAGCGCGGCGTCGTCGGCCGCGGCGGCCGACAGCAACTCGGTCAGCGTGAGTGCCGCTTCAGACGACTTGTCGGGCACGAACTGGTCGGTGCCGCGGTTGTGCACCCAGCCCTTCGGCACGTTCGCGATCACGCCCTTGGCCACCACCTCGCACTCGGCGCGCGGGCTCGTCACCTTGCCACGCGCGACGATGAGGTTCAACCGTGCGCTGACGTCGCGCTGCCCCGCGTTGGCGGGGGTCACGGTGACCTGCTGGCCCACGATGGGATTCATCTCCGAGTTCATGGCCAGCACGAACTGCTCGACCTGGTGGCGCTGCGTGGCGTTCAGCGTGAACACCGCGGCGCCCAGGAAACCGGCCACCGTGCCGGACGCGCCGGTGTTGTCGAACCCGAACCCGCGGATCTGGTCCCCGGCATCCGGGGCGCCAGCGACCTGCGTGTTGCGCGCAAACATGCCCACCTTCGCGTACATGTTGCGCAGGTGCGGGATCTTCATGTCCTCGTCCACCCCACCGCCTTCGACGGCCAGCGTGCCGTCGGTGCCGAACTGGTTCTGCACGGCGTTGACGGCGTGGCAGCCGTTGCAGGTGGTCAGCGTGTCCGACGTGACGGTGTTGTAGATGTGCTGCCCCTGCGCCTGCGCCGTGGTGAGCGACAAGTCGAGGTTGAGGACGGGGCTCGGCGGGTAGCTGAGGCTCAGCGCGTAGTTCGTGAGGGCCGCCATGTCGGCGTCCGGCAGCTGCGCCGCGTTGCCCAGCAAGGCGGTGAATGCGGCGTTGAAGTCCTGGAACGCCTGCTGCTCGAGCGTCTCGCCGGTGCTGCGGCCCTGGCCCGTGCGGTCGCCGCGCCAGTGCATGGGGCCGTTGCCCATCAGGCCGCGCAGGCTCTGCGTGGCCATGGGGCCCTTCATCGGGTGCAGGTTGGTGTTGCGGCCCAGGCGCGGGATGTTCACGTTGTAGGCGCCCGGGTTCTGCACGCGGCGTTCATCCGGGTTGCCCAGGTCCCACGCGAGGTGGTCCGTGTCACCGAAGATGTGGCAGCCCGAGCACGACGAATCGCCGCGGCTGGACGTGAGCGATGCATCGAACAGGAACTTGCGGCCGCTGGTGACTACCGCCGGTTCCGGGTTGTGCATCTTCACGTGGGCCTGCTCGGTGAACGATTGGGTGTCGACGACGGACACGCCGTTGTCGCCCCGCGTGGTCACGAAGGCGAGGTGGCGCCCCGGGTCCAGCACCACGCCGGTGGGCAGGCCGCCCGTCAGCGCGACATGGCTGCCGGCCGACGGCGTGAAGGTGTCTCCTTCGAGTTCCTGCGTGCTGAAGCGGCCCAGCTTGTTGGACCCCATGGCCGCCACGTACAGCGTGCCACCGTCCGGGCTCACGGCCATCTCGAGGGGCGTGGCGAGCGCGGCGGCTTTTTCGGCGGCGGTGCCGGTGGTGCTGGCGTAGCTGGTGATGTGCTTGTTCAGGTGGCGCGGCGAGGCGGTCATGCCGTCGATCACCGTGATGCGGCTTTCGACGAAGTGGCCGCGCACCGTGCTGGACCGGGTGCCAGGGCCCTCGAAGCGCGTGAGGTTCAGCGCCTCCTGGTTGCTGACGTACAGCTTGCCGGACGACGGGTTCACCGCGATGTTGAACAGCGTGGTGCCCACGCCGGTGACGCGCGTGGTGGTGACCGTGGGCGTGGGGCCGCTCGTGTCGATGGTGAACAGGTCGTAGTCGGGCAGGTTCAGCTTGACGCGCGAGTTCCACGTGCGCGCCGCGGTGCCGGTCTTCGGGTCACCGCTGTCCACCCAGTTGCCGGCCGCGTTCTTCTGCACGATGAGCCCGGTCTGCGGCTGCGTGGCGCCATCGGCCGCCGTGGTGGGCGGTGGCTTCGTGATGCCCCCCTCGCCGATGTCGCTGGCGAGGATGGTGGTCTTGTTGCCCGAGTTGAACACCGCGGCGTACACGCGCGTGCCGGCGGCATTCCTGGCGAGTGCGCGCAGCGTGTCGCCGAACAGGTTCAGCACGGTGACCGGCGTGCCGCCCAGCGCGGTGCCGGGCGCGGTGGTGTCGAACACCCACACGTCGGCGCGGCCGGTGCCGGCGGTGGTGAGTTTCGGGTCGAACTTGACGTTCTGGCCGCGGTGGGCGGCGGTGATGAACGCCCACTTGTTGCCGGTGCCGGCGAACACGATGTCGCGCGGTTCGTCGCCCACCAGCAGCGTGTTGACCACACGGGCGGGGCTGACGGACACGTCTACGATGCTCACGCTGTCGGACAGGTGGTTGACCACCCACAGCTGGTTGTCGCTGGCCAGCGCCACCGCCACGGGTTCGAGACCCACCGGGATGGACTCGGTCAGCACCGGTGTGCCGGGTGCGGTGTCGTACACCTCGACGCGGTTGTCCGGGGTGTTGACGACGAACAGGCGCAACCCGTTGCCGGACAGTGCCATGGGCCGCACGTGGCCGCTCTCGAAGGTCACGAACTCACCTGCCGCGGGTGGCGTGCCCGTGGTGCCGGCGTGAACCGGCGCCACCACGGCACACAGCCCCCATCCCGCGCACAAGATGGCGCCGGCGAGCCCCCACAAGGCGGCTCCCCCGGGGAACTTCATGGGTTGCCTCCTCGTGTCCTGCAATGTGGCCGTGCTGCAGGAAACGAGCTGGAGATCACAACTGGCGGTCGATCACCAGGCGGACACCCTTCGTGCCCGGCGCCACGGCCGCGCTGGGTTCGCTGGCCAGGTCGCCCGGCTGTTGCATGGGCTGGCCAGAACGTGAAATGCGCGCCACCAGCAGCACCGACTTGGTCTTCGACACCGTGCGCTCGGGCATCATCGCCATGCTGTCATCGAGGGTGAACGTCAGCGGCAGGTCGGCCACGCGCTTGCGCAACACAGCCACCGGGGCACGCGAACCGTCGTCGGGCCGGGCGATCACGAACAGCACGTCGTCGGGCTTGAGCTGGGCGGCCAGCGCCGGGGCCAGCGTCACCTCGCCGCTCACCGTAGCGCCGGTGGCCGCGGCCACCGGCGGGGCCGCCGTGGGTGCCGGCAACTTGCCCTCGCTCCGCGCCTGGTCGATGTTCGATTGCACCTGGCGTGCCTCGGGCGAATCGGGCGGCAGCACGGCCATCAGCTTGTCCCATTCGGCCACGGCACCGGCATGGTCGCCGCTGCGGTAGGCCGACATGCCCATCAGCATCAGGCCCATCGGGTGTTTCGGGTTGAGGGCAAGGGCCCGCTTGACGAGTTCCATGGGCCGGCCTTCGAGCTGGTCACCGGCGGCCGCGGCGAGCACGTCGGCCTGTTCGACGAGCAGGCCAGGGTCCTTCTGGATCAGCGGTGCGGCGCGTTCGTAGGCCGCGGCGGCGTCAGCGAACCGCTCCATGCGGGCGTAGGCCCGGCCCAGCAGCACCCAGCCCTCCAGGTTGTCGGGTGATTTACGCAGGGCCTCGGCCAGGTGCTCGACGGCACGGAGCACGTCCTCGGGTGCAGCCCCCGCGCGCGCCGTGGGTGTGTCGATGGCGGCGGCATTGCCTACTCGGTTGTAGAGCCCGGCGGCGCCCAGCGGCACCAGCACGGCCAGCGCCACCGCCGTCCAGCGGCCCGACGTCGACACGGGAACCGCGGTGCTGGCCGGGGCGGCCGACACGTCTTCGAGCAGGCGGCGCTGCAGTTCGTCACGGGCCTCCGCGTAGGCGGGTTCGGTCAGCTGCCCGCGGGCGAGGTCGCGTTCCAGTTCCTGCAGCTGGTCGCGGTAGACCTTGGAATTGAGCTGGGCCACGGTCAGCGTGCTGCCGCGCGACCCGCGCAACAACGGCCACAGCAGCCGCCCGATCACGAGAAGGGTCAGCAGCGCGGCAATGGACAGGAAGGCGGTCATGGGCGGGGGTCCGTGGCGTCCAGCAGCGCCTGGGCGCGGCGGCGCTCGTCGTCAGACAGCCCGGGAGCGGCCGACGCGGCATAGGTTTGCTGGCGGCGGCGCAGGTACGCCACGAGGAAGACGACACCCGCCACCACCAGCAGGAACGGGCCGAACCACAGCACCCACGTCAGCGGCTTGACGGGTGGGCGGTACAGCACGAAGTCACCGTAGCGACTGACGAGGAAGTCGGTGATCTCGGCGTCGGTCTTGCCCTCGTGGATCAGCTTGCGGATCTCGCGGCGCAGGTCGTTGGCGAGGTCGGCGCGCGAGCCCGCGAGCGATTCGTTCTGGCACACGAGGCAGCGGATGTCCTCGGAGATGCGGATGAGGCGCTGCTCCACCACCGGGTCTTCGGCCAGCGGGGCGGCTTCGCGGGCCGCGGCGGGGATCACCACCAGGCACCAGGCAGCAAAGGCGGACAGCAGGAAGCGCTTCACCGTTGCAGCTCCTTCAGCAGCGGCCGGATCTTCTCGTCGAGCACCTCGCGGGTGACCGGGCCGATCTGCTTGAAGCGGATCACGCCGGCCTTGTCGATCACATAGGTCTCGGGCACGCCGTACACGCCGTAGTCGATGCCCACGCGGCCGTCGGCGTCCACCGCCGACAGGGTGTAAGGGTTACCGTGGCGCTCGAGCCAGAGTTTCGCGTCAGCGGGCTGGTCCTTGTAGTTGAGGCCGACGAGCGGCACCAGCTTCTCGCGTGACAGCGCCACCAGCACCGGGTGTTCCTCGCGGCAGGCCACGCACCACGACGCCCACACGTTGAAGATCCACACCTGGCCCTGCAGGTCCTTCGGCGCGAAGCGCGCCGTGGCATCGAGCTGCGGCAGGTCGAACACCGGCGCGGGCTTGCCCACGAGCGGGGACGGCACGAGGCTCGGGTCGCGTTTCAGGCCCACGGCCAGGAACCCGACGAGCACGATGAAGATGGCCAGCGGCCACAGGAAACGCTTTTTCATGCGGGGGCTCCCTGGGCTGCCACGGCCGGCGCGGTGCGTGCCTTGCCCAGCCGGTAGCGGCGGTCGGCCGCGGCCAGCAAACCACCCAGGCCCATCAACAGGCAACCGCCCCACACCCAATCGACAAAGGGCTTGTGGTACACGCGCAGGCTCCATGCGGAGGCGTCGAGCGGTTCACCGAGTGCCACGTAGCGGTCACCCGTGAGGCCGGCGTCGATGGCCGCTTCGGTCATGGGCATCGTGGATGACAGGTACTTGCGTTTTTCAGGGTGCAGCGAACGCAGCACTTCGCCGTTGCGGGAGAGTTCCACGTCGCCGCGCTGGGCCACGTAGTTGGGCCCGCGCACCTCGCTCACGCCCACGAGGCGGAACGTGTAGCCACCCACGTCGACGGTGTCGCCGGGGGCCATGCGCACGTCGCGCTCGGTCTGGTACGTGGACACGAAGGTGGCGCCCACCACGAACACGGCGATGCCGCAGTGCGCGAGGTGCATGCCCCAGAACGACAGCGGCGCCCGCATGGTACCGCGGCGGGTCTGGTGCCAGACGTGCACGGCCGAGCTGCTGACAATCCACGCGGCCAGGAACGCCCCGAGCGCGGCAAGCCACGACCACGCGCCCATCAGGAACGGCACGGCCACGGCGGCGATCACGGCCACCACGATGGCAGGGCGCAGCCGGGCGAGCATGTCGCGCCAGTCGGCCGCCTTCCAGCGGGCGAGCGGGCCGAGCGGCATCAGCATCAGCAGCGGCACCATCAGCGGGCCGAACACGCTGTTGAAGTACGGCGGGCCCACCGAGATCTTGCCGAGGTTCAGCGCGTCCACGATGAGCGGGTACAGCGTGCCGAGCAGCACGCTGGCAGCCGCGGTCATCAGCAGCACGTTGTTCAGCAGCAGCAGCGCCTCGCGCGACACCACGGCGAAATGGCCGCCCACGCTCACCTTCGGCGCGCGCCAGGCGAACAGGCCCAGCGACCCGCCCACCACGACGGTCAGGAACCCGAGCACGAAGACGCCGCGGGTGGGGTCGGTGGCAAACGCGTGCACCGACGTCAGCACGCCGGAGCGCACGAGGAAGGTGCCCAGCAGCGACAGCGAAAACGCGCTGATGGCCAGGATGATGGTCCAGTTCTTGAACGTGCCCCGCTTTTCGGTGACGGCCAGCGAGTGGATCAGCGCGGTGCCCACGATCCACGGCATGAACGACGCGTTTTCGACCGGGTCCCAGAACCACCAGCCCCCCCAGCCCAGTTCGTAGTAGGCCCACCAGGAGCCCAGCGCGATGCCGAACGTGAGGAAGATCCACGCGGCCGTGGTCCACGGGCGGGACCAGCGTGCCCAGGCGGCGTCGAGCCGGCCCGACAGCAGCGCCGAGATGGCAAAGGCAAACGCCACGGAGAAGCCCACGTAGCCCATGTAGAGCATGGGCGGGTGGAACACGAGCCCGGGGTCCTGCAGCAGCGGGTTCAGGTCGCGCCCGTCTGCGGCGGCCGGCACGAGGCGGGTGAACGGGTTCGACGTGGCCAGGATGAACAGCAGGAACCCCACCGCCAGCAGCCCCAGCACCCCCAGCACACGCGCCACCATGTCGTCAGGCAACTGCCGCGAGAACGTGGCCACGCCCAGGCCCCACACGGACCCCATCAGCACCCACAGCAGCAGCGACCCTTCGTGGCCGCCCCACACCGCCGCGAACCGGTACATGGCCGGCAGCTGCGAATTGGAATGCTGGGCCACGTACAGCACCGAGAAGTCGTTTGCGAGGAACGCCTGCGCGAGGCAGCCGAACGACACGGCGATGAGCAGGAACACGAGCTGGGCGCTGGGCCGCGCCAGCGCGACCCAGTCCGCCCGCTGGCGGTGGGCGCCCACGAGCGGCAGCACCCCCTGCACGATGGAGACGAGCAGCGCGAGGATCAGCGCGAAGTGACCGATCTCGGGAATCATGGCTTCAAGGTCCTCGCGGCCTTCTGGGCCTGGTCCACTGCGTGCTGGGCTTCGGGGGGCATGTAGTTCTCGTCGTGTTTGGCCAGCACCTCGTTCGCGACGAACAGCCCTTCGGCGTTCAACCGCCCCTGCGCCACCACGCCCTTGGCCTCGCGGAAGAGGTCGGGAAGGATGCCGGTGTACGTGACCGGGGTTTCGCGCACGGTGTCGGTGACGACGAACCGCACGGTGAGGTCGGTGCGCTGCACGCTGCCGGCCTTCACCATGCCACCGATGCGGAACGTGCGGTCCTTCGGGGCTTCGCCCGCGGCGATCTGCGACGGCGTGAAGAAGAAGACGAGGTTGCTCTGGAAGGCATTCAGCACGAGGGCCGTGGCGATGCCGAGGCTGGCCACGCCGCCCACGATGAAGGCCAGGCGTTTCTGACGGGGTTTCATGGCATCAGGTCCTGAGGGAGCGCGGCCTGCGCCAGTGCCTGGCGGCGGCGGGCGCGCAGCAAGGCGGCCTCGATGCCGAGGGCCAGGACCGTGGCGCCGAAGCTACCCCAAACATAGAAGGCGTATCCGCCCATCGCGAAAAACTCACCGAGACTGTGCCACTGCATCTTTCACCCAATCCGCATGCCGCTCCCGCTCGAGGATGATGCTGCGCACCCTCGACAGGCAGGCGGCTGCCGCGTACATCCAGCATGCCATCACCATCAGCAGCATGCCCCACAATATCACGCTCGCCATGGATGGCGAGCGGGTCACAGAGACAGAGGCGCCCTGGTGCAATGTGTTCCACCATTTCACCGAAAAATAAATGATGGGCACGTTCACCACGCCCACCAGCGCCAGCAGCGCACCGGCGCGGTCGGCGCGCCGCGGGTCGTCGATGGCTGCCTGCAGCGCGAGGAACCCGAGGTACAGGAAAAAGAGGATCAGCGTGGACGTGAGCCGGGCGTCCCACACCCACCAGGCGCCCCACATCGGCTTGCCCCACAGCGCGCCGGTCCACAACGACAGCAGCGCGAACAGCGCGCCGGTGGGTGCCAGCGCCGACGCCATCATGCTGGCGAGCCGCAGGTTGAACACGAGCCCCACGGCCGCCCAGGCGGCCATCACCACGTAGAGGAACATGGCCATCCAGGCGGCAGGCACGTGGATGAAGATGATGCGGTAGCCCTGGCCCTGCTGGGCATCCACCGGGGCCACGAAAAACGAGACCCAGAGGCCGGCCACGGCAAAGCCGGCGGCCAGCAGCGCGAACAGCGCCCACAGGCGTCCGGCCAGAGGGTAGAAGGTCTGGGGAGACGCAAAACGGAACCAGTTGATCTTGGTGGCTGAGGACATTCGGCTGCCGCGTGAACTTCTCGTTCGAAAAAATCAGCCTCGGAATGTACTGTGGGAAACACAGCCCCCGGGCGGGCGACTCCTCGGGGTTTCAACTTATAACAGTTGCCCGGGCCCTGGCCCGAGGCCGATCGCCTACTCCAACGAGATGCGCAACGCAGCCGTGGTGGCCCACGGCGCGAAAAACGCGCTCAACACGAACATCGCGCCCAGCAGCAGCAGGTGGCCCGACGGATCCAGCCCGGCCGCATCGGCCTCCACGGCACCCGCCCCGAAAATCAGCACCGGCACATACAACGGCAGGATCAACAGCGCCAGCAGCACCCCGCCGCCCCGCACGCCCAGCGTGAGCGCGGCGCCCACGCCCCCCACCAGGCTCAGCACCGGCGTGCCGAGCAGCAGCGACAGCATCAGCAGCCCGAGGCTGCGCGGGTCGAGGTTGAACTGCAGCCCGAGCACCGGCCCCACCAGCACCAGCGGCAGCCCGGCCACGAGCCAGTGCGCGAGCGTCTTCGCCGCCACGGTGACGTACAGCGGCGTGGGCGACAGCACCATCTGCTCGAGGCTGCCATCGGCGTGGTCGCCCGCGAACATGCGCTGCAGCGACAGCACCGCGGCCAGCAGGGCCCCCACCCACAGGATGCCGGGCGCGATGCGCTGCAGCAGCGCCGTCTCGGGCCCGATGGCCAGCGGGAACAGGCTGGCCACCATCACGAAAAACACCAGCGACATGAGCACATCGCTCTTTTGCCGCATGGCCACCTGCAGGTCGCGCCGCAGCACGGTGGCGAACACGGTGGGATCGCCGCTCATCGGGTCAGCTCCAGCAACTGGCCGGAACGGCCGGGGATGTCGACGGCCTGGTGGCTCGTGAGCACGGCCAGGCCACCGCGTTCGAGGTGCGCGGCGATCAGCCCGGACAGCACCTGGAGCGCTTCACCGTCGATCGCGACAAAGGGTTCGTCCAGCACCCAGACCGGCGCGGTGCTGTCCACGAGGCGGGCGAGCGCCACGCGGCGCTTCTGTCCCTGGGACAGGAACCGGGCCGGCAGATGGGCGCGGCCGGCCAGGCCGAGCCGGGCGAGCGCAGCGGTGAGTTCGGTGTCGGACGGGCGGGACCCGGCCAGTGCCGCGGCCACCCGCAGGTTCTCGCGTGCGCTGAGCATGCCCTGCAGGCCACTGTCGTGGCCGATGTAGAGCAACTGGCGCCGCCAGGTTTCACCCAGCGCTTGGATGGGCTCGCCGTCCCACCGGATTTCTCCGGTGGCGGGGGGTGAGAGGCCGCACAGCAGGCGCAGCAGGCTCGTCTTGCCGATGCCGTTGGCACCGGTGACGTGGAGCCATGCGCCGCGTTCGAGTGTGCAATGCACACCCTTGAAGAGGAGGCGTTCGCCCTTGGCGCAGGCGAGGTCGTGAAGGGTCAACATGCGGCCTGGATTCTGCAACACGGCGCGGGTGCGCCGAGGCGGCCAGGCGAAACCGAGGGTTTACCCTCGGTCAACCCTCATTCATCGGTTTCGGGTTCGGCGTCGATGGCGTGGTCGTAGTCGCTGAAATCGGCCGGCACGTGGGCGATCAGCGGCTTGTCCAGCGGGCGGCACACACGACGCTGCAGACGCTCGAGGCGATCGGACCGCCCGATGGCCTGGAACACTTCGGCCGGGTTGAGCATCAGCGCGAAGGGGTTGGCAATGGCCAGGGTGTCTGAGGTCTGCATGTGAATTCTCCGGTGAACAGGGGAAGTCGATGCATGAACTGTAGGGACCGGGGGCATTTCCGGTAAGTCGGCCCCGCGCCAAACGGCGTGTCAGAAGTTCCCAGACAACCTTGTCCCGTCAGACACGCTGGCGGACGGGGAACAGGCGTTCGAAATTCTCGGTGGTGGCCTGGGCGATGGCCTCGACCGGCACCCCCTTCAACTCGGCGATCTGCCGGGCCACATAGGGCACGTAGGACGGGTTGTTGGTCTTGCCGCGGTAGGGCACGGGCGCCAGGTAGGGGCTGTCGGTTTCGATCAGGCAGCGGTCGAGGGGCACGTAGGCGGCCACCTCGCGCAGGTCGGCCGCGTTCTTGAACGTCAGGATGCCGGAAAACGAGATGTAGAAACCCAGGTCGAGCGCGGCACGGGCCACGGCCATGGATTCGGTGAAGCAGTGGAAAACCCCGGCGTCACCGCCCTCCTCCTTCAGCACCGCCACGGTGTCGTCCGAGCTGCTGCGGGTGTGGATCACGAGCGGCAGCCCCGTTTCTTTCGACGCGCGGATGTGCACGCGAAAGCGCTCGCGCTGCCATTCCATGTCGGCCACGCTGCGCCCGTTCAGGCGGTAGTAGTCGAGTCCGGTCTCGCCGATGGCCACCACCCGCGGGCGGGCGGCCAGGGCCACGAGGGTGGCGACGTCGGGTTCGCGCACGTCCTCGTTGTCGGGGTGCACGCCCACCGACGACCAGAAGTTGTCGAATTCCGTGGCGAGCGAGTGCACGTCGTCGAATTCCTCGAGCGTGGTGCAGATGCACAGCGCGCGATCGACCCGGGCCTCGGCCATGGCGGCACGGATCTCGGGCAGCTTGGCCCGCAGTTCGGGGAAGGCCAGGTGGCAGTGGGAATCGACGAACATGGGCAGGCAAGGGGCGGCCGAGGGAGGCCGCGGCCGGCAAGGTCAGATGGTCTGGGTGGGCTTGGCCGATGCAATCGACGTGCCGAGGATTTCCTCGATCTTCAGGCGCAGCAGGCGGGTCTTTTCGTCGCCGGGGAAGCGCACGCCCACCCCTTGGGTGCGGCCGCCGGACGCGTTGGCCGGCGTGATCCAGGCGACCTTGCCGGCCACCGGGTAACGCTGTGGGTCGTCCGGGAGGGACAGCAGCAGGTAGATGTCTTCGCCGAGCTTGTACTCACGGGTGGTAGGCACGAACAGGCCGCCGTCGGTGAAGACGGGGATGTAGGCCGCGTACAGCGCGCCCTTTTCGCGGAAAACGAGCTGGATCACGCTGGGCCGCGGTGCATTCGCGGCGGCCAGCGTGGTGGTGCCCATCGGACGGGGGGTGGCGGTGGGTTCGCTCATGGTCTGCAGTGTAACGAAGCGGCGGCCGCGCGTTGGCCAGGGGATATGCGCATCAGTTGGCGCGGGGCGCGAGGGCGTTCCTCGCCTTGAGCACCAGCGACTCCACCATCAGCGGGCCGCTCCACGGGTGCTCGGCGTGGCGCAGCACGGTGCCGAGTTCCTTGGACCAGGCGTTCAGCGCCGCCACCGACCCGGCCTTGGGCAGGGCCGCCGGCGGGTAGTAGCGGGGGGGTGCATCGCAGGCCACGCACATGGCGTCGTGGCAAAGCTTGTGCATCGCGTCGAGCAGGCGAGGCAGCGGCCAGGTGGCGAGCGTGCCGGCCTCCCCCGCGGCCAATTGGCGGGGCAGGCGTGTCCAGGTGACGGCGTCGAGCCCGTCCTTCGACCACGCGAGCGCTTCGAGCGGCTGGCCACCGGCGGCCGCCAGCAGCACCTCGGGCTGGGCCACCTGGTGGCTGGCGAGCCACTGGCGGGCCACCTCGGCGTCGGGCAGCGCCAGCGGCACGGCCTGGCAGCGGCTGCGGATGGTGGGCAGCAGGTCCTGGGGCGCACCGCAGCTCAGGATGAACCGGGCCGCGCCGGGCGGCTCCTCGAGCGTCTTCAGCAAGGTGTTGCTGGAGATCATGTTCATGCGCTCGGCCGGGTGCACCAGCACCACCTTGCCCCGCCCGCGCGCGGACGTGGTCTGCGCGAACAGCACCGCGGCGCGGATGGCCTCGACCTTCAGTTCCTTGCTGGGCTTGGCCTTGGACGCCTTGTCGCTGGCGGTGTCGTCGGTGGACCACCCGAGCGCCTCGCTCAGCGCCTCGGGCAGCAGCACCAGCAGGTCCGGATGCGACCGGGCCTGCACCAGGTGGCAGCTGGCGCAGTGGCCGCAGGCCTGGTCGCCCGTGCGTTGTTCACACAGCCAGCTCTGGGCGAGCGACAACGCCAGTTCGAACTGGCCGATGCCCTGCGGGCCGTGCACGAGCAGCGCATGTCCCTGCTGCGTGCGCAGCGCGTGGGCCAGCGGGCCGGCGAGCCAGGGGAGCGGCAGGGCGCCGTCAGGACCTACCATCCGCGCTGCTCCAGTTCGGTGACCAGTTGGGCCCACACCTCGTCGCGGGTGCGGGCGGCGTCGAGCCGCACGAACCGGCCCGGGTCCTGCTCCAGGCGCGCCTGGTAGCCGGCACGCACCCGTTCGAAGAAATCGGTGTCCTGCTGCTCGAAGCGGTCAGGCGTGCGGGCAGCGGCCCGGCGCCCTGCGGCGGTGGCGGCCGGCAGGTCGAACCAGACCGTCAAGGCGGGCTGCAACCCTTCCTGCACCCAGCCTTCGAGCGTGGCGAGCACGTGCGGGTCGAAACCGCGGCCACCGCCCTGGTAGGCGAAGGTGGCGTCGGTGAAGCGGTCGCACAACACGGTGTGGCCGGCGGCCAGCGCCGGACGGATGACCTCGCGCAGGTGGTCGCGCCGGGCGGCGAACACCAGCAGCGCCTCGGTGAGCGGGTCCATCGCGGTGTGCAGCACCTGGTCGCGCAGGCGCTCGGCGAGGTCGGTGCCCCCGGGCTCGCGGGTCAGCACCACCTCCTGGCCGGCCGCGCGCCAGCGCTGGGCCAGCGCCTCGATGTGCGTGGACTTGCCCGCACCGTCGATGCCTTCGAAGCTGATGAATCGTCCACCCACGGGGAAACCTCTTTCAGCGTTGGTACTGGTTGACCGCGCGGTTGTGATCGGCGAGGTTGTCACTGAACTGGCTCGTGCCGTTGCCCTTGGCCACGAAGTACAGCGCCTTCGTGGGGTCGGGCCGCACGGCGGCCAGCAGCGCGGCCTTGCCCGGCATCGCGATGGGCGTGGGCGGCAGGCCTGCGCGCAGGTAGCTGTTGTACGGGCCGTCGGTCTGCAGGTCGCGTTTGCGCAGGTTGCCGTCGAAAGACGGCCCCAGCCCGTAGATCACCGTGGGGTCGGTCTGCAGCGGCATGCCGATCTTCAGGCGGTTGACGAACACGCCGGCCACGAGCCCGCGTTCCGAGGCCACGCCGGTTTCCTTCTCGACGATGGACGCCAGCACCAGCGCCTCGTCCATCGACTTGAGCGGCGTGCCAGAGGCCCGCTCCTCCCAGGCCGCGGCCAGCTGCCGCTGCATGGTGCGGTGGGCGCGCTTGAGCACCACCAGGTCGCTCGCCCCCTTGCTGAAGGCATACGTGTCGGGGAAAAACCGCCCCTCGGGCGGCAGGCCCGGGGCCCCGATGGCCGCCATCAGCTCGGCCTCGCTCATGCCGGCGGTGGTCTGCTTCAGGTCGGGCGCGCGGGCCAGTTCCGCGCGGAACTGCCGGAACGTCCAGCCGTCGATCAGTCGCACGTTGGCGAGCACCTCGTCGCCCCGCACCATCTTGTCGAGCAGCGCGCGCGGCGTGGTGCCCTGCCCGATCTGGTAGCTGCCCGCCCGGATCTTGCGGGCCTGGCCCGACCAGCGGAACCACTCGTACAGCAGGAAGGCATTCGACCGCACGCCCGCCTGCGACCACAGGTTGGCCACCTCGCGCGGCGACGTGCCGGGTTCGATGGAGACTTCGACCGAGTCGGCCGCCAGCGCCAGCGGCGCCTGCAACCACCACACGGCCGCACCTCCCACCGCCAGGGCGGCAAGCACGATCAGCAACAGGCAACGGCGCAGGAACTTCACGAGGTGGATATGGGGGCGGAGACCCCAGGGACAATGCGAGGACGGGGCCGTGATCATAATCGCCACATGACCAGCCACTTCACACTCGACGGCGCCGTGCCCCTGGCGCACCTCGGCGCCATCCGCGCCGCCGGCGCGGACGCCGCCGCCTTCCTGCACGGCCAGCTCACCAACGACTTCGCGCTGCTCGACACCACCCGCGCGCGCCTGGCCGGCTACTGCTCGGCCAAGGGGCGGCTGCTCGCGAGTTTCACCGCCTGGAAGACGTCCGCCGACGAGGTGCTGCTGCTGTGCAGCGCCGACGTGCTGCCCGCCACGCTCAAGCGCCTGTCGATGTTCGTGCTGCGCGCGAAGTGCAAGCTCACCGACGCCACGGCCGACCTGCAGCGCCTGGGCCTCGCCGGCCCGTCGGCCACGGCCTGGCTGGGCGCCGCCGCACCCGCCGCCATCTGGGGCCGCACCGAACGTGATGGTGCCAGCGTGGTTCGCCTGCCCGACGTGGCCAGCGCCGCCCGCTATCTGTGGGTGGCACCGGCCGGCACGGCCGCCCCCGCGTTGCCCGCCCTCGACCTGGCCGCCTGGCGCTGGGGCGAGGTGCAGAGCGGTGTCGCCGCCATCGAGGCCCCCACGGTGGACCAGTTCGTGCCCCAGATGCTGAATTACGAACTGATCGGCGGGGTCGACTTCAAGAAGGGCTGCTACCCCGGCCAGGAAATCGTGGCCCGCAGCCAGTACCGCGGCACCATCAAGCGCCGCACCTACTTGTTCTTCGGTGCGGCCCCGGCTGCGGCCGGCCAGGAAATCTTCCACAGCGCCGACCCGGGCCAGCCCGCCGGCATGGTGGTCAACGCGGTGACCCTGCCGGGAGCCCCCGGTGGCAGCAGCGTGCTCGCCGAGATGAAACTCGCGGCACTGAACGACGGCACGCTGCACCTGGGCGCCGCCGACGGACCGCTGCTCACGCAGGCGCCCATGCCCTACGAGGTCACCACCGAAGCGGCTGACTGACCTCCCCCTCGGGCAGGGGTGTCAATAGTTCACGATCACGGCGGGAGGCACGCCCCCTCCCCTCGAACGCGTGACTGCGCCCATCTTGCGGGCTCTGCACACTGCCGTCTCATCGAAGACCGCATTGGAGCAACGCCCGTGACCAGTACACGCATGACCTGTTTCGCCGAGGACGTCCGGCCCGACCTGTTCGACCGCGAACCCTTCATGTTCAAGCACCGGCTGCTGGGCCACCCGGCGCTCGAGATGTCGAACCTCGCCCGGATGATCCCCACGCTGCCGGACTGGCAGGTGCACTACTCGAGCGGCAAGTTGAAGCGCAGCGACAACTTCGAGACCGCCGCCCGCGACCACGCGAACGGCATGTCGATCGAGGAGACCATCGACACGCTGAAGACGTCGAACTCGTACATCATGATCCGCGAACCGGACCGTGACGGATCGTTCCACCCGCTGTACCGGGAGCTGATGAAGGACGTGCGCGGCGTGCTCGACGCCGCCGGCACCCGCGGCCAGCCTAACGACCCGAAGATGTACCTGTTCATCTCGTCGCCCGACAGCATCACGCCGTTCCACATCGACCGCTACACCAACTTCCTGATGCAGTTCCAGGGAAGCAAGCAGATCTCGGTGTTCCCGCAATGGGACCCTGCCGTGATGAACGCCGACGTGCGCGAGAGCCTGGTGGCGTACTCGGGCAAGCGGCCCTTGTGGCGGCCGGAGATGGACGCGCTCGCCACCACGTACGACTTCCAGCCCGGCGACACGCTGCACATCCCGTTCGTGGCGGGGCACCACGTGCGCAATGGCCCCAGTGAAGTCTCGATCTCGCTGTCGCTCTTTTTCAAGACCGACGAAAACCTGCTGCTGACCGACGCGATGGTGTTGAACGACCACCTGCGACGGCTGAAGCTGAACCCGGCCGGCGTGGGCGCGAACCGCTGGCGCGACGCAGCCAAGGCCGGCGCGTGGCGCACCGGCAAGCAGCTCAAGACCCGCGTGCGCAATCTCGGCGCAGCGGGTGCCGTGGGCGCGTTGGGCGCCATCGGCGCGCTGGGAGCGCTTGCCCTGATCGACTGACGCCCCCGCAGGGGCTTGCCGCCCGTTCGTGACACGCTGCACACCTCGCGGCGAGAATCCGGTACCCCCCTGACCAAGGGAGGCATCTGCGTCGACAAGTTCACAACCCCTGCCCACCACCATGGCCGTCGCCCGCGAGTTGTTCATCTACTATCGAGCGAAGACGGCAGACGCGACCGCGTTGCAGTCCGAGGTCATGGCGCACCAGACGCGCCTGCGGAACCGGTTCCCCGGCCTGCAGGCCCGCCTGTTGCGCCGGCCTGAACCGGCTGATGGATGGCACACCTGGATGGAAACCTACGCGTTGCCCGGGCACCCCGACGGGGTCACCGAGGCGCTTGAACAATCGATCGAACAGTCCGCGGCCGAGGCGTTGGCGCCGCTGGGCTGCACCGCGCGCCACGTCGAGGTCTTCGTACCATGTGCCTGCTGACCCTCGCCATCGACCAGTCGCGCCGCTTCCCCCTCGTGGTGGCGGGGAACCGCGACGAATTCTTCAACCGGCCCGCCGCCCGCCTCGCGTGGTGGTCACCCGGCCCCGGCCTGCCGGACATCCTGGGCGGCCGTGACCTGGAGGCCGGCGGCACCTGGCTCGGCCTCACCGCCGAAGGCCGCATGGCCATGGTCACCAACGTGCGTGCGCCCACCGCCCCGCGCGATGCCGGCGCACCGTCGCGCGGCGAGATCGTGCAGCGCTGGCTCGCTGGCGACGCCACCACCGACCGCTTCTGGATGCGCACCGCCCTCAGCGGCTACAACGGCTTCAACCTGATCGCCGCCGATTTCCAGCGGGGCGACTGCTTCTACGCCACGAACCAGAGCTCGCACCCGGTGCGCCTCGAGCGGGGGCTCTACGGCCTCTCCAACGGCACGCTCGACACCCCGTGGCCGAAGGTCGAGGTGCTGAAGGACGCGGTGCGCGAGGCCGTCGGCACCTGCGAAACCGTCGACGCACTCGCCGCCCGGTTGTTCGAGGCGTTGGGCGACCGCACCCCGGCCGACGATGGCGAACTGCCCAACACCGGGGTGTCGGCGGAATGGGAGAAGGTGCTGTCATCGGCGTTCATCCGCACCCCCGACCAGACCTATGGCACACGCTGCTCCACGCTCGTGATCGCCGAGCGGGTCAACAAGCGGCTCGTGACCCACGTGTTCGAGCGCACGTTCAGCGCCACCGGTGGCATGGCACTGCTGCGCCGATCACTGCTGAAGGACTGGCCGCCGCGTTACGCCGAAGCCCCCCCGTCTCACGCGAGTGCGCAGGAAGCCGTCACGGAAAGCACCGAGACGCAGGAGATGGCCCAGCCCGTGCGGCGAACCCGCGTGCGCACGCTGCTCAAGCCCGATCCGCCGGCACGGCGCAAGCGCGCCACGGCCTGAGAGGCTGACTCTCACAGCGCGCACACCATCTCGACGTGGGGGATCCCCACCTCGTCGAACACCGGCCCGCGCGGCACGAAGCCCGACCGCACGTAGAAGGGCGACGCAGACACCTGCGCGTGCAGCACCGCTTCGCGGTAGCCGCGCTCGCGGGCGGTTTTCATCAGCGCGTCGAGCACGGCCTTGCCCACGCGGCTGCCACGCATCGGCTGCGAGACGGCCATGCGGCCGATCTTCGCGACACCCGGCACGTGCTCCAGCAGCCGGCCGGTGGCCAACGGGGCGCCGAAGTGGTTGTAGGCCACGGCGTGCACACACCCCTGGTCGGCATCGTCCCATTCCATCTCGGCCGGGATGCCCTGCTCCTCGATGAACACGGTGGTGCGGATGCGGTGGGCATCGGCGCCCAGTTCGTCCCAGGACCCCACGCGCACGTTGGTCATGGGCCGCCCCGCCTCGAAGTTCTGCAGCAGCTCGCGCAGTTCCTGGGGCACCGGCTTCGGCGTGGGGGCCACTGCATCGGCGAACACGTACACCAGCTCCGCGCTGACGAGCACCTCGTCCTGGCGGAACACCACGCCGTTGAACACCATCGACGAGTTGCCGACGCGGCCGCAGCGGATGCCCACGTCGAGCACGTCGTCGAAACGCGCCGGTGCGTGGTATTCCAGCGTGGACTTGCGGACGAACAGGTCGCCGCCGAGGTACTTCAGCGTGTCCTCGTACGGTGCCGCCATGGCCCGCCAGTAGCCCGACACGGCGGTGTCGATGTACATCAGGTAGTGGCCATTGAAGACGATCTTCTGCATGTCGACTTCGGCCCAGCGCACGCGCAGGCGCTCGGTGAATCGGAACTCGCTTCTTTTCATGGTGCCTCGAATGCGTGGGTCAGTGCGCGGGCGGCAAACGCCTGCGCGGCCTGGGCCTCGCGCAGCGCGCGGCCCATCTTGATGAAATCGTGGGTCATGCCACGCTGGATGTCGATGTCGACCGGCACGCCGGCGGCACGCAGACGGTCAGCGTACGCCACACCTTCGTCGACCAGCGGGTCGCATTCCGCGAGCACGAAACACGCGGGCGCAACCCCCTCGACATCATCGGCGTTGAGTGGCGCGAAGCGCCAGTCGGCCCGGCCGGAGACCGTGATGTAGTGGTCGAAGAACCAGTCGATCGTACGGGCATCGAGCAGGAAACCTTCGGCGAATGCCGCACGCGATGGCATGGAGGCGACATCCGCCGTGCCGGGCGTGATGAGCAGTTGAAGCCGCAGCGCAATGCCCTGGTCGCGCGCCCAGAGCGCGGTCACTGCTGCCAGCGTGCCACCGGCGCTGTCGCCCCCGATCGCCAGGCGCGCCGCATCGAGGCCGAGCGACGTGGCGCCTGCCTCGTGCAGCCAGCGCAACGCGGCCCACGTGTCTTCCACCGCCATCGGAAACCGGTGTTCGGGTGCCAGGCGGTAGCCGAGCGACACCACCGCCGCCCCGCTGCGCAGGGCCAGCTGGCGGCACAGGCTGTCGTGGGTCTCGATGCTGCCGATGGTGAACCCGCCGCCGTGCAGGTACAGCATCACCGGCAAGCGTCCGGCCGAAGGTGCGTACAGGCGTGCCGGCAGCGGCGTGCCATCGAATGCGGGGATGGTGACGTCCTCGACCCGCGCAAGCGGCGCGCGCGGCAGGTCCAGCACCTCGGCGCTGCGGGCATAGAGCGCGCGAGCCTCGGCGGCGGTCTGGGTATGGAACGGCGGCTGGCCGGCGCGGCGGATGCGGTCGAGCAGGCCCCGCATCGCGGGGCTCGGGGAAGGCGAGATCACAGGGTTTCCATCGAAGGTCGGGCGGTCGGGAAGGGGCGCAGACCAGAGCATACTGAGTGTGTTCGATCCCCTGCCCATCCTGCCCATGGCCACCATCCTCTACCTCACCCAGATCCAGCTCGATTTTGGCGCGGTGAACCTGCTGCCCGAGGAGTGCGAGCGGGCTGGCATCCGCAAGCCGCTCGTGGTCACCGACCCCGGCGTGCGCCAGGCGGGTGTGCTCGACAAGGCCCTCGCCGCCCTCGCGGGCCGGCCCCACGCCATCTACGACCAGACCCCGTTCAACCCCACCGAGGCCGCCGTGCGCGCGGCCGTCGACGTCTACCGCGCCGAGGGCTGTGACGGCCTGGTCGCCGTGGGCGGTGGCTCCAGCATGGACCTCGCCAAGGGCGTGGCCATCGCCGCCACCCACCCGGGCCCGCTGAAGACCTACGCCACCATCGAAGGCGGCAGCCCGAAGATCACCGCCGCGGTGGCCCCCGTCATCGCCGTGCCCACCACGGCGGGCACCGGCAGCGAAGTGGCACGCGGTGCCATCGTGATCGTCGACGACGGCCGCAAGCTAGGGTTCCACAACTGGCTGCTGATGCCCAAGGCCGCCATCTGCGACCCCGAGCTCACGCTCGGCCTGCCGCCCCTGCTGACCGCCGCCACCGGCATGGACGCCATCGCCCATTGCCTGGAAACCTTCATGGCCCCGGCCGTCAACCCGCCCGCCGACGGCATCGCGCTCGACGGCCTGGAACGGGGATGGGCCCACATCGAACGGGCCACGAAGGACGGCAGCGACCGCGAGGCCCGCTGGAACATGATGAGCGCCAGCATGCAAGGCGCCATGGCCTTCCAGAAGGGGCTGGGCTGCGTGCACTCGCTGAGCCACAGCCTCGGTGGCGTGAATTCGAAACTGCACCACGGCACGTTGAACGCGGTGTTCCTGCCCGCGGTGGTGCGCTTCAACGCCCCGGCGGAATCGATGGTGAAGGACCGGCGCCTGCAGCGCATCGCCCACGCCATCGGGCTGCCATCGTGCGACGCCGCCGGCCATGACGTGGCGGAGGCCATCCGGGCATTGAACGCGCGGCTGGGCCTGCCGTCGGGCCTCGCCGTGATGGGGGTCACCCGGGACCTGTTCGAGCGGGTGATCGACGGGGCCATGGTGGACCACTGCCACAAGACCAACCCGCGCCTGGCCACCCGGGACGACTACCGCGAGATGCTCGAAGCGTCGATGTGACGTCTCGTGCGCCCACGCGAGAAAGCCCGGACGCGTTTGCCCCCGGGCCCCTGTCTCCTCATCCGCGCGGCCTTTTCGCCGCGCGGCCCCACGTGACGGTTCAGTGGTTGTTGTCGAAGAACTGTTCGTCTTCCGTCGAGCCCTTCAGCGCGGCGGTCGATGCGTCGCGTTCGATCGTGGTGGTGACCGCGTCGAAGTAACCCGTGCCCACTTCGCGCTGGTGCTTCACGGCGGTGAAGCCCTTCTCGGCCGCAGCGAATTCCTTCTCCTGCAGTTCGACGAAGGCGCTCATGTTGTTGCGGGCGTAGCCGTAGGCCAGGTCGAACATCGAGTAGTTCAGGCTGTGGAAGCCGGCCAGCGTGATGAACTGGTACTTGTAGCCCATCGCGCCCAGCTCGCGCTGGAACTTGGCGATCGTGGCGTCGTCGAGGTTCTTCTTCCAGTTGAACGACGGCGAGCAGTTGTACGACAGCAGCTTGCCCGGGAACTTGGCGTGGATGGCGTCGGCGAAGGCCTTGGCGAAAGCCAGGTCCGGCTTGCCGGTTTCGCACCAGATCAGGTCGGCGTACGGAGCGTAGGCCAGGCCGCGGCTGATGGCTTGTTCCAGGCCGTTGCGGGTGCGGAAGAAACCTTCCACGGTGCGCTCGCCGGTCAGGAACGGCTTGTCGTTGTCGTCCACGTCGGTGGTGACCAGGTCGCCGGCTTCCGCGTCGGTACGGGCCAGCAGCACGGTCGACACGCCCGACACGTCGGCAGCCAGGCGGGCCGCCACGAGCTTGGCGACGGCTTCACGCGTGGGCACGAGCACCTTGCCGCCCATGTGGCCGCACTTCTTGGCCGCGGCCAGCTGGTCTTCGAAGTGGACGCCGGCGGCACCCGCGTCGATCATGGCCTTCATCAGTTCGAAGGCGTTCAGCACACCGCCGAACCCGGCTTCCGCGTCGGCCACGATCGGGGCGAAGTAGTCGATGTCGTTCTTGCCTTCCGACCATTGGATCTGGTCAGCGCGGGCGAAGGTGGCGTTGATGCGCTTGACGACCTTGGGCACCGAGTCCACCGAGTACAGCGACTGGTCGGGGTACATCTCGCCATTGCTGTTGGCGTCACCCGCCACCTGCCAGCCGGACAGGTAGATGGCCTTGAGGCCGGCCTTGACCTGCTGCATGGCCTGGTTGCCGGTCAGCGCGCCGAGCGAGTTGACGAACGGCTCGGTGTTGATCAGGTTCCACAGCTTCTCGGCGCCACGCTTCGCGTAGGTGTGCTCGACTTGCAGCGAGCCACGCAGACGGACCACGTCGGCCGCGGTGTAGCCGCGCTTGATGCCCTTCCAGCGGGGATTTTCAGCCCAGTCCTTCTCGAGGGCGGCAATTTGCTGTTCGCGGGTGAGTTGCGTCATGTGGATCTCCTAGGGGTTGAGACAGGTGAATACGAGCAATCTGTGAACTCAAGCATAGAGAAGAAGCCGTGGAGCAGGAAGACTTATGTCTTATATAAGAGTAAAAGCAACACCCAATGAAATCAATGACTTAGGCATCGTATTTCTGGATGTGAAAAGGCATTCCTCCATCAGATAAGGATTGCCGCGCCGCAGCATGCCATGATTTCACTACATGAAAGCCCCGTTTCTGAATGTGGAATGCGAGTGCCACAGTGGGTCGTCGCACCGTTCGGCACCACGGGCCGCGCGGAAGTCCTAGACTGGCATCGACCCTCGACCCCACGGAGCTTCCGATGACCGCCACCCCCGGCACCGCCGTCCCGTTAACCCAGGCCGCGCTCGATGCGCACTGGATGCCATTCACCGCGAACCGCCAGTTCAAGCAGGCCCCCCGCCTCATCGCCCGTGCCGAGGGCATGAACTTCTGGACCCCCGAAGGGCGTGAGGTGCTCGACGGCATCGCCGGCCTCTGGTGTGTCAACGCCGGCCACGCCCGGCCGCGCATCGTGGAGGCCATCCGGGCCCAGGCGAGCGAACTCGACTACGCCCCGCCCTTCAACATGGCCCACCCGAAGTCGTTCGAGCTGGCCGAACGCCTGGTGCACATCGCACCGCCGGGCATGAACAAGGTCTTCTATACGAACTCCGGATCCGAGGCGGTCGACACCGCGCTCAAGATGGCCCTCGCCTACCACCGGGCGCGCGGCGAAGGATCACGCACCCGGCTGATCGGCCGGGAGCGCGGCTACCACGGCGTCAACTTCGGCGGCATCTCGGTGGGCGGCATGGTGGCCAACCGCAAGATGTTCGGCACGTTGCTGGGCGGGGTCGACCACCTGCGCCACACCCACGACCCGCGCAACCTCTTTTCCGCGGGCCAGCCCGAACACGGGGCCGACCTGGCCGACGACCTCGAACGCCTCGTCGCGCTGCACGACGCCTCCACGATCGCGGCCGTCATCGTGGAGCCGGTGGCGGGTTCCACCGGCGTGCTGCTGCCCCCCAAGGGATACCTCGAGCGCCTGCGCGCCATCTGCGACCGGCACGGCATCCTGCTGATCTTCGACGAAGTCATCACCGGGTTCGGCCGGCTGGGCGCCCCGTTCGCGGCCACGAAGTTCGGCGTCACCCCCGACCTGATGACCCTCGCCAAGGGCCTCACGAACGGCTGCGTGCCCATGGGCGCGGTGCTCGCGAAACAGCACATCCACGACACGTTCATGACCGGCCCCGAGCACGTGATCGAGTTCTTCCACGGCTACACGTACTCGGGGCACCCGCTCGCGTGTGCCGCGGCCATCGCCACGCTCGACACCTATGCGGAGGAAGGCCTGCTGACCCGCGGAGCCACCATGGCCGAACCGTTCGGCGCGGCCGCCCGGGCCATGCGCGAGCTGCCCAACGTGGTGGACGTGCGCACGATGGGGCTGGTGGCCGGCATCGAGCTCGCGCCGATCGACGGACAACCCGGCGCGCGTGCGTTCAAGGTGTTCCTGGACTGCTGGGAGCGCGGTGTGCTGGTGCGCACCACGGGCGATACCGTGGCGCTGTCGCCTCCGCTCATCATCGAACCCGATCACATCGACCGCCTCTTCAAGACCCTGACGGAGGCCATCCGATCCGCCGCGTGATTTGACTTATGCGCCCACGCGGGCACACTCGTTGCTCAGCATGGTGACCAGCAAGCCCAACGTCCCGCGGCCAATAACCGTGGTGCAGCAAGCCCAATGAAAGCCCCTCTCCCGACCCTTTCCACGCTCACCACAAAACGCAAACCCCTTGTGCTGATCCCCGCATGCAGCCGCATGTTGGGCTACCACCCGTTTTTTGTGGCGGGCCAGAAATACGTCGATGCCGCGCGCCTCGCCGGCGGCATCGCCCTCGTGGTGCCCACAGTGCCGGTCGATGAAATCGACGCCCTGCTCGACATGGCCGACGGCATCCTGCTCACGGGCTCCCCGTCCAACGTGCACCCCAGTCACTTCGGCGAAGCGGTGCACGACGAAAGCCTCCCGCTCGACCCGGTGCGCGACGGCTGGACCCTCCCGCTGATCCCCCGCGCGCTGTCCCGCGGCATCCCGCTGTTCGCCATTTGCCGCGGGTTCCAGGAAGCCAACGTGGCCCTGGGCGGCAGCCTGCACCAGGCCGTGCAGGAAGTGCCCGGCCAGAACGACCACCGCGGCGCCACCGACGGCCCCGGCGAGATCCAGTACGACTTCGCGCACGAGGTCGAGGTGATTCCCGGGGGCACGCTCGAGGCCATCCTCGAAGAACGGGTGTTCCGCGTCAATTCGGTGCACGGCCAGGGCGTCAACCGCCTCGCGCCGGGGCTCCGCGTGGAGGCCCGTGCCCCCGATGGCCTCATCGAGGCGTTTTCGCTGCCCGGCAACACCTTCAACCTGTGCGTGCAGTGGCACCCGGAGTGGCAGGCCGCGAACAACCCCATTTCCATCAAGCTCTTCAAGGCCTTCGGCGCTGCATGCCAGGCCTACCACGACCGGCGCCGCCAACCTGCCCCCGATCGTTAGGTTCCACCTGGTTCTGCTCGCCGCATGCCGGGGCGTCCTCCCGGCCCACGTCCGACAACAGGGGAACCCTGGTGGCCCACGACAGCAATTTTTCCTTCAGCGACCTCGAACAGTGGCTCAACGACCGCCACGTCACCGAGATCGAATGCCTGGTCCCCGACCTGACCGGGGTGGCGCGCGGCAAGATCCTGCCGCGCGAGAAGTTCACCGAAGACCGCGGCATGCGGCTCCCCGAGGCCATCGTGGCCATCGGGGTGACGGGCGAGTTCCCGTCCGAGGGCCCGTACTACGACGTGATCCACGCCACCGACCGCGACATGCACCTGCGGCCCGACCCCAGCACCGTGCGCATCGTGCCGTGGGCCGCGGACCCCACCGCCCAGGTGATCCACGACTGCTTCGACCGCCACGGCACCATGATCCCGTATGCCCCGCGCTCGGTGCTGCGCCACGTGTGCGACCTCTACACCGCCGAGGGGTGGGACCCGGTGGTGGCACCGGAGCTCGAGTTCTACCTGATCGAGCGCAGCACCGACCCCAACCAGCCGCTGCGCCCGCCCCGCGGCCGCAGCGGCCGTGCCGAGACGTCGCGCCAGGCCTACTCCATCGACGCGGTCAACGAGTTCGACCCGTTGTTCGAGGACATCTACGACTACTGCCAGAAGATGGAGCTCAACGTGGACACGCTGATCCACGAGGTGGGTGCCGGGCAGATGGAGATCAACTTCTTCCACGACCACCCGCTGGGCCTGGCCGACGAGGTGTTCTTCTTCAAGCGCACCATCCGCGAGGCCGCGCTGCGCCACGAGATGTACGCCACGTTCATGGCCAAGCCCATGGCCCACGAACCCGGCAGTGCCATGCACGTGCACCAGAGCATCATCGACACGGTGAGCGGCCGCAACCTCTTCAGCAACGAGGACGGCTCCCCGTCGAAGGAGTTCTTCTGGTACATCGGCGGGTTGCAGAAGTACACGCCGGCCGCCATGGCGCTGCTCGCCCCCTACGTCAACTCGTACCGCCGGCTCGCCCGGTCCACCGCGGCGCCCATCAATATCCAGTGGGGCACCGACAACCGCACGGTGGGCATCCGTTCGCCGGTGGCCACACCCGCGGCGCGGCGCATCGAGAACCGGGTGATCGGCGCGGATGCGAACCCCTACGTGGCACTGGCGGCCACCCTCGCCTGCGGCTACCTGGGCATCAAGAACAGGATCGAGCCGTCGGCCGAGTGCAAGGGCGACGCCTACCTGTCCGAGTACCAGCTGCCGCGGTCGCTCAGCGAGGCGCTCGGCTGGCTGGCCGATGAAACCGACCTGCACGAGGTGCTTGGCAAGGACTTCATCACCGTGTACTCGGAGGTCAAGGAGATCGAGCACAACGAGTTCATGCAGGTGATCTCCCCCTGGGAGCGCGAACACCTGCTGCTGCACGTCTGAACCAGGGAGCCCCCATGACCCGCACCACCCAGCAGTGGCAGGCCGCCGACAGCGCGCACCACCTGCACCCCTTCACCGACTTCAAATCGCTCGCTGCCAAGGGCTCGCGCGTGATCACGCGCGGCGAGAACATCTACCTGTGGGACAGCGAAGGCCACCAGATCCTCGACGCGATGTCGGGCCTGTGGTGTGTCAACCTGGGCTATGGCCGCCAGGAGCTGATCGACGCGGCCACGCACCAGCTGAAGACACTGCCGTTCTACAACTCGTTCTTCCAGACCACCACCCCGCCGGCCATTGAACTCGCGGAGCTGCTGGCCGAGGTGACCCCACCGCAGTTCAAGCACGTGTTCTTCAGCGGGTCCGGCTCGGAGGGCAACGACACCGTGGTGCGGCTCGTGCGCCGCTACTGGGACCTGATGGGCAAACCGAAGCGCGACGTGATCATCAGCCGCCACAACGCGTACCACGGCTCCACGATGGCCGGTGCCTCGCTGGGTGGCATGAGCGGCATGCACAGCCAGGGCGGCCTGCCCATCCCCGGCATCGTGCACATCCAGCAACCCTTCTGGTTCGAGCAGGGCCAGGGCCACACACGTGACGAGTTCGGCGTGATCGCCGCACGCTGGCTCGAGGAGAAGATCCTCGCCGTGGGCGCAGACCGGGTGGCCGCCTTCATCGGCGAACCGGTGCAAGGTGCCGGTGGCGTCATCGTGCCGCCCGACACCTACTGGCCCGAGATCCAGCGCATCTGCGACCAGTACGGCATCCTGCTCGTCTCCGACGAGGTCATTTGCGGATTCGGCCGCACGGGCCGCTGGTTCGGCTGCGAAACCTTCGGCTTCCGGCCCGACCTGATGACGTTCGCGAAAGGCGTGACGTCGGGCTACATCCCGCTCGGCGGCGTGATGGTGGGTGACCGCGTGGCCCGCACGATGATCGACAAGGGTGGCGAGTTCGCACACGGCTACACGTACTCGGGCCATCCGGTGGCATGTGCCGTGGGCATTGCGAGCATCCGGGTGTTGCAACGAGAAGGGCTCGTGGATCGCGTGCACGACGAACTGGGCCCGCACCTCGCGTGGCACTTCTCCGAGCTGGCGGACCACCCGCTCGTGGGCGAGGCACAAACGTGCGGAATGATGGGCGCGCTGCAACTGGTGCGCGACAAGGCCACGAACGCGGTGTTCGATCCCACGCTCGAAGTGGGCATGGTGTGCCGCGGCCACTGCTTTGCCAACGGACTCATCATGCGCGCCGTGGGCGACCGGATGATCGTGGCCCCGCCCCTCGTGATGACCATCGGCCAACTCGACGAGATGGCGGCACTCATCCGCCGCTGCCTCGACCTGACCCTCGATGCCCTGACCCGGCGCGGCTGGGTCTGACCCACAGGAGACCGCCATGAATGCACCCCGGATCGACTGGCATGCCCGCGCGGCGCAGCAGGGTTACGACGGCCGCGCCTTCATCGGCGGCCAGCGCGTGGCGGCGCTGGACGGCGAGACCTTCGACTGTGTCTCGCCACTCAACGGCCGCGTGCTGACCCCCGTGGCGCGGGGCCGCCAGGCCGACGTTGATGCCGCGGTGGCCTCCGCCCGTGCCGCCTTCGAATCGGGCCACTGGGCCCGCCAGGCGCCCGCCGCACGCAAGCGGGTGCTGTTGCGGTTCGCCGAGAAGATCCTCGCCGCACGCGACGAACTCGCCCTCATCGAAACCATGGACATGGGCAAACCCGTGCGCTACAGCCAGAGCGTGGACGCGCCGTCGGCCGCACGCTGCATCGCCTGGTACGCCGAGGCGGTGGACAAGGTCTACGGCGAGATCGCCCCCACCCCCCACACCGCGCTGGCGCTGATCACGCGCGAGCCCATGGGGGTCGTCGGTGCGGTGGTGCCGTGGAACTACCCGATGATCATGTCGGCGTGGAAGCTGGGCCCGGCGCTGGCCGCGGGCAACAGCGTGGTGCTCAAGCCCAGTGAGAAGTCCCCGCTCACGGCAATGCGGCTCGCCGAACTGGCCATCGAGGCCGGCCTGCCCGAAGGGGTCTTCAACGTGGTGCCCGGCTTCGGCCACGAGGCCGGCGAGGCGCTCGCGCTGCACATGGACGTGGACGCCATCGGGTTCACCGGCTCCACCCGCGTGGGCCGCAAGATGCTCGAGTACGCCGGGCGCAGCAACCTCAAGCGGGTGTTCAACGAGCTGGGCGGCAAGTCGGCGTTTGTCGTGTTCCCCGATTTCGACGACCTGCCGCGGGCCGCGCGCACCGTGGCCGGGTCCATGTTCTTCAACCAGGGCGAGTCGTGCAACGCGCCGTCGCGCGTGTTCGTGCACGAGAACGTGGCCGATGCCTTCACCGCCGAGGTGGTGCGCGAAGCCCCGAAGTACCAGCCCGACGACCCGCTGGGTGCGGACACCGAGATGGGCGCCCTCGTCGACGACGGGCAGTTGCGCACCGTACTCGGGTACATCGAATCCGGCCACGCCGAAGGGGCGAGGCTCGTCGCCGGGGGCCTGCAGGCGCGCGCCGACAGCGGCGGCTACTTCGTCGAACCCACCGTGTTCGACCATGTCACGAACGACATGCGCATCGCCCGCGAGGAAATTTTCGGGCCGGTGCTGAGCGTGATCCGCTTCAAGACCGAGGACGAGGCCGTGCGCCTGGCCAACGACAGCACCTACGGCCTGCAGGCCAGCGTGTGGACAAGCCACATCGACCGCGCCCACCGCGTGGCCCGGGCCTTGCGCGCCGGCACCGTGCACGTCAACCAGTACGACGAGGACGACATCACCGTGCCGTTCGGCGGGTTCAAGCAGAGCGGCAACGGCCGCGACAAATCACTCCACGCGTTCGACAAGTACACCGAGCTGAAGACCACCTGGATCCGCATCAACGGGGCCTGACGCGCCGCGCGCGATGCGCGCCACCTCGCGCGGGTCGGCGCCGCGGCACTTCGAATCGGACCACACCTGGCGCCGCTTGCGCGCGCCGGGCAGCCCGTTCCACAGCCCCAGCATGTGGCGCGACACCCGCTGCCACGGTTCGCCGGTGGCGGCCACGCGCACCATGTAGTCGACCATCTGTGCCTCGATGGCTTCGCGCGTGTGGCCGGCATCGGGTTCACCGAAGTAGCGGTGGTCCCAGTCGGCCATCAGCCAGGGGTTGTGATACGCCTCGCGCCCGAGCATCACGCCGTCGACGTGGGCCAGCTGCGTGTCGATCTCCGCGGTGGTGGCCACCCCGCCGTTGAGCACGATGGTGAGGTGCGGGAACTCCTGCTTGAGCTGGTGCACGAACTCGTAGCGCAGCGGCGGCACCTCGCGGTTCTCCTTCGGGCTCAGGCCCTTCAGCCACGCGTTGCGGGCATGCACGAGGAACACCTGGCAGCCGGCCTCGGCCACCGTGCCGATGAAGTCGCGCACGAAGCCGTAGTGTTCGGTCTTGTCGATGCCGATGCGGTGTTTCACCGTCACCGGGATGTCCACCACGTCGCGCATCGCCTTGACACTGTCGGCCACGAGTTGCGGCTCGTTCATCAGGCAGGCGCCAAAGGCCCCGCGCTGCACCCGTTCGCTCGGGCAGCCGCAGTTCAGGTTGACCTCGTCGTAGCCCCATTGCACCGCGAGCTTCGCGCACTTGGCCAGGTCCTCCGGCTCGCTGCCGCCCAGCTGCAACGCCACCGGGTGTTCCTCGCCGTTGAAATCGAGGTGGCGCGGCACGTTGCCATGCAGCAGCGCACCGGTGGTCACCATCTCGGTGTACAGCAGCGTGTGGCGCGTGAGCAGGCGATGGAAGTACCGGCAGTGGCGGTCGGTCCAGTCCATCATCGGGGCGACGGACAGGCGCCACGGGCTAAGTAATTGATTCACAACGAATTTCCAGCTTCCCGGCAGGACAAGATGCCGCCATTCTTGAGCACCAGGTGCACACGATGGCTTCATTTTCGCAGTTGCCAGGCGGCAAGTGGTGCGTAAGCACCCGATGGTGGCGCATCGAGCCCTTCGGCCATCAAGCGAAAAGGGACGGCGATCTCCCGATCGCCGTCCCTTCGACCCGCGTTCCGCCCGACGCTCAGATCGGGGAATTGGCCGACGGGAACTTCACGAAGGCGCTGTCGCAGTTGATGGCCGACACCGAACCTTTGCGGGAATCGACGATGCTGAACTTGTTGGCCGACGATGCGGCAAAGGGAATGGTGACCGGGCCCGGGCCGAGCGTGAGCGTCGCGTAGTCCGGCTGCGTCGGGCCACCCTTCTTGCCCGTGGAGGTGAGGAAGCTCGTCGAGTCGAAGACCACGTTGTCCAGTGCCATCGTCAGCAGGTTGGCCGTGCTGCCGTAGTTGTAGCCGCGGAAGATCACCTTGCCGGCGCCGTACTTCGCGCTGGCCAGCACATGCATGCCGCTGATGGCGATGTCGTGCACGTTGGGCGAGTTGGTGTGCTTGCCCGAGCTGTAGTACGGATCGAAGATCAGCGGCTGCTTGATGTTGCGCATGCAGATGTTCGAGTAGGTCACGTTGTTCACGTCGCCGCCCACGGTGTCGTAGGTCTTGATGCGAAGCCCGTTGACCTGCGCGTCGTCGAAACCGTCGACGCTGAGGTCGTCGACCAGCACGCTGTTCACGCCCTTGGTGGTTTCACTGCCGATCGACACGCCGTGGCCGTAGTAGAGGTGGTTGTGGGCGAGGTAGATGTTCGACGCCGCGGCATCGGCGGCCTTGATGGCGACGTGGTCGTCGCCGGTGCTGATGTACGAGTACGCGATCGTCACGTTGCTGCTCTCGACCGGGTTGATGCCGTCGGTGTTGGCGGCCGTGGCCGGCGTGAAGCAGGTGCTGGGCTTGGTGGCCGCCACCGCCGGGTCGGGCATGGTGCCGGCCGCGCATGCATAGTTGGCCACCGTGTAGGCCAGCGATGGTGTCAGCACCTTCGTCCCCCACGCCACGAACCCGTTCAGCCCGCTGACGACCACGTGCGCGTTCGGCGAGTTCTGCAACGTGACGCGATACAGCGTGAAGTTGGTGCCGCCGATGAGGTTGATCAGCCGCGGGTTGTTCTGCTTCGCGCCGGTGGCCTCAAAGAGGTTCGCGACGTCCCACCAGGTCATCTTCCCGGCCCGGGCACCCGAGGTCAGCACGCTGCCACCGCGGCCGTCGATGATGCCGTCGCCGACGACGCCGCTGTTGGCCGCGTTCTTCAACCGGATCAGCGCGTAGCAGGACTTGCCGTCGCCCGCCGCATTGCCGCAGTTGCCGCCGCCGTTGTCGAAGTCGACCGGGCTGCGCGAAGCGAACAAGGTGACCCCGCTGTCCACCCACAGCGTGACATCACTGTTCAGCACCAGCGGCCCGGACAGGAACGCGTTGGCACTGCCGCTGGTCACGAGGCGCACCGCCTTGCCGGCGCCGCACGCGTTGATCGCGGCCTGGATGCGGGCGGTGTCCGGCTGCGACTTCGAGATGTCCGAGTCCACCGAGTCCGGCAGCTTGCCACCGCTCTGGGTGAGCGTGGCGGGCACCGTCTGGCACACGTTGTTCGTCGGCAGCTTCGGCTCCAATGGAAGGGTCGGGCTGTAGCGGGTGGCCGCGAACGCGTGCGACATCGACGTGGTCAAGCCCACGACCATCGTTGCCAGCGTGACGATCTTGGTCAGGCGTCGATTGGGGGTACTGCGGAACATCTTCAAAGTCCTTCCAGGGCCAGGAGGCTGCCGGACTACTTCAGTGCCCGGCAGGGATTGCCTATTTTTCGAGCAGTGCTTGCGCGCCGTCGCGCCTAAAGTCTAATGGTCGAACTATTGTGAAGTCATGACCAATTCATGACCATCGCGTGACACAACGGCGCCTCGCCGTCAGCGCGACAGCCCGTACGCGGTGATGACGTAGTCGGACAGGTCGAACCCGAGGTCGGTGGCGATGGCCTTCAGCCGCTCCTCGATCACGGGGTCGAAGAACTCCTTCACGTCGCCGGTGCGGGTGCACACGAGGTGCCCGTGGTGGCGTTCGCCATCATTGAGTTCGTAGACGGCCTTGCTGTTGCCGAGCTGGCTCTTTTTCAGCAGGCCGGCTTCCTCGAACTGGTGCAGCACGCGGTACACGGTGGCCAGGCCCAGGTCGGCATCATCGGCCAGCACCAGGCGGTACACGTCTTCGGCCGACAGGTGGCGCCGGTCGCTGGCGCGGAAGAGTTCGAGGATCTTGACGCGGGGCGCCGTGGCCTTCAGGCCGTTGTGTTTCAGGTCGAAGGAATGTTCCATGTGCCGGGACTCTGCTGGGGATGAACGATGCGCCTCGGCGTGCCGGGCCACGTCTCGGACCCCTCTCCTGCCATCACGCCCGCATCGATCACCCCAGCATATCACCAAATGCGAATGGTTTTCATTTAATGACCTCGGGCAAACCGCTCTTCAGTGACCGCGTGATGGCCTGGCCGATGCGGGTGGCCTCGGTCGCATCGGACAGCGTCAGCACCGGCGCAGCACCGCGGCATGCGGCGGCGAAGTGCTCGATCTCCTGCCGGAAGGCGTCGCCGAAGCGCTCGAAGAAATCGCTCAGCACGCGGTGGTGCACGCCGCGCGCGTCGCGCGTCTGCAGCCGGTCGCGGTGGGCGCCCACGCCGATGGTGAGGGCCCCGGCGGTGCCGATGACCTCGGTGCTGGTTTCGTGGCCATGCGCCATCGTGCGGCTGGCGTAGAAGACCGCCCGTGCCCCGCCTTCGAATTCGACGATCGCCAGCCCGTTGTCCACGTCCCCGTGGTCGGCCAGGCGAGGGTGCAGCGCGATCGTGCCGCTGGCGAAAGCCCGCGTGGCCTTCGGGTTGCCGAGCATCCAGCGCGCCAGGTCGATGTCGTGCACGCTGCAGTCCATGAAGATGCCGCCGGAGGTGGGTGCGAAGTTGACAAAAAATCCGTCGGCATCGTTCATGTCGCACGTCTGGGACCGCACGAGGAAGGGCCGCCCGATGGCGCCGGCTTCGATGTCTGCGCGGGCCTGTGCGTAGCTCGTGTCGAAGCGGCGCACGAAGCCCACCATCGCGACGAGATCGGGGTGCTGTCGTGCCACCGCCTCGACGCGCTCGCAAGTCGCCACGTCCAGCGACAGCGGCTTCTCGATGAACACATGCTTGCCGGCCTCGAGCGCGGCGATGGCCTGCCCGGCATGCAGCGTGGTCGGGGTGACGAGCACCACCGCGTCGAGCCCGGGGTCGCGCACGAAGGTGTCGAAGTCCTCGTGCAGCGTGGCCACGCCCAGGTGCTCGCGCGCCCAGGCGAGTTCGGCTGTAACCGGGCTGCAGGCCGCGACGAGTTGCGCCCCCTGCGTGCGCCGCGCCAGCTGTTCGGCATGGCGCTTGCCGAGCCGGCCGAGGCCGGCGATGCCCACGCGCAGCGGCGCGGTCACAGCGTCACCACCTGGCCGGATTCCAGCGACCGGGCCGCCGCGTCGGCAAGCTTCTGCGCCGCCACGCCGTCTTCGATGGTGGTGCGAAAGGGTTGGCCCGACTGCAGGCAGTCGAAGAAGTGCGTGACCTCGAGGCGGTAGGCCTCTCGGTAGCGCTGCAGGAAGAAGTGCTCGGGCTTGTCGGCCCGCACGCCTTGCGCGTCCGACTGCACCACCTCGCTCGGCCGGTGGTTGCCACACTGGAGCATGCCCGCCGAACCGAGCACCTCGAAGCGCTGGTCGTAGCCGTAGGCGGCACGGCGGCTGGTGTTGATCTGGGCGAGCCGGCCGCGCCGCGTGCGGATCGTGACCACGCTGCAGTCGATGTCGGGCACCTTGGCGATCTCGGGGTCGATCAGCACCGAGCCGGTGGCATAAAGCGTGTCGGCCTCGTCACCGTCGCCGCAGAGGATCCAGCGGAACACGTCGAAGTCGTGGATCAACATGTCGCGGAAGATGCCGCCCGACCCCTTGAGGTACTGCGCCGGCGGCGCCCCCGGGTCGCGGCTGGTGACGACCAGCATCTCCGGCACGCCGATCTCGCCGCGCACCAGGCGTTCCCTGGCCTCGTTGAACGTCGGGTCGAAGCGGCGCTGGAAGCCGATCATGCAGGCGATGCCGGCGTCCTTGACGGCCTGGGCGCAGGCCTCGGCGCGCGACACCGACAGGTCGATGGGCTTCTCGCAGAAGATGTGCTTCCTCGCGGCAGCGGCGCGGCCGATCAGGTCGCTGTGGGTGTCGGTGGGCGAGGCCACCGCGATCACGTCGATGTCGGGGTCGGCGAACACCGCTTCCGGCGTCGCGACCCGCGCACCGAGTTGCGCGGCCAGCTGCGCGGCGTTTTCGCCGACGGGATCACAGACGTACTTGAGCGTGACCCCGGGCAACGCGGCCAGGTTGGCGGCGTGGATGCGGCCGATGCGGCCAGCGCCGAAGACGGCGACGTTTTTCATGGGAACTCCCTGTCGGTAGGACGGTGGATGGACGCGGCCGTCACCCGGCGAGGGCGGACGGCGCGGTGGTGGTGGTGCGGTAATCGAGTTCGAGCCGGTAGGCCAGCGCGATGAACAGGCTTTGCGCCAGCGCCATCACGTTGGTCAGCGCCCGAAAGCCGAACGTGCTGCTCTCGTGGACGAGCAACACGGCCTGGGCCTCGGCAGCCAGCGGGCTCATGCGGCTGTCGGTGATGGCGATGAGCCGTGCACCGCGCGAGGCGGCGAGCTGCGCGGCCAGCAGGGTCTCGCTGGCGTACGGTGCGAAGCTGATGGCGATGACCACGTCCTGCGCGCGCAGCCCGCGCAGTTGGCCCTCGTGCATCGCGCCGACGCCCGTGACCAGATGGACCGGCTTGTCGGTGTGCTGCAGCGCGTAGGCGAGGTACGAGGCCACCGGGAACGAGCGCCGCGCACCCACCACCCACAGTGCAGGCGCGTGCGCGAGCAGTTCGACCGCGTCGCCCAGCGTGGAGCCATGCAGGTCGCGCTGCAACTCGTGCATGCCGGCGATCGCGCCGTCAATGAACTCGCTGGCGATGTCTGCACTGGACAGGCGGCCCTGCGCCTGGTCGATCACGTCGCGGATCCGCGCCTGGTAGTTGCGGCTGGGTGCGATCTGCTGCGAGATGCCGTCGCGAAAGATTTTCTGCAGCTCGCTGTAGCCGGTGAAGCCGAAGTGCTTGGCAAAGCGCACCACGGCCGAGGGCTGCACGCCGCAGCGCGCCGCCACGTCCTGGATCTTCTCCAGGCCCAGGTGATCCCGGTGCTGTTCGACGTGCCGGGCAATCAGCTTGAGTTGCCTGCTGAGCCCGGCGTACTCCTCGGTGATGCGCGTGAGCAGCGCATCGACGGCAGAGGCGGGGCGGGATGGCGTCATGGCTCGGAACAGTGGCTTCAGGTGCTGGGAATCATAGAGGGAGCGGCCGGAAAATAGAAACTCTTTTCTAAGTGAATACACTGAAAGAATTTTGTTTTCGATCGACCTAGACTTCCTCCTGTCCTGCCGGGCATCCCGCCCGCGGACCGTCGGCAACCGCCGCCCTGCACACCTCCGGAGGCCAGAAATGTCATTCCCAAGCAAACGCGCCGCCCTCACCACCCTGGCCTTGGCTGTCTGCCTGGCCGCCGGCTCGGCCCATGCCGCGGGCCGGTACGTGCTGATCAGCCACGCGCCGGATTCGGATTCCTGGTGGAACACCATCAAGAACTCGGTCAAGCAAGCCGGCGAGGACTACGGCGTGACCGTCGACTACCGCAACCCGCCCAACGGCGACCTGGCCGACATGGCCCGCCTGATCGAGCAGGCCGCAGCGCAGGGCTACGACGGCGTCATCACGACGATTGCCGACTACAACGTGCTGCAAGGCGCGATGAAGAAGATCACCGACAAGAAGATCCCGCTGATCACCATCAATTCAGGCACGCCCGAGCAGAGCGAGAAGCTCGGCGCGCTGATGCACGTCGGCCAGCCCGAGTACGCCGCCGGCAAGGGCGCCGGCGAGCGCGCCAAGGCCGCGGGCATCAAGAGCTTCCTGTGCGTGAACCACTACGCCACGAACCCGGCCTCGTTCGAACGCTGCCGGGGCTTCGCCGATGCGATCGGTGCCGATGCGAAGACGAGCACGCTCGACGCCGGCGACGACCCGACCGGCGTCGAATCGAAGGTCAGTGCCTACCTGCGCCAGCACCCCTCCACGCAGGCCGTGCTCGCGTTGGGCCCCTCGTCGGCCCACCCGACGCTCAAGGCGCTCGAGAAAGGCGGCCAGAAGGGCAAGATCTGGTTCGCGACATTCGACCTCTCCGACGAGATCAGCCGCGGCATCAAGGACGGCTCGGTGCAGTTCGCCATCGACCAGCAGCCGTACCTGCAGGGCTACATCCCGGTGGCGGTGATGGCCACGATGAAGGCCATGAAAACCACCGACCTGGCCAAAGTGGCCGAGGCCGTCAAGGCCAACCCCGCGACCGTCAAGCGCTTCGAGGAGTACGGGCTCGCGCCGGCCTATGGACCCCGCCACATCGGCTCGGGCCCGGGCTTCGTCACCCGCGAGACGCTGCCCAAGGTCGAGAAGTACGCGGGCCAGTACCGCTGAGCAGGACCGGGCTGCGCCCGGACCGGCCCCGCCCTTCCCTGCCCGCCACCGCGGGCCGGGTGCGCCACTTCGTTTCCAGAGACTGCGATGCGTACAACGATGCCCACTCCCACCACTCCGATCTCCAGCCCGCCCGCGGCGGCGGATGAGCGCCTGCGCCAGACCGGCCGCGTGCGCAAGCTGCTGGCCCGGCCCGAGTTCGGTGCGCTGTCGGGCACCGTGCTGGTGTTCGTGCTGTT
Organism: Rhizobacter sp. Root1221; assembly: GCF_001425785.1. Classification (GTDB taxonomy): domain Bacteria; phylum Pseudomonadota; class Gammaproteobacteria; order Burkholderiales; family Burkholderiaceae_C; genus Rhizobacter. The sequence continues at coordinate 11,131 of NZ_LMDI01000013.1, read as the reverse complement.
CGGCCTCAGTGCGGGCGGCTCGGGCATGTTCAGCGCCGAGGGGGTGATCAACTGGGGCACCGTCGCGGCGTTCCTCGGCATCATCGCCGTTGGCGCGGCCTTGCTGATGATTGCAGGCGAGTTCGACCTCTCCATCGGCTCGATGATCGGTTTCGCGGGGATGATGATGGCGATCCCCTGCCTGTACTGGGGCTGGCCGGTGTGGCTCGCCGTGCTGTTCGCCTTCGCCACCGCCATGCTGCTCGGGGCGGTCAACGGCTGGCTGGTCATCAAGACCGGGCTGCCGAGCTTCATTGTCACCCTTGCCTTCTACTTCATCCTGCGCGGCCTGAGCCTGGCGATCTCGGTGCTGATGACCGGCAAGACCATCCTGTCGAGCAACGCAGACGCCGTGCTGCGCGACTTGATCGTCGCCGACCCGGTGGTGCAGATGCTGTTCCAGGGCCACGTGCTGACCGGACTGTTCGACGCGCTGGCCAGCGCCGGCTGGATGGCAGCCCGCGACAACGGCACCGCGCTGGCGATCGGCGTGCCCAAGGTGATGGTCTGGTGGGTGCTGCTGACCGGCGTGGGTGCCTTCATGCTGTCCCGCACCCGCCTGGGCAACTGGGTGCTGGCCGTCGGCGGCGACCCGCACGCGGCCAAGAACGTCGGCATCCCGGTGGCCCGCGTGAAGATCGGCCTGTTCGTCCTGATGGCCTTCTGCGCCACGCTGTTCGCCGTGCTGCAAGTGGCCGATGCGGGCTCCGCCGCCGCCGACCGCGGCCTGCAAAAGGAGTTCGAGGCCATCATCGCCGCGGTCATCGGCGGCTGCCTGCTGACCGGCGGTTTCGGCTCGGTGATCGGGGCCGCGCTGGGTGCGCTGATCTTCGGCGTCGTCCAGATCGGCATCGGCTACACGAGCATCGACAACAACTGGTACCGGGTCTTCCTTGGCGGCATGCTGCTGGCGGCGGTGCTGTTCAACAACTACATCCGCAAGCGTGTGACGCTGGGCCGGGTGTGACGCGGGATACGACCATGACCACCGACTACATCCTGCAGCTCGAGAACGTCAGCAAGTTCTTCGGCCCGGTGATCGCGCTCAACGGCGTCACCCTGCGCCTGCGGCGCGGCGAGGTGCACTGCCTGCTGGGCGACAACGGCGCCGGCAAGAGCACGCTGATCAAGACCCTGGCGGGCGTCTACGCACCCGACAAGGGACAGTACCTCGTCAATGGCCAGCCGGTTCACCTGCGCTCGCCGCGCGAGGCGCTGGATGCCGGCATCGCCACGGTCTACCAGGACCTCGCCCTGGTGCCGCTGATGAGCGTGTCCCGCAACTTCTTCATGGGCCGCGAGCCGCGCCGCAAGCTGCTCGGGTTCCTGCCGGTGATGGACCACGAGCTGGCGGCCACCACCGCGATGGCCAAGCTGGCCGAGATGGGCATCCGCGTGCGGGACGCGGACCAGATGGTCGGCAACATGTCCGGCGGCGAAAAGCAGTGCCTGGCCATCGCCCGCGCGATCCACTTCGGCGCGAGCGTGCTCATCCTGGACGAGCCCACTGCCGCGCTCGGGGTCAAGCAGAGTGTCAACGTGCTCAAGCTCATCCACCGGGCCCGCGACCGCGGCATCTCGATCATCTTCATCACCCACAACGTGAACCACGCCTACCCGGTGGGCGACAGCTTCACGCTGCTGAACCGCGGCAAGTCGATGGGCACCTTCGCCAAGGCCGACATCAGCAAGGAGGCGGTGCTCGACATGATGGCCGGAGGCGCCGAGATGAAGGAAATGATGAGCGACCTGGAAGGAGTGACCATCTGATGGACGGACTGAACTTCCCCACAGGCCGCGACCACGACCTGGCCTGCCTCGGCCGCCTGGCGGTGGACCTCTATGCCGAGCAAGTCGGCTGCCCGCTCGAGGACGCCTCGAGTTTCGCGAAGTACCTCGGCGGCAGCTCCGCCAACATCGCGTTCGGTGCGGCCAGGCTGGGCCTGCGCAGCGCCATGATCTCCCGCGTGGGCAATGAGCAGATGGGCCGGTTCCTCGTGCGCACGCTGCAGCGCGAGGGCTGCGACACCTCGATGGTGCAAGTGGATCCCGAGCGCCTGACCGCGCTGGTGCTGCTCGGGCTGAAAGACCGGGACACGTTTCCCCTGCTCTTCTACCGCGAGAACTGCGCCGACATGGCCATCGACGCCGAGGCGATCCGCGAAGACTTCATCGCGGGGTGCCGCGCCTTGCTGATCACCGGCACGCACCTGTCCCGGCCCGGGGTGCGCGCGGCGTCGGCCACGGCACTGGGTTTTGCCGCCAGGCACGGCACGGTGCGGGTGCTCGACATCGACTATCGCCCCGTGCTGTGGGGCCTCACCCAGCCCGGCGAGGGCGAGCGCCGCTTTGTCGCCGACGAGGGGGTCACCGCCAGCCTGCAGGAAATGCTGCCGCAGTTCGACCTCGTGATCGGCACCGAGGAGGAGTTCGTGATCGCCGGGGGCGTGCCGGGCGACCTGCTCGCCTCGCTGCACCGGGTGCGCGCGGTCACGGCGGCGGCCCTCGTCGTCAAGCGCGGCCCGCTCGGCTGCAGCTTCGTGCCGGGAACCGTGCCGGCACACATCGACGCCGCCATCACGGTGCAGGGGGAACAGGTCGAGGTCCTGAACGTGCTCGGCGCCGGCGACGCCTTTGCCGCCGGGCTGCTGACCGGCCTGCTCAACGGCCAGGACTTCCTCGAGGCGGCACGCCTGGCGAACGCCTGCGGCGCGATCGTCGTCTCGCGCCATGCCTGCGCGCCGGCGATGCCCACGCCAGCGGAGCTGGCGCACTGGTTCAGCGGCTCGCGTCACCCGAAGGTCGATGCCGACGCCCAGCTCGCCCACCTGCACCGCACCACCGCGGCGCGCCAAGCGTGGACGGAAGTCAACGTGATGGCGTTCGACCACCGCAGCCAGTTCTTCGACATGGCCCGCGAGGCCGGCGCGAGTGTCACGCGGCTGCCGGTGCTGAAAGCGCTGCTGGTCCGCGCCGCGGAGCAGGTCGAGCAAAGCCGCTCGCTGGCCGGCCGGCTGGGCGTGCTGATCGACAGCGTCTACGGGGAGCCGGCGTTGCACCAGGCCACGGGCCGCGGCTGGTGGGTGGGTCGCCCGATCGAGCTGCCCGGTTCGCGGCCCCTGCGTTTCGACGGCACGCACACGATCGGCTCGGCGCTGGCGCACTGGCCCCGCGAGCAGGTCGTCAAGTGCCTGGTGCACTACCACCCCGACGACCCGGTGGACCTGCGCCTCGACCAGGAGGCCCGCCTGCTCGAGCTGTGGGAAGCCACCCGCCAGAGCGGCCACGAGTTGCTGCTCGAGTTGATTCCGCCGCACAACGTCACCGCCGCCGGGACGGCCGACACCGCGGTGCTGCGCGCCGTCAAGCGCCTCTACAACCTCGGCTTCAAGCCCGAGTGGTGGAAGCTCGCACCGATGGCCAGCGCCGCCTGGGAAACGCTTGCACAGCTGATCGCCGAGCGCGACCCCACATGCCGCGGTGTCGTGATCCTCGGGCTGAACCAGCCGCTGGCAACGCTGGCCGCCGGCTTCGCCCAAGCCACCCATCCGATCGTCAAGGGCTTCATGGTCGGCCGTACGCTGTGGGCCGCACCGAGCCTGCGCTGGCTGAAAGGCGAGATCGACGACAACGCCTTCGTCGCTGAAACAGCCGGCAACTTCGCCGCGCTGGTGGACGCATGGCGCGCCAGCCGCAAACCCCACCAGGAGGCCGCTTGAAAACCGAACGCATCACGATGACCCAGGCGCTCGTGCGCCACCTCGCCGCGCTGCGCGTGGAACTCGACGACGGCACGCTGCTGCCCTACTGCGGCGGCGTCTGGTCCATCTTCGGCCACGGCAACGTGGCCGGACTCGGCGAGGCGCTGTGGGCGGAACGCCGTTCGCTGGCCACCCACCGCGCGCACAACGAGCAAGGCATGGCGCATGCCGCCATCGCCTACGCCAAGGCAAATTTCCGCCGGCGCATCATGGCCGTGACCAGTTCCATCGGCCCGGGCGCCACCAACCTGGTGACGGCCGCCGCGCTGGCCCACGTGAACCGCCTGCCCGTGCTGCTGCTGCCCGGCGACACCTTCGCCTCGCGTGCCCCCGACCCGGTCCTGCAACAGCTGGAAGACTTCCATCACGGCGACCTGTCGGCGAACGACGCACTGCGTCCCGTCACGCGCTACTTCGACCGCCTCATGCGCCCCGAGCAGGTGCTCACCGCGCTGCCTCGGGCGATCCAGGTGATGACCGACCCGGCCCTCTGCGGCCCCGTGTGCCTGGCCCTGCCCCAGGACGTGCAGACGCAGGCCTTCGACTGCCCGCTGGATTTCCTGCACCCCGCGCCGATCCGCCTGCGCCGGCCGGAACCCGATGCCGGCGAGCTGGCGCACGCCATCGCCGCCTTGCGCGCCGCGCGCCGCCCCGTGATCGTCGCCGGCGGCGGGGTGCTCTACAGCGGTGCCAGCGAGGCGCTGGCCGCGCTCGCGCTGCAATGCGGCATCCCCGTCGCCGAAACGCAAGCGGGCAAGAGCAGCCTGGCCTGGGACCACCCGATGAACCTCGGCGCGGTGGGCGTCACGGGTTCGCCCGCGGCCAACGAACTGGCCCGCGAGGCCGACCTGGTGCTGGCGGTGGGCTCGCGGTTGCAGGACTTCACGACCGGCTCGCACACCCTGTTCACCGGCGCGAAACTGCTGAGCCTGAACGTGCAGGCCTTCGACGCCGCCAAGTGGCATGGCCAGTCGCTCGTCTGTGATGCGCGTGTCGGCCTCACCCGCCTGGCCGCCGAGACCCGCGGCTGGGCGGCCGATCCGGCCTGGACCGATCGCGCGCGGGCCGCCGCGGCAACGTGGAACGCCCGTGTGACCGAGCTGACCCTCGCCGCGCCAACCGGCGCGGCGCCCTATGACGCCGAGGTGATCGGCGCGGTGCGCGACTCGGCACCCGATTCACCGCAACGCGACATCGCCGTGTGTGCCGCCGGTACGCTGCCGGCCGAGCTGCACAAGCTCTGGCGTGCGGCGCGCCCTGGCGGCTACCACGTCGAGTACGGCTACTCCTGCATGGGCTACGAGATCGCCGGGGGGCTGGGCGTCAAGATGGCGTGCCCCGGCGCCGAAGTGATCGTGATGGTCGGCGACGGCTCGTACCTGATGATGAACTCGGAGATCGCCACCTCGGTGATGCTCGGCCACAAGCTCATCGTCGTGGTGCTTGACAACCGCGGCTACGGCTGCATCCAGCGGCTGCAGACCGCCACCGGCGGCGCGCACTTCAACAACCTGCTGCAAGACTGCGTGCCCGAGGGCGGCCACGACGTGCGCATCGATTTCGCCGCGCACGCCGCAAGCCTGGGCGCCGAGTCCGTGCACGTGGACGGCATTCCCGCGCTGAAGGCCGCGATGCAGCGCGCGCGCGCGGCCACGCGCACGCAGGTCATCGTGATCGACACCACCCACACCCGCACCACCGACGACGGCGGGTGCTGGTGGGAAGTCGCGGTGCCGGAAATCTCGCAGCGCCCTGAAGTGAACGACGCCCATGCCCTCTACCGGGCTGGCAAGCAAACCCAACGTCTCTGAGAAAGAACTCACCATGACCTGGAACGTACGCATCGGCATCAACCCGATTTCCTGGAGCAACGACGACTTGCCCGCCCTCGGCGGCGAAACGCCGCTGGAGACCGCCCTCGCGGAGGGCTCGCAGATCGGGTACGAGGGATTCGAGCTCGGCAACAAATTCCCCACGGACCCCGAAGCATTGGCCGCCAAGCTGGCCGGGTACGGCGTGGCCTGCATCAGCGGCTGGTACTCGGGCCACCTGGCCGAAGGCTCGGTCGACGACGAGATCGTCCGCTGCGCCCCCCACATGGAGAAGCTGCGCCACAACGGCTGCCGGGTGGTCGTCTACGGCGAGGTGGCCGGCTCGATCCAGGGCCGGATCGACACGCCGCTGGCCCGGCGCCCGCGCTTCACCACCGACGCCCAGTGGCAGGGCTATGCCCAACGGCTGAACGCCTTCGGCGAACACCTGGGAGCCGCCTACGGCATCACGCTGGCTTACCACCACCACATGGGCGCCTGGGTCGAGACCCCGGACGACATCGACCGCCTGATGGCCGAGACCGACCCTCGCCACGTGGGGCTGCTGTTCGACACCGGCCACGCGTTCTATGGCGGCGCCGTCGACCCGGTGGCGCACCTGTTGCGGCACGTCGATCGCGTCGTGCACGTGCACTGCAAGGACGTGCGGCCGCAGGTGATCGCGATGGCGCGCAACGAAGGCTGGAGCTTCCTGACCGGCGTGATCAACGGCACCTTCACCGTGCCGGGCGACGGCGTGATCGACTTCGACGCCGTGCTGGCCACGCTGCACGCCGCCGGCTACGAAGGCTGGCTGGTCGTTGAAGCCGAGCAGGACCCGGCGGTCGCGCCCAGCTACGCCTACGCGAAAAAGGGCTACGACACGCTGCGCCGCATCGTCGACCGGCTCGACGCACCCGTGGCGGAGCCCGCGTGATGGTCAGCCCGCTGCTGGTCAAGGCACGGCACGACGGCCGCGACATCGTCGAGGTGACGCCCGAGCGCGCCGGCTGGACACACGTGGGGTTTCGCGCACTGCGCCTGGCCGATGGTGAGCGCGAGTCGCTCGACACCGGCACGCGCGAACTGTGCCTGGTGGTGCTGGCCGGCACCGTGGACGTGACGGTCGATGGTGTCACGCACGAATCGCTGGGCAACCGCGCGAGCGTCTTCGAACCCAAGTCGCCGGCCGCGGTGTACGTGCCAGCGGGACGCCAGGTGGAAGTGCGCTCGCGCGGGCGCTCCGAGGTGGCACTGTGCACTGCCCCGGGTGGCGAGGCGCCACGCGAGGTGCGCGTGATCGACCCGGCAACGATGCGCCGCAGCGTGCGCGGCAAAGGCAGCAACACCCGCCACATCTGCGACATCCTGCCGCACGACGACCCCACCGCGGCCCACCTGCTGGTGGTGGAAGTGCTGACGCCAGCGGGGCACTCTTCCAGCTACCCGCCCCACAAGCACGACGTCGAATCGCCACCTGCCGAGACGCAGCTGGAGGAAACCTACTATCACCGCCTCGACCCGCCGCAGGGCTTTGCCTTCCAGCGCGTCTACACCGACGACCGCAGCCTCGACGAGGCCTGCGCCGTGGAGGACCACGACGTGGTCATGGTGCCGCGCGGGTACCACCCGGTGGTCGCGCCACACGGCTACGACCTGTACTACCTCAACGTGATGGCCGGGCCCCACCGGTTCTGGGTCTTCCGCAACGACCCCGCGCACGAGTGGATGCTCAAGGGCTGAGGCGCGAGTGACAAGGGCCGGCCTGTCGAGGGCCGGTTCGCGCGATCAGCGCACGGCCGATGCCGGGCGCACGCGCCACTGCACGGAGAGGCTCATGCTGTCACCCAGGCGCAGCGTCTGCAGGCCGGGACGACCCGGCAGGTGAAACGCATCGATCGGGTGCGTGATGGGCTCGAAACAGAAGGCTTCGCCCTGGGGCGGCCGGTACAGCAGGCAGTAGCCGTCGATGCAAAGCTGCTGCAGCGACAACACGTTCACCGACATCTCGAGGCCGTGTTCGGGCCATTCGATCAACGCGTCGCCCGGCCAGCCGGTGTACCCGTTGTCGACCAGCGTGCCGTTCACGTCGGCCTGGCGCCGCAAGTCCCACGTGTCAGGGAATTCGGAGCTGTGGCGCGTGGGCAGGGGATCGGCGCCGCTCAGCCACACGCCCTGCACCGGCGCCGTCAACCGGCAACCGGCCGTGCGCGGGAACCACGGGTGCAGGCCGAGCCCGTACGGCATCGTCTTGGCCCCGAGGTGGGTCACCTGGACCGTCTGGTCGAGCCCGCCATCCACGAGCGTGAACGTCTGCACCGCGTGGTACTCGTACGGGTTGCCGCCGTGGCCACGCGATTCGAGTGACATCTCGATCGTGTCCGGCCGGCGCTGGTTGTACGTCCACTGCTGCAGCCAGCCGTCGCCGTGGATCGGGTACGGCTCGCCGACGCGGTTCGGCGCCATCGGGTAGAACCGGCCGTTGTGCTCGAAGCCGCCACCGCTGATGCGGTTGGACCAGGGCACCATCGCGAACGACGCGAGCTTGTACATGTCTTCCGTCTGGCCGTCCCACGGCCGCCACAGGTCGAGCGGCCCCTCGGGCCGGTCGAGTTGCCACGCGGCCACGCCGCCACCGAGCGTGGGCAGCAGGCCCAGGCGCTGGCCGGCGTGGTGCAGCCAGACAACTTCATGGCGAGGCGAGGAGGTGGCAGGCATGGCAGGTGGGCTCCAGGAACGTCAACCGGCGAATCGGTGGGGCGCCTGCCCCGGACTGTCCACCTCGACGGCGAACAACGAGCCGGCCAGCGGCTGCGCGGCCAGTTGGTCGGCGGACAATTCGTACTGCGCACTGGTGATGAACAGCGTGCGGAAGTCAGGCCCGCCAAACGCCACGTTCGTGATGTGCGCCGTGGGCAGCTCCACGCGGGCCAGTTCCTCGCCCGTCACCGGGTCGTGGCACGTGACACACGCACCGCCCCAGTGGCAGATCCACAGGCGGCCGGCGGCGTCGGTGGTCATGCCGTCGGGATACCCTTCTCCCGGGGCGAGCTTCAGCCACGGGCGCTTGTTCGACAGCGTGCCGGTGGCCGGGTCCAGGTCGAACGCGTTGACCTGCTGGTGCACCGTGTCGTTGAAGTACATCGTGCGCCCGTCGGCCGACCACGTGGGGCCGTTCGTCACCACGTAGCCGTCGTCCATGCGCTCGCACCGGCCGCCGGCCTCGTAGCGGTACAGGGCGCCGGTGGGATGCGTGGCGCCGAAGTCCATGGTGCCGCCCCAGAAGCGGCCCTGCGCATCGCACTTGCCGTCGTTGAAACGGTTCCCGGTGCGCTCGGGCTCGGGGTTGTGCAAGCGCTCCACCGCGCCGGTGGCGGGGTCGAAGTAGGCAAAACCGCTGCGCAACGTGACGATCAGGCCCGGCGCGCTGGTGCGTTCGGCCACGGCCGAGATCTCCTCGTCGAACTGCCACCGGGCCTGGGCGCCGGAGTCGAGGTGGTACCGGTACAGCGTGCGGCCGAGGATGTCGACCCAGTACAGCGACTGCTCACGCGGCGACCACATCGTGCCTTCGCCCAGCATGGCCTTGGCAGGCCACACGCAACGGACAGGGCTCAAGAGCTTCGGAGAGGAGAGTTCGGACTTCAATGGGATTCCCTGGGCACTTCGGCCCCACTGCCACCCACCAGGAAGTCCAGGTCGGCGCCCAGGTGGGCCTGTTGAACGTGTTCGACGTAGAGCTTGTACCAGCCGCGCTTGGGCACCTCGGGTGCCACCCACAGGGCCCGATTCCCTGGGCACTTCGGCCCCACTGCCACCCACCAGGAAGTCCAGGTCGGCGCCCAGGTGGGCCTGTTGAACGTGTTCGACGTAGAGCTTGTACCAGCCGCGCTTGGGCACCTCGGGTGCCACCCAYAGGGCCCGGCGGCGGGCGAATTCCTCTTCGCTCACYTCGACGTGCAGGCGGCGGCCYGCCACGTCGAGYTCGATCATGTCGCCATCCTTCACCAGCGCGAGCGGCCCGCCCGCGGCCGCCTCGGGCGACGTGTGCAGCACCACCGTGCCATACGCCGTGCCGCTCATGCGTGCATCCGAGATGCGCACCATGTCGGTGATGCCCTTTTGCAGCACCTTCGGCGGCAGCGGCATGTTTCCCACCTCAGCCATGCCGGGGTAGCCCTTCGGGCCGCARTTCTTCAGCACCAGCACGCARTGTTCGTCCACGTCCAGGTCCGGGTCGTCGATGCGCGCGCGGAAGTCCTCGGTGTTCTCGAACACCACTGCGCGGCCGCGGTGCTGCAGCAGGTGCGCCGACGCGGCCGACGGCTTGATCACCGCCCCGTTCGGCGCCAGGTTGCCCTTGAGCACCGCGATGCCGGCCGACGGCATGAACGGTTCTTCCGGCGTCTGGATCACCTCGCGGTTGTAGTTCGGCGCGTCCTTGATGTTCTCGCCGATCGTGTGGCCGTTGACCGTCCTGGCATCCAGGTGCAGCAGCGGCTGGATGTCGCGCATCACCGCGGGCAGGCCCCCGGCGTAGTAGAARTCTTCCATCAGGTACTTGCCCGACGGCTGCAGGTTCAGCAGGCACGGCACCTCGGCGCCCAGGCGGTCCCAGTCCTCCAGCGTGAGCTTCACGCCGATGCGCCCGGCAATGGCCAGCAGGTGGATCACCGCGTTGGTGGACCCGCCGATGGCCGCGTTCGTGCGGATCGCGTTCTCGAACGCCTCGCGCGTGAGGATCTGCGACATCTTCAGGTCTTCGTTGACCATCTCGACGATGCGCCGGCCRGTCAGCTGCGCCAGCCGGTTGCGGCGCGTGTCAGCCGCGGGAATGGCCGCGTTCTCGGGCAACGACATGCCCAGCGCCTCGACCATGCTGGCCATCGTGGACGCCGTGCCCATCGTCATGCARCTGCCCTTGGAGCGRTGCATGCACGACTCGGCCGCCGTGAACTCGTCCATCGTCATCTCGCCGGCCCGCACCATCTCCGACATCTGCCAGACGCCGGTGCCCGAACCGATGTCCTTGCCGCGGAACTTGCCATTGAGCATCGGCCCGCCCGACAGCCCGATGGTGGGCAGGTCGCAGCTCGCTGCACCCATCATCAGCGACGGGGTGGTCTTGTCGCAGCCCATCAGCAGCACCACGCCGTCGATCGGGTTGCCACGGATCGATTCCTCGACRTCCATGCTCGCCAGGTTGCGGAACAGCATCGCCGTGGGRCGCAGCTGCGTCTCGCCGAGCGACATCACCGGGAACTCGAGCGGGAAACCACCCGCCTCGTAGACACCGCGCTTGACGAACTCCGCCAGCTCGCGGAAGTGCCCGTTGCACGGAGTCAGCTCGCTCCACGTGTTGCAGATGCCGATCACCGGGCGGCCGTCGAACTCGTCGTGCGGGTACCCCTGGTTCTTGATCCAGCTGCGGTGCATGAACCCATCGCGCGGGCGGCCGTCGAACTCGTCGTGCGGGTACCCCTGGTTCTTGATCCAGCTGCGGTGCATGAACCCATCGCG
>NZ_LMDI01000012.1 GCF_001425785.1 Rhizobacter sp. Root1221 | reverse complement strand
ATCAGGCGATGATCTTGGCAACCACGCCGGCGCCGACGGTGCGGCCACCTTCACGGATGGCGAAGCGCAGGCCTTCTTCCATCGCGATCGGGTTGATCAGCTTGACCGTGATGCTGACGTTGTCGCCAGGCATCACCATTTCCTTGTCGGCCGGCAGCTCAACAGCGCCCGTCACGTCCGTCGTGCGGAAGTAGAACTGCGGACGGTAGTTGTTGAAGAACGGCGTGTGGCGGCCGCCCTCTTCCTTGCTCAGCACGTAGATTTCGGCCGTGAAGTGCGTGTGCGGCTTCACGCTGCCCGGCTTGCACAGCACTTGGCCACGCTCCACGTCTTCACGCTTCGTGCCGCGCAGCAGAATGCCCACGTTGTCGCCCGCTTGACCTTGGTCCAGCAGCTTGCGGAACATTTCAACGCCCGTGCAGGTCGTCTTTTGCGTGTCGCGGATGCCCACGATTTCGATTTCTTCGCCGACCTTGACGATGCCGCGCTCCACGCGACCCGTCACCACCGTGCCRCGGCCCGAGATCGAGAACACGTCTTCCACCGGCATCAGGAAGGCGCCGTCAACGGCACGTTCCGGCGTCGGGATGTACGTGTCCAGGGCGTCGGCCAGCTTCATGATCGCGCCTTCGCCCAGGTCGCCCTTGTCGCCTTCCAGCGCCAGCTTGGCCGAACCATGGATGATCGGCGTGTCGTCGCCCGGGAAGTCGTACTTGTCCAGGAGCTCGCGCACTTCCATTTCGACCAGCTCGAGCAGCTCGGCGTCGTCGACCATGTCGCACTTGTTCAGGAACACGATGATGTAAGGCACGCCCACTTGGCGGGCCAGCAGGATGTGCTCACGCGTTTGCGGCATCGGGCCGTCAGCGGCCGARCACACCAGGATCGCGCCGTCCATCTGCGCGGCACCCGTGATCATGTTCTTCACATAGTCGGCGTGCCCGGGGCAGTCGACGTGGGCGTAGTGGCGGTTCTTCGTCTCGTATTCGACGTGAGCCGTGTTGATCGTGATGCCACGYGCCTTTTCTTCCGGCGCCGCGTCGATCTGGTCGTAGGCCTTGGCTTCACCGCCGAAGGCCTTGCTCAGCACCGTCGTGATCGCGGCGGTCAGCGTCGTCTTGCCATGGTCCACGTGACCGATGGTGCCCACGTTCACGTGGGGCTTGGTCCGCTCGAATTTTGGATTCAGCGACGCCATCGCCCCNGCGGTTCTTCGTCTCGTATTCGACGTGAGCCGTGTTGATCGTGATGCCACGYGCCTTTTCTTCCGGCGCCGCGTCGATCTGGTCGTAGGCCTTGGCTTCACCGCCGAAGGCCTTGCTCAGCACCGTCGTGATCGCGGCGGTCAGCGTCGTCTTGCCATGGTCCACGTGACCGATGGTGCCCACGTTCACGTGGGGCTTGGTCCGCTCGAATTTGCCTTTTGCCATTTTTTGCTCCTTGCCGTCGACGTCGACCGCCACCCGGGACCGGGCGACACAGTCACAAACAGGTCCACAGGGTCTAACAAATTGGTGCCCATAGCGCGGATCGAACGCGCGACCTCTCCCTTACCAAGGGAGTGCTCTACCACTGAGCCATATGGGCCAAGTATCTCTATCTGAACGATACCGACACAGGCTTGGTGATCACGACCACCAAGCCTGTGCGGGCAAGCGCCACGCCTGACCAAACACCTTCTGCAACCTCTGGAGCGGGAGACGGGAATCGAACCCGCGTCATTAGCTTGGAAGGCTAGGGTTCTACCATTGAACTACTCCCGCCCGGGAGCCTCACGCAAACTGCCTTTCGGGCGGCCTTGCGGGAGTCGAACACCACTCTCTCGAAACTGGCGCTGTGGTGGAGGGGGCTGGATTCGAACCAGCGTACTCGTAAGAGGGCAGATTTACAGTCTGCTGCCATTAACCACTCGGCCACCCCTCCGCAGCGAACTCGGGACTATACATCGTCTGAAGCTGGCTGGCAATCGGTCGACGCGATTCGCGCACCGGCTGGACTTTCCTCACGCGATTTAGAGCCCCTGACGCCCGGTGGGCCTCGATAATCGCAAGCCCGATTCCCTGTCATCACGAAAGCGATTCCCCATGAAAAGAACCATCGCAGTCCTCGGCACCGCCCTCCTGATGGCCGGTGCCGCCCAGGCCCAGAACCAGCGGCCGGGCGCCGACGTGCGGCCGTTCGTCGGCTTCGGCCTCACCTTCGGCGGCGACAAGCTCGAGTCGTTCGACTTCAGCAATGGCACCACCAGCGACGTGCGCGCCAGCGGCCTGGTCGACTTCCGCGGCGGCGTCGACTTCCTCATCTCCGGCCCGTTCTCGGGGCAGGCGAGCGTGGGCTACCACTTCGACTCGGCCAACGGCACCAATGGTGACTACACGTTCAGCCGAGTGCCGCTCGAACTGATCGGTTACGTGAGCGTGGCCCCGTCGTTCCGCCTGGGCGCCGGGCTGCGCAAGTCGCTCGACGTGCGCGTCGAGTCCGACGGCGCCGTGGGCGGTTTCGACTCCAACTTCAAGTCGAACACCGGCTTCATCCTCGAAGGCGAATACTTCCCGTGGCAGCGCGTCGGGATCAAGCTGCGCTACGTGAACGAGAAGTTCACCGGCAAGGACGGCACGTACCGCGGCCAGAAGTTCGATGGCGCCCACGGCGGCATCTACGGCGTCTACTACTTCTTCTGACCCCGGATCACCCGGCCCAGTCGATGGGCCGGCCGTGGGCCGCAAGGTAACGCGCCGCTTCGCCGAAGTGCCCGTTGCCCAGGAAGGGCACCGGCGGCCGCCGCGCCGACAGCGGCGACGGGTGGTTCGACATCAGCACCAGCGGGGCCGGGCCGCCCTCGGGCACGGCCGCGCGGATCATCCCCTCGAACCGCTGGGCGTGCGCGCCCCACAACAGGTACACGCAGGGCGATGGCCGCGAGGCCACCGCCTGCAGCAACTGCTCCGTGAGCGCTTCCCAGCCCTGGCGGGCGTGGCTTGCGGGCTGGCCGTCTTCCACCGTCAGGCAGGTGTTGAGCAGCAGCACGCCCTGGCGCGCCCACCCCGACAGGTCGTTGCCGGCGGGCGCCGCCCCCAGGTCGCGGCGCAGTTCCACCAGCAGGTTGCGCAGGCTGGGCGGCGTCTTCTGCCCGGCGGGCACCGAAAACGCCAGGCCGTGCGCCTGGCCCGGGCCGTGGTACGGATCCTGGCCTACGATGACCACATTCACGTCCGGCAGCGCGGTCAGTTCCAGCGCACGGAACACCTCGGCGGGGTACACGGTGGCGCCAGCCGCCACCCGCGCGTCCACGTACGCCACCAGCGCCTGGCCAGCCGCCGAGGCCCGCCACCGCGCCACCACCGGGCGCCAGCCGTCGGGCACGCGGTCAAGCAGTGCCGACAGCGGCTCGGCCAGGCGTCCAGCCTCGGGGAACAACGGCAGCGCGTTCAACCGAACAGGTCCGCCAGGGCCTGGCCCGGGTCGGGAGCGCGCATGAATGCCTCGCCCACGAGGAAACCATGCACGTTCGCCTCGCGCATGCGGGTGACGTCGGCACGGCCGAGGATGCCGCTTTCGGTGATCAGCAGCCGGTCGGGCGGCACCCGCGGCAGCAGGCCGACCGTGGTGTCGAGCGTGACCTCGAACGTGCGCAGGTTGCGGTTGTTGATGCCCACGAGTGGTGTCTTGAGCTTCAGCGCGCGGTCGAGTTCGGCCCCGTCGTGCACTTCCACCAGCACCGCCATGCCAAGCGCGTGGGCCTGCGCCTCCAGGTCCGCCATCAGCGCGTCGTCAAGGCAGGCGACGATCAGCAGGATGCAGTCGGCACCCATCGCGCGGGCCTCGAACACCTGGTAGGCGTCGACCATGAAGTCCTTGCGCAGCACCGGCAGCGCACACGCGGCGCGGGCCTGTTCGAGGAAGGCGGCCTGGCCCTGGAAGAACTGCACGTCGGTGAGCACGCTGAGTGCGGCGGCGCCGTGGCGCTCGTAGCTCTGCGCGATGTCGGCCGGCACGAAGTGCTCGCGCAGCACGCCCTTGCTGGGGCTGGCCTTTTTCACCTCGGCGATGACGGCAGCGCGGCCGGCGGCGATCTGGCCGCGCAGGCTGCCCACGAAGTCGCGGGTATCCGTGCGGCCTTCGGCGTCGCGGCGCAGCGACAGCAGGTCGCGGTGGCGGCGGGCGGTGGCGATCTCGTCGCGCTTGACCGCCACGATCTTGTCGAGGATGTCGCTCATGGCTGTTGAGGTTGGAGTTGACGGGTGGCCTGGACGAACTGGGCCAGCTTGGCACGTGCGCGGCCCGACGCCACGGCGTCGCGGGCGCGCTCGATGCCGTCGGCGATGGAGCCGGCCACGTTGGCGCAGTACAGCGCGGCGCCGGCATTGAGCAGCACGATGTCGCGCACCGGGCCAGCTTCGTTGCCGAGGGCCTGCTCGATGCAGCGTACCGAAGCGTCCTTGCCGGCCACCTTGAGCGCCGAGATGTCGGCCGTGGCCATGCCGAACTGGCTCGGGTGCAACGCGTACTCATGCACCTCGCCGCCGCGCAGCTCTCCGATCAGCGTCTCGCCGGAGATCGAGATCTCGTCGAGGCCGTTGACCCCGTGCACGATCATCACGTGGTCGGAACCGAGGCGCTGCAGCACCCGCACCTGGATGCCCACCAGGTCGGGGTGGAACACCCCCATCAACTGGTTGGGCGCCTGGGCCGGGTTGGTGAGCGGGCCGAGGATGTTGAAGAGCGTGCGCACCCCCAGTTCCTTGCGCACCGGTGCGGCGTGTTTCATCGACGCGTGGTGGTTGGGTGCGAACATGAAGCCGATGCCGGTCTCGTCCAGGCAGCGGCTCACGTTTTCGGGCGACAGGTTCACCGTCGCGCCAAGCGCCTCCAGCACATCGGCACTGCCGGTGCTGGACGACACGCTGCGCCCGCCGTGCTTGGCCACCCGCGCGCCAGCCGCGGCGGCCACGAACATGGCCGCGGTGGAGATGTTGAACGTGTGCGCGCCGTCGCCCCCGGTGCCGCACAGGTCGACGAGGTGCGTCTTGTCGGGGATGGCCACGGGCGTGGCGAACTCGCGCATGACCTGCGCGGCCGCCGTGATCTCGCCGATGCTTTCCTTTTTCACGCGCAGGCCCATGGCCAGCGCGGCGATCATCACCGGCGACATCTCGCCCGTCATGATGCGGCGCATCAGCGCCAGCATCTCGTCGTGGAAGATCTCGCGGTGTTCGATGACCCGTTGCAGGGCCTGGGTGTCGGTGATCGCCATCTCAGTGCCCCCGGGTGCTGTTCAGGAAGTTCTTCAACATCGCGTGGCCGTGTTCGGTCAGGATGGACTCGGGGTGGAACTGCACACCTTCGAGCGGGGTGGGCGTGCCGGCAAGTTCGGTGTGGCGCACCCCCATGATCTCGTCGTCCTGGGACGTGGACGTGATCTCCAGCAACGCCGGCAGGCTCGACCGCTCGATCACGAGCGAGTGGTAGCGGATCACCGTGAAGCGCTCGGGCAGGTCGGTGTAGACGCCCTTGCGGTCGGTGGTGATGACGTCGGTCTTGCCGTGCATCTGCTTTTTCGCGCGGATCACGTTGCCGCCCAGCGCGGCACCGATGGCCTGGTGGCCCAGGCACACACCCAGGATGGGCAGCTTGCCGGTGAATTCGCGGATGGCGGACACGCAGATGCCCGCCTCGGCCGGCGAACACGGCCCGGGCGACAGCACCAGCTGGGCGGGCTTCAGGTCGGCGATGCCTTCGAGCGTGATCTCGTCGTTGCGGAACACGCGCACGTCTTCGCCCAGTTCGGCGAAGTACTGCACCAGGTTGAACGTGAAGCTGTCGTAGTTGTCGATCATCAGCAGCATGTCAGAAGCCCTCCTCGACGAGTTCGGCGGCGCGCAGCAGCGCGCGCGCCTTCGCCTCGGTTTCCTTCCATTCCAGCTCCGGCACCGAATCGGCGACGACCCCCGCCGCGGCCTGCACGTACAGCATGCCGTCCTTGACGATGCCGGTGCGGATCGCGATGGCCACGTCCATGTCGCCGGCAAAGCTCAGGTAGCCGCACGCACCGCCGTAGATGCCGCGCTTGACGGGCTCCAGCTCGTCGATGATCTCCATGGCCCGCACCTTCGGCGCACCGGTGAGCGTGCCCGCCGGGAAGGTGGCGCGCAGCACGTCGAGGCTCGTCATGCCGTCCTTCAGCAGCCCTTCCACGTTGCTGACGATGTGCATCACGTGCGAATAACGCTCCACCACGAACGCCTCGGTGACCTTCACGCTGCCGGTCTTCGCGATGCGGCCGATGTCGTTGCGGGCCAGGTCGATCAGCATCACGTGTTCGGCACGTTCCTTCGGATCGGCCTGCAGCTCCACCTCGAGGGCCTTGTCTTCCTCGGGCGTGGCGCCACGCGGGCGGGTGCCGGCGAGCGGCCGGATGATGACCTTGTCGCCCTCGGGCGTGTGTTCCTGGCGCACCAGGATCTCGGGGGATGCGCCCACGATCTGGAAGTCACCCATGTCGTAGAAGTACATGTAGGGCGACGGGTTCAGCGAACGCAGCGCGCGGTACAGGCTGAGCGGCGATTCGGTGAACCGCTTTTCCATGCGCTGGCCCACCTGCACCTGCATCATGTCGCCGGCGGCGATGTAGTCCTTCGCCCGCAGCACGGCGGCGATGTAGTCGTCCTTCGCGAACCCGCGCGTCACCGGCTGCACCGGGCCGCGCTTGACGCTGGGAGCCACCACGCTCTCCTGCAGCTTGTCGGCCAGCTGCGCGAGGCGGCGCTGGGCGTTCGTGTATGCATCGGGCTGGCCCGGGTCGGCGTAGACGATCAGGTGCAGGCGCCCCGACAGGTTGTCGATGACGGCCAGTTCCTCGCACTGCAGCAGCAGGATGTCGGGGGTGCCCAGGCGGTCGGGCAGCCGGCACTGCGCGAGGCGGTGTTCGATGTAGCGCACCGCGTCGTAGCCGAAGTAGCCGGCCAGGCCGCCGCAGAACCGGGGCAGGCCCGGGCGCAGCGCCACCTTGAACCGCTGCTGGTAGCCCGCGATGAAGTCGAGCGGATTGCCTTCGGCGGTTTCCACCACCACACCGTCGGTCACCACCTCGGTCTTGAAGCCCGTGGCCCGCAGCAGCGTGCGCGCCGGCAGGCCGATGAACGAGTAGCGGCCGAACCGCTCGCCGCCCACCACGGATTCGAGCAGGAAGCTGTTCTTGCCACCGCCCGCGCCATAGGCGAGCTTCAGGTACAGCGAGAGGGGGGTTTCCAGGTCCGCGAAGGCTTCGGCCGTCAACGGGATGCGGTTGTAGCCTTCTTCGGCCAGGCGATTGAATTCGGATTGGGTGATCACGGGTCAGGGCCCTCCACGGCCCGGCGGGCGGCCAATGCGCGCCCGCGTGTGATTGATCGGCAAGGGGCAGCCTGTTGGCTGCCGATGACGCCGGAGGGCACCGTGGATCCGCCAAGGGAACCCGAGACGCGCCCGCGGCAAACTCAAACCAGCGTGGTCCGGCCCCGCCAGGGCCAGGCTCCCCGGTCGTGCGACCCTTTGGTTTGCTTGCGCGCGATGAACATCGAAAAAGTGTAGCAGGCTCGGCAGAGTCGCCAGGTTTCGCAGCGCAGGCCCCACAAACCCGGGGGGTGCCGCGGCCCGGCTGCTGTCACAATCGTTTGCACCCTGGCCGCTTTTGGCCGGAGCCGTTCGTTCAACCTGATGGAATTGCCTCCGCGATGCGTCGATTTTTCATTGCCGCCAGCCTGGCCCTGGCCTTCCCGCTGACCAGCCTTGCCGCACCCGTCACGGTGGCCGGCGTCAAGTACGACGACACGGCCCAGGTGGCCAACAGCAAGCTGCAGCTGAACGGCGCGGGCCTGCGGCTCAAGGCCATCTTCAAGGTCTACACGGCCGCGCTGTACCTGCCGGCCAAGGCCACCACGCCCGACGCCGTCATCGCGCAGCCGGGCCCGAAACGCATGCACATCGTGATGCTGCGCGAGATCAACGCCGCCGAACTCGGCAAGCTGTTCGCGCGCGGCATGGAAGACAACGCACCGCGCGACGAGTTCTCGAAGTCGGTGGCGGGTGTGATGGCCATGAGCGACATCTTCTTCCAGTACAAGAAGCTCGGCGCCGGCGACTCGTTCACGGTCGACTGGGTGCCCGGCACCGGCACGGTCATCACCGTGAACGGCAAGGTGGCCGGCCAGCCCATCAAGGAACCCGAGTTCTATTCGGCGCTGCTGAAGATCTGGCTGGGCAAGTCGCCCGCCGACTCGCTGCTCAAGGAAAACCTGCTGGGCCGAACGGCGGACTGACGTTCAGGCGATCGCCACGGCGTCCAGCCGGTCGATCACCCCGTCGCAGTCCACATCGGCCACCGGCTGGCCGTGGTTGTAGCCGTACTGCACCAGCACCACCTCGCAGCCCGCGGCACGCGCGGCCAGCGCGTCGTTCACCGAGTCCCCGATCACGAGCACCCGTGACGGCGCCTCCCCCAGCGCGTCGCAGGTGCGCAGGAGCGGCAGCGGGTCGGGCTTCTTGCGTTCGAAGCTGTCGCCGCCGAAACACACCTGGAAAAACGGGGCGAGGCCCTTCTGTTCGAGCAACGTGCGGGCGAACGCCAACGGCTTGTTCGTCAGGCATGCGAGCTTGAGCCCGCTCGCCTGCAGGCGCACGAGCCCTTCCACCACCCCGTCATACACGTTGGCGTACTTGCCGTTGATGCGCTGGTAATGGTGCTGGTACCGCTCGAACGCTTCATCGAAGCGGCCGGCCGGGGCGCCCACCTCGGCCAGCGTCTGGCGCACCAGGTGCTCGGAGCCCTTGCCGATCGTCTGCTCGATGAACGTGCGGTCGACCCGCTCGGCCCCCAGGTCGGCCAGCGAGGCGTTGAGGGCCACCTGGAAGTCACCGAGGGTGTCGACCATCGTGCCGTCGAGGTCGACGATGGCGGCAGCGAAGCGGGGCTGGTTGGACTGAATGGCGTTCACAACTTCGAAATTGAGTTCACCCCACGACCGCTCGCGAGCAGAGATTGCAAACGCACAGGCTTCGTGACGGCACCTCGCACTTTACTGGAGTCGGTATCGGATGCACATGGCAAGAAGTTCAGCGCAGGGTGGCCAGCACCCGGTCGACCATCACCCCTGACTGACCCAGGTAGTTGGCGGGGTCGCACAGTTTGGCCAGCGCGGCACGATCGAGGTGCGGGCTGATCTCGGGATGCTCGGCGAGCAGGTCGAGCAGCGGACGGCGCTGCTTCACCGTCTCGCGGCAGATGTCGTACACGAGGTCGTGCGCATACTCGCGGCCGATGTAGCGGCCCAGCCCCATCATCACCGCCTCGCTCATCACGAGCCCCTGGGTCATGTCGATGTTGCGGCGCATCGCTTCGGCATCGACCTCCAGGCCTTCGAGCACGAAGCGGGATTGCTTCAGCGCGCCTGCCATGAGGCAGAAGGCCTCGGGAAGCACGATCCATTCGATCTCCCACGGGCCGGTGGAACGCTCGTGGTCGGCGACCATCGCGTCCATCAGCGCTGCCGCATGCTGGCGAACGACCGAGATGGCTGCGTGGATGTAGCAACTGGAGATCGGGTTGCGCTTCTGCGGCATGGTGCTCGAGGACCCGCGGCCATGGGCGAACGGCTCGTAGACCTCGCCCACTTCGGTCTGCATCATGAGCTTCACGTCCATGCTGAGCTTGCCGAGCGTGCCGCCCACCAGGCCGAGGAACGTGCCCACCTCCGCGATGTTGTCGCGGATCGTGTGCCAGGCGATCACCGGCTGCTTCAAGCCGAGCTCGGCGCACAGCCCCGCCTGCGTCTCCATCGCCCCGCTCTCCAGCGAAGCCAACGTGCCGGCAGCCCCGGCGAACTCGCCCACGAGAACCCGCTCACGCAGTTGCGTCAGCCGTTCGCGGTGGCGCTCGATGGCAGAGAGCAATCCTGCCATCTTGTAGCCGAAGGTCACCGGAATGGCCTGCTGCAGGTTGCTGCGGCCGATCATCGGGGTGTCACGGTGCACCTTCGCGTGGCGGGCCAGCGCGGCGGAGATGGCAGCGAGCTCCCGGTCGACGATGTCGAGACCCTCGCGGATCTGCAACACGGTGGCCGTGTCGGTGATGTCCTGGGTCGTGGCGCCCCAGTGGCAGTATTCACCGAGCTTGTCGCGGCACAACGCGTTGAGTTGCGACACCACCCCGAGGATCGGGTAGCCGATGCGTTCGGTCTGCAGGCGCAGCTTCGCCATGTCGATCTGGTCGAGGTGGCAGTGGCTGACGATCTCGTCGGCCGCTTCCTGGGGGATGAGGCGCAGGCGCCCCTGCACCTTGGCCAGCGCGGACTCGATGTCGAGGTACTTCTTCGTGCGGTTCTCGTCGGACCACACGTGACGCATCTCATCGCTGGAGAAGATGCCCTGGAAGATGGCCGAGTCGATGATGGTGGCTGACATGATGGGTTCCTCTGGAGGGTGGTGACGGAATCAGTTCCGGGCAGCGCGCTGCAACGTGCGTTGCGCGAGCAGGACGACGGGACGGTCGATCATTCGGCCGTCGAGTTGCGCGGCCCCTGGCGAGGCGGTTTCTGCCGCGAGCACACGCCCGGCCCAGGCGATCGCCTGCGGGTCCGGTGCCATGGCGCCGTGAAGCGGTGCGATCTGCCTCGGGTGGATGCACAGCTTCGCGCCGAAACCGAACCGGCGCGCCCACGCCCAGTCCGCCAGCAGCCGGGGCTGCTCGTCGAGCTGCGGGGTGACGCCGGCCACCGGCGGCGGAAGATCCGCCACGCGAGAGGCGAGCGCGAGCGCTCCTGCCGCATGCGCGAGGCCATCCGCGCTGTCGGCGATGTCCAGGTCGAGATCCAGC
Source organism: Rhizobacter sp. Root1221 (assembly GCF_001425785.1). Lineage (GTDB taxonomy): Bacteria > Pseudomonadota > Gammaproteobacteria > Burkholderiales > Burkholderiaceae_C > Rhizobacter. The sequence goes on along the minus strand of NZ_LMDI01000012.1, from coordinate 371,381 downwards.
GCGTAGTCCAGCGTGCCGAACGCGAGTCGAACGACACCCGGGGTGCGGGCCAGGGTCTGCACTTGGGCAACGCCCCGCGCCGTCTCGACCAATGCGAGAACGGCTGCCTCCGGGACACCCGACAACACGCACCGGACATGATCCGGCGTTTCCGCCTTCGCCAGCATCAACTGCCCGATGCAGGCCTCTCGCAGCAAGCGAAGATCGTCCGGGAAATGCCGCGAGTCCGCCTCGTTGATGCGGATGAGCACACGTTCCCGGTTCCGCTTGTCCGCCCCACCACACCATCGCGCGATGGCGTCACGTGCGGCGCCCTTGTCGTCTGGCGCCACGGCATCCTCCAGGTCGAACACGACGGCATCGGCACCGCTGTCCAGTGCTTTCGCGAACCGTTCGGGGCGGTTCCCCGGCACGAAGAGGTAGGTGCGTGCATCCGTGAGCGAGGCCGGCATCAGATCGCCTCCGCCGCCCGCAGGCGATTGACCGTACCGGTGTCGAGCCCGAGTTCAGCCAGGATCGCATCCGTGTGCTGGCCGAGCGAGGGCACTGGGTCCATGCGGGGTCCCTCGTTCCACGTGCCCGGCGGCAGCATCGCCGGCACGGCGCCGGCGGGCGTTCCCACGTCTCGCCATCGGCTGCGGGCCTGCAACTGCGGATGCGCCCAGACGTCGTGCATCGTGTTCACCCTTGCGTTGGCGATCTGGGCCGCATCCAGCCGCTCCACCACCTGGGCCGCGCTCAACGTCGAGAACGCGTCGACGATGATGTCCCGCAGCACGCCCCGCTCCGCGACGCGCCTGGCGTTTCCTGCGAAGCGAGGATCTTTCGCGAGTTCCGGACGGCAAAGCACCTTGTCGCAGAAGTTGACCCACTCCCGTTCGTTCTGCAGGCCCAGCATGACACTGCCGCCATCGGCGCCGGAGGGAAACGGGCCGTACGGGTAGATGGTGGCGTGCGCCGCCCCGGTGCGCGGCGGCGGCGGCGCACCGCCGAAGGCGTAGTACAGCGGATAGCTGGTCCATTCGGCCAGGGCCTCCAGCATCGAGATGTCGATGTGCTGGCCGCGTCCTGTCTGCGCGCGCTGCAGCAGCGCCGCCAGGATGTTGGTGTAGGCGTACATGCCTGCGGCGATGTCGGCGATCGACGGGCCGGCCTTGCAGGGCTCGTCGGCCGTTCCGGTGACGGACACGAAACCCGCTTCGCTCTGGATCAGCAGGTCGTAGGCCTTCTTGTCGCGGTACGGTCCGTCCGCACCGTAGCCCGAGATGTCGCACACGATGATCGATGGCTTCCTGGCGGCCAGGGCTTCGTACCCCAAGCCCAGTCGCGCAGCGGCGCCGGGGGCCAGGTTCTGCACCACGACGTCGGCTTTCTCGAGGACCAGGCGTTCGAGCACCTGGGCCGCATCGGCATGCTTGACGTCGAGGGTGAGACTTTCCTTCGAGCGGTTGGTCCACACGAAGTGCGAAGCCAGCCCGCGCACACGGTTGTCGTAGCCTCGGGCGAAATCGCCCACGCCGGGTCGCTCGATCTTGATGACACGGGCACCGAGGTCGGCGAGCTGGCGCGTGGCGAACGGGGCCGCGATGGCGTGCTCCAGCGTGACCACGGTGATGCCCTTGAGGGGTTGCATGGTGAGTTCCCTTGATTTCAGCGCAGCGTCGCCACTGCATCCATCGTGAGCCAGCCCTCATGGTCCTGGGCCCACAGCCGAACGCTCTTGCCATCGCCGCCGACCTGGCCGTTGAGCTGGAACGGATTCAGGTCGAAGGTGGGCCGCACCGCCTTGAAGCGGAACGTCGCGATGTCGGCCTGAGGTGCGTTCCTGCGGACCAGGTCCATCAACAGCGTCGCGATCAGCGGGCCGTGGACGATCAGGCCGGGGTAGCCCTCCACCTGGGTGACGTACTGCCGGTCGTAGTGAATGCGGTGGCCGTTGAACGTGAGCGCGGAATAGCGGAACAGCAACACGTCGTCGGGAACCACCACCCGCTGCCAGGCCGCATCGGTCTCGGCGAGCCGCGGGGGTGGTTCGACGTCGCCGGGCCGCTTGGCCTCGCGGTACACGATGTCGTGGAACTCGACGATGGCAGGCGCGGCCGCGCCATTGCATCGAAGCTCGTGCCGCACCTTCACGAACACCAGCTGCCCGGTGCGGCCGTCCTTCACGGAGACATCGGTGATGGTGGACCGGCGTTCCACCACATCACCCACACGCACCGGTGCATTGAACTCGAACTGGCTGCCCGCCCACATGCGACGCGGCAAGGGCACGGGAGGCAGGAACCCGCCGCGACGCGCGTGGCCATCGGCGCCGATGTCGCTCTGCCGGTGCAATGGCAGGAAGTACAGCCAGTGCCAGAGCGGGTGCAAGGGGGTGCCGCGTTCGATGGCACGCGGCGGGTGGTCCAGCGTGGCATCGAGGGCCTTCACGGGCGTCGGGCTGATCTCGTCGTGCGTGGATTCGCTGCGGCCAACCCAGGCCTGCAGGTCGTCTAGGGACGCGTTCATGGCTCGGCCTCCCTTACTCGACGGTCAGCTTGGCCTGCTGGACGACGGCCTTCCATTTCACGATCTCGCCCTTGACCAACGCCCCGAACTGCTCCGGCGTGCTGCTCTCGACCGTGGCGCCGTGATCCTCCATCCGCTTGACGATGTCCTTTTCGGCAAGGACCTGGTTCAACGCCTTGTTCAGTTGATCGACCACGGCCTTCGGCGTCTTCGCGGGAGCGAAAAAGCCGTACCACTGCTGAACCTCCACGCCGCTCACGCCGGCCTCCTTGAGCGTGGGCACGTCAGGCAACAGCGGCGACCGTGCCGGCCCGGCGATGGCAAAAGCGCGCAGCTTGCCGGACTTGACGTGGGGAAGTGCCGTGAACAGGCTCGGGAACATGAACTGGGTCTGGCCGCCGATCGTGTCGCTGATGGCGGGAGCGGCGCCCTTGTACGGAGCTCCGAGCATCACGACACCGGTGCTCAGCTTGAACAGTTCGGCGGCATAGTGCGGCGCGGTGCCGTTGCCGGCGGAGGCATAGGTGTACTTGTCGGGCTTGGCCTTGAGCTGGGCCACCAGGTCCTTCACATCCTTCACCGGGACCGTGTTGTTGGCCACCATCAGGGTCGGCGAGTAGCCCACCAGCCCGATCGGGGCGAAGTCGGCTACCGGGTCATAGCGGAGCTTCTGCAGGGCGGGGTTCATCGCGTGCGTGCCGATGTACCCGAACACCAGCGTGTGGCCATCGGGCGTGGCCCGCGCCACGTACTCGCAGGCGATGGCGCCGTTGGCCCCCGCGCGGTTGTCGACGATGACCGTCTGGCCGAGCAGGGCGCCGAGGCGCTGCGCGATGGTCCGGGCCATGGCGTCGTTGCCACCCCCGGCCGCGGTAGGAACCACGATGGTGATGGTCTTGTCGGGAAAGGCCATCGCCAGCGGTGCGGAGGCGGCGAGGACGGCGGCAGCGACTGCGGGTGCAATGAGGCGTTTCATGGGGCGGTCTCCTTCAACGTGTCTGGAATAGACATAGGACGGGATATGCAGGTCGCCCTGCAGGATCTTGCGCGCAGTTCTCACGAGTGCGGCACGTTGGACGCTGGCGCCGTCGCCGGTGCCCTCGACCGTGACTTCGACGTCGATGCGTCCTTGGGGATGCAGCACGGAGATGCCCCGCGTGCCGCCGCGGTGCGAGGCACCGCTGATGACCGTTCCCGGCAGGGCGAAGGCGGTCGCGACGCCGATGGCGCCGGTCACCGCATGTGACGCATGACAGCGGCGCGGCGTGAAGTAGCGCGACGTCACGCTGTCGGCATCGTCACCCTCGCTGGCGATCACCGGCTTGGGCACGACGCTGCCTGACACGTCGCCCATGCCCATCGCCTCGCCGGCGGCCAGCCGGATGGATTCGATGCGATCGAGCAAGGCGCGGTCGGCGTCCAGCACGGCCGGCGTCTCACGGCCGGTCAGGCCAAGCTCGCTGGCCCGCAGGATCACGAGCGGCATCGCCGCATCGATGCAGGTCACGGCCAGGCCACCGAAGGTGTCGATGCGCCGGCCCGTGGGAAAGAGCGATCCGGTGACAGCGCCCCAGGCATCGAGGAAGTTGAGCCGGACGGGGGCGGCGGTACCCGCCACGCCGTCGATGCCCGTCTCGCCTTCATACGTCACACGCCCGCCAGGGGTCTGCACCGTGACGTCGATGCGCGACCGTGTGTTGACGTTGAACACGCGCACCACGGTCTCGCCATCTTGCGCACGGACGAGGCCTTGCTCGATGGCGAACGGGGCCACCCCGGACAGCATGTTGCCGCAGTTGGGGCGGGTGTCGACGGACCGCTGGCCCACACCGACCTGCGCGAACAGGTAGTCCACATCGCAGCCCGGCTCTTTCGACTTCGAGACGATCGCGACCTTGCTCGTCAGGGTGCTTCCGCCGCCGACGCCATCCACCTGCAACAGGTCGGATGCACCGATGGCGCCGATCAATGCCTCGTCGCGGGCCACGTCGTCGGCAGGCAACCACTCGCGGAGGAAGAAGGGGCCTCTCGACGTGCCGGCACGCATGAGGACGCAGGGGATGACTTGGTTCATGGACTGAATAGTGGTCGACGGCATTGCAAAAGTGAATTGCATCTTTAAGATCAACTGATCCGCTTTGAACATCAATCGAGGGGTTCACCATGGCCATCAACTTCGACCTCAACGACTTGCTCGCCTTTCGCGCCGTGGCGGAACTGAGCAGCTTTCGCAAGGCGGCGGAATCCGTTCATCTGTCGCAGCCGGCCTTCAGCCGGCGGATCGACAAGCTCGAGCAGGCACTGGGGGTGAGGCTTCTTGAACGCACCACCCGGCGGGTGACGCTCACGGCAGTGGGCCGTGACTTCGAGCGCAAGGTGCGAGAGCTGCTGGACGAGCTCGACGCCACGCTGCTGGGCATCCGCGGCGTGGCCGCGACGCACATGGGCGAAGTGACGGTCGCATGCGTCCCGTCGACCGTCTACTACTACCTGTCAGAGGTGATACGCCGGTATCACGTGCTATGCCCGAAGGTGCGGGTCAAGGTGCTGGATGCGGGCGCGAACGAGGTGCTGGCGGCGGTGGGCCGCGGCGAGGCCGACTTCGGGCTCAACTTCATCGGATCCCAGGAGGGCGAACTGGAGTTCAAGCCGCTGGTGGAAGAGCGCTTTGTTGCGGCCTGCCGGCGCGATCATCCGATGGCGAAGCTGCGCCGCGTGACATGGGCACAACTTGCGGAGTACGACTTCATTTCGGTTGGGCGCGCTTCGGGCAACCGTGTCCTGCTGGATCAGGCGCTGGCCGGCGTGAGCGGCAGACCGCAGGCGATCTACGAAGCGCAGCATGTGACGACGATGATCGGTCTGGTTGAAGCAGGCCTCGGCGTCGCCGCCGTCCCGTCCATGGCCATGCCGGGTCCTGATCACCCGTTGCTCGTCAGCCTTCCTCTTGTCGACCCCGTGGTCACACGCAAGGTGGGGTTGATTCGGCGCCGCGGGCGTTCATTGTCGACCGCCGCCCAACAGCTGTATGACCTGTTCGAGGACGTCAAGCGGCCGGCACGCTCCCCATCGAAGGCGAGGGCGGCGCCACCCACGACACCGAGGGCTGCGGGTTCGAGGCGCACGTGAAGAACCTCGAACGGCTTCGCGAGGTGCTCACCAAAATCCCCCACCGCCCGCGCGGGGCGGAAACACGGCACAGTGCGGTGCATCCCGCCATCCGGAGCCCGCTCGTGTCCCGCCTGTTTTCCCCCCTGCCGCTGGGGTCGCTCACGCTGCCCAACCGCATCGTCATCGCCCCGATGTGCCAGTACGCCGCGGTCGATGGCAACGCCACCGACTGGCACCTGATCCACCTCGGGAGCCTGGCGCTCTCGGGCGCGGGCCTGATGGTGCTCGAGGCCACGGCCGTGTCGCCGGAAGGCCGCATCTCCGCGGCCGACCTGGGACTCTGGAACGACGCGAACGAAACCGCGCTCGCGCTCGTGCTGGCCTCCGTGCGCCGGCACGCTGCGATGCCGCTGGCCATCCAGCTCTCGCACGCCGGCCGCAAAGGCTCCACGCAGGTGCCGTGGGAAGGTGGCTCGCAAGTCCACCCGCACGAACCGGCGGGCTGGCAAACCCTGGGCCCGTCGGCCGTGCCCCACGCAGCCACCGACACCCCGCCGCACGCCCTCGACGCGGACGGCTTGCGCCGTGTGCGCGACGACTTTGCCCGGGCGGCGCGGCGGGCCGCGCGGCTCGGGTTTGACGGCATCGAGCTGCATGCGGCGCACGGCTACCTGCTGCACCAGTTCCTGTCGCCGCTGGCCAACCACCGCACCGATGCCTACGGTGGACCGCTCGAGAACCGCATGCGCTTCCCGCTGGAGGTATTCGAGGCGGTGCGCGAGGCGTTCCCCGCCGGCCGCCCGGTGTGGATCCGCCTGTCGGCCACCGATTGGGTGGAGGGTGGCTGGGACCTCGACGGCACCGTGGCGCTGTCTCACGCATTGAAGGCGCGAGGTTGCGCTGCCATCCATGTGTCGAGCGGCGGGGTGTCCACGGCGCAGGCGATCCCGCTCGCGCCCGGCTACCAGGTGCCACACGCGCGCCGCGTGAAGGCCGAGGTGGGCCTGCCCACGATCGCCGTGGGGCTCATCACCAGCGCGGCCCATGCCGAAGCGGTGATCGCCGACGGCGAGGCCGACGCGGTGGGCCTCGCACGGGCGATGCTCTACGACCCGCGCTGGCCGTGGCACGCCGCCGCCGAACTCGGCGCACGGGTGGCAGCGCCGCCGCAGTACTGGCGATGCCAGCCGCGGGAGGCCAAGGACCTGTTCGACATGACTCGCCAGGGGCCGGGCGGCCGCACCATGTAGCGGGCCTCGTCGCCGTGCGAGGCCAGTTGCCGGCCTCCGACCGCCATCAGCACGCCTGGCGCGCCCCCCGCCGCAACAGCGGCCAGGCCACCAGCGCCAGCAGCCACGCGGCGGGCTCCGGCACCGGCGCGGCCACGGCGCTCAGCACGAAAGCACGCTCCGCACCGCCGAACAGGCCGGTGCCGACGATCTGGCCCGCGTTGTTGATGTCGCTCACCTCCAGCAGCGTCCAACCGGCCCCGGTCGACGGGTCGAGCAGGGTGTTGAGGTCGATCAGGCCCGACGTCGCGCCGGCGATGAAGGCACGCTTTTCCGTGCCGTCACTCGTCGTCCAGAACGCCCCACCGACCAACCCCTGGTCGTTGATGGCTTCGGCCATGCTGTGAAAGAGGCCCGACGGGTCGAGGTCCACGATGCCGCCCGCGTCGGTGTACCGGAAGGCGTGCACCAAGTCGCTGCTCACGCCCGCGTAGCCAACGACATCGCCGCCGTTGTTGATCGCGGTCGACTTGCTGAACCCCCCACCGAGATCGCCCAGGAGCTGCACGCCATCCGCGTCGAGCCGCGCGGCGTGGTCGATGCTGTCGTCGGTGTAGGCGGCGACGCCGGCGACCTGCCCATGGTTGTTGATGTCGGCGACCAGCGAGTACAACCCCGGCAGCAGTTCGATACCAGTGCCCGGCGTGTACCGATAGCCGAACCCGGCCGACCCGTCGTAGCCTTCGCCGATGTACTGGCCCGCGTCGTTGATGCGGCGGACACCGAGGCCGTCGGCCAGGTACTCGGTGCCGATACCGGGGCGATACACGACCGACGACCCGGCCCCCACCGACCCCACGACCTGGCCAAGGCCGTTGATGCCGTACACACTGCTGGTGGCGCCGGCGGGCTGGCCTGCGAGCGTGGCGAAGTCGGTGACGCCCAGGCCCGGCGTGTACACGAACGCGTTGGCGCCGAAAGAACCGATCACCTGGCCGGCATCGTTGATCTGCGCGGCGGTCGAGCTGCCGCTGCCGAGCGCCCCGAGGTCGAACAAGGTGTACTGCGGGGCGGCCTGCAAGGGCAGGCTCGCGAGGGCGAACACGGCCGCCGCCGCGATGGATACGAGCCGGGTAGGTACGCGCATGGGAGCTCCCTGTGGTGGTCGGTCCACGCACGGTACGGGCCATGGCGCGCGCCGGCATCCTCAGGGCAGGGGAAGGACAAGGGGACACAAGGGCCGGGGTCGTGTCGGCGGCTGCCCAACCGCATCGTCATCGCGCCGATGTGCCTGGCCCTCGTCGAGACAACGCGTCAGGCGCCGGGCGGGCGCCCCGGGTCGTGCCGCTCAGGCACGCGCCAGTTCGGCGCGCATCGCGTCGATGGCGGCCTTGTAGTCCTTCTGCGTGAAGATGGCGCTGCCGGCCACGAACGTGTCGGCGCCGGCGGCGGCCACCTCGCGGATGTTCGAGGCCTTGATGCCTCCGTCCACCTCGAGGCGGATGTCGCGCCCGCTCGCGTCGATGAGGCGGCGCGCCTGTTCGATCTTCTTCAGTGCCGACGGGATGAAACTCTGCCCGCCGAAACCCGGGTTGACGCTCATGATCAGCACGAGGTCGACCTTGTCGATCACCCACTCGAGCACGTCGAGCGGCGTGGCCGGGTTGAACACGAGGCCAGCCTGGCAACCTTCGGCCTTGATCAGCTGCAGGGTGCGGTCCACGTGGGTGCTGGCATCGGGGTGGAAACTCACCAGGTCGGCGCCGGCCTTGCAGAAGGCCTGGGCCAGCGCGTCTACCGGCTGCACCATCAGGTGCACGTCGATGGGCACCCGGGCACCCGTTGCGGTGACCGCGTGTTTGCGCAACGCCTCGCAGATCATCGGACCGAAGGTCAGGTTGGGGACGTAGTGGTTGTCCATCACGTCGAAATGGATCCAGTCGGCGCCCGAATCGATGACCTGGCGCACTTCGTCGCCCAGGCGGGCGAAGTCGGCGGACAGGATGCTCGGGGCGATGCGGTAGGTGGTTTGACTCATCCCGGCATTTTAGGATTTCCGACCAGCGCCCTGGGGTCTGCCCGGATGTGACTTTCTTCGCGCTTCTAGAATGGCCTGCATGAGCCAGCCCGAATTCACCTGCAGTGCCACCGTCCGCCACCTCCCCGAACAATCGGAACCGGAGACCGGCCGGCACGCGTTCGCGTACACGATCACCATCCGCAACACCGGTGACATCGCGGCGCAGCTGATCGCGCGGCACTGGGTCATCACCGACGCCCACGGGCACACCGACGAGGTGCGCGGCCTCGCCGTCGTGGGCCAGCAGCCGCTGCTGCAACCGGGTGAACGGTTCGAATACACCAGCTGGACCACCATCGCGAGCCCGCAAGGCAGCATGCGCGGCACGTTCTTCTGCATGACGGAGGACGCCCACCCGTTCGACGCCCCCATCCCGGAGTTCGGCCTCACGCTGGCCTCCGCGCTGCACTGATGCTGTCGAAGCTGAAGCTGACCCTGCGCGGCCCCCTGCCCGGGGCCGAAGGGCCGTGGGACCTGAGCGCCCTGCTGACCGTCGCCGACGTGAACGCCTCGCAGCCCGAGCGCCACCTGTGGCTCGTGCGCCTGCTCGAATGGCTGAGGCATGCGCCGCTGCCGCAGCAGCAGACGCCCACCCCCATCCTGCGGCTGCGCCACTTGCTGAACGTGCTGGAGCGCAACCCGGAACACGAGGTGCAGGTGCGCGCCGTGCTGCGCCGCTTCTGGACCGATGTGGACACCGCCGCGCTGCTGGCCGACTTCGGCTTCGCCCCGCGCATGGACCTGATCGGCGAACTCGGCCAGCGCCTGCGGTTGCGCCTGCTGCCCGGCACGCCCGACACCCGCGACCTGGCCGAACTGTTCTACCTGCTGTTCCCGGTGGCGAGCGATGCCGACTGGCTCGATGCCATCGACACGCCCACGCTGACCCGCCTGATCGCGCTGCTGACGCCACAGGACGGCACACGCATCGACTGGCAGGCCCCGTTCCTCGACGCGATCATGTTCCTGGCGGCCTCGGTGCGGGCGCTCGGGTTTTCGCCGTCGATCCGCGCGCGCATGAGCCGCGACCTGCTCGTCGACCGGCCCTTCCGCCAGCTGGCCCGCGTGGCCGAGGACGTCTGCGATGCCGCGGAGGCGGGCAACGCCGAGTTGCTGTTCACGTCGGCCCAGTACCTGCGTGCGCTGCTCGACACGTGCCGGCGCTGCGCCGACAGCGTGCACGAGCACCTCGAGGACCACGGGGTGTCGGTGGGGCTCGTGTTCGAGCTCGACCAGCTCGACCGCCGCTCGCGCCGCATCGAAGACCTGCTCACGTGTGTGCTCAGCACCACGCCCGGCACCGAAATCACCCGGCTGCTCGCTCAACTGGTGCGCACGGCCGATGAACGCCGCAGCCTGCGCGCGCTGTTCGCGCGCCATTACTCGATGCTGGCGCGCAAGGTGGCCGAACGCAGCGCCGAAACCGGTGAGCACTACATCACCCGCGACCGCAGCGCCTACGGGCGCATGCTGAAAGCCGCGGCCGGTGGCGGTGCGGTGCTCGCGGGCACCACGCTGATGAAGTTCTTCGTGCTGGCGCTCGGCCTCACGGCGTTCTGGGCCGGCTTCTGGGCCGGCATCAACTACGCGGGCAGCTTCGTGCTGATCCACCTGGCGCACTGGACCGTCGCCACCAAACAGCCCGCGATGACCGCGCCGGCGATGGCCGAGAAGCTGCGCGACGTGTCGAACGACGACGCCGTGGAAGGGTTCGTCGACGAGGTGGCCCACCTGATCCGGTCGCAGTCCGCCGGCATCCTGGGCAACCTGTCGATCGTGGCACCGGTGGTGCTGGTGGCACAGCTCGCGAGCGAGGCCGTGTTCGGCAAACCGCTCGTGGGCGTGGAGGCCGGTGCCCACGTGCTCGACTCGCTGACGCTGCTGGGCGGCACGCCGCTGTATGCTGCGTTCACCGGCGTGCTGCTGTTCGCCAGCTCGATCATCGCGGGCTGGGTGGAAAACTGGTTCGTGTGGCACCGCCTCGACAGCGCCATCGCCTGGAACCCGCGCATCGTGGCCGCGCTCGGCCGCACGCGGGCGCAGCGCTGGGCCGAGTACTGGCGCCACAACATCTCGGGCTTCACGTCGAACATCTCGCTGGGCCTGATGCTGGGCATCGTGCCGGTGGTTGCCGCGTTCTTCGGGCTGCCCATCGACGTTCGCCACGTCACGCTGTCCACCGGCCAGCTCGCGGCCGCAGCCGGGGCCATGGGCGCGGACATCGTGAAGCTGCCGGCGTTCTGGTGGTGCGTGGCCGCCATTCCCGTGACCGGCCTGCTGAACCTGAGCGTGAGTTTCCTGCTGGCGTTCAAGGTGGCGCTGCGCTCGCGCGGCATCCGCTTGCGCGACCGCAGCCGCATCTACCGCGCCATCCGGCAGCGCCTGTGGCGCAAGCCGCTGAGTTTCATCGTTCCGCCCCGCGATGCACAACCGCCTCGGGGTCAGTGACCGGAATCGTCATCGCGCCGCTCGCCGCCGCGGCGGCCCGAGAACATCGTCCACCAGACGATCAACACCAACACGACAAGCGCACCGAGCGCTTCCAGCAAGATCAAACCCATGATGCAGTTCCTTCGCCCGTTCCGCGGGGTGCGGCCGGCCCTGACCGCGCTGATTCTAGGAGTGCTGGGCGCGTGCGCGACCGGCCCGTCCTCGCCGCCTGCCCCGGTGGAAGACCGCGGCGCCACGCCGGCCCCTGCCGCCCGCCCGGCCGCCGAACCGGGGGCCACGCTGATGCGCCAGCGTGCCCGCTGGGTGTCGGCCCAATGGACCGACCTGCCCGGCTGGGAACAGGACACCACCACCGAGCTGTGGCCGTCGCTGCTGCGGGGCTGCGAGAAGCCCGCGTTCGACTGGGCCCGGGTGTGCGTGGATGCCCGCGCCGCAGGCCCCATGACCGACGCCGCGGCCCGGGCGTGGTTGCGTGCGCGCCTGCAGCCGTGGCGGGTCGAAACACTCGAAGGGGCCAACGAAGGCCTCGTCACCGGCTACTTCGAACCGCTGATCGAAGCCAGCCGCGTGGCCCGAGGCCCGTACCGTGTGCCGCTGTACGGCCCGCCGGCCGACCTGGCCTTGCGCAACCCGTACTGGACACGCCAGCAGCTCGACACGGTGCCGGCCGCGAAGGCCGCGCTGCACGGCCGGGAGATCGCGTGGGTGGCCGACCCGCTCGACGCGCTGATCCTGCAGATCCAGGGCTCCGGCCGCCTCCAGGTGCAGGAAGCCAATGGCACGCAGCGGCTGATGCGCGCGGCGTTTGCGGGGCACAACAACCAACCGTACAAGTCGGTGGGCCGCTGGCTCATCGAACAGGGTGAACTGCGCGCCGACCAGGCCTCGTGGCCCGGCATCAAGGCGTGGGCGCAGAAGAACCCGCAGCGCCTGAACGAACTGCTGTGGAGCAACCCGCGCACGGTGTTCTTCCGCGAGGAAGCGCTGGCCGACCCGTCCATGGGGCCGAAGGGCGCCCAGGGGGTGCCGCTGACCCCGGGCCGTTCCATCGCGGTCGACCCGCTGAGCATCCCGTACGGCACGCCGGTGTGGCTCGACACCACCGAACCGCTCTCCAGCCAGCCGCTGCAACGGCTCGTGATGGCGCAGGACACCGGCAGCGCCATCGTCGGTGCGGTGCGGGCCGACTACTTCTGGGGTTGGGGCACCACCGCCGAACAGCAGGCCGGGCGCATGAAACAGCCGCTGCGCCTGTGGGTTCTGTGGCCCAGATCCTGACGCGCCCCGCACACGGCGCGGCGATACTCGAGGCAACCTCATTCCGGACCGTGTTGCCGCCATGACAAGCTGGGTGCGCCGATTCAGCAACCTGCTGTCGAAAGACCCCTCCCCGCGTTCCGCCACCACCGCCGCCAACGCCACCGCCGCTGGCAGCAGCCCACTGCCCGACCGAAGGGCGGCCGCACCGCTCCTCGACCTGGACGGCGAGCTTTTCAGCTGGCTGCTCGGCGAGTTGCCGGCCAGCGAGCACCCGCCCCACCCGGACGAACCCCTGTGGCTCGCCGAGCTGGACGCGATGATCGCCGCCGACAAGGGCCGCGGCGAGTTGCTGCCGCGGGCGGCCGGTGTGATCCCGCAGCTCCTCAACAGCTTGCGGGACGAAGCGCAGTCGGACGGTGAACTCGCCCAGCGGGTGGCCCGCGACCCGAACCTCGTCGCCGAGGTCACGCGGCTCGCCAACAGCATCGCGTTCCGCGGCACCGAGCCCGTCACCGAGCTGGCCGGCGCGATTCGCCGTGTCGGCACGACGGGCGTACGGCAGGCGGTCGCGAAGGTGGTGCTCAAGCCCATGTTCAGCGCCCAGGCCGGCGTGCTGTCGTTGCGCGCCACGGGCCCGCTGTGGGCCCACTCCCAGGCCCAGGCCGACCTGTGCCGCGCGCTGGGCCGGGAACGCGGGGTCGACCCCTTCGAGGCGTACCTCGGCGGCCTGCTGTTCGATGTGGGCTGGACCGCCGGCCTGCGCGCACTCGACCGCATCTTCGACAGCCACACCCCACCGGCCGGCCTCGCGTTCAGCAACGGCTTTCGCCAGGCCTTCCAGGTGCGGCGCGAGCGGTTGTTCGCGCAGTTCATCACGGGCTGGCGGCTGAGCCCGACGCTGCATGCGGCCGCCCGCTCGGTGAAGGCGGCACAGGGGTTCGCCGCCGCGGAAGACCCGCTGGCGCAGCTGCTGCTCGCGGGCAACCGCGTGGCAGCGTTGCGGGTGCTGGTGTCGGCCGGGCGGGTCCACGAGAACCCCGACCAGGTGGCCCAGTGGACCCCGGGGGTGCAGGCCGCCTACACCGCGCTCGCCTGACGCCGCACACGGACGCGCGGGGCCCCTCGCGCCACCGCGCGGTAGTGAAACACCAAACCCCTGCCCGGCGGCGGGGTGTAGGCCGAACGATATGCTGGACGCCCGTTCACCCCAACCGGCCGCCCAGTTGAACCCGAACGTCCTCCCCCCCGATCCCGACGAACGCAACGTGCGCCTTCTGGCCCACCGCCCGCTCGTGCGGCGCATTGCGAGCCGCATGCTGTCACGGCTGCCGGCCAACGTCGCGATGGACGAGCTGGTGCAGGCCGGCATGATCGGCCTCAACGAAGCCCTGACGCGTTTCGAGGAGGGGCGCGGTGCGACTTTCGACACCTACGCGTCGCGCCGCATCGAAGGGTCGATGCTCGACTCGCTGCGGTCGTCGGACGAACTGTCCCGCCACGTGCGCAGCCAGCAGCGGCAGATCCGGGCCGCGGTGCAGGCGCTCGAACACCGCCTCGGACGGGCCCCGCGTGCGAAGGAGGTGTCCAACGAACTCGGCTGGACGCTGGAGGTGTTCTACCGCGCCATGCTCGACGCCGGCGCGGCCCCCACGCGGCTCGAGGACGAAGCCCTCGAGCCACCTTCCGACGACAGCAGCCCGAACGGCCACGATGCGGCCCACGCGGCGGTCGACGAACATGCCGACCCGCAACGTGTGTTGCAGCGCCGGCAGCGCCACGAGGCCCTCGCCCAGGCCTTCGACGCCCTCGAACCCCAGGAGCGCGCGGTGATGGACATGATCTATGGCCGCGAACTCGACCTCGCCGAGATCGGCACCGCGCTGGGCGTCAGCGCATCCCGCATCTCGCAGATCCACCAGGCAACCGTGGCCAAGCTGCGCGTACGCATGCGCGACTGGTAAAGAAAAGGCGAGCGGAAGCGAAGCCGCAGATCAAGCCACCCGCGAGGTCCGGCTCCGCCGGCCGACCCGGGGTCGCCCCTCGGGGGCAGGAGCGAAGCGACTGGGGGGCTAATAAGTCCTATACGGGAGAAACTTGCCGGACATCAAGATGCGCACGCGGTCGCCATTCGGATCCGCCTCCCGCTTCAAGTCCATCTTGAAGTCGATCGCACTCATGATGCCGTCGCCGAACTCCTCGTGGATCAGTTCCTTGAACGTGGTGCCGTACACGCTCACCAACTCGTAGAAGCGGTAGATCAGCGGGTCGGTGGGCACCGAGGTGGGCAGCGATCCCTTGTACGGCACCACTTGCAGCCACTTCTGCTCGGTGTCGGTCAGGCCGAAGATGTCGCCCACGATGGCGGCCTGCTCGGCGGTCATGGTCATCTGGCCCAGGCAGGCGGCGGTGACCCACTCCTTGCTCTTGCCCACACGTTCGGCCACGTCGGACCATTTCAGGCCCCGGGTGACCTTCGCGGCCACGATCTTCTCGGTCACGTCCAGACGGCTCATCGTCAGTTCCTTGTGGTGGGTTGGGAAGTCATTGCAACGGGTGGCCGCCAGCGGCGGGACAGCGGCTTCCCCAGCACCGGATCGGTGCCGCGGCCGCGGGCAACAGGCCCCCGGAGGGGCAACGCAATGCCTATGCCACCACGGTGCAGTTGCGGCCCTGCACCTTCGCACGGTACATGGCCTGGTCGGCCCGTTCGATGGCGGCCTCGAATTCGTCGGCGCTGTTGACGGCGGCCACCCCTGCCGAGAAGGTCACGCGCAGGCCCGGGGCGATGGCATCGGCCGACAACCGTGCCAGCTGCGTGCGCATGCGGTCGACACAGGCCATTGCGTCGGTGGCCGTGGTGTCGGGCAGCATCAGCAGGAACTCCTCGCCCCCCCAGCGGCCCATCACGTCGGTGGTGCGCAGGCTGTCGCGGGTGAGCTGGGCGAAGGTCTTGAGCACCAGGTCACCGCCGCTGTGGCCGTAGGTGTCGTTGATGCGCTTGAACCAGTCGATGTCGAGCAGGGCCACGGCCATCGGCTGGCCCGTGCGGCGCTGGCGGGCCTTTTCGATGGCCATCAGCTCGTTCATGTGGCGGCGGTTCGACAGGCCGGTGAGTTCGTCGCGGCTGGCGAGGAGGCGGATCTGTGCAAGCGCGTGTTCGAGGTCGGCCTTCTGGCCGCGCAGGCGCGCACGGATCACGGCCATGCGGGCGGTGAGCGTGCCCACCGAGGCGAGGATGATCACGGCGAACAGCAGGTGCACCGCCTCCACCGCCGGCGGGTAGCGCGCCGGGTCGGTGATGCCCTTCCAGACCATCGTGGCGCCCAGCAGCGCGCAGGCAAAAAGCGCCAGGTCACGCGCCTGGCGCGGGCGAAGCGCAAACATGCCGAACACCAGCACCAGCACCAGCAGCGACATCACCGCGCCCCGGGCCGGCCCGGTGATCGCATACGACCCGACCGCCGCGAGCACCCCCAGCACCATCTGCGGCAACGTCAGCGACGGGTCGCTGCCCAGCCGCTCGTTCAGCCCCGAGCGGACGACCGCGTAGAAGCCAAGAGACCCACCCAGGTAGAACGCGCTCAGCCACATCGACGCATGCAGGTCCACGAGGCCCGCGAGCACCTCGGCGTGCTGTACCGCGGCGAATGCCACGTAGATCAGCACGGCGAGCAGCGACTGCGACGCGCGCACGCGCTGGGCGCTGCTGCTCGGCGCGAGCCACTGCGAGAACACGCGGGAAGCACTGAGGGACACCATGGCGGACTTATCGTCGGGCGGGGAATCGACTTGAGAGGGGGGCACCGGGGCGAGGCCGTCCGGCGTGCGCTTTCCACGAATGCGGGTGGGCATGCATCCTGGCCCTCGTTCAGGTCAGCACGACACGGCTGACGCCGGCCGCCTGCGCATTCTGCAACGCCAGTCCGGCCCGCTCGATGGTCTGTGCCACGGTCTCCCCGGCGCGGTGTTCGGTGACCCCCACCGAAAAACCGGTGTGGGACTGCAACGCCGCCGGGTCGGCGCACAGGTTGCACACGCGGTCGCGCAAGCGCTCGAGGCTCAGCCGCGCCAGCGACGACCGGGTGTCCGACAGCATCAGCAGGAATTCCGCGCCGTTCCAGCGCGACAGCAGGTCGGAGATCCGGATCACCGCCAGCGCTTCGCGGGCGAAACACTTGAGCAGGTCGTCACCGTACCCGGCCCCCCGGGCCGCCGACAGCGCCGCGTACTCGTCGAGGCTCAGCATCGCGATGCAGAAGGTCTGGCCGGAACGCACGCCACGCTGGCGCTCCTGCTCCATCAGCTCGACCATGTGGCGCCGGTTGATGAGGCCGGTGAGTTCGTCGCGGGTGGCCAGGTCCTGGATGCGGGCGAGGGCGATGGCGATGTCCTTTTTCTGGCGGCGCAGCCGCTCGCGCATGCGGCTCAGCTGGCTCGTCATCATGGCCACCGCGGGCACCATCACCGCGATCATGAAAAAGTGGCTCGACTCGACCGCCGGCACATGCACTTCGGGCCGCAACCGGCTCATGATGGCCATCATGGTGCCGAGCACCGCCACCGTGAACACGCCCACGCGCCAGATCTGCCGCGCGGTGAGCGCATACATGCCGAACATGAAGATGACCATGACGATGGGGAACAC
Source organism: Rhizobacter sp. Root1221 (assembly GCF_001425785.1). Taxonomy (GTDB): domain Bacteria; phylum Pseudomonadota; class Gammaproteobacteria; order Burkholderiales; family Burkholderiaceae_C; genus Rhizobacter. Next base: position 354,094 of record NZ_LMDI01000012.1, on the reverse strand, counting down.
CCCCCCGCGGCCCTCACCGGCGATGGCGTAGGCGGCTGCCCCGCAGACGATGGCGAACACCATCTGCGGCACCGTGAGCGACGGCTCGGCGAACCTCTGGTTGCGCCCGCTGCGGATGACGACGTAGAACACCACGAACCCGCCAGCCAGCACCAGCGACCAGACCACCACGGGGACGAACGGCGCGATGCCGAGCCACACCAGGTAGAACATGTTGACCACGCTGCACGTGACAAGCAGCATGGCCACGCTCCACTGGGCCAACCGGAGGCGCTGCTTGGGCTCGATGCCCATCGCCCGCCGGCACAGGGCCGAGCGGCCCACCCGCTGCCTCAGACTCGCCACTTGTGCACCGCAGCATGAACCGGGCGCAGTGCGGCCGCCATGTGTCGTTCGGACGTCGTGCAAGGCGTGGGTGGCATGGCGTCGGGCCTTTGCAGAGGAGAGCGCTGATCGGGGGATTATTGCCGCAGGGGCGACGGTACCTAAAAACGCGCCGCGACACCAGTCATTCGAAATCCCTACACTGGGTAGAACTGCCCGCCGCGAAGTCAGGAAAGTCAGGAGTCAGCTGATGAATGCACCGCTTCCCGAAGCCGTCCGCCGTGCCCTCGAGCAGGTCACGCTGGACGACAAGTACCGCCTCGCCGAGGGGCACGCTTTCATGAGCGGGGTGCAGGCGCTCGTGCGCCTCCCCATGCTGCAGCGCACGCGCGACACGCTCGCCGGACTCAACACCGCGGGGTTCATCAGCGGCTACCGCGGCTCGCCGCTCGGCACGTACGACCAGGCCCTGTGGCAAGCCAGTGAACACCTCGCGGCCAACCGCATCGTTTTCCAGCCCGGGGTCAACGAGGAACTCGGTGCCACCGCGGTATGGGGCTCGCAGCAGCTCGACCTGTACCCCGAGGCGCGGAAGTACGACGGGGTGTTCGGCCTCTGGTACGGCAAGGGACCGGGCGTGGACCGCTGCGCCGACGTGTTCAAGCACGCCAACATGGCCGGCACCGCGAAACACGGCGGGGTGGTGGCCGTGGCCGGTGACGACCACATCGCCAAGAGCAGCACCGCCGCCCACCAGAGCGACCACATCTTCAAGGCCTGCGGGCTGCCGGTCTTTTTCCCGAGCAGCGTGCAGGAGATCCTCGACCTCGGCCTCCACGCGTTTGCGCTGAGCCGTTTCTCCGGCGTGTGGGCCGGCATGAAAACGATCCAGGAGATCGTGGAGTCGTCGACCACGGTGGACGTGAACCCGGACCGTGTGCGCATCCTGCTGCCCGAGGACTTCACGATGCCGCCCGGCGGCCTGCACATCCGCTGGCCCGACCCGCCGCTGGAGCAGGAAGCGCGGCTGATGAACCACAAGTGGTACGCCGCACTCGCGTACATCCGCGCCAACCGGCTGAACCACAACGTCGTCGACACCCCGGACGACCGCCTCGGCCTGATCGCCAGCGGCAAGGCGTGGAACGACATGCGCCAGGCGCTGCACGACCTTGGCCTGACCGACACCGACTGCCGCCGCCTCGGCATCCGCCTGCACAAGGTGGGGGTGGTGTGGCCGCTCGAGGCCACCATCACCCGCGACTTCGCGCAGGGCCTGCAGGAGATCCTGGTGATCGAGGAGAAGCGCCAGGTCATCGAGTACCAGCTGAAGGAGGAGCTCTACAACTGGCGGCCTGACGTGCGGCCGAACGTGCTGGGCAAGTTCGACGAGGCCGAGGACGACCGGTCCGGTGGCGAGTGGTCGCAGCCGAACCCCAGTGGCAACTGGCTGCTGCGGGCGCAGGCGGACCTGACCCCGGCGATCATCGCGCGGGCGATCGCCCGCCGCGTGAAGAAGCTCGGGGTCGATGCCGACACCGCGGCCCGCATCGACGCCCGCATGGCATTGATCGACGCCAAGGAACGCAGCCTGCAGGCGCTCGACCTGGGCAGTGGCGCCGACCGCATGCCGTTCTACTGCAGCGGCTGCCCGCACAACACCAGCACGAAAGTGCCCGAGGGGTCACGTGCGCTCGCCGGCATCGGCTGCCACTACATGGTGCTGTGGATGGACCGCCAGACCACCACGTTCACGCAGATGGGCGGCGAGGGGGTCACGTGGGTGGGCCAGGCCCCGTTCACGACCGATCGCCACGTGTTCGCGAACCTCGGCGACGGCACCTACTACCACTCGGGGCTTCTGGCCATCCGCCAGAGCATCGCGGCGAAGGTCAACATCACCTACAAGATCCTGTTCAACGACGCGGTGGCCATGACCGGCGGCCAACCGGTGGACGGCACGCTGCGGGTGCCGGAGATGACCCGGGAGCTGGAGGCCGAAGGGGCCCGCCGCATCGCCATCGTCACCGACGAGCCCGACAAGTACGACGCGGTGCGCGGCCGGCTCGCCCCCGGAGTCACGGTGTACCCGCGCAGCGAACTCGAGGCCGTGCAGATCCAGTTGCGCGAGGTCGAGGGCTGCACGGTGCTGATCTACGACCAGACCTGCGCCACGGAAAAGCGGCGCCGCCGCAAGCGCGGCACGATGGCCGATCCGGCACGCCACGTGGTGATCAACGAACTGGTCTGCGAAGGCTGTGGCGACTGCTCCACCAAGAGCAACTGCTTGAGCGTGGAGCCGGTGGAAACCGAGTTCGGCCGCAAGCGCCGCATCAACCAGAACACCTGCAACAAGGACTATTCGTGCCTTGATGGTTTCTGCCCCAGCTTCCTGACGGTGGAGGGCGGCAAGCTCAAGGGTGCGAAGGCCGCCGCGCGGCCCGATCCGTTCGCCTTGCCCGAGCTGCCCGAGCCACAGCTGCCCGATGCCACGTCCGCCTGGGGCATCGTGGTCGCCGGCATCGGGGGCACCGGGGTCATCACCATCGGGCAACTGGTGGGCATGGCCGCGCACCTGGAAGGCAAGGGCGTGATCACGCAGGACGCCGCGGGCCTCGCGCAGAAGGGCGGCAGCACCTGGAGCCACATCCAGATCGCCAACACGCAGGACGCGATCCACACCACGAAGGTGGGCACGGCCGAGGCCGACCTGGTGATCGCGGGCGACCCCATCGTGGCCGCCGACCGGCAGACTCTCGCCACCATGCGCCAGGGCCGCACTTACGTGGCCCTCAACACACATGCCACACCCACGGCCGCATTCGTGAACAACCCGGACTGGCAGTTCCCGTCGGCCCATTGCGAGGCAGCCATCGCCGACGCCGTGGGCACCGATCACCTGGGCCGCTTCGATGCCGACCGGGCCGCGGTGCAGTTGCTTGGCGACTCGATCTACACGAACCCGCTGATGCTGGGCTATGCGTGGCAGATGGGGCGGGTGCCGCTGTCGCTGGTGTCGCTGATGCGTGCCATCGAGCTGAACGGGGTGCGCCCGGAACTGAACCAGAAGGCGTTTGCGTGGGGCCGCCGGCTCGCCCATGAACCCGAGGCGGTGGCGGCCCTGATGGCACCCGCCACCCAGCCCATCACGTTCCTGCACAAGCCGCGGCTCGACGACACCATCGCCCGGCGCATCGAGTTCCTGACGCAATACCAGAACCGGGCGTGGGCCAACCGCTACGAGGCGTTCGTGAAGCGGGTGCGCGCGGCCGAGACTGCCGTCGGCGGCCAGCAGCTCACCGAAGCGGTGGCCCGCTACCTGTTCAAGCTGATGGCCTACAAGGACGAGTACGAGGTGGCGCGCCTGCACACCGACCCCACGTTCGTGCAGCAGGTGCGCGATCGCTTCGAGGGTGACATCACGCTGCACCACCACCTGGCCCCGCCCATCGGGTCACCGCGCAACGCACGGGGCGAGCTGGTCAAACGCCCGTTCGGCCCGTGGGTGCGCGGCGTGTTCCACGTGCTCGCCCGGCTCAAGGGCCTGCGCGGCACCCCGTTCGATGTGTTCGGCTACACGGAAGAACGCCGCACCGAACGCGCGCTCATCGCCGACTACGAGGCCCGCATCGCGGCGCTGCTGCCGCAGCTGACTGCCGAGAACCTGCCGCTGGCCGCCCGCATCGCCCGGGTGCCGGAGGAGATCCGCGGGTACGGACATGTCAAGCTGCGCCACCTGGTTGCGGCGCGCGCGCACGAAGCGGCGCTGATGGCCGAGTGGGACGAAGCGCTCTCAGGGAAGGCCCTCAAAACTGCATGAAGGACACGCCCGCGCCGAAGCTGTTCTGCTTGAAGTTGTAGTCGGTGAGCGTTTCGCCATAGCCGCTGAACCCCTGCACGAACCAGCGCAGGCCGTTGGGCTGGTCGCTGAAGACCGGGTAGGACCATTCGAGTTGCAGGTTGCCGCGCTTCGTGTTGTTGAACGACGAGCGCCACTGGAGCGTGGTGGTGGCCGGCCCGGCGCTCCATGCGAGCGCCAGTTCCCCGCGGCCCCTGAAGTGCTGCAGGTCGGGGTTGTTGTCGGTGTCGGGGCCTTCGTCGAGGCGGTGGTTGTAGCGCGCCGTCAGCGTCCAGTTGCCACGCTCGAACCCGGTGCCGAAGTACACGCGGTTCCAGCTGCGCGACAGCGGGTCGGACTGGCCGTTCGACTGGTGCGCCAGCGCCACCTGCCCGAACCGCCACGTCACGCCCCCGGGCAACTCGCGCAGGCCCTTGGGCACCGGCACCATGTAGATCAGTTCAGGCTCGTAGTCGGTGTTGCGGAACGGCTTCGAGTCGGCGCCGTTCCAGATCTGCCACATGGCCTGCTGCGTGAACGCGAGCCAGACGTCGGCGTTGTCGATCAGCAGGTCCTGGGCCACCTTGGTGCGCAACGACAACTGGAACTTCGCCTCCACCTGCCGGTACGCCGGCAACGACACCACCGCCTGGGTGGGCGACATCGGCGACCGGTTGATGCGGCTCGTGTAGTGGAGCGGCATCACGTAGTTGGGCCGGTAGCCGGTGAAGTTGAAGGTGCCGCGCTTGTCCTCGGGGTCGAGTTCCCAGTACTTGGACAGCAGGCTGCCCGAGCCCGACGTCCCCGACACCGCGGCCTGGGCGGGCGCCGCCGCCGCGTCCTTCGGCGCCAGCAGCGAGGTGGACGGCTTCGGCTCGTCGGCTGCCAGCGGTACCGGTGCAGACGGCGCACGGCCGGCCAGCTTGTCGTAGCAGGCGAGGCGGTCGGCCGCGGGACCGATGGCGGCGCAATGTTCGAGCGTGGGGGTGTCGCCGGCCGAGGCCGCGCTGCAGGCGGCGAGGAAGGCCAGGGCCGGGAAGGTGTGTCGGACGGAAGGCGGCATGGCAGCAGGGCAAAATGCGATGGCCCCGATGGTAGGGGCTCCGCGGCCCCGCTCGCCGCACGGCGCGCCGTCGTCCTACACGTTCACTTCCACAGCGGGCACTTGGACTCCGCCTTCGTGGTGTAGGCGTCATCGCCCTTGATGGTTTCGATGATCTTGTAGTAGTCCCACGGCGCCTTCGATTCCTCGGGCGTCTTCACCTGCATCAGGAACATGTCGTGCACCATGCGGCCGTCGGCGCGCACGTAGCCGCCCTTGGTGAACATGTCGTTGATCTTCGCCTTCTTGAGCTGGGCCATCACCGCATCGGCGTCGTCGGTGCCGGTGGCCTTGACGGCGTTGAGGTACTGCGCGGTGGCCGAGTAGTCGCCCGCCTGGACCATGGACGGCATCTTCTTCATCACGCCGAAGTACCGGCGCGCCCAGGTGCGCGATTCGGGCGATTGGTCCCAGTACCAGCCGTCGGTGAGGTACAGGCCCTGCGTGGCCTTCAGCCCGAGCGCATGCACGTCGGTGATGAACAGCAGCAGGCCGGCGAGTTTCATGGTCTTCGTGATGCCGAACTCGTTGGCCGCCTTGATGGCGTTGACGGTGTCGCCCCCCGCGTTGGCCAGCCCGAGGATCTGCGCCTTGGACCCCTGGGCCTGCAGCAGGAACGACGAGAAATCGCTCGCCGACAGCGGGTGCCGCACGGCGCCGAGCACCTTGCCGCCCGCGGCGTTGACCACCGTGGTGGTGTCGTTCTGCAGCGACGTGCCGAAGGCATAGTCGGCCGTCAGGAAGTACCAGGTCTTGCCACCCGACTTCACCACCGCGTTGCCCGTGCCCTTGGCGAGTGCCACCGTGTCGTAGGCGTAGTGCACGATGTAAGGCGAACACTGCTCGTTGGTGAGCGCCGCACTGGCCGCCCCGAGTGAAATGAACGGTTTCTTCTTTTCAGAGGCCACCTTGGCCATCGCGAGGTTGGTGCCCGAGTTGGTGCCCCCGAGCAGCATGTCGAGGCCCTGGGTGTCGAACCACTCACGCGCCTTGGCGGCGGCGATGTCGGGCTTGTTCTGGTGGTCGGCCACCACGAACTCGACCGTCTTGCCGTTCACCTTGCCCCCGGCATCGGCGATGGCCATCTTGACCGCCTCGGCGCCACCGGCGCCGTCGAGGTCGGCGTAGAGGCCGGACATGTCGGTGATCAACCCGATGCGGATCACATCACCGGAGATCTGGGCCTGTGCGGCACCTGCGGACAGCAGGGCGCAGGCGGCCAGGGCGGTTGCGGTCATCTTGTTCATGGCGGTTCCCCGAGGGCGGCGTTCACGGCCGGACGCGGGTGCGGCGGATGGAACGGCGCCAGACCAGTCTACGGCGGGCCACCTGGCGCCCGCGTGTCCCCAGCGCCACGGCGGGGAAACTCCGGACAGGGTTTCCACCGCCGCGGTGGGGCCGATCCGTGGATTTTTTTGAACGATCACAACAAGCCGCGTGAAAGCGCTGTGGGCGGGAACCCTCTACATTCCGTTCCTGAACTCAACATCCTTCTCTTCACAGGTGACCCGATGACCCCCTCTCCCGGCCGATACACCCCGGTGGCCAAGGCCCTGCACTGGCTGCTCGCGCTCGGCATCATCGTGTCCTTCTGCGTCGGGGTGTACATGAGCGGCCTGCCGTTTTCGCCCCAGCGCCTGAAGCTCTACAACTGGCACAAGTGGGCCGGCGTGACGATCCTCGCGCTGTCGGCCATCCGCCTGTTGTGGCGCCTGACCCACCGCCCGCCGGCCGACGTGCCGATGCCGGCATGGCAACGCATCGCCGCCCACGCCACCCATTACCTGCTGTACGCGCTGTTCTTTGCAGTGCCGCTCGTGGGCTGGGCCTACAGCTCGTCCGCCGGGTTCCCCATCGTGCTGTTCGGCGTGCTGCCCCTGCCCGACTTCGTGTCGCCCGACAAGGCGCTGTCAGAGATGATCAAGCCGTGGCACGGCTACCTGGCCTACACGATGGCCGCGCTCGTGGTGTTGCACGTGGCCGGCGCGCTGAAGCACCAGTTCGTCGACCGCGACGGCCTGTTGTCCCGGATGCTGCCGTCCGGCCGCTGAACAAACACTGAACTTTTCCCGCCCGCCTTGCACTGAGGACTCCATGAACCTCTCCAAATTCGCTGCCTTCGCCGCCGTTTCCGGCGCCCTCGTCTCCGTGGCCCTGCCGGCCGCGGCCCAACAGAAGCTGGTCCCTGCCCAGAGTGAAATCGCATTCACCAGCCGCCAGATGGGCGTGCCGGTGGACGGCAAGTTCAAGAAGTTCGACGCCCAGGTGACGTTCGACCCCAAGAAGGCTGACGCCTCGAAGATCGCGTTCACGGTCGACCTCGGCAGCGTGTCGCTCGGCGCCTCGGAAACCGAGGCCGAAGTCGTCAAGCCCGAGTGGTTCGACACCAAGGCGTTCCCGCAGGCCACGTTCCAGTCCACCACGGTCAAGGCCGTGGGGGGTGGGAAGTTCGAAGTGGCGGGCAAGCTCGCGATCAAGGGCGCCTCGAAGGACGTGGTGGTGCCGGTCACCATCGCGCAGGCCGGCCCCACCACCACCGCCACCGGCGCCTTCACCATCAAGCGTCTCGACTACAAGATCGGTGACGGCGACTGGAAGGACACCTCGATGGTGGCTGACGCCGTCCAGATCAAGTTCAAGCTCGCCCTGACCGGCGTCGCCCCCCTCTGACGGACGGGGCCCACGCCCCGGCCGCCTGGCAGTTCCCCCCGGCTCCGGCCTCCGCTCATCCCTCCAACCAAGGACACACCATGTTCACCAAGACCATGCTCATCGCCGCCAGCCTGCTGGCCATCACCGGCGCCGCCCAGGCCGAAAGCACCACGTACAGCGTGGACCCCACCCACACCTTCGTGACCTTCGAGGCCCGCCACTTCGGCACCAGCACGAACCGCGGCCGCTTCGACAAGAAGGAAGGCTCCGTGACGCTCGACAAGGCCGCGAAATCCGGCAAGGTCGAAGTCACCATCGACACCACGTCCATCAACACCGGCGTGGGCCCGTTCGACGGCCACCTGAAGAGCAAGGACTTCTTCAACACCGCCGAGTTCCCCACCGCCAAGTTCGTGGGCGACAAGTTCACGTTCGACGGCGACAAGGTCAAGTCCGTCGCCGGCACGCTGACCCTGGCCGGCCAGTCGCAGCCCGTCACGCTGGCCGCCAGCAACTTCAACTGCTACACGAACCCGATGCTCAAGCGCGAGGTGTGCGGTGGTGACTTCGAGACCACCATCAAGCGCAGCGAGTACGGCGTGAAGTACGGCCTGCCTGGCATCCCCGACGACATTCGCCTCCTGATCCAAGTCGAAGCCGTGAAGCAGTAAGCCCCCCACGTCGCTTCGCTCCTGCCCCCCAAGGGGGGCGCCCGCGGTCGCCCGGGGGACCCGGGCTCGGCGGTAGCTTGATCTGCGGCTTCGCTGTGCTCGCCTATCGGGGGCTCAGGTACTTGGCTAGTGCCCTTGTCAGGTCGTTGTCCTTGAACGGCTTGGCGAGGTGTTCGTCCATGCCGGCGGCGATGCTCTGGGCGCGGTCCACGTCGAAGGCGTTGGCGGTGAGCGCCACCAACGGCGTGCGGGGCCAGCCCTGGGCGGCCTCGTGATCGCGCATGCGGCGGGCGGCCTCCAGGCCGTCCATGACCGGCATCTGGCAATCGAGCAGCACCAGGTCGGGCCGGTGGTTCCGGAACGCGTCCACGGCCTGAAGGCCGTCGGGCACCACCACCACGTCGAGGCCCAGCTTGTGCAACACAGCCTCGGCCACGAGCGCATTGACGGGGTTGTCCTCGGCCAGCAGCACCCGGCCCGACAGCACCTGCGGCAGCGGCGTGGCTCCCACGTCGATGGGCACGTCCACCTCCGGGCGCGGCAGGTCGAGCTTGAGCGTGAAGCAGGACCCCTTGCCCAGCTCGCTCGTGACCCGCAGGTCCCCGCCCATGGCCCGCGCCAGTTCGCGCGCGATCGTCAGCCCGAGCCCGGTGCCGGCGAAGCGGCGGGTGAACGAGCCGTCGGCCTGGTGGAAGGCGTCGAAGATCACCGACAGGTGCTCCGGCGCAATGCCCACCCCGGTGTCGTACACCGCAATGCGCGCCCGGCCCTGTTCGGCGTTGTGCTTGGCCACCACGGTCACGCTGCCCATCTCGGTGAACTTGATGGCGTTGCCAACCAGGTTGTGCAGGATCTGGCGCAGGCGTGCCGGGTCGCCGACCACCGGGCAGGGCCGCGGCATGTGCAGGCGGGCCGTCAGCTGCAGCCCGGCCTCGGTGGCAGGCGGCACCGACAGCGACACCACGTCGTCGATCAGCGCCGCCAGGTCGAAGTACTGCGGCGACAGCTTCACCTGGCCGGCCTCGAGCTTCGAGAAATCGAGCGCGTCGTTGATGAGCGTGAGCAGGTGTTCGCCCGCCCGCTCGATCAGCGCCAGCTGGGGCACCGCCGGGTCGGCCTGTCGCAACCCGCGCGCGAGCCCCAGGATGCCGTGCAGCGGGGTGCGCATCTCGTGGCTCATCGTGGCAAGGAACTGGCCCTTGACGTTGCTCTGGCGCTGCGCGAGCCGCAACGCCTCGGCCCGCTCCTCGGCGATGCGGTCGGTCCAGAAACGCAGCCGCAGCAACTCGCCGATGCGCTGCTCGGAGTGCCGCGCCTCGATCAGCATCAGCGCCAGGTAGAGCGTCAATCCGGCGCCCACGTACAGGCCGGTGCGGGAGTCCAGGGCCAGCTCCAGCGCGGCGATGGGCGCCAGCAGCGCCGTGAGGAACACGGCGCTGGCCCGCCAGTTCGATTGCAGCACGAAGATGCCCACCGACCCCACGCCCACGAGGGCGGTCAGCACCAGGATCGACACGGCGGGCAGGTCCTGCGGGATCACCCAGAGGCCCACGATCGACCAGGCCAGGCCGTCGATGCCGATGCCCACGACAAACGCGGACTCCCAGCCCGGCCGGCCCCGGTCGGCGGAGGCGCTGTAGCGCAGGTTCAACCACAGCCGCGACACCGACACGAGGCAGCGCAGCGCAAACCACGCCCAGACCCCGCGCGGGTTGACATGCGGCAGCAGCCCGAACGACAGCAGCAGCGCAAACGCCGCACCGGCCCAGTTGACCATCTGCGACCGCTGGTAGAGCAGTGCGATGCGCGCCTCGCGCACGCGCCGGTCCAGCCCGCCATCGCCGTCGGCAGCGGCCGCCCCGCCGGGCGACGAGAATTCGGTCATCGAGGGCCTTTCGAGCCGTGTCATGTCATTCGCACCCCATTATCCCGACCCGTCCACCGCCCAAGGAACCCGCATGTGTCCTAACCTCCGAATGTTCGGCCTGGCAGCACTGGTGGCTTGCGCCGGCGCGTCTGCACAAGCACAAAGCCTGCCCTACCAGCTGGACCCGTCGCACACCAAGGTCTTCTGGGAGGTGCGGCACTTCGGCACGTCCACCAGCCGCGGCCGCTTCGATGACGTCCAGGGCCAGGTGTCGCTGGACCGCGCCGCCGGGCGTGGCGAGGTGGCCATCACCGTGGGCACCGCCTCCGTCAGCACGGGGGTGCCACCGCTCGATTCGATCCTGCGAGGTGAGTACTTCTTCGCATCGGCCGCGCACCCACGCGCCTACTTTGTGTCGCGGCAGCTGGTGTTCAAGGACGGCCGGCTGACACAAGTGGTCGGTGAACTGACCCTGCGCGACGTCTCGACCGGGCTGACCCTCACCGCCACCCGATTCAACTGTTACACGCACCCACGACTGCAGCGCGAGGTGTGCGGCGGCGATTTCGAAGGCGAACTGAGCCGGGGTGAGTTCGGCATCACCTACGGGTTGCCGTTCGTGGCCGACCGCGTGCGGCTGGTCGTGCAGATCGAGGCGATCGCGCCCTAGAAGCCGGGCCGCGGAGAGAAGGGCCCGCCCGGCCCCGGTTTTTGGGACAATGCAGGGATGACCTCCACCGACCTCCAGGCCACCGTCGCCCACATGGGCGCGGCGGCACGTGCGGCCAGCACAAAAATGGCCGCGGCCCCCACCGCCGCCAAGAACCAGGCGCTGTCGGCGCTCGCCCGCCTGCTGCGCGGCGACACCGCCGCCCTCGCCGAGGCCAACGCAAAAGACATCGCCGCCGCCGAGGCCGCCGGCCTGGCCGCACCGCTGGTCGACCGCCTGCGCCTCACGCCGAAGGTGCTCGCCACCGTGGCCGAGGGCTGTGACCAGATCGCCGCGATGCCCGACCCGGTGGGCGAGATCACCAACCTGCGCCGCCGGCCCACGGGCATCAGCGTGGGCCACATGCGCGTGCCGCTCGGGGTGTTCGGCATGATCTACGAGAGCCGGCCCAACGTCACCATCGAGGCCGCGTCGCTTGCCATCAAGAGCGGCAACGCGTGCATCCTGCGCGGGGGTTCGGAAGCCATCCATTCGAACCTCGCGCTGTGGAAACTCGTGCAGGCCGCATTGTCGGAAGCCGGGCTCCCGCCTGACGCCGTGCAGCTCGTGCAGACCACCGACCGCGCCGCGGTGGGGTTCCTGATCGCTTCGCCCGAGTCGGTCGACGTCATCATCCCGCGCGGCGGCAAGGGCCTGATCGAACGCATCAGCCGCGAAGCGAAGGTGCCGGTCATCAAGCACCTTGACGGCAACTGCCACGTGTTCGTCGACGCCTCGGCCGACCTCGAACTCGCGCTGCGCGTCACCGACAACGCGAAGACGCAGAAATACAGCCCCTGCAACGCGGCCGAATCGCTGCTCGTGCACGAGGCCATCGCCGCCGCGTTCCTGCCGCGCATCGGCGCCGTGTTCGCCGCCAAGGGCGTGGAAATGCGCACCGACGACCGTGGCCGCGTGCTGCTGCAGGGGGTGGCCGGGGCCACCGTCGTGCCTGCCACGGAGCAGGACTGGTCCGAGGAATACCTCGCGCCGGTCATCAGCGTGAAGGTGGTGTCCGGCCTCGACGAAGCCATCGCGCACATCAACCGCTACGGCTCGCACCACACCGACGCCATCCTCACCGAACACCACTCGAACGCCATGCGGTTCCTGCGCGAAGTCGACTCGGCGAGCGTGATGGTCAACGCCAGCACCCGTTTCGCCGACGGCTTCGAGTACGGCCTCGGCGCCGAGATCGGCATCAGCACCGACAAGTTCCACGCCCGCGGCCCGGTGGGCCTCGAGGGGCTGACGTCGATGAAGTGGGTGGTGCTGGGCCAGGGCGAAGTGCGGCAATGAGGCCGTCGCGCCGCGCGCTGGTCCTGTTCTCGGGCGGGCAGGACTCCACCGCCTGCCTCGCGTGGGCGCTCGAACACCACGACCACGTCGAGACCATCGGCTTCGACTACGGCCAGCGCCACGCCATCGAACTCGAATGCCGCAAGGCCGTGCGCGAGCACCTCGTGGCCGGCTTCCCGCAATGGGCCAGGCGCCTGGGTGACGACCACCTGCTCGACCTGTCGCTCCTGGGGCAGATCTCCGACACGGCGCTCACGTCCGAACGCGAAATCGAGATGACCCGCAACGGCCTGCCCAACACGTTCGTGCCGGGCCGCAACCTGCTGTTTTTCACGTTCGCGGCCACCGTGGCATACCGCCGCGGACTCAACGTGCTCGTGGGCGGCATGTGCGAGACCGACTTCTCCGGCTACCCCGACTGCCGTGACAACACGCTGAAGGCCCTGCAGGTGGCCATCAGCCTCGGCATGGACACGCCCATGACCGTCGAGACGCCGCTGATGTGGCTCGACAAGGCCCAGACCTGGGCCTTCAGCGCCGCGCTCGGGGGTGAAGCGCTGAACGCGCTGATCGTCGACCACACCCACACCTGCTACCTCGGCGACCGCAGCCAGCGCCACGAATGGGGCTACGGCTGCGGCCAGTGCCCGGCCTGCGCGCTGCGCCGCCGCGGCTACAAGGGCTGGCGCGAACGCGGCCAACCCGAGTTCGCCGATACCGACCCGCTGGGCCTCGCGCCATGACCACCTCGCAGGCCGTGGCGGTCATCGTCGCGGCGGTGTTGCTGTTCTGGGGGGTGGGGGCCTACAACCGGCTGATGTCGTTGCGCAATGCGATGCGCGCGGCCTTCAGCCAGCTCGACGCGCAGGTGCGCCGCCGCCACGACCTGATTCCGCACCTGGCCGAAGCCGCCCGCACCGACCCCGGCACCGACACCGACGTGCTCGATGCCGCGGTGGCCGCCCGCCACCAGGCCCATGCCGCACTCGACCTGGCGCGCGCCCACCCCGGCGCCCCCGGGCCCATGGTGAGCCTGGCGATGGCCGAGCAGGTGCTGGAAGACGCCTGCCGCCGCCTGCAACAGGCCATCGACCGGCAACCGGCCCTGAAGGGTGAGCCGGCCGTCCAGGCCGTGCGCGACGACCTGCTCGGCGCCGAAGGCCGCCTCGGTTTTGCGCGGCAGATGTTCAACGACACCGTGACCGCGTACAACACCGCGGCCCAGGAGTTCCCCACCCGCGTGTTGTCCAGCCTGTTCGGCTTCCGCGAAGCGGCGCTGCTGCCTGCGCCGGTCGACAGCGGGCCCCGGACCGTTTGACACCCATGGCCGATCCCGCCCTCCACCTGCCCCGCGCAGCGCTCACCGACGATGAACGCGATGCGTTCGACCACCTGGCCCGCCTGCACGGCCCCGGCGAACTGCGTGCCACCGTGCTCGCACTGCTGCTCACCCCCGAAAGCCAGCGCGAACGCCGAGCCTGGCAGGCCGAGACCCGCGGGCTGAGCACGGCCCGGGATTGGCATGCCACGGTCATGCAGCTGTCGCGCGCGTCGCGCCTGCCATGGCTCGAACGCCTGCTGGGCCGCCTGGCCAAGGCCCCGCTCGGCGATCGCCAGGCCCTGGTGGAAGCCGCGCGCCGCGTGATGGCCGCCGACGGCCAGATCCGCCCCATCGACCGCCTGCATTGGCTCGTGCTGCGCCACCGCCTCGGCGACCCGGTGAGGGCAGTCGCCCAGCCCGCAGCGCACAACGAGATGGCCGAGCTGTCGCTGCACACGCTGCGCGAGGTGGCCCGCGTGACCGCGTTCCTGTCGCGCCTCGTGCCCACCGGCGAAGCGGTGGCCGGACAGGGCTGGTACCTTGCGGTGATGTCGCCGTGGCTCACGTCACACGATCTCCCCGCGTGCCAACCGCCCGACGCCGACGGGTTCTTCAACGCACTGGCCGAAGTGCAGGCGATGCCGTGGATGCTGCGGCCGGTGCTCGTGCGCGGCTGGCTCGAGCAGGCGCTGGCGTTGAGCCCGTCGCGCCGGTTGGTTCCCGATGCGGCCGACGCACTGCGCCTCGCCGGCCAACTGCTCGATTGCCCCATGCCGCCGGAACTGGCCCGGCACTACGCCGAACCCGACGCGGACTGACGGGCACCAGAGGCTGAGTTTTTCAGCCCTGGCCCACGATGGACGCGGTGGCCACCAGTTCGTCGAACAGCGCCAGCGACACCTTGCCCGACACCGCGAACGGGTCGAGCGCGGCCGACTCCGAGTACTTCAGCAGCAACGCGGGGTTCAGGCGCGACATGTTCACCTGGCCCATCGACCACACCGCGAACCGGCGTTCGTCGACTTCCTCGTAGCTCAGCAGCACGACCTCGCGGTGGCGCGGGTCGGTGGCGATGCGGTTGTAGAGCGCGCTCACGGCCGAACGGCCGCCTTCCAGCACCTGCAGGAAGACGCCCGACGAAAAGCACAACACCCCGGTGATCCCGACGGCCGGGTTGTGCACCTTCGAGCGTTTCAGGATCGCGACGAGCGCGTCCTGGTCCACCGCGCCGGTGGCCCGGCTTGCATACATCAGTCGTACCAGCATGGCAGCCCCTCCGTTGGGTTCAGTTGCGTTGCCCGATCAACGACAGGAATTCGCGGCGCAGGTTCGGGTCCTTCAGGAACGCCCCGCGCATCACGCTGTTGGTCATTTTCGAGTTGATGTCCTTGACACCGCGCCACTGCATGCAGAAGTGGTCGGCCTCCATCACGATGGCGAGACCGTCGGGCTTGACCCGCTCCTGCAGTTCGTTGGCGAGCATCGTCACCGCCTCTTCCTGGATCTGCGGGCGGCTCATGATCCAGTCGCAGATGCGTGCGTACTTCGACAGCCCGATCAGGTTCGAGTGTTCGTTCGGCAGGATGCCGATCCACACCTTGCCCATGATGGGGCACAGGTGGTGAGAGCAGGCGCTGCGCACGGTGACCGGGCCCACGATCATCAGCTCGTTCAGCCGTTCGACGTTCGGGAACTCGGTGACCAGCGGCATGGGCACGTACCGGCCGCCGAACACCTCGGTGAGGAACATCTTGGCCACGCGGCGCGCGGTTTCGTTGGTGTTGTGGTCGCTCTGGGTGTCGATCACCAGGGACTCGAGCACCCCCTGCATCTTGGCTTCCACCTCGGACCGCAGCTCGTCCATCTCGCCCGGGCGGATGAACGCCGCGATGTTGTCGTTCGCGTGGTAGCGGCAGTCCGCGCCGACGAGCCGGTAACGGATGCGCTCGGAGGCGCTGAGCTTCGCAAGCTCTTCCTCGCTGCGAAAGATGGGGGCGGTGGGCTCACCGGACATGGCTCGATCCTCTTACTTCTGAAGTCCAGATTGTGACCGCCCCGGCGCGCCCGTGCCCGCCGGGGTCCCGGGCTCTTCTTTCTGCCGCCCCGGGCCCCCGGGTCCGGGCCGATAGACTCGGTGGGTGAACACGCCTTCCTTGCCCCTCTCGACCCTGCTGGTCCACACCGCTGCCGCGCTGCAGGCGGTGCGTGCCGGCCGGTCGCTCAACGACGTGCTCGACCGCTGCCCGCCCGCGGCCCGGCCCGGCACCCAGGCCCTCGCGTTCCAGGTGCTGCGGCGCCTGGGCGGCGCGCAGGCCGCGCGCCAGCACCTCGCGCCCAAGGCGCCCGCCCCCAACGTCGACGCGCTCCTCACCACGGCGCTGGCGCTGCTGTGGCCCGGCGACGACACCGGCGCCCGCTACGCCCCGCACACCCTGGTCAACCAGGCCGTCGAGGCGGCCAAGCAGACCGCCCGGGCCAGCGCCCCGTTCATCAACGCGGTGCTGCGCCGGTTCCTGCGCGACCGCGACACCGTCGTGGCCGCGGTGCAGGCCGACCCGGTGGCTGCGCTGAACCACCCGCGCTGGTGGATCGACCGGTTGCGCGCCGACTGGCCCAGCGCGTGGCGCGGCGTGCTCGAGGCCGACAACGACCACCCGCCGATGACACTGCGGGTCAACGCCCGCCGCACCACGCCGCAGGCGTACGTGGCGCGCCTCGCGGCCGCGGGGCTCGAGGGCACGGTGGTGGGTCCGCATGCCGTTCGCCTCGGCCGGCCTGCGCCCGTGTCGGACCTGCCCGGTTTCGCCGACGGCGACGTGTCGGTGCAGGACGCCGCCGCCCAGTTGGCCGCCCCGCTGCTGCTCGGTGGAGGGCTGCCCCCGGGGGCCCGGGTGCTCGACGCCTGCGCCGCCCCCGGTGGCAAGACCGCCCACCTGCTCGAGCTGGCCGACCTCGACGTGCTGGCCCTCGACAGCGATGCCGACCGGCTGCGCCGGGTGGACGACACGCTGCACCGCCTTGGCCTTGTCGCCCGCACCGCGGCGGCGGACGCCCGGCAACCCGACACCTGGTGGGACGGCCAGGCGTTCGACGCCATCCTGCTGGACGCCCCGTGCAGCGCCTCGGGCATCGTGCGCCGCCACCCCGACGTGCGATGGCTCCGCCGCCCCACGGACATCCCGGCGCTGGCCGAGACCCAGGCTGCGATGCTCGACGCGCTGTGGCCACTGCTGAAACCGGGCGGCCGCCTCGTCTACTGCACTTGTTCGGTGTTCCGGGCCGAGGGCGACGCCGGAATCGACGCTTTTTTGCAACGCCAGGGCGGGCTCAGCCTTGTGGGCCGGCCACCTTCTCCCGGTCATCTGCTGCCGGGGCCCGACAATCGTGCCGTGGAAGACGCGCCCGATGCCGGGGCGTCGCCCGACGGTTTCTATTACGCCCTGCTGACCAAACCCTTGCCCTGACCCTGCCGCGTGCTCCGGATCCACTGGCCCCTTCCATCAATCGGGTTCCGCCACGGCGCACCGCACCGGACGGGCGGGCTGCGCGCGGCCGTGCTGGCGTTGTTGTGCGCGCTGGCCCTGTTGATGGCCGGGCCGGTGCGGGCCGACGGGGTCAACCTCACCGCGTTCGAGCTGGTGCGCACCGACGAAGGGCTGCAGCTCACGTTCTCGGCCAAGTTCGAGTTGCCCCGTTCCGTCGAGGACGCGCTGCAAAAGGGCGTGCCGCTCGTGTTCGTGGCCGAGGCCGCGGTGTTCCGCGACCGCTGGTACTGGCGCGACAAACGGGTGAACGAAGCCGTCCGCACCTGGCGGCTCGCCTACCAGCCGCTCACGCGCAAGTACCGCGTCACGTTCGGCGGCCTGAACCAGAACCACGACAACCTGGCCGACGCGCTGGCGTCGCTCAGCAGTTCGGTGAACTGGAAGATCGCCGAGCCGTCGCAGCTCGATGGCGATGGCCACTACGTCGAGTTCCGCTACGCCCTCGACACCAGCCAGATGCCCCGCCCCATGCAGATCGGCATCGGCGGCCAGGCCGACTGGTCGTTGCGTGCCGAACGGTCGCGCCGGTTGAACTGAACCGGCGCGTGTCCGTCCGACCATGAGCAAAGCCTCCCGCTGGGCGTGGATCATTTCGTTGGTGGCCGTCATCGGCACCGGCCTGGTCCTCGTGTTCCTGCTGTCCCTCGCCACGAACAGCCGCGGCCTCTACGAGCACCACTACGTCTGGCTGTTCTGGGTCAACGTGATCGTGGCCGGGTTGCTGATGCTCGTGATCGGCATCGCCGGCGTGCGCCTGCTGATGCGGGTGCGGCGCGGCAAGTTCGGCAGCCGGCTGCTGATGCGGCTGGCCCTCGTGTTCGCGATGGTGGGGGTGTTGCCCGGGTTGCTGATCTACACGGTGTCGTACCAGTTCGTGGCGCGCAGCATCGAGACCTGGTTCGACCTGAAGGTGGAAGGGGCCCTCGAAGCCGGCCTGAGCCTCGGCCGCGGCACACTCGACACCCAGGTGAACGAACTCGCCGCCAAGACCCGCCTGGCGGCCGAACGCCTCGGTGACGCCGGCCAGGCCATCCAGCCCATCGCGCTGGAGCGGCTGCGCGAACAACTGTCGGCCCAGGAGGTGACCCTGCTGGGGCCGAGCGGCCAGGTGCTTGCCACCACCGGCCGCACGGCCCGCTTCGCGCCCGAGCGCCCGTCCACCGCGCAGATGCGGCAGGCGCGCAGCGCCCGGGTGGTGGGCCAGCTCGAAGGGCTCGACGAAGACAACCCGAGCGGGTCGAACGAGGCGCGCATCCGCGCACTGGCGCACATGCCCAACAGCAGCTTTTCGCTGAACGCCCAGGACCGCTTCCTGATGGTCACCCAGCTGCTGCCGAGCCAGGTGGTGGCCAACGCGCTGTCGGTGCAGGCGGCGTACCGCGAGTACCAGGCCCGCGCGCTCGCGCGCAACGGCCTGCGGCGCATGTACATCGGCACGCTGACACTCACGCTGATCCTCGCGGTGTTCGGCGCGCTGCTGCTGGCCGTCACGCTCGGCAACCAGCTGGCGCGGCCACTGCTCGTGCTGGCCGATGGCGTGCGACAGGTGTCCCGCGGCGACCTGACCCCGAAACAGGTGCTGGCCGCCACCGACGAACTGAGCGGCCTCACGCGTTCGTTCGCCGACATGACCGGTCAGCTGTCGGATGCCCGGTCACTCGTGCAGCGCAGCCTGTCGCAGCTCGAGGCCGCGCGCACGAACCTGCAGACCATCCTGGACAACCTGACGGCCGGTGTCATCGTGTTCGACAAAGACGGCCGCATCGACACCGTGAACCCGGGCGCCACGCGCATCCTGCGGCTCCCGTTGTCGGCGTACCGAGGCCGGCCGCTCGGTGACGTGCCCGGCCTCGAGGAATTCGCGAATGCCGTGCAACAGCGCTTCGACCTGCACCGCACGAGCCCGGAGGCGGGCGAACGCGACCACTGGCAGGACGCCTTCGACCTGCAGACCGGGTCGGCCAACGCGATGGAGCGCGACAAGGTGACGCTGCTCGTGCGCGGTGCGGCCATGCCCCATGCGGGCCGCCTGATGGTGTTCGACGACATCACCGAGGTGGTGTCTGCCCAGCGCGCCGAGGCCTGGAGCGAGGTGGCGCGGCGCCTGGCGCACGAGATCAAGAACCCGCTCACCCCCATCCAGCTGTCGGCCGAGCGCCTGCAGCACAAGCTGGAATCAAAGCTCGAAGGCACCGACCAGGCGATGCTCGTGCGGTCGGTAGGCACCATCGTGAACCAGGTGCAGGCGATGAAGACACTCGTCAACGAGTTCCGCGACTACGCGCGGCTGCCGTCGGCACGCCTGCAGTCGCTCGACCTGAACGCGCTGGCGAGCGAGGTGCTCGGGCTCTACGCCACCGCGCAGGAATCGGGGCGCCTGAAGGCCGAGCTGACCGCCGGCCTGCCCCCCATCGTGGGCGACACCACCCAGCTGCGGCAGGTGATCCACAATCTCGTGCAGAACGCCCTCGACGCCGTCACCGACCAGCCCGACGGCCACGTGCGCCTGCGCACCGAGGTGGCACGCAACGAACAGGGCGAGTTGCGGGCCGTGCGGCTGCAAGTGCTGGACAATGGGCCGGGGTTCCCCGAAAAAGTGCTGAAACGCGCATTCGAACCCTACGTCACCACGAAGAGCAAAGGCACGGGCCTGGGCCTCGCGGTGGTCAAGAAGATCGTCGACGAACACGGGGCACGCATCCGCCTGGCCAACCTCCCGGCGGACGCCGAAGGAGGGCAGGGTATTGCCGGTGCCCAAGTTTCGATATCATTTTCAAAATTGGCGCCGGCAGACAGCCCCTCCGCTGTCCCTGCAACCGCTTGATGCCGGGCGCACCGAGGACCCATGGCCACCATTCTTGTTGTTGATGACGAACTGGGCATCCGCGCCCTGCTTTCGGAGATCCTGACCGACGAGGGTCACAGCGTCGAGCTGGCGGAAAACGCAGCGCAGGCCCGGGCCTGCCGGGAACGGGTGCGTCCCGACCTCGTGCTGCTGGACATCTGGATGCCCGATGTCGACGGCATCACGCTGTTGAAGGAGTGGGGCGCCACGTCGCTGCTCACGATGCCCGTGATCATGATGTCGGGCCACGGCACCATCGACACCGCCGTGGAGGCCACGAAGGTGGGCGCCGTCGCGTTCCTCGAGAAACCGATCACGCTGCAGAAGCTGCTGCGCGCCGTGGAGCAGGCGCTCGCCAAGCCCGCACCGCGTCCGCAACCCGGCCCGGCCAGCCCGCAACCCCTCACCACCCGGCTCGATGGCCTGGTGACCATCGAATCCGCGCTGGCCCCCGCCAACTCGCTGCCGCTGTCCACGCTGCCCATCGGCCCCCAGAGCGAGCAGGTGTTCGAACTCGACCGCCCGCTGCGTGAGGCCCGCGACGCCTTCGAGAAAAGCTACTTCGAGTTCCACCTGTCGAAGGAAAACGGCAGCATGACCCGGGTGGCCGAGAAGACCGGCCTCGAGCGCACGCACCTCTACCGCAAGCTCAAGCAACTGGGCGTGGATCTCTCTCGCAACAAACGTAGCGGCGGGCTCTGAAAACAGGCTATACTCTCAGGCTCTTGGCCAAGTAGCTCAGTTGGTAGAGCAGCGGATTGAAAATCCGCGTGTCGGTGGTTCGATTCCGCCCTTGGCCACCAAGATCGTCATAGAAAGCCCCGTGCACGCAAGTGCCCGGGGCTTTTCTACATCCGCTCGTCGATCAGCCGCCCTTCATGGCGAACCGGCCTGACTTGAACACGGTACTGACGCGGATCCCATGCCGGCCGACCTCCCAGGCGAGGGCCTTGCTGATCAGGTATGGTGCTTCACAGTTCGTCACAGCAGCGCCGCTCCGCGGTGAATCGCCATATGAAAAAATTTGCGTTGTGCGCAGCCCTCTGGGCCGTCGTGTCGGGCCCCGCGTGGGCGGACATCCGCATCGGGCAGACTGCCGGGCAGACCGGCGCCGTGTCGGCCAGCGTGCTCGATGCCAACCAGGGCGCCAAGCTCTACTTCGACGCCGTCAACGCCCGCGGCGGTGTCCATGGCGAGAAGATCCAGCTGATCTCTCTCGACGACAAGTTCGATCCGAAGCTGGCGGCCGACAACGCCCGCCAGCTGATCGACCAGGGGGTGATCGCGCTGTTCCTGAACCGCGGCACGCCGCACTCGCAAGCAATCATGCCGCTGCTGGCCGAGCACAAGGTGCCGCTCGTGGGGCCGTGCACCGGCTCGATGGTGCTGCACAACCCGGTGCACCCCTGGTTATTCAACGTGCGGGCCCCCTACCGGCGTGAAGCCGAACGGGCCATCGCCCACCTGAGCCTCATCGGCGTGGACCGCATCGCCATCGTGCACGTGGACGACTCGTTCGGTACCGACGCCGTTGGTGGTGCGCTCAAGGGCCTCACCGCCGTCAACAAGCAGCCGCTCGCGCTCGAGAAGTACGACCGCAGCAAACCCGACTTCGGCCCCATCATGCCGAAGATCGTCGCCACCGACCCGCAGGCCGTGATGTTCATCGGCTCGGGCACCGCGGTGGTGGACGGCATGAAGGCGCTGCGCGCTGCCGGCTCGCGGGCGCAGATGGTCACGCTGTCGAACAACGCGTCGTCCGGCTTCATCAAGGACCTGGGCCCCGTGGCCCGCGGCGTGATCGTGAGCCAGGTGTTCCCGTACGAGCGTTCCATCGCGTCCCCCCTGGTGAAGGAGGCCATGGAACTCGCCAAGGCCGCGAAGGTGGAACTGACCCCCAGCGTGATCGAGGGGTACGTGTCGGCCAAGGTGCTTGTGGAAGGCCTGCGCCGCGCGAGCCCGCAACCCACGCGCGACAAGCTGCGCCGCGCGCTGGAAACGATCAACCACTACGACCTGGGCGGCCTGGAGCTGACCTTCAGCCCCACCGACCACACGGGCCTCGACTACGCCGACCTCTCGATCGTGGGGCCGGACGGCCGCTTCCAGCGTTGAGGCCCTGCCTGCCGTCAGGCTGATCCGACATGGATTCCCGTCACCCGCCCGGGTGACGGGGTGGTGCGGCCGCCTTCAGGCCTTGGCGAGCGCAGCGATCTCGGCGTCACCCAGCGCGCCGTTGTAGATGCGCAGGTCCTGCAGCTGCCCGTTGAAGCTGGGGTCGGCGCCGTACTGTGAACGGCCGAGCCAGGCGTTGGGTGTGTTGCCGAGCTGGTACGGCGTGACGACGATGCCGCTGCCCTCGCCGACCTGCACGCCGTCCACGTAGAGCTTGCCGACGGTGCCCGACAGCTTGACCGTCACGTGCACCCAGCGCCCGGTGGGCAGCGCCTCGGTCGAGACAACGTTCTGCTCGCCGTAGAACTGGCTCCGCGTGGCGGTGAACCGCAGCTTGCCGCCCGAGTCGCGCGGGATCAACGCCATGTAGGCGATGTCGCTCGTGCCGAAGTCGAAGATGCGCGTGTTGGTCGCGGCCGCGCTCCAGTACACCCACACGGCGATCGTGAAGTCGGAGACCTGGGCCAGCGCGTCGGCCGGCAGCGCCACGTGCGCGCCCTTCGTGTCCAGCAACAGGGCGTTGCCACCATTGCGGCCGGTGCCCCAGCGCGCCCCGCCGGCCAGCGTGCCGTGCCGCGCCCGGCTCGTGGTGTCGGTGGCGGCCGTGCCGCTCCCGGCATTCAGCGGCCACAGCCCCAGCAGCTCTGGCGACGTGGCGGCACGTGCCACGCTCGAGGGCTGGCTCTCGCCGGCGTCCCCGACCGACGTGACGACGTAGTACCAGGCCCCCGCACCGGGGTTGTCCTCATGGGTGCGCGGGTCGGTGACCGTGGCGATGGTGGAGAACGGGCCGCTGGCCGAGCTGCCGCGCTTGACGTTGTAGCTGCTCGCCCGCGCACTGCCCCACCAGGACAGCACCACGCGGCCGGCGATGACGTTGGCGGCCAACCCGCTCGGCGCGATCAGGTCCTTGTAGGGGTCGCGGCTGTAGGGCAGCGTGCCGAACCCGGGTTCGTCACCGACCCAATCCAGCTTCTCGGGCCGCAACGACGCCGCGATCCGGGCGACGTAGGGCGTGGAGAGGCCCTTGCGGTTGGCGTAGTGGTTGTAGATCGCTTCCCAGGCGGGGCGTGCATTCGGACCGTCGGTGGCCGCGGCCGTGAACGTGCCCTTGTTGGTGGAGTACGGTGTGAACGGCACGATGTAGCGCACGCCCGAGGCATCGCTCAGGTTGGCCTTGGCCACATACTCCGCCCCGGCGAGCAGGCGGTTGTTCCACAGGCCATAGAGGTCGTCCCCCTGGTTCCAGGCCATCTCGCTCAACATGCTGCCGAGCGAGATGCCCAGCGTGGTGTGGCCCATGTCGCGCGGGCTCTCCTGCCATTGGCCCATGTGGCCGGGGTGCACGTAGTGGACGGCGTGCGGCAGCGAACCGTTGCCGCGCCCGGTCTTGTAGTAGGCGATGGCTTCGGCGTAGAGGTCGGCGCGGTCGCAGAAGATGCCGATGGCCAGGATGCCGCAGATCGCCTGCAGGTCCCAGTTGGCCCAGTGGTTGGTGATCTTCGAGCCGGCGTGGTTGACCAGGAAGCCGCTGATCCACGGATAGAAGAGATCCACCAGCATCTTCTGGAAGCGCGCGAGGTCGGCGGCGGCCCACCCCGGGTAGGTGCGCATGATCTCGCCGGCGTTGGCCCACTGGTAGCCATAGAGGCCCGCGGCGAGAATCTGGTCGTTGTTGCCGGTCAGCACCTTCATGGTCGAGGACCAGGCGTTCAGGTAGGTCACCGCCAGGTCGGCGTAGGCGGTGTCGCCCGAGACCTTCCAGCGCAGCGCGAACTGGTAGGCGCGCTGCATGTCCTCGACCATCGCACGGTGGTTCTCACCGGTGCCGCCGCGGATCACGGTCTCGAGCGGCGTGGGGGCCCGGCCGAGCTGGGCGCGGCCACTGCGCGTGAGCGCCCCCCAGGCATCGGCCCAGGGCTGCTCGCCCTTGGCGATCTTGTCGCGCATGCGGGTGAAGTCGGCCTCGGTATGCAGCAGGCCGGGGTGGGCGAAGGTGCGGGCACTCGTGCCAGCCGCAGCCGGCTTGGCTTCTTCGAGGAGGGCCGTTCCCTCCGCGGTGTCGGAGGAGGTGCTGGCCCCGGTCCCGGTCTCGCTTGCCACCCCACCGCCACCACCGCCGCAGGCCGCCAGCGTCGTCAACAGGGGCACCGTGCTCAGGCCCCGCAGCAGCAGCCGGCGCTCGGGGGCATCCGGCGCGTCGCTGGCGGCAGCGACGGTGTGGCGTTCGTTGGTCATCGGGACTCCTTCGTACTTCGTGATTCCTGTGGCTCGGGATTCTGCCGCAAAGGCGGGGCCCACCTCGGCCGGCGACCTGCCGTCGCAGTGTCGGCCGGCTCGATGGACCTCACCCTCGTCGTCAGTTGGTCAACTTGCACGCTGCAACGCGGTTGACGCCGACGACACCCCCTCCGTTGCTGTGTGCCCAGAGCACGTCGCCGTTGGACGCGGTGGTCATGTCCTGGAACTGATCGATGTTCAGGGACGTTGCCACGGGGCCTTCGAGCACGGCACCGGTGGTGGCATCGGCTACCGCCAGCACCAGGCGTCCGGAGGCCTTCCAGCCCATCAGCAACTTGCCGGTGCCGTAGGCGGCCATGTAGGGCCGGAACGGATAGGCGTTGTCCAGTGACGTGGCGGCCGTGATGGTGCGCTGTTGCAGCAAGGCCGAGCCGTTGCTCGGGGCCTTGGCCAGCCGCAGGGAGAGGTTGCCGTTGTCGGACTGGATGTAGTTGATCCAGAAACCATCGCTGGCAGGCACCATGCCGCCCAGGGCGCGGGTCGCGGGGTCGGTGTCGCCCAGCCACTGCAGGTAGCTGGGTGCCGCGGTGGGCGTGGACAAGCGTCCCACTTGCATCGCATTGGGGAAACCGTCGCCGTGGCAGGCGGCCGCCCATTGCTTGCCATCGTAGGCCGTGCGCACCGACCAGCTGTGGCTGCACCCCCAGTCCCACCCGCCGGAAAGCAGGGCACCGTTGGCGAGGTCGACGAACTTGAGCGTGTCGCCCGCGTGGATGTCGACCTCGCCGGCCACGTTGGGGCGGGCGGTGGACATCGCCGACCGGTAGTAGACCGCGATCTTCGAGCCATCGGTGGCCAGCCGCGCCGTATGGCCGTACCACCAGATGAACTGCGCGCCGTCACTGTCGGCGTTGCCCTTCTTGGTCAGCGTGGTGCGCGTGAGCGGGTTGCCGTTGGCGTCCAGCCGAACCAGGTCCATCTTGCCGCACACGTTGTTGTTCGGCGTGCTGCTGCCTTGGCAGTACTTGGGCGAGTAGATGTCGGGGTCGTTGGCCACGACCGCCAGGGCGATGCCATTGGAGGTGGCCAATGCGGCGTGGACCTCGAGGCCGGCCACGCCGGGCAGCGTGCGATTGAGTGCGTCCTTGGAGGTCAGCGTGGCCATGCGCACGCTCCGGGCGGCGCTGTCGGTCCAGGCCAGGACGGACGTGCCGTCGGCGCGCGGGGCAATCACCGACGGGGTGTACTCGTCGCTCGGCGAGACGCTGCCGCCCACGGCAACGCTGGTCGTGCGAACACGTTGCGCCAGGGGGTCGCAGGCTGCTGGCGCTGGCGCTGGCGCTGGCGCTGGCGCAGGCGCAGGTGCAGGTGCAGGTGCAGGTGCAGGTGCAGGTGCAGGTGCAGGTGCCGGGCCGATCGCGCATGCCTTCTTCTTGCCGGGAATCGGGTCGCCGAAGGTGGCGTTGGTGCACGCGACATTGCCTGACAGGGTCTTGATGTTCCACTTGTCCTGGGCCCCATAGGAGACCTGCCGCGAGCTCGCGCCAACGGCGCAGGTGGCGCGTTCGTTGGCACACTTCGCAAAGCCGCTCGGCCAATCGGCGGCGAACGCCGGAACTGCACTTCCACACAGTAGGGCCGTGGCGGTACCGGCGATCAGGGTCTTGCGATGCGTGCGCTTCATGTCTTCCTCTGACAGTTGTCGTGGCGGGTGGGTGCTCTTCTTGCCGGCACGCCCGTGGTGCGGGAGGCCAGGCCGCGATCATGGGGGCCACACGGGGCGATCGTCATGACCGATCCATGAGGAGGCCGTGTTGCACTGTGTCGATACGTTGTCCGCGGTGTCGCGGTGTGGTGCCCGCGATCCGTCACAGAACGGTCGTTGGCCCCTGGCGGTCCCGCTGTGATCGGTGTCGTCGCGGGCGGGTGGCGCCGGTTCCGAGCGGGCGACTCGGAACACGTTGTCACACCTTCACTCGGCATCCACGCCGTCCACCACAAAGGCGTGGTGGCCAGAGGCGTGCAAGGACTCGTCCAGCAGGTTGGCCTGCGTGGACTTGCCGGCACCCGACAGGGGCGCTCCTCGTTCGTCGGGTCGCGGAAACGGAATGTCATGCGAAGGCCGGACGCGGGCGCGATGGGGGACAACCGGCGTCGCGCCGGCTCGCTCCGCCAGGTCTCCCCGAAGGGGCTCATGGCGTCACAGGTGTCGAGGCCGTTTCGCGTAGCCCCCTGTCACAGGGTCAGCGACAACGAATCGACCACGTGGACTCGGGCCCCACCTCGTGGAACTGCTCGTTGAATCGCAGCGCCAACGGACGGGCACCGGCCGAGGTGTGCAGCGTGAGTTCCTTTCCCTGCAACTGCACCGTCACCCAATGGCCCGCCAGGCACACCCGCACCGAGACCCGGTCGAGCGCATCGGGCGGCCGCGGCCGCAGGCGCAGTCCATCGGCCTCGGGCTGGAGACCGAGGTAGTGGCGCAGCAGCACGTCCCATACGCCCCCCATCGCACCGAACGAGAGGCCATCGTCGAGCGCCGGACGTTCGTTCTGCGGGGCATGCAAGGCCACATGGAAGTTCGCCCACGAGGCGGCCGGGTCCACGGCCGCCAACACACCGGCGCGAACCACACGGGACACGGCCGTGGCCGGCGCGCTTGCGGCGATGTGGTGGTGCACGGTGCGCGCGTACCAGCCGGCGGCCGGTCGGCCACCCGCGTGGGCGATCAGGTCGTTGGCACCGTCCTCACCCAGCAGGTGCAGCAGCATCAGGGTGTCAGCGCCGTCCCCGCCGGGCAGCGCGAGCACCCCGCCGGTGTGCCATGGCACGGTGACGCTGCGGCTGAGGTCGTGCCACAGCGCCGGTTCGTGCGCCTGCAGTTGCACGCGGGCGCACAGCCGCGACCACGCGGCTTCGTCGAGGTGGTCGCGCAGGCCGGCGGCACAACGCAACGCCCAGGCTGCCACCAGGGAACGCTCGGACGCGGCACGGTCGGCCCAGAACCGGGCGGCGGCCACCAGCACATCGCCGGAGGCATGTTCGAGCAGCGCGCGGTCGCGGGTGGCAAGGTGGTGCCGCCAGGCGGCCATGGGCGCAGCGCCATGCCACGGCCGCGCCGACTGGGGCCCCAGGCGCCGGGCGCGGTGGTTCAGCAGTTCGCGGGCCAGGGCGGGCAGGTGCAGGCTGTAGAACGGCAGCGCCATCGTTTCGTCCCAGGCATCGTGGCCGGGGGCGCCGTCGGGCGCGGACCAGGCCGGCAGGCCCACGTCGCGCCCCACCGAGAGCGGAGACACCGCCTGCAGCAGGTGGAAGGCGTTGAAGCGGCAGGCGCGTTCCAGCGGCACGTCCTGCGGTGCCGACACCTGGACTCGCGACCACAGGCCCTGCCAAGCCGCACGGTGCCGTTCGAGTTCCGGGTCGAACGCGGGCACCGTGACCGGCGCGACGCCGGCATCGACCACCGTCATTGCCACGTCGATGCACACGGCCGCGCCGGGCGGCAGCTCGACGCGC
This sequence comes from Rhizobacter sp. Root1221, assembly GCF_001425785.1. Taxonomy (GTDB): domain Bacteria; phylum Pseudomonadota; class Gammaproteobacteria; order Burkholderiales; family Burkholderiaceae_C; genus Rhizobacter. Next base: position 325,989 of record NZ_LMDI01000012.1, on the reverse strand, counting down.
CGCTGCTGGTAGCTCTGGTCGTGGTCGTGGGCCCGGCCCGCCTGGCGGCACGGCGCGCCGGAGGTGCGCAGGCTCACGTCCACGCGCAGGGCCTGGCCGGCACCGGGGCCCGTCACACGCACAGCCAGGCCGTCGTCGGGCAGCAGGTCGTGCACGTCATGGGGCTCGCCGCCATGGGCCCACGCTGGATGATGGGCCGCCTGCCGCTGCGCGCGCAGGTCCAGCAGCGAGCGGACCACGATGGGGCCGGACCAGTTCTGCGGTGTCAGTTCCCAGCGGAGCAACACCACGTGCGCGTGCGCCAGGCTCACGAGGCGGGTCTCGCGCCACAGCGTCTGCCTGCCGGCATCGTCCTGGACCAGCGCTTCGCGCACGGCGACGCCCTCGGACAGCCGCAGGCGGTGTTCGCAACGCAGGAATTGGTCGGGCCGGGGCCGGAACCACGCCGCCTCGCCGTCGTGGCGCCAGCTCAACGCGAGGCCATTCGGCAAATCGATCAGGCGGCCTCCGGCAAAAAAGCACACGGGGTCAGACGGCCCCTCGTGCCCGAACGCCACCTCGGGGTCGACCGCGAGCACGAACAGCACCCCGTTGCCCAGGCCGAAGGACAGGGTGCGCGACGCGGCGTCGGCGCGGTCACCCGGGGCGATGCTCACCTCATCGGCGGCCGTCGCGTCAGCGCCGGCCATGGAACCTCCACGGGGCAGACGGGGCAACGGAGGTGAGGGTGGCCAACGGGAGGAGGTGGGGCATGGGCAGCGAAGGGCAACGGGATGAGCCCGTCTCGGCAATCGGTGTTCCCAGTGGCCCACGGCTGCTCAGAAAACTCTGGGCTTCGGGCGCGAGGCCATCGAAAATGCAACGCATGATGCACACCCCGTCTCCGCACACCGATCCCGCCGCGTTCCTGCGCGCGCTGTACGACACGGCCGTCTCCCGCGCACTGCCCGCGGACGTCACCGCGGCCTACCTGCCCGCGCCGCCGAAGGGCCGCACGCTGGTGCTGGGCGCCGGCAAGGCCGGCGGTGCCATGGCCCACGCCGTGGATTCCCTGTGGCCGCAGCATGCGCCTCTTTCCGGTCTGGTGGTGACCCGCTACGACCATGTCCCCCCTGCCTACCGGGCCGCTCCGGGGCGCATCGAGGTGGTGGAGGCGGCGCACCCGGTGCCCGACGCCGCCGGCCGCGACGCGGCCGCGCGCGTCGTGGCGCTCACCCACGGCCTGACGGCAGACGACCTGGTGCTCTGCCTGATCTCCGGCGGTGGCTCGGCGCTGCTGTCGCTGCCGGCCGCCGGCGTGTCACTCGAAGACAAGCAGGCCATCAACAAGGCGCTGCTCAAGAGCGGGGCGGCCATCGACGAGATGAACTGCGTGCGCAAGCACCTGTCGGCCATCAAGGGCGGGCGGCTCGCGGCGATGTGCGCGCCCGCACGCGTGGTCACGCTGCTGATCAGCGACGTGCCCGGTGACGCGCCCGAAGTGATCGCCAGCGGCCCCACGGTGCCCGACACCACCACGTGCGCCGACGCCCTCGCCATCCTCGCGCGCTACGGCATCGACGTGCCGCCGGCGGCGCGCGCGGGGCTCGAGTCCGGCGCGTTCGAGACGCCGAAGCCGGGTGACCCGTGTTTCGACGGCCACACGGTGCACATGATCGCCACGCCCCAGGAGTCGCTGGAGGCCGCGGCAGCGGCCGCGCGGGCGGCGGGCATCGAGGCTCACGTCCTGTCGGACGAGATCGAGGGCGAGTCGCGCGAAGTGGGCAAGGTGCATGCGGCCCTGGCGCGCGCGGTGGCGCGCCGCGGGCAGCCGTTCGCCAAACCCTGCGTGCTGCTGAGCGGCGGTGAAACCACCGTGACCGTGAAAGCCAAGGGGGGCCGAGGCGGGCGTGCCACCGAGTTCCTGCTGGGCTGCGCCGTCGCGCTGCAGGGAGAACCCGGCGTGTACGTGCTGGCCGCCGACACCGACGGCATCGACGGCATCGAGGACAACGCCGGCGCCCTCGTCACGCCCGACACCCTCGCCCGCGCCGCCGCGCTCGGCCTGAAGGCCGACGAGCACCTCGACCGCAACGACGCCTACAACTTCTTCAAGCCCCTCGGCGACCTGGTCGTGCCCGGCCCCACGTTCACGAACGTGAACGACTTCCGCGCACTCCTGATCCTCTGATCCCCGTTCACCCACGCCATTGAAAAGGCCCGCACGAAGCGGGCCTTTTGCCGAACAGAACAGATCAGGCGAGCAAAGCGAAGCCGCAGATCAAGCTACCGCCGAGCCCGGGTCCCCCGGGCGACCGCGGGCGCCCCTTGGGGGCAGGAGCGAAGCGACTGGGGGGCCTTATTTCAAGACGAGATTCGGCAACCACATCGAGAAGCCCGGCACGTAGGTCACCAGCATCAGCGCCAGGATCAGCGCGCCGTAGAACGGCCAGATCGTGCGCATCACCGTGCCCACCGACACCCCCCCGATGGCACACCCGATGAACTGGGTGGTACCCACGGGCGGCGTGTTCAGGCCCAGCGCGCAGTTGATCAGCATCACGATGCCGAACTGCTCGGTGCTCATGCCGAACTGCTGGCAGATGGGCAGGAAGATCGGCGTGCAGATCAGGATCGTGGCGGCCATGTCGAGGAACGTGCCCAGCACGAACAGGATCACGTTGACGGCCAGGAAGATGACCCACGGGGTGGTGGAGAGGTTCGACAAGGCAGTGCCCGTCATCTCCGCCACGCCATACAGGCCGATCAGGTACCCGAACATCGACGAAATGCCGATCAGCAGCAGCACCACGCCGGTGGTCTTCACCGCCTTGGCAGCCGAGCGGATGAACTGTTCCATGGTCAGCGTGCGGTAGGCAATGACCGTGAGCAGCAGCGCCCACAGCACGGCGACTGCAGCCGATTCGGTGGCGGTGAACGCCCCCGACAGGATGCCCGCGATGATGATCACCACCACGAACAGGCCCGGCAGCGCCTGGCCGAACGACTTGGCCACGATGGCCCAGCCCGGGAATTCACCGGCCGGGTAACCGCGCTTGACCGCCACCAGGTACGCCGCGCCCAGGTTGCACAGGGTCAGCAGGATGGCCGGCAGGACACCCGCCAGGATCAGCGTCGAGATGCTCGCCTTGCCGCTCGCGGCGAGCGCGAAGATGATCAGGTTGTGGCTGGTGGGCATCAGGGCGCCCACGAGCGAGGCGTGGGTTGTCACGTTGACGGCGTAGTCAGCGTGGTAGCCCTCTTTTTTCATCTGGGGGATCAGCACCGCGCCCATGGCCGACACGTCGGCCACCGGCGAACCGGAGACACCACCGAACAGCGTGCAGGCCACGACGTTGCTCATGCCGAGACCACCTCGCACATGGCCCATCAGGCTCTTGGCCAGCGCGATGATGCGGTCGGCAATGCCGCCGTACATCATGATTTCACCGGCAAAGATGAAGAACGGGATCGCGAGGAACGAGAACGGGTTCATCCCGGAGATCATCTGCTGGAAGCCCACCGCGAGCGGCAAGCCTTCATACAGGATGGTCGCGAGCGACGAGAGGCCGATCGAGAACGCGACCGGAACGCCCAGCAGCAGCAGCAGGGCGAACGTGATGCAGAGAATTGTCAGTGCCATGCGGGCTCAACCTCGGTGCCACGCACGAGCGCAACAATGTGTTCAAACGAAAAGAGTGCGATGAGGACGCCGGCCAACGATGCCGGCAAGTACCTGAACGCCTCGGAAATGCCCAGCGTGGGCAGCTTGTACGCCATGACCGACTCGGCCAGGATGCCGCACTGCCACGCCATGACCACGCCGAAGACCAGCACCAGCGCGTGGATCAGGATCTCGAGTTTCAGGCGCAGCCACTCGGGGGCCAGCACCAGGAACGACTCGAGGCCGATGTGGCCGGCGTCATGGACGCCCACTGCCACACCGAGCATCGTCACGTACAGCACGAGCAGGATCGCGATGGTCTCCGCCCACGTGGGTGTGTCGTTCATGATGTAACGACCGAAGACCTGGTACAGCACCGCAATCACCAGCAGCACCATGCCGACCACGCCGATGTTCAAGCAGGTTTTCGCGATGAAACTGCAAGTTCGCGTGAACAGGTTGGGCGGCGGAGACGCGGTCATTGGAGCTACCAGGGAATGCGATGCGACGGTCATTTCGTGGCCTGCACCCGTGCGACCATGGCCTTCAGCTTCGGATCCTGAAGGTACTTGTCATACACCGGCCTCATCGCCGACTGGAACGATGCCTTGTCCACTTCGACGATCTGGACGCCAGCGGCCTTGACGGTCGCGAGCGACTTCTCTTCACGCTCGTCCCACAGCTTGCGCATGTAGCCGACCGATTCCTTGGCGGACTCGCGGAAGATCTTCTGCTCGTCGGGGGTCAGCGTGTCCCAGATCTTCTTCGAGAACAACAGGATCTCGGGGGCCATCGAGTGTTCGGTCTTCGAGAAGTACTTCGCCACTTCGAAGTGACGCGAGCTCTCGTAGCTCGGGTAGTTGTTCTCGGCGGCGTCGATCAGGCCGGTCTTCAGTGCGGTGTAGACCTCACCGAAGGGCATCGGCGTGGCGTTGGCGCCCATGGCCTCGAGCAGCGAGACCCACAGGTCGGATTGCTGCACGCGCACCTTCAGGCCCTTCGTGTCAGCGATGGTCTTGATGGGCTTCTTGACGGAGTAGATCGAACGGGCGCCGCTGTCGTAGAACGCGAGGCCGATGAAGCCCTGGGCCGCGCAGGCCTTCAGGATCTCGTCGCCGATGGGGCCGTCGAGGACGTGCCGCATGTGCTCCTTGCTGTTGAAGAGGAACGGCATCGTCGGCACGGTGGTTTCCGGGCAGATGTTGTTCATCGGCGCCACGTTGACGCGGGTCATGGCCAGCGCGCCCAGCTTGGTCTGCTCGATGGTGTCCTTCTCGATGCCCAGGGCGGACTTCGCATACACCTTGATGGTGTGCTTGCCGTTCGTGCGCTTCGCAACGAGTTCACCCATGTGGCGGACCGCCAGCACGGTGGGGTAGTCGTCAGGGTGGATGTCCGACGAACGGAACTCGGTGGCGCTGGCCAACGAGCCGACGCAAGCCAGCGCGGCGGCGAGGACGCCGGTACGCAGGCGCAGGGTGATGTTTTTCATGCAGGGACTCCAGTTCAACGTGTGCGGAAAGGAACTTCAGCGATACCGCGCCCACCCGGCCGCGTGACAAACAGCGCGCCATCGCGGGCGGCATCGTAACCCTCGACGGGCCTCGGGGGCTGGATCGAGGCAATGAACAGTTGATCGAGATCGGGGCCACCGAACGCGCACATCGACGGCTTGGACACCGGCACGGCGATCGACCGGTCGAGCTTGCCATCTGACGTGAAACGATGCACCTGGCCGCCATCGTTGGCGCAGATCCAGTATCCCCCGTCCTCGTCGACGGCGGCGCCGTCGGGACGGCCGGGCAGGGGTTTCATGTCGACAAATATTTCGCGCTCACCCATCGTGCCATCGCCCGACAGCGGCGCGCGCCAGATGGTCTGCACGTTCGGGTGCGAATCCGACACGAACAGGTGGCGCCGGTCGGCCGAGAAGGCCAGGCCGTTGCCAGTGATCAGGCCGCTCACGAGCGGCTCGCCGATGCCGGCACGGGTGACGCAGTACAGGCTGCCAACGGCGGCGGCGAGCGACATGTCGCGCACCATCGTGCTGACCCAGTAGCGGCCGTCGCGGTCGCAGCGGCCGTCGTTGAAGCGCATGCCGGCCTGCGGGAACGTCATCGGGAACAGCAGGCGTTCGGCGGCGTGCGGGTTGCCGGCGGGCAGGTCGATCTCGAACACGCCGGATTCCATGCCCGCCACCAGGCCACCGCCTTCGCGCAACACGATGCTGCCGATGCGTTCATCGGTGGCCCAGCTCTGCACCGAACGCGACGCCCAGTCGTACCGGCGGATCTGGCGGCCTTCGATGTCGACCCAGTACAAGGCCTGTTCGGCCACGGACCAGACCGGGCTTTCGCCCACCTGGTCACGGAGGTCGGAGACGGCGAACACGGTGGTCATTCGAAGGGGCCGGTGCGCACGAAGGGGCCGCCCTGGTACAGCACGGCGGGGTCGTTGAAGTCGAGCACCTGCTGGCGGGACTCCACTTCCGCGCGGAACTGTTCGGAGCTGTCCTGGGGCACGTAGCCGATGTGGCCGGCCGACGTGTTGTCCCACCATTTGGTGCGGTTGTCGGACGCGCCGTAGATGACGGAGAAACCCGCCACCGGGGCGGTCAGCGACGCGACGACGAGGCGCTCGAGGTCGTCGTAGCTCATCCACGTGGCGAGCATGCGGCGGTCGCGCGGGGCGGTGAACGACGAGCCGATGCGAAGGGCCACGGTCTCGATGCCGAAGCGGTCGAAGTAGAAGCGGGCGAGGCTCTCGCCGAAGGCCTTGCTGACGCCGTACAGCCCGTCGGGGCGCATCGGGTCGGCCGGGGAGATCACTTCGTCCTGCCGGTAGAAGCCGGTGACGTGGTTGGAGCTGGCGAACACCACGCGGCGCACACCCTGCTTGCGAGCGGCCTCGTACAGGTTGTACGTGCCGACGATGTTGGCTTGCAGGATCGGGTCCCACGGCGTTTCGACCGACACACCGCCCAGGTGGACGACGGCGCTCACGCCTTCGAGCAGGTTCAGCACGGCCGCGCGGTCTTCGAGCGGGGTGACGGACAGCTCTTCGCCCGGGGCGGCCGCGCCGAGGTCGGCGATGTCGGACAGGCGGAGCACGTCGCAGTGGGGCTTCAGGCGGGTGCGCAGTTCGCGGCCGAGCCCGCCGGCGGCGCCCGTCAGCAGCAGGCGAGGAAAACGGATGGAGCAGGTGGTGGCTGGCATGGTGATCTTCGTTGTGCGGCACGCACGATAACCCATTGCAGAGCCTTTTGGCCGCGTTGTAGGTTGTCGTACAACGAGGTCAATCGTCGCCGAGCGGACCCCTGAAGTCAAGGCAAGGTCCTGTGGTGGTTACCCTAATGCGCCCCTCACAACACCTGCGGGTTTGTCCGAATCCGTGAAGGATTGCACGCGATCTCCTCAGGTCATACGATGACTGACAACAAGAGGGTCTGTTGCCGCAACCGCGGCGTTTGTCCAACCCAGAGGAGAGAGAAGCATGAAACGCAGAATGTTCGTGATGTCCAGCCTGGCGCCCATCGCGCTGGCAGCGTGCGGCGGCGGTGACGACGACGTCGCCCAGCCCGACCCGTCCACCACCGGCACCCGGGGCGCCGCCCTCGACGCCCTCAAGCGCGCCGCTGAACACATGGACCAGAACGTGTCCTACCGCGGCGGCTACGTGTGGCAGTACCTCCCCGACCTGTCCGTGAGCTGGGGCGAGATGGAGGCCAAGCGCAGCATGTGCTGGATCCAGCCGCCCGGCACCCCAACCGCCGGTCATGCCTTCCTCGACGCCTACCACGCCACCGGCAACGAACTCTTCTACAACGCCGCCGTGCGCACCGCGCAGGCGCTGATCAGCGCGCAGCACCCAGCCGGCGGCTGGAACTACATCCATGACTTCGCGGGCGAGGAGTCGCTCAAGCACTGGTACGACACCATCGGCAAGAACGGCTGGCGCCTCGAGGAGTTCCAGCACTTCTACGGCAACGCCACGTTCGATGACGCCGGCACCGCCGTGTCATCGCAGTTCCTGCTGCGCGTCTACCTCGAGAAGAAGGACGCCCAGTTCAAGCCCGCCGTCGACAAGGCAATCGACTTCGTGCTGGCCGCACAGTTCCAGGGCGGCGTGGCCGACGGCGGCTGGCCGCAGCGCTGGCCCGTCCAGCCGGCGGCAATCTCGTCGATGGCGCTGCCGAACCCGGGCCAGTTGCCCACCGGCGCCATCGCCGGCATGGAAGACGGCGACTACACCACGATGGTCACGTTCAACGACGACGTGGCCGGCGAGAACATCAAGTTCCTGCTGATGTGCGTGGCCGGCCTCGGCGAGACCCGCCTCGTGGCCCCGATCACCCGCGCGATGGAATGCCTGCGCACGCTGCAACAGCCCGGCCCCCAGGCCGGCTGGGGCCTGCAACACCTGGCGGCAGATCGCAACGGCCGAGTGGCAGGCGCACCGGCGGGCGCGCGCAGCTACGAGCCGCGCTCGCTCGCAACCCACACGACGCAGACGAACGTGCAGCAGCTGTTCAACTACTTCCGCGTGACGGGCGACCGCAAGTACCTGGCCCGCGTGCCCGAGGCCATCGCCTGGCTGGAGAGCTGCAAGCTCACCGCCCAGCAGATCGCCGACAACCCGCTGCTGGCCGGCCGCACGCACCCGACCTTCATCGAACTCGGCACGAACCAGGGGCGTTTCGTCCACCGGTATGGCTCCAACATCGAGAACGGCGCGTACTTCCACGACTACGACCACACCAACACGATCAGCCACTACTCTGCCGGCCGCCCCATCAACATCACGGGCCTCCAGGCCACGTACGACCAGCTCAACGGCATGACCGACGCGGCCATCGCCGAGATGGTGGCGAACTCGCCGTTGAAGGTGACCACGCCGCGTCCACTGCCGAAGTACTTCTCGATCCGGGAAGTCGACTTCGCCGACCTGTTCACGAACGCGGTGATGAAAACACCCGACGTGACGGAAGCCGCCGCGAAGGCGATCATCGACGACCTCGGCACGAAGAACCACTGGCTGACGCCGCTGCCGCAGGTGACCAACTCGTACCGCGGCGACGGGCCGTCGACGCCGTACACCGGCACCGCCTATCGCAGCAAACACGTCGGTGATGTGTACGACACGTCGCCGTACGATTCGCTCGAAGCACCGGAGATCGCGCCATACACGAAGAAGGATCGTCCGCTCGGCATCTCCACGAGCAACTGGGTGGCCAACATGGCAAAGCTCGTTGCCTATGTCTCCCCGGTGAAGTGAGCCACAGGCCCGTGTGATCTGCGGCGCCGAGGTGCCGGCGGCCGCCCTCCACACGGGCTTTGCTACAGTTCGACTGTCAGGGGTCGTCATACATCGATTTCGCACCCCTGGCACATCCGTCATGAAGAGGAAATCGATGAACACGCCCACGCTGGCCACACGACGCACCAAGCCCCGCAACCTTGCACTCGACGTAGTCGACGCGGTGGTGGAGCGCGTGCGCGCAGGCGCCCTCGTTGTCGGCGCGAAACTGCCCACCGAAGCGGCCATCATGGACGAGTTCGGCGTGAGCCGCACCGTGGTCCGTGAAGCGCTGTCGAAGCTGCAGGCCTCCGGTGTCGTGCAGACGCGCCACGGTGTTGGAACCTTCGTGGTGGGCCTCGGCGATGCCAGCGCCTTCCGCATCGGGCCGGAACAACTCGCCACGTTGCGCGACATCATCGCGGTGCTCGAGTTGCGCATCGGCCTGGAGACCGAGGCCGCGGGCCTCGCCGCCGTGCGGCGCACCGAAGCCAACCTCACCACCATGCGCCAGGCCCTCGACGATTTCGCCGCGTCGGTCAGCGCCGGCCTCGATGCGGTCACCGCAGACTTCGCGTTCCATTCCGAGATCGCGCGCGCCACGCAGAACCCGCACTTCACCGACCTCATCGGGGCACTCGGCATGACGGCCATTCCGCGCGCAAGGCTCGATCCATCCGTCTCCGCGGATGCCGAGAAGCTGAGCTACCTGAGGCGCGTCAACGGCGAACACGAAAGCATCTACGACGCCATCGCCTCGCAGGACCCCGAAGCGGCCCGCGCCGCGATGCGTACCCACCTGGCAAACAGCCGCGAACGCCGCCGGCGCGCGGCCGCGCTGGCCGGAGACGCCTGAACGGTCGTCCCGGCGCATGCCGATCTCCAACGACCCGTTCAGCAACGGATTTCCCGGTGATCTCGGTCATTTTTTGTATCGTTAACAACCAAGGGATTCCCTGGGGTTGCCACGGGTTGCAGGGTGGCAGCTCAGGTTGTACGATGACATACAACGGGTTCTCTGCCCGCGTTTTGAAGGTCCGCCCATGACGTCCGTCACCCCGTATTCCAGCTTCCCGAACTCGCTCCGCGCAGACCTGCTCGCGGGCAAACGCCTGATCGGTTGCTGGTGTTCGCTGGCGAACCCCATCACCACCGAGGTGCTGGGCGTGGCCGGCTTCGACTGGATCCTGCTGGACGGCGAACACTCCCCCAACGACGTGATCAGCTTCATCCCGCAGCTGATGGCACTGAAGGACAGCCCCAGCGCACCGGTGGTCCGGCCGTCCCAGAACGACACCGTCGAGATCAAGCGGCTGCTCGACGCCGGTTTCTACAACTTCCTCGTGCCGTTCGTCGAAAGCGCCGACGATGCACGGCGCGCCGTGGCCGCCACCCGCTACCCGCCGCAGGGCGTGCGCGGGGTGTCGGTGTCACAACGCAGCAACCGGTACGGCAGCGTGCCCGGCTACTTCACCGGCATCAACGAACAGATCTGCGTCGCGGTGCAGATCGAAAGCCGCGCCGGCCTGGCCGCCGCGGCCGACATCGCCGCGGTGGATGGCGTCGACTGCCTGTTCGTCGGGCCGTCCGACCTGGCCGCCGGCCTGGGCCACCTGGGCAACGCCAACCACCCGGAGGTGCAGGCCGCCATCACCGGGGTGTTCGCCGCCGCGCGCCAGCACGGCAAGCCGATCGGCATCCTCGCGCCGGTGGAAGCCGACGCGCGCCGCTACCTCGACATGGGCGCGACATTCGTCGCGGTGGGCAGCGACCTGGGCGTGTTCCGTGCCGCCACGCAGGCCCTCTGCGACAAGTACCGCCCCTGACCCTTTCCACCCTTTTTCCAGGACACACACATGAGCAAGCTGGGTTTCATCGGTCTGGGCATCATGGGCACGCCCATGGCCACCAACCTCATCAAGGGCGGCCACGAGCTGTACGTCCACACACGGCGCACCGTGCCGGCCGACCTGACGGCCCTCGGCGCCAAGTCGTGCGCCAACGCCACCGAGGTCGCGCAGAAGGCCGACATCATCTTCCTGATGCTGCCCGACACGCCCGACGTCGCCACCGTGCTGTTCGGTGACAACGGCGTCGCCGCCGGCCTCGCGAAGGGCAAGACCGTCGTCGACATGAGCTCCATCTCGCCGATGGAAACGAAGACGTTTGCCAGGAAGATCAACGACCTGGGCTGCGACTACCTCGACGCGCCGGTGTCCGGCGGGGAAGTGGGCGCCAAGGCCGCGAGCCTGACCATCATGATCGGTGGCACCGAGGCGGCCTTCGAGCGCGTCAAGCCGCTGTTCGAGCTGATGGGCAAGAACATCACGCTCGTGGGCGGCAACGGTGACGGCCAGACCACGAAGGTGGCCAACCAGATCATCGTGGCGCTGAACATCGCCGCCGTGGGTGAAGCGCTGGTGTTCGCCAGCAAGGCCGGGGCCGACCCCGCCAAGGTGCGCCAGGCGCTGATGGGCGGTTTCGCCTCGTCGCGCATCCTCGAAGTGCATGGCGAGCGCATGATCAAGCGCACGTTTGCCCCGGGCTTTCGCATCGGCCTGCACCAGAAGGACCTGAGCCTCGCGCTCGCCGGCGCCCGCGAACTGGGTGTGGCGCTGCCGCAGACGGCCGGTGCCGCCCAGCTGATGCAGACCTGCGCGGCCAACGGCATGAAGGACCTGGACCACTCGGCCCTCGTGCGCGCGCTCGAGCTGATGGCCGACCACCCGGTGGCGCCCGACGCAGCCTGACCGCCGGCGTTTGCCCCTATGAAACGCCTCCTTCGTGGAGGCGTTTTCGTTTCTGCCGATAAACTGACCCGGACCATCCGATCCACCGCGTTCACCCTGGAGGAGCCCGCATGCCGCATGACGCCAGCCTCATCTCCACCATCGCCGTCGGGCTCGGCCTGGCGATGGTGCTGGGCTTCGTCGCGGCCCGGCTGAAGCTGCCGCCGCTGGTGGGCTACCTGCTCGCCGGGATCGTGATCGGCCCGGCCACGCCGGGGTTTGTCGCCGACGTGGCACTGGCCGGGCAGCTGGCCGAGATCGGCGTGATGCTGCTGATGCTCGGCGTGGGGCTGCACTTCTCGCTGTCCGACCTGCTCGCGGTGCGCCGCATCGCCATTCCCGGCGCGGTGTTGCAGATCACCGTGGCCACGCTGATGGGCGTGGGCACTGCCACCTGGTGGGGCTGGAACCTCGGGGCGGGCCTCGTGTTCGGCCTGGCGCTGTCGGTGGCAAGCACCGTGGTGCTGCTGCGGGCGCTCGAGGCCCGCGGGGTGCTCGAATCCGTCAACGGCCGCATCGCGGTGGGCTGGCTCGTCGTCGAGGACCTGGCGATGGTGCTGGTGCTCGTGCTGCTGCCGCCGCTGGCCGGCCTGCTCGGCGGCGACCCCGCACCGGCGGCCCTCGCCGAGCCGGGCCGCGGCATCGCCGTGACACTGGGCCTCACGCTCGCCAAGGTGTCGGTGTTCATGGCGCTGATGCTGGTGGTGGGCCGCTGGGCGTTCCCGAAGCTGCTGTGGCTGGTGGCCCGCACCGGCTCCCGTGAACTGTTCACGCTGTGCGTGGTGGCAGCGGCACTCGGCGTGGCCTACGCCTCGGCCAGGCTCTTCGACGTGTCGTTTGCGCTCGGCGCCTTTTTTGCCGGGATGATGATGCGCGAGTCGGAATTCAGCCACCGCGCGGCCGAGGAATCGCTGCCGTTGCGGGATGCGTTTTCCGTGCTGTTTTTTGTGTCCGTCGGTATGTTGTTCGACCCCATGGTGTTGGTGGACGAACCGCTGAAGGTGCTGGTCGTGGTGCTGATCATCATGGTGGGCAAGACCCTCGCCGCGTTCGCGCTGGTGCTGGCCTTCCGCTACCCGCTCAACACGGCGCTGACGGTGGGCGTGAGCCTCGCGCAGATCGGCGAGTTCTCGTTCATCCTCGCCGGGTTGGGGCTGCAGATGAAGCTGCTGCCGGCCACCGGCCAGAGCCTGATCCTCGCCGGCGCGCTGATCTCCATCGCGCTGAACTCCGCGCTGTTCGCCGCCATCGAACCGGCACAGGCGTGGATCCGCAAGCATTCGCCGCTCGCGCGCCGGCTGGAGGCCCGCGACGACCCGCTGGCCGAACTGCCGATCACCGTGGACGCCAACCTGCTGCGAGGCCAGGTCGTGCTGGTGGGCTACGGCCGGGTGGGGCGGCGCATCGCGCGCACGCTGACCGAACACCGTGTGCCCTTCGTGGTGGCCGACGAACAGCGCGAGGTGGTCGAGATGCTGCGCTCGCGCAACATCCCCGCGGTGGCGGGTGACGCCGCCGATCCGGCCGTGCTGATCCAGGCGCACATCGCCCGGGCCGGCATGCTGGTCATCGCAGTGCCGGATGCCTTCAACGTGCGCAAGATGGTGGAGACGGCCCGGCTGCTGAACCCCTCCATCGAGGTGATCGTGCGCAGCCACAACGAGAGCGAGGCCGAACTCCTGGAACGCGACCTCGTGGGCAAGGTGTTCGTCGGTGAACACGAGCTGGCGCGGGGCATGTCCGCCCACGTGCTGGCCCGCATGGCACTGCCCTGACATCCCGTAACAGCGGGCGGCACCCTTCCTGCTGCAATGCTTCCTGCGCGCCGATCTCCCCGGTTTCCCCGGGTGAGGTGACCAGGTTTGTCCCTCAGTGACAACCGGCGGCGCTTTTGCAAGCAAATACAGGGTGGGTCTGTCATGGTCGATGAACGTTCTTCCGCTCCGGAATCGGGGCATTGGCGGTCGCGCTGGCACGCGGTGACGGCCGCGGCCGTGTTCACCGCGGCGCTGGCCGGGTGCGGCGGCAGTGGTGGCAGCGACACGCCGTCCGCGGGTGCGCCGGCCGCAGGCGCCCCTTCGTCCGACGAACCCGCGGCAACGCCGCCCCCGGCCTCCCCACCGCCACCGCCGCCCCCACCGCCGGCCCCCACCACCCAGGCTGACGCGGTGCGCCTCGCCGACCAGGCTTCGTTCGGCCCCACGGAAGCGCTCATCACCACCATCAAGGCCAAGGGCCCCGGCACGTGGGTGGCCGAGCAGATGGCGTTGCCCGCCTCGTCGCGCTACACCAGTGGCAACGGGCCTGACATCCACAAGTGGACCTCGTCGGCCGACTTCTGCACCGGCAAGGGCGTGAACTGCTGGCGCGACTGGTATTCCACCGAGCCGCTCCTCTGGGACTTCTACCGCAACGCGCTCGGCCAGCCCGACCAGCTGCGCCAACGTGTCGCGTTCGCGCTGCAGCAGATCCTCGTGGTCAGCAGCGTCGAGGTGAGCGGCACGTACGGCTTCCGCAAGTACCACAACAACCTGCTCGACCTGTCGTTCGGCAACTACCGCGAGGTGCTGCGCAAGGTGACGCTGTCACCGGTGATGGGTGACTTCCTCAACAACGCCAACAACGATCGTGCCGCGCCGAACGAGAACTTCGCGCGAGAGCTGCTGCAGCTGTTTTCCATCGGCACCTGCGAGCTGACCTCCGACGGCTCTCTGAAGGGCGGCAAGTGCACGCCCACCTACACGAACGACACCGTGCGGGCGTACGCCTTCGCCCTCACCGGCTGGACGTACCCGGCCGGGGGTGCCACGTCGTACGGCTGCTACCCCACGGGGGCGAACTGCCGCTACTACGACGGTGACATGGTCAAGGTCGACAAGTTCCACGACACGGAAGCCCGCGACCTGCTCAACGGCTACAAGCTCGCCAGCGGCCACAAGGCCGACGCAGCGCTCACCACCGTGCTCGACAGCCTGATGGCCCACCCGAACACCGCGCCGTTCGTCAGCAAGCAGCTGATCCAGCACCTGGTGTCCAGCAACCCGTCGAAGGCCTACGTGGCCCGGGTGGCCGCGGCCTTCCAGGCCGGCAAGTACCAGTCGTTCGGCACCGGCGTGGCCGGTGACCTGAAGGCCACCGTGGCGGCCGTGCTGCTCGACGAAGAAGCCCGTGCCGCCACGCCCGCGGCCACCGCCGGCAAGCTGCGCGAACCGGTGCAGATGTTCACCGGCGTGCTGCGCGCGCTGAACGGCAAGACCGACGGCGACGCGCTCAGCTGGCAGTGGGGCGACCTGATGCGCCAGCACATGTTCCGCCCGCCGTCGGTGTTCAACTACTACCCACCCGACTACCCGGTGCCCGGCACGCAGCTCGTGGGCCCCACGTTCGGCATCCACAATGCCAACACCGCCCTCGGCCGTCTCAACTACCTGACGTACCTGATCGACTGGGGAGGCACCCCCGCCGCCAATTCCACCGCCATCCCGGCCACCGGCACGGCGATCGACCTGACCGCCTTCGCCGCCGATGCGGCCAACGCCGGCACGCTGGTGGACCGCCTGTCGATGCTGGCGATCGGCCGCACGCTGTCGGCCACGTCCCGTGCCGAGGTCATCAAGGCCGTCGAGGCGGCGGGCACCAACGCCACCGCCCGCACGAAGGCGGCCGCCTACCTGGTGTTCGGTTCGCCGCAGTACCACGTTCAACGCTGAGGCTTTACCATGTCACACCACCCTCACCACGCCTCGCCCGCTTCCGCGATGAACCGCCGCCAGTGGCTCACCCGATCGAGCGCCGGCCTGGCCGGTGCCCTCGGCACCGGCAGCCTCGCGAACCTGATGATGGCGTCAGCGGCGTCGGCCCAGTCGTCCGACTACAAGGCGCTCGTCTGCATCTTCCTGTATGGGGGCAACGACGGCCTGAACACCATCGTCCCCACCGACACGGCCCGCCACAACCAGTACAAGGCCGTGCGCTCGGGGCTGCACCTGCCGGTGGCCAACCTGGTGCCGCTCACCGGTGTGTCCTACGGGCTGCACCCGGCGCTGGCCGGGCTGTCGGCGGCCTGGGGTGACGGCAAGCTCGCACCGGTCTTCAACGTGGGCACGCTCTACAAGCCACTCACGAAGGCGCAGTTCCGCGCCGAACCGGACAGCTCCGACCTGCTCCCCGACAACCTGTATTCCCACTCCGACCAGCAGAACCTCTGGGAAAACGGCACCACCGACACGCTGACCCGCACCGGATGGGGCGGCCGCGCCTCGGTGGCGTTGAACACCGCGAACCCGGTGATCTCGGTGGGCGGCAGCGCCCGCTTCGGCCTGTCCGACACGCAGTCGCCGCTCGTGCTGCCCGAGAGACCGGGTGACGTGTTCGGCGCCTACAACCTGCAGCCCGCCGACCTCACCTACGCCACCAACGCGGCGCGCAAGAAGGCCATCGACACGCTGTACGCCGAGAGCCAGCCGCTCGACCTCGCCAACGCGTTCACCGCCGCGCAGCGCAACGCGTTCAGCGTGTCCGACCGGCTGGGCGCCCTCGTGAAGGTCAAGCCCGGCAGCGACACCGCGTTCGCGGCCATCGACGCGGCGTTCGCGCCCCTCAAGAAGGCCGACGGCACCCTGACCACCGGCATGGCCAGGCAGATGTACCAGATCGCGAAGATGGTGTTCAAGCGCGACACCGTGCTCGGCAGCCGGCAGGTGTTTTTCGCGCAGATGGGTGGCTTCGACACCCACGGCAACCAGCTGGTCACCGGCTCGCCCACCGAAGGGGAACACGCCCGCCTGCTGAAGGAACTGGGTGACGCGCTCGGCGCGTTCTACACCGCGATGAAAGCCATCGGCATGTCCGACGCCGTCACCGCGTTCACGCAGAGCGACTTCGGCCGCACCTTCACGCCCAACAACAGCACCGGCACCGACCACGCGTGGGGCAACCAGCACCTCGTGATCGGCGGAGCGGTGAAGGGCGGCGCCACCTACGGCACCTACCCCACGCTCGAACTCGCCGGCCCCGATGACGTGGGGGTCGATTCGTGGGAGCGCCAGGGCCGGTGGATCCCCACCACGTCGGTGGACCAGTACGCGGCCACGCTGCTCGGGTGGCTCGGGGTCAGCGATGCACAACTGCTGAACGTGCTGCCAAATCTGAAGAACTTCTCGACCAAGAAACTCGGCTTCGTCTGACAGGGCCGGTCACCCCGGTGAAAACCGGGGCCCACCGGACCCTTGGCGCGCCAACCGAAAGTGGGTCCCGGCGTTCGCCGGGATGACCAGGCTATTCGGGCACATCGACCTTGCTCGCCGCCCGCGCCGCGGCCGCCGCGCGCAGCGCCTTCAGTTTCTCGCGCGGATCTTCCTTCGCGGTCTCTTCGTCCAGCTTCATCTCGCCAATGAAGCGGCTGGGCACGCCCTGCACGAACTCGCGGCCCTTCTTGCGGCGGCGCAGCACGTTGACCGCCAGCGTGCGGCGGGCGCGGGTGATGCCCACGTACATCAGGCGACGCTCCTCTTCCAGGCGCTGCGGAGTCATGTCGTCGTCCTCGCTGCGAAACGGCAGCAGGCCTTCGTTGACCCCGGCCAGCACCACGTGCGGCCATTCGAGGCCCTTCGATGCGTGCAGCGTGGACAGGGTCACCTGGTCCTGGTCGTCACCGCGTTCGGCGAGGCTGATGATCACCGAGATGGTCTGGGCCACGTCGAGCACGGTCTTGCGTTCGGTCTCGAAGGTGGCGCCCCCGTCGTTTTCGATCTCGCCGCCACAGCGCTTGGCAATCCAGGCCACGAAGTCCATCACGTTGGACCAGCGGCCCGCGGCCACCTTCTCGCTGTCGTCGCCCTCGTAGAGGTGCTTTTCGTAGTCGATGTCGGTCAGCCAGCCCATCAGCAGTGCCTTGGCGTCCTCCGAGCCACTGGTGTGGCGTGCGCGGTACTCGAGGTCGTTCACCATGCGGCCGAACTCGTGCAACGACGCCACCGCCGCGGGTTTCATCGACACGCCGAGACTCTCGGCGAACAGCGCCTCGAACAGGCTCACCTTCCACTTGCCGGAGAACTCGCCGAGCGCGGCGAGCGTCTGGTGGCCGATGCCCCGCTTCGGGGTGGTCACGGCGCGCAGGAACGCGGGGTCGTCGTCGTTGTTCACCAGCAGGCGCAACCACGCGCACAGGTCGCGGATCTCGGTGCGTTCGAAGAAGCTCTGGCCACCCGACACCTTGTACGGGATGTTGGCCTTGCGGAGCGCCTTCTCGAAGACCCGGGCCTGGTGGTTCGCGCGGTACAGCACCGCGAAGTCCTTGAACGCCACCTCGCCGCCCTGGCCGCGCAGGCTCTCGATGCGCGCCACCGCGCGCTCGGCCTCGTGTTCCTCGTTGTCGCACTCCACCAGCGTCACCGGCTCGCCATCGCCGAACGCGCTCCACAGCTTCTTCTCGAACAGCTTCGGGTTGTTGCCGATCACGTTGTTCGCCGCGCGCAGGATGTACCCGGTGGAGCGGTAGTTCTGCTCGAGCGGGATCACCTTCAGGTTCGGGTACTCCTGCGGCAGGCGGCGCAGGTTCTCGATGGTGGCGCCGCGCCAGCCGTAGATGCTCTGGTCGTCGTCGCCCACCGCGGTGAACATGGCGCGTTCACCCACCAGCGACTTCAGCAGCTCGTACTGGATCGCGTTGGTGTCCTGGTACTCGTCGACCAGCACGTAGCGCAGCGTGTCCTGCCACTTCAGGCGGCACTCCTCGTCGCGCTGCAGCAGTTTGCGGGGCATGCTGATCAGGTCGTCGAAATCGACAGCCTGGTAGGCCGTGAGCCGCTCCTCGTAGAGCTTCATCACCCGCGCGGCCACGCGCTCGTCGTCGTCGAGCGCCGCGGCCTCGGCCTCGTCGCTGTCGAAGCCCTGGTTCTTCCAGAGGCTGATGGTCCACTGCCAGCGCCGCGCCAGGTTGATGTCGGTGGTGCCCCCGGCGTCCTTCAGGATGCCGAGCACGTCGTCGCCGCCGAGGATGCTGAACTTGTCCTTCAAGCCGAGGCGCGCGCCTTCGGCACGCAGCAGCCGTACCCCGAGCGAGTGGAACGTGCTGATCACGAGGTTCTTCGAGGCCTTGCCGCCGATCAGTTCCTTGGCGCGCTCGCGCATTTCCTGCGCGGCCTTGTTCGTGAACGTGATGGCCGCGATCTGCCCGGGCGCGTAACCCGCCTGCAGCAGCCGCCCGATCTTGTGCGTGATCACCCGCGTCTTGCCGGAGCCGGCGCCCGCGAGCACGAGGCACGGGCCGTCGAGGTGATGCACGGCCGCCATCTGGGCGTCGTTCAGGGAAGGGGCTTCGGCAGACATGGGCGCGCGGTCCGGAAGGGGCAGAACAAGAGGGGGTGGCGGGGCATCATAGCGACGCCCGCCGATGCCCTTTGATCGTGCTCTGTGCTAGCGTGAAATGATCGTTCCAATTGCCGACCGCATGCCTTTCGATCCCCAACGCCGCCACCTGCTGAACCTCGCCCTGGGGGCCGGTGTCGCCCCCGCCCTCGTCGGATGCGTCAACCTCGGGTCGCGCGAACCATGTTTCGGCCTGGGTGTGGCGTCGGGGTGCCCCCGGCCCGACCGCCTCGTGATCTGGACCCGGCTCGACCCCGACATCCGCCTCGACCCCGTCGTGCCGGTGAAATGGGAGATGGCCACCGACGAGGCCTTCCGCCAAGTCGTTCAGACCGGCACCACCACCGCGGAAGCCGACTGGGGGCATAGCGTGCATGTGCTTGTCGCCGGCCTGGAGCCGGCCCGCTGGTACTGGTACCGCTTCTCGGCGATGGGGCACGTGTCCCGCACCGGCCGCACCCGCACGGCGCCAGCGGCCGGCAGCCTCGACGCCGTGTCGTTCGCGATCGCGTCGTGCCAGCGCTGGGACCACGGCCACTACGCCGCGTGGCGCCACCTGGCGGACGAGTCTCCCGACGTGGTGCTCTTCCTGGGCGACTACATCTACGAATACGCCCCGGTGCCCGGTGGCGTGCGCATGCACCAGGGCCTCACCGACACCCGCACGCTGGCGCAGTACCGCGCCCGCTACGCGCAGTACAAGCGCGACCCCGATCTGCAGCGTGCGCATGCCAGCGCCCCATGGATCATCACGTGGGACGACCACGAGGTGCAGAACGACTACGGCGGCACGCAGTCACAGTTCATGAGCCCCGCGTTCCTCGCCCGCCGCGCACGGGCCTACCAGGTGTGGTGGGAGAACATGCCGGTGCCCCCGGCCACCCGCCCGCACGGGCCCGGCCTGCAGGTGTTCGACCGCTTCGACTGGGGCGCGCTGGCCCGCTTCCACGTGCTCGACGACCGCCAGTACCGCGACCCCGCGGCCTGCCCGCCGCCCGGCCGCGCCGGGGGCAACACCGTGGACGTGGACCACTGCGCCGAACTGGCCGACCCGGCGCGCACGCTGCTGGGCGCCGGCCAGGAGCGCTGGTTGACCGAGGGCTTGTCGGCCGGCGGCGTGCGCTGGAATTTCATCGCGCAGCAGACGCTGATGGCACCGTTCACGTGGCGGCAGGGCGGCGAGCGGGTGTGGACGGACGGCTGGTCCGGTTACCCCGGGGCACGGGCCCGCGTACTCGACACCCTGGCCGACCACCGGGTGGCGAACCCGGTGGTGCTGGGCGGCGACACCCACACGAACTGGGTCGTCGACCTGAAGCGCCGGCCCGACGCCCCGCCCATCGCCACGGAGTTCTGCGGCACGTCGATCTCGAGCCACGGGCGGCCGCAGGCCGTGCTGGACGCCGCCCTGCCGTGGAACCCGCACGTGCACTACGGCCGCCGCGACGAGCGGGGCTACATGGCCTTCCGGCTGGCCCCCGGCATGCTCGACGCCCGCCTGCGGGTGGTCAGCGACGCCGCCGATCCGGCGGCCACCATCAAGACGGCGGCCACCTTCCACGTCGAAGCCGGCCGCGCCGGCGCATTGCGCGGGTAGGCTCGCCGGATCATGTCGTCCATCCTCCCGGTCACCCTCCCGTTTTTTGCGCTTGTGTTCTGCGGTTACGCCGCCGCATGGCGCGGGTTCCTGCCCGAGTCCGCGATCCCCGGGCTCAACGCCTTCGTGCTTTTCTTTGCGCTGCCCTGCCTGCTGTTCCGCTTCGGCGCCAGCATGCCGTTCGCGCAGCTGATCGACCCCGCGCTGCTCGGCATCTACGCGGTGTGCGCACTGGTGGTCGTGGCAGGCACCGTGGCCGCCACCCGGCGCCAGGTGGGCCTGAAGGACGCGGCCTTCGGCGGGCTGGTGGCCGCGTTCCCCAACACGGGGTTCATGGGCGTGCCGTTGCTGGTGGCGCTGTTCGGTGAACGAGCGGCCGGCCCGGTCATCACCACGGTGCTCGTGGACCTGGCGCTGACCAGTTCGTTGTGCATCGCGATCGCGGAATCCGGGTCCGGCACGCACCATCCCACCGGCCCGTCACCGCTGGCCCGTGCGTTGCGCGGCGCGTTCAGCAACCCGCTGCCATGGGCCATCGCCCTCGGGGCGGTGAAGGCGGCCAGCGGGTTGCAGCTGCCCGGCCCGGTGGACCAGGTCATCCGCATGCTGGCAGACGCCGCGTCCCCGGTGGCGCTGTTCACGATCGGGGCTGTGCTGTGGCGTGCCGGGCGGCACGCCCACACGCGCACGCCGCCCGCGCACTTCCTGCCGGTGGCAGCCGTGAAGCTCTTCCTGCACCCGCTGCTGGTGCTGGGCGCGGGCCTGGCCGCGCGCGCGGCGGGGTTCGACGTGCCGGCCTATGGCCTCACGGTGCTGGTGCTGGCATCGGCACTGCCCAGCGCCAGCAACGTGTCGATGCTGGCCGAACGGCACGGCGCCGACAACGGCCGCGTGGCGCGCATCATCATGGCCACCACCGTGCTCTCGTTCGCCACGTTCTCGGGCTTTGCCGCGCTGATGCGTCAGTAGGGCGAGCAGAGGCAGTGAGCGAGCGACGCGAACGGGTTGGTGCCGTCCGCAAGCCGCACCAGCCACGCGAGCTCGTCCTGCGCCTGGCGCGCCACTTCCGGCGGCCGCAGCCCCGGCATCCGGGCCTCGAACTGCGCGACCGCCGCCTGCGCGGCCACCCCGCCGAACAGGCCGACGAAACGGTCGAAGCGGCTGCGTTCGGGCTCGATGTACACCACCCGCGGCGTGCCGTCGAGCTTGGCCCGGGTGGCCGCCGCCTTCAACGCCACGTCGAAGCCGCCGAGGGTGTCGACCAGTCCGCGTTCACGGGCTTGCGACCCCGTCCACACCCGGCCCTGCGCCACCTTGTCGATGGCCTCGGGCGTGCTCTTGCGGGCCTTCGCGGCCAGCGCCGTGAACTGCCCGTAGACGTGGTTGATGTTGGCCTGCATCACGTCGGCAAAGCGCGGGTCGAGCGGCCGGCGGGCGTCCCCCGCGCCCACGAGCCACGTGGTCTGCACGCCGTCGGTGTGCACGCCGAGTTTGTCGAGCGCCTTGTCGGCGCGCGGCAGCAGCGCGAAGACGCCGATGGAGCCGGTCACGGTGGCCGGGTCGGCCACGACCTCGTCGGCGGCCATCGAGATCCAGTAGCCCCCGGACGCAGCCACGTCCCCCATGGACACGATCACCGGCTTGCCGGCCGACCGGGTCAGTTCGAGTTCGCGGCGGATCAGCTCGGAGCCAAACGGGCTGCCGCCCGGCGAGTTCACGCGCAACACCACCGCCTTGACCTTGTCGTCGAGGCGCGCCTGGCGGATCAGGTCGGCCGTGGACAGCCCGCCCACCGAACCGGCCGGCGCGGCACCGTCGACGATGGCACCCTCTGCCACCACCACGCCGATCGCATCGCCCACGAACGACGTGACCTGGCGGGCCAGGTAGGCGTCGAACGGCACCTGGCGGAACGTCTTGCCGTCGGCCGTGGCGGCGCCCGCCTGGATGAGTTGCTCGCGCACCTGGTCGAGGGTCTTCAAGCCGTCGACGAGCTTGCTGTCGAGCGCGAGCTTGGCCGAGTCGCCTCCCGCCGTGGCCAGGCGCTTCGGCAGGTCGGCGATCAGCGCTTCGAGCGCGCCGGCCGGCAGCTTGCGGGCCTTTTCGACGTCCTGCGTGTACGTGGTCCACAGGCCGCCGTACAGGGACCGGCTGGCCTCGGTGGATTCGGGCGACGGGCCGTCGGCGATGTAGGCCTCGGCGGCGTCCTTGAAGGTGCCGACCCGCACGAGGTTGACCGTCACGCCGATGCGGTCGAGCGCCTCGCGGTAGTAGTTGCGGTAGCCGCCGTAGCCTTGCACGAAGACCACGCCCATCGGGTGCAGCAGCACCTCGTCGGCCTGCGCGGCCAGGAAGTACTGCCGCTGGTCGTAGCTGGCACCCCAGGCGATCACCTTCTTGCCCGTGGCACGGAACCGCGCGATGGCAGCCGCCGCCTCGTGCAGCGCCGGCAGGCCGGCCCCGCCGAAGTCGTCGAGCACCAGCAGCGCGTTGTGGATCTGAGGGTCCTTCGCGGCGGCATCGAGCACGGTGCGCACGTCGCGCAGTTGCGTGTCCACCGAGACCCGGCCCGCGCCCACCTGCGCCAGCGCCGCCTCACGTGCCGTGACCGACCGCTGCTCGACGAGCTTGCCCCGCAGGTTCAGCACCAGCGTGGTCTTGTCGGACAGCGGCGCAGCGCCGCCGCGCAGCACCGCAACGGCAAGGATCACCACGAGCAACAGGAACAGCAGGTTCAG
Source organism: Rhizobacter sp. Root1221 (assembly GCF_001425785.1). Taxonomy (GTDB): domain Bacteria; phylum Pseudomonadota; class Gammaproteobacteria; order Burkholderiales; family Burkholderiaceae_C; genus Rhizobacter. The sequence continues at coordinate 302,559 of NZ_LMDI01000012.1, read as the reverse complement.
CAGGAGGCGGCGGGTGCCATCGACCACCGACCACAGGCGGCTGACAAACCGGCCGGTGGCGGCGAGGCGGGGATAGGGCATGGGTGCTCCTTCTGGGGGCAAAGTCATCGCGGGTGCGTCACCCGACACTGTAAGGGTTCCAACCCGGAAACAGCCCGGCGCCGGTTCGGGGCCGGCGCCCCACTCACCAGGTCAACGGATCCACCCGGTACAGCGAGGCGAGTTCCCGGTACAGCGCGGGCTGTTCGGCGGCCAGCGGCACGGGTTGCTCGAAAAACACCTCGGTGGCCACCGCGAAGAACTCGGCGGGGTTCGTGGCGCCATAGGTGCCGAGCAACGACGGCTCGCCCACGGCCGCCTGGTTCACCAGCTGGGCGAACCCCTCGCCCATCACCTGCGCCCACCGGGCGCGGCGCTGCGTGGGGCCAAGCGGCGGGGCGCCGTTGGCGGGGCCGTTTTCCTGGTCGAGCTGGTGGGCGAACTCGTGGATCACGACGTTCTGGCCGTCGTCGGCCACGGCCGCGCCCGACAACGTGTCGTCCCACGACAGGATCACCTGCCCCTGCGACCAGGATTCACCCGCCAGCGCCTGGCGCTGGTCCTGCTGCACGCCGCTGCCGTCGGCATGCACCCGATCCACCAGGAACGCGCCGGGATACACGAGCACCTGCCGCAGGTTCGGGTAGTAGTCGGTGGGGCGGTTCAGCAGCAGCAGGCAGGCCTGCGCTGCGATCGTCACGCGCACCTCGTCGGTGATTTCCAATCCGCGGCAGCCGATGAAAGCCTTTTCGCGGAGGAACACCTGCATGTGCTGCTTGAGCTGCAGCTGCAGGTCGGCCGGCAGCCCGCGCAAATACGGCACGCGGCGGCGCAGGATGGCGCGCCATTCAGCCGGGAACGGCAACGCACGCCACCGGGCGCGGCGCCGCGCGATGAACCAGGGTTCGGCGACCAGCCAGCCCACGTACACCGCGGCCAGGCTCATGACGATCAGCAGGGTGAGCACGGCCCGCGTCCTGAGGTGGAGGAATGCTGCAGATGGGTGCCGCAGCGGCGGATTTCAATGCCCTGTTAGGCTACCCGGTTCGCTCATCCCCCCTCGCCCATGTCTGCCTCCGTCGTCATCCTCGGCACCGGCCTCGCCGGTTTCACGCTCGCCCGCGAATTCCGCAAACTCGACAAGGACACCCCGCTGGTCCTCGTGAGCCGCGACCACGGCGGTTTCTATTCCAAACCCATGCTGTCGAACGCGCTGGCCGGCAACAAGACGGCGGCCAGCCTCGTGATGAAGGACAGCGACAAGATGGTGGCCGAGCTGAACGCCACCATCCACAACCGCGCCACGGTGTCGCGCATCGACACCGCCGCCCGCACCGTCGAGCTGGCCGACGGCACCCGCATTGGCTACCGCGACCTGGTGTTTGCCGTGGGCGCCGACCCGATCCGGCTGCCGCTCGAAGGCGATGCCGCCGACACCGTGCTGTCCGTCAACGACCTCGACGACTACGCCACGTTTGCCGGGCGCCTCGACGGCGTCACGTCGGTGGCCATCCTCGGCGCCGGCCTGATCGGCTGCGAGTTCGCCAACGACCTGCTGTCGCGCGGCATCGTCCCCACGGTGATCGACCTGGCCCCGCGTGTGCTGCCGCGCCTGCTGCCGGAAGCGGCCAGCGAACGCCTGCGCGCCAAGCTGGCCGAAGCGGGAGCGCAGTTCCGCTTCGGGGTGTCTGCGGTGCGTGTGGACCGTGTGGGTGACGCAGGAAATGGCCTGCGCGTCACGCTCAGCGACGGCCAGGCGCTCGATGCCGGCCTCGTGCTGTCGGCGATCGGGCTGCGCCCGCGCACCACGCTCGCGGCCGAAGCCGGCCTGCAGGTGAACCGCGGCATCGTCACGAACCGGCTGCTGGCCGCCAGTGCCGGCCACGTGCACGCGCTGGGCGACTGCGCCGAGGTGGACGGCCACACGCTGCCGTACGTGATGCCCATCATGCAGCAGGCCCGCGCGCTGGCCGCCACGCTGGCCGGCAACCCCACCCCGGTGGTGTACCCGGCGATGCCGGTCATCGTGAAGACGCCGGCCTGCCCCACGGTGGTTTGTCCGCCGCCGCTCGACGCCTCGGGCGCGTGGACCGTCGAACTCACCGACGATGGCTGCGACGCGCGTTTCCACCGCGGCGATGGCCAGTTGCTGGGTTTTGCGCTGCTCGGCGCCGCCACCAAGCAGCGCCAGGCGCTCGCCACGCAAGTGCCCGGCCTGCTCGTCTGACGAACAGGCGTGAGATTTCCCGCGTTATTTCTGCCCACGGTGGCGGCCAGGGCCGCACACTGGGGCATCGACGCTCCTCATTCGATGACCGCCATGCACAACTTCCTCCGCCAACGCTCGGTCCAGCTCTACCTGCTCGGCCTTGTCCTGATCCTGATCGGCGCCTGGTCGATGGAAGCCACCGGCTCCTTCGTGCCCATGGCGCTGGCCGCGTCCGCGGCCCTGATGCTGTCGGCACCGCTGGTGCGCCAGCGGTTCGCGCGGCTGAAGGCCGCGTCGCGCCGCTGACCCTGTAGGAGGCGGACCACCGGCGGGCGCGCTGCCGTCCGCTGCCTGCCCGGGCCGTCTCTCGGCATCCTTTGGACTCTCCCCGCGCAACCGGCGCGGGGCCACTTCCAGGAGACTGCCATGAGCAACACCGGACCCCTCGTCACCGGACTCTTCCGCGACCGCGACAGCGCCGAACAGGCGTACCGATCCGTGCAGGACCGCGGCTACAGCCGCAACGACGTCAACCTCGCGATGTCCAAGGAAACGCGTGACCGCTACTTCGCCGACGACATGCGTGTCAGCGAACTCGGTTCGAAGGCCGCGGAAGGGGCCGGCGTGGGCGGTGCCATCGGCGGCACCGTGGGCGCTATTGCCGCGGCCATCGCCGCCGTGGGCACCACCCTCGCCATTCCGGGCCTCGGCCTCGTGATCGCCGGCCCGCTGGCTGCGGCTGTGGCCGGCGCAGGTGCAGGCGCGGCCACCGGCGGCATCGTCGGCGCACTGATCGGCTGGGGCATCCCCGAAGAACGCCTCAAGACCTACGACGCCGGCATCCGCGATGGCGGCATCCTGTTGGCCGTGAAGCCGCGCAGTGACGAAGATGCTGCCCATTTCGAGAATCAATGGCGCGTCGCCAAGGGCCCCCCAGTCGGCTGGCGCCTCCTGCCCCCAGGGGGCGACCCCGGGTCGGCCGGCAAAGCCGGTCCTCGCGGGTGGCTTGATCTGGCGCTTCGCTTCGCTCGCTTTACTTCAGATGGCCAAGGGGTCGACGTCCAAGGCCCAGCGCAGCACGCCTTTGTGGGTGCTGCGCAACGACGGCAACTCGGCCATCCATGGCGACAGCACGCGCTGCAGTTGCGATCGGGCATTGCCCTCCACCAGCATCTGCATGCGCTCCACCCCCGCCACGCGGGCGATGGTGGTGGGGACCGGCGGGTAGATCAGCAGGTCGGCCGCGCCAGGCAACGTGCCGGCCAGGTCGGCCGCGGCCTGCAGGAAATCGCGCGCCGCCTCGGGCGTTCGGGCTTCGGCCCGCATCAGCGCGAGGTGCACGTACGGCGGCAAGCCGGCGATCTCGCGCTCCTTCAGCTGGCTGGCCGCGAACGAATGGAAATCGTGCTGGCGCAACGCCGTGTACACCGGGTGGGTCGGGTGCCAGGTCTGCACCCACATCTCGCTGCGATCGGCCTGCGCCGCATCGCGTCCGGCTCGGCCGGCCGCCTGCATCAGCAGCGAAAACAGGCGCTCGGGTGCACGGAAATCACTGCTGAACAGTGCACTGTCGGGGTTCACCGCGGCCACGAGCGTGATGCGGCGGAAGTCGTGGCCCTTCGTGATCATCTGCGTGCCCACGAGCACGTCCACCTCACCCGCGTGCACCGACGTCAGGCTGGCCTCGAGCGAACCCTTCAGCTTCGTGGTGTCGGCATCGATGCGGGCCATGCGCGCGCCGGGCAGTGCCGCCGCCAGCTGTTCCTCGAGGCGTTCGGTGCCCTGGCCCAGCGGGGCGATGTCGAGGTTGCCGCAGTCGGGGCAGGCCCGCGGCACGGGCTGCGTGAAACCACAATGGTGGCAGCGCAGCGTGCGATCGAGCTTGTGGAACACGCGCCAGGCGCTGCAGTGCGGGCACCCGCTTTTCCAGCCGCAGTCGGTGCAATGCAGCACTGGCGCATAACCCCGGCGGTTCAGGAACACGAGGCTCTGTTCGCCCCGTTCGATGCGCGTCGCGAGCGCGGCCACCAGGGCCGGCGACAACGCGGTGGTGGCCCCGCGCACCTTCGGCAGCAGGTTCATGTCGGCGATGCGCACGCGCGGCAACACCCCGCCCCCCACGCGGTTCGCGAGGGTCAGCCGCAGGTACCGCCCCTGTTCCGCCCGTTGCCAGCTTTCGAGCGAGGGCGTGGCCGATCCGAGCACCACGCAGGCCCCTTCCAGCTTGCCTCGGTACACCGCCAGGTCACGCGCGGAATACCGGGCGCCCTCCTGCTGCTTGAACGAGGGGTCGTGCTCTTCGTCGACCACGATGAGGCCCAGCCGCGGCAGCGGCGCAAACACGGCGAGGCGTGTGCCCAGCACCAGGTCGGCCAGGCCCAGGTGGGCCGCCAGCCAGTTCTTCAGGCGCTGGGCCGGGGTCAGGCCACTGTGCAACGACACGATGCGCCGCGGCGAAGTGCCCGACGCGAACCGTTCCGCAAACCGCGCCTCGAGCTGCGGGGTCAGGTTGATCTCGGGCACCAGCACCAGCACCTGGCGGCCAGCCGCGAGCGCGGCCTCGGCCGCCCGCAGGTACACCTCGGTCTTGCCGCTGCCGGTCAGCCCGTGCAACAACACCACCGGCGCGGCCCCGGGGGCGTTGGCGTCGGCAAGTTTCGCGAGTGCGTCGGCCTGGTCGGTGGTCAGGTCCGGCCGAGGCGGGGCTTCGGTGGCCGGCAACGGCTTGTCGTACGCCTTCCGGAGCCGCGCAATCCGGCTGCCGAGACCGGCGTTGTCGAGCTTGCGAATCTCCGGCGGCAACACCGCCATCGCCACCTCACCCAGACCCCGCTGGTAATAGGTGGAAGTGAATCGCACCAGGTCGCACCAACGTGGCAACAAGGGCGGCAAAGCGTCCAGCACCTCGGCGACTGCCTTCAACGCGTGGCCGCTGGCTTCACCCGGTGCGTCGGTCCACACCACTCCCGGGACGTCACGGCGGCCCAGCGGCACACGTACCAACGTTCCCGGAAGAAGCGGTCGCTCACACAGATAGTCCAGCGGGCCGTGCAGGCCGCTGTGAAGGGGTGCCTCGACGGCCACCGACAACCGGCAGGAATCCCCGTCACCCGGAGTCAGCGAGTTAGCTGGCAATGTTCAGGCCTCTTTGAGACATCGGGCTTAAGGCCATGATTTACATGACCTTTTGGATCTCTCCACCGGATCTGTGGATAACTTTGTGGGTAAACTGCCCACAGCCGCGCTAAGGTGTTGATCTGTTTGGCTTCCGCTTGGATTGCTCACTTTCGTGGCAGCGCGCGATGTCAATAAAATCAACAACTTAGCTAGCACATTCGCGAATCGTCTGCTGCACTGCAGCACCCCAAACGTGTGTTCTTGGCACGCAGCATTTTGGGGATAAGTCAAGCCTGATCGATCACTTCCTGGTAAAGCACAGGCGTTCAGTCCCGAAGTTCGTGACACACCGCATCAGCGGACGGCGGCACGTTGCCGACGCGAGTGTTCGTGCACCGCATCCACAAGCACGGACACACTTTCTGGCGGGGTGAACTGGCTGATGCCATGGCCCAGGTTGAAAATATGGCCGGCCGTGCTGCCATCGGGGTTCGCGGGGGCGCCGAAGCTGTCGAGCGTGCGGATGGCCTCCGCGCGCACCTGCTCCGGCGGGGCGAACAGCACATTGGGGTCGAGGTTGCCCTGAAGGGCCACCCGATCGCCCACACGGCGCCGGGCCTGGCCCAGGTTCACCGTCCAGTCGAGGCCCACCACGTCGGCGCCGGAAGATGCGATCTCGTCCAGCCACAGCCCGCCGCCCTTCGTGAACACGATGTGCGGGATGCGCTGGCCGTCACGTTCGCGCTGCAACCGGCCCAGCACGCGGCGGGTGTACGCCAGGCTGAACTGCTGGAACGCGCCATCGGCGAGCACGCCCCCCCAGCTGTCGAAAATCATCACGGCCTGCGCGCCGGCATCGATCTGGGCGTTCAGGTACTGGGCCACCGAGTCGGCGTTGACTTCCAGCATGCGGTGCATCAGGTCGGGGCGGCTGTACAGCATCGACTTCACGAGGCGGTAGTCGTCCGACCCCTGGCCTTCGACCATGTAGCAGGCGAGTGTCCACGGGCTGCCGGAGAACCCGATCAGCGGCACCCGGCCGTTCAACGCCTTGCGGATGGACGTCACCGCGTCGAAGACGTAGCGCAGCTTGTCCATGTCGGGCACCGCGAGGCGGGCCACGGCGGCTTCGTCACGCACCGGCGACGCGAACTTCGGGCCCTCGCCGATGGCAAAGCTCAGGCCGAGGCCCATGGCGTCGGGCACCGTGAGGATGTCGCTGAACAGGATGGCCGCGTCGAGGGCGTAACGCTCCAACGGCTGCAACGTCACCTCGGTGGCGTACTGGGTGTTGGTGGCCAGCCCCATGAAACTGCCGGCCTTCGCGCGGGTGTCGCGGTACTCGGGCAGGTACCGGCCGGCCTGGCGCATCAGCCAGACCGGGGTGTGCGGGGTGGGTTGGCGCAGGCAGGCGCGCAGGAAGCTGTCGTTCTGGAGGGGTGCAAACATGTCCGTGATTATCGTTGCACCCATAATTTGAGGATCACGACCGGAGATCCCCCATGCTCGTCCAGAACGTTCTGCAGACCATCGGCAAAACCCCGCACATCCGCATCAACCGCCTGTTCGGGAACAGCCACAACGTCTACGTGAAGAGCGAACGTTCGAATCCGGGCGGCTCCATCAAGGACCGCATCGCGCTCGCCATGGTCGAGGCGGCCGAGCAGGACGGCCGCCTGAAGCCCGGCGGCACCATCGTCGAACCCACGTCGGGCAACACGGGGGTGGGCCTGGCGATGGTGGCCGCGGTCAAGGGCTACAAGCTCGTGCTGGTGATGCCCGAGAGCATGAGCGTCGAACGCCGCCGGCTGATGCTCGCCTACGGCGCCCGCTTCGAACTGACCCCGCGCGAGAAGGGCATGAACGGGGCCATCGCCCGCGCCACCGAAATCGTCGGACAGACCCCCGGCGCCTGGATGCCGCAGCAGTTCGACAACCCGGCCAACGTCGACGTGCACCAGCGCACCACGGCCGCCGAGATCGCGGCCGCCTTCCCGAGCGGGCTCGACGCGCTGATCACCGGCGTGGGCACCGGCGGGCACATCACCGGCTGCGCGCAGCACCTCAAGACGCTGTGGCCCAAGCTCAAGGTGTACGCAGTGGAGCCCAGCGCGTCACCCGTCATCAGCGGCGGCAAGCCGTCGCCCCACCCCATCCAGGGCATCGGCGCCGGGTTCATCCCCCGCAACCTGAACACCGAGCTGCTCGACGGCGTGATCCTGGTCGAGGCCGATGCCGCGAAGGAGATGGCCCGCCGCTCGGCGCGTGAGGAGGGCCTGCTGGTGGGCATCTCGTCAGGCGCCACGCTGGCCGCCATCGCGCAGAAGCTGCCCGACCTGCCGGCAGGCGCCTCCGTGCTCGGCTTCAACTACGACACCGGCGAGCGCTACCTGTCGATCGAGGGTTTCCTGCCCACCGAATGACCACCACCGCATGAAACCGAAGATCCTGATCGTCGAGGACGAACCCGGCATCGCCGATACCCTGCAGTACGCGCTGCGCACCGACGGCTTCGACCCCGTCTGGGTGGCCACCGGCGAGGATGCCGTGGCGCTGGTGCGCGAGGCCCCGCCGGCGCTCGTGATCCTCGACGTCGGCTTGCCTGACACCAGCGGGTTCGAGGTGTTCAAGCGGGTGCGGGCGTTTGCCGACGTTCCGGTCGTGTTCCTCACCGCGCGCAGTGACGAGATCGACCGTGTGGTGGGCCTCGAACTCGGCGCCGACGACTACGTGGCCAAGCCCTTCTCGCCGCGCGAGCTGGTGGCCCGGGTGCGGTCCATCCTGCGGCGCTCGGCCAAACCGGCCGCGGCACCGGCCGAAACGCCGCCGGCGCCGCTCCCGGTGGCGGTCGACGAGGGCCGCCGCCAGATCCGCTACTACGGCCGGCTGCTCGAACTGTCGCGCTACGAGTTCGGCCTGCTGCAGACGCTGGCCTCGCGCCCGGGGCACGTGTTCACCCGCGACACGCTGCTGGCCCGTGTGTGGGACGACGCCACCGAGAGCCTGGATCGCACCGTGGATGCCCACGTGAAGACGCTGCGGGCAAAGATGAAGGGCGTGGCCCCCGACCTCGACCCTATCCGCACGCACCGTGGCACCGGCTACGCCCTCGCCGAGGACCTGCCGCCCACGCTCTGACAGGCCGAGGCGGTCCAGGCCTGACCCCGACGGCGGCATCTGATAGGGTGCCGCCCATATGAACAAGCGCACCCGCATCTTCATCGGCATCCTGCTCGCCTACGCTCTCGGCGTGGGCTGGCTGCTGTACCGGCAGCTGGAGGACATCGACCCGCGCTACCGCGAGTCGGCCGAGGAATCGCTCGTGGAGACGGCCCAGCTGATGGCCACGCTGGTGGAGCGCCAGTCGGCCGACGGCACGCTGCAGGCCGACGCCCTGGAGCCGCTGTTCCAGGCGCTGTACGCGCGCCGTTTCGAGGCGAACATCTTCGGGTTCCTGAAGACCCGCGTCGAGCTGCGCGTCACGGTGGCCGACCGCACCGGCCGGGTCGTGTTCGACTCGCTCGGCCGCGAAACCGGCAAGGACCACTCGCAGTGGCGCGACGTGCGCCTGGCGCTGCAGGGCGAGTACGGGGCCCGGTCCACGCCCGACATCGGAAACGACAGGCGCACCGCGGTCATGTACGTGGCCGCCCCGATCCGCGCGAACGACACCATCATCGGGGTCGTCAGCGTCGGCAAGCCGGTGCAGAGTTTCGGGCAGTTCGTGGATGCGGCGCGGCGCAAGACAATGTACGTGGGGGGCCTGTCGGTGGTGGCCGTGCTGCTGCTGGCCGTGATCGTGTCGGTGTGGCTCGTGCGCCCGTTCGGCGTGATCGCCGACTACGTGCGCTACGTGCGCGCGCAGCACTCGTTCAGCCTGCCGCGGCTCGGCCGCCGGGCGCTCGGGGCCATTGGCGCGGCCTACGACGAGATGCGCGACGCACTCGCCGGGCACACCTACGTCGCCGACTACGTGCAGACACTGACCCACGAGGTGAAGAGCCCGCTGTCGGCCATCCGCGGGGCGGCCGAGCTGCTGCAGGAACCGATGCCCGACGCCGACCGGGCCCGGTTTGCCGCCAACATCGCCCGCGAGGCCCAGCGCATCCAGGAACTGGTGGACCGCATGATGGAGCTGACCGCGCTGGAATCCCGCCGCGGCCTCGACCAGGTGGCCCCCGTGGCCCTGGGCCCCATGCTGCGCGACCTGGCCGCCGCCGCCCGCCACAGCGGCGCACCGCGCGGGGTCACGGTGGACGTGGACGTCGCCGCCGTGGAGGACGTCCCGTCGGTGGAGGGTGACGCCTTCCTGCTGCAGCGTGCGGTGGCCAACCTGCTGGCCAACGCGGTGGACTTCGCCCCCGACGGCACCACCGTCACCCTGGCCCTGAGCCGCGCGCGGCGCACCGTCGACGTCACCGTGCGTGACCACGGCCCCGGCATCCCGCAGTACGCCGAAGGCAAGGTCTTCGAGAAGTTCTATTCCCTCGCCCGCCCGCATTCCCGCAAGAAAAGCACTGGCCTCGGACTGCCGTTCGTCAAGGAGATCGCGGAGCTGCACCACGGGCGCGTGACGCTGAAGAACGCACAAGGCGGCGGCGCCGTGGCCACCCTCTCCCTACCCCTGGTGACCTGAAAGGAAGCAAAGCGAGCGAAGCGAAGCGCCACATCAAGCCACCCGCGAGGACCGGCTCCGCCGGCCGACCCGGGGTCGCCCCTCGGGGGCAGGAGCGAAGCGACTGGGGGGCCTCACTTCACTTGCTGTTTGCCCAACTTGCGCGCCAACGTGCGCCGGTGCATCCCCAACCGCCGCGCCGTCTCCGAGATGTTGAACCCCGTCTCCGCCAGCATCTCGTGGATGCGCTCCCACTCCAGCGTCTTGATCGACGACGTGCGGTTCGTCAGTTCGACCTCCGCGTTGCCGGCCGCACGGCCGAACGCGGCCTCGATGTCATCGGTGTTCGACGGCTTGGCGAGGTAGTGGCAGGCACCGAGCTTGATGGCCTCGACCGCGGTGGCGATGCTGGCGAACCCGGTGAGCACCACGATCAGCATGGCCGGGTTGTGGGTGTGCAGCGCCTGCACGCAGGCGAGGCCCGACGCGAGGCCGTTGAGCTTGAGGTCCACCACGGCATACCCCGGGGTCCGGGTGGCCAGCAGGGCGGTCACCTCGTCCAGGTTCGACGCATGGGACACCCCGTAGCCGCGGCGCTCGAACGAGCGGCCGAGGGTGCGGGCAAAGGCCTCGTCGTCCTCGACGATCAGCAGTTGGCGTTCAGTCTCCATGGGGCAGATTCTCTTCCAACGCGATGGCCGCCAGCGGCAGCGTCAGGGTCACTTCGGCCCCGCCCTCGGTGCGGTTGCGCGCGGCCACGTCACCACCGAGCGTGCGCGCGACATTGACCACGAGGAACAGCCCCAAGCCACCGCCCGGACGCCCCTTGCTCGACTGGTACGGCTTGCCCACGTGGCGCAGCATCTCCGGGATGAACCCGGGGCCGCGGTCGGTCACGGTGAGCACCAGCGTGCCACCTTGCCGCGTGGCCACCAGCCGCAGCCACTTGGGCGAGGCCTCCAGCGCGTTGTCGAGCACGTTGTCGATCATCTGCTTGACCGCGGAGTCGGACACCATGGGCAGGTCGTCGCCGAACTGGTTCTCGTACTCGAACGCCACCAGCGGCCGGGTGGCCCGCCAGTCGTGCACCAGTTCCTCGAGGAAGGCCCCGATGGTGGTGGCCGCCGACGACTCGCCCCGCGCCTCGCCGGCCGACAGCAGGATGCCGCTGACGATGGCCTTGCAGCGCTTGAGCTGGGTTTCCATCTCGATCACCTCGTTGAGCAACTCGGGGTCGGACGTGAAGTGGGGCAGGCGCGCCCAGTCGCCGAGGATGACGGCCAGCGTGGCGAGCGGTGTGCCCAGCTCGTGGGCGGCGCCCGACGCGAGCAGCCCCATGCGCACGATGTGTTCCTCCTCGGCCGCGCGCTGGCGCAGGCCGGCGAGCCGCGCGTCGTGCGCGCGCAGGATGCGGCCGATGCGGGAGATGAAGGTGACCAGCAGCCCGGCGTTCAGCGCAAAGCAGACCAGCAGGCCCTGGATGTACGGGCTGGCGAGGCCACGGTCGAGGTCCAGCGGCACGGGCAGTGGCCGCGAGAACAGTGCGAGCCCCGCCACGCAGGCGCTGGAGATGACCGCGAGGGTCCACACCGACCCCGCCTCGAGCAGCACCGCGCCCAGGCTCACCTGCAGCAGGAACAGGAACACGAACGGATTGGTCACGCCACCGCTCAGGTACAGCTGGGCCGTGAGCGTGCCCACATCCGCGAGCAAGGCGATGAACAGGCGGCTGTTGGTGACCGTGCGGGGGGCGCGCCAGCGCACGTGGCTCACCAGGTTGAACGCCGCCAGCCCCCCGAGCACCGTCAGCATGGCCTCGAGCGGCAGCCGGATGCCGAACCCGAAGTGCACGGCAAGGATGGTGACGACCTGCCCCACCACGGCGATCCAGCGCAGCTGGATCAGCTGCTGCATGTTTTTCAGGCCGGTGATGTCGCGGGCGGGTTCAGGGGCGCGGGGCATTTTCTTGGGGGTGGTCGCGTGTGCGCAGGGTGTACACCGCCGCCCCTGCCGCCATCAAGGCCAGTGCGAACCAGGTGAGCGCGTAGACGGCATGGTGATTGCGAAAGGCGATCACCGTCAAGCCACCCACCGGCCCGGGGCCGGTGGTGTCGCCGCGGTCGGCGTCGATGAAGTACGGGGCCACCCGGTGCAGGCCGCGGGCGGTGGCGATGGCCGCCACGTCGCGCGAGTGCCAGCGGTCGGCCGTGGCATCGTTCTGGCGCAGGAATCCGCCGCCCGGTTCCGTGAGCCGCAGCAGCCCCGCCACCGACACGGGCCCGGTGGCTTCGCTGGTGCTGCGCGATGTGCGGTCTCGCTGTTCCGGTGGCACGAACCCCCGGTTGACCAGCACCACGGCACCGTCCGCCGCCTGCAGCGGGGTCAGCACCCAGTAGCCGGCGCCGAGTTCGGTGACGGCCTGGACCCGGGTTTCCAGGTCGTGCCGGAAAGTGCCCGACACCGCGACGTGACGGTACTCGTGGGTGGCGGCGGCCACCTGCGGCCACTCGGCCGGTGCCGGAGCAGCCACTGCTGGCGCGTGCACACGGGCGTTCACCCGCTCGATCAGCGCGAGCTTCCAGGCCCGGCGCTCCACCTGCCACACCCCCAGCGCCACGAACACGGCGCAGGCCAGCGCGGCACCCAGCGCCAATGCGATGCGGGCGGCCCCGCGGCCGTGGCGGGCAGGGGTGGTCAAGGCATGTTGCGCATGTCGTGGACGGGCATCATGTTGTGGTTCAGGTGGTACATCACCCACAACGAGCCGCTGAGCGTGATGACCACGAGCACCAGCGTGAAGATCAGCGCCAGCATGGTCCAGCCGCCTTCGGACTTCGCGTTCATGTGCAGGAAGTACACCATGTGCACGACGATCTGCACCGCGGCAAAACCCAGGATCACCATGGCGGTGACGCTCGACTTGTCGAACACCTTGCCCATCACCAGCCAGAACGGAATGGCCGTGAGGATCACCGCGAGCACGAAGCCCGTCATGTAGCTCTTGAACGTGCCGTGGTCGTGGCCACCGTCGTCGTGGTGGTGGTGGTCGTTGGTGTGGTTGTCGTGCGCGCTCATGGCAGCACCCCCATCAGGTACACGAAGGTGAAGACGCCGATCCAGACGACGTCGAGGAAGTGCCAGAACATCGACAGGCACATCAGGCGCCGGCGGTTTTCACCGATCAGGCCGTGCTGGCCCACCTGGAACATCAGGGTCACGAGCCAGATGATGCCGAACGTGACATGCAGCCCGTGCGTGCCCACCAGCGTGAAGAACGACGACAGGAACGCGCTGCGCTGCGGGCCCGCGCCCTCGTGGATCAGGTGCGCGAACTCGTACAGCTCGAGGCCGAGGAAGCCGGCTCCCAGCAGGCCCGTGATGCCGAGCCACACGAGCACGGGCTTCACGCGGTTGCGCTGCATCTCGAGCATCGCGAAGCCGTACGTGATGGACGACAGCAGCAGCAGCGACGTGTTCACGGCCACGAGCGGCAGGTCGAACAGGTCGGCGCCCGACGGGCCCGCGGCATAGCTGCGGCCCAGCACGGCGTACGTGGCGAACAGGCATGCGAAGACCAGGCAATCGCTCATCAGGTAGAGCCAGAACCCGAGCAGCGTGCCGTTCTCGGGGTGGTGGTCTTCCGTCAGGTGAAAGCGCGGGCCGCCGTCCGCGGCGAGGGTGGATGCGGTGATGTCAGACATGGCCGGCGAGCAGGCGGGTGCGTGCGGTTTCGACGCGGAGGACGTCTTCCGCGGGGATGTGGAAGTCGCGCTTGTAGTTGAAGGTGTGGACGATGATGGCGACCATCATGGCGGCGAACCCGACGCCGGCCACCAGCCACATGTGCCAGATCAGCGCAAAACCGATCACGGCGCTCAGCGCGGCGATGATGAAACCGGCAGCGGTGTTCTTGGGCATGTGGATGGGCAGGAAGCCGGTCACCGGGCGCTCGTAGCCGTTCGACTTCATGTCGTACCAGGCATCGTTGTCGTGCACGCGCGGCGTGAACGCGAAGTTGTAGTCGGGCGGCGGCGACGCGGTGGACCACTCGAGCGTGCGGCCGAGCCACGGGTCGCCGGTGGTGTCACGCAGCGATTCGCGGCGGATGAAACTCACCACCAGCTGGATGATGAAACAGGCGATGCCGAAGGCGATCAGCACGGCGCCGAACGCGGCGATCTGGAACCAGATCTGCAGCGACGGGTCCTCGAAGTGGCTCACGCGGCGGGTCACGCCCATCAGGCCCAGCACGTACAGCGGCATGAACGCGACGTAGAAGCCCACGAGCCAGAACCAGAAGGAGCACTTGCCCCAGAACGGGTCGAGCTTGAAGCCGAACGCCTTCGGGAACCAGTAGGTGATGCCGGCGAGCAGGCCGAACAGCACGCCACCGATGATGACGTTGTGGAAGTGGGCGATCAGGAACAGGCTGTTGTGCAACACGAAGTCGGCCGGCGGCACGGCCAGCAGCACGCCGGTCATGCCCCCGATCACGAAGGTGACCATGAAACCGATGGTCCACATCATGGGCAGCTCGAAGCGGATGCGGCCGCGGTACATCGTGAACAGCCAGTTGAAGATCTTCGCCCCGGTGGGGATGGAGATGATCATCGTGGTGATGCCGAAGAACGAGTTCACGCTCGCCCCGGACCCCATCGTGAAGAAGTGGTGCAGCCACACGAGGTACGACAGGATCGTGATCACGACGGTGGCGTACACCATCGACGCGTAGCCGAACAGGCGCTTGCTGCAGAACGTGGACACCACTTCCGAGAAGATGCCGAAGGCCGGCAGCACGAGGATGTACACCTCGGGGTGGCCCCAGATCCAGATCAGGTTCACGTACATCATGGCGTTGCCGCCCAGGTCGTTCGTGAAGAAATTGGTGCCCACGTAGCGGTCGAGCGACAGCAGGGCGAGCACGGCGGTCAGCACCGGGAAGGCAGCCACGATCAGCACGTTGGTGCACAGCGACGTCCACGTGAACACCGGCATCTTCATCATCGTCATGCCGGGCGCGCGCATCTTGACGATGGTGGCCACGAGGTTCACGCCCGACAGCAACGTGCCTACCCCCGCGATCTGCAATGACCAGATGTAGTAGTCGACCCCCACGTCGGGGCTGGCCAGGATGCCCGACAGCGGCGGGTACGCGAGCCAGCCGGTGCGCGCGAACTCGCCGACGAACAGCGAGGCCATCACGAGGCCGGCGCCGAAGGTGGTCATCCAGAAGCTGAAGTTGTTCAGGAACGGGAACGCCACGTCGCGCGCGCCGATCTGCAGCGGCACCACGTAGTTCATCAGCCCCGTGACCAGCGGCATGGCCACGAAGAAGATCATGATCACGCCGTGGGCGGTGAAGATCTGGTCGTAGTGGTGGGGCGGCAGGTACCCGGCCACATCGCCGAACGCGACGGCCTGCTGGGCACGCATCATCAGCGCGTCGGCGAAGCCGCGCAGCAGCATCACCAGCCCGAGGATGATGTACATGATGCCGATCTTCTTGTGGTCGATGCTGGTGATCCAGTCGCGCCACAGCGTGCCCCACACGCGGAAGTAGGTCAGCGCCACGAGCATCGCCACGCCGCCCAGCACGACGGCGGCGAAGGTGGCGAGCAGGATGGGCTCGTGAAGCGGGATCGCGTCCCAGGTGAGACGGCCGAAGATGAGCTTCGTCAATTCAGGGTGGTCGGACATCGGAGGTCGGGGCTCAGGTAAACGGTGCGAGCGTCAGCGCGTGACGGTCTCGGCGCGGGCGATGCGCAGGCCGGACGGGTCGGCGGCGGTGCAGAGGCGGGCCTCCACGTACGGGCGGTTCTCGGCGGCACCGGCCACGATGCCGATGCCGGCCTTGCCGAGGCCACCGGTGGCGTCGATGGCCATCATCTGGTCCATGCACAGCTTGTCGGTGTCGACGCAGCGGTTCAGCACGGCCTTGAAGAGGCCGTCGGCCACCTTCGCGTAGCGGCGCACCGGCTCGCGTTCGCTCGGTTGTTCGAGTTGCAGGTAGCCGGCGCGGGTCAGGTCACCCTGGGACGCCTTGGCCTCTTGCACCCAGCGGTCGAACCCGGCGGCGTCGAGGCCGTGGAAGCGAAAGCGCATGTGCGAGAAGCCGTGGCCGCTGTAGTTGGCCGAGAAACCCTCGAAGTCGCCCGGCTTGTTGATGACCGCGTGGAGCTGCGTCTGCATGCCCGGCATGGCGTAGATCTGGCCGGCGAGCGCCGGGATGTAGAACGAGTTCATCACCGTGGACGCGGTGATCTTGAAGTGGATGGGCACGTCCACCGGGGCCGCCAGTTCATTGACCGTGGCGATGCCTTGTTCGGGGTAGATGAACAACCACTTCCAGTCGAGCGCCACCACCTCGACCACGAGGGGCTTGGTGCCTTCGGGGATGACCCGGGCTTCGTCAAGGCGGTACAGCTTTCGGTACGGGTCGAGCGTGTGGGTGCTGATCCAGGTGATGGCACCCAGCGCGATGATGATCAGCAGCGGGGCCGCCCAGATGACCAGCTCGAGCAGCGTGGAGTGGTCCCAGTCGGGGTCGTACTTGGCCTCGGTGTTGGACTGGCGGTAACGCCAGGCGAACACCAGCGTCAGGATGATCACCGGCACGATGATCAAGAGCATCAGCACCGTGGAGACGATGATCAGCTTGCCCTGCTGGGCCGCGATGTCGCCCGACGGGTTGAGCAGCACCGTGTCGCAACCTGCCAGCAGGGCGAGCGGGAGCAGGGACCACGGTCCGCGGGGTGTCTTGAGGAGGGGCATGCCGGAGAATTGAGCGTGTGCTGCGCGAAGAGACCACAATCTACGGCCAAAGATCGGAGATGGGCATTGGACGCTTTGTCCTATGGCCTTATTTGCGGCGCGGTGAGAACCTTGGCACTGCCGTCCGAACCTTCGTTATCTGCACCCGATGATGTCCAGCATCCCTCCGGCCCACCCTGAACCCTCCACCGAATCCATCGGCCGCGACGCGCGGCGGCTCAGCGCCGACCACCACAAGGTCGCCCCGGGCGAGATCGCCATCGGCGTGATCATCGGGCGGGCGTCGGAGTATTTCGACTTCTTCGTGTTCGGCATCGCCGCCGTGCTGGTGTTCCCGGCGGTGTTTTTCCCGTTCGAAGAGGGGCTGGAGGGCACCCTCTGGTCGTTCGCAATCTTCTCGCTCGCGTTCGTTGCCCGGCCGTTCGGTTCGGTGATCTTCATGCGCATCCAGCGCCGGTTCGGACGTGAGGCCAAACTCACCATCGCGCTGTTCCTGCTGGGCTTCTCCACCGCGGGCATGGCCTTCCTGCCGGGTTACGCGAGCCTTGGCGCGGCGTCCATCGTCGCGCTGTCGGTGCTGCGGGTGGGGCAGGGCATCGCGCTCGGTGGTTCGTGGGACGGCCTGCCGTCGCTGCTGGCCCTCAATGCCCCGGCCAACCGCCGCGGCTGGTACGCCATGCTGGGCCAGTTGGGTGCACCCGTGGGCTTTGCATTGGCCAGCGGCCTGTTTGCATTCATCTATTCGAGCCTGAACGGCGACGACTTCCTCACCTGGGGCTGGCGCTACCCGTTCTACGTGGCCTTCGCCATCAACGTGGTGGCCCTCTTCGCGCGGCTGCGCCTGGTGGCCACCGCCGAGTACGCCCGCCTGCTCGACGCCCACGAACTCGAACCCACCCCCGTCCCGGAACTGGCCCGCTCGCAGGGCGCCACCGTCCTGATCGGGGCGTTTGCCGCACTGGCCAGCTACGCGTTGTTCCACCTCGTGACGGTGTTCCCGTTGTCGTGGATCAAGCTGTATTCCACCCAGTCCATCAGCGAGTTCCTGATGATCCAGGTGATCGGGGCCTTCATCGGCGCCGGCGGCATCATCGCCTCGGGCTGGATCGCCGACCGCTTTGGCCGCCGCCGCACCCTCGGCACGCTGGCCGGCCTGATCGCGGTGTTCAGTGGTTTCGCCCCCACGCTGCTCGGCGGCGGCCCCATCGGCCAGGACACCTTCATCCTGCTCGGGTTCCTGCTGCTCGGTCTGTCGTACGGCCAGGCCTCGGGTGCGGTGACGTCCAACTTCGAGGCCAAGTACCGCTACACCGGCGCCGCGCTGACGTCCGACCTGGCGTGGCTCGTGGGCGCCGCCTTCGCCCCGCTGGTGGCGCTGGGCCTGTCGGCCCACTTCGGGCTGCAGTTCGTCAGCATCTACCTGCTGTCGGGCGCAGCCTGCACGCTGGCGGCGCTGAGCCTGAACCGGGCGATGGACATCCGGGACTGAACTGCTGTCGCCGCAGGGTGGCGGGTCCCCTGCTGTTGCCTTCTATTTCGGCCGATTCAAGGTTTCCGGGATGAAGCCCTCGGCAGACAGGGCGCGTATGACGCCGCGAATCAAGAAGTTGTTGGCGAAGCCGACCGTGTACTGCCGCGCGCCCTCGCGGATGGGGGCCAGCATCCCGCGTTCCACGAGCTTTCCGACTTGATAGGTTCGCTGGCGTTCCGTCAGTTGCGGCATGGCGCCTTTCAGGTCACTGGCCTTCGCAATGCCCAGCCGCGCCGTCGCCAGCAACACCTGCTCTTCCATCTGGGTGACCAGCTCGCGCTCGCGGGCATAGTGGAGCGCAGGGGTCAAGATGCGCTCGATGAGATAGGTGGCATCGGTCAACCGGTCCACCTTGCGCAACTCATCCAGCATGCCGCTGAGCACATACACGCACCATGCCTCACGTCCCTCTGGCGTGCCGGTGTCGGCCTGCCCCAGCTTGGCGTAGTAGCGGTCCCGGTCGTTGCAGAACACAGCAGTGGGGTTCATCACCCGGCCACCCGCCTTCACGTTGAAGCCGTACTTGATGAGCATCGTGTAAGTCAGCAGTCGCACAACCCGGCCATTGCCGTTGCCGAAGGGGTGTGCCCATGCGAAGCGGTGGTGAGCCAGCGCCACCTTGATGAGGTCGTACTTCGCTGCGTCGGGGCGGTTGATGAACTCAACCAGTTCGTTCATGTACTGCGGAACGGAAACCGCCTCGGGCGGCAGGTGATCCGACTGAGAAATCTGGACCGGCTTTTGACGATAAGCGCCGGGCGTGTCATCACCTTCGCGTTCCAGTCCTTGCACAGTCATGGCATGCAGTTCGCGGATGAAGTGCTCCGTGACATCCTGCCCCGGCTCGAAATGCTCTTCGATGAAGCCCATGGCCTCCTCGATGTTGGCCATCTCGCGAAGTTGGTCGCTCAGATTGGCAGGCTGCGCCTCCAGCCGGCTCTCCACATAGTCGGCCAACGTCGTGTGATTGCCCTCGATGCGAGCTGACCCCAAGCTCTCCAGCATGTGGAAGATGTGCTTGAGCTGGAAGAAGACGGGTGCCGGGGTGCTGCCACCCAACCGCAAGCGCCGCAGGTGCTCAAGCTCGGTCACCACATCGACCAACGGTGAGTCGTATGCGGGGTTCAGCAGGCAAAGGTCGTGGTGGTGGAAGGCTGACATGTCCGTGTTCCCATCAAGAACTCAGACAGTCTGACACATTATCTGCAAACGGATGAATTCACACCTGCAAACAGAGGCCACAAAATCAAGCAAAAACAATGACTTGCGAACATCGTGAGTCAGCTTCCTTGTCAGGCACCAGCTTTTCTCATCTGCAAAATGGCCCTTTCGGGAACTACAGCCATGGGTCACTGGAAGACTAACTCGGGAGGCCGACTGGACTGCCAACCAGGCATCGGAGAACGAGCCCAAACCTTCCGAATCGCCCACTTCACCGTCCCTTCACAAATCTCCTTCCGGCTTCCCACCCGCTTCGCACGACACATCGATCCTTGAGTCACCCCGCCACCCCGGCGGCCCTCAAGGAGAAATGTCATGCGCTTGTTCCTTCACCCACCCGGCCCGCTCAGCCAAGTCGGGCGGGTGTTGTGGTGTGCCGCGGCCTCGGTGTCCGCGGCGCTGCTGTTGCTGGCCTGGTCCCCCCAGGCCCGTGCCGACGATTCCGAGGCCACGAAGGCCGAGAGCCCGTACTTCCAGGTCCGCAGTAGCGAGCCCGGCACCGACCGGCTGCCGCTGAAGGCCACCACGGTGGACGTGCGCATCTCCGGCGTGATCGCCGACGTGACGGTGGTGCAGCAGTACCGCAACGAAGGCCAGCGCCCCATCGAGGCCCGCTACGTGTTCCCCGGCTCGACGCAGTCGGCCGTGTACGCGATGAACGTGCGCCTGGGCGACCGCCTGCTGACGGCCCGCATCAAGGAAAAGCAGGCCGCCCGCATCGAGTACGAGGCCGCGAAAAAGGAAGGCCGCACCAGCGCGCTGCTGGAGCAGCACCGCCCGAACGTGTTCGAGATGAACGTCGCGAACATCCTGCCGGGTGATGACGTGCGTGTCGAACTGCACTACACCGAACTGCTCACCCCCACCGACGCCCGCTACGGCTTCGTGTTCCCCACCGTGGTGGGCCCGCGTTACGCGTCCCCCACCGCATCGCCCGCGAACGGTGCGCTGCCCGCCGTGCCGTACCAGCGCGAAGGCGAGGCGCCGAAGGCCGCGTTCGACATCAAGGTGTCGCTGGATGCGCCGGTGTCGGTCAAGGAGGTGTCGTCGCCATCGCACGACGTGCGGATCGACGGCGCCGGCACCCCGCACGCCCGCATCGCCCTCGCCGCGGGCGACCGCCCGGCGAACAACCGCGACTTCATCCTCGACTACCGGCTGGCGGGCGACCGCATCGAGACCGGCCTGATGCTGTTCCGTGGCACCGACGAGAACCACTTCCTCGCCCTCGTGGAGCCGCCGAAAGCCGTGCCGGCCCGCGAGGTGAATCCGCGCGAGTACATCTTCGTGGTCGACATCTCCGGCTCGATGCACGGCTACCCGCTCGAGACCTCGAAGGTGCTGCTGCAGAACCTGATCGGCAGCCTGCGCCCGAGCGACACGTTCAACGTCATGCTGTTCTCCGGCAGCAACCGCATGCTGTCGCCCACGCCGGTGCCGGCCACCCGCGCCAACATCGACCAGGCGATGGAGACCATCCGTGCCATGGGCGGCAGCGGCAGCACCGAGATCGTGCCCGCGCTGAAGCGCGTGGCCGATCTGCCGAAGCCGAAGGACGTGTCGCGCAGTGTCATCGTGGTGACCGACGGCTACGTGAGCGTCGAAGCCGAGGTGTTCCAGCACATCCGCCAGCACCTGTCGAAGCAGAACGTGTTCGCGTTCGGCATCGGCAGCAGCGTGAACCGCCACCTGATCGAAGGCATCGCCCGCGCCGGCATGGGCGAGGCGTTCATCGTGACCAAGCCCGAGCAGGCGGCCGCCCAGGCCGAACGCCTGCGCAAGATGATCGACTCGCCGGTGCTGACGAACGTGAAGGTCAGCTTCGAGGGGCTCGACGCCTACGACGTGGAACCGATGCAGCTGCCCGACGTGCTGGGTGGCCGCCCGGTGGTGGTGTTCGGCAAGTGGAAGGGTGACACCGCCCACGCCAAGGTGATCGTGGATGGCCAGACCGCCGGCGGCCCGTACCGCATCGAGATGAGCACGGCCGGCCAGGAAGACGCGAAGTCGTCGGCCCTGCGCCTGCTGTGGGCCCGCCAGCGCATCGCCGCGCTGGTGGACCAGGAAACGCTCGAAGGGGGCAGCACGCAGAAGGAAGCCATCACCGCGCTGGGCCTGAAGTACGGCCTGCTGACGCAATACACGAGCTTCATCGCGGTGGACAAGATCGTCCGCAATTCGAACCCGGCCCAGAGTGCCACCGTGGACCAGCCGTCGCCGCTGCCCGAAGGGGTGAGCGAAGCGGCCATCGGCGCCGAGGTGCCGAGCACGCCGGAGCCGGGTGCCTGGATCGCGCTCCTGCTCGTGGTGGGCATCGTGGGCGCCACGCTGGCCTCGCGCCGCCCGAAGTGAGGACCCGCCGTGAACGTGACCTGTGACGTTCGCGCGGCCGTGCCCACCAGCGAGGAGGGCCGCTGGCTGGCCCGCCTCGACGCCGTGCCACCGCTCGGGTGGCTGGCGCTGCACGCGGCGGCGCTGTGGCCCCACTGGCGGTGGGCCGCGGCGCGGGTCGCCGACGGGTCGGACGACCCGCTGGGCCTGGCCGCGCTGGCGGTGTTCGGGGTGCTGGTGGCCCGCGAATCCGCACGGCTGACCGCACGGCCCGACACCCGCTGGCTGGTGGCGGCCGCCGTGGGCACCGCGGCGGCCACCGCCGCCACGTTCTTTCTGCCACCGCTGCTTGGTGCGGTATTCGCGGCGCTGGCGCTGGCCTGTGCCGCGCGGGCCTTCCTGCCCGCGGGCCACGCGGCGTTGCCGCTGCTGGGGCTGTCGGTGCTGGCGTTGCCGGTGGTGTCGTCCCTGCAGTTTTATGCGGGGTTTCCGCTGCGGGTGGTGACCGCCCAGTTGAGCACGTGGGTGCTGCAGGCGGCCGGGTTCGTGGCCACGCGCACCGGCACCGCGATGGAGGTGGATGGCCGGCTCGTGATCGTCGATGCCCCTTGTTCGGGTGTGCAGATGGTGTGGATGGCGTACTTCGCCGCGTGTGCGGTGGCGGGCTGGTACGGGCTGCGCGACCGCGCGTTCCTGCAGCGCCTGCCGGCCGCGGGGGGCTTCGTGCTGATGGGGAACGTGGTGCGCAACAGCGTGCTGGTCGGGTTGGAGGCGCGGCACGTGGCCGTGTCGGAGTCGCTGCACCAGGGCATCGGGCTCGTGGTGCTGGCGATCGTGTGCTGGGGTGTCGTGACCGTGATGCGGGGAGGCCGTCGTGACGTCGTTTGAAAACCGGGGGGCCCGTTGGGCCAAGGGACTGTTCGCGGTGCTGCTGGCCGCGTGCGCGCTGTCGCCGCTCGCCCGCCACGCGGGCCCGGCGCCCACCGCCACCGCGTCGCCCGAGTGGCCCACCGTGTGGGAGGGCCGCCCGTTGCGGCCGCTGGCACTGAGCCCCGTCGAACACCGCTTTGCCAGCCGGTTTCCCGGCCACATCGCCCGCCTGACCGACGGCGAGCAGGTGCTCGTGCTGCGCGAGGTGCGTGAACCCACGCGCCTGCTGCACCCCGCGGCCGATTGCTACCGCGGCCTCGGCTACCGCATCCGCAACGCCCAGCTGGAGACCGACGGGCAGGCGCGGTTGTGGCGCTGTTTCATCGCGGAACGCGACGGCCATGCCACGCGGGTGTGCGAACGCATCGTCGATGCCCAGGGCCAGGCGTACACCGACACATCGAGCTGGTACTGGGCCGCGCAGTTCGGCCGGTCCACCGGGCCGTGGCAGGCCGTCACCGTGGCGAGGGCGCTGTGAAGGCCGTCCTCAAATGGTGTGCGGTTCTGGTGGGCCTCGTGGTCGCCACCGTGCTCGTGTTGGCTGCAGCGGTGTTGCACCTGCTGCGGCCGGCCGATGGCGAGTGGGCCCACACCGTGCGGGCGGGGAGGTTCTCGCACGCGGTGAGTGTGCCCGCACTGTGGCGCCTGGCCACCCACCCGATGGTGCTGCGCCTGACCGCGGACCGCGTGTGGTCCACGCCGTTCGGTCCGGTGCAATGGACCGCCTCGCCGCAGGACGGCCAATGGCACGCGGTGTGCGCGCCGTGTTCGGTGCACCGCCCCGAGTGGGGTGCCGACACCCTGACCGTGTCGCGGGCCGAGTTCTCGCTGCAACACGGGATGGAGGGCCGTGCGTCCGGCTCGGTGTCCATCGGCGATGCCCCGCGTGCGGTGGCCGGCCGCTGGTCGCTGGTGATGCAACCGGCGGGCGCCGTGCTCGAGGTAGCCCTCAGCGACGTGCCGATGGCCGACGCCTACGGGGTGCTCGCGGCGGTGGTGCCCGAGGCCCGGCGCGCCCGCATCGATGGCCGGCTCGACTTGCGGGCCACGCTGCACCTGCCGTCGAGGGCGTTGACGGTGACCCCGAAGGTGACGGGTTTCCGGGTGGCCGGCCTCGGCACCGAGCAGCTCGCCGACGCGCGCCCGGCGTGCCCGGAAGGCCCGGCTGGCACGTGGCTGCCGCGCGCCGTGATCGCGGCGGAGGACCAGCGCTTCCACGAACACACCGGTTTCGACGTGGACGCGCTGGCAGCCGCCTGGTCCGCCAACCAGGCCAAGGGTGCGGTGGTGGCCGGCGGCAGCACGCTGTCGCAGCAGCTCGCCAAGCTCGTCTACACCGGTGACGGACGCAGCCCGGCGCGCAAGCTGCGCGAGCTGCTGTACGCGGTGGAACTGGACCGCACGCTCGGCAAGGCCCGGGTGCTGAACCTCTACCTCGCCCTCGTGCCGTGGGGCGAGGGGCAGTGCGGGGCCGCGGCTGCGGCGCGGCACTACCTGCACAAGGAGGCTTCGAAGCTCACGCCGATCGAGGCCGCGTGGCTCGCGAGCTTGTTGCACAACCCCGACCGGGAGCGGGCCGCGTTGGCCCGCGACGGCCACGTGAACGTGGCCCGGGTCGACTGGGTGATGGACCAGATGCGCCCGCCGCCGAGGCCACGCTGGCGTGTGCCGGCGGCGGGGTGGCTTCCACCGTCTTGAAAACCTTGCGGGTGGCCCGACTTTCCGGCGGGGTAGCATTCAGCCCCTAACGACCGAAGGACATTCCATGATTCGCAGGCACTGGCTCGTTGCCGTCGCACTCGCTTCCATCACCGCCCTGAGCGGCTGTGGGTACAACGACTTCCAGCGGCTCGACGAACAGGTCAAGTCGGCCTGGGCCGAGGTGGTGAACCAGTACCAGCGCCGGGCGGACCTGATTCCGAATCTGGTGTCGACGGTCAAGGGCCAGGGCCAGTTCGAGCAGGAGACCCTGACGCGTGTAGTCGAGGCACGCGCAAAGGCCACCAGCATCCAGGCCACGCCTGAGCTGGTGAACAACCCCGAGGCATTCGACAAGTTCCAGAAGGCCCAGGGTGAACTGACCGGCGCGCTGAGCCGCCTGATGGTGGTCAGCGAACGGTACCCGGAGCTGCAGACCAACAAGGGCTTCCAAGATGTGCGCGCCGAACTGGCCGGTGCCGAGAACCGCATTGCCGTAGCCCGCAATCGCTTCATCAAGGCCGTGGCGGACTACAACACGTTGGCTCGAAGCTTCCCGTCCAACCTGACTGCAATGGCCTTCAACTACACGATCAAGCCGTCCTTCACCGTGCAGAACGAAGCCGCCATCTCCACCCCGCCCGTCGTGGACTTCAGCAGCAAGCCCGCCTCGAAGTGAGCGCCACACCTTGAGCCGCCTGCTGCGCTGGACGTTCGCGCTGCTGCTCGCGCTGGCAGGTGCGGCAACGTTCGCGCAGGACGTGCTGCCGGTGCCGCCGCTGTCCGGCCGCGTGGTGGACCAGACCGGCACGCTCACCGACAGCCAGCGCAGCGCCATCGCATCGAAGCTCGAGGGCGTCGAGCGCCAGCACGGCTCGCAGGTGGTGGTGCTGATGGTGCCCACCACGGCGCCGGAAGACATCTTCTCGTTCACGCAACGCGTGGGTGAGCAGTGGAAGATCGGCCGGCGCGACGTGGGCGACGGCCTGCTGATCGTGGTGGCCAAGGGCGACCGCAAGATGCGCATCGCGCCGGCGAAGGCACTCGAAGGCGCCATCCCCGACCTGGTGGCCAAGCGCATCATCGAAGACCAGATGGTGCCCGCGTTCCGCCAGGACGATTACGCAGGCGGACTCAACCTCGCCATCGACCAGCTCGCCGCGCGCATCGGCGGCGAAGGCCTGCCCGAGCCCGCCGTTCGGCCGTCACCATCCGCCCGCCAGGGCTTCGACTGGGAAGACGCTGGCATCCTGCTGTTCGTCGGGGTGCCGCTGCTTGGTGGCATCGCCGTGGCCGTGTTGGGCCGCAAGCTCGGCTCGCTGCTCACCGGCGGGGTGGTGGGTGGCATCGGCTGGTGGATGACCGCCAGCCTGTTGATCGCCGGCGGCGCGGGGCTGCTCGCGCTGCTGCTCGTCGGTGCGATGGGCGTGGGCTCGCGCGGTGGACGCGGTGGCGGCGGGCCCATCATCTGGGGCGGTGGTGGCGGCGGGGGTGGGTTCGGCGGCGGCGGCGGGGGCGGTTTCAGCTCCGGCGGCGGCGGCGATTTCGGCGGCGGTGGTGCCTCGGGGGACTGGTGATGAACAACCACGGCCATCTGCTGGTCCGAATGCTCAAGCACCGCTGGCGCGACGCGGGCGACGCCCGCCGGGCGATCGGCGACGACGGCCTGCGCGACCTGCAGGCGCGTGTGATCGACAGCGAACGCGAGCACACCGGCGAGATCCGAATCTGCGTGGAAGGCGGCCTGCCGCTGTCGTACCTGCGCCGCCGGGCCACCGCGCGCGAGCGCGCCGTGACGCTGTTCGGCAAGCTGCGCGTGTGGGACACGCAGGACAACAACGGCGTGCTGATCTACCTGCTGCTGGCCGACCACCGCATCGAGATCATCGCGGACCGCGGCCTCAACGCCCTGGTGCCCGAGGCCCAGTGGGCCGCACTCGCGGTGCAGATGGCCGCCGCGTTCCGAGAGAACCACTTCGCACAAGGCCTGGCAGAAGCCGTGGCCGCCGTGCACACCCTGCTCGTGCAGCACTTCCCCGCCACGGCCGGCGCGCCAAACCCGAACGAACTGCCGGACGCCGTCGTGTTGCTCTGAAGACGCTCGGACCATTCCGAGGGGTCATGGCGCAGCCGCCGGGTAGTGCGTTTCGAGCCGCCGGGTCAGAAGTGCGCGAGGTAGCCGCCGTCGACGGCAATCACCTGGCCGGTGACGTACGACGCGGCCGGAGACACCAGGAATACCACCGCGCCGGCGATCTCGTCGGGCTGGCCCCAGCGACCCAGCGACGTGCGGCGTTGCAGCCAGTCGGCCACGCCGGGGTCGGCCACCATCGCCACGTTGGGTTCCGTGGCGAAGTAGCCTGGGGCCACGGCGTTGACCGTGATGCCCTGCGGGCCCAGTTCGGCCGCCAGGGCACGGGTCAAGGCGGTGAGCCCGCCCTTGGCCGTGGTGTAGGCCACGTCACCCGCCCGCGCGATGTCACCCGCGATGGACGTGATGTTGACGATGCGGCCCCGCCCCCGCGGCGCCATGTGGCGTGCGGCCGACTGGCACAGGTGGAACGGGGCCAGCAGGTCCACTTCGAACAGCGCGCGCACGTCGGGCAACGTGAAGTCGGCCAACGCGCCGCGGTGGCGTTGCCCCACGTTGTTGACGAGGATGTCCCAACCGCCCTGGGCCAGCATCGTGTCGATGCACGTGGCGGCAGCAGCCGGGTCGGTCACGTCGAACACGGCCGGGTTCGCCGTGCCGCCGGCCGCACGCACCGCGTCCACGGCCGCTGCCACGCGGGTGGCGTCGCGGCCGTTGACCCACACCGTGGCCCCTGCCAACGCCAGCGCCTGCGCGATGGCCAGGCCCAGCCCGCCAGTGGCGCCGGTCACGAGGGCATTCTGTCCCGTGAGTGAAAACGGATGGGGGGTCATGACGTTGTCCTTCGCAAAAACGAAGAAGCCCGCCGAGGCGAGCCTGGCGGGCTTTCAGACGCGAACGTCGATCACTTCTTGCGGAACTTGCGCAGGGCGGCGATCTGGGCGGCCATCGCGACGAACTCGCTCTGGGCCGCGGCGAAGTCGATGTCGCTCTTCGCGTTTTTCATCGCTTCTTCGGCGAGGCGTTTGGCTTCGGCAGCCTTGGCTTCGTCGAGGTCCTTGCCGCGGATGGCGGTGTCGGCGAGCACGGTGACCGTGCCCGGCTGCACTTCGAGGATGCCCCCGGCGACGAACACGAATTCTTCCGTGCCGTCGGTGCGTTCGATGCGGACGGCGCCCGGCTTGATGCGGGTGATCAGCGGCGTGTGGCGGGGCAGGATGCCCAGCTCGCCGTTTTCACCCGGCAAGGCGACGAACTTGGCTTCGCCGGAGAAGATGCTCTCTTCGGCGGAGACCACGTCTACGTGCAGGGTTGCCATGATGTTTTCCTAAGGAGTTGGAATCGGGTTCAGGGAGGACACACCGGGTGCGGACGGGAAGGTCCGCGCCCGGTCAGGCCGCTCACTGAATCTTCTTCGCCTTCTCGAAGGCTTCGTCGATGGTGCCGACCATGTAGAAGGCCTGTTCCGGGAGGCTGTCGCACTCGCCGGCCACGATCATCTTGAAGCCGCGGATGGTTTCCTTCAGCGGCACGTACTTGCCCGGCGAGCCGGTGAACACTTCGGCCACGTGGAACGGCTGGCTCAGGAAACGCTGGATCTTCCGGGCACGGGCCACGGCCAGCTTGTCTTCCGGCGACAGTTCGTCCATGCCGAGAATGGCGATGATGTCGCGCAGTTCCTTGTAGCGCTGCAGCGTGCCTTGCACCGCGCGGGCGGTGTTGTAGTGCTCTTCGCCCACCACGTTCGGGTCCAGCTGGCGCGAGGTCGAGTCGAGCGGGTCCACGGCGGGGTAGATGCCCAGCGAAGCGATGTCACGCGACAGCACCACGGTGGAATCCAAGTGGGCGAAGGTCGTGGCAGGCGACGGGTCGGTCAAGTCATCCGCAGGGACGTACACGGCCTGGATCGACGTGATCGAGCCCACCTTGGTGGAGGTGATGCGCTCTTGCAGGCGGCCCATTTCCTCGGCCAGCGTGGGCTGGTAGCCCACGGCGGAAGGCATGCGGCCCAGCAGTGCGGACACTTCCGTGCCGGCCAGCGTGTAGCGGTAGATGTTGTCCACGAAGAACAGCACGTCCTTGCCTTCGTCGCGGAACGATTCGGCGATGGTCAGGCCGGTCAGGGCCACGCGCAGGCGGTTGCCCGGGGGCTCGTTCATCTGGCCGTAAACCATGGCCACCTTGGAGTCTTCGAGCTTCTCGAGGTTCACGACGCCGGAGTCGGCCATCTCGTGATAGAAGTCGTTGCCCTCACGGGTGCGCTCGCCCACACCAGCGAACACCGACAGACCGCTGTGGGCCTTGGCGATGTTGTTGATGAGTTCCATCATGTTCACGGTCTTGCCCACGCCGGCACCACCGAACAGACCCACCTTGCCGCCCTTGGCGAACGGGCACACCAGGTCGATCACCTTGATGCCGGTTTCCAGCAGGTCGGTCGACGGGCTCAGCTCGTCGAACGCCGGCGGGAGGCGGTGGATGGAAGCCGTCAGCTCCTGGCTGACCGGGCCGCGTTCGTCGATGGGCGAACCCAGCACGTCCATGATGCGGCCGAGGGTGGCACGACCCACCGGGACCGAAATGGCCTTGCCGGTGTTGGTCACGGTCAGGCCGCGGCGCAGGCCGTCGGACGAACCCAGTGCAATGGTGCGGACCACGCCGTCGCCCAGCTGCTGCTGGACTTCGAGGGTCAGGGCCGTGCCCTCCAGCTTCAGTGCGTCGTACACCTTGGGCATTGCGTTGCGGGGGAACTCCACGTCCACCACCGCACCGATGCACTGAACAATTTTGCCGTCAGCCATGTTCGTATCCTTGATAAATCAGTTTCTTGAATCGTCGACCTGAGGAGCGCGGGCCGGTCAGACCGCCGCGGCGCCTGCCACGATCTCGGACAGTTCTTTGGTGATCGCTGCCTGGCGCGCCTTGTTGTAGACGAGCTTGAGTTCGCCGATCACGTTGCCCGCGTTGTCGGTCGCCGACTTCATGGCCACCATGCGAGCCGAATGTTCCGACGCCATGTTCTCGGCGACGGCCTGGTAGACCAGGGCTTCGGTGTAACGCACGAGCAGCTCGTCGATCACCGTCACGGCATCGGGCTCGTAGATGTAGTCCCAGCCGTGCGAACCGGCCCCGACGGGCGCCTGGGCCGCATCGGCCTTCAGGCTGTCCGCCGACAGCGGCAGCAGCTTCAGCAGCACCGGCTCCTGCTTCATCGTGTTGATGAAGCGGGTGTACGTCAGGTACACGGCCGACAGCTTGCCTTCGGCATACGCGTCGAACAGCACCTTGACCGGGCCGATCAGCTTGTCGAGGTGCGGCTTGTCACCCAGCTGGGTGACATGCGACACGACGTTCGCGCCGATGCGGTTCAGGAAGCCGAAGCCCTTGTTGCCGATTGCAACGGCTTCGATCTTCTGGCCCTGGCCTTCGAGCTCGCGGAGCTTGTTGGTCAGGCCGCGGAGCACGTTGGTGTTCAAGCCGCCGCACAAGCCCTTGTCGGTCGTGACCACGATGACACCGGCCGCCTTGGCCGAGTCGTTCGGGATCATGAACGGGTGCTTGTACTCGGGCGTGGCCAACGACAGGTTGGCCGCCAAGCTGCGGATCTTCTCGGCATACGGGCGCGCGGCGCGCATGCGCTCCTGCGCCTTGCGCATCTTGGAGACGGACACCATCTCCATGGCCTTGGTGATCTTCTTCGTGTTCTCGAAGCTCTTGATCTTGCCGCGGATTTCCTTGCCTGCTGCCATGTCGGAGTTCCTTCGTTAAAGGGTCTTCGGACCGTCAGCGGGTCAGGCGAAAGACTTCTTGAAGGCCGTCACGGCGCTGGACAGTTCGGCTTCCGCGTCCTTGTCGAGTGCCTTCGAGTCTTCAATCTTCTTCAGCAGACCGGCGTGGCTGGACTTCAGGTGCGTGTGCAGGCCGGCTTCGAAGGCCAGGACCTTCTTGACGTCGATGTCGTCCATGAAACCCTTGTTCACGGCAAACAGCGTGGCGCCCATCAGGCTGATCGACAGCGGCGAGTACTGGGCCTGCTTCAGCAGTTCCGTGACGCGTGCGCCGCGGTCGAGCTGCTTGCGGGTGGCTTCGTCCAGGTCGGAGGCGAACTGCGCGAATGCAGCCAGTTCACGGTACTGTGCCAAGTCGGTACGGATACCGCCGGACTGGCCCTTGATGATCTTCGTCTGGGCGGCACCACCGACACGCGACACCGAGATACCGGCGTTGATGGCGGGGCGGACACCGGCGTTGAACAACGACGTTTCCAGGAAGATCTGGCCGTCGGTGATCGAGATCACGTTGGTGGGCACGAAGGCGGACACGTCGCCGGCTTGCGTTTCGATGATCGGCAGGGCCGTCAGCGAACCGGTCTTGCCCTTGACTTCACCCTTGGTGAACGCTTCGACGTAGTCGGCGTTCACGCGGGCTGCGCGTTCGAGCAGGCGGCTGTGGAGGTAGAACACGTCGCCAGGGTAGGCTTCGCGGCCCGGCGGGCGGCGCAGCAGCAGCGACACTTGACGGTAGGCCACGGCCTGCTTGGACAGGTCGTCGTACACGATCAGGGCGTCTTCGCCGCGGTCGCGGAAGTATTCGCCCATCGTGCAACCCGAGTAGGCCGACACGTACTGCATCGCGGCCGATTCGGCAGCGGAGGCGGCCACCACGATGGTGTATTCCAGGGCGCCGTTGGCTTCCAGGGCGCGCACCACGTTCTTGATCGACGAAGCCTTCTGGCCGATCGCAACGTAGATGCAGGTCATGTTCTGACCCTTCTGGTTGATGATGGCGTCGATGGCGACAGCGGTCTTGCCGGTCTGGCGGTCACCGATGATCAGCTCGCGCTGGCCACGGCCCACGGGCACCATGGAGTCGATGGACTTCAGGCCGGTCTGCATCGGCTGGTCCACCGATTTACGCGCGATCACGCCCGGGGCGATCTTCTCGATCGGGGCGGTCAGTTTGGCGTTGATCGGGCCCTTGCCGTCGATGGGCTGGCCGAGGGCGTTGACCACACGGCCCTTGAGTTCGGGGCCGATGGGCACTTCGAGGATGCGGCCCGTGCACTTGACGGTGTCGCCTTCCGAGATGTGCTCGTATTCACCCAGGATCACCGAGCCGACGGAGTCGCGCTCGAGGTTCAGGGCCAGACCGAAGGTGGGTGCACCAGCCGGGGTGGCCGGGAATTCCAGCATTTCGCCCTGCATCACGTCCGACAGGCCGTGGATGCGGACGATGCCGTCGGTGACCGACACCACGGTGCCCTGGTTGCGGATGTCCGCCGAAGCGGTGAGCCCTTCGATGCGGCTCTTGATCAGTTCGGAAATTTCTGCGGGATTCAGTTGCATAGCTTCTCTCCGGTCTGCTTCGGGCGAGGCCTTGGCAGGTTGGACGGGCAGCGGGGACGGCTTACGCCGTCAGGGCTGCCTTCATTTGTTCAAGACGGGCCTTGACCGAGGTGTCCAGCACTTCGTCACCGACCACCACGCGGATGCCGCCGATCAACTCGGGCTGCACCACCACGGCGGCGTTGAGCTTGCGCCCGAAGCGCTTTTCCAGCGTCACCTTCACGTCGGCCAGTTGGGCCGGTTCGATCGGGTAGGCGCTGTACAGGACAGCATCCGAGACACCGGAGCGCGCGTTCACGAGCGCCTGGAACTGCACTGCCATTTCGGGCAGCGCCGCCAGGCGGTCGTTTTCGAGCGCGAGCTGCAGCAGGTTTTTCGCGGCGGCGGACAGCGGGGTCTTCACGACCGAACCGATCACGTCGAGCACCTGTTGGGTGCTGACCTTGGGGTTCGACGCGAAGGCACGCAGGTCGGCGTCACCGGCGACGCTGGCCAGGGCCTGGATTTCTCCGGCCAGGGCCGGCGCGCTGGTGGCGTCGGATGCCTTGAACAGCGCCTCGGCGTAGGGGCGCGCGATGGTTGCAAGCTCGGCCATGGTTTACAGCTCAGCCTTGAGGCGGTTCAGGATGTCGGCGTGGACGCCGGCGTTGACTTCGCGCTTCAGGATCTGCTCCGCACCCTTGACGGCCAGCACGGCAACCTGGTCGCGCAGGCTTTCGCGTGCGCGGGTGGCTTCCTGCTCGGCTTCGGCCTTGGCCGACGCGATGATCTTGGCGCCTTCTTCGCTTGCGCGGGTCTTGGCTTCCTCGATCATCGACTGGGCCAGGCGCTCGGCGTCGGCCAGGCGCTTGTTGGCGTCGTCACGGGCGGCCGACAGCTGCTCGCCCACACGCTGTTGCGTGGCGACGAGCTCCGTCTTGGCCTTGTCAGCGGCGGACAGACCTTCGGCAATCTTCGCGGCGCGCTCATCCAGGGCCTTCGTGAGCGGCGGCCAGATGTAGCGCATCGTGAACCACACCAGGATCGCGAAGACGATCGCCTGGAGGAACAGTGTTGCGTTGATGTTCATTGCACAGTCCTTTCAACCGTGAAAGGGGAGGCGACGAATTACTTGATGAACGCGGCGAACGGGTTGGCGAACGCGAACAGCAGCGCGATGGCGACACCGATCAGGAAGGCAGCGTCGATCAGGCCGGCCAGGATGAACATCTTGGTTTGCAGTTCGTTCATCAGTTCCGGTTGGCGAGCCGACGATTCGAGGAACTTGCCACCCATCAGTGCGATGCCGATCGAAGCGCCGATCGCGCCCAGGCCGACGATCAGACCGCAAGCCAGTGCCAGAAGACCGATGTAGCTGTTATCCATGATTGCTCCTAAGAATGGAATGAAAAACGAAAGGGACTAAAACGAGAGAACGGACCGGATCAGTGCGCGTCGTGCGCCTGGCCCGCATAGATCAGCGTCAGCATCATGAAGATGAAGGCTTGCAGCGTGATCACCAGAATGTGGAACAGGGTCCAGACGGTCCCGGCCACCACATGCCCCACACCCAGCCAGAAGTTGGCGGTCGCGGGATTGAACTGCCATGCCCACACGCCACCCATCAGGGCAATCAGCATGAACACGAGTTCGCCGGCGAACATGTTGCCGAACAGCCGCATGCCGTGGGACACGGTCTTTGCGACGTACTCGATCATTTGCATGAGGAAGTTCACCGGGTACAGGAACCACTTGTCGCCGAACGGGGCCGCGACAAGTTCATGCGCCCAACCGCCCACGCCCTTGATCTTGACGTTGTAGACGAGGCAGACGAACAGCACGCTGGTCGAAAGACCGAGCGTGGTCGACAGGTCGGCCGTGGGGACGACACGCAGGTAATCCTTGAAGCCGAGCGCGGGGCCGGCCGTGTGCCATGCGGCGGGGAGCAGGTCCACCGGCAGCATGTCCATGAAGTTCATCAGGAAGATCCACAGGGCCACGGTCAGCGCGAGCGGTGACACGAGCTTGCGGCTCTGGGCGTTGTGGATCACGCCCTTGGCCTGGTTCTCGACCATTTCGGCGAGCATCTCGACCGCAGCCTGGAAGCGGCCCGGCACACCCGACGTGGCACGGCGCGCGGCCAGCCAGAGGATCCAGCAGCCCAGCACACCGAGGATCACCGAGAAGACCAGCGAGTCCAGGTTGAAGACGCTGAAGTCGACGATGGACGTCTGTTTGGTGCTCTCGAAAGAGAAGGTCTTCTGCAGGTGTTGCAGGTGGTGCTGGATGTACTCCGTGGGCGTGGGGCCCGCGTGATGAGCAGCGTTTGCTTCGGCAGACATGTCGAATCAGACTCTCTTTGTTTTCGTGGTCACAACCGGCCGGCGCCGCAGAAGCAGCACCAACCATCCCATCTTCAGGCTCACGACCATCGTGACCAGCATGGCCGGCCAACTCAGGTCATTCGCCCATACCGCAACCCCCACCAACATGGAAGCTGCCACGGCGATCTTCACCAATTCCCAGAACATGAAACTGACGGCCGCAGAAGCCGGGTCCCCTGTTCCTCGGCGAATCCCCCAAGCCAGCAAGGCCCCGGGAACCACCACCACCGCCGCTCCCCACAGGGCCGACCACACCGCGCTGGCACGGTGCGTGAGCCCCCAGGTCACCAGGGCGCAAGCCACACCGAACGCGGCTTGCGCCGCAAGGATTCGCCAAGGCGAGACCGGTGGGTTCTTGGCTCGCAGGGCCGACACTTCTTCTGGTGTCAGGGCCTTGAAAGCCGGCTCTTGCGCCGCATCTGGGTCAGACGTGTCATCGAAGCCATGATCGAAAGGTCCGTTCATGGCCCAAGTACATCCGTTAGCAGCAAAGCCTCGGAATTATACGTGGAAACCCACCCTCGTCCGTGAACGCCAATTCGCGCTGTCTGGTTTCAACCAAAAATCGCAGTGGGGAGTCCGGGCACTTCCACGCGCAATGACAGCACGCCGCCCGCCCAGGGCTGCGCGGCCAGCTCGGCCTCCGGGCGCTTCTCGCGCGTGGTGGTGAGGTACAGGGTGCGGAGGTCGGGGCCACCAAAACAGGGCATCGTGGGGCATTGGACCGGCACACGCACGTCGCGCAGCACTTCGCCCGTGGGGGCGATGCGCAACACACACTGACCCTCGAACATGGCCACCCAGTAGCAGCCCTCGGCGTCGACCGCCGCCCCATCGGGACGACCGCCGTAGGTGGCGAGGTCCTGTCCCGGCTGCTTGAGAGGGAACGGCGCGAACACGCGGCGGTTCGACACCGAGCCGTCACCCGGCTCGACGTCGAACGCGAACACCGTGTGCGACGTGGTGTCGGACCAGTACATCGTGCGGCCGTTCGGGCTGAAGCCCAAACCGTTCGACACGGTGATGCCGTCCGCCACCTGCACGAGGCCGCGCTCGCGGTCGTATCGGTAGAGGGCCGACAGCGGCTGGCGCGCATCGCTCAGCGTGCCTACCCAGAAGCGCCCCTGGGCGTCGCACTTGCCGTCGTTGAAGCGGAACGCGGCCGGATCGTAGGGTGGCGGCGCCAGCGGCTCACGCTGGCCGGTGCGGCGGTCGAACCGCCACAGGCCATCGCGCTGCGCCAGCAGCAACGCCCCATCGGCCATGGGTGCAAGGCTCGCCACGTGGTTGTCGAACTGCCAGTGGCGCAGTTCACCGGTGGCCGGGTCGAACCGGCGCACCTGATGTTCGGCGATGTCGCAGTAATACAGACACTGCTCCACCGGGTGCCACATGGGTGACTCGCCCAGCACCGCGGGTGCGGCCACGGCCAGCACCCAGGGGGCGTCGTGCTCGGGGAGCGGCGTGCTCACAGTGCGGTGACGGCCAGCGTCATCGAAGCTTCGAACGTTTCACCCGGCTGCACCGTGCGCAGGCCGTTGGCGGCCGGGTCGGCCATCTGGATGGCGTTGCTCACGTGGCTGACCGGCTCGACGCAGTAGTAGTCCTTGTCCTGCGGTGTGTAGACCACGAGGTACGGGAGCGTGGACGTGAGTTGCAGCGAGAACTTCTCGTCGCCGATGCGGGCCGCGCCCTGCCAACCGTCGAAACAGTTGTCGAAATCGAGTTGCGCCACGTCGGCGTGGATGCCGGCCTGGGCTTCGCGGCGGACGGGGAGGTGCGTTGCGTCCGAGTCCCAGCGGTGGGTGAGTTCGATGTCCAGGTGGCTGCGCCCGCGTTTCGGGAAGTACGGGTGCCAGCCCAGGCCGGCCGGTTGCGCCTGCGTGTCGGTGTTCGTGAACACGAAGCGCGCGGTGAATGCCTGCGGGGTCAGGCTGAAGTACTGCACCACCTCGAAGGCGAACGGCCAGTGCTCGTCGGGCGTGTGGCGGTAACGCAGGGCCGCCTCCGTCGGGCTCGACGAGACGACCTCCCACCCCCGCAGCCAGGCGACGCCGTGTACCGAGTGGGGGTAGTCGCCGAAGTTCGCGGCGGTGGTGTAGTGCTTGCCGAGCCAGCTGAACTGGCAGTTGCCGACGCGGTTCGAGTACGGCACGAGCGGGTAGCTGGCGGAGGCACGCGGCAGCGTGAGCTGCGCCGGTTCGGTGGAGCGGAGCACCGGCGTGTCGCCGTGCCACAGCCCGGCGATGGAGCCGCCGAGGTCGGGGCGCAGCGCGAGCCGCAGCGCGCCGGCACGAAGTTCAAGGCTGTGGGGGGAGGATGCGGTCATGGCCTGTGTTGGGCTGGAGAGGAAGGAAGTGGGCGAGGTCGGGACGGGTCAGTCCAGATCGGCCTTCAGGTAGTGCGCGCCCGGGATGGGGTTGAAATAGTAAGGCGGGATGTCGTGGAAGCCCAGGGTGGCGTAAAGGCCGCGCGCCGCTTCCATGTCATCGAGGGTGTCGAGCAGCATCGTCGAGTAGCCGGCGCGCCGGGCTTCGTCGAGCAGCGCCTGGGCCATCACCCGGCCGAGGCCGAAGCGGCGGAACGCGGGGCGCACGTACAGGCGCTTCATCTCGCAGGCGTTCGGGTAGTCGGCGTCGGGCAGCGGGGCGAACGCGCCGCAACCAGCGATGGCACCGTCCACCAGCGCCAGCAGCAACTGCCCCGACGGTGCCGCGTAGCGCCCGGGGAGCGTGGCGAGCTCGTGTTCGAAGTCCTGGAACGAGAGGTCGATGCCGAGGCTGTCGGCATATTCGTGGAAGATGCCGCGCGCGACGTCGAACCACTCGACGTTGTCGGCGGCAATCAGGTGGATGTCGGGAGCGTCCATTCCGGCAGGGTAGAGGCAGGCGGCCCAGTTTATCGGGTCACCCGGGTCCCACGGCATTCCACAGCGCCGCGACGGGTCGGGATATCCCGACATGCTGTTCGGCTAACATTCGCGGCTGCCATCATCCGGCGCACCGCGACACCGCCCAGCCCCCCGCCGGGATGGCCGCGGGCCCTTCACGAGCCTGTTCCGCATGACCTTGTTGTCTCCTCGATCCCTGATGATCCAAGCCGGCGTGCTGGCCGCGTTCCTGATGCCCCTCCCGATCGCAGCGCAGGCTGCCGGCGAAACGACCTCCGGCGGTTTCGGGGCGCCGGGCTACGGCACCGACACGCAGCAGCAGCAGCGAAGCACGGGCGGCAACTCACGCAGCGACAACGGCTCGACCATGGGACGCGACGGCATCCTGACGCTGCGCAACGACCCGGCGTCCGCCGGCGCAAACGCGGCACAGCAGCCGCAGAGCCGCTCGGGGGTCACCACGCCGGGCCGCCGCAGCGACCTGCCGCCGCCGCGCCCGAGCGAGTTCCAGAAGTTCGTCGAAGCCGCGACGGGCCGCCAGCTCCAGAACTTCGGCGCCCGGTTCTTCAACGACGCCGCCGATTCCTTCTCGCCCATCGACAACGTGCCCGTGTCGGCCGACTACACCGTCGGGCCGGGCGACCAGCTGCTGATCCGTGCCTGGGGCAGCATCGACGTCGACTACCGCGCCACCGTCGACCGCGCCGGCCAGATCAGCCTGCCGAAGGTGGGCACCTTCACGGTCGCCGGCACCCGCGCGTCGAACCTCGAAAGCCACCTGCGTGCGCAGATCGGCCGCCTGTTCACCAACTTCAACCTGAACGTGACGCTTGGCCAGCTGCGTGGCGTGAAGGTGTTTGTCGTGGGCCCGGCCCGCGTGCCGGGCGTCTACACGCTGGCCAGCCAGTCGAGCCTGCTGTCCGCGGTGGTGGCGGCCGGCGGCCCCAGCCCCAACGGCTCGATGCGCAAGGTGGCGCTGCGCCGCGACGGCAAGACCGTGGCCGAGATCGACATCTACGACTTCCTCGTCCAGGGCGACAAGTCGAAGGACGTGCAGCTCACCGCCGGCGACGTGGTGGTGTTCCAGCCCGCCGGCCCGCGCGTGGCCGTGACCGGTGCGATCGACAGCCCGGCCATCTATGAGCTGCGGTCCCCGCAGGAACCCGTCGCCGACGTGCTGCGATACGCGGGCGATTCGCCGGTGCTCGTGAACCCGAACCGGGTGCAGGTCGAACGCATCGACCCGTCGCGCCCGGGCGCCGCCCGCTTCGTCGAGCAGTTCAAGCTCGACCCCGACGGCCTGAAGAAGCCGCTGCAGGACGGCGACGTGCTGACGCTGCTGGCCATCTCGCCGGAGTTCGCCAACGCCGTGACGCTGAAGGGCAGCGTGGCCCAGCCGCTGCGCTACGCGCACCGCCCGGGCATGCGCATCCGCGACCTGATCCCCGACCGCGACGCGCTCATCTCACCCGACTTCTACCGCCGCAAGAACCTGCTGGTGCAGGTGATGGAGGACGATCGGGAAGAGCGCATGGCGCGGCAGCTGCGCCGTACCACCGCCACCGCCACCGATGGCACGGACACCGCCGACAGCCGCCGCACGGGCACCACCCGCACCGGCGGCACGTCGTCGCGCCGCACGTCCGACGCCATCGGCGACCGCGACCTGGAACGCCAGCGCGCACGCGAGCGGGACGAGGAACGCGAGCGCAGCACCACCAGCAACGACCGTGACGACGACCTCGCCGCTGACCGTGAACGCGACGACCGCAACCGTTCGAGCGTGAGTACCCGGCAGCGCGCCGCAGCACCGCTGTTCGACGAGCTGAACTGGGACTACGCGGTGATCGAACGCCTGAACAGGACGGACCTGACCACACAGGTGATCCCGTTCAACCTCGGCAAGGCCGTGCTGCAGGGTGACGACGCCAACAACCTGGAACTGCTCGCCGGTGACGTGGTGACGGTGTTCAGCCAGAAGGACGTGCGGGTACCGGTGTCGCGCCAGACCCGCATGGTGTCGGTGCTCGGCGAGGTGGGTGCCCCCGGCACCTACCAGCTGCTGCCGGGCGAGACGCTGCCGCAGCTGATTGCCCGTGCCGGCGGCCTCACGCCGCAGGCGTATGTGTACGGCCTCGAGTTCAGCCGCGAGGAAACCCGCCAGCGCCAGCGCGAGAACCTGACCGCGGCCATCGTGCGCCTGGAAGCCCTCTCGTCGGTGCAGGCGGCGCGCGATGCCGCGAACCGCACCGGTGAAGGGGCCGCCGTCCAGGCCCTGAGCACCGCTGCGACGCAGGCCCAGATCGGCCGGCTGAGCCGCATGGAGCCCAACGGCCGCATCGCGCTCGAATTGCAGCCGGCGTCGTCGCTCGGCGATCTGCCCGACGTGCCGCTCGAACACCAGGACCAGATCATCGTGCCCACGAAGCCGGCGTTCGTCACGGTGGCCGGTGCGGTGGTCAACAACAACGCGTTCCTGTGGAAGCCGGGCAAGACCGTGGGCGACTACATCAATTCGGCTGGCCTCGATGACGCGGCCGAAGAGTCGAACATGTTCGTGCTGCGGGCCGATGGCACCGTGATGCACGCCAATGATTCGCGTGGCTTCTTCGGCGGCAACAACCTGAAATCGGCTGCGCTGAGCCCGGGCGACGCGGTGGTGGTGCCCAACAAGCTGGACTACGAAACCTGGGGCCGCGCACTGGTGCGCAACCTGAAGGACTGGTCGCAGATCTTCTCGCAGTTCGGCCTCGGTGCGGCCGCCATCATCACGCTGCGGAACAACTGACCGACATGAACACCTCCGTTCAAACCGCGGGCGAGGCCCCGGACGATTTCGACGACGGCCCGCAGGTGGGCCTGGTCGACCTGCTGACGTGGGTCGGGGAGCGCAAGCGGTTCATTGGCGGGGTGACCGCCGCGGCGGCCGCCGTGTCGGTTGCGGCCGCGCTGGCGATGCCTAACGTCTTCACCGCACGCACCACGCTGCTGCCCCCCAGCAACCAGCAGCAAAGCGGGTCGGCCGCCGCACTTGCGGCACTGGGGTCCCTAGGTTCGTTGGCCGGCGGCCTGTCCGCCAAGACACCCGACGAGCTTTACCTGAGCCTGCTGCGCAGCGATACCGTGCAGCGCAGCCTCGACAAGCGATTCGACCTGAAGGCCCGCTACAACGCCAAGACCTACGAGGCACTGCGCGGCGCGTTGCCCAAGTTCATCCGCGTCGCGGCCGAGAAGAAGTCGGGAGTCATCACCGTCGAGGTCGACGACGAAGACCCGAAATTCGCCGCCGAACTGGCCAACGCCCACGCCAGCGAGATCACCGGCCTGCTGGGCCGCCTGGCCGTCACCGAGGCGCAGCAGCGGCGCGTGTTCTTCGAGCAGCAGCTCAAGGAATCGAAGGAGAACCTGATCAAGTCCGAAGTGGCCCTGCGCGAGGTGCAGGAGAAGTCGGGCATGGTGGTGCTCGACAAGCAGGCCGGTGCCATCATCGAGGCGGTGGCCGCGCTCAAGACCCGCATCGCCGAACGCGAGATCCGGCTGAAGGTGATGCGCACCGCCACCACGGCGGAGAACCCCGACGTGCGCCTGCTGATGTCCGAGATCGCGGCGCTCCGCTCGGAACTGCAGCGCATGGAATCGAACGGCACCACGGTCTCGACGTCCAAGGAAGGTGGCATCGACATTCCGATCGGACGACTGCCGTCCGCCGGGCTGGAGTACGTGCGCGCGTACCGCGAGATGAAGTTCCAGGAAACGCTGCTGGCCAGCATGCTGCGCCAGTTCGAGGTAGCCAAGCTCGACGAGGCCAAGGACGCGCCCGCGCTGCAGCAGGTCGACGTGGCACTGCCGCCCGACCGCAAGTCGAAGCCCGGCCGCGCGGTGATCGTGCTGGCCAGCACGTTCGCCGCGCTGCTGCTGTCATCGCTGTGGGTGATCTGGCGCCGCTACGGCCAGCTCGCTCGCGAGCACGACCCGGAACGCGCGAAGGCCCTGGACGGACTGCGCAGCGCATGGCGGCTGCGCCGCTGAGTCCCTAGAGCATCACGTCGCCGCGCACACAGTCGACGGTGGGGCCACCCACCCAGACCGTGTCGCCATCACGCTCCAGCATGATGCGGCCCGCACGGCCGATGCAGGCGCCCTGCGCGGCCCGGTAGGCCGCCGGCGCCACGCCGCGGCCCATCAACCACTGCGCCACGCTGGCGTTGAGACTGCCGGTCACCGGGTCTTCCAGCACACCGGCCGACGGCGCGAACCCGCGCACCTCGAACTGGGCCACCGATCCCGGCGGGTGCGCCCCCACCAAGCCCACGTCGGCCAACGGCGCCAGCGCCGACCCGTCCGGCTTCACGGCCAGCACACGCTCGGCGCTGTCGAGCTGCAGCACGAGCCACGGCAGGCCGTTGTCGAGCCACTGCGCCGCCACGACGTGGTCCGCCAACACCCCCAGCGCCGCCATCACGCGGGCCAGCAGGTCAGGCTCGACCGCCGACGGGGTCATCGGTGGCGCCGCAAACGCGGCTTCGTTGCCTTGCG
Organism: Rhizobacter sp. Root1221; assembly: GCF_001425785.1. GTDB lineage: Bacteria > Pseudomonadota > Gammaproteobacteria > Burkholderiales > Burkholderiaceae_C > Rhizobacter. The sequence goes on along the minus strand of NZ_LMDI01000012.1, from coordinate 260,871 downwards.
CACGGATGCGCACGAGCCCCACCCCGCATTCCTGCACCACCTCACCCGCCGAGCGCGGCTGGCCGCCGGCCTGGCGCCAGGCGTGGCAGCTGCCGAGCGTGGGGTGGCCGGCAAACCGCAGCTCGCGGCCCGGCGTGAAGATGCGGACGCGGTAGTCGGCCGCGGGATCGGTGGGGCGCAGCAGGAAGGTGGTCTCCGACAGGTTCGTCCAGTGGGCGAAGGCCTGCATCTGCGCGGTGTCCAGGTCATCGGCATCGTGCACGACCGCGAGGGCGTTGCCCTTGAGCGGGGTGTCGGTGAACACGTCGACCTGCGAAAAGGGGTAACGCCTCATGGCCGGGTCCTCAGCGTATCGGCCAGCAACCGCACGCCGCGGTCGATCTGGTCGGGGGTGGATGTCACGAACGAGAGCCGCATCGTCGCAGGATTGCCCGCCCCCGCAAAGAACGCGTTGCCCGGCACGAAGGCCACGCCGCGCTCCACCGCGTGGGGCAACAGCGCCGCGGCATCGGTACCCGCCGGCAACTCGACCCAGAAAAACATGCCGCCGCGCGGCGTTTCCCAGCGGCAGCCGTCGGGCAGGTGGCGGCGCAAGGCTTCGGCCATCGCATCCCGCTGGGTCTTGTACAGCGCGCGCACGGCAGGCAGGTGGCGGCTCAGCAGGTCGGTGCGCAGGATGTCCAGCACGATGCGCTGGTTGAAGCCGGGCGTGTGCAGGTCGGCCGCCTGTTTCGCCTGCAGCAGCTTCTGCCCGAGCACCGGGGGGGCCACCACGTAGCCCAGCCGCAGGCCCGGCGCGAGCACCTTCGAGAACGAACCGAGGTACACCACCCCTTCCGGCCAAAGGGCCGCGAGCGGGGCGGGCGGGGGTTCGTCGTACCAGAGTTCGCCGTACGGGTTGTCTTCCACGATCGGCAGGCCGATGGCCTGCGCCGCCGCGACGAGGGCCTCCCGGCGCGGGGCGCTGATGCAGCGGCCGCTCGGGTTCTGGAAGTTCGGCAGCGCGTACAGCAGCCGGGCCCCACGCGCCGAGGCCAGCCCATCGGGAAGGGGCCCGTCGCCGTCGCACGGCACCGTGGTCCATTCCGGCTCGAACACGCCGAACGCCTGCAGCGCCCCCAGGTAGGTGGGCTCCTCGACGGCGACCCGGCTGCCGGCATCCACCAGCACCTTGCCGAGCAGGTCGAGCCCTTGCTGGGATCCGGTGGTGATGAGCACTTGCGAGGCATCGACCCGCATGCCGGTGTCGCGCAGGTGGGCGGCCACCCATTCGCGAAGTTCCGGCAGCCCTTCGCTGGCCGCGTACTGCAACGCGGCATGGGGGGTGTCCCGCAACACGCGGGCACTTGCCTCGCGCACCGCCTCGACCGGGAAGGCATCGGTCGACGGCAAGCCGCCGGCGAGCGAAACGATGCCGGGGCGTTCGGTGACCTTGAGGATCTCGCGGATGCTCGACGGGTTCATCAACGCGGTGCGGCGGGCCAGGTGCCAGGTCATGGGAGGGTCCTCGAAGGGTAAAAGCCCAGTCTACGCATGAGACCGATACAGCAACAGTACACTTGAGCGATACGCCGCGCACACTGTACTGGTTGCCAGACCGACACATGAACACCCCGCTGCTTTCCCGCCAGGCCCACACCACCCTCACCGAGCAACTGGCTGGCCGGTTCGCCGAACGCATCCGCCAGCGGTTGATCGCCCCGGGATCGCGGTTGCCGTCGGTGCGTGAATGCGCGCGCCGCCACGGGGTGAGTCCCCACACCGTGGTGGCTGCGTACGACCAACTGCTCGCCCAGGGCCTCGTGGAGGCCCGGCGGCAGCGCGGCTTTTTCGTTCGCGACCTCCACCCCGCCACACAGGCATCCGCCGCAGCGGAACCGGCACCCCGGGCCCGCCCCACCGCCCCCGTCAGCGCCACCGCGTTGGTGCGCGGCATGTTCCAGCCCCCTGGCGCCCAGCCGATGCCGGGCCTGGGCACCCTGCCAGTGGAGTGGCTCGACCTGCCGATGCTGGCCACCGCGTTGCGGCGCGTGACCAGCGGCGCGCAACTGGAAGCCCTGTCGCTGCGCTACGGGGAACCCGCAGGCGACTCGCGCCTGCGCCAGGCGCTGTCGGCCCGGCTCGCCGAAATCGGCGTGTCGGCGCAGCCCTCGCAGATCGTCACCACGTCGGGCGCGATCCACGCCCTCGACATCGTGACCCGCACACTGCTGCGACCGGGCGACACGGTGCTGGTCGACGAACCTGGCTGGTCGGTGGAATACGCACGCCTCACGGCACTGGGCATGAGGCTGCTGCCGGTGCCACGTGGCGACGACGGCCCCGACCTCGCGGCGATGGCACGCCTCATCGAGGCCCAGAAGCCGGCCGACCGGCCGCGGTTGTACGTGACCGTGTCCGTGTTGCACAACCCCACGGGGGCCTCGCTGTCGCTCGGGCACGCGCACCGGCTGCTCCAGCTGGCACAGGCCCACGACCTGCACATCGTCGAGGATGACACCTACGGCCACCTCGCGCCGGCCCACCTGCCGCGCCTGTCGGCACTCGACGGCCTCGGGCGCACGGTGTACGTGTCGGGATTCTCGAAGGTGCTGGCACCCAACTGGCGCGTGGGGTACCTGGCGGCCTCACCCGCGCTCGTGGAGCGGGTGATCGATACCAAGCTCTTGACCAGCCTCACCACACCCGCCTTGCTGGAGCAAGCAATCGCTCACTGCCTGGAGCATGGCCTGCTGCGCCGGCACATCGAGCGGGTGATCCAACGCCTGGACGCCGCGCGGGCGCGCACGGTGCGCGTGGCAGAAGCCGCAGGGTTCCGCTTTGCCGCACCGCCCCGCGGCCTGTTCGGCTGGGTGGACGTGGGGATGGACACCGAGCGCCTGTCGCACGCGATGCTGGACGACGGATGGTTCCTGGCCCCGGGTTCATTGTTCTTTGCCACGCCACGGCCCACGCCGTTGATGCGCATCAACTTCGCCACGACCCAGGAGCCACGGTTCTGGCAGGCCGTCGAACGGGCCCGGCGAGGCACCTGACCCGATGGAACGGCGTCTTCCCACGGTTGAGTGATTTCCCATCGGCGCCTGTGTGGCATACAGTCACGCCTGAAGCGATTCCCCTGCATGTTTGAACCCACCATTCCCTTTGGCGAACCCGAGTTGATCCGGGTCAGTGCCTTCGAACGTTACCTGCACGAACCCGGGGGCCCACGGGCACGCGGCATCGTGCGTGAAACGTCCACGCGCGCCGCCGCGCTGAGCCCGTCGCTGCTGGCCGACCTCAGCCGGTTCGAACACGCCGGTCATGCGTCGGAGGCCCTGGAGGTGCTCGCTGCCTGCGTGCGCCATTCGCAGCAGGTGGTGATCCACCTGCAGATGGGCGACATGGTCGTGCCACTCACGGTGTTCGCGGTGGAACGCCTCGTGCATTGCCCCATCAGCCTCGACGCGCTGCTGAAGCAGCGCCCCACCGAACTGCGGGTGCTGCACGTGGAGCCCGCCGTGTTGCGGCCGCCGGGCGACGACGAAAAGGCCCTGATCGGCGAAGACCAGCACTACCACCCGCTGCGCCCGGTGCTGTGGGAATTTGCGCTGCGCGGGTCCCGCGCCACGCTGCTGCCCGAAATCGCGGGGCCCGTGGCCTACCGCGTGGCCCCGGGGCTCGAACTGGGCGACCTGCGGGTCACCGGCGCGCTGATGGCCGCCATCCAGCGCCTGCAGGGCGACAGCGTGTCCATGCGCGAGTTGACCGACTGGCCCGGCTTCGACATCGAACGCGCGGCGCGCCTGCTCAACGCGCTGTACCTGCAGTCGGGCCTGATCATCAGCCGCACGCACCGCGCGGCCAGCGATTCCTGGTTCGGCGTGCTCAGCCGCTGACGGCCCCGAAGGGCCGCCGCTGCGTCAGCGTGACCCGAGCGCTTCCCAGCGCTCCATGGCCGCCAGCAGTTCGTCGTCGAGGGCCGCGCAACGCGCCTGCACCTCGGCCAGGCGCTTCGCATCCGTGTAGATCTCCACACCCGACAACAGATCGGCCAGCTGCTTCTGTTCGGTCTCGAGGGCCTCGATGCGCGCCGGGAGGCCGTCGAGTTCGCGCTGCTCCTTGTAGCTGAGCTTCGCCTTCTTCACGGGTGCTGCCGCAGGGGTTGCGGCAGCAGCAGCCGGGGGCGTGGGTGCCGGGGCGGCGCGGGCGGCCTTGTCGCGCAGGCTGCGTGCGCGATCGCGTTGCAGCTTCCAGTCCTCATATCCGCCTTCGTATTCGCGCCACAACCCTTCGCCGTCCTCACCCTCCCACGCGATGGTGCTGGTGACGACGTTGTCGAGGAATCGGCGGTCGTGGCTCACGAGGAACACGGTGCCGGGGTAGCTCTGCAGCAGCTCCTCGAGCAGTTCGAGCGTGTCGATGTCGAGGTCGTTGGTGGGCTCGTCGAGCACCAGCACGTTGGCGGGCAGCGCGAACAGGCGGGCGAGCAGCAGGCGGTTGCGTTCACCACCCGACAAGGTGCGCACCGGCGAGTTGGCCCGCTCCGGCGAAAAGAGGAAGTCGTTCAGGTAGCTCATGACGTGCTTGCGCGCGCCATTGAATTCCACCCACTCGCTGCCGGGGCTGATGGTGTCGGCCAGCGTGGCATCGAGTTTCAACGTGCTGCGCATCTGGTCGAAGTAGGCCACCTCGAGTTTCGTGCCCTGGCGGATGGCTCCGCTGTCGGGCTGCAGTTCGCCGAGGATGAGCTTGAGCAGCGTGGTCTTGCCGGCGCCGTTCGGGCCGATGAGGCCCACCTTGTCGCCACGCAGGATGGTGGCGTTGAAGCCCTTGACGATCACCTTGTCGTCGAAGCGCTTGGCCACGTCGCGCAGTTCCGCCACGATCTTGCCGCTGGACGCACCCGCGTCGACCTCGAGCCGCACTTGCCCGAGCGAGTCGCGGCGGGACTGGCGGCTGGCACGCAACACCTCGAGGCGCGCGATGCGGGCCACGCTGCGCGTGCGGCGCGCCTCTACCCCCCTGCGAATCCACACCTCCTCCTGCGCCAGCAGCTTGTCGGCGCGGGCGTTCGCGAGCGCTTCGGACGCGAGCTGCTCTTCCTTCAGGCGCTCATAGGCCGTGAAGTTGCCCGGGTAGCTGCGGATGATGCCGCGGTCGAGTTCGAGGATGCGGGTGGCCACGCCGTCGAGGAATGCGCGGTCGTGGGTGATCAGCATCACGCTGCCCTTGAATGCGCGCAGCAGGTCTTCGAGCCACGCGATGGAGTCGAGGTCCAGGTGGTTGGTGGGTTCGTCGAGCAGCAGCACGTCGGGCACGGCCACGAGCGCCTGCGCAAGGGCCACGCGTTTTTTCATGCCGCCCGACAACTCACCCACGGTGCGGGCGCCGTCGAGGTGCAGTTGCGCGAGCGTGGTGTCCACGCGCTGCTCCCACGTCCACGCGTCGAGCGCCTCGATGCGGGTCTGCAGCGCGTCCAGGTCCACCCCTTCGGCGTGTTCTTCGTACTGTTGGCGCACCGACTTCGCCTCGGCCACGCCGATGCTCACCACGTCGAACACGGAGGCGGTCAGGTCGAAGACCGGTTCCTGCGGCACATAGCAGATGCGCAGGCCCTGGGTGATCTGGAGCAGGCCGTCGTCAGGCTTTTCCAGGCCGGCGATGATCTTCAGCAGCGAAGACTTGCCGGCCCCGTTGCGGCCGATCAGGCCCAGCCGCTCGCCCGCCTCGAGGGAAAACGCGGCGTTGTCGAGCAGGGCCACGTGGCCGAAGGCCAGGTGGGCATTGGAGAGCGAGAGGACGGCCATGGGGAAACAATGCGCAAAGCGTGATTATGGCCCCCCAGTCGCTTCGCTCCTGCCCCCGGGGGGCGCCCGCGGTCGCCCGGGGGACCCGGGCTCGGCGGTAGCTTGATCTGCGGCGTCGCTTCGCTAGCCTTCCTGGCGTTCGCGTTTCGGGGCGTTGCTCGCTTCGCCTCGCTCGCCCTGCCGCGGTCCCTGCCTGGCGCGGGTCCCGTCAGCCGGCCAGCGCGGCCTCGAGCGCGTCGATGAACATCGCGGCCACGTCGAAACCGGCCTGTTGCGTGATTTCCTGGAAACAGGTGGGGCTGGTGACGTTGATCTCGGTGAGGCTGTCACCGATGATGTCCAGGCCCACGAGCAGCAGGCCACGGGCCGCAAGGATGGGGCCCAGGTATTCGGCGATCTCGCGGTCTCGCGTGTTGAGCGGCTGCGCCACGCCCTTGCCACCCGCCGCGAGGTTGCCGCGGATTTCGCTGCCCTGGGGAATGCGTGCCAGCACGTGCGGCACCGGCTTGCCACCGATCACCAGCACCCGCTTGTCGCCGCGCACGATCTCGGGCAGGTAACGCTGCACCATCACCGTCTGTGCGCCACCGCGGTTCAGCGTTTCGCTGATGCTGCCGAGGTTCAGGCCATCGGGGCCCACGCGGAAGATGCCCATGCCCCCCATGCCGTCGAGGGGCTTGAGGATGATGTCCTGGTGTTCGGCGTGGAAGCGGCGGATGTCCGCATCCGAGCGGGTCACGAGCGTGGGGCCGATGAACTGCGGGAACTCGAGGATCGCGAGTTTTTCAGGGTGATCGCGCAACGCCGACGGCTTGTTGAAGACCCGTGCGCCGTCACGTTCTGCCTGCTCGAGCAGGTGGGTGGCGTAGAAGAACTCGCTGTCGAACGGCGGGTCCTTGCGCATCAGCACCGCGTCCACGTCGGCCAGCGCCGTGACGGTGCCCGCGGACACCACGGTGTACCAATCGTCGAGGCTACCGGTGAGCGCGATTTCGCGCAGCGGTGCACTGACCCGCCCGCCGCGCTGCCAATGCAGGTCACGCGGTTCGCACACGAGCAGCGTGTGCCCTCGGCGCGCGGCCTCGCGCATCATCGCGAAGGTCGAGTCCTTGTACGGCTTGAACGTGTCGAGCGGGTCGGCGACAAAGAGCAGTTTCATGGCGAGGGGCAACGATCGGGCAAGGCCGACACTGTTGCACAAAACGGGCGCCACCGCTGCATCACGGCCTTCACCTCGCCCGTCAGATCTCGATCTTGGAGCCGAGCTCGACGACCCGGTTGGTCGGCAAACTGAGGAAGTCAGCCGCACCGCTGGCGTTGTGGTGCATGCTCGCGAACATCTTCTCGCGCCACATCACCATGCCTTCGCCCAGCGACGGGATCACGATGTCACGCGACAGGAAGTACGAGGTTTCCATCTCGTCGAGGCGCACGCCGCGGCCGCGCAGCAGGTTCAGCGCCTCGGGCACATCGGGGTCGTTCTTGAAACCAAAGTGCAGCGTGACCTGCCAGCAGTCGTGCCCCAGGGACGTCATCTCCACACGCCTGTCGAAGCCGATCCACGGCACTTCGTGGTGCATGACGGTGACGAACACGTTGGTCTCATGCAGCACCTTGTTGTGCTTGAGGTTGTGCAGCAACGCGTTGGGCGTGAGGCCCTGTTCGCTGACCAGGAACACGGCCGTGCCGGTGACCCGGGCCGGCGGGCTCAGGAACACCGCATCGAGGAAACTCACGAGGTCGATGGCGTCGTCGCGCAGCCGGTCGCGCATCAGTTGGCGGCCGTCCTTCCACGTCATCATCAGCGTGAACATCACGCCGCCGATCATCAGCGGGAACCAGCCACCGTCGAACACCTTGACGATGTTCGCGGCAAAGAACACCGCATCCACCACGAAGAAGAAGCCGGTGGCCGCCACGCACACGAACCACGGGTACTTCCAGCCGTAGCGGATGACGAAGAACGTCATCGTGGTGGTGATCAGCATGTCCACGGTCACGGCGATGCCGTAGGCGCCGGCCAGCTTGCCGCTGGACCCGAACAGCGCCACCGCGAAGACGATGCAGACGTACAGCCCCCAGTTGACGACGGGCACGTAGACCTGGCCCGCTTCCTTCACCGAAGTGTGCAGGATGTGCATGCGCGGCAGGTACCCGAGCTGGATGGCCTGTTTCGTGATGGAAAACGCCGCCGTGATGAGGGCCTGCGACGCGATGACCGTGGCGCAGGTGGCCAGTGCGATCAGCGGGTACAGCGCCCATTGCGGTGCCATTTCGTAGAACGGGTTGTTGACGTTCTCGGGGTGGGCGAGCAGCAGGGCGCCCTGGCCGAAGTAGTTCAGCACGAGCGCCGGCATGGCCAGCGAGAACCACGCGATGCGGATGGGGCGCTTGCCGAAGTGCCCCATGTCGGCATACAGCGCCTCGGCGCCAGTGACACACAGCACCAGCGCACCGAGTGCCACGAACGACGTGGCCGGGTGCGCAAACAGGAACTTGATCGCGTACACGGGATTCAGCGCCCACAGCACGGCCGGGTTCGTCAAGATGTGCTGCACGCCCAGCAGCGCCAGCACCGCGAACCACACCACCATCACCGGCCCGAAGAACTTGCCCACGCTGGCCGTGCCGTGGCGCTGCACGATGAACAGCACCGTCAGCACCAGCAACGTGATGGGCACGATCCAGCGGTGCAGCCCGGGCGCGGCCACCTCGAGGCCCTCGACGGCGGACAGCACCGAGATGGCCGGGGTGATGACACCGTCGCCGAAGAAGATGGCCGTGCCGAACACGCCAACCAGCAGAAGCCGGTTGCGCAGTGCCGGGCGTTCGGCCACCGCGGTGGAGGCCAGTGCCAGCATCGCGATGAGGCCACCTTCGCCGTTGTTGTCGGCACGCAGGATCAGGGCCACGTACTTCAGCCCCACGATGACCGTGAGGGTCCAGAACACCAGCGAGAGCACGCCAAAGATGCTTTCCTCGCTGAGCGCCACGCGCCCGTGGGCAAAAACTTCCTTCAGCGCGTAGAGGGGGCTCGTTCCGATGTCGCCGTACACGACACCGATGGCGCCCAGCGTGAGGACCGCAAGGCTGGAAGTGGGACGGGGCTGGGTCACGGTAGTCCGCAACGCTTGGGGCGGCGCGGGCTCGGGAAACTAGGGGTCGCCATTTTGCACCTGCGGGACAAGATCAATGTTGCAATGCAACAACTGCATCTTGCCCGAGCGGGCACTATTCGTAAACCTCGGCATCCGGATCGGTGGCTTCCAGCTCGTAGCTGGCCGCCAACATGGCCAGCCGGGCAATCACCCCGTACATGTAGAACCGGTTGGGCGCACTGGCGCCGGGTTTCACGCCCGGCTTCGGAAGCTGGTTGGACTCGGCAAACGCCAGTGGCGCGAACACCGCCCCCGGCGAGTTCAGGTTTTCGTCCACGCCCCGTTCGGCGTTCACCCGGTAGAACCCGCCCACCACGTAGCGGTCGATCATGTAGACCACAGGCTCGGCCACGGCGTCATTGACACGTTCGTATGTGGGCACTCCTTCCTGCAGGATCACCTCGCTGACCTCCTGCCCGTCCTTGATGACGCTCATTTTGTTGCGCGTCTTGCGGGTCAGGTCGGCGAGGTCCTTCGGGTCGCGCACGGTCATGATGCCCATGCCGTAGGTGCCAGCGTCCGCCTTCACGATCAGGAACGGCTTCTCCTGGATCCCGTATTCCTTGTGCTTGCGGCGGATCTTCGCGAGCAGCGCCTCGGCCTGCGTGGCCAGTTCGTCCTGGCCGGTGCCGGCGGTGAAGTTGATCTCGCCGCAGCGGGCGAACATGGGGTTGATGAGCCACGGGTCCATGCCCAGCAGCTTCGCGAACTTCTTCGCCACCTCCTCGTAGGCCTGGAAGTGGTTGGTCTTGCGGCGCACCGCCCAGCCGGCGTGCAGTGGCGGCAGCAGGTACTGCTCGTGCAGGCCCTCGAGCACCTTCGGCAACCCGGCCGACAGGTCGTTGTTGAGCAGGATGGTGCAGGGGTCGAAGTCCTTCAGGCCGAGGCGGCCGCGCGTGCGCACCAGGGGTTCGACCGTGAGCGACGTACCGTCGGGCAGGTCGATCGGCGTGGGGGCCGTGATGGTGTCGTCAAGGGTGCCCAGGCGCACGTTGAGGCCGGCCTGGTGGAAGATCTGTTTCAGGCGGGCCACGTTGGCCAGGTAGAAGCTGTTCCGGGTGTGTTTCTCGGGGATCAGCAGCAGGTTCTTGGCCTCTGGGCAGATCTTTTCGATGGCAGCCATGGCCGCCTGCACCGCCAGTGGCAGCATCTCGGCGGTGAGGTTGTTGAAGCCTCCGGGGAAGAGGTTGGTGTCGACCGGCGCGAGCTTGTACCCGGCGTTGCGCACGTCCACCGACGTGTAGAACGGAGGCGTGTGTTCCATCCATTCGAGGCGGAACCAGCGTTCGATGGCAGGCAGCGATTCGAGGATGCGCTGCTCGAGTTCATTGATCGGGCCGTTGAGGGCGGTGATGAGGTGAGGAACCATGGGGAGCCCGAAAGAATCGCGTCGATGCGGAGATTCTAGGCATGTGGGGGCGACGGCGGCAGCTGCAAGCCGCCCCCCACCGATGGGCCGCCCATGAAAGAGGCCACCTTTCGGTGGCCTCTTTTGTCGAACGGAGCGCCGGGCGGTCGAGCCCGGCGCAGGGGCAAGGGCTTACTTGTGGTAAGCCGTCTCGCCGTGGGCCGAGATGTCCAGGCCTTCGCGTTCTTCTTCTTCCGTGACCCGCAGGCCGATGACCAGGTCCACGACCTTGAAGGCGATGAACGAGACCACACCGGACCAGACGACGGTCAGCAGCACGGCCTTCAGCTGGATCCAGACCTGGGCGCCGATGCTGTTGGACACCACCGAAGCGGTGACCCAGTCGCCGACGAGGCCGGGGCCGCCGAGGGCCTGGTTGTTGAACACACCGGTCAGCAGCGCGCCGACGATGCCGCCGACACCGTGGACACCGAAGACGTCCAGCGAGTCATCGGCACCCAGCAGGCGCTTCAGGCCGTTCACACCCCACAGGCAGGCGAAACCGGCGATGAAACCGATCACGAGGCCACCCATCAGGCCGACGTTGCCGGCGGCCGGCGTGATGGCAACGAGGCCGGCAACGGCACCCGACGCAGCGCCGAGCATCGAGGCCTTGCCCTTGAGCAGCGCTTCGCCGATGCACCAGGCCAGCACGGCGGCGGCGGTGGCACCCAGGGTGTTCATGAACGCGAGGACGGCGCTGTTGCCGGCTTCGAGTGCCGAACCGGCGTTGAAGCCGAACCAGCCCACCCACAGCAGCGAGGCACCGACCATCGTCAGCGTCAGCGAGTGCGGGGTGAAGGCTTCCTTGCCGTAGCCGACACGCTTGCCGATCACGAAAGCGCCCACCAGGCCAGCGACGGCCGCGTTGATGTGCACCACGGTGCCGCCCGCGAAGTCGAGCGCGCCCATCTGCCACAGGAAACCGGCCTTGCCATTCATCTCTTCCACCACGGAGGCGGCCGAGTAGGCGTCCGGACCCATCCAGAACCACACCATGTGGGCGATCGGGGCGTAGCTGAACGTGAACCACAGCACCATGAACAGCAGCACGGCCGAGAACTTGATGCGCTCGGCGAAGGCGCCGACGATCAGGCAGCAGGTGATGCCGGCGAACGTGGCCTGGAAGGCAACGAACAGCATTTCAGGGATGTAGACACCCTTGCTGAACGTGGCGCCCATGGCAAACGTACCGTCTGCGGCGTTGAACAGGCCCTTCATGAACAACCGGTCGAGGCCACCGATGAACGCGTTGCCTTCGGAGAACGCGAGGCTGTAGCCGTAGACCATCCACAGCACCACGATGAGCGAGAACGTCACCAGGATCTGCATCAGCACCGACAGCATGTTCTTGCTGCGCACGAGGCCGCCGTAGAACAGCGCGAGGCCGGGGATGGTCATCAGGATGACGAGCAGCGTGGATACGGCGACCCAGGCCACGTCGCCCTTGTTGGCCACCGGCGCGGCAGCGGCCGGTGCGGCAGATGCCGCGTCGGCCGGCGCAGCAGCGGCGGGAGCTGCGGCAGGCGCGGCCGTGGCGGCCACGGAAGCAGCGGCTTCCGGCGCGGAGGCGGCGGCGTCTTGTGCGGAGACACCCCCTGCAAAGCCCAGGACCGACAGGCCCAGGACGAGTGAAGCGATCAATTTTTTCATGGTTGTCTTTCTCGGACCGTCAGAGTGCGTCCTTGCCGGTTTCACCGGTTCGGATGCGGACCACTTGCTCCAGCGGCGACACGAAGATCTTGCCGTCGCCGATCTTGCCGGTGCGCGCGGCACCTTCGATGGCCTCGATGACGCGGTCGATCAGAGCGTCGTCCACGGCGGCCTCGATCTTCACCTTGGGCAGGAAATCCACCACGTACTCTGCACCGCGGTACAGCTCCGTGTGGCCCTTCTGGCGCCCGAACCCTTTCACTTCGGTCACGGTGATGCCTTGCACACCAATGGTGCTGAGGGCTTCACGGACCTCGTCAAGCTTGAACGGCTTGACGATGGCAGTCACCATCTTCATGGGATTCTCCTAGTTTGTTTCCCGCTTGCTTGCATCCGGCCAGGCCGGCCCCTCACATCGCCTTCGTGATGGACACGATCAGGCGACCCTTGTTCACGTCGCCCCAGGCATCCTTCTTGTTGCCGCCGGCGTAGGCCGCTGCGGCCGAGAAGCCCGAGCCGATGTCGTAGGTGGCACCGACCTTGTAGTCGACGTAGTTGGCGAGGGTGCCGCCGGCCGCCGCCACCGCATCGTGTGCGTCGTCGGAGAAGCGGGTGGCGCCCAGGTGGGCGTTGAGCGTGACGCCCTTGACCAGCTCATAGTTGGCCGACAGGTCGGCGTAGAGCGTGCCGCGGGCTTCTTCGATGCCGAAGTAGCGCTTCGACACGGTGTACGACAGCTTGGCCGTCACGATGCTCCACGACACGGCGCCATAGAGTTCGGTGGTGTTGAAGACGGCGCCTTGCGGGTACTGGTAACGCAGGGCGCCGACGTCGAAACCGAAGTCGGGGGTGATCTGGCCCTTGTAGCCGCCGTAGAAGTCCATCTCGAGGTCGGTGCCGCTGACGAAGCCGATGCTCGAGTTCCAGTTGCCGACGTAGAAACCGTTCTTCGAATAGTCAAATCCGCCCTGGAGAGCCGGTGCAACCGTCTTGTCCGAATTGCTTTGGTCCTGGCCACGGTACTTGTACTTCGTGGTCAGCGTCAGGTTCGACGTGACGGCGGGAGCTTCTTCTGCGTGGACAGCGCCCACGACCGAGGCCAGCACCGACAGACAAACAAGCGATTTCTTCATTGAGGGGGACTCCGTTGAACAGTTGGGTAATTCTTCCGAAACCCGTTCTGCAGCTTCTGTGCCATGCCCATTCACACGGGAGCATGCCCCATGATCGACCCTTTTGCCCCCTCGTCGAGCACGACAGGCACCTTTACGGTGCTTGACATTTTCCATTGGCCTCGAGATGCACGCCAATGGTGCACAGAGTGGCGGCGACTGGACGGCCTAGTGCCCTGCCCCGAAGCCCCGCAACAGGCGCGCCAGCGCACGCACCGCGGCGTCGGGCGAGCCGTCGATCTGCGCACGCACGATCGCACCATCAACGGCCAGTGCCACCGCCTCGGCATCGGCCTTGCGGCCGCGGCCCGCGGGCAGCAGCGGCGCGATGGCGGCTGTCATGTCGGCCTTGTGCTGCCGCACGGCCGCCAGTGCCTCAGGCAGCGTGGTGCCCAGTTCGGCCGTGGCGTTGATGAACGCGCAGCCGCGGTAGGTGTCCGAGGCCAGCCATTCACGCAGCGCCGGCACGACGGCCTCGACGGGCGGGGCCCCACGCTGCGGGGCATGGCGCTGCAGGGCCCCCACGAACCAATCCATCCACACGCCGTGGCGGTGCGCGAGGAAGGCCAGCACCAGGTCGTTCTTGCTCGGGAAGTGCCGGTAGAAGGTCACCTTCGTGACCCCGGCCTCGGCGATCACGCGGTCGATGCCCGTGGCCCGGATGCCGTCCCGGTAGAAGAGGTCGTGGGCCGTCAGCAGGATGCGTTCGCGGGCCGGGCGCCCGGACAGGTCGGTCGAGGTCATGCCCCATTGTAGACAGGTCTGTCTACATGCACTAGAGTGCAACCGTAGACAGACCTGTCTACATTCACTCCGGAGCCCCTCATGAGCCAGCGCCCCCCGCTTCCCCCGTTCACCGAGACTACCGCCCGCCAGAAGGTTCGCCTGGCCGAGGACGGCTGGAACAGCCGCGACCCAGCCCGGGTGGCCCTGGCCTACACGCCCGACACCCGCTGGCGCAACCGCGCCGAGTTCGTCACCGGACGCGAACAGGTCGAGGCGTTCCTGCAGCGCAAGTGGGTGCGCGAGCTGGACTACCGGCTCATCAAGGAGTTGTGGGCGTTCGACGGCAACCGCATCGCGGTGCGCTTCGCCTACGAGTGGCACGACGACACCGGCCAGTGGTATCGCAGCTACGGCAACGAAAACTGGTCCTTCGATGACAACGGCCTCATGACCGACCGGCACGCGAGCATCAACGACCTGCCCATCGCCGAGGCGGACCGCAAGTTCCATTGGCCCGCCGGACGGCGCCCGGACGAACACCCCGGCCTGACGGCGCTGGGCTGCTGAACTTCTTGTAAGAACAGCACACCGGCACCCGACCACCGGTGGAGAGGGCCCTGACCATGAACACGCTGTTCCAACGACACGTCCTGTCCCGGCGGTGGCTCACGTTCGCCACCCTGGGACTCAGCCTCCTGGCCTTCGGCGCCGGCACGCTGAACCTCGGGTTCCTGGTCATCGCGAACTTCCACCTGCTGGCCGACCACGGCTGGCAGGCGGTGATGGACGGTGCGTTGCACCAGTCGCTGGAACTGCTCGTGACCGCTTACCTGTGTGCCGCGGCCTACGTGGTGCTGAAAACGTGCGAGCAGCGGCTTGTCCGCTGGTTGGGTGGCAACGGCTGAAGCGTTGCCCGTCTGCGCAGACCCCTAGGCAAATACCCTCAACTTCGCCGCGTTCCGTCCGATATGGACGGGGCTGGTCCCCTGCCGTGGGTGCAGGGGAACGCCCTCATTGTCCTGGAGCTCCCACATGCAATCCCTCTTCGATCGACTCCGCCTCGGTCCCCGCCTGGCCGTGGCGTTCGCCCTGGTGCTGCTTGTCATGTCCGCCGCCGCGGGCATCGGCATCTGGCGGCTGGACACCCTCCACGCCATCGCCAGCGACCTCGGTGGCCCCTCGGCCGAGCGGGCCCTGCTCGCGCGGGAACTGCAGGCCATCGTCGTGCTCAGTTCGGTGCGCGCCGAAACCCTGCTCGAGATCGACGACCCGGCCTACGCGGCCCGCATCAATGCCGACCGCAAGGTGACCTCCGCCCGTTCGGAGGTCGTCCGCAAGGCCCTCGAAGACCTGGCCGACACCGACGAGACCAAGCGCCTCTTCGCGGACATCGACACCGCGGGCGATGCCTTTCGCGACGTGCGCAACGCGCTGGTGAAGAAGAAGGGCGCCGGTGAGGCCATCACGGACGAGGAGATCCAGTCCAAGCTGCGGCCGGCCGCCACCGGCTACGCGACCGCGGTGGAGGCCCTCGCCCAGTACCAGCGCCAACGCGTCGAGCACGAGCGGGCCCAGGCCGACGCCAGCCACCACACCGGCATCGCGATGCTGGCCGGCGGCATCGCCATCGGCGTGTTGCTGGCCGCCGGCTGTGCCTGGGCACTGTCGCGCTCCATCACGCGGCCGCTGGCCGAGGCCTCGCGCCGGGCCGAGCGGGTGGCGGGGGGCGACCTGACCGCCGCCGCCGTCGCGGACGAACGCCGCAACGAGATGCAGACCCTGGTGGCCGACCTGAGCACGATGCAGGTGCGGCTGGCCGACCTGGTGGCCAACGTGCAGGGGGCCAGCGAGTCCATCACCACTGCCAGCGCCGAGATCGCCGCAGGCAACCTCGATCTGTCTTCGCGCACGGAGCAAGCGGCATCGAGCCTGCAGCAGACCGCGTCGAGCATGGAGCAGCTGACCGCCACCGTGCGCCAGAGCGCGGACGCCGCGCGGCAGGCCAGCGACCTCGCGACGTCCGCGTCCGGCGTGGCCGAACGCGGTGGTGAGGTGGTGTCGAAGGTGGTTCACACGATGGACGGCATCGCAGCCGCATCGGCCCGCATCGCCGACATCATCGGGGTCATCGACGGCATTGCGTTCCAGACCAACATCCTCGCGCTGAACGCCGCGGTGGAGGCCGCCCGCGCCGGCGAGCAGGGCCGCGGCTTTGCGGTGGTGGCGAGCGAAGTGCGCAGCCTGGCCCAACGGTCGGCGAACGCCGCCCGCGAGATCAAGGTCCTGATCCAGTCCAGCACGCAGCAGGTCGAATCGGGCACGAGCCTCGTGCGTGACGCCGGCACGACGATGGCCGAGGTGGTGCTGTCGGTCCGGCGAGTGACGGAGATCGTGCGCGAGATCAGCACCGCAGCCCTCGAACAGAGCGACGGCATCGGCCAGGTCAACCAGGCCGTGGCCCAGCTCGACCAGGTGACGCAGCAGAACGCCGCACTCGTGGAGGAGTCGTCCGCCGCCACCGAAAGCCTGAAGGACCAGGTGCTGCACCTGTCGGGCCTCGTGGGGGCGTTCAAGCTGGCGCGGGCGAGCTGAACTGCGCGAGTTCCTCCGCAGACCTTGAGGGCAACAGGGTGGCTTCGCATTAGTCAACCATTCGGATTACCATCCGCTTTTGACCGCGGAGGATCCGATGAAGCCGATCTCGCCCCTCAAGCCGCTCAAGCCCGCGCTGGAACTCGCCCAGTCCACCCGGCGCTTTCCCAACGAACCACCGGCGTACCGCGAGGCGCGCAATGCGCTGCTGGCGGAGGAAATCGAACTGCGCCGCCATGCCGAACGTGTTGCCGCACAGCGCCGCGCGTTGCCGCTTGGCGGCGACGTGCCCGACGACTACCGCTTCGACGGCGAGCAGGGGCCCGTCACGTTGTCCCAGCTGTTCGGGCCGCACGACACGCTGATCACGTACAACTGGATGTTCGGCCCGCAACGCGAACGGCCGTGCCCCATGTGCACGTGCCTGCTCGGCGCCATCGACGCGGAGATCCCCGACATCACACAACGCGTGAGCGTGGCCATCGTCGCACGCTCGCCCGTCGAACGCCTGACCGCCTTCAAGCGCGAGCGCGGGTGGCGGTACCTGCCGGTGGTCTCGTCCGGCGGCAACACCTTCAACCGCGACTACGGCGGCGAGGCCCCCGACCAGGGTGAAGACAGCGCCGGCTTCAACGTGTTCGTCCGCCGCGGCAGACGCGTCATCCACACGTACGGCGACGAGTTCACCTTCGATATGGCCGACCCTGGCGAGGACCCGCGTGGCCCCGTCGAGTACATGCCGCTGTGGAACCTGCTCGACCTGACCCCGGGCGGACGCGGCACCGACTGGTATCCGAAGCTGTCGTATTGAGGCAGGCCCGCCCCGCTGTCAGAGCCGTCGGGGCGGCAGGTAGATGGTGAACTCGTTCAGCGGCTCGACCAGCACGCTGTGCGGCACCTGCTGCTCCTCCGGCGTGACGAGGCCCAGGCGTTCCAGCAGGCCGAAGCGCGCCGAGACCAGGCGCGCGGGTGTCACCTGCAGACGTTCATGCCACACACGGTAGGTGCCCAAGGCACCATCGCGCCGGTGGTAGAAGCCCGCAAGCGGGTGCGTGAGGAACACGAGGCCCGTCTCCAGGTCCGGAAAGCCGGGCAGCTCAAGCCCGTCGTCGGCACGTTGCACCAGCGACAAAGCGGCGGGCGCCCATGGCGCCGCGGTGTGCATCTCGTAGCGCCGGTACAGACTGGTCGCCGGGTCCAGGTCGCAGTCGAACCGCACGCGGCCCGCGTGCCATGGCAGGTTCCACACCCTCCGCGGCACCGCCAACGCCCACGAGTCGAGCGTCGTGCCGAGGAACCACACACACCGCTCTCCCGTGGCGGTATCGACGACGTAGATGCGGTAGTTCGTCTGCCCCATCGTGAACTTGGGGAATGGGAACACCGCCGATGTGAAATCCACGTCGATGAACGGCACCACCGACATCAGCGCCCGCCGCTTGCCGTCGATCTCCACGGCGTCGAGCACGAACCGCGGCGGCAGCAGGCCACCGAACCGCACGGGGTCCACCGCGTACGTGACGATCGCGAAGTGCTGCAGGCCGCAGCGAACGTCAATGCCCGAGGGAGCGGGACGCGGGTGCAGGTGGTCGGCGAAACGCAGGCCATCACCCACCGCAGGCCATCGCGGGGCGGCAAGGGGTTCGATGGCAAGCGAGTCCGGCTCGGAGGAAAAGTTCGTGGTCATGGGTCGGCCCTGGCATGGCCCTCTGAGGTTCAAGACGGACTTCCCCGTCGTTCACCGATGCGGTGGCGGGCGGCGGACGTATCAACGGAGGCCCCGATCATGCCGCCTCGACAGACAACGACGACGCAGCCGTCCCGGCAGTAGCGAGCACCCACGCGGGCCGCGATACTACGGCCTCACGAACCCTTCCTCTGCCACGCTCATGTACCGACTCCACGGCTTCTCCCAGTCCGGCAACACCTACAAGGTGGCCCTTCTCCTGCAAGCACTGAAGCAACCTTGGCAAGCGGTCCACGTGCCGCTGGAGTCGTTCACGGGCGGCCTGACGCGCTCCGAGAGCTGGCGGCAGGAAGTCAACGACATGGGTGAGGTCCCGATGCTGGAAGTCGGGGATCGGAAGATGTCGCAGTCGGCCGCGATCATGGTCTACCTGGCCGACCGGCACGGGGCGTTTGGCGGTGAATCCGCCGACGAGCGCCACGAGATCCTGCGCTGGATGTTCTTTGACAACCACAAGTTCACGAGCTACTTCGCCACCTTCCGCTTCATGAAGGCGTTTGGCCCGGTCGCACCCGACCCCGCCGTCTCCGCGTGGCTGCGCAGCCGCATCGACAACGCGTTCGGCATCGTCGAGAAGCACCTGACCGACAGGGCATACCTGGTCGGCAACCAGCCCACCATCGCGGACATCTCGTTGTGCGGCTACCTCTACTTCCCGGCGGAGGAAAGCGGCTACGACATCGGCAAACAGTACCCCGCCATGGCGAAATGGCTGGATCGCGTGAAGCAGCTGCCCGGTTGGAAGGCGCCCTACGACCTGCTGCCCGGACAGCAGGTGCCTGCTCGCTGGTGATGCGCATCCGGCCGCTTGAACCGCACATTTCGGCTCGAGCGGCAGGTCTTTGCAACCGGTTGACGCACAGCGTCCAGGCCGCGGCACTCAAACCCCCCAGCTGAGGGACGACAAGCCCGGGAGTCGCCGCCTACCATGAAGGCTCAGTCGGCATGTTGACCGACGCCATCAGGGATGAACGCATGAAACACCTCACCGCTTCGGTCATAGCGGCCGTCGTCTTTGCCTGCTCCGGCAGCGCGTCGGCAACGGCCGACTACAAGGCTTCTCTCTACTTCGACGGCGGCTTGCCCGCCCTGCGAACCGGCGGTGCACTCGACGGCCCTCACAACCTCGACGGTGCCTGGACCACGTCGGGCATCCGCAGCGCGCATTCCAGCGCCCGCGACCAACTCGGCGTCGACGGCAGTGGCGACGCGGTCTGGGACACGTGGCGCAGCGCGCCGTCCAAGCACAACTACCAGAACGCACCCACCCAGCTGGGCGAGATCATCTCGCACAACCCGGCACTGGGCCACATCGGGTCCGGCACGGCGTCCATCAACACCAACTGGATTACCACCAACGCCGTGCGCGACGGTGGCGGCGCCGAACTCGACCTGGCGGCCGACTGGAAGCGCGGGTTCTCGCTCGCGGCCGGTGAATCGATGACCTTCACTTCGCTGTGCACGCTGGACATCCTGGGCGGAGAAGATGCACCGCTCGACAGCGTGTCGTGGTTCAACCTCGACGCGGCCAGCTCGTTCGCGAAGCTGACGATGGCCGACACCGCCAACCGCGTCGGCGCCAGCCTGTCGGCTTCGTTGACCAGCCTGTTCGGCGGCAGCCTGTCCGACGTCTTCCACTACGCCGTCGGCTCTGACGGCCGCCTGACGCTGTCGGTCACCAACGCCACCAGCTCCCTGATGACCGGCTGGCTCGGCGCAGGCACCTACGTCGACGTCAGCGCGCCCGTGGGCCTCGGCTCCTCCGCGGGCCTCAGCACCGCCCCCCTGGAGATCAGCGCGCCGGTCCCCGAACCGATGACGGTCGCGATGATGATGCTGGGCCTCGGTGTCATCGGGGCCGCGGGCAAGCGGCGTTCGGCGCGGCGCTGAACCGCGTCACCTTCGAGGGGCACCTGCCCCTCGAAGGCCGGTGTTATGGGCCGCCCTCGAAGGCGGCCCGAACCACCGCACGGCCACACTCCGTGCATGTCCCTCGCCGTCCTCCACAGCCGAGCCCTCGATGGCCTGCACGCACCCGCCGTCACGGTCGAGGTGCACCTCGCCAACGGGTTGCCCGTCTTCACGCTCGTGGGCCTGGCCGACACCGAGGTGCGCGAGGCGCGCGAACGGGTGCGTGCCGCGCTGATCAACTGTGGGCTTTCCTTCCCGCACAACAAGCGCATCACGGTGAACCTGGCGCCGGCCGACCTGCCGAAGGAGTCCGGCCGGTTCGACCTGCCCATCGCGCTGGGCATCCTGGCCGCCAGCGAGCAGATCGACCTCAAGCGCACGGTGGGGTTCGAGTTCGCCGGCGAGTTGTCTCTGGCCGGGGACCTTCGTCCTGTGCGGGGTGCCCTCGCGTTGGCGCTTGCGCTGCGGCGAGGCGCCGGTGCCGGGCGGGCGCTGGTGCTGCCGTTCGATTGCGCGCAGGAGGCCGCCCTCGTGAGCGGCCTGGCCATCCACGGGGCTCGCCACCTGCTTGACGTGGTGGAAGCCTTCCGGCACCGCGAGCCCGATGCGGCCGACGTGGGGTCGTTGCCACGCATGAGCCCGTTGCCACGGCCCGCACCGGCGGCGCCCGCCGACCTGCGCGATGTGAAGGGCCAGGCCGCTGCCAAGCGTGCCTTGGAGATTGCCGCCGCCGGCGAACACAGCCTGCTGATGATGGGGCCACCGGGCACCGGCAAGTCGATGCTCGCGCAGCGGTTCGCCGGGTTGCTGCCGCCGCTGTCGCTCGACGCCGCGCTCGAATCCGCGGCGCTGCTGAGCCTCAACGGCAGCTTCTCGGCAGAGCGGTGGGGACACAGAATTTTCAGGGCCCCGCACCACAGTGCGTCGCCCGCGGCGCTCGCGGGCGGTGGATCACCACCAAGACCGGGGGAGATCTCGCTGGCGCACCACGGGGTGTTGTTCCTCGATGAACTGCCCGAGTTCAAGCGGGCGGCGCTGGAGGCCTTGCGCGAACCCCTCGAGACCGGGCGCATCGTGATCTCGCGGGCCGCACGGCAGGCGGAATTCCCGGCGCAATTCCAGCTGATCGCAGCGATGAATCCATGCGCCTGTGGTCACCATGGCAACCCGCTGCGGCATTGCCGCTGTGCACCCGACATGGTGTTGAAGTACCAGGCGCGGCTCAGCGGCCCGCTGCTCGATCGCATCGACCTGCAGGTGGAGGTGCCCGCGGTGGCACCCGGCACGCTGGCGGCCGCACCCGATGGTGAAGGCACCGACGTGGTGTCCCGGCGGGTGGCCGCGGCGCACGGGGTGGCGCTGGCGCGGCAAGGGGTGCCCAATGCGCGGCTGCAGAACGCACCGCTCGATGAACACGCCGCACTCGACGAGGCATCGTCGTCGTTCCTGCAGGCGGCCTCCACGCGCCTCGGGTGGTCGGCGCGCAGCCACCACCGGGTGCTGCGCATTGCCCGCACGATCGCCGACCTCGCCAACGCGAGCCACGTGCAAGTGCCCCACCTGGCCGAAGCCATCCAGTACCGCCGGGTGCTCAATCCGGCATGACCCTCATCCCGTCGTCAGGCGATGAAACCCAGGTCCGGCGTGAAGTTCTTCAGGTTCGGGAACACCAGGTTCAGGTTGCTGTCGCTGATGCCGAACCACTTGCCCACGGTGGCGCCGATCTGGTCCACCGACACGCCCGGCAGGAAACTGCCCGAGCCCACTTCGTCGCTGTGGTTCAAACCCACCTGCGGGAAGCGCCCGTAGATCTCCTTGCCCTTGACGGCCCCGCCGTACACGAAGTGGTGAGCGCCCCAGCCGTGGTCGGTGCCGTCACCATTGCTGGTGAACGTGCGGCCGAAGTCGGACCCGGTGAAGAGCGTGACCTTGTCGCGCATGCCCATGGTGCCCAGCACGCCGTCGAGGTAACCGATGGCATGCGACAGGCGGGCCAGCAGGTCGGCCTGGCCACGGTTCTGGTTGTCGTGGGTGTCGAAGCCGCCCATCGACACGAAAAACACCTGGCGCGACGCACCGAGCGACGCGCGTGCACCGATGATGCGGGCCACGGTCTGCAGCTGCACCGCGAGGTCGTTGTTCGCGTTGGTGCGGGTGGACGGCCGCATGTACTGCGTGGGCGCCGCCACGGCGGATGCCGTGAACGCCGTCTGGAACGCCACCTGGGCTTCGATGGACCGCTTGGTCACCACCGACTGCTCGCGGGCCAGCAGGTGGGCCGCATCGGTCTGCGTGATGATGGTCCTGTAGCTCGCCGCGGCCGCAGCGGAGTTGAACAGGTTGCCGGTGATGTTGCCGATGGCCACGGCACCACCGCTGCCCACCTGGTACTGGAACACGCTCTGGCCCGACATGAACACCGCGTTGCCGCCGGCCGAGATGCTGGTGAACACGGTGTTCGAGTTGCCGCTGGCCAGCAGGTCGCCGAAGCGCCCACCCCAGCCCACCTTGGCACCTTCGGGGGCCAGGGCCTGCCAGCTCGATTGCTGGTCGTTGTGCGAGAACAGCTTCGGCGGGCGCTTCTTCAGGGTGTTGCTCTGGTACTCGGCCTTCGTCATCGGCTGGAGCAGTGGGCCGGCGTTGCCGATGATGCCCAGGCGGCCCGCGCCGAACAGGCTCTGCACGTCGGTCATCGCCGGATGCAGCGCAAACGTGCGCGTGTTGTTCTCGGCGAATGCGGTGAAGTTCGGCACGATGGGCAGCACGCCGCCCAGCGCGGCGGGCGAGCCGGCGTTGGCCGCACCATCGGCCACGGTGCCCACGGCCTTCAGCGCGATGGGGTCCGGTGCCGTGGAGCGCACGGTGCTGTAGGCCTCCCACGAGGCGGTGTCGGTGGGCAGCACCATGTTCGCCGAATCGTTCCCCCCGTAGAGGAACAGGCAGATGATGGCCTTGTAGTCGGACGTCTGCGCCACGGCAGCGTTCATCGTGGCGAGGTTCATCGCAAACGGCAGCGCGGCGGGGCCGATGGACCCGGACAGGACGGTGGCGCGGCGAAGGAATTCGCGGCGGGACGCATTGGAGGTGGTCATGTCAGGTCCTCGTCACTTCTGGATCAGGTAGTCGGGCGACGCCATCGTCAGCATCACGGCGATGCGGGCGCGCTCCTCCTTGGCGGTCTGCACGGCAGCGGCATTCGACGCCGTGGCCGTGGGGATGGCGCGGCCGGTGACACCGGCGATGATGAGGTCGCGCAGCGCCGGGGTCATCTGGCCCGACATCAACAGCAGGCTGATGCGGTCCACCAGCGCGGCCGGGTCGTCGGCGAGGGCCACCAGTGGCGCGAAGTCGGGCTGGATGTCGCGCGAGGCGCTGGCCTGCACCCACCTGCTGCGGATGTAGTTCAGGTACCCCGCCACCGACACCTCGTTGGTCAGTTGAAGCTCCGGTGCCACCAGGTTGGCCGTGGCCGCTGCGCTGTTGGGCGGTGTGTAGCCCGGGCGGTAGAAGTTGAACACGGTGGGCGACTTCATCACCGTCTGGCCAAGGCTCGACGTGACGTTGTCGGTGTCGTCGATGCCGATGAAGCGGCCCGTGGCGGACCGTGCGTTGAGCGCACGCAGCAGGCTCGACAGGCGCAGCACCGGTTCACGCACCTTGCCGTACGACGTGCTCGTCGCGTCGAGCGTGCGGGCCTCGGGGTCCAGCAGCACCACCTTGAACACGGCCTTCAGGTCGCCGCGAACGCCTTGCCCGTTGTCGTTGAACGCCGCTGCCACCCGGCCCACGTAGGCCGGGCTCGGGTTGCTGGTGACCATGCGCTGGATCAGCAGCTTGCCGAAGAAGGGGCCCACGTTGGGGTGGTTGAACAGGTGGTCGAGCGCGATCTCCATGTCGCCTTCGGCGTCGGCCGTTGCGGTGGTCGTGGCCGGGATGGTCTTGCCGAGGAAGGTCTTCTCGCTGACCGAATGGAACTTGTTGTACGCCTGCATCGGCATCCAGTCGCGGTCGGCGTTGGCGCTGCCCCCGTTGAACCGCGAGTCGGTGCGATCGGCCATGTTCGGGCCGGCATACCAGCTCCAGCCGGTGAACACCTTGGCCAGGCCCTTGATGTCGTCGTGCGTGTAGGTCTCGGTGGGCGTGCCGCCCTTGTAGGAGCCATCCGGGTTCAGCTCGTACAGGCCGATCGAGAACAGCTGCATGATCTCGCGAGCGAAGTTTTCGTCCGCGACACGGCCCTTGTTGTCTTCCTTCTGGTTGCGCAGGCTCGACAGGTACAGCCCCATCATCGGGTGCTTGGACACCGCCTCGAGCAGCTCACGGTAGTTGCCGAAGGCGTGTTCGCCCAGCAGGTCGTAGTAGGACGTGACCCCACGGATCTGGCCCGACAGGCCGCTGTCCACGAACGACACGACGAAGATCTGCGACAGCGCATAGGCCGCCCGCTGGCGGAGCTGGTCGGGGCCGGCGATGGCCTGGGCCCAGAACGATTCGCGGAAGTGCGTCTGGCTCACCGTGGTGTCGGTACCGGCGAAACTAGCCTGGATGGCATCCAGGTAGGCGCGGTGAGGCGTGCGCCCGGCGTCCATCTGCACCTTGATCCAGGCCGGGTAGCCGTGCAGGCGAACCCAGTCGATCTGCGCTTGGGTGGGGCCGAACGAGGCCTGGGTGAGGAAACGCGCGGCCTCGGTGGCCGGCGGCTGCTGGGCAGCGGGCAGTTCGGCGACTTGTTCGCCCTGGTCGGACTCCTTGTTGCCACCGCAGGCGGCCAGCAAGGCCAACACCACGGCCGCCACGCCCAGGCGGACATGTTTCGCGAGCTTCTTCTCCGGAAGTGTCTTCACTTCTTTCTCCCCAACGTGCAACAACACCTTGAACAGGTGTCGCTGTACGCACGTCACATACCAAGGAAGAAGAAGGGCATTGACGCTTCAAATCCGTCAATCCTCGGCAGGTGCAGGGGAATCACCCGCCAGTCCATGCAGCCGAACGTGACGAATCACGTCTCAATCGAGACGAAACGTTTCCGATGTAAGCCGGCCGGCGCAACCGGACGAGGTTCAGCGAAGCGACGCGAGCGCACGCTCCACACGGTCGGGATCCTGGCCGGTGCGGGCCGCGAAGTCGCGGACCTGGTCGTCGCCGATCTTGCCCACGTTGAAGTAGGCCGCGTCGGGATGGGCCTGGTAGAAGCCGCTCACGCTGGCCGCCGGTGTCATGGCCCAGCTTTCCGTGAGGGCCATGCCGATCTCGTCGCACACCAGTGCACGGAACATGTCGCCCTTGACCGTGTGGTCGGGACACGCGGGATAGCCCGGTGCCGGACGGATGCCACGGTACTTCTCGGCGATGAGGGCGTCGGTGTCGAGCTGCTCATCGGCCGCGTAGCCCCAGAAGTCGGTTCGCACGCGCTGGTGCAGGCGTTCGGCAAACGCCTCGGCCAGGCGGTCGGCAAGGGCCTTGAACATGATCGAGCTGTAGTCGTCGTTCGCGTCGAGGAACTGCTTGTCCTTTTTCTCGGCCCCGATGCCGGCCGTCACCGCGAACAGGCCGATGTAGTCGGCCTTGCCCGACGACTTGGGCGCGATGAAGTCGGACAGGCAGCGGTTCGGGCGTTTCACGCCGTCGACCACCGGCCGCACGGTCTGCATGCGCAGGCCGTGCCACGTCATCAGCACCTCGCTGCGGGTCTCGTCGGTGTAGATCTCGATGTCGTCGTCGTTGACGGTGTTGGCGGGGTACAGGCCGATGACGCCGTTGGCCGTGAGCCAGCGGCCCTCGATCAGGCGCTTGAGCATCGCGCGGGCGTCCTCGAACACCTTGGTGGCGGCATCACCCACCACCTCGTCGGTCAGGATGGCGGGGTACGGGCCGGCCAGGTCCCACGTCTGGAAGAACGGACCCCAGTCGATGCTTTGCGCAAGCTCGGCCAGGTCATAGTTGCGGAACACGCGGCGGCCGATGAACTTCGGCTTGGCCGGCTCGGACGCGGCCCAGTCGAAGGGGGCCTTGTTGGCCCGTGCCTCGGCCAGCGTGACGAGCGGCGTGGCCTTCTTGTTGGCGTGCTGCTCGCGCACACGGTCGTAGTCGGTCTTCAGTTCGGAGATGAACGCGGCGGCCTTCTCGTCGCTCAGCAGGTCGCTGCACACGCCCACGCTGCGGCTGGCGTCGGGCACGTACACCACCGGGCCGTCGTAGTGCAGCGAGATCTTCACCGCCGTGTGCACCCGGCTCGTGGTGGCGCCGCCGATCAGCAGCGGCGTGAGGCGGCCGCGGAAATACGGGTCGCGCTGCATCTCGCCAGCCACGTGCTGCATTTCCTCGAGGCTCGGCGTGATGAGGCCGGACAGGCCGATGATGTCGGCGCCTTCTTCCTTCGCCTTCGCGAGGATGTCCTGGCACGGGACCATCACGCCCATGTTGACCACCTCGAAGTTGTTGCACTGCAGGACCACCGTGACGATGTTCTTGCCGATGTCGTGCACATCACCCTTCACGGTGGCGATGACGATCTTGCCCTTGGCCTTGGCTTCGCCACCGGCGTCGATCAAGGCGCGCTTCTCTTCCTCGATGTAGGGGAGCAGGTGGGCCACGGCCTGTTTCATCACCCGCGCGCTCTTGACCACCTGCGGCAGGAACATCTTGCCCTGGCCGAACAGGTCGCCCACGACGTTCATGCCATCCATCAGCGGGCCTTCGATCACGTGAAGCGGGCGGCCGCCCTTCGCGTGGATGGCCTGGTACACCTCTTCGGTGTCCTCGACGATGAAGTCGTTGATGCCGTGCACGAGTGCATGGCTCAGGCGTTCGGCCACGGGCTTGGCGCGCCACGCGAACTTCGCGGAGTCGTCCTTCGCGGCGCCCTTGGCCGTCTCCGCGATCTCGATCAAGCGCTCGCTGGGCGTGAGCTTCGCCTCGCCATCCTTGTAGACGGGCTGCCGGTTGAGCACCACGTCTTCCACACGCTCGCGCAGCGTGGCGTCGAGGTTGTCGTACACGCCCATCATGCCGGCG
Organism: Rhizobacter sp. Root1221; assembly: GCF_001425785.1. Lineage (GTDB taxonomy): Bacteria > Pseudomonadota > Gammaproteobacteria > Burkholderiales > Burkholderiaceae_C > Rhizobacter. Next base: position 233,701 of record NZ_LMDI01000012.1, on the reverse strand, counting down.
TTGACGATGCCCATGTCCATGCCCGCCTGGATGGCGTGGTACAGGAACACGGTGTGGATGGCCTCGCGCATCGGGTCGTTGCCGCGGAAGCTGAAGCTCACGTTCGACACCCCGCCACTCACCTTCGCGCCCGGCAGGTTCTGCTTGATCCAGCGCGTGGCATTGATGAAATCGACCGCGTAGTTGTCGTGTTCCTCGATGCCGGTGGCGATGGCGAAGATGTTCGGGTCGAAGATGATGTCCTCGGGCGGGAACCCGATTTCGTCGACGAGGATGCGGTAGGCGCGTTCGCAGATCTCGGTCTTGCGGGCGTAGGTGTCGGCCTGGCCTTTTTCGTCGAAGGCCATCACCACCGTGGCGGCGCCGTAGCGGCGGATCAGCTTGGCCTGCTGGCGGAACGGCGCCTCGCCTTCCTTCATCGAGATGGAGTTGACGATGCCCTTGCCCTGGATGCACTTCAGGCCCGCCTCGATCACCTCCCACTTGGAGCTGTCGATCATGATGGGCACGCGCGAGATCTCGGGTTCGCTGGCGATCAGGTTCAGGAAGCGCACCATGGACGCCTTGGCGTCGAGCATGGCCTCGTCCATGTTGATGTCGATCACCTGCGCCCCGTTTTCCACCTGCTGGCGGGCCACGCTCAGCGCCTGCTCGAACTCACCGTTCAGGATCATGCGGGCGAACGCCTTCGACCCGGTGACGTTGGTGCGCTCGCCGATGTTGACGAACAGCGTGCCTTCGCCGATGAGCACGGGCTCCAGGCCCGACAACTTCATCGGAGGGGGGACGGCAACGGCGGCGGATGGGGTCACGGTGTGGACGCAGGTGGGGCATGGACCGCGGCGCTCGACCCGCGGTGCATGCAGGACAACGGGATGCATGGACAACCAATGGCGGGTGAGCGTGGTTCCGAGCTCCAAGCCTGGCGGAGCCGGCAACCGGCCCCGTCGCAACGCTCCTTGGACGCGCCGATTTTATGCCGGACTGCGAGGAAACCCCAGTTCGGTGGAACCCCGGAGCGGGGTGCGGTTACAAAGCGGGGGAAGGACACGTTCCAATGTCCTTCCAGCCTAGCGAACCCGGACACGCCCCATGAATCACACCCGACTCAACCTCCTCGCCACTTGCTGCACGGCGCTTGCCCTGGTGGCGTGCGGCTCGTCGCCAAAGCCGCTTCCGAAGGCGTCCACCGCCGTGGAGGGGTCGGCGCCGGGGCCGGCCTACGGGAAACCCGGGCCAGGCGGTTTTGCATGGACCCCCTCGATGCAATCGGCCCGAAACCAACTCGATTCGTCGCTGCGCGGCACGGGTGTCACGGTGGACCGCAGCACCGACGACCGCTTGTGGATCACATTGCCGGGCGACCTGAGCTTCGAGGCCAACCGCTCCGCACTCAAGCCCGGCGCGCGCGCGGCGCTGGACCAGGTGTCGCTGGCCGTGCGCAAACTGGGTCAGGTCGACGTGCGCATCGTGGGCCACACCGACAGCAAGGGATCGGCCACGGCCAACAACGCGCTGTCGCTCGACCGCGCGGCCAGTACCCGCGACTGGCTCGTGGCCCGCGGGCTCTCGCCAGTGCGCGTCGCGGTGGCCGGCCGGGGCGCCCAGGACCCGGTGGACAGCAACGACACCGACAGCGGCCGAGCCAGCAACCGCCGGGTGGAGATCCTGATCGGGGAACGCGCCCCCGGGGTCACGCCGCCAGCAGGCCGCTGAACAGGCCGCCGTGCACACAGCGCGGCTGGTACTTGCCCACGCGGCGTGCGATCTCGGCGATGTGGTCGGGCGTGGTGCCGCAGCAGCCGCCGGCAATGTTCAGGAACCCGGCCTGGGCGAATTCCTCGACCAGGCCTCCGGTGATGTCGGGCGTTTCATCGAAGCCCGTGTCGCTCATCGGGTTGGGCAACCCGGCGTTCGGGTAGCAGCTGATGAAGGTGTCACCCGCCGCCTTGGCCAGTTCCTCGATGTAGGGGCGCATCAGCGCGGCACCGAGCGCGCAGTTCAGGCCCACGGCCAGCGGACGCGCATGGCGCACGCTGTGCCAGAAGGCGGTGACGGTCTGGCCTGACAGGATGCGGCCCGACGCGTCGGTGACCGTGCCCGAGATGATCACGGGCAGGCGTTCGCCCGTGTTGTCCATCAGCTCGTCGAGGGCAAAGATGGCGGCCTTGGCGTTCAGCGTGTCGAAGATGGTTTCCACGAGGAACAGGTCGGCGCCCCCTTCCATCAGCGCCTCGCCCTGCTCGTAGTACGCGGCCTTCAGTTCGTCGAAGTGCACGTTGCGGGCGGCGGGGTCGTTGACATCCGGGCTGATGCTGGCCGTGCGCGGCGTGGGGCCCAGGGCGCCCGCCACGTACCGCGGTTTGTCGGGGGTGCTGTACTTGTCGCACGCTTCGCGGGCGAGGCGAGCGGCCACCACGTTCATCTCGCGGGCGACGTGGCCGAGGCCGTAGTCGTCCTGCGCCACCGTGGTGGCGCCGAATGTGTTGGTCTCGATCAGGTCGGCGCCCGCGGCGAGGTATTGCTCGTGGATCTCGCGGATCACGTCGGGCCGCGTGAACTGCAGCAGCTCGTTGTTGCCCTTGAGGTCCTTCGGATGGTCTGCGAACCGCGTGCCGCGGTAATCCGCCTCGCCGAGCTTGTAGCGCTGGATCATGGTGCCCATCGCACCGTCGAGGATGACGATGCGTTGTTTCATGATGCCGGGCAGGGCGGCGGCGCGGGTGTAGGCGGGCGAGTTCATCCCCCGATTGTAGAAACCCCCGGCGGCCGGCGCCGCTGCGGGGGCTAAGGGCCCGTCATTCCGCGCCCGAACGCGTGCCGCCCACGGTGCGGGCGTTCACGGCGCACTGCATCGCAGTCACCGCGGCGCCACCGACAGCGACTCGTCGAACAGCGACGGGCGGAAGTCGAGGGACCGTGGCCCCTCGTCCTTCATCGCCCACAGGGTCAGTGCCTTCGCCGACATCGGCTTGGCAAACAGGAATCCCTGCAACTCGTCGCATCCCAGCGTGCACAGGATCTTCTGCTGGGCCTCGGTTTCGACCCCTTCGGCCACCACCTTGAGGCCCAGGGCCTGGGCGAGCTTCACGACCGCGCTGACGATCGCCCGGGCATCGGCACTCGTCTCCAGGTCGAGCACGAAGCTGCGGTCGATCTTGAGCTCCTCGGCCGCGAGCTGGCGCAGGTAGCTCAGGCTCGAGTAGCCGGTGCCGAAGTCGTCGATGGACAGGTGCACTCCGGCGGCCGACAGGCGTTCGATGACACGCAAGGTCGTGCGCGTGTCCTCCATCGCCGCCGATTCGGTGATCTCGCAGGTGAGCAGGTGCGGGTCGATCTCGTGCCGCGCCAGCGCCTCGGCGATGCGGTCGACGAGGTCTTCCTGGCGCAGCTGGTGCACCGACAGGTTGAGCGCCACGCGCATGCGCAGCCCGCTATCGCCCCAGTCGCGGATCTGCCGGCACACGTCCTCGATCAGCCAGTTGCCGAGCGCCTGGATCAGGCCGAACTTCTCGGCCAACGGGATGAAGATGTGGGGCCCCACCATGCCGCGTTTCGGGTGGTGCCAGCGCATCAGTGCCTCGGCGCCGGTGATCTGGCCGCTGGCTGCATGGATCTTCGGCTGGTAGTACAGCTCGAGTTCGCGGTGCTGGATGGCCCGGCGCAGGTCACGCAGCAGTTCCACCTGGTCGTGCACGCCGGCCACCATGCGCGGCTCGAACACGCAGTAGGTGGCCCCGCCGTTGCGCTTGGCCGCATGCATGGCCGCAGCGGCGTGCGGGATCAGTTTCGTCTGGGCGCCGTGTTCGGGGTACGACGCGATGCCCACCGAACACGACATGGTGACCTCGCGCTCGTCCACCACGCAGACGTCGTTCAAGGCCTTCAGCAGGCGGTTGGCCAGGTGGGCCGAGTCGTCCGGCGACGGGTTGCCTTCGAGCAGCATCAGGAACTCGTCGCCACCGGCCCGGGCCACGATGTCACGCGAGCCCGCCATCGACCGCAACCGCTTGCCCATCTCGCACAAGACGGCGTCGCCCGCGGCCTGCCCGAGCGACTCGTTGACGGTCTTCAGGCCGTCGAGGTTGATGAACAGCAGCGCAACACGCTGGCCCTGCCGGTCGGCCCGCATCGTGGCGCGCAGCAGCCACGTCTCGAACATGGTCCGGTTGGGCAGGCTGGTCAGCGGGTCGGTCTGCGCGGCCACCTGCAGCTCCTCGCGGGCACGGCGCAGCGCCGCCTTGAAACGCGATTCGAGCACCGACGACAGCAGCAGCAGCGCCAGCAGGCTGGGCACGGCCAGGGAGGCCAGCGCAAACAAGGTCTCGCCGTTGACGCTGCCCGCCGACGGGGGCGACATGGCCTCCCAAGGCACCCCCACCCAACGGATCACGAGGCCGTTGGCCGCCCACATCGCGGTGCCCATGGGTACCGCGGCGGCGGCCTGCCAGGCCAGCGTGCGGCCGGAGGCCGCCCGGCGGCAACGCGAAAAGCAGTACCAGGCCAGCCCGACGCCCCCCACGACCCCCCCCGCGCCAGCCAGCCAGGCATTCACCTGCCAGTTCAGCGACGGATACAGCTCGAGGGACACCAGCGCCAGCACCGGCGCCGCGCACAAGGTGGCGCCAAGCACAACGGTCCCGGCGAGGCCCCGGACGGGCCGGCGCGTGCGGTCCACCGCCATCGCGATGGACGCGGCCGCGCCGAGGTAGGCCAGCACCAGCGTGCCGAACACCTGCCAGGCGTCGTAGTTCAAGGCCATGGGCAGGTCGCTGCCGGACATCGCGACGAAATGGGCGGCGCACATGCCCGTGGACAACGCCAATGCCGCGCCAGCAAGCGCTCGCATCGCCGTGGGCCGGTGCGCGGAGAGCACCCCGCGCGACAGGTCCAGCGCGACATAGGCGGCAAAAAGGGCCAGCCCCCAGGATCCGACCCACCATCCCGGACGAAGGCTCCAATCGATCATTCCCGTATCCATCAGGGCCTCGGAGTTCTCTCTATCCGGGGATCATCGGCATCCGGCCAGCGGAACTTGAGTCTTGTTACGCCCCCCCAGGCCCGCGAAGGAAACCGATTCCACGCTGCCGGCGGACGTCGGGTTTCACGCGGTATTCCGCCTCGAGCTGCGACAGGAATTCGTCCGGCGTGAACACCTCGCCCAGCACGTCCACCTGGCGCTTGACCGACGCATAGTCGCCCGCGGACAACCCGTCGAGCTGGCGCAACCGGCTGGCCTGTTCGGCGGTGAGCCGGTGAGGCTCGCCACCGAGCGCCTCGGCCACGAACATGCGCTCGCGCTGGGCCGCCGCCAACGGCAGGAACCGCACCTTGAACGTGAAGCGGCGCAGCGCCGCCTCGTCGAGGTCGTCGAACAGGTTCGTGGTGCAGATGAACACCCCGGCGAACCGTTCCATGCCCTGCAGCATCTCGTTGACCTCGGTGACCTCGTAGCTTCGTTCGGCCATGCGGCGGCTGCGCAGGAAGCTGTCGGCCTCGTCGAGCAGCAGCACCGCCTGTTCCGCCTCCGCCTCCTCGAACATGCGGGCCATGTTCTGCTCGGTTTCACCCACGAACTTGCTGGCCAGGTCGGACGCCTGGCGGATCAGCAGCGGCCGCTGCAACTGCTGCGCGATGTGTTCGGCGAGCGCTGTCTTGCCGGTGCCGGGTGGCCCGTGGAAACACAGGGTGCCGAAGCCCTTGCGTGACAAGGCGTCGACGATCTTCGGCACCTCGAAACGGGATTCGGTGTTGACGAGCGACAAGTCGTACCGCGTGACCACGCGCCGCGCGCCGCGCTGCCCCCCGGCCGAACCGAGGGCCTTGTCGGCGTTGCCCAGCTGGCGCTCGATCAGCCCCTCGATGGCCCGGGACTCCTCCGCGTCCGCGGTGAGCCGTGCGAACTTCACCGCGGTGCGCACCTGGGCGGGCGTGAGCCCGCGGCGTTCGGCCAGCCGCGCCGCGAACCCGTCGGACACCGGCACCCCTTCGAGCGCGCGCGTGACCAGCGCCTCGCGCGCGCCCGGTGGTGGCGACTTCAGGTCGAGGTGGTACTGGAAACGGCGGCGGAAGGCCGGGTCGATCTGCTCGATGCGGTTCGTGACCCAGATCACCGGCACCGGGTTGGTCTCGAGGATCTGGTTGACCCACGCCTTGCCGCTGACACTGCCCGACGGCATGCCGTCGCCGGTGTCGAGGCGGGCCATCAGCTGCGCGGCGTCGGTGGAGATGGGCGGGAACACGTCCTCCACCTCATCGAACAGCAGCGCCACCGTGGCGCTGCCCTTGAGGAACACCTGGCTGATCTGCAGCGACCGGTAGCGGTCGCGGCCACTCAGGCTGTTGCCGTCGCGATCGGCGTACTCGACTTCGTAGAGTTCGAGCCCCGCGGCCTGCGCGGCCACCTTGGCCAGCTCGGTCTTGCCGGTGCCCGGCGGCCCGTACAGCAACACGTTCACGCCGGGTTCGCGCCGGGCCACCGCGTTGCGCAGCAGCGCGGTGAGCACCTTCTGGTCGTCGCCCACGTAGTGGAAGTCGTCCGGCGAGAGGTCGCTGCGGGTGGCGGGCCTCGTGAACACCGCCATCAGGTCGGACGGGCCCTCGTAGCGGCGCATCAGCACCGGCGGCAGCTGCTCGCTGACCTTCATCAGGTCGGCCAGGTCGGTGATGTTGTGCTCGGAGATCAGGTTCTCGACCATGCCGGTGCGCTCGAGGCGCGACCCCGCGCGCAACGCCTCGGCCACCTCCTGTTCGTTGACCCCGGCCACCGCGGCGATGGCCGCATAGGCTTCCTGTGCGTTCGACACCTTGAACTCGACGAGCAGGCCGCGCAGGTCACGCTGGTAGCGGGCCAGCGTGCCGTACAGCAACAGCGCGCGTTCGGCCGGGTTGAGTTGCAGCAGGCCGGCCAGCGCGTCGATGTTCTTCTCGACCAGCGTGGACTCCTTCTTCAGGCTGCGGTCGAGCCACTCGGCGGTAGTGCCGATGACGGCGAGCAGGTCCTTCGGGGCGTCCTTGATGTATTCGTCGATGTAGAAGAAGAGGGTGCCTTCCTCGTACGGGCCGCCCCAGCCGCCGTGGCGGCTCATGAAGGTGGTGTCGCTCAGGTCCTCGTGGCCCGTCCAGTGTTCGTTGCCCTTGCAGCGCACCTTCAGGAACGCGCGCAGCCGTTCGAGCACGCTGGCCGGCCACACGAGGTGCTTGGCCGTGAGCGAGAGCAGGCTGTTCCAGTCGCGCCGCAGGTTGAAGCGCGCCGCGTGCCGCACCGTGAGGGTCAGCACGAACTGCGAGCACATGCGGTCGAGCACCGGCGCGTCTTTCAGACCGGGCGACAACACGACACGCGCGTCGAAGCGAGGGGTGGCCATGGGCAGCTCCTGCGGGCGAACAACCATCGGGGCCATCTTGGCGCACCACGCACCAAGGGGCAAGCCCGGTTGCACCATAGCGCAAGGCCACGTTCCGTGGGGGAACGCTTGTCCGAATCCCCGTGGGGCAATGCGCGCCCGCGAGGCGGGCGCGGGGGAAACGGTTCAGTGGAGGACGACCGGGTGCAGCATCAGCGAGGTGTAACGCTCGATGTAGTCGTCCATTTCCTCTTCCGACGGGGAGGTTTCGATCAGCGCGGTGACCTCGTCCTTGAAGGTCTCAGCCATCGCGCCCTCGATGAAGATCTCCTTCCGCGCGAATTTGTCGACGATCTCGAAGCCGCCTCGGGACAGGGCGTCGTCGCCGAGACCGCTGTCCTGTGCTTCGGGCAGATCGAACTGAACGACGACATAGTTGTCCGAGTTGTAGACCATCTGCATGCGATTCTCCTGGTGAGACACCCCGTACCTCGGGCCGATCCGGACGCTTTCAAGTCTGTGATGAGAGGGCCACGGCCTCAGGATGGATCCGAACCGCGCCGCACCAGTTCCAATGTTTCGTTGTCGGGTGAACTGGTGAGGCGTGCGCGCACCGGCAAGTGGTGCAGTTGGGGGTCGAGCCACACCTCCACGCGCGTGTCGTGGGCTTTGCGCGGTTCACGCAACAGCTTGATGGCCGGCACCGATGCGCCGCCGATGGCGACGTTTTCGGTGCCGATGGCCTGGAATGACCACACATCGGCGTCCCCGCGCGCGCCGGTGACGAACATGCTGATCCGCTTGCCGGGGGCCACCCGCTGCGGGTCGGCGTTGGCGATGGCGGCGATCTGGACCATCCAGCTCAGGCGGTCCTGCGTGCCGGGGATGAGCGGGTGCTTCACGTCGGGGCCGGAATAGGTGATCTTGCCCGCCGATCGCTGGAAGTTGGCTGCCAGCATGGACTTGCCACGGCGTTCGTCGGTGAACCGGACGGGAGCGATGCCATCGCCGTCGATCTGCCCGGCGCTGTCCCAGGTGATCACCTTGAAGCCTGCCACCCGGCCCTCCAGGCGGGCGTGGTAGCGGGTGTCCTGCTCGTCCCACACCAGTTCGCCATTGCCGCTCCACGGCCCCCGGCTGATCACGTAACGCACCGTGAGGGAGGGGGGCATGCGCGTGCGGTACACCGGCACGTCCCCAGGGGCCGGGTCCACGATGGGCTGGGGCTCGACCCCGGGTTTCGCCGCGGCCTTCGCCACCTTCCGGGCGGGTGCCGGGGGTGCCGGCGCCGGCGCTGGTGCAGGGGTGGCCGGCGCTGGTGCGGCGGCGGGTGGCGGCGCCGGGGCGTCCACCACCCGCACGGCCACGGTGGGGACACGGGGCGGCGGGGTGTCGGCCCACGAGACGGAAACGCCGGCCAGCGCCAGGTGGGCGAGCACGACGGGAACGGCCAGCGGCAACAGCGCACGCCAGCGGCGGGAGGGGGCGGAGAAGAAAGAGTCGTCCATGCATCGACAATACGGGAAACCGAAGCCCTTGCCACGCCACTCACGATGAAACTCGCCAGTTACAAGGATGGATCACGCGACGGCCAGCTCGTGGTCGTCTCGCGCGACCTGGGCACCGCCCACTACGCCAACGGCATCGCCACCCGGCTGCAGCAGGTGCTGGACGACTGGAATTTCCTGTCGCCCCAGCTCGAGGAGCTGTCGATCTCGCTGAACCACGGCCGGGCACGGCACGCGTTCCCGTTCGACCCGGCCCTCTGCATGGCCCCGCTGCCGCGCGCCTACCAGTGGGCCGACGGCTCGGCCTACCTGAACCACGTGGAACTCGTGCGCAAGGCGCGCGGCGCGGAGGTGCCCGACAGCCTCCAGACCGACCCGCTGGTCTACCAGGGTGGCAGTGACGATTTCCTGGGCCCCACCGACCCGATCGTCGTGCCCAGCGAAAAGATGGGCATCGACTTCGAAGGGGAAGTGGCCGTCATCACCGGCGACGTGGCGATGGGCACGCCGCCCGACCGGGCCGTCGATGCCATCCGCCTCGTGATGCTGGCCAACGACGTGAGCCTGCGCCACCTCGTGCCCGGGGAGCTCGCCAAGGGGTTCGGTTTTTTCCAGAGCAAGCCCGCCACCGCGTTCAGCCCGGTGGCCGTTACTCCCGACGAACTGGGGGCGGCCTGGAAGGGCGGCCGCGTGCACCTGCCGCTGCAGAGCACGTGGAACGGCAAGCGCGTGGGCCTCTGCGACGCGGGACCGGAGATGAAGTTCCACTTCGGGCAACTGATCGCCCACCTGGCAAAGACCCGCAACGTGCGCGCCGGCAGCATCGTGGGCAGCGGCACGGTCAGCAACGCGGACGCCTCGCGCGGCTTCTCATGCATTGCCGAGAAGCGTGCGCTGGAGACCCTGGAACACGGCGAACCCCGAACCGACTTCATGCGCCACGGTGACACCATCCGCATCGAGATGATGGGCTCGGACGGCCAGTCGGTGTTCGGTGCCATCGACCAGGCGGTGGCGGCGCCCTGACGTCGCGCTCGAATCGGGCGACACTCGACATGACATGACCGAACTGCCCCACACCCTGAAGATCGCCACCGTCTGGCTGCTGGTCGGCCTGGGCGTGTTCCTCGCCATCCAGGCCTTCGAAGGCCAGCAGCGCCGGGCGCGCTTCCAGACCACGGGCGACCTGGTCGAGATCCAGCGCGGTGCCGACGGCCATTACCACTGGCCCGGCACCCTCAATGGCCACCGCGTCGACTTCCTGATCGACACGGGGGCCACCGGTACCGCGCTGTCCGCGGCGCTTGCGCGCCAGCTCGGCCTGGCGCCGCTCGGCGAAGTGCAGTCCAGCACCGCCGGCGGTGTGGTCACCGGCGAGGTGATGCGGGTGAACCTGGCCTTGAAGGGCGGCGTGAGGGTGGACGACCTGCGGGTGGTCGCGCTGCCTGGCCTCAACGACAACCCGCTGCTGGGCATGGACGTGCTCGGCCGCCTGCGATGGCAGCAGCACAACGGCGTGCTCACCATCGACCTCCGCGAGAGCAAACCATGACCGTGCTGCGCCGCGTCCTTCCCTGGGTGCTGGCCGCCTGCTGCCTGGGCCGCGCTGCCGGGGCCACCCCGCCGCAGCCGGCCGACTGCCCGCCAGCGGCCCGCCCGCCCAGCGCGGAGGAACAGGCCGCCGGGTGGCGCGATGCGCGCGATCGCGGCATGTTGTGGCGCCTCGAGAAGGACGGCCGCACGTCGTGGTTGTACGGCACCATCCACATCGGCAAGACGGCCTGGGCGTACCCCGGTCCCATCGTGCGTGCGGCACTCGAGGACAGCGACACGCTCGCGCTCGAACTCGACCCGCTCGACCCCGCCGTGCTGGGCGAGCTGCAGGCCGGGATGGCGCGCGACCCGCGGCTGACCCTGACACCGGCCCTCGACCGCCGGCTGCGCGCCCAGCTGCGCCGCGCGTGTTTGCCCGAAACCCATGCCGACCAGGTGGCCCCCGAGATGCTGGCCGCGAACCTCACGATGGCGGCCACTGCCCGCGACGGGTTCCACGCGGCCTTTGGCATCGACGTGTCGCTCGCCCAGGTGGCCCGCACGATGAACAAGCCCGTCGCCTCCCTCGAGACGGTGTCGTTGCAGCTGGCAAGCCTGGTCAGCGCCAACGAAACCGACCTGCGCGGCAACATGACGCGCATGCTGGCGGACCTGGAGCAGGACCGCGTCCGGCCCCTCGCATTGCGCCTGGCCAGGGTTTGGGAAACCGGCCGCGACGAAGAACTCGGCCGGTTCACCACCTGGTGCAACTGCGTCCGCACGCCCCGTGACCGGGCCCAGATGAAGGCGCTGCTCGAAGACCGCAACCCCGGTCTCGCCGCGGCCGTGGATCGCCTGCACGCGGGCGGCCAGTCGGTGTTCGCGGCCGTGGGCAGCCTGCACCTCGTGGGCGCGTCGGGCCTGCCGGCACTGCTCACCGAACGGGGCTACACGGTGACCCGCGAACCGCTGACGCCCCGCTGAATGCCACCCGGGGGCATGGGGGGCCACTCTGGATTGGCGAGACGCGGTGGACCCATGCACAATGGACTGGAACCACCCGCCACCCCGGAGACAGCATGGCAGACACCTCTTCCTTCACCAACCTCGTCCCCGGCTTCGACTTCCTGCAGAACCTGGTCAAGAACGCGGGGTCGGCCATGCCCGCGATGGGGCAGTGGATCGCGCCCACGCTGAACCCCGAAGAGCTGGAAAAGCGCATCAACGAGTTGCGCACCGTGCAGTTCTGGCTCGAACAGAACGCCCGCATGCTGGCCGCCACGGTGCAGGCCCTCGAGGTCCAGCGCATGACCCTGTCGACGTTGAAGACCATGAACGTCCAGATGGGTGATTTGCGCGATTCGCTGCACGCCCGCGCGCCCACCGCGGAACCCGCGCCGCAAGCCGCACCGGCCGAACCCTCCGCCGACCAGCATGAACCGGCGCCGGCCCTCGTGGACCCGGTGCAGTGGTGGGGCGCCTTGACAAAGCAATTCACCCAACTCGCCGCCACCGCGATGCAGGAGCCCCCGGCCACCCCGGTCGGCGAACCGGCCAAGAAGGCCCCCCCGCGCAAGGCGGCGGCCAAGACCGCTGCTGCCGGGGCACCCGCGCGCAAGCGCGCCGCCCCGAAACCCTGAACGATGAAGCTCTTTGCCCACGCCCATGCCACCCACCCCGACTGGCGCATGGCCCTTGCGCTGGCCGCGGCGCAGATCGACGCCCAGCGCGCCGACCCGGCGGGGCGTCACGTGGCCGATCCCACGCTCGGCTGGGTGTATTTCAGCGACCACTACGCGCCGCAGGCGGCCGCACTCCTCGATGAACTGACCTCGCGCTGGCCGGGGGTGTCCTGGGTCGGCACGGTGGGGGTCGGGGTGGCGGCCAACGGCGCCGAGTACATCGACGAACCCGCGCTCGTGCTGATGCTCGCGGGCCTGCCGCGCGACCAGTTCCGGGTGTTTTCCGGCGCCCGGCCGCTGGCCGGGTTCCCGGCCGCGGCGGCGCTGGTCCATGCCGACCCGGCCACGCCCGACTTGCCCGAGCTGATCGCCGAGATGAGCACACGCACCACGTCGGGTTACCTGTTCGGCGGCCTGGCCTCGTCGCGCACCCACACGGTCCAGGTGGCCGACGGGGTGTTCGAAGGGGGGTTGTCGGGCGTGGCGTTCGCTGCCGGGGTGTCCATGGTCTCCCGGGTCACGCAGGGCTGCCAGCCCGTGGGGCCGGTGCGGATCATCACGCGGGCAGAACGCAACCTCGTGCTGGCCCTCGATGGCGAACCCGCGCTCGACGTGCTGTTGCGCGACCTCGGCGTCCCGGCCACCGAACCGCGCGAGGCCCTGCCACGACTGCGCCAGACCCTGGTCGGCCTGAGCGACAGCCGCGACCACCTCCTGTCCCACCCGGGGCAGTTCGGCACCGACACCCGCGTGCGCCACCTGATCGGCATCGAGCCGAAACACCGGGGGGTGGCCGTCAGCGAAGAGGTCAGCGAGGGCATGCAGCTGGCGTTCTGCCACCGCCACGTCGAAGGCGCCCGGCGCGACCTGGTGCGCATCTGCAGCGAGATCCGCGAGGAACTGGAGCCTGACACCCTGCCGCTGGCCGAAGCACTGGCGCTGAATCCGGGACTGGCCGACAGCGCACCCCACCCGGCGCGCGGCATCGCGGGCGCCGTGTACGTGAGCTGCACCGGCCGCGGGGGGCCGCACTTCGGCGCCCCGTCGGCCGAGCTGGCGCTCATCCGCCACGCGCTGGGTGACGTGCCGCTGGTCGGTTTTTTTGCCGCGGGCGAGATCGCCCACCACCATCTGTATGGCTACACGGGGGTGCTGACCGTGTTCGCGAACGGGTCACCGGCATGAACCACCCCACCCGCGCCCCCGACCGCGCCGCGCGCCAGGCCCAGGTGGTGGCGGCCCTGCAACCGCTGCTGCCGGCTCACGCGCTGTTGTGGCAGCACGAGGACACCGTGCCGTACGAATGCGACGGGCTCACCGCCTACCGCCAGGTGCCGTTGCTGGTGGCCCTGCCGGAAACGGCCGACCAGGTGGCGGCCGTGCTGAAGGCCTGCCACGCGCTCGAGGTGCCGGTAGTGGCACGCGGCGCCGGCACCGGGTTGAGCGGGGGCGCGCTGCCCCATGCGCTCGGGGTCACGCTGAGCCTCGCCAAGTTCAACCGCATCGTCCACGTCGACCCGCTCGCACGCACGGCCGTCGTTCAGTGCGGGGTGCGCAACCTCGCCATCAGCGAAGCCGCGGCCCCGCACGGTCTCTACTACGCCCCCGACCCCAGCAGCCAGATCGCCTGCACCATCGGCGGCAACGTGGCGGAAAACTCGGGCGGGGTGCACTGCCTGAAGTACGGCCTCACGCTGCACAACGTGCTGGCCGTGCGCGGGTTCACCGCGGCCGGCGAACCGGTGGTGTTCGGCGGCCCGGCACTCGATGCCCCGGGCCTCGACCTGCTGGCCCTGGTGGTGGGCAGCGAGGGCATGCTGGCCGTCATCACCGAGGTGACGGTCAAGCTCGTGCCGAAGCCGGTGGTGGCCCGTTGCATCATGGCCAGCTTCGACGACCTGCGGAAAGCCGGCGACGCGGTGGCCAACGTCATCGCCGCCGGCATCATCCCGGCAGGCCTCGAGATGATGGACAAGCCCATGACCGCCGCCGTGGAGGACTTTGTTCACGCCGGGTACGACCTGTCGGCCGAGGCCATCCTGCTGTGCGAAAGCGATGGCACGCCCGAGGAGGTGGACGAGGAGATCGGGCGCATGCTCGACGTGCTGGTGACATCGGGCGCCACGCGCGCCGAGGTCAGCAAGGACGAGGCCCAGCGCCTGCGCTTCTGGAGCGGGCGCAAGAACGCCTTCCCGGCGAGCGGGCGCATCAGCCCCGACTACATGTGCATGGACTCCACCATCCCGCGCCGCCGGCTCGCCGACATGCTGCAGGCCATCGCCGCGATGGAAACGAAGTACGGCCTGCGGTGCGCCAACGTGTTCCATGCCGGCGACGGCAACCTGCACCCGCTGATCCTGTACGACGCGAACGACGCCGACCAGCTGCACCGCTGCGAGCTGTTCGGGGCCGACATCCTCGAGACCAGTGTCGCGATGGGCGGCACGGTCACCGGGGAACACGGCGTGGGCGTGGAGAAGCTGTCATCGATGTGCGTGCAGTTTTCCCCGGCCGAGCGCGAGCGCATGCTGGCGCTCAAGCACGCCTTCGACCCGGCCGGGTTGCTGAACCCGGGCAAGGTCATCCCCACGTTGTCCCGCTGTGCGGAGTACGGGAAGATGCACGTGCGGCGCGGCCTGCTCGCCTTTGCGGAGATTCCCCGCTTCTGATGACCCCGAACCTCACCGCCCTGATCGACCAGGTGCGCGCCGCGCACGATGCCCGCGAACCGCTGGAGATCCGCGGCGGCGGCACGAAGGCCTTCTATGGCGAGGCGCCAGTGGGCCGGGTGCTCGACACGCGGGGGCACACCGGCATCGTCAGTTACCAGCCCACCGAACTCGTGGTCACCGTGTCGTGCGGCACGCCGCTCGCCGAGCTGGAGGCCACGCTGGCCGAGAAGAACCAGTGCCTCGCGTTCGAACCGCCCCATTTCGCCCGCGGGGGCACCGTGGGGGGCATGGTGGCGGCCGGGTTGTCGGGGCCGTCCCGGGCGTCGGTGGGCGCCGTGCGCGACCACCTGCTCGGGGCCACGCTGCTCGACGGCCGCGGTGAACTGATGCAGTTCGGCGGTGAGGTGATGAAGAATGTGGCGGGCTACGACGTGTCGCGGGTGCTGGCCGGGTCGCTCGGCGCCCTCGGGGTGCTGGTCGACGTGTCGCTGAAGGTGTTGCCGCTGGCCCCCGCCACCGCCACGGTGCGCTTCGGGTTCGACGAAGCCTCGGCGCTGGCCCACCTCAATGAGTGGGGCGGCCAGCCGCTGCCGCTGAACGCCAGCGCCTGGTGGGACGGCACGCTGCTCGTGCGGCTGCGGGGTGCCCTGGCCGCGGTGCAGGCCGCGATTGCCACGTTCCGCGACGCCGGCGGCGACGTGGTGGAGCCCGCGCTCGCCAGTCCGTTCTGGCAAGGCCTGCGCCACCAGACGGACGAATTTTTCGAGAAAGCGATGGTGGCCGTGTCACGCGGTGTACCGCTGTGGCGCCTGTCGGTCCCGCAGACCGCCCCCGGCCTCGGGCTGCCGGGCGAACAGCTGATCGAGTGGCACGGCGCGCAGCGCTGGTGGTGCACCCCCGCGCCCGCGGCCCAGGTGCGGCGCGCCGCGGCGCTGGTGGGCGGGCACGCCACCCTGTTCCGGGGCCAGGACAAGTCGGCCGGCGTGTTCGCGCCGCTCGCGCCGCCGGTCGCAGCCATCCACCGGTCCCTGAAGCAGTCCTTCGATCCGGCCGGCATCTTCTGCCCCGGCCGCCTGTACCCCGGCCTGTGAGGTCCCATGCAGATCCACCTTGCCCCTGAATTCCAGGGCACCCGCGAAGGCACCGAAGCCGAGGGCATCGTGCGCAACTGCGTGCACTGCGGCTTCTGCACCGCCACGTGCCCCACCTACCAATTGCTCGGGGACGAGCTGGACGGCCCGCGCGGCCGCATCTACCTGATCAAGCAGGCGCTCGAAGGGGCCCCGGTGACGGCCACCACGCAGCTGCACCTGGACCGCTGCCTCACCTGCCGCAACTGCGAGACCACCTGCCCGTCCGGTGTTCAATATGGGCGCCTGGTGGAGATCGGCCGGGAGATCGTCGACGCCCGGGTGCCACGCCCGGCGCCTTCACGCGCGCTGCGCTGGTTGCTGAAGGAGGGGCTGACGTCCCGCCTCTTTGCCCCGGCCATGCGCTTGGGACAGGCCGTTCGCCCGCTGCTGCCCCAGGCACTGAAGGCGAAGGTGCCGCCGCCCGCCCCCGCGTCCGCCCGTGACTGGCCCACCCGCACGCACGCCCGCAAGGTGCTGCTGCTCACCGGCTGCGTGCAGCCGGCGATGGCGCCCAACATCAACAGCGCCACCGCCCGTGTGCTCGACGCCGCCGGCATCCAGACCGTGGTGGCCGCCGGGGCCGGTTGCTGCGGGGCCATCCGCACCCACCTCAGCGACGCCGCCGGTGGCCTCGACGACATGCGCCGCAACATCGACGCCTGGTGGCCGCTGGTCGACGAGGTCGAGGCCATCGTGATGAACGCCTCCGGATGCGGCGTGACGGTCAAGGGGTATGGGCACGCGCTCGCGCACGACCCGGCCTATGCCCACAAGGCCCGCCGCATCGCCGAGAAAACCCGCGACCTGAGCGAGCTGCTGCCGGCGCTGGTGCCGGTCCTCAAACCCCGCCTCAAGAAACCCCGTTGGCGCGACCTGGTTTTCCATCCGCCGTGCACGCTGCAACACGGCCAGCAGTTACGCGGGGGCGTCGAAATCCATTTGCGCAATATGGGATTTAACGTGAGCGTCGCATCCGTGGAGTCTCATCTCTGCTGCGGCTCGGCGGGCACCTACTCGGTGCTCCAGCCCGAATTGGCACTGAAACTGCGCGACCGTAAGCTCCGCCACCTCGAAGCCACGCGGCCCCAGGCCATCGTGTCCGCGAACATCGGCTGCATCACCCACCTGCAGAGTGGCACCGATATCCCCACGATGCATTGGGTTGAGGTGGTGGACGAGGCCCTTTCTCGGGGTTTCCCCTCTTTGCGCGTGACTGACTGATGACGTCAAGCCACTGTGGCTTGCTGCCAACGGTGTGCACCATTATCGGTGACAGCGCCCACTTCCTGCGCTCCAATGCGTTCTGTCGTGATGTGAGGCACCTCTTGCAACACGCCCTCCGGCGCCATCGATCATGGACAGCCGATTGACCTCAAATAAGTTGGAATGCACACCATGAAAAAATCTCTGCTCGCACTTGCCGCGATCGCCGCTGTCAGCGGCTCCGCATTCGCTCAATCGTCGGTCACCATCTATGGTCGTGTGGACCAAGGCGTTGCCCAGTACTCCGAAGGCGTGAAGAACGTCGAAGTCCGTCAAGGCTCGGCCAGCCGCCTCGGCTTCCGTGGCGTTGAAGACCTGGGTGGCGGCCTGAAGGCCTTCTTCCAGTTCGAACACCGCTTCACGCCGGATGACGGCGTTGCCAACCCCGTGTTCTGGGACGGCAAGTCGTTCGTCGGCCTGCGCACCACGTTCGGTGATTTCTACCTGGGCCGTGAAGACAGCGCTGCATACGCCCTGTCGCAAGCTCCTGCCGATCCGTTCGGCACGGACACCGTGGCTCAAAACACCACGATCCTGAACGGCCGTGGCATCGCCACCACCCGTTACGCCAACTCGGTGAACTACCGTGGCACGTTCAGCGGCCTGACCGTCGGCGCGCAAATCTCCGAGCGCGCCACGGCCGCTGAGCAAACCGCCACGTCGGGCATCAAGGCCCAACAAGTCGGTGAAGACCGTCCGTACTCGCTGGCTGCTTCGTACACCGGCGGCCCGATCACGGTCGGCGTGGGCTTCGAGAACCCGGCCAACGAAAACGCCAAGTGGACCACCATCAACGCCGCCTGGGACTTCAAGGTCGTGAAGGTTATCGGCCTGTACGGCTTCGGCAACGCCAACAACGATGACGAGCGTCGTGGTTACATCCTCGGCCTGACCGCTCCGATCGGCAACGGCGAACTGAAGACCAGCTACGCCATGCTCGAGAACGAAGCTGCAGTTGGCGGCGCCAAGACCAAGCTCGACAAGCAATTCGGCATCGGCTACCACTACGCCCTGTCGAAGCGCACCACGATCTACACGGACGTCGTGAACGAGAAGAACGACGCTGTGCGTGCCAACTCCGCTCTGAAGAAGACGGGTTGGGACATCGGCGTGAAGCACAACTTCTAAAAGCCGACGTCTGGGCCACTTCGGTGGCCTGACATAAGGAGCGCACGCTCGGGTTTCCCGGCCGTGCGCTTTTTCTATTGAGGCCTATCTGCTCTTCCCATTGATGTCTGCTAGACCGAGTTACGAGGCTGCTTTACAGCGCAGACAGAGCGACGAACCGTGGCGCCTAGGGCCTCGTTAGCAACTCTCGTGTCTTGACAATTTCAAGCAGTCGATCTTCTCGCGCCACGAGCAAGTCGCCGTTCGCCAGTTGATGAACGCACTTGCTTGTAGGTACGAGCTTGATACCTTTCGAGGACACGATCTCGGCAAATTGCTGTAGCACTCGCACGATGTGCTTGCCACCATCGCCGTCAAAAGCGACGAATCGATTCGTCTCTCGCATGATTCTTCTCCCCATGCATTCTCCTCTGCTGTAGACCCGATTCCGGCGTTGGCGTACGTGGATTGCGATCGCTGCGCAGTCGCCGAGGACCCGACCGCTTGATCCTCCATCGGCCAATTTACTATCCCTCCGAAGGCTCCTCAGAGTATCGCTTCAGCGAGTTCTTAAGGTCCCTTTCAGATGAGCGCCTTATTCATGCGTCGCGGCCTACTGTCCGAGATTTCGCTCATGGAAGAAAAATGCCGCCGACCCCATTGAAGAGGCCGACGGCAGATTGCCATCTACTGCACGCGGCTCGGAGCCGCGGTCTAACCTAGCTTATCGATCAGCGAGCACGCCCTTCCTTCCAAGCGCCAAGCAGCTTCTCGTAGTCGATGGTTTCACCCTTCGGCTTCTCGTTGGCAAGCTTCTTCCACGGCGCACCCTTGTCGCTCAGGTACTTGTTGGGATCGCCCTTGGCGTTGAGCTTCGGCGCACACTGGGCCATGCCGGCGCGTTGCAGGCGGGCCATCACCTGGTCCATCTCCTCGGCCAGGTTGTCCATCGCGGCCTGCGGGGTCTTTTCACCGGTGACGGCGACGGCCACGTTCTTCCACCACAGCTGCGCGAGCTTCGGATAGTCGGGCACGTTGTTGCCGGTAGGGGTCCACGCGACCCGGGCCGGGCTGCGGTAGAACTCGATCAGGCCGCCGTACTTGTTGGCATTCTTGGTGAAGTACTCGTGGCGGATGTCGCTGTCACGGATGAACGTGAGGCCCACCGCGGACTTCTTCGCCGACACGGTCTTGCTGGTCACGAACTGGGCGTAGAGCCACGCAGCGGCCGTTCGGTTGGCGTCATGGGCCTTGAAGAAGGTCCACGAGCCCACGTCCTGGTAGCCGTTCTGCATGCCCTGTTTCCAGTACGGGCCGTTGGGGCCCGGGGCCATGCGCCACTTCGGCGTGCCGTCGGCGTTCACCACCGGCAGGCCGGGCTTGACCATGTCGGCCGTGAAGGCGGTGTACCAGAAGATCTGCTGTGCAATCTGCCCCTGGGCCGGCACGGGGCCGGATTCACCGAAGGTCATGCCGGAGGCTTCCTTCGGGGCGTACTTCTTCATCCAGTCGACGTACTTCGTCAGCGCGTACACGGCGGCCGGGGAGTTGGTGGCACCACCGCGTGACACGGAGGCCCCCACCGGCGTGCACTTGTCGTCGGCCACGCGGATGCCCCACTCGTCCACCGGCATGCCGTTCGGGATGCCCACGTCGGCGGTGCCGGCCATCGAGAGCCATGCATCGGTGAAACGCCAGCCCAGCGACGGATCCTTCTTGCCGTAGTCCATGTGGCCGTAGATGGGCTTGCCGTCGATGGTCTTCACATCGTTCGTGAAGAACTCGGCGATGTCCTCGTACGCGCTCCAGTTGAGCGGCACGCCCAGGTCGTAGCCGTACTTGGCCTTGAACTTGTCTTTCAGGTCCTTGCGGGCGAAGAGGTCGGCGCGGAACCAGTAGAGGTTGGCAAACTGCTGGTCGGGCAGCTGGTACATCTTGCCGTCCGGCGCGGTGGTGAAGCTGCGGCCGATGAAGTCGGGGATGTCGATGTCCGGGTTCGTGAACTCCTTGCCGGCGCCAGCCATGTAGTCCGTGAGGGACATCACCTTGCCGTAGCGGTAGTGGGTGCCGATCAGGTCGGAGTCGGAGATCCAGCCGTCATAGATGCTCTTGCCGGATTGCATCGAGGTCTGCAGCTTCTCGACCACGTCACCTTCCTGGATCAGGTCGTGCTTGACCTTGATGCCGGTGATCTCCTCGAAGGCCTTGGCCAGCGTCTTCGATTCGTACTCGTGCGTGGTGATGGTCTCGGACACCACCGAGATTTCCTTCACGCCCTTGGCCTGCAGCTTCTTGGCCGCGTCGATGAACCACTTCATCTCGGCCGCCTGCTTGTCCTTCGACAGGGTGGACGGCTGGAACTCGCTGTCGATCCACTTCTTGGCCTCGGCTTCACCGGCCCAGGCGCCCTGGCCCAGGGCCAGCGCGGCCGCCAGGATGGCAGCGGCGTGTGCCACCGCTTTCAAGCGTTGTGTCATGTCATCTCTCCTCAGGACTTCCCAATGGATCGCAGGGGCACACGGCTGGGAAGGGTTCACCGGGTGCCTATTCAGGAACGAACGACTAACCCTTGCGCATCACCAGCGCCAGCAGCGCCATCGACGCGATGAAACTGATCCACACCGACGGCTCTTCCGCGAGGCTGAACCACACCGTCATCTTTTCGCTGAAGCCCACGAACACGAGGTTCACGTAGGCCGCCATCAAGAGGCCCACGAACAGGCGATCGCCGCGGGTGGTGGCCATGGGCAACCACCCCTTGCGCAGCGTGGTGGGGGAACGCAGTTCCCACACCGTCATGCCCGCCAGCATCAGCACGATGCAACAGAAGAACACCGCCACCGGCAGCGTCCAGGCCATCCACTCGAACATCTCGTACTCCCGTTCAGACGCGGCCCATCGCGAAACCCTTCGCGATGTAGTGCCGCACAAACCAGATGACGATCGCACCCGGCACGATGGTCAACACGCCGGCCGCCGCGAGCACGCCCCAGTCCATGCCGGAGGCCGACACGGTGCGGGTCATCGTGGCCACGATGGGCTTGGCGTTCACGCTCGTGAGGGTGCGCGCCATCAGCAGCTCGACCCAGCTGAACATGAAGCAGAAGAACGCCGCCACACCCACCCCGGCCTTGATGAGCGGCAGGTAGATCGTCAGGAAGAACCGCGGGAACGAGTAGCCGTCGATGTACGCGGTTTCGTCGATCTCGCGTGGCACGCCGCTCATGAAGCCTTCGAGGATCCACACCGCCAGCGGCACGTTGAACAGCAGGTGGGCCAGCGCCACCGCGATGTGCGTGTCCATCATCCCGAGCGTGGTGTACAGCTGGAAGAACGGCAGCAGGAACACCGCGGGCGGCGTCATGCGGTTTGTCAGCAGCCAGAAGAACACGTGTTTGTCGCCAAGGAAGCTGTAGCGCGAGAACGCGTAGGCCGCGGGCAGCGCCACCAGCAGCGAGATCACCGTGTTGATGCCCACGTAGATCAGCGAGTTGATGTAGCCCGAGTACCACGACTCGTCGGTGAAGATCGTCTTGTAGTGCTGCAGCGTGAAGTTGACCGGCCACAGGCTGAACGTGGAGAGGATCTCCTCGTTCGTCTTGAACGACATGTTCACCATCCAGTACACCGGCAGGATCGCGAACAGCAGGTACAGCGCGAGGAAGAACACGCGCTTCTTGAACCGCTTATCCATGGGACACCTCCGCATCGCCCTGCGTGCCCACGCGCTGCATCCAGTTGTAGAGGATGAAACACAGCAGCAGGATGATCAGGAAATAGATCAGCGAAAACGCCGCGGCCGGACCCAGGTCGAACTGGCCCACGGCCTTTTGCGTCAGGTACTGCGACAGGAACGTGGTGGCGTTGCCCGGCCCGCCGCCCGTCAGCACAAACGGTTCGGTGTAGATCATGAAACTGTCCATGAACCGGAGCAGCACCGCGATCATCAGCACCCCGCGCAGCTTGGGCAGCTGGATGAAGCGGAACACCGCGAACTTGCTGGCGCCGTCGATGCGGGCGGCCTGGTAGTAGGCGTCGGGGATGGCGCGCAGCCCGGCAAAACACAGCAGTGCCACGAGGGGTGTCCAGTGCCACACGTCCATGACCAGCACGGTGATCCACGCGTCGGTGGCGCTGCCCGTGTAGCTGTAGTCGACCCCCAGCCGCGCGAGCGTGGCGCCCATCAGGCCAATGTCGGTGCGGCCGTAGATCTGCCAGATGGTGCCCACCACGTTCCACGGGATCAAGAGCGAGATGGCCACCACCACGAGCACCGCCGACGACCGCCAGCCGGTGGCCGGCATCGACAGCGCGAGGGCGATGCCAAGCGGGATCTCGACCGCCAGCACCGCGAACGAGAACCCGATCTGGCGCAGCAGCGCGCCGTGCAGTTCCTCGTCGCGCATCACGAGCTTGAACCACTCGGTGCCCACGAACACACGGCGCTCGGGCGAGATGATGTCCTGCACCGAATAGTTCACCACCGTCATCAGCGGCAGCACCGCCGAAAACGCCACACACAGCACCACTGGCAGGATCAGCAGCCAGGCCTTCTGGTTGACCGGCTTCATGCGATCAGCTCCTCGTTGCGGTTGTAGAAACACGTGTGGGTGCCCAGCACCGTCAACCACGCGGTGTCGCCCACGCGGGGCGGCACGGTGTCAGGGCTCAGGCGCGAACGCAACACCGCGTCGCCGGCCTTGGCCGTGACGAGCCAGTAGGTGCCCACGTCCTGCACCATCGACACGACGGCGGGCAGCGCGCCCGGGGCGTCGGCCGCGGCGAGCGACACGTATTCCGGCCGCACCCCCAGCTTGAACTCGCCTGCGGACGCCAGCGCCGCGGGCAACGTCCCGCCGCTCAACGGCCGCCCGGCCACCTCCAGGCCACCGGCCCAGCGGGCAGGCAGGAAGTTCATGCCCGGCGAGCCGATGAAATGGCCCACGAAGGTGTGCGCGGGCCGCTCGAACAGTGCATCGGCGGAACCCACCTGCACGGCGCGGCCGCGGGTCATGACCACCACCTCCTCGGCGAACGTCAACGCCTCGACCTGGTCGTGGGTGACGTAGACGAGTGTCAGCTTCAGTTCATGGTGGATCTGCTTCAGCTTGCGGCGCAGCTGCCACTTCAGGTGCGGGTCGATCACGGTGAGCGGTTCGTCGAACAGCACCGCCGAGACGTCCTCGCGCACGAGGCCCCGGCCCAGCGAGATCTTCTGCTTCGCATCGGCCGCCAGGCCGGCGGCGCGGGTGTCGAGCTGCGCGCTCATCTCGAGCATCTCGGCGATCTGCCCCACCCGCTGCTTGATGCGGTCGGGTGCCACGCCACGGTTGCGCAGCGGGAACGCGAGGTTCTCGGCCACGGTCATCGTGTCGTAGATGACGGGGAACTGGAACACCTGCGCGATGTTGCGCAGCTGCGGCGTGTGGCGGGTCATGTCGACACCGTCGAACGACACCGTGCCATGCGACGGTGTCACGAGGCCCGAGATGATGTTGAGGAGGGTGGTCTTGCCGCAGCCGGACGGGCCGAGCAGCGCGTACGCACCGCCGTCACGGAACGTCATCTTCAGCGGCAGCAGCGCGTAGTCCTCGTCGCGCTGCGGGTTCGGGCGGTAGGCGTGGGCCAGGTCGAGGTCGATGCGGGCCATGGTCAGGCGCTCCTCTTCGCGGGGGCACGCACCAGCGCACCGGACGGGGCGAACACGTAGACCTGTTCGGGGTTCACGTACAGCGTGACCCCCTCGCCGAGTTCGAAGAAGTGCACGCCCGTCAGCTGCGCCACGAGTTCCCCCTCGGCGGTGTCGACGTGCACGAAGGTGTCCGAGCCGGAGATCTCGGCCAGCTCGACCTTGCCGCGCAGCACCAGGTCGCCGGGCCGCTCGTGCACCCGCAAGGCGCTGGCGCGCAGCCCCACCGTCACCTCGGATGCAGATGGCGCCAGCCCGGCCAGCGGCAGCACCGCGCCCGACGGCAGGGTGAGGCCCTGGCCATCGGACCGCGCGGCGATCAGGTTCATCGGCGGGTCGCTGAAGGCCCGTGCCACACGGATCGACTGCGGCCGGTGGAACACTTCTGCGGTGGGGCCGTACTGCAGCAGCTCGCCGGCATCGAGCACGGCGGTGTACCCGCCCAGCAGCAGTGCCTCGGTGGGTTCGGTGGTGGCGTAGACGACGGTGGAGTCGCCGGCGGCAAAGAGCTGGGTGAGTTCGTCGCGCAGGCCCTCGCGCAGCTTGTAGTCGAGGTTCACGAGGGGTTCGTCCAGCAGCATCAGCGGCGCGTCCTTGGCGAGTGCACGGGCCAGTGCCACGCGTTGCTGCTGCCCGCCGGACAACTCGGCCGGCAACCGCTGCAGGAAGGGTTCGATGTGCAGGCGTTTCGCGAGCGCGAGCACGCGCTCGGCAATGCCCTGCTCGCCGCGCAGCTTCAGCGGCGAGGCGATGTTGTCGAACACCGTCATCGACGGGTAGTTGATGAACTGCTGGTACACCATCGCGACGTTGCGCTGGCGCACCGGCACGCCGGTGACGTCCACGCCGTCCACCTTCACGAGGCCCTCGCTGGGTTTGTCGAGGCCGGCCATCAGCCGCATCAGCGTGGTCTTGCCAGCCTGCGTGGCGCCAAGCAGCACCGTCACGGCACCGGGCACGAGGCTCAGGTTCAGCGGGTACAGGAAGGGCACGGGGCCCACCTGTTTGCTGAGGTTCTCCAGGGTCAGTTGCATGGGGACTTCAGTGAGGAACTAAGGGGAAACGGAGGCCGCCGCGGCCGCCGGCCAACGGGCCTCGCACCAGCGGGTGACACGGGCGCGGTCGTCGGCAGAGAGGTGCAGGCCGAGCTTCGAGCGGCGCCACAGCACGTCCTCGGCGGTGCGGGCCCATTCGTGGTCGTGCAGGTAGACGAGTTCGGCCTCGAACACCCCGGGCGCGACTTCCTCGCCGAGGCCCTCGGGCCGCACCACGAGGTCGATGCGGGCGCCATAGGCACGGGCGTAGCGGTGTCGCAATGCGGGGGGCAGTGCAGGGTGGCGAACGGCAACGGTCTGGACGAACCGGGTGAAATCGGTGTCGGGACGCACCGGCGGGCCGATCCAGGCGGACAGGTCGCCGCCCGGCAGCAGCGCACCGCGGGTCCACGGGCCGGCGTGAACCCCCATGTGGCGGCACAGCGTGTCGGCCGCCTCTTCGGCGAGCTTGCGGAACGTGGTGATCTTGCCGCCCCACACCGTCAGCAGTGGCGCCGGGCCGGGCTCCAGATCGAGCTGGTAGTCGCGGGTGACGGCCGATGCGTCGCTGTGTTCGTCGCCCAGCAGCGGGCGCACGCCGGCGTAGGACCACACCACGTCGGCGGGCACCACCGGCTTGGCGAAGTAGCGGCTGGCCTGCTCGCAGAGGTAGGCGATCTCGCTGTCGTCGATGCGGGCCTGGCCCACGGCGCCGTGGTGTTCGACGTCGGTGGTGCCGATCAGCGTGAAGTCGCGCTCGTACGGGATCGCGAAGATGATGCGGCGGTCGGGGTTCTGGAAGATGTACGCGTGGTCGTGGTCGAACAGTTTCGGCACCACGATGTGGCTGCCCTTCACGAGCCGCAGCGTCTTCGACCCGGAGATGTGCGCATGGGCCTGCAGGAACTGCGCGGCCCAGGGCCCGGCGGCATTGACCAGCGCGCGCGCCTGCACGAACTGCTTGCGGCCGGCGGCGTCCTGCAACTCGACGTCCCACCGGCCGTCGCCGCGCTTGGCGTCGACACAGCGCCAGCCGGTGAGCACCTGGGCACCGCGTTCGGCGGCATCGACGGCGTTGAGCACCACGAGCCGGGCGTCATCCACCCAGCCGTCGGAGTAGACGAAGCCGCGGGAGAACTGCGGCTTGAGTGGCACACCGGCCGGGTGGCGGCGCAGGTCGACGCTGGACGAACCCGGCAGCACCTCGCGGCGGGCCAGGTGGTCGTACAGGAACAGGCCGGCGCGGATCATCCACGCCGGGCGCATGCCGGGGTCGTGGGGCATCACGAACCGCAGCGGCCACATGATGTGCGGGGCGCTGCGCAGCAGCACCTCGCGCTCGCCGAGCGCCTTGCGCACCAGCGAGAACTCGTAGTACTCGAGGTACCGCAGGCCGCCGTGGATGAGCTTGGTGGACGACGACGAGGTGTGCGCGGCGAGGTCGTCCTTCTCGCACAGCACCACCTTCAGGCCGCGGCCGGCCAGGTCGCGGGCGATCCCGGCACCATTGATGCCGCCGCCCACGACGAGCACGTCACAGCCGGTCAACGATGGGTTCAAGCGGGCTCCTCGGGCAGGAAAGGGTGGCAAGTAGTGACGGCACGAACAGGGTTGTGCAGCGCGTCACGCTCGAACGTGGCCGAATGTTCGGTTTGAGTTCGTTTGTTTTCTTCTTTTTTCTTTTTAACGGACAAACGAACACCTTGCAAGGGTGGGAAACCACCGGAGGGGTTCGAAAAAGTTTCGGTACGCTCGCCACTCCGGAATGAACCCGAGCCACGCTTTCGCATGACCCCGAACCCTCGCCAGGCCCAGTTGATGGAGGAGTTGCGCACCCGCGGCACCATGACCGTGGAGGCATTGGCCGACCAGTTCGGCGTCACGCTGCAGACGGTGCGGCGCGACGTGAAGCTGCTGTCGGAGGCCGGGTTGCTGTCGCGCTTCCACGGGGGTGTGCGGCTGCCGAGCTCCACCACCGAAAACATCGCGTACCGCCAGCGCCAGCAGCTGAACGAAACGGCGAAGCAGCGCATCGCCCGTGCCGTGGCGAGGGCGGTGCCCAACGGGTGTTCGCTGATCCTCAACATCGGCACCACCACCGAGGCCATCGCCCGCGAGATGCTGCACCACAAGGGGTTGCGGGTCATCACGAACAACCTGAATGTCGCCGCGATCCTGTCCGACAACCCGGACTGCGAGGTCATCGTCGCCGGTGGGGTGGTGCGCGCCCGCGACCGGGGCATCGTGGGTGAAGTCACTGTCGACTTCATCAGCCAGTTCAAGGTCGACATCGGCCTGATCGGCATCTCGGGCATCGAGGCCGACGGCACGCTGCGCGACTTTGACTACCGCGAGGTGAAGGTGGCCCGCGCCATCCTCGACCACTCGCGCGAGGTGTGGCTCGCCGCCGACCACAGCAAGTTCAACCGGCCGGCGATGGTGGAACTCGCCCGCTTCGACGAGGTGGACATGCTGTTCACCGACGCCGCGCCGCCCGAACCCTTCCCGAAACTGCTGGCCAACGCCGGCGTCCAGTGCGAAGTCGCCCGATGAACTACCTGCTTGCCCTCGACCAGGGAACCTCCAGCTCACGCAGCATCGTCTTCGACGGCCAGGGCCGCATCGTGGCGATGGCGCAACGGGAGTTCCGCCAGATCTACCCCCAACCCGGCTGGGTCGAACACGACCCGCGCGAGTTGTGGGACACCCAGCTCGCCACCGCGAAGGAGGCGCTCGCGAAGGCGAAGCTGACGGCGAAGGACATCTCGTCCATCGGCATCACGAACCAGCGCGAGACCACCGTGGTGTGGAACAGGCGCACTGGCGAGCCCATCTACAACGCGATCGTCTGGCAGGACCGCCGGGCCGAACCCACGTGTGCCGCGATGCGCGACCAGGGCCTCGAGCCCCTGTTCCGCGAACGCACCGGGCTGATCATCGACGCCTACTTCTCCGGCACGAAGCTGAAGTGGATCCTCGACCACGTGCCCGGCGCCCGCGACGCCGCCCGGCGCGGTGACCTGGCCTTCGGCACGGTGGACACCTGGCTCATGTGGCACCTGACCGGTGGCCGGCTGCATGCCACCGACGTGAGCAATGCGTCGCGCACGCTGCTGCTGAACGTGCACACCAACACCTGGGACGATGAACTGCTCCGGCTGCTCGACGTGCCCCGCGAGATGCTGCCGCAGGTGTTGCCGTCGAGCCACGTGTTCGGCCACACCGAGGCCGGCCTGCTGGGTGCATCGTTGCCCATCGGGGGCGTCGCGGGTGACCAGCAGAGCGCGCTGTTCGGCCAGGCCTGCTTCCGCGCGGGCCTCGCCAAGAACACCTACGGCACCGGCTGCTTCATGCTGATGCACACGGGCCAGGATTTCCAGCAGTCGGCCAACGGGCTGATCACCACCAGCGCAGCCCAGTCCACCACCACGCCCGAGTTCGCCCTCGAAGGCAGCGTGTTCATCGGCGGGGCCGTGGTGCAGTGGTTGCGCGATGGCCTGCAGGCCATCAAGGGCAGCGGCGAGGTGCAGCAGCTGGCCGAATCGGTGCCCGACAGCGGCGGCGTGATGTTCGTGCCGGCCTTCACCGGCATGGGGGCCCCCTACTGGAAGGCCGACGCCCGCGGCGCCATCGTGGGCCTCACACGGGGCAGCACGGTGGCCCACATCGCCCGGGCAGCACTGGAAAGCATCGCGTTCCAGAGCGCGGCGCTGCTGACGGCCATGAGCCGCGACGCGGTGGCCGCCGGCGGTGCCCCGGTCAGCGAGTTGCGGGTGGACGGTGGCGCCTGCGTGAACGACCTGTTGATGCAGTTCCAGGCCGACCTGCTGGGCATCCCGGTGGTGCGCCCGAAGGTCATCGAAACCACCGCTCTCGGCGCGGCCTACCTGGCCGGCCTGAGCAGCGGGGTCTACAACAACCTCGACGAACTGGCCGCGCAATGGCAGGTGGAGCGCCGTTTCCACCCGGTGATGCCGCGGGTCCGGGCCGAGGAATTGATGCAACGCTGGGAACACGCGGTGCGCCAGGCCACCCTCGAGTGACCAACACTGCTGACAACACGTTGTCAGCAGCCCCTTGGCAGCATGAACCTCCTGACAACACGAGGAGGTGCCATGCAACAACAGCAACAACAACTCGGCCACGCCGTCCATGCGCTGCACTGGTTCGAGATCCCGGTGCTCGACCTGGACCGCGCCCAGGGCTTCTATGAAACCGTGCTCGGCCTGCCGCTGCGCCGCGCGGGCGAAGGTGTGCACTCGATGGCGCTGTTCCCGAGCGAAGGGGACGGCGTGGGCGGATGCCTGTCGGTCAGCTGCGGGGGCCTCGCGCCCACGCCCACCGGCACCGTGGTGTACCTGTCCACCCCGTCGATCGACGACGTGCTGTCGCGGGTGCCCACCGCCGGGGGCCGCGTGGCCGTGGCCAAGACGGCGCTGCCGGACGATTGGGGTTACTGCGCCCACATCACCGACACCGAAGGCAACCGTGTCGGCCTGCATTCGCTCGGCTGAGTGTTCGCCCCCACCGCCCCATGGCCAACTTGGCCCCCGCTCCTCGCCGCCGCACAATGGCGTGCGACCCTGTCTTCACCCGCTCGCCCCCCGTTGCCTGCCATGCGCCGTGCCGACCGCCTGTTCCAGATCGTCCAGCTGATCCGCGGCCGGCGGCTCAGCACGGCCCAGTTCCTGGCAGAACGGCTCGAGGTGTCGGAGCGCACGGTCTACCGCGACGTGGCGGACCTGATGGCACAGGGGGTGCCCATCGAGGGCGAGGCCGGGGTGGGCTACCGCATGCGACCGGGTTTCGACCTGCCCCCGCTCATGTTCACGCATGAAGAAGCCCAGGCGCTGGTGGCGTCGGTGCGCATCGCGCAGCCGCGGCTCGACGCAGCGCTGTCGGCCCAGGCCGATGCTGCGCTGTCGAAGATCCTCGCGGTGCTGCCCGCACCCGCCCGGGCCGCGGCCGAAAGCCTGGCCGTGTACGCGCCCCCCATCAACTTCGACACCAAGACACGCGCCCGGCTGGAGGCGTTGCGCCTGGCCACCGATGCACGCCGCTTCGTCAGCATCCACTACATCGACCTGAAGGACCAGCCGAGCGAGCGCACACTCCGACCGCTCGGCTGTTTCTACTGGGGGGCGGTGTGGACGCTGGCCGCGTGGTGCGAGACACGCAACGCGTTCCGCAACTTCCGCGTCGACCGCATCCAGCAGCTCGACGTGCAGGACCGCACCTTCCGTGACGAACCGGGCAAGACGATGGCCGACCTGTTCCGGGCCGTGGAAACGGAGATGGCCGAACGCGACTGCAGCACCGACGCGTAGAATCCGCGCCTTCCCTTCGCTGCCGGAGCCCGCCGTGGACCTCAAACTGCCGATCACGATCTTCGACGAACTGCTTGAATCCATCGTGAAATCCACCGGCACCCTCGACCTCGCCAGCGGCGAGATCCGCAACGTGGTGTACGAGGACTACGACGTGGCCAAGCTGGGCCTGCCCGCCGAGAACGAGGAGTACGAGTTCACGTCGGGCCTGCTGACCAACGGCGCGCGCGACGTGGAGTTCCGCGTGGAAGTGGACGTGCTGAACGGCCGCTATTCGGTCACACCCAGCGAGCTGCTGGAACTCAAGGGCCGGGCAGCAAAGCTGTTTTCGACGAAGTGACCGGCGGCCGCCCCGTCATTGCGGGGCGTTGAACCCGGCTTCGAACTCGGCCAGGTCGAGGGCACCATCGTGGTCGGTGTCGAGCTGGTCGAATTTCTCGGCGAACACCGGGAAACGGGCCACCTCGGCCTTCGACAGCCGGCCATCGTGGTTGGCATCGGCCCGGGTGAACACGGATTCGGCGGTGAGGCGTTCGCGCGGCTGGGCGGCCTGGCTGCTGGCCGCCATCGCGAAACTGGCCAGCGTGACACCGATCACCTGGCGCGCAGCGTCGCGGATGGACGGCGGGGCTTCTTGGCGTTTGCGACGGGTCATCGGTACTTCCTTTTCTGGACGAAAAGGCCATTCAACCCGCCCGGGCCGCATCGAACCAGACTTTTTGCCGGT
This sequence comes from Rhizobacter sp. Root1221, assembly GCF_001425785.1. GTDB lineage: Bacteria > Pseudomonadota > Gammaproteobacteria > Burkholderiales > Burkholderiaceae_C > Rhizobacter. The sequence goes on along the minus strand of NZ_LMDI01000012.1, from coordinate 202,680 downwards.
TCTTGCCCGGTTTGCAAACTGTTGCGAGACCCCGGGCTTGAACCGGGGCCCCGCCGGTCAGCCGCGCCGGGCCTGAACCGCCTCGCTCAGCACCTGCAGCACCCCGAGCGAATCGTCCCAGCCGATGCAGGCATCGGTGATGCTCTGGCCGTAGGCCAGCTGGGCCGGGTCGTCCTTGCCGGCGCTGAACTTCTGCGCGCCGCCATTCAGGTGGCTCTCGACCATCACGCCGAAGATGCGGCGCGAACCACTGCCCACCTGCGTGGCGATGTCGCGGGCCACGTCGATCTGGCGCATGTGCTGCTTGCTGCTGTTGGCGTGCGAGCAGTCCACCATCAGCGACGGCTGCAGCTTCGCGGCCTCGAGGTCCTTGCAGGCGGCTTCCACGTGCACCGCGTCGTAGTTCGGCGTCTTGCCGCCGCGCAGGATCACGTGGCAGTCAGGGTTGCCGGCGGTCTCGACGATGGCGACCTGGCCGTTCTTGTGGACGGACAGGAAGTGGTGCGACCGGGCCGCCGCCTGGATGGCATCGGTGGCGATGCGGATGTTGCCGTCGGTGCCGTTCTTGAACCCGATGGGGGCCGACAGGCCGGACGACAGTTCGCGGTGCACCTGGCTTTCGGTGGTGCGCGCACCGATGGCGCCCCAGGAGATCAGGTCGCCGATGTACTGCGGCGAGATCACGTCGAGGAACTCGCTGCCGGCAGGCATGCCGAGCTTGTTGATCTCGGTGAGCAGCTGGCGGGCGATGCGCAGGCCTTCGTCGATCTTGTAGCTCTCGTCGAGGTAGGGGTCGTTGATGAGGCCCTTCCAGCCGACGGTGGTGCGCGGTTTCTCGAAGTAGACGCGCATCACGATCTCGAGCGTGCCTTCGTACTTCTTGCGCTCGACCAGCAGGCGGCGGGCGTACTCGATGGCGGCCACCGGGTCGTGGATGGAGCAGGGGCCCATGATCACCAGCAGCCGGTCGTCACGGCCCTGGATGATGTTCTTGATGTTCTGGCGCGTGCCGGCGATCAGCGTCTCGGCCGGCGTGCCGCGGATCGGGAAGAAGCGGACCAGGTGCTCCGGCGGCGGCAACGGGGTGACGTTCAGGATGCGTTCGTCGTCGGTCTGGCCGGTGCGGTCGGCTGGGGCCGTCCATCCTTCGGCGGCGCTGGTGGCATTGGCATTCATCGGAAAGGGCTCCTTGAGGGGAAGTACGTCGAATGGCGTCGGGATGTTCGGGCGAAAAAAAACCGCCGTGGATCCGGCGGTTTTTTGAGTCTGGTGCGTTTCTTCGGGCTACGCGCTTCTCTCTCCGCCGGGTGTGGGCAAGATCCAAAAGTAAAAGCCGAAGAAGGACGCAACGAGACGCATGGGAGCTAATGTAGCACGGGGCCTGGGCGCGCCGTCAAGCGGTGCCGCCCACGGTGAGGCGGTCGATGCGCAGCGTGGGCTGGCCCACGCCCACCGGGACGCTCTGGCCTTCCTTGCCACACACGCCCACGCCGGTGTCGAGTTTCATGTCGTTGCCGATCATGCTGACACGGGTCAGCGCGTCGGGGCCGTTGCCGATGATGGTGGCGCCCTTGACCGGGTACTGGATCTTGCCGTTTTCGACCCAGAAGGCTTCCGACGCGGAAAACACGAACTTGCCGCTGGTGATGTCGACCTGGCCGCCGCCGAAGTTGGTGGCGTAGAGGCCGCGCTTCAGGCCGGCGATGATCTCTTCCTTCGTCTTGTCGCCGCCGAGCATGTAGGTGTTGGTCATGCGGGGCATGGGCACGGCCGCGTAGCTTTCGCGCCGGCCGTTGCCGGTGGGGGCCACGCCCATCAGGCGGGCGTTCATGGCGTCCTGGATGTACCCCTTCAGGATGCCGTCCTCGATCAGCACGTTGCGCTGGCTGGCGTTGCCTTCGTCGTCCACGTTGAGCGAACCGCGGCGGTCGGGCAGGGTGCCGTCGTCGAGCACGGTGACCCCCTTGGCCGCCACACGCTGGCCGATGCGGCCACTGAACGCGCTGGAGCCCTTGCGGTTGAAGTCGCCCTCGAGGCCGTGGCCGATGGCCTCGTGCAGCAGCACACCGGGCCAGCCCGGGCCGAGCACCACGCTCATCTCGCCGGCCTTGGCCGGGCGCGCTTCGAGGTTGGTGAGCGCTGCGTTGACCGCGTCGTTGACGTATTGCTCGATGATGTCTTGCTGGAAGTAGCCGAGGCCGAAGCGGCCACCGCCACCGCCCGAGCCGATCTCGCGGCGCACTTCGCCCGCGATGGTCTGTTCGGCGATCACGGTGACGGACAGGCGAACGAGCGGGCGCACGTCGGCCGCCAGCGTGCCGTCGGCGCGGGCGATCAGCACCACGTCGTATTCGGCGGCCACGCCGGCCATCACCTGCTTCACGCGCGGGTCTTTCGCGCGGGCGAGTTTCTCGACCCGCTCCAGCAAGGCCACCTTCTGCGAGCTGTCGAGCGTGGCGATGGGGTCGGTGGGGGCGTACAGCACCCGGCTGCCGGCCACCTTGGGCGCCGACGGCACCTTGACCGACAGGCTCTGGCCCGCGGCAGCGATGGTGCGCACGGTGCGGGCGGCATCGAGCAGCGCGGCTTCGGAGATGTCGTCGGAGTACGCGAACGCGGTCTTTTCACCGGCCACCGCCCGCACACCGACCCCCTGGTCGATGCCGAAGCTGCCGGACTTCACGATGCCTTCCTCGAGGCTCCAGCCTTCGCTGCGGGTGTACTGGAAGTACAGGTCCGCGTCGTCGATGCGGTGGGCCGCGATGGTGTTCAGGGCCTTGGCCACGGTCGCGTCGGAAAGACCGAACGGTTCGAGCAGCAGGGACCTGGCGACCGCCAGACGTTCGAGGGTGGGTTCGCGGGAGATCATGGCGGCGATTGTAGGAGCCCCCTCCGCCCTTGTGGGCCCCAGGGTGACCTCCGGATCACAGTTCTTTACCGAAGGGCTGTCGGCCGACACGCGACCGGCTGCCGTTGAGGAAGCGTGCCGCACAGCTTGTTTGTCCACCACTCACCCGGAAGGAATCCCAGATGAACCGCCTCAAGCAATTCGCCGTCAGCACCACCGTGGCCCTGGCCGCCTTCGCCGGGCTGGCCGGCAACGCGCTGGCCCAGGACCACCGCTACGAAACCCGCTACGAAACCCGCTACGAGGCCCGCGGCGACCACCGCGGTGACCGCATCGATGAACGCCAGCAGCGCCAGGCGCAGGCCATCCACCATGCCGCCGCCACGGGCCGGCTCACGCCACACGAGACGCGCCGCCTGATGCGCCAGCAGGAACAGATCCGCCACGCCGAGGCCCAGGCCCGTGCGGACGGCCGCGTGAGCTACCGCGAACGCGAGCGCCTCGACGCGATGCAGGACCACGCCCGCCGCAGCATCGAACGCCAGACGCACGACCGCCAGACCTGGTGACGGCGTCTCAGTCGTCCGACGTGGCCTGCTTCAGCACCAGCGCACGCGCATACAGCGCGTTGCGCGGTGCGCCGGTCAACTCGGCCGCCAGGCCCACGGCCTGTTTCAGCGGCAACTCCGCCATCAGGGTGCGCAGCACCGTGTCGTGGCCGGTGTCGGCCCCTTCGGTCGGCTCCGGCGCCACGGCGTGCACCACCACGACGAATTCGCCACGCGACCGGTTCGGATCGGCGGCCAGCCAGGCCGGCGCTTGTGCCGCCACCATCGTCGAGACCCCCTCGAACTGCTTCGTCAGCTCGCGGCAGATCGTGATGGTGCGGTGCGGCATCACGTCGGCGAGCCCCTGCAGCAGCGCATCGATGCGGTGCGGGGCCTCGAACAGCACCTGGGCGTCATCGCGCGCGGCCAGGGCCTTCAGCGCGGTGAGGCGTTCGTTGCCTTTCGGGGGCAGGAACCCGGTGAAGGCGAACCCGCGCGCCACCGTGTCACCGGCCACGCAGAGGGCGGCCAGCGCGCTGCTCGCGCCGGGCACCGGTACCGTGCGGTACCCGGCCGCCTGGCAGGCCGCCACCAGCGCGGCCCCGGGGTCGCTGACGGCCGGGGTGCCGGCGTCGCTGACGTAGGCCACGCGCTCACCGGCGGCCAGGCGCGCCAGCACCCCGGCGGACGCCTCGCGTTCGTTGTGCTCGTGCAGCGCGATCAGCGGCTTGTCGAGCCCCAGGTGGCGCAGCAGCGGGCTCGTGTGGCGGGTGTCCTCGCACGCCACCGCATCCACCTTCCACAACACGTGGATCGCCCTCAGGCTCAGGTCAGCGAGATTCCCGATGGGTGTGGCCACGACGTACAGCGCCGACACCGGATACTGCTGGGTTCCGGCCGCGGCCTCGGCGGCTTGTTGCAACAGGGTCGGGCGGGTGGGGGAATCCATGGCAGGCACCACAAAACGGTCGGGCGATGAAGGCGAACAACGGGCCCTGGACCACCTGGTCCGCCAGGGGCTCCGGCTCGTGGCGCGGAACTACCGGGTGGCAGCGGGGCCGCGGGCGTTCGGCGGCGAAGTGGACCTCATTGTGCGCGACCGCGACGGCACGCTGGTGTTCGTCGAAGTGCGCCGCCGCCGGCACGTTCATCACGGGGGTGCGGCGGCCAGTGTCACCGGAGCCAAGCAACGGCGCGTACGATATGCGGCCCGCCACTACTTGCAGACCCTCGCTTCGCCCCCACCTTGTCGCTTTGATGTGGTCGTGATCGACGGCGATGATCTCGTCTGGCTCCGGGCCGCGTTCACCGACGACTGACCCGCCATGCACCAACACGGAACCCAACCCCCTGGTCCGTGTCTTAAAATCACCACCATGCTTGAACAACGCATCCAGCAACAATTCTTCGACAGCGCCGACCTCAAGTACGCCGCTGCCGAAATCCTGTCGCGTCCCATCGCGGACGCCGTCAGCGCCATCGTGGGCTGCATCACGGGTGGAGGCAAGGTGCTGGCCTGCGGCAATGGCGGTTCCGCCAGCGACGCCCAGCACTTCGCCGCCGAATTCGTGGGCCGCTACGAACGTGAACGCCCGGGCCTCGCGGCCATCGCGCTCACGGTCGACAGCTCCATCCTGACGGCGGTCGGCAACGACTACGACTTCAACCAGATCTTCTCGAAGCAGGTGCAGGCCCTCGGCCAGCCGGGTGATGTGCTGCTCGCCATCACCACCAGCGGCAACTCTGCCAACGTGCTGGCCGCCGTGGAAGCGGCGCACGCGAAGGAGATGACCGTCATCGCCCTCACGGGGCGGGGCGGCGGCAAGATGAACCAGCACCTGAGCGAAACCGACGTGCACATCTCTGTGCCGCACGAACGCACGGCCCGCATCCAGGAAGTCCACATCCTCGCGATCCACTGCCTCTGCGACGCGGTGGACCTGCAATTGCTCGGAGAACAGGAAAATACATGACGGGCCCCAAGTTCCGCCTCGCGCTCATCGCCGCCGCGCTCGCCGCTTCCACCACCCTGACCGGCTGTGTCGCCCTGTTCCTCGGTGGCGCCGTGGTGGGTGGCACGCTGATGGCCACCGACCGCCGCAGCTCCGGCACGCAGATCGATGACCAGTCCATCGAACTGAAGGCCGGCCAGCGGGTGCGCCAGGCCGTCGGCGACCGCGGCCACATCAACGTCACCAGCTACAACCGCGTCGCGCTGATCACCGGTGAAGTGGGCAACGACGCCGACAAGGCCGCGGTGGAGCAGGCCGTCGCGCAGGTCGACAACGTGCGGTCCACCGTCAACGAACTGGCCATCGGCTTCTCCAGCTCGCTCACCAACCGGTCGAACGACGCGCTGATCTCCACGAAAGTGAAGGCCACGCTGGTCGACGCCGGCGACATCTCGGCCAACGCCTTCAAGGTGGTGACCGAGCGCAGCATCGTGTACCTGATGGGGCGTGTCACCGAAGCCGAAGGCCAACGCGCCGTCGACCTGATCCGCACGATCCGCGGGGTCGACAAGGTGGTGCGTGTGTTCGAGGTGGTGACCGAAGCCGAACTGGCCACGTTGCAGCCGATGGGCGCACCCACGAACAACGCCAAGCCGGTCAGCAACAAGCCCTGAGGCGTCCATGTCACCCCGACGAAAGTCGGGGCCCACCGGGGAGTGGGTCCCGGCTTTCGCCGGGATGACGGGCTTATTTGAGACGGCGGAGCAAACTAGAGGTGTCCTGCCGCCCGCCACCCAGCGCCTGCACGTCGGCATAGAACTGGTCCACCAGCGCCGTGACGGGCAGCCGGGCGCCGTTGCGTTGTGCTTCGGCGAGCACGAGGCCCAGGTCCTTGCGCATCCAGTCCACCGCAAAGCCGAAGTCGAACTTGCCGTCGACCATCGTGGGGCCGCGGTTGTCCATCTGCCAGCTCTGCGCGGCACCCTTGCCGATCACGTCGAGCACGGCCTTCATGTCGAGGCCGGCCTTTTCGCCAAACGCGATGGCTTCGGACAAGCCTTGCACCAGCCCGGCGATGCAGATCTGGTTCACCATCTTCGCCAGTTGGCCCGCGCCGCTGTCACCGAGGCGCGTGACGGCCTTGGCAAACGCCAGCACCACGGGGCGCACCGTGTCGAACGCGGAGGCATCGCCCCCGCACATCACGGTGAGCGCGCCATTGATGGCGCCCAGGTTGCCCCCCGAGACCGGGGCGTCGATGAACTGGAAGCCTCGCTCGCGCGCGGTGGCGGCCAGCTGGCGCGCCACTTCGGCAGACGCCGTGGTGTGGTCCACGAAGATGGCCCCGGCCGCCATGCCGGCAAACGCCCCGTGCGCGCCGGTGGTGATCTGGCGCAGGTCGTCGTCGTTGCCCACGCACGCCAGCACGATCTCGGCGCCCGCCACGGCCGCCTGCGGCGTGGCCGCGTGGGTGCCGCCGTACTCGGCCACCCATTGCGCCGCCTTCGCGGCGGTGCGGTTGTAGACGGTGACCTGGTGGCCCGCACGGGCCAGGTGTCCGGCCATGGGATACCCCATGACACCGAGGCCGAGGAACGCGACGCGGCGCGAGGCGATGGGGTCGTAGGTGCGGGTGGACATCAGACGATGGTGAGGTGTTCGGTGCCGGCGGAGAGGTCCATCGTGCGGGCACGGTTGCTGTGGAGCTTGATCTGCAGGCGCAGGTCGTTGACGGAGTCGGCGTTGCGCAACGCGTCCTCGTAGGTGACGAGCTGGTTCTCGTAGAGGTCGAAGAGGGCCTGGTCGAACGTCTGCATGCCCAGCTCGCGCGACTTCTTCATGATCTCCTTGATCTCGCTCACCTCGCCCTTGAAGATCAGGTCGGAGATCAGCGGCGTGTTCAGCAGCACCTCGACAGCGGCGATGCGGCCCTTGCCTTCCTGGCGCGGCAGCAGCCGCTGCGACACGAGCGACTTCAGGTTCAGCGACAAGTCCATCAGCAGCTGGGCGCGGCGCTCTTCGGGGAAGAAGTTGATGATCCGGTCGAGCGCCTGGTTGGCGCTGTTCGCGTGCAGCGTGGCCATGCAGAGGTGGCCCGTCTCGGCGAACGCCACCGCGTGTTCCATGGTTTCCCGGTCGCGGATCTCACCCATCAGGATCACGTCCGGCGCCTGCCGCAGCGTGTTTTTCAGGGCCTGCTCCCAACCTTCGGTGTCGAGGCCCACCTCACGCTGCGTGACGATGCAGTTCTTGTGCGGGTGCACGAATTCCACCGGGTCCTCGATGGTGATGATGTGGCCCTGCGTGTTTTCGTTGCGGTAGTCCACCATCGCGGCCAGCGACGTGCTCTTGCCGGAACCGGTGGCCCCCACGAAGATCACGAGACCGCGTTTGGTCATTGTGACGTCCTTGAGCACCTGGGGCAGGTTCAGCCCGTCGATGGTGGGCAGCGTCTGCGGGATGGTCCGCATCACGAGGCCGATGTTGCCCTGCTGCACGAACGCGTTCACCCGGAAGCGGCCGATGCCCTGCGGCGAGATCGCGAAGTTGCATTCCTTCGTGCGCTCGAACTCGGCGGCCTGCTTGTCGTTCATCACCGACCGCGCGAGCGCGATGGTGTGCTGCCCGGTGAGCGGCTGCGGCGACACCTTGGTCACCTTGCCGTCCACCTTGATGGCGGGCGGGAAGTCGGCGGTCAGGAAGAGGTCGGAACCGTTGCGCGACACCATCAGGCGCAGCAGGTCGTTGACGAATTTCGATGCCTGGTCTCTTTCCATGGTCGTACCCTTGAGAATTCCGTTGGTCAATTGCTGGACAGCAAGGCACTGAGGCGCGCACTGACCTGGCGCAGCCGGAGTGACAGCCGCCGCGACAGCGAGGCCAGCAAGGCCAGGCCGAGGCGCGGTTCGTTCATGATCATCTCATCCAGACGCTGGGCGTCCACCACCGCGAGGGTACAGGGCGTCAATGTCGTGCACGCGGAAAACCGCGTGCCGGCATCGAGGAGCGACATCTCCCCCAGCATGTCGCCCGCACGCGCCTCGGCCAGCCGCGCGCGGCCTCCCCACGGCTGCACACGGTCCACCGCGAGCGTGCCCTCGAGCACGATCAGCATGTAGTCGCCCTGTTCGTCCTGCCCGATGACCTCGCGGTCGGCCGGCACGGTAACGAAGTGCAGGTAGCGGCTCAGCTTCAGGATGTCGTTGGCGGCCAGCGCGGCGACGTAGCGGTCGGCGCCCCAGATGCGGACGAAGAGCGGCTCGGCCACCGCCCGGTCGAGCGGTTGGGCCCCCACGTCGGCCGCCCGGGCAGCCCAGGTGGCAATCACCTGGCTGTCTTCGGCGCGGTCGTGGAACTGGGTGGAAAAGAACCCCGAATCGGACGCCGCACCGTCGTGGGCCGGCGCGGGCGCCGGCGCTGCGGTGCCTCCTGTGAGCCGGCCGAACAGTTTCTTCAACGCCATCGCGGAACCCCATCACCCCTTCGAACGCGGCCCCTGCAGGCAATGCCCGGCCGCTTCAGCCGGGGAAGTTTTCGGGCGTCTTCGCCTTGCCGCGGGCCTCGGCCGGCGAGATCACGTTGCGGCGCACCAGCTCGGCCAGGTTCTGGTCGAGCGTCTGCATGCCAATGCTGTTGCCGGTCTGGATGGACGAATACATCTGCGCGATCTTGTTCTCGCGGATCAGGTTCCGGATGGCCGGCGAGCCGAGCATGATCTCGTGCGCCGCGACCCGGCCCGTGCCGTCCTTGAGCTTGCACAGCGTCTGCGAGATCACGGCCACGAGGGATTCGGACAACATGGCACGCACCATGTCCTTTTCGGCGGCGGGGAACACGTCGACGATCCGGTCGACGGTCTTGGCGGCACTGGACGTGTGCAGCGTGCCGAAGACCAGGTGGCCCGTTTCAGCGGCGGTGAGGGCGAGGCGGATGGTTTCCAGGTCGCGCATTTCGCCCACGAGGATGGCGTCCGGGTCTTCCCGCAGGGCCGAGCGCAGCGCGTTGGCGAAGCTGAGCGTGTGCGGCCCCACCTCGCGCTGGTTGACCAGGCATTTCTTGGATTCGTGCACGAATTCGATCGGGTCTTCCACGGTCAGCACGTGGCCGTACTCGTTTTCGTTCAGGTGGTTCACCATGGCCGCGAGGGTGGTGGACTTGCCCGACCCGGTAGGGCCGGTGACCAGCACCAGGCCGCGCGGCTTGAGCGACAGTTCGGCGAAGATCTTGGGCGTGTTGAGCTGCTCGAGCGTGAGGATCTTCGACGGAATGGTCCGGAACACGGCGCCAGCGCCGCGGTTCTGGTTGAACGCATTGACCCGGAAACGGGCCAGCCCCTGGATCTCGAACGAGAAGTCGACCTCGAGCGTTTCCTCGTAGGCCTTGCGCTGCGAGTCGTTCATGATGTCGTACACCATCTCGTGCACTTGCTTGTGCTCGAGCGGGTCGACGTTGATGCGCCGCACATCGCCGTGCACGCGGATCATCGGCGGCAGCCCGGCGGAGAGGTGCAGGTCGGACGCCTTGTTCTTGACCGAGAACGCAAGCAGTTGGGTGATGTCCATGTGTCTTCGGGAACCGCGATGGGTTGCAGGGGGCTGCAGGGGGCTGCAAGAAATGGGGCCGCCCGTCCCGATGAGATAGGCTCGCGGGATTATGGCGACGATTGCAGCGAACATACAACAAGTGCACGATCGGATGGCCCGGGCCTGTGCGCTCGCGCAACGGCCCGTGCAAAGCGTCACGTTGCTAACCGTAAGCAAAACTTACAGCGCGGATGCGGTGCGCGAGGCGGTGGCAGCCGGCGAGCGGCGGTTTGGCGAGAACTACGTGCAGGAAGGGGTGGACAAGATCAGCGAGCTGATCGACCTGCGCGACCGCCTCGAATGGCACCTGATCGGCCCCTTGCAGAGCAACAAGACCCGGGTGGTGGCCAGCCAGTTCGACTGGGTGCACACGGTGGACCGGCTCAAGATCGCCGAACGGCTGTCGGCCCAGCGGCCGCCCGGCCTGGCGCCGCTGCAGGTGTGCCTGCAGGTGAACACCAGCGGCGAGGCCAACAAGAGCGGCCTCGGCCCGGCCGAGCTGGCCCCGGTGGCCCGCGCGGTGGCCGCGTTGCCGGGCCTGAGGCTGCGCGGCCTGATGGCCATCCCTGAACCCACCGCCGACCCCATCGAACAGCGCCGGGCCCACCGGGCCCTGCGCGACCTGTTCGACCGGCTGCGCGCCGACGGGCTCGACCTCGACACGCTGTCGATGGGCATGACGGCCGACCTGGAGGCCGCCATCCTGGAGGGCGCCACGATCGTGCGGGTGGGTACCGCGATCTTCGGCGCCCGCATTCAGCCCGGACGCTGATACCGGCGTTCCTGCGTGACACCGCCGTAGCCGTACGCCGCGGCGCGCACGTCGGACACTTGCACGTAGGAGTGGTCGGCCACGCCGCCGAGCAGGCCGCCCATCGTCTCGTGCACCGCCGCCAGGTACGCGGCCTTTTCCGCCTTCGTGTTCGTCTCGTCGGTGATGGTGACGAGCCAGTGGTAGCTGCGGGCACCCGACACCGACAGCGCCTCCTTCGCGATGAACCACCGGCGGGCCGGCACGAAGTCGATGACCACGGCGGTCAGCGCCGGGTCCTTGCCGAGCAGGCGGGCGGTGAGGTCGGTGGCCTGGGCGGCCACGCGCTGGGCCAGATCGTCGTCGGCGTCACCGGACAGCTGGATGTGCAGGTAGGGCATCGAGAACTCCTTGTGGGTGGGGACGGGTTCACTGTAGGCTCGTGCCATTGATCGCACAATCGGATTGATCCGATGACATTCATCAAGGACTCTCATGAATGACCTCGACCCCCTCTGGTTGCGCAGCTTCGTGGCCATCGCCGGCGCCGGGTCAGTCACGGCCGCGGCCCGGCAGGTGCACCGCACCCAGTCCGCCGTCAGCACGCACCTGCAGCAGCTCGAAGCATCGCTCGGCGCGCGACTGGCCACGCGCAGCACGCGTGCGCTGGCCCTGACGGCAGAGGGCGAGCGGTTCCTGCCCCACGCGAAGCGCCTCCTGGCCCTGCAGGAGGAAGCTCACGCGGCGGTGCGGGCCACCGAACCGCCACGCCCCTGGCGCATCGGCATCAGCGAGTACTTCGAGCCGGACCGCCTCGGCGAACTGCTGGAGCTGCTGCGCGCGCACACCGCGCCTGCACGCATCGAGCTGCTGTGGTCCAGCTCACAGGCCCTGCAGGCGCTGTGGGCCGCCGGCGAAATGGACCTCGCGGTGGTGACCAGCAATGTGCCCCTCCCCGGCGCGCGCCTGCTGCGGCGCGAGCCGTTGGTGTGGGTCGCGGGCCGCGGGCTGGTGGTGCCCCACCGCGACCCCGCCCCGCTCGTGCTGCTGGGCCCCGGCTGCCCGGTGCGCCAGCTGGCCCTCGAATCCCTGGAACGCAGGGGCCGCGCCCACCACATCCAGCTCAGCTGCGCCGGCAGCCACGGCGCCGTGGCCGCGCTGCGCGCGGGGTGGGGTGTGGGCTGCCTGAACGAGGCCGCCATCCCGGCCGACCTCGCCCGCCTGTCACACACCGACGCCCGCCACTGGCCATCCCCCGGTAAACTGGCGTTTTACCTACACCACCACCCAGGCCTTCAAGCCACCGCCACCGCCCTGTCCCGATGGTCCAGGGTATGACAGGCAAGCGAAGCGAAGCCGCAGATCAAGCTACCGCCGAGCCCGGGTCTCCCGGGCGACCGCGGGCGCCCCTCGGGGGCAGGAGCGAAGCGACTGGGGGGCCAAAACTATGTTTGTAGCGTTCGTGGGCGGCGGCAACATGGCCAGCGCCATCATTGGCGGTCTCCTCAAGAGCGGCAAGGCGCCGTCTGACATCTTCGTGCTCGAACCCAACGCCGACCAGCGTTCGGTGTTGCAGCGCGACCTCGGTGTCATCACGCTCGAAGCGCCCGGGTCGGTGCTGCAACGCGCCGACGTGGTGGTCTGGGCCGTGAAACCGCAGGTCTTCAAGGAGGCCGCCGCGGCGGCCGGCGCCCACATCGGCAAGGCGTTGCAGTTCAGCGTGATGGCCGGCATCCGGAGCGACGCGCTGGTGGCCGCCCTCGGCACCGAGCGGGTTGTCCGCGCCATGCCCAACACCCCCGCGCTGATCGGCCAAGGCATTGCCGGCCTCTACGCCCGCCCCGCGGTCACCGCGGCCGAACGCCGCGACACCGAACGCCTGCTCGCCCCCACGGGACGCACGCTCTGGGTGGACCGCGAAGACGACCTCGACGCCGTCACGGCCCTCTCGGGCTCGGGCCCGGCCTACGTCTTCTACGTCGTCGAGGCCATGGTGCAGGCCGCCGAGGAGATGGGGCTCACGGCCGAGCAGGGCAAGCAGCTCGCGCTCGCCACGTTTTCCGGGGCGTCTGCCCTGGCGCTCGCATCGAACGATCCGCCGTCGGTGCTGCGCGAGCGCGTGACGTCGAAGGGGGGCACCACCTACGCGGCACTCACGTCGCTCGAATCGAGTCACGTGAAATCAGCCTTCGTGAAGGCCATCAAGGCGGCTCAGCGGCGCGCCACGGAACTCGGCAACGAGTTCGGCTGAACCGCCGGAGCACGCCACCCGCAACCTCAGCGCACGGCAAGATCGGCCAGGACGCCCAGAAACACCGAAAAGCCCACCCAATGGTTGCGGCTGAAGGCCCGGAAGCACCCGTCACGGCCGCGATGGCGGATCAACGTCCAGTGCCAGGCCACCTGCGCGGCCGCGCCGGCGATGCCCAGCAAGGCGATGGGTCCGAGCCCGGCCGACCAGCCCACGGCGGTCCAGATGGCCAGGGCCACGACGTAGAACAGCATCACGCCGGCCACGTCGAACCGGCCGAGCGTGATGGCCGAGGTCTTGATGCCGATCTTCAGGTCGTCGTCGCGGTCGACCATCGCGTATTCGGTGTCGTAGGCCAGCACCCAGAACAGGTTGCCGAGCAGCAGCCACCAGGCGTGGGCCGGCACCCGGTCGAGCACCGCGGCGTAGGCCATCGGGATGCCGAAGCTGAAGGCCACGCCCAGCACCGCCTGCGGCATCGACAGGAACCGTTTCGTGAAGGGGTAGAAGATGCTGACGGCCAGCGCACCGAAACTCAGCGCGATGGTGGTGGTGTTGGTGGTCAGCACCAGCGCGAAGGCCACCAGCGCCAGCGCGGCACCCACGCCCAGCGCCTCGCGCGCGCCGATGCGTCCGCTGGTCACCGGCCGCTGCGCGGTGCGCTTGACGTGTTTGTCGAAGTCGCGGTCGGCCACGTCGTTGACGGCACAGCCCGCGCTGCGCATCAGGTAGGTGCCCAGCACGAACACCGCCAGCAGGTGCCACCCCGGGAACCCGCCGGCCGCCAGCCACAGCGCGGCGAGCGTGGGCCACAGCAGCAGGTACGTGCCCGCCGGGCGGTCCCAGCGGATCAGGTTCAGGTACAGCGACAGGCGGGACGGGGCGGGCTCGTTCACACCTGCTCAGCCTTCCAATCGGCGCTGGAAGACCAGACCCGCGTGTTCGCGCAGCGCGTGGAACTTGATCTTGGGCCAGTTCTGTTCGATCGCACGCAGCTCGGGTGCGTATTCGACGAGCACGGTGGGTGCGTCCACCGCGTCGTAGGCCACGCGGTGCGAGTTCGCCTCGATGAACCGCTTGAGCTCTTTCTCGCCGCCGTCGGCCTCCTCGCACGTGACCCAGCGGGCCACCTGGAAACGGCTGGGCATGATGCGCGCCTTCACGCCGTACTCGTGTTCGAGGCGGTGTGCCACCACCTCGAACTGCAGCTGGCCCACGGCACCGAGCAGCAGCATCGCGCTGGCCACCGGGCGGAACACCTGGATGGCCCCCTCCTCGCCGAGCTGGGTGAGGCCGGCGCGCAGCTGCTTGCTGCGCAGCGGGTCAGCCACTTCGACGGTGCGGAACATCTCGGGCGCGAAAAACGGCAGGCCGGTGAACTGCAGCGACTCGCCCTCGGTGAGGGTGTCGCCGAGCTGCAGCACACCGTGGTTCGGGATGCCGATGATGTCGCCGGCAAACGCCTCGTCGAGCAGTTCACGGCGCTGGCTCAGGAAACTCACCACGGTGTTCGGGCGCAGCTCCTTGCCGGACCGCACGACCTTCAACCGCATGCCCCGTTCGAAGTGGCCGCTGGCCACGCGCACGAACGCGATGCGGTCGCGGTGGGCGGGATCCATGTTCGCCTGGATCTTGAACACGACGCCGGTGAACTTCTTTTCATCGGGTTCCACCTCGCGCTGCAGCGAGGCGCGCGAACCCGGCGCCGGCGCCAGGTCGACCAGCGCGTCGAGCACCTCGCGCACGCCGAAGTTGTTGACGGCCGAGCCGAAGAACATGGGCGTCTGGTGGCCGCCGATGAAGGCCTCGCGGTCGAACGCCGGGGCGGCGTCGGTCAGCAGTTCGATCTCGCCCTGGGCCTGCTGGTACGCCATGCCGAAGCGGTCTGCGTAGAGGGGGTTGTGCAGGCCCTCGAGGATCTCGTCGTCGTTGTGGTTGCGGTCTTCGCCCGGGGAGAACACCCGCATGCGCTCTTCGCGCAGGTCCATCACACCGTGGAACGACTTGCCCATGCCCACCGGCCACGTGAACGGCACCACTTCCATGCCCAGCTCGCGCTCGATCTCGTCCATCAGCGCCAGCGGTTCCTGCACCTCGCGGTCCATCTTGTTGACGAACGTGAGGATGGGGGTGTTGCGCGCGCGGCAGACCTGCAGCAGCCGCCGGGTCTGCGGCTCCACGCCGTTGGCCGCGTCGATCACCATCAGCGCGGCATCGACCGCCGTCAGCACGCGGTAGGTGTCTTCGGAGAAGTCCTGGTGGCCCGGGGTGTCGAGGAGGTTGATGACGCAGTCGCGGTATTCCATCTGCATCACGCTCGACGCCACCGAGATGCCACGCTGCTTCTCGATCTCCATCCAGTCGGACGTGGCGTGGCGCGACGCCTTGCGGGCCTTCACGCTGCCGGCGATCTGGATCGCACCCGAGAACAGCAGCAGCTTCTCCGTGAGCGTGGTCTTGCCCGCGTCGGGGTGGGAGATGATGGCGAACGTGCGGCGGCGGCGCACCTGGGGCGTGAGGTCGGTCGACATGGAACGGGGCGCGTCAAAACCTTCGATTATCGCGGCCAGCGGCCCCTCGCGGCCGGCCTATAGTGCGGGCCGTGGTCATTCGCACAACTTCCTTCACCGATGCCTGAACCGTTTGCCGTGCTGGTGGGTGGCCTGCGGGCCGTTGGCGGGGCCCATCCGCTGCTGGTCGGCGGGTGTGGCGCCGTGGCCCTGTTGTGGGCGCTGTACCGGTGGGCCGACGAAGCGTCCGCTCGCATCGCACGGCACGCCGGCGGGGTGGCGGTGCTGTTGCTGGGCTTCGGGCTGCTGCTGCGCGTGGGCCTGGCCGTGAACGCGCCGCCACCGATGCTGGCACCATGGCAATGGCTGGTCGGGTTGTTCGTGTTGCCCCTTTTCGTGCGCAGCGCCCGCTTCGGCGGGGCCGCGGCGATGCTGTTTTTCCTGTGCCTGGCCGTGGCGCTGGCCACCGCGGTGGGCTGGGTGGCCGACACCCGCGCCGTGCTGGGCCTGGCCTTGGTGGTGGGCCTCGTGGCCCTGGCCGCGGCCGTGGTGCTGGCCCGCGTGGTGCCCCGGCCCGAGCCGGAACCGGTGCCCGCGGCCGAGTTGCAGGCCCGGCTGGACACCCCCGAGGCCAACGAAGCCGCCGACAAGTACACCCGCGAATGAACCCCGTGACCGACGAGCAGTTGTTTTCCCCGCGGCGGTTTCCCGTGCTGGGGCCGGCGGGCCGCGCGATGCTGCGCCACCTGGTCGACCACCCGAACGCCCCGCTGTACCGCGACTTCAGCGGCCACCGGCTGACCCGCCTTGGCGTCTGGCAGGCCCACTGGCGCCAGTGGCAGGTGATGAATGCCGAGATCCCTTGGGCCCTGGATGCCACCGACCCGCCTCCGTGGGCCGAGGCCTGGGTGCGCCAGCTGGCCCACACGGTGCCGGCGGCGCGCGGTCTCGCGGGCCAGCCCTGGGGCGATCTCCCCCTGGTGTCCCGCGCGGACCTGTCCCACGCCTTGCACCTGCACACGCCGTCCGGCGTGCCGGTGGACCAGCTGCTGTGCTTTTCCACCAGCGGCACCACCGGTCACCCGCTGAAGGTGCCATCGCTGCCCCGGGTGGCGGTGGACTACCAGGCCTACCACCGGCGGGCACTGCGGCACGCCGGGGTGGAACTGAAGGCGGGCCCGGGGCAGGTGGGCATCGTGCTCGCAGGCTTCCAGCAGCGCTGTTTCACCTACGTGTCGGTCAACCCGCTGCAAGGCGAATGCGGGCTGGCCAAGCTGAACCTGAACCCGGACGACTGGCGCTCGCCGGCCGACCGCGCGGCGTACCTCGACGCGATGGCGCCGGAGCTGGTGTCCGGCGACCCGATCTCGCTGGCCGAGCTGGCCCGCCTGGGGCTGAAACACCGGCCCCGCGCCCTGCTGTCCACGTCGATGGCACTGCACGATGGCCTGCGCCGTGAACTCGAGTGGCAGTTCCGCTGCCCGGTGCTCGACCTGTACTCGATGAACGAGGTGGGGCCCATCGGGGTGTTCGACCCGAAGGTGGACGGGTTCGTGCTGCTGCAGCCGCGGCTGCACGTCGAGATCGTGGACGACGCGGGCCACCCATTGCCCTACGGCCAGCCTGGCGAGATCGTCGTCAGCGGCGGATTCAACCCGTGCCTGCCGCTGCTGCGCTACCGCACCGGCGACCGCGCGCGTCTCGACATGAGCCCGCGCGGCCCGGTGCTGCGCGGGCTCGTGGGCCGCGCCCCGGTGCGTTACCGCGCGCCCAGCGGCCGCTGGGTCAACAACGTGGAGCTGAGCCAGGCGCTCGCACCGTTCGCCCTCGTGCGGTTCGCGTTCCACCAGCAGGCCGATGGCCCGTTCGTGCTGCGTGCCGAAGCCACCGAACCGCTGGCGAGCCTGGCGCCCCGGTTGCGCGAGGCCATCGAGGCCCGGTTCGGTGAACCGCTGCCACTCACCATCGAACCGCTCGTGGCCGACGACAAGCTGCGGCAGTACACGAGCGACCTGGCCGACCCATGCTGATCCCGCCACCGCTGGAACTGGCCGCCAACCTGGTCACCGCCGTGTCGATCGGCCTGGCCGCCCGCAACCACGTGGCCACCTGGCCCACGGGCATCGCCGGGTGCGTGCTGTTCGGGCTGGTGTTCCACGGAGCCCAGTTGTACGCGGACGCGCTGCTGCAGGTGTTTTTCGTGGTCACCAGCGCCTTCGGGTGGTGGTATTGGCGGCGGCAGGTGGCACCGGTGTCGCGCGCGGCACCGCGCGGCCTGGCCTGGATGGGCCTGGGCGCAGCGGCAGTCACCGTGGGTTACGGGGCCCTGCTGCACCACTTCACCGACGCGTACGCGCCGTTTGCCGATTCGGCCGTGCTCTCCTTCAGCGTGGTGGCCCAGCTGCTGCTGATGCAGCGGCGCCTTGAGACGTGGGCGTTCTGGCTGCTGGTCAACACGGTGTCGGTGCCGCTGTTCGCCTCGCGCGGGCTCACGCTCACCGCGGGGCTGTACGCGTTGTACTGGCTCAACGCCTGGTGGGGCGGCTGGCACTGGTGGCGGCAATGGCGAGCCTGAAACGCTTCCGCCTGGGCCTGGTGGTGGGCAAGTTCGCCCCGCTGCACCTCGGGCACCTCGCGCTGATCGACCACGCCGCCGCGCAGTGCGACCGCCTGCTGCTGCTGAGCTACTCGAACCCCGAGTTCCCCGGCCTCGGCCCCGAACGCCGGCGGCGCTGGCTGGCCGCGGTGTGCCCCGGCCACGAGGCCCTCGTGCTTGACGGCGCGGACGCGCCGCCCAATTCGGCCGACGACCGCACTCACCAGCGCCACCTGGCCTCGCTGCTGATGCACCTGCAGCGCCGCCCCGACGCGATGTTCGCGAGCGAACCCTACGTGGGACCGTGTGCGGCGGTGCTGTCAGCCGCGCTGGGTCACCCGGTGGCACCGGTGCTGTTCGACCCGGCGCGGGCGCTGGTGCCGGTCAGCGCCACGGCGATCCGCGCCCGCCCGGCGTCGATGCTCGATTGGTTGCCGGCCGCCGTGCGCGCCGACCTCGTGCCCCGCGTCGCGCTGCTGGGGGGCGAGTCCACTGGCAAGACGACGCTGGCCGCGGCCCTGGCCCACCACTGGGGTACGGTGTGGGTTGCCGAATACGGCCGCGAACGGTGGGAGGTGCAGGGTGGCGAGTTGACCGAGCCGGACCTGCTCGCGATCGCCATCGAACAGGGCCGCCGGGAAGACATGGCCGCACGCACGGCCGCGCCCGTGCTGGTGTGCGACACCTCGCCGCTCACCACGTTCGGCTACGCCCACTGGATGCACGGCCGCGCCGACCCTGCGCTCGCGGACCTGGCCGATCGGCCCTACACCTTGAACGTGCTGTGCGGCGACGACATCGCCTTCCACCAGGATGGCTCCCGCCTGGACGCCGCCTTCCGCACCCGCCAGCAGGCCTGGTACCGCGAACAGCTCGCAGCCCGGGGCATGCCCTGGATCGAGGTGCGCGGCCCGCTCGCCGCACGTGTGCGGGCCACCGTGGCCGCGATGCCGTTCACGGCCTGACCAGCAGGCCGTCGGCCAGCCACTGCTGCAGCGCCGCCACGGCGGCCTCCGGTCCGCCCGACCGCTCGCACAGCGCGGCGAACGGTTCACCGGCCCGGGCCGCGTGGAGCAGCGTGGTTTCCATCGGGTCCAGCGACCGCCACCGGGTGGCCAGCCCCGCGCGCCACACGAGCACCGTGTGCACGAACGGTTCGGGTTCCGGCGCGTCCCATCCCGCCTGCAGCGCGCGCCAGGCGGGTGCGATGGCCCACTGCAGCGCCACGGTCTGCACGCTGGGGTGCGGGTGCAGCACGAGCCCCGGCCAGTCGTCGGCCGCCAGCCCCGCGAGGTCCTCTCCTTGCAATGGCGTGGCATCGGCCGCATCGAATGCGGTGCGCAGCGCCCATTCGAAGCGGGCCATGTCGGCCATGGCAGGGTGGCGCACGAGGTCGTCGCGTTCGGCCATGAAGGCCGCCAGCCGGTCGCCGAACCAGCGGATCGACGGGTGACGCGACGGGTGGGCCTGCTGGTATGCGAGGGCGAGGGCCTCGAAGCCGTCGTCACCCATCAGCTGCGGCAACACGCCGAAGTTGTCCCGCAGGGCCGCGGACAGGCGCGCCGGCACCGCGTGCTGGTACACCGGCAGGTGGCCAGACACCCCCGGGGCAGCGCCCCCCCGCAGGATGGCCCGCTGCAAACCGCGCAGCTGCGTGCCGTAGGCGCTCATCAGGCGGCCTCCGCCGGCTGCAGGACCGCGGCTGCGATGCGGCGCGCGATGTCGAGCTCGGCAATCAGTTCACCGAGCGGGGGAATGTGGTCGTCGCGTTCGATCATGGCTGGCACGTCGCCGAAACGGTGCACGGCGTGGGCATACAAGGCCCACACGGCATCGCATACCGGGCGGTCATGGGTGTCGATGACCACGTCGCCCTGGTCGTCGTGGCCGGCGAGGTGGATCTGGCGCACGCGGTCGCGGGGCACCGCGTCGAGCCAGCGCACCGGGTCGAAGCCGTGGTTGCGGCTGCTCACGTAGACGTTGTTGACGTCGAGGAGCAGGTCGCAGCCGGTGCGTTGCAGCAGTGCCGGGACGAACTCCCATTCGGGCATCTCGTCGCCGTCGAACCGCACATAGCTCGACACGTTCTCCAGCACGAGCTTGCGGCCGAGCGTGTCCTGCACCTGGTGCACCCGCGGCACGAGGTGGTCGAGGGCCTCCTCGGTCATCGGCACGGGCAACAGGTCGTGCAGGTTGCGGCCACTGACACCGGTCCAGCACAGGTGGTCGGACACCCACGCCGGTTCGACACGCGCCGCCAGGGCCTTCAGGCCGGCCAGGTAGGTGCGGTCGAGCGGGTCGGTGCCGCCGATCGACAGCGACACGCCGTGCATCACGACGGGGAAGTCCCGGCGGATGCGGTCGAGGTGGAACAGCGGCTTGCCACCGGGCACCATGTGGTTTTCCGAGATGACCTCGAGCCAGTCGACACGCGGCCGGGTGTCCAGGAAATCACGGTAGTGCGCCGGCCGCAACCCGAGGCCGAAACCACGCAGTGCCGGTGCCATGACCTGTCAGCCCTTGACGACGGTACCACCGGCCTTCATGCATTCCTCGGCCGACTTCTTCGACACCCACCCCTGGCCCTTGCAGCTGTTGTGGCCCTTGCAGTCGCTCTTGGCCGTCTTGCATTCCGACGTGCCCTTGCAGCTGTTGACGCCGGAACACTTGACCATGCCCTCCTCGGCAGCATGGACGGGGGCCGTCACACCCATCGCGAACAGGGCGGCGGCTGCGGTGGCCATCGCGAGGCCGGACTTGAACTGGATCATGGTGAGCTCCTGGATGAAAAAAGGGGTGAGGGCCCCGGCACACGGCATGTGCACCGCAGGACCCACCCCCCTCTGTCGCCCCGGAGCCCAGGGCCTTACGACTTTCTTCCGGTCAGCGCGGCCGCGTGCGCAGCACCCCCACGATGGCGTCGAAACGCTCGCGCTGCGCCAGCGTCAGCGCCGCGTGCGCGAGCAGGCGCGCCAGGCCGTCGTCCAGCCCCACCGTGTGGTCGGGCGACCCCTGGCGCGATTCGAGCGCGGCCTTCATGGCACGCAGCTTCCAGTCGCGCCGCGCGGCCTGGTAGGCCTCGGGCGACGGCATGTCGAGCGCCATTTCCACCTGCAGCAGCCAGTCGTCCACCACCGCGCTGTCTGCGGTGGCGGGGCTGCCCGACCAGCGGGCGGTGAGCGCGCGGTCCCATGTGGCCGGCACCGCGGGCAGGGCCGCCCAGGCGGCATCGAGGTCGGCATGGGCCCCGTCGCGCTCGCGGCGCTCGCACAACCCGTGGCGGGCGATCACGGCGTCCACCGTGGCCTGCCACGTGCGCTGGGCGCTGGACGCCAGGTGCGACAGGGCGGCATCGTGTGCAGCACGGTACGCGGATTCGAGGCGGCCCACTTCCTGTCGCGGCACGTCCCCGGCGTGGTACCACTGTCGGTCCACCTCACCCATCACCTTCTTCAATTCGCCGGCGGGGGTGTCGGCACCCAGCGCGGCCAGGCGTTCGATCAGCCCTTCGCGCACGGCCTGGTTGGCCCGATATTCGTCGTCACGCGCACTGAAGGCAGCTTCACGTTGCGCAAAGACCGCGTCGGTCTCGGCCTTGAAGCGGGTCCACAGCGCGTTTTCGGCGGCGCGGGCGAGTGGCACGGTCTTGGCATGTTCCTGCCATTCGGCCTGCAGGTCGCGCACCCGCGGGATCAGGTCGCGGCCGCGGCCCGAGGCCCCTTCGGCCGCCAGCGCGTTCGCGCGTTCGATCAGGGCCTCGCGGCCGCGTTCGGCCTCGCGCCGGGCGGCCTCGAGCGGCGCTTCGATGTGTGCCACCGCGGCACGCCAGCGGGCCACGAGCGCCTCGCGTGCCTTGTGAGGCACGGTGTGTTCGATGGGGCCGTGCTTGCGCCAGGCCTGCTGGAAGGTGTCGAGCGCTCGCACCTGCTCGCGCCACCCGGTGTCGTGGGCCGGCGGCGTGGCCTCCAGCACCGCGAGCAGCGCCTCGCGCGCCTCGAGGTTGGCCACCCGTTCGGCGTCCACCCGCGCCTGCGCGGCGGCCACCGGCTCGTAAGCGGTTTTCAGCGCCGCGTCGAACCGCAGCCAGAGCGGCTGGCCGGTGGCCCCACCCAGGCGGTCGAGTTCCTTCCAGCGCTTGCGCAGGCCGTCGATGGTGTCGGCCTGCTGGCGGGCGTTGACCTTCGCGTCGGGCGCGGCGGACGCCGTGGCCAGGGCCTCGGCCTCGGTGACGAGGTCGTCGCGGGCGCGGGCGCCGCCCCATTGCTGCCAGCCCTTCAGGCGGCCGTGTTCGGCCCACAGGCCCTGCAGGCGCGGGCGCTGGCCCGGCGTGGCGATGTCGTCGAGCGCGGCCAGGTGCTGGTGGGCCTCGGCCAGGTGGCCTTCGGCCAGCGCGGCCTCGGCCTGCTGCAACAGCGCCTCGGCACGGGCAACCGATTCCGGGTCCACGGGCGCCGGGCGCGGGCGCGCGGGCTTTTTCTCGGGCGGCGGCGGGGCGGCCACGTCGGGGGTGGCCTGGGCACGCCACCAGGCGTCCCAGCGCTGGTCGAGTGCGCGGGCCGCACGCGGGTCGGCAACCGGGGGCAGGTTCGTCCAGCTGGCGGTCACGGCGGCGGCGTCCTCGATCGGCTCGTCGAGCGACACCACCACCACGGCGCGGCCGGCCACCTGCTGCGCGGTCAGGCGCGCGGCCGTGAGGCCATCCACCAGCGCCACGTCGACATGCCCGAGCGGCAGGGCCGCCAGCAGGGCCCCGGCGGCGTCGTTCGCGGCCGTCAGCACGGGCACGGCTTCCACGCCCTGTGCCACGGCAAGCCACGTGGTCTGCAGGCCGGCCAGTGCCTCGCGCGCCGAGGCCGTCCAGCGGACGATGGCCGCTTCGCGTTCTGCACGTTCGTGCATCAACGCGGTGAGCTGGGCCGTGAGTGCGGCGAACCGCGCGGTTTGGGCGGGGTCGAGCAGGGCGGCATCGAGCGCATGCCAGTCGCGGTCAAGCGCCACCAGGCGGTTCGCCGGGATGACAGCCTCGCCCCGCAGGCCCTCGGCCGCGTCGATCAGCCGGTCGGCGGTTTCGCGGGCGGTGCGGGTGGCCACGGCGGCCGCGAGGCGCTGTTTCGCGGCGCGGTGCACACGGCGGTCGTGGGTGCGGAATTCGCGCTCGGCCTCTTTCAGCGCCACCTCGCCGGCGAGCGCCTCGACGGCCGCGAGCTTGGTGTCCACGCCCGGCGCCTCGCGGGCCAGCGCCAGCAGCGCCGTGTCGTCCCCGAGGGCCTGCGAGAGGCGTGCCGACCATTCGGCGGCTCGCGCGGCCAGCACCTCGGGCGACGGCGCCGCCGGGGCGGGGGGTGTCGCGGGGCGCACCGGCGCCGGGGGTGCCACGGTTTTTTTCTTGAAAAGCCAGTTCAACATGGTCACGAGGTCCTGCGTCGGGAGCGAACCGCACATTTCACCACGGCCAGACCCGCTTGCCCCAACACACCGCACGGCCAACAATGGGTCTCCCCGAAAGACACCCATGGCCCACCTCCTGCGCCGCCTGTTCGCCCCCATCCCCGCGGGCGCACTGGCCCTCGGGCTGGTGATAGGCCTGACCCTGCCGCTGGCGCGCCCGTGGCTGCAACGGTCCACGCCGGAAGCGCAGCTGCCGTCGAGCTACGTGGGGGTGCTGGCGGACGCCGAAGGGCGTCCCGGGCTGGTGGTGTCGGCGCGGCGGCTCGGCCGGCAGTTGGACGTGCAACAGGCGATGCCGCTGGGCCTGCCCGATGGCCGCACCCTCTACCTGTGGGCCATCGACCCGTCGGGCGCCGCCCGCCGCGTGGGGCCGCTCCCGGCGGAGCCCACCGGCCGGCTCGTGCTGGACGACGATGCCCACACGCTCCTGGCGTCGGCCGTCGAACTGGCGGTGTCGGTGGAACGCACGGACACCCCGCCGGACGGGCCGGCCGGGGCCTTCGTGTACCGCGGCCCGTGCGAGCGGATGTGGCGGGTCACCCCGCCCACCGCGTGGATCGGCTGACGTTCAGCCGAGCACGGCCGCGATGGCCACGGCGGTGGCCTCGACGTTGCCGGAATTCAGGCCGGCCACGCACATGCGGCCCGAACGCACGAGGTACACGGCGTGTTCCTCGCGCAGGCGGTCCACCTGTTCGGCGGACAGGCCGGTGTAGCTGAACATGCCGCGTTGGGTGATGAAGTAGCGGAAATCGCGGCCCGGCAGCTTGGCCGACAGCACCTCGTACAGCTTCTGGCGCATCTGCGCGATGCGCACCCGCATCGCATCGAGTTCGGCGGCCCACTGCGCGTGCAGCGCCGGGGTCTGCAGGACGCGGGCGACGATCTGGCCCCCGTGGGTGGGTGGGCTCGAGTAGTTCTTGCGGATGGTGGCCTTGAGCTGGCCGAGCACCAGGCTGGCTTCAGCCGCATTGGGGCACACCACGCTCAGCCCGCCGCAGCGTTCGCCGTACAGCGAGAAGCTCTTCGAGAACGAGCTGGCGCAGAAGAAGCTGACCCCGGCACTCGCGAGCGCGCGCAGCGCAAAGGCGTCCTGTTCGATGCCGTCGCCGAAACCCTGGTACGCGATGTCGACGTAGGGGATCAGCTTGCGTGCCGCGATGACGGGGATCAGGCGGTCCCACTGCGCCGGCGTCAGGTCGACCCCGGTGGGGTTGTGGCAGCACGCGTGCAGCAGCACGATGCTCTTTTCGGGCAGCTGCTGGAAGGCGGCCAGCATGTCGTCGAAACGCACGCCGTTGGTGGCCGCGTCGTAGTACGGGTACGTGTTCACGGCGAACCCGGCGCCCTCGAACATGGCACGGTGATTGTCCCACGTGGGGTCGCTCACCCACACGTTCGACGCGGGGAAGTAGCGCTTGAGGAAATCGCCCCCCACCTTCAGGCCACCGGATCCGCCGAGGGTCTGGATGGTGGCGATGCGGCCGCTGGTGACGGCTTCGTGGCCGGCGCCGAACAGCAGGTGCTGCACCGCCTGGCGGTAGTTCGTGGCCCCCTCCATGGGTTGGTAGGGGCGGGGGCCGAGCGTCTGCAGCATCGACGTCTCGGCCTCGAGCACCGACTTCATGACGGGCAGGCGGCCCGCGTCATCGAAGTAGATGCCGATGCTCAGGTTGATCTTGTGGGCGCGCGGATCGCGGCCGAACGCCTCGTTGAGGGTGAGGATGGGGTCGCCTGCGTAGGCATCGACGTGCTCGAACATGGAATCGGCTCCTGCAATCAAGACCGCGATTATCGCGGGGCCCGCCATTCCAGGTGGCGGCCGTGTGGATGGGACCAGGCGACACACTCGGTGCGCACGCCGTCCGCGTGGCGCGACACCAGGGTCCAGGCCGACGACCCCGGCGTCAGCGGTGGCCGCCCGGGTGCCGATACGCCGACACCGGGCGCCTCGGCGGACAGCCAGGCCACGCCGCGACGCGCCACGAGGCCGGTCAACGTGTCGACGTGGTGGCGCAGCGCGTCGGCGCTGAAGTACGCCAGCACCCAGCTGTTGAAGACCACCGGCAGCACCCCGTCCGGCAGGCTGTCGACCCAGGGCTCGAGGGCGGCGGTGCAATCGGCCTCGCGGCGCACGGGCCACCGGTGGGTGCGGGCCAGTGCCACGGCATCGTCGAAACGCCGGGCCCGCGCGCGGTCGTGCGGCCACAGGCACGCGCGCAGCCAGCGCACGGCGCGCTCGTCGTGGATGTCGACGGGGGAGGGATCGATGCCGAGGCGGTGGGCGAGCGTGAACGTGCCGCCCAGCGGCAATGGCAGCAGCCCCACCGGATCGCAGGCGATCACCGGCACCCCTGGTGCCGCGGGGGCGGCCGCCATGGCACCCCCATAGTCGTACCGGTAGGTGTCCACGCCGAGGTTCAGCCCGGCGCTCGTGCCCACGTCCAGCAGCGCGAGTGGCCGGCCCGGGAACCGCCGCGCCAGTTCAAGGAGCATCAGGTACAGCACCGCGCAGCGGCCGATCTCGTTGGTCTGCGTGCTGCGCGTGCGCATCATGTCGTCCAGCGCCGCGCCCTCGTTTGCCACGAAATCGGCCACGGTGGCCGCCAGCGCGGGGTCGGGCGCGCGGCCGCCACCCAGGCTCGGGTAGTAGGCGGCCAGCGGGTGCGACCCGCCGAGTTCGAGCAGGCGGTCCTGGACCGCGGCCAGCCACAGGTTGGGGCGGCGCTGCTCGGGTGGCGCCGCGGAGAGGCCGGCGGCCAGGGCCGGCTGGTCCGCCACGAGGAGGCACAGCGCCACGTACAGCGGGTCGTCCGGGCATTCCCGCGTGGCGAATTGGCGGAAGGCGGCGGCCAGGCGCTCGCTCATCGGGCGAGCGCGGCTTCGATGTCGGCCGCGATCTGCTCGGGCTTGTCGATGGGTGCGTAACGCTTGATCACCTGGCCGTCGCGGCCCACGAGGAACTTGGTGAAGTTCCACTTGATGAACTTCGTGCCAAGCAGGCCCGGCGCTTCGCCGGTGAGCCAGCGGAACAGCGGGTGGGCGTCGTCACCTTTCACGTCGACCTTGGCCATCATGGGGAACGAGACGCCGTAGTTCGCCGAGCAGAACGACGCGATCTCTTCGTTGCTGCCAGGGTCCTGCTGGCCGAACTGGTTGCTCGGGAACCCGACCACCACGAGGCCCTTGTCGCGGTACGTCTGCCACAGCGTTTCCAGCGCGCCGAATTGCGGCGTGAACCCGCACGCGCTGGCCGTGTTGACCACCAGCAGCACCTTGCCGCGGTGTTCCGCGAGGGACACCGGCTGCCCGCCGATGGTGCGGGCCTCGAAATCGTAGACCGAAGCGGCGGGAGTGCCCATGCGGAATCCTTCGGGAAAGTGGCGTCGGGAAGGGCATCGTAGCGTGCACCGCCTTGACGCCGCAGCGCGACCCGCCGAACATGGCCTCTTCGCCCGGCCGGAGGCACACCATGAGCGAGCGCATCGCCCTGCGCTACACCGTTGCGTTGTTGGGTTTCAGCGATTTCGAACGCAGCGGCATGTCGTCGTTCTTCCGCCTCGCCGAGGCCCGCACGCCTGCCTACGCCGAGGCCACGCAGCCCGACGAGGCCGATTTCCTCATCGCCAACGCGGACCACGCCCCCACCGTCGCCTCGGTGCGCCAGGGCGAACGCCTGCTCGACACGGTGTTCATCGGCGCCCACCCGCCACCAGGCGCGGTGACCTGCCTGCACCGCCCCATCGAACCCACCCACATCGTGCGTGAGCTCGACCTGCTGCTCGAGCAGCGCCTCGCGAGCCTCGACGAACCCGCCGCCCCCGATTGGATGGGCTCAGCGCCCGGGCTCCTCGGCACCGCCGATGACGGTCCGCACCCGAAGGACGTGCTCGTCGTCGACGACAGCCGGGTAGCGTTGCGGTTCCTGCAGGTGCGGCTGCAGCAGCGCGGCTACCGGGTGCACACGGCGGTCACCCCCGACGAAGCGCTTGACCGCCTGGCCGCACAGGCGTTTTCGATGGTGTTCCTCGACGTGGCGCTCGGCCCCCAGGCGTCGATGGACGGGCTGACGCTGTGCCAGCGCATCAAGCAAGGCCGCAGCCAGCCCGACGGTACCTCGCCCCTGGTGGTGCTCGTCACCGGCCTGTCGACATCCAGCGACCGCGTGCGCGGCGCGCTGGCCGGTTGCGACGCGTACCTCACCAAACCCGTGATGGAAGACGACTTGGTGCAAACCTTGCGGATGCTCGACCCCCCGCTCGCGGCCTGAGAGACTCCCCCTACTTTGCCTCGCCTCAACCAATTGCGAATGAATCGCATTTGCAATAGGATGTTCGGAACGCAACGCCAACGGGAGCAGCCCATGGACCCCCTCATCGAAGAACACCACATGCCCCAGGTGGAGGCCGTGCTCGCGGGCACGCTGGCGTTGATGACCGGCTACAGCCAGTTCCTGCAGGCCGAGGCCAACCCCGCGCACCGCATCGGCATGGGTGAAAAGATCACCCGCAACCTGGCGATGCTGGCCGAACACCCGCAGCTCTCACCCGACTGCCGCTGTGTGCTGTGGCAGTTGCACGAACGGTGGGCGGTGATGTCGAACTGCACGCTCGAAGCCGCCGACGTGGTGCTCGCACCGTCCGACGACAGTTTTTGCGCGCCGGCCTCGCAGACGCTTCAATAGCGTCAGTGCTCCGCCGGCGCCGGCCCGAATGCCGCCAGCACCGCCGCGGCCACGATGCACGCCCCGCCGCCCAGCAGCTGGGGCGTGAGGGTGCCGCCACCCAACGCCACCGCGGACGCCGAAGCGAACAGCACCTCGGTCAGCATCACCACCGACGTCACGTTCGACGGCAGCCGCGACGCCCCGTATTGAAGCGCCATGTTGCTGACCAGGAACAGCGCACCCAGCGCCAGGGCCAGCACGACCCAGCCCACGGCCGGGGCAGGTGGCCACGGCGCCTCGCCGCGCAGGGCCAGCGTGGTGGCCACCACGCTCGACACCAGCACACCGCCCAGGAACATCGCCAGGCCACGCGCCGCCTCGGGCCGGCCCGATTCCCGGCGCAGCATCACGTTGTTCAGCGCGAAGGCCATGCCGCCGATCACGCCGAGCCAGTCGGGCATGGTGCGGGGCCACGGGAATCCCTGGCCATCCACCGGCCACAGCACGATGGCCGCGCCGCCCAGCGCCAGCAGCACGCGCAGACCCGCGGCCCGTGTCAGCGGCTCGTGCAGCAGCCAGCGGGCGAACAGCACCGCCCAGAGTGGCATCAGGTAGAACAGCAGCACCACACGCACGACGTCGCCAGCCACCACCCCCCAGTTGAAGGCGGCGTTGGTGATGCCCGCGGCCAGCAGCAGCACCCAGAGCGCGGGGGTACGCCAAACGTGCACGAAGGCCCCGCGCCGCAACACCAGGATGGTCAGCACCGACAGCGAGTGCACGGCCACCGTCGTCCACAGCGGGTGCAGACCGGCGGCCTCGAGCCACCGGAACGGGTACCACGAGGTGCCCCAGACGAACGCGTTGCAGACGAGGGCGAGGGCAGGGAGGACGGTGCGGCTGTTCAGCACCGTCAGTGCTTGTCGCTGCGGGCCAGCGCCAGCAGGTGGTCCACCTCGTCGCGGTAGACCACGCAGTTGCGGCGGTGCCAGCGTCCGATCAGCCACATGATGCCCGCCACCACCAGGCCGAAGACCGTGATGGCCACGAACGCGGACAGGCCGTACTTGGTCATGCCGGCGTAGAACGCGCCGAGCGCCAGGATGCAGGCCTGCTCGTTGAAGTTCTGCACGGCGATGGAGCGGCCCGCGCCCATCAGGTTGTGCCCGCGGTGCTGCAGCAGCGCGTTCATCGGCACCACGAGGAAACCGCCGAGCCCGCCCAGCAGGATCAGGAACGGTGCGGCCACCAAGGGACCGTTGATGAAGTTCAGCGCGATCACGAGCAGGCCCATGCCGATGCCGAGCGGGATGACCGACGTGGCCTGGTCGAGGCGCATCTTCATGGACGCGAACACGGCGCCGAGGGCGGTGCCCACCACCACCACACCCACCAGCAGCGATGCCTTCGTGGTGCCGTAGCCGAGCGCCGCGGCCGCCCACGAGAACACGATGATGCGCAGGTTGCCCGCCACCCCCCAGAACAGCGTGGTGGTGGACAGCGAGATCTGGCCGAGCTTGTCGCCCCACAGGCGCGCATTGCAGGCCGCGAAATCGCGCACGAGGCCGGCGGGGCCGTGGGCGAGCGGTTGCAGCGGGGCGTCGGTGCGGGGGATGTACAGGTTCAGGATGGCCGCGAGGATGTAGATCGAGATCAGCGCCGCGATGGCCACCTCGGGGGCGGTGTCGATGCCCGTCTGGACCACGGGCAGGTCGAACTGGAGCAGGTAGCCGGACAGCGAGGGGCCCACCAGCTGGCCGCCGAGCAGCAGCCCGAGGATGATGGAGCCGATGGTGAGGCCCTCGATCCAGCCATTGGCCTTGACCAGTTGGGAGTTGGGCAGCAGTTCGGTGAGGATGCCGTACTTGGCCGGCGAGTAGGCCGCCGCGCCGAGGCCCACGACGGTGTAGGCGAGCAACGGGTGCACGCCGAACAGCATCATGCCGCAGCCCACGAGCTTGACGAGGTTCGAATAGAACATCACCTTGCCCTTCGGGATGGCGTCCGCGAACGCGCCCACGAAGGGGGCGAGGATCACATAGAACAACGCGAACATCGGGCCCAGCGCGGGCGTCATCCACGCCGGCGCCCCGGTGGTCTTCAGCAGCTCGATTGCGGCGACCAGCAACGCCTGATCTGCCAGCGAGCTGCAGAACTGCGCCGACATGATGGTGTAGAAACCTTTTTTCATTCGCTCGTGCTGATGCGCCTCGAAGGCTGCCGGGTGGGCCCGGTCAGAGTAGTCATGCGGCAGTTCGTTCCGCTGGTCCTGGTTCCCTGCGGCGGCGTTATAGCACGCGCGTCCGCCGCGCCCCCTGCGCACCGGGGCGGGGGCACTGGCAGAATTCAACCATGCCACGTCCCATTGAAGCGCTGATCCACACCGAGGCCCTCGCTCACAACCTGGTCCGGGCACGGCAAATGGCCCCGGACGCCAAGGTCTGGGCGGTCGTCAAGGCCGACGCCTACGGCCACCGCATCGAACACGCGTTCGAAGGCCTGCGCGGTGCCGACGGCTTCGCGCTTCTCGACCTGGCCGAGGCCGAACACCTGCGCCGCCTCGGCTGGCGCGGCCCCATCCTGCTGCTCGAAGGCTGTTTCGACGCCCGCGACCTGGAGGTGTGCTCCCGGCTCAACCTCTGGCATGCCGTGCATGACGAGAACCAGATCGACTGGCTCGCCGCCCACAAGACCACCTGGCCACACCACGTGTTCCTGAAGATGAACAGCGGGCTGAACCGCCTGGGCTTCCAGCCGGCCGCCTACCGTTCCGCCTGGTTGCGCCTGTCGGGCCTGACCCAGGTGGACGAGATCTCGCTGATGACCCACTTCGCCGAGGCCGACGGCCCGCGCGGGGTGGACGCCCAGCTGGCGGCCTTCGATTCCGTCGCGCACGACCTGCCCGGCGAGCGGTCGCTCTGCAACAGCGCGGCCACGCTGCGCGAGTCACCCACCCGCCCCCAGGTGCGCGGCGACTGGGTGCGCCCCGGCATCATGTTGTACGGCGCCTCGCCCGACCATCCGGAACACGGCATCGCCCACTGGGGCCTGCAACCGGCCATGACACTGCGGTCGAAGCTGATCGCCACGCAGACACTCGCCGCCGGCGACGCCGTCGGGTACGGCGGTGCGTTCAAGGCCGGCGAAGCCATGCGCATCGGCGTCGTCGCCTGCGGGTATGCCGACGGGTACCCCCGCTCGGCCCCCACCGGCACGCCCGTGCTCGTGGGCGGTGTGCGCACGCGGATGGTGGGGCGGGTGTCGATGGACATGGTCACGGTGGACCTCACCGGGCTGCCCGACGCGGGCCCGGGCACCGAGGTCACCCTGTGGGGAACCGGGCCCGGCGGCGCCGTGTTGCCCATCGACGAGGTGGCACATCACGCCGGCACCGTGGGCTATGAGCTGATGTGTGCGGTGGCCCCCCGGGTGCCGGTGCGCCAGGTGCCATGATCGAGATCGACCCCGCCGAGGTGGAGTTCTCGGCCATCCGGGCGCAGGGGGCGGGCGGGCAGAACGTCAACAAGGTGTCGAGCGCGGTGCACCTGCGGTTCGACATCCGCGCGTCGTCGCTGCCCGAGCCGGTGAAGGAACGCTTGCTCGCGCTGTCGGACCAGCGCATCACGGCCGACGGCGTGGTGGTCATCAAGGCCCAGACGTCCCGCAGCCAGGACATGAACCGGCAAGACGCCCTCGAGCGGCTCACCGCGCTCGTCAACAGCGTGGCCGTGCCGCCCCGCACCCGCCGGCCCACCCGTCCCACGCTGGGGTCGAAACGCCGGCGCCTGGAAGGCAAGAGCCAGCGGGCCCAGGTGAAAGCCGGGCGCGGCAAGGTGACGGAGTGAGCCTGGGGGTCTGAGCGGCAGAGGGAAGGGCCCAACGGCGACAATCGCCCGATGGCCAAGGACAAATCGATCTACACCTGCACCGAATGTGGTGCCACCAGCCCCAAGTGGCTCGGCAAGTGCCCGGGCTGCAATGCCTGGAACACCCTGACCGAATCGGTCGCCGACACCCCCGGCAGGCACCGCTATCAGTCACTCGCGGCCGCGCAGCCCGTCACCACGCTGTCCGAGATCGAGGCCACCGACGTCGACCGGCAGCCCACCGGCATCGACGAACTGGACCGGGTGCTCGGTGGCGGCATCGTGGCCGGTGGCGTGGTGCTGATCGGCGGCGACCCGGGCATCGGCAAGTCCACGCTGTTGCTTCAGGCGCTCGACGCCCTGTCGAAATCGGTGCGCACCCTGTACGTGACCGGCGAGGAATCGGGCGCCCAGGTGGCGCTGCGGTCCCGCCGCCTGGGGCTCGACGGCTCGCAGGTGCGGGTGATCGCCGAGATCCAGCTCGAGAAGATCTCGGCCACCATCGCCGCCGAGCAGCCCACGGTCTGCGTGATCGACTCCATCCAGACGGTGTACAGCGACCAGCTCACGTCCGCGCCCGGCTCCGTCGCCCAGGTGCGCGAGTGTGCGGCGCAGCTCACGCGCATCGCCAAGAGCACCGGTACGTCCATCGTGCTGGTGGGCCACGTCACGAAGGAAGGGGCGCTGGCCGGCCCCCGCGTGCTGGAGCACATCGTCGACACGGTGCTGTACTTCGAGGGCGACACCCATTCGAGCTTCCGTCTCGTGCGGGCCATCAAGAACCGCTTCGGCGCGGTCAACGAGATCGGCGTGTTCGCGATGACCGAGAAGGGGCTCAAGGGCGTGGCCAACCCGAGCGCCATCTTCCTGTCCACCCACGGCGATCCGGTGCCAGGCTCCTGCGTGCTCGTCACGCTGGAGGGCACCCGGCCGCTGCTCGTCGAGGTGCAGGCGCTGGTGGACAGCGGCGGCCCGAGCCCTCGGCGCCTGAGCGTGGGCCTCGACCGCGACCGCCTGGCCATGATGCTCGCGGTGATGCACCGCCACGCCGGCATCGCCTGCATGGACCAGGATGTGTTCGTCAACGCCGTGGGTGGCGTGCGCATCGGCGAACCGGCGGGTGACCTGGCGGTGATGCTGGCCATCCAGAGCAGCCTGCGTGGCAAGGCGCTGCCCCGCGGCTTCTTCGCATTCGGGGAAGTGGGCCTCGCGGGTGAGGTGCGCCCGGCCCCCCGCGGCCAGGAGCGGCTGAAGGAAGCCGCCAAGCTCGGGTTCAGCGTGGCCGTGGTGCCCAAGGCCAACGTGCCCAAGAAACCGGTCGAGGGGCTCACCATCCACCCGGTGGAACGCATCGAGCAGGCGGTCGACCTGATGCGCAGCCTCTGAATCTTTTCCGGCGCACGGAACCGCGGCAACGCACAAAGGACCAAGCAACCTTAGATGCGAGTTGTTATCATTCACAACCAGCCTTGCGCCGTTCCAGACTGCCGCCATGCCTTCTCCCCGTCTTTCCGACCTGCCCCGCGGTGCCGTGGGCACCGTGCTCGCCGTGAGCGCAGGTGACCATGGCGCCGAGCCATCCACGTTGAACCGCCTCGGCGAACTGGGCTTCCTGCCGGGTGAACAGGTGCGGGTGCTGCGCCGGGGCCCGGGGGGCCGCGAACCCATCGCCGTGCAGATCGGGGAAACGCTGTTTGCGCTGCGCCTCGTGGAAGCGCAATGCGTGGAGGTCTCGGTGCCATGACCGCCGACGTCCTCGCCACGCCGCTGCGCATCGCGCTGGTCGGCAACCCCAACTGCGGCAAGACCGCCCTCTTCAACCTGCTGACGGGCGCCCGCCAGAAGGTCGCCAACTACGCGGGTGTCACGGTCGAACGCAAGGTGGGCACCACGAAGCTGTCCAACGGCCGCACGGTGTCCGTCATCGACCTGCCGGGCGCCTACAGCCTCACCCCAGCCACGCCTGACGAGCAGGTCACCCGCGACATGGTGATGGGCCACCGGGCCGGCGAAGCCGCTCC
Organism: Rhizobacter sp. Root1221; assembly: GCF_001425785.1. GTDB lineage: Bacteria > Pseudomonadota > Gammaproteobacteria > Burkholderiales > Burkholderiaceae_C > Rhizobacter. The sequence continues at coordinate 168,640 of NZ_LMDI01000012.1, read as the reverse complement.
CGACGCCATCGTCGCGGTGGTCGATGCCACCAACCTGCCGATGAACCTGCGCCTGGTGCTCGAACTCAAGCGCCTGGGCCGGCCCATGATCGTGTCCATCAACATGATGGACGTGGCGCGCAAGCGTGGCCTTGCCATCGACGTGGCCCGCCTGTCCGCCGAGCTGGGCGTGCCGGTGGTCGAGACGGTGGCGGTGCAGAGCCACGGCCACGCGGCCCTGCTCGCACAGCTTGAACAACAGGCCTCGTGGCCGGCTCCGCCGCAGCCATCCGCACAACCGCTGTCCTACGCCGACCTGCAACCCGAGGTGCGCCGCCTGCTGGCGCTGGTGGCCCCCGGCGCGAAGTCGTTCAAGCGTTTCAACCACGGCATCGACGCCGTCGTGATGCACCCGGTGTTGGGGCTCGCGCTGCTCGCCGTGTTGCTGTTCCTGATGTTCCAGGCGGTGTTCAGCTGGGCCTCGGTGCCCATGGAGGCCATCGAGGCCACGGTGGGCGGCCTCGGCAAGTGGGTCACGGGAAACATGGCCGACGGGCCGCTGCGCAGCCTGCTGGTGGACGGGGTGATCGCCGGGGCCGGCGGCGTGCTGGTGTTCCTGCCGCAGATCCTGATCCTCTTCCTGTTCATCCTGCTCCTGGAAGACTCGGGCTACCTGCCGCGCGCGGCGTTCCTGCTCGACACGCTGATGGGCAAGGTGGGCCTGTCCGGCCGTGCATTCATCCCGCTGCTGTCGAGCTTCGCGTGTGCCATCCCCGGCATCATGGCCGCCCGCACCATCCCGAACTGGCGCGACCGCCTCGCCACCATCATGATCGCCCCGCTGATGACCTGTTCGGCGCGGCTGCCGGTCTACGCGCTGCTGATCTCGGTGTTCGTGCCGTCCCGCTCGGTGGGCTGGTTCAACCTGCAGGGCCTCACGCTCTTCGGCCTCTACGTGGCCGGCGTGCTGTCGGCCATGGCCGTGGCCTGGGTGCTCAAGCGCTTCCGCAGCGGCTCCAACTACCAGCCGCTGATGCTCGAGCTGCCGCCGTACCGCTGGCCCAGCCTGCGCAACCTGGTGATCGGGTTGTGGGAGCGCGCCACCATCTTCCTGCGCCGCGTGGGCGGCATCATCTTCGCGCTGACGGTGCTGCTGTGGTTCCTGTCGAGCTACCCGGCCGCCCCGGAAGGTGCCACGGGCGCACCCATCCAGTACAGCTATGCCGGCCAGCTGGGCAAGGCACTCGAGAAGGTATTCGCGCCCATCGGCTTCAACTGGCAGATCTCGATCGCGCTGGTGCCCGGCATGGCCGCCCGCGAAGTGGCCGTGGGAGCGCTCGGCACGGTGTACGCACTGTCGGGCAGCGAGGACGAGGTGACGCAGTCGCTGCATCAGGTCGTCGGCCAGACCTGGTCGCTCGCCACCGCGTACGCGCTGATCGCCTGGTTCGTGTTTGCCCCCCAGTGCCTCGCCACGCTCGCCGTGGTGCGCCGCGAAACCAATTCATGGCGGTACCCGCTGCTGATGGCGGGCTATCTGTTTGCACTGGCCTATGCCGCCGCCTACGTGACGTTCCACGTCACCACGTGGCTCACGGTCTAGCCACGGCCTGTTCACACCACGGAAGGAACGGACATGCAGGACCTCGTTGTCGGACTGATCGTCGCCGGATGTGCGCTGTATGCAGCCTGGGTCCTGATGCCGGCGTCGTGGCGCCGCGCCGCGGCCGGCCGGGCCTCGGGCCTGCCGCTGCCCGCTCCGCTGCGCACCCGGTTCGAGCGGCTGGCCCGCTCCGCCCCGGGCTGCGGCTGTGATGGCTGCGACAGCCCCGCGGTGGCGAGGAAACCGGGCGAGGCGCAACCGGTGCGTTTCGTGCGCAAGCCCCACGCCTGACGACCCGCAGCCGGCGAACGCACTGCGGGCACCCCGTACGCCCGAGGCCCGTTGGCGGGCCTAACATCCGCGCATGAATCGCACCTTGGGTTTGATCTTGGCTGTGCTGGCCCTGGCGGCCGGCTGGCGCCTGTATGGCTGGCCGGGCATCGCGATGGCCGTGTCGTTGCTCGTGTTCTGGCTGCTGCTGCAGTTCAGCCAGTCGTTGCGCGTGATGCAGAACGCCGGCCGCTCGCCGGTGGGCCTCGTGCCCAGCGCGGTGATGCTCAATGCCCGCCTCAAGCCGGGCATGACACTGCTCGACATCGTGCAGGTCTCGAAGGCGCTCGGACGCCAGGTGTCGGCCGAGCCGGAAGTGTGGGCCTGGGCCGACGAGGGGGGCGCCGTGGTGACCGCCACGATGAAACGCGCGAAGCTCGAATCGTGGCATCTGACGCGGCCGGAAACGCCCGCCGGAGCCGAAGATTCCGGCACGGGTCCCGCAAGTCCGTAAAATCGCAGGTTTTGCACCCGCATCTCACAGGAGCCTAGCCATGTCGATGGCCGATCGCGACGGAAAAATCTGGATGGACGGGCAACTGGTCGACTGGCGTGACGCCAAGATCCATGTGCTCACCCACACGCTGCACTACGGTTGCGGCGCCTTCGAAGGCGTGCGCGCTTACAACACGGTGAACGGCACGGCGATCTTCCGCCTGCGCGAGCACACCGAACGCCTCTTCAACAGCGCCAAGATCCTGCGCATGAAGATCCCGTTCACGCAGGAGCAGGTCATGCAGGCCCAGCTCGACGTCGTGCGCGAGAACAAGCTCGAGAGCTGCTACCTGCGTCCGCTGACCTGGATCGGCGACGAGAAGCTCGGCGTCTCCCCGAAGGGCAACAAGATCCACCTCATGGTGGCAGCCTGGGCGTGGGGTGCATACCTCGGCGAGGAAGGCCTGAAACGCGGCATCCGCGTCAAGACGAGCAGCTTCACGCGCCACCACGTGAACATCACGATGACGCAGGCCAAGGCGGTCAGCAACTACTCGAACTCGATCCTCGCGAACATGGAAGCCACCGAGGACGGCTACGACGAAGCACTGCTGCTCGACTCCGCCGGTTTCGTCAGCGAAGGCGCGGGCGAGAACATCTTCATCATCAAGGGCGGGGTGGTGTACACGCCCGACCTGTCGGCCGGCGCCCTCAATGGCATCACCCGCAACACGATCCTCGCCATCTGCGGCGACCTGGGCCTGAAGCTCGTGGAGAAGCGCATCACCCGTGACGAGGTCTACATCTCGGACGAGGCGTTTTTCACCGGCACCGCTGCCGAAGTCACGCCCATCCGCGAGCTCGACCGCATCGAGATCGGCCAGGGCTCGCGCGGCCCCATCACCGAGAAGATCCAGAGCGCCTTCTTCGACATCGTGAACGGCCGCAACCCGAAGTACGCCGAGTGGCTGAGCAAGGTCTGACCCCATGAGCAGCAGCAATACCAAGGCGCCGTCCACCGTCGAACTGCTCGCATCCGACCTGCAGGGCCCGGGCGTCGTCGCCTGCCCGAACCCGAAGATGTCGTTGTGGAGCAACCATCCCAAGGTCTACATCGACGTGGTCACCGCGCACGAAGGCAAGTGCCCATACTGCGGCACGCTCTACCGCCTGAAGGCGGGCGAAGTGGTCCACGGCCATCACTGAGGCCCGCATGACACGCGCCCTCGTCATCGCGCCGCAGTGGATTGGCGACGCGGTGATGTCCGAGCCGCTGTGTGCGCGGCTCGCGGCGCGGGGGGAACGCCTCACGGTCGCCGCGCTGCCCTGGGTGGCGCCGGTGTACCGGGCCATGCCGCAGGTGCAGGCGGTGATCGACCTGCCGTTCGCCCACGGCCGGCTCGACTGGTCCGCACGCCGGCAGCTGGCCGCCACGTTGCGCGGCCGGTTCGACACGGCGTACGTGTTGCCCAACTCCATCAAGTCGGCGCTGATCCCGTTTTTCGCGGGCATCCCGCAACGCGTGGGGTACCAGGGGGAAGGGCGTCCGTTCCTGCTGAACCGGCGCCTGCCGAACACCGGCGGCCGCCCGCCGATGGTGGCGTTCTACAGCGCGCTCGCCGGGTTCCCGCCGCCGAAGGGCGAACACCCGAAACTCCATTTCGATGCCGGCCGCCTCGCGTCGGTCACCGGGGCCTTGGGCCTCGTGCCCGGCGGCTACTTCGCATTTGCACCGGGCGCCGAGTACGGCCCGGCCAAGTGCTGGCCCGCGAGCCACTACGCCGAACTGGCCCGGTCGCTGCACGCACGCTTCGGCCAGCCCGTGATCCTGCTCGGGTCGGGCAAGGAAACCACGCTGTGCGAGGAGATTGCCCAGGCCGCGCCGGGTGCCTGCCGTGTGCTGGCGGGCAAGACCCAGCTGATCGACGCCATGGTGCTGATCGCCGCCGCACGCGGTGTGGTCAGCAACGACTCGGGCCTGATGCACGTGGCCGCGGCCTTCGGGGTGCCCCAGGTGGCGGCGTTCGGGTCCACGAGCCCCGAACACACGCCCCCGCTGAACCCGCGGGCGCGGGTGTTGTGGCTCAAGGACGAGCTGCAGCTCGACTGCGCCCCGTGCTTCGAGCGCACCTGCCGCTTCGGCCACACCCGTTGCCTGGTGGAGATGACCCCGGCGCGTGTCGAGGCTGCGCTCGACGACGCGCTGGCTTCATAGTTTCCCGACGAAGAGCACCGGGCCGGTGGGGGCGCCCGTGGGTGAGCCACCTGCGGGCTCCAGGCTCACGGCCAGCGCTGCGGTGTTGTCGAGCACCTTGCCCTGTTGCACCACCGTGGTCCCGTGGGCCGAGATCACGCCCAGCGAGCGCGGTGCCCCCGCGGGTGGCAGCGACCACAGTTCGAGCGAACGCCCGGCGTGCAGCGCGCCCGGCGTGACCGGCTTGGTGACCATGGCCTGGCCATCGGCACTGATGCCGGCCACGAACGACGCGGGGATCACCCCCTCGTCGCCCGGTGCACCGCCCGTGGCCGCGAGGACCACCACCACCGGCGGCCGGGCCGCGTCGGGCAGCGCCAGCAGCAGGCCGAGCGACAGCATGGCCACCGTGGCCACGGCGGTGAGGCCGCGCCACACCCACAGCCGCGCCCACCAGCCGCCGGCCGCGGGTGCGGGTTCGGCGGTGCGGGCCTGGATGCGCTTCCACACCTGGGGCGACGGTTGCACGGGTGGCACGGTCACCGTCAGCGGCATCAGGCGGTGTTCCCAGGCCCGGACCGCCGTGCGCAGCGCCGGGTGGCCGCCGAGCAGCGATTCGAAACGCCGGCGCGCGCGGCCCCGCAACGTGCCGGCGACATAGGCCGCGGCGAGGCGGTCGGCCCGTTCGGTGCGGGAGTAGTCCATCTCAGGACTCCCCGGCGCGGGTGTCGCGAACGACCGCGCTGTCGAGGCAGCTCTTGAGCGCCTGCAGCGCACGCCGCACCCACGATTTCACGGTGCCGAGCGGCTGGCGCATCTGTGCCGCCACCTCGGCATGGGTGAGTCCGTCGTAGAAGGCCAGCGCCACGCTCTGGCGCTGCGGGCCGCTCAACTGGTCCAGGCAGTGCGTCAGCGCACGGGCGTCGGAGGCTTCGCCCAGCAGGGCGACCGGCCCGGGAGCCGGATCGGCCACATCGTCGTACACGTCGCGGTCCTCGTCGTCGTTCAGCGGGGCAGGCCGGGTTTGCGGCTCGGTCTGCTTGCGTCGAAGGCTGTCGATGGCGCGGTTGCGTGCGATGCTGGTCAACCACGTCAGGGGTTGGCTTTGTGCGGCGTCGAACGTGCCGGCGGCACGCCAGATGCTCACGTAGACCTCTTGCAGGAGATCCTCGGCCTGCGCCCTGTCCCGGTTGATACGCAGGATGACGCCGAGCAGATGCGGGCTGGACCGATCATAAAGGCGTGCAAAAGCCTCGCGATCGCCAAGTGCAGCACGCGCCAGCAGCGCCGAGAGCAGGCGGCTCCGTTCGCTCCAGTCTTCAGGTGCGGCTGAGGCCATGGCCCTCCGGGGTGAGCAACATCACGTCGGGGCATTCTATCGGGGGGATCCCGCCCGGCGCCCGCTCCGTACAATCGCACATCCCCCCGAAAAGACACCATGTCCCGCGCACAACAATTCATCCTCACACTGTCGTGCCGAGATGCCAAGGGCATCGTCTACGCGGTGTCCGGCCTGCTGTACCAGGCCGGTTGCAACATCCTCGATTCCCAGCAGTTCGGCGACCTGCCCACCGGCGACGACGGCGCCGCGGCCACCGGCCTCTTTTTCATGCGCGTGCATTTCGAGGCGCCGGCCCACCTGGCCGATGCGGCGATGCTCGCCAACCTGTTCACCAGCGTACGCGAGCAGTTCGGCTTCACGGCCGAGTTCCACAGCGTGGCCCGCCGCCCCCGCCTGCTGCTGATGGTGAGCCAGCACGGCCACTGCCTGAACGACCTGCTGTACCGCTGGCACTCGGGCCAACTCGACGTGGACATCCCGGCCATCGTGTCGAACCACGCCACGTTCGCGGAACTGGCGCAGCGCTACAACATCCCGTTCCACCACCTTCCGCTTGCCGCCGGCGCCAGCGCCGAGGCCAAACGCGCGCAGGAAGCGCAGGTGGAGGCCCTGGTCGACGAACACGGCATCGACCTCGTGGTGCTTGCCCGCTACATGCAGATCCTGAGCCCCGCGTTCTGCACGTTCCTGCGCGGCCGCGCCATCAACATCCACCACAGCTTCCTGCCCAGCTTCAAGGGCGCCAAGCCGTATTTCCAGGCCCACGACCGCGGCGTCAAGCTGATCGGCGCCACGGCGCACTACGTCACGGCCGACCTCGACGAAGGCCCCATCATCGAGCAGGACGTGGCCCGGGTCGACCACTCGCTGAGCGCCCAGGACATCACCGCGGTGGGCCGCGACGTCGAGTGCATGGTGCTGTCCCGCGCGGTCCGCTGGCACGTCGAACACCGCGTGCTCCTCAACGGCCAGAAGACCGTGGTTTTCCTCTGACCCGCCCGACGGAACATGACGATGGCCCGCCCCAAACCGCCCGAAGCCGCCCTGCTGGCAACGCCCGACGACATCGAGCACCAGTTCTACGACGCACTGCAGCGCGGTGACATCGAACGCCTGATGTCCGTCTGGTCCGACGAGGACGACATCACCTGCGTGCACCCCGGCGGGCCGCGCGTGAACGGGGCGGCCGCCATCCGGTCGGCATTCGAGGCCATGTTCGCGAACGGTGCCATCGACGCCCACCCGGAAAAGGTGCGCCGCATCCGGAACGAATCGAGCGCCGTGCACAGCGTGCTCGAACGCATCCAGGTGCTGACCGACGAAGGCCCGCAGGTGGCCTGGGTGCTGGCCACCAACGTCTACCTGAAGACCGACCTGGGCTGGCGCCTGGTCGCCCACCACGCGAGCCCGGGCACCGCATCGGAATTGCCGGAGATCGGCGATCCGCCTTCGGTGCTGCACTGATGGACACCTACCGTTCGCCGGCGTGGCTGGCCGGCGACAGCGAGCTGGGCGGGCACCTCCAGACGATCTGGCCCGCGCTCTTTTCCACGCGCTACCAGGGGCCCCCGCCGGTCTTCACCCGCGAGCGCTGGACCACGCCCGACGGTGATTTCATCGACGTCGACTGGCAAGAGCTGCCGGCGTCCATGGCCCCGGTGCAGCGCCCGCTGCTCGTGCTGTTCCACGGCCTCGAGGGGTCGTCGCGCAGCCACTACGCCCAGGCCTTCGCGAACTGGGCACGCGAGAACGGCTGGCGCTACGCGGTGCCGCACTTCCGTGGCTGCTCGGGGGAGATGAACCTCGCCCCGCGGGCGTACCACTCCGGCGACTACGAGGAGATCGGCTGGATCCTCGACCGCATGCGGTCCAAGCACGTGGGCCCGATCGCCGCGGTGGGGGTCTCGCTCGGCGGCAATGCCCTGCTGCGGTGGGCGGAGGAGGCCGGGGCCACGGCTGGTGGTGCCGTGAACGCGGTCGCGGCCGTGTCGGCCCCGCTCGACCTGGCCGCCGGTGGCGCGGCCATCGGCCGTGGCGTGAACCGCCACCTGTACACGCGCATGTTCCTGAACTCGATGGTGCCGAAGGCGCTCAAGAAGGCCGCGCAGTACCCGAAACTCCTCGACGCCCGTGCACTGCGCCAGGTGCGCGACCTGTACCAGTTCGACAACCTCTTCACCGCGCCACTGCACGGTTTCCGCAACACCGAGGACTACTGGGCGCGAGGCTCGGCCAAGCCGCACCTGCACCACATTCGCATTCCCACGCTCGTGATCAACGCGCTGAACGACCCGTTCGTGCCCAGCTACTCGCTGCCGCACCCGGGTGAAGTGGGCGCCTGCGTGACCCTCTGGCAACCGCACCACGGCGGCCACGTGGGTTTCCCCCGCGGCCGCTGGCCGGGCCATGTGCTGACCCTGCCCGAGCAGGTGATGGGGTGGATGAGCGGCCATGTCGCGGCGGACTCCCCGCCGGTCCACAATGACCCCTCCACCCCAGGAGTACCGTGATGGACGACATCGTCAAGGCCGCGCTGAAGAAGTGGCCCAACGTGCCCGACTGCTACGGCTGGCTCGCACTCGACGCCCGTGGCGACTGGTACATGCGCGACGACCGAACGCAACACGCCGGGCCATTCCCGAAGGCCAAGGGCAGCCGCATCCAGCACGACAAGCTGCGCGAGTTCATCGAGCGCAACTACGACACCGATGACCACGGCTGCTGGTTCTTCCAGAACGGGCCGCAGCGGGTGTACGTGGAACTCGAAGCCGCGCCGTTCGTGTGGCGGCTGCGCGCGGTCGACGGCGGGCCGCCGGTGCTGCGCAGCCACACCGGACGCGACGCCGTGCACCAGTCGGTCTGGCTCGATGAACACGACCGGCTGTTCGTGGCCACCGACATCGGCTTCGGCATCGTGCACACGCTCGACATGGAGACTGCCGCGGATGCGGTGGAGCAGGGGCACTGGGCTCCCGAGGCCACCACGCTGGCAGCCCTGGCCCAACGGTTCGGCCACCAGCTCAGCCCGCAATCACTGCAGGCCGCCGACGCTCACCTGGCGCGGTAGAACACGTCGTTCCGCAGCGCCCTCGTGCCGGTCTGCGGCTCGGCTTTCACGAGCGTCATGGACGTAAAAAAACCGACCCTCGCGGGCCGGTTCGTCGAAGGCACGAGGCCTTCCGGGGATCACTGCGCGGCGGAGGCGGCCGACGCTGCATCGGCCGGGGCCGGCGCCTTGGGTTCGGCGAACTTCGCGCCCCCCTGGTTGGCCATGTGCACCACGGCGCGGGCGATCTCGAAGTCGCTGAAATCGCCGCCGGCCTGGGCCGTCATGGCACCCTTGCCCTTGAGGGCGCTGTGCAGCAGCGTGTCGAAGCCCTGGGACACGCGCGGGCCCCAGGCTGCGGAGTCGCCGATCTTCGGGGCGCCAGCGGCGCCGGTGGCGTGGCAGGCCGCGCACTGGCCCGCGAACACCTGCTCGCCCGTCTTCATGGTGGTGAGGTCGGACATGTCCTTGACCTCGGGGGCGCCTGCCACCGGGGCAATGCGCTTGGCGATCGCGGCAGCGCTCATGCCATCGCTGCCCGCGGCCGGCTTGTTGTCTGCAGCGACGAAGTTGGCGAGCAGGATGATGCCGATGATCGGCACGAGGAACGCAAACGCCACGGCCCAGATGAGCTGCTTCGGCGTCTTGATGGGCCCTTCGTGCGGGGCGTCGTGATCAGGGGTCTGGTGGGCGTCGGCCATGGAGTCCTCGACTGCAAGGGGAACGTGCGCGGGGGAGCGCACAACCTCGGGATTATAAGGGGACGACAGTCAGGCTTGGGGACTGTCGCTTCTGACTGATAGAATGGAAGACTTGGCGTCCGTAGCTCAATGGATAGAGTACTGCCCTCCGAAGGCAGGGGTTGCTGGTTCGATCCCAGCCGGACGCGCCATCCGATGCAGCGGAATGCCCACATCCGCTGTGACCTGCTCCACGCCTTGACCAACAAGCGTGCCAGAGCTGGTACTGCGCTTGGTCAATGTTTGCCCCACAAAATCTGCGTGCGGCAAAGCGCAATCGCTAAAGATTGGCCGAGATGATCCAAGGGGCGTGAAGCAGCCACAAGACCGATGGCCAAGCTTCAAGCCGCATCCGTCCGGCGTGCCAGGTGCCATACAGCACTTCAACTGCCTGCTCTACAACAGCCGGTACTTGGACTGCCTGTTCTTGATTTCCGGGCGCTCGATCGCGCCGGCTCCGTACCGGGTTACCCAGGGCATGGATGCCGCAGCAGCTGCATATCAAGTGGGCTATGGCAGTCCGTCCCAGTTCAATCGAGATTACGCCCGCCAGTTTGGAACCCCGCCGCGATGTCGAGGCTGTACTGCGGCCGGCTGCTTCCTGAGCGGAACGCTGGGCGGTCTTTCTGTTGCGGGTCTCCGTTGCAATCGGCCTCCATCAACATTCGCCCGCGGGCAGTGCCTCATTCAATAACCTGGTCCGCGCATTTGTTTAGGCAGCATCGGGTTCTCCACTCTTTTGCGAGGTGGCGCCGTTCCCCGGGATACCGGTCTGTAAGAAAGTCCGCTTCATGAATATGATCAACGCGAAAGCGCCGGAAGTCCTGCCGCAGTTCACACCAAGCGGCAATCAACCGGCGAGATTCGACATATCCGATCATGATGGGCCAGATGATTCTCTGGCCTGTCGATCCGTTGCGATCCACGTACACGATGCGCATCTTGCGCTGCTCACGCAGAGCGCGACGGACTTCACCCAAGTCAAGGCCTGACGAGGCGTCTTGACCCCCGACATAGATCGAGTCGTCGTCAAGAACACGCCTCATCTCGGCAGGGACTACCCCGCTGATCTTGGCAAGAGCGTTCTGAGCAGCGCGCGCAAATGCTTGATCCGGCTGACGGCTCACCCATTGCGCACCGGCTACCAGGGCTTGCATCTCTTCCTCGGTGAACGACATTGGTGGAAGCGAGGAGTCCGGACGCAAGATGTAGCCGACCCCCGCCTCGCCTTCAATTTGTGCGCCCATCCCTTGCAAGGTGGCGATGTCCCGGCGGATCGTGCGCAGCGACACGTTGGTCTCGCGGGCAAGCATCTCCCCGGACACCGTGCCACGGCACCGGCGCATCACCTGCAGAAGTTCATTGAGTCGGTAGCTCCGTGACACGATCACTCCATTGCGATGAGCCCTTTTCCGCCCATCTTCTTGCCGGCCTCGACGTCGCCGATGAGTCGGATGGCTTCGTTCAAGTGAACCTTCATGCCGATAGGTAGCCGCAGCCGGCCGTCGTCGGCAGCATGCGCCACTCGTTCAAGAGTGTCAGCATTCGCCTTGCAAATGATGACCTTGAAGCAGCGGGAGATGAGGGCACGGAGGAACTTCATGGGCGTGGGGTCGAGGTCAAGAAGCGTGCCGCCTTCTCGCAATAGCGAATAACCCACCGCTGTAGGCAGCGTCGCTGCAGTGTCGTAGACGACATGAAAGCGCTCGCCAAGCTTCGCGAAGTCGGTTTTTCGGTAGTCGTAAACGTGCTCTACACCCAGTGCACGGACTCGCTCCATGTCGCCGACGCTGCAACTGCCTGACACGGAGGCTCCCAGCATCCGGGCCACCTGAACGGTCGCTTCGCCCACAGCGCCGGCACATCCATTGACGAACACCTGTTGGCCAGGTTGCAGCCCGGCCTTGTCGACGAGACCCATCCAGGCCATGACGCCCGGGGTCGCCAGACAGGCTGCATCTTCGTACGAGACGTTGTCGGGCTTTCTGACGAGGAACGACTCGTTGGTAATCACCGCATTGCCGAAAGCGCCGCCTTGCTTCAGTCGGGCCATGCCGAAGACGGGGTCCCCGGGCTTGAAACGCGTCACGCCACGGCCAACGGAGATGACCGTTCCTGAGAAATCCATGCCCATCGCGCGGGGGAAACTGTGCCCGGTAACGATCTTCATCAGGCCATTGCGCAACTTCCAGTCGATGGGATTGATCGCGGCGAACTTCACTTGGACCGCGACCTGTCCGTTGCCGGGCTCTCCCAGCTTGAAGTCCTCAAGCTGCATGGTCTCTGGTCCGCCGTACTTGTGATACTGAATGCGTTTCATGTGAGGCCACTCATTGCGACATTGCTACCGACGTGGCCGTTGGGCCGGTGGGGGGTGGCATGCATGCACTTGAATGCAGCAGGCTGGGTACTGGACATCGGAATCCCTTGTTGAACTGAGGAGTTCAATGTAGGCGCGCATGGTGCCAATTTCCGGCACCATTGAGCGACGCGCACGCATGCCTCTTTCGCGTAGTGGGCGTGCGGCGAGGTATCGAAGGCCCCGTCCCTTTCCAGCGGCGGAGCGGCCACCAGGTCGTGATGCCGGCGCACAGCAGTGGCGCGCCGCCGGCAAGGTCAAGGCCATCTGCACGTTCTGCACGCCCCTTCGATGGCTACTCCGGAGCGCATCGCGCGTCGGACGCGATGCACGCTGCCCCTTGACCGGGTTGCCGATGACAACGAAGAGGACAGGCCTGAGTCCAGCGGCGTGTCCGGTCATGGGCTATGGCTGTGATCACAGGTGGCTGAAGAAGGGGACGAGCTTGGCAATCGCCTGATCCACGTACTCAGGCCGGTCGTAGAGCGCAACGTGGGTGGCGCCTTCGATGACGACCAGCTCTTTCGGGCCTTTGGACAGCGCGTAAGCCTGCTCGCTGTAGACCTTGGTGTCGGCGATGCTCCCGGCGATCAGCAGCAGCGGCTGGGTCAGCAGGTCAGGAATGAGGTGGAAGACCGTGAAGGACAACATCTTGTCCAGGCTGGTCATCAGGAATCGGCCCTTGGAGTTGGGATGCTGGCCGCGCGGCGTCCGGTAGTAGTCGTAGGCTTCCCGCAGGAAGGTCGGCGTGTTGTCGTCGATGTCCTCCAGCTTCTCAGGAACGAACGGTGCGTAGAGGGGTTCAGCGCCCCTGGCTTCGGCCGTACGCTGCTGCGCCGCCGCTTGCAGCGTTCCGATCAAGGCAACCGCGGGGATGGGGTTGCCGAGGATGGTCCGGGCCGCCTCGCCCATCGGCGTGGCGCTGACGACGCCCACTGCTTTGAAGCGGCGCTCCGACTGGGCCACGGCGAGCGCGTAGCCGCCACCGGCGCAGATGCCGAAGACACCCATCCGCTCCACGTCGACGTAGGGAAGTGTCGAGAGAAAGTCGGCCGCGGCACGCGCATCTTCAACACGGGCCGACGGGTCTTCCAGCAGGCGGGGTTCGCCACCGCTCGCGCCCTGGTAGGAGGCGTCGAACACAACGACGACGAATCCACGGGCCGCCAGCTTCCCGGCATACAGGCCGATCGTCTGTTCCTTCACTCCGCCTGCCGGATGAATGCCGACGAGAGCCGGGTATTTTTTGTCTTCCCGGAAGTCATCCGGTAGGTGCAGGTGCCCAGAAAGCTGGATCGATCGGTTCGGGAACGAGACGGGCTTGACCATGGCGGTTCTCCTTTGCTGACGAAGGCGTGATCCGCATGGCAGGTGCGGGCGCGGTGAAACCACGCGATGCTAGAGTTGCCTCGAGTGCGCCGGTGGCGAAGAAATTTCCAACCAATGTCGCCTGCAGGTCGGCAATGAATCGCATGCAAGATTGGCTGGACGGCGTGGCGGTGTTCGTGGAAACGGTGGACGCCGGCGGCTTCGCACGCGCCGCAAAACGGTCGGCTTGACCCTGACCGTCGTCGCCAAGTCCGTTGCGCGTCTTGGGAGCCGTCTGTGCGAACACTTCGTTTGGCAGGCCATATGAGCCCGGGCGCCGTTACCGCACCGCGAACCGATGCGGGGCTCGCTGCCTGTCCCGCGTGATCCAGATCAGCATGAAGCCAGGCCCTGTGGCCAACAGCAACAGTCCCCAGGACAACGGCACGCCGGCGGCGACCAGCGCCACGGCCAGCAGCGCTACGGCCAGGACGGGCAGCACATAGAGAGGGCTGCGAGCCGCTCGTCGTGTCGTCTGACCACCCAACCACCAAAGGGCCAAGAAGAGGGCCGCGACCGTCGCTGAGCAGAGACTGATGGCATAGAGCGACGAGACGTGGCCGTGAGATGCGCTGTCGCCTGCTGCTGAGCCGTGGGCTTTCAGCGCATCGGCGGCCACTTCGAGAACGCCGCCCAGCACAACGAGCGCGGCGAACACGAAGGCATGCCCGTAGCCCCATAGATAGCCGCGCTCACGCCGCTGATGCAGCACCTGCGCGAACGGCACCAGGAAATAGGCCCACCACAACCCGAGGATGAGACCGACCGTGGCGATGGCAACAACGGCCAGTTCCAGATGCAAACCCTGCACGGCCAACACGCCCGACATGGCGTTCGCAGCGGCCACCATGCACTCGCCGAGCAGGATGATGGTGAAGAGTCCATACCGTTCCGTGACATGGTGGGCATGCCAGGGCGTGTCACCAGCGCGCGCTGCCCACACCGGCACCGACATCTCCAGCAGCGCCAGCGCACAGAAGGCGGGGAAGAGCCATTCCTGCGGCACCAGGACGACCCGCCCGACCCACAGCACTTGCACGAGCGTGATCCCGACGGCGTAGCGCCGGCAGGTGGATCGCCCCTCGGGATGCGCCAGGGAGGCTCGCCACCACTGCGCCACGAGGGCGGCCCGCATCAGGAAAAAACCCAACGCGCCCGCGAGTTCGGCGCCATGCGCCTGCGGAATGCCCGCCGCAATAAGGAGCACGCCAATCATCTGCACCAGCGTCGCCATGCGAAAGGGCACGTCATCCGTGTCATAGGCGCTGGCGAACCAGGTGTAGCTCATCCAGGGCCACCAGATCGCAAAGAAAGACTCGGCGAACTCGGCGCCGGCATGGGCGATGCCGTGCTCCAGCAAGCTGTGGTGCAGGCGCGTGGCGGCGGCGGCCACGGCCACGACGGCGGTGAGGTCGAACAGCGCTTCGAGGGGCGTCGAGGCCCGGTGCTGCTCATGAATGTCGCGGCCACCCATGTGGCGCCAGATGGCAAGTGACGGGGGCATCTCCACGGGCGCGTCGCCGGCTCCGGGCCGCGGCGATGGTTGATCGGGGCTCATCGCGGCCTCAACGAAAGGAACAAGGGCGTCGTCTCCAGCAACCGGCGCGACGCGATCATGGGCCGGGTGATGTCGACGCATTTCCTGAAATGAGCCGAGTCGAGGTGCCGGCGGCAGGCAGCTGCGTCCGCATAGATCTCGAAGAACCGCAGTTGGTGCGGCTGGTCCTTCAGTGCGGGCGCAGAGATGCTCAGCACGCCCGGCTCTAGCCGGATGGAGTCGTCGATCTCCTCCGACACCGCAGCCCGGTAGGCGGCCAGTTGCGCAGGGTCGATATCGAGCAGCGCGATGCGCACCAGCGGTGCGCCTGCCAGGCTGTCCTTCGCCCTAAGCCGCACAGGCAGGGTCTCGTGGACCTGGCGTCTCGTCACCATGCTGCTCAGCATGAACACACCGACACTGGCCAGGAAATCTCTTTTCTCATCGACACACGCTCCTGCCGCCAATTCTGTGGCGCGGCATCCTCTTGCGATACGCCGAAGCTGCTGAAAGCTTGCCTGATCCGCCCGACCGCAGCGCGCCCCTTACCAAGATCCCGCAGCATGCGCTGTTGCGGCCAGCCAGGGCCTGAGCCTCAATCGCCGACGGCGTCCGGCAACTCGGCGACCAACGCATCAATCGCCAGGCGCATGCGCAAGTGCATGTGCTGAGCGGCCGGCCACAGCGCGTGGCACGGCACCGAGGCGGGCGGATGCCGATCCAGCAAGGGCAATAGCTGGCCGGCGGCCAAGCGGTCGCGGACCAGCCATTCCGGCAACCAGGCCAGTCCCATGCCTGCCGCCGCCGCATCGGCCACCACGGCCAGGTCGTCGAAGCGCATCCGCGAACTCAGCGTCACCTCGGTCAGCTTGCCCTCGTCGTCGGGTAGCAGCCAGGGCTGAACATGGTCGGCGCGCCGGTACAGCAGCGCGTCATGTTCCGACAGGGCCGCGATGTCGGCCGGGTGCCCGCGTTGGGCAAGATAGGCAGGCGCTGCGCAAAGCACCTTCCTCTGGCTGGACAGGCGGCGCGCCCGCAACTGCTCGCCGGCAGCACCGATGGCGCCGTTGCGAACTACGAGATCGATGCGTTCGCCGATGACGTCCACCGGACGATCACTGAACAGCAGGTCCAGTTCCAGCTTGGGGTGCGCGCCTGCGAGCTTCACCAGTACGGGCGCCACACAGAGGCGGCCGAACAGCACCGGCATGGACACCCGCAAGCGGCCGCTGACCTCGTGCCGGCCCGATTCCAGCGACGCTTCTGCCAGGCGCAGTTCCTCCAGCGCCCGCAGGCAGCGCTCGTAGTAGAGCTGACCGTCGTCGGTCAGGCTCTGCACGCGTGTCGTTCGATGGAAGAGGCGCACCGCAAGGCGGGCCTCGACTCGCGCAATGGCCTTGGCCACTGCGGAGCGTGACAGGCCCAGGCGCTCGGCGGCGCGCGCAAAGCCACCGGCCTGCACCGTCTCGACAAACACCGTCACACCGTCAAGCCGATCCTGCATTTCCGCCCGATTGGCGCCCTCAAGGCGCCATTGATGAATGTTTATTTCTCCAATGGAGAATTTGGTTCAACTTTAGCATGGCGGCTGTTGTTCTTTGCTCATCTCAACGAGGAAACCGTGCTGATATCCATCGTCTATGACAGCGGCTACGGCCACACCGCCAAACAGGCAAAAGCTGTCGCTCAAGGCGTGCTCAAGGTGGCGGGCGCGCGGGTCGAACTGATTCCGCTGGCTGACGGGAAAACCCCATGGGAGACGCTCGAAACCAGTGACGCCATCGTTTTCGGCGCTCCCACTTACAACGGCGCGCCGAGCGCGCGCTTCAAGCAATTCTGCGAGGACTCGACCCGTCCCGCCTGGGTCGGCATGAAGTGGCGCGACAAGGTCGCTGCCGGTTTCACCAACTCCGGTGCGCAGAACGGCGACAAGCTGCACTCGCTGATCTCGATGGCGTTGTTCGGGGCCCAGCACGGGATGCTTTGGGTCGGCCTTGACCTGAAGCCTGGCAACGACAACAGCCACGGCAGCGTGCACGACCTCAACCGGCTGGGCAGTTGGCTGGGCGCGATGGCCCAGTCCAACGGCGACCAAGGCCCCGAGCAAGCGCCCATCCAGAGCGATCTCGATACCGCTGCCTACCTCGGCCAGCGCGTAGCGCGGACCGCCAGCCGCCTCAATCGCAACTGATCCCATCTTTCTGTTCACCCTGCACTTCAAGGAGCACTTACATGAAATTCCTCTGCCTCGACGTCCCGCAACCCGGCGCCACGATGGAGAAGTACCAGCCGCACATGGTGGACGAAGCGCGCCATTGCTGGCAGCTTTACAAGAGCGGTGTCGTGCGCGACATCTACTTCCGCCAGGATCGTCCCGGCGTGGCCGTCATCGCCGAAGCCGATTCGGTCGAAGCCGCCCAAAAGGCGCTGGGCGAGTTCCCGCTGGCCAAGGCCGGCCTCATCGGCTGGGAAGTCATCCCGCTCGGCGCGTTCGCGAACTGGGAACTGCTTTTCGCACCAGGCAACGCCTGAGTGTTCAGAGCGGCGGTTGCCAAAGCTTGCCTCTTTCCTCGGCACGCGGCTTGGCTTCCCCCACCCCTGCCTAACCACCAGAACCCACGACCATGACAAAGCAAGCCGCCCAAATCAAGCCCGTCCTTCTCGTCGTCACCAGTTGTGCCGTCAAGGGCGACACCGGCATCCCCACCGGCTTCAACCTGGCTGAACTGACTCACCCCATGGCCAAGCTGCAGGACGCAGGCATCCGCACGGAGATCGCCTCCATCCAGGGCGGCGAGCCGCCGCTCGACGGCCTGGAGGACATGAAGGATCCGGTCATCGTCCGCTATTGGGCCGATGCTGAATTCCGCCGCGCCCTGACCAATACGCTGTGCATCGATGACGTCGACCCCACCCGCTACTCGGCCGTCATGTTCGCGGGCGGCCACGGCACGATGTGGGACTTCCCCGACAGCGCCAGTGCGCAGAAGGTCATTCGCGAGATCGATGCCGCCGGTGGCATCGTCTCGGCCGTCTGCCACGGCCCGGCGGCGCTGGTTAATGCGCGTCGCACCGACGGCAGCCTGCTGGTCGCCGGCAAACGGCTCGCGGCCTTCACCAACGGCGAGGAAGAGGAAGTCCAAGCGGCCCACGTCGTGCCCTTCTTGCTGGCCACCCGGCTCAGCGAGCGTGGCGCCCTACACCAGGACTCCGCCAACTGGTCCGACAACGTCGTCGTCGATGGCCGCCTGATCACGGGCCAGAACCCGCAGTCCGCGTCCAGCCTTGGCCTCGCGCTTCGCAACGCACTGTTGGCCTGAGCAACGGCACGACGCCCCGAACCGCGGCTCGCCGGATGGACTTCAGGGAGCTTCGATGCCCAGACCAGCGACCTATTCGTCAAAGTTCTCGAACACCTCGAGGCATAGGCGTCGGCAGCTTCTCAAGGTTGGCGCAGCGCTGGTCAGTGCCTCTGCACCTTGGGGTCTCGAGGCCGCCGCGGCAACCCCGTCGTCGGGCAACGAATCGGCAACCCGGGCGAGATCGTCCGAAGTGCGCAGGAGCAAAGGCCCCATGAAACTGATCTGTGTCGAAGAACATGTGCTCGACCCGGGCATCGGTGCGGCCACTCAAGGCCTGGTGCGCAACGAGGCTCCCTACCTGGCCGACTGGGGCAGGCGGGTGGTCGATGGTGTGCGCGTCGCCGACGCGAGCCGCCCCCACGTCGTGGCGCCCAGCGAGTCGGCACGCAAGGCGCTCGACATGGGGGCGGCACGACTGGCCGACATGGATGGCGCAGGCATCGGCATGCAGGTGCTTTCCTACGGCGGCTTCCCGCAGTTGCTGCCGGCTGCCAAGTCCATCGAGTTGAACAAGGCCGCGAACGACAGGCTGGCGCAGGCGGCCATCGCGCATCCGCAGCGCTTCTCGGGCTTCGCGACGTTGCCCTGGCAGGCGCCCGAGGCAGCGGCCCGCGAGCTGGAACGGGCGGTGAAAGAACTGGGCCTCAAGGGCGCGCTCATCAACGGCCGACCTGGCGAGACCTTTCTCGATGACGCGCGCTACGCGCCCATCCTTGCCACGCTCAGCGACCTGAAGGTCCCGCTCTATGTCCACCCCGGCCTGCCCCTGCAGGCCGTGCGGGCACCGTACTACGGCGGCTTCGAGCGGGAACTCAGTGCGCGTCTGTCGATGTTCGCCTGGGGCTGGCACAACGAGGCCGGCATCCAGGTCGTGCGCATGCTGCTGGCTGGTGTGTTTGACCGCCATCCCGGGCTGCAGGTCATCAGCGGTCACTGGGGCGAGATGGTGCCTTTCTATCTGCAGAGGCTCGAGGACGCCATCCCGCAGGAGGCCTCGGGCCTGAAGCGCCCCGTCGTGCAGACCTACCGCGAGCACGTGTATGTCTCGCCCAGCGGCATGCTGACCCTGCCGCACTTCCAATTCATCCACGCCGTGATGGGGGCGGAGCGCATCCTGTATTCCATCGACTATCCGTATCAGAGCCTGGACGGTGCGCGCGCCTTCATCGACAGCCTCCCCGTCAGCGACGCAGACCGCGCGCTCATCGCTCACGGCAATGCCGAGCGCCTGCTCGGGCTGTAAACGCGTCACCGGCGCAACAACCTCCTGCAAACAACCCATGAACGTGCTCGGCTACGCAGCCCATTCCGCCACGGCGCCGCTGGCGCCCTTCGTCTTCGAGCGCCGCGAGCCCCGGCCTGACGACGTCGACATCGACATCCTCTACTGCGGCGTCTGCCACACCGATCTCCACCTGGTGCGCAACCACCGCGGCTTCACCAGCTACCCCCTCGTGCCTGGGCACGAGATCATCGGCCGGGTCCGCAGCGTGGGCGCCAGCGTGACCCGATTCAAGCCAGGCGACACCGTGGGCGTGGGTTGCATGGTGGATTCCTGCCGCCACTGCAGACCCTGCACCACCGGCCATGAGCAGCACTGCGACCACGGCCCCACCTTCACCTACGGCAGCACGGACCGCCACGACGGCACCCGCACCTTCGGCGGTTACTCGAAGCGCATCACGGTCTCCGACCGATTCGTGCTCCAGGTGCCCGATGGCCTGGACCTGGCCGGCGCCGCTCCGCTACTGTGCGCCGGCATCACGACCTGGTCGCCGCTGCGACGCTGGAACGTCGGCCCCGGCAGCCGCGTCGGCGTCGTTGGCCTGGGTGGCCTGGGCCACATGGCCCTGAAGCTCGCCAGCGCCATGGGCGCCGATGTGACGCTGTTCACCCGCTCGCCCGGCAAGTCCGAGGACGCGCGCCGCTTGGGCGCCGACCACATCGTGCTGTCGACCGACCCGGCCGAGATGGCCGCGCTGTCTGGCCGGTTCGATCTCATCATCGACACGGTGCCCTATGCCCACTCGGTTGCACCCTATCTGCCGACGCTTCGCTTCGACGGCGCCCATGTGCTCGTCGGCTACATGGGGCCGCTGGATGAGACCCTTGACACCTCGCCCCTCGTCTACGGCCGCCGGGCGCTGGCCGGCTCGTTCATCGGCGGCATTGCCGAGACGCAGGAGATGCTGGATTTCTGCGCCACCCATGGCGTCACCTCGGACGTGGAGGTGATCCCCATCCAGCAGATCGATGTGGCCTACGACCGCATGCTCAGAAGCGACGTGAAGTACCGCTTCGTCATCGACATGGCGACGCTGCGCGCCTGACATTCCTGGAGGCCTCATGCCCACACTCGATATCAACGGCAAAGCCACGCGCGTCGACGCGGCTGCCGACACCCCGCTGCTTTGGGCGCTGCGCGACACGCTGCAGCTGACCGGCACCAAGTTCGGTTGCGGCATGGCTCTGTGTGGCGCCTGCACCGTGCATGTCGACGGCGAGCCGACGCGCTCCTGCGTGACGCCGATCTCGGCGGTGCGCGGCAAGAAGGTCGTCACCATCGAGGCCGTCGGCGCCGACCGCGTCGGCCAGGCCGTGCAGGCCGCCTGGTTGCGGCTGGACGTCGTGCAGTGCGGCTACTGCCAGTCCGGCCAGATCATGAGCGCGGTGGCGTTGCTCAGGCGCAAGCGCCTCCCAACCGATGCCGACATCGACGAGGCGATGGGCGGCAACATCTGCCGCTGTGCGACCTATGTCCGCATCCGCGCGGCCATCCACGAAGCAGCACGGTCGCTGGCCTGAGGAGAGTCGCCATGACCCAAACGATCACGATCATCAACGAAAGCCGTCGCCACTTCTTGCAGGGCACCGGGGCGCTGACGCTGGCGGTCTACCTGCCGCGCAGCGCTGCGGCGCCGGCTGCGCCTGGCACGCCTGTGGTGTTCGAACCCAATGCATTCGTCCGCGTGGCCGCCGATGACAGCGTTACCGTCATCTCCAAGCACTTGGAGATGGGCCAGGGCACCTACACGGGCCTTGCCACCATCGTGGCCGAAGAACTCGACGCGGCCTGGTCGCAAGTGCGGGTGGAGGCCGCGCCTGCAGACGCTCGGCGCTACAACAACCTGCGCATGGGACCGATGCAAGGCACCGGTGGCAGCACGGCCATGGCCAACTCCTGGGAGCAGCTGCGCCGTGCCGGCGCCTCGGCGCGCGCCATGCTCGTGTCAGCCGCCGCGCAGCAGTGGCAGGTGTCGCCCGCGGAGATCTCTGTCAGCCAGGGCGTCGTCTCGCATGCGCCCACACAGCGGCAGGCCCGCTTCGGCCAGCTCGCAGCAGCGGCCGCGGCACAGCCCGTGCCGGCCGACGTGAAGCTGAAGGCGCCGCAGGACTTCCGGTTGATCGGCAAGCATGCCCCGCGCAAGGACTCGCTGGCCAAGACCAACGGCAGCGCGCGCTTCACGCAGGACGTCCACCTGCCCGGCATGCTGACGGCGGTGGTGGCCCATTCGCCCCGCTTCGGCGGCAAGGTCAAGTCCTTCGACCCGCGCAAGGCGCTGGCGGTCAAGGGCGTGGTCGAGGTGGTGCAGATCCCCACAGGCGTGGCGGTCGTGGCCAAGGACACCTGGACCGCCAAAAAGGGACGCGATGCGCTTCAGGTCATCTGGGACGACAGTGCGGCCTTCAAGCTCGGCTCGGAGCAGATCTTCCAGCGTTACCACGAACTGGCCCAGAAGCCCGGCGCAGTTGCCCGCCAGGACGGCGCGCCCGACCACGCTTTTGCAGCTCCTGCACGCGTGCTGAAGGCAGCCTATGACTTCCCCTATCTGGCGCACGCCACCATGGAGCCGATGAACTGTGTCGTGCGCCTGGGCGCCGACGGCTGCGAGATATGGAACGGCGAGCAGTCGCAGACGGCTGACCAGATGAGTGTGGCCACACTGCTGGGCCTCAAGCCCGAGCAGGTCAGCATCAACATGCTCTTCGCTGGCGGCAGCTTCGGCCGCCGTGCGAGCACCGCGTCCGACTATGTGCTGGAGGCCGTCCACATCGCCAAGGCCCTGCGCAGGCCGGCGCCGGTCAAGTTGGTGTGGCTGCGCGAAGACGACATGCGTGGCGGCTACTACCGCCCGGCCTTCCACCACGCGCTGGAGGCGGCGATCGACGCGCAGGGCCAGTTGACGGGCTGGCGGCACCGGCTGGTCGGTCAATCCATCCTCGCGGGCACGCCGTTCGCCATGAGGGTCAGGAACGGTGTGGACCCGGTGTCCGTCGAAGGCGCGGCCACGCTTCCCTACGCGATCGCCAACCTGCACGTCGACCTGCACACTCCCACCGACGTCCCGGTACCGGTGTTGTGGTGGCGCTCAGTTGGCTCCACGCACACGGCCTATTCCACCGAGACCTTCATTGACGAAGTCGCCACTGCAACCTCGCAGGACCCGGTCGCCTTCCGGCTGCCGCTGCTGGCCAAGCACCCCCGACATGCCGGCGTGCTCAAGCTCGCTGCAGAGAAGGCTGGCTGGGACAAGCCGCTAGCCGCCGGCGGACCCGGCGACAGGCGTGGCCGCGGCGTGGCCGTGCATGAGGCCTTCGGCTCCTTCGTCGCCCATGTGGCCGAGGTCACGGTCAAACCCGACGGCAGCCTGAAGGTCGACCGCATCGTCAGCGCGGTTGATTGCGGCATCGCGATCAACCCTGACAACGTACGCGCCCAGGTCGAGGGCTCCGTCGGCTTCGCGCTGTCCGCGGCGCTGCACGGCGAGATCACCCTGAAGGACGGCGCCGTGGAGCAGTCCAACTTTCACGACTACGCGCCGATCCGCATCAACGAGATGCCGCGTGTCGAAGTGCATCTGTTGGCCTCCGCCGAGGCGCCCAGCGGCATGGGCGAACCCGCCGTGCCGCCGGTGGCGCCGGCCGTGGCCAATGCCATTGCCGCAGCTACCGGCAAGCGACTGCGACGCCTGCCGTTCGACACGGAGCTGCTGAAATCCTGAGCTGCCGCCCGCCGGTTTGGCCAGTGGGCAGTGACCAGCGCGAAATGTTCCCGGGCAGCATGAGTTTCATTGCGTGCCTCATTGCAGGAGCGCACGACCAGCCCTTCGCCAGATCGCTATGATCGATTCCACCTGCCAGCCTTCACTGGCCCGAGCGCGACTTCGCCCTTGCAGGCTGCCAGGCGGTCAAGGTCCGCCGAGGTAGAACCGAATCCAGATACCTGAAAAATGATTCACGCCGCTGCCGACATCCTCGCCTTGCTCAAGCGCGTCTATGCAACTGGCAACAGCTACTTCGACGAGCAGCGCAACTACTGCCATCGCATTCCTGACACCTTCACGGCGGCCGAGCGCCAGGCACTGGCCGATGCCGGCTTGTTGCCGAACACGTTCGTCTCGATGCCGCATGACGAGGCCATCGCCCGGCTGCAATCGGCTGCTGCTGCAGTCGACCTGCAGCGCGCGGCCGGGGCATTCGTGGCGTCGCTCGGCTCGGCCGGGCTGCAATGGCTGACCGTGCTGCCGGCCACGGCGCTCGGCCTGGCCATGCCGGCGCACACCGCGCTACCGATGTCGAGCCATGCCACGGGCATCACATGCCGCATCTGCTTTCACAGCGACGGCAGCGAGGATCGCACGATGCGATCGTATTTCCGGCAGCTGCAGGGCGCGGGTTGGGGTTCCAGCGAAGGGCCGCTGGCCGGCGTGCTCGCACTTGAAGATTCGCTGGGCAGCGATTCGGCGGCCTGGCCCCAGCCCACCGATCGCGACATCTGGGTGTTTCACCAAGTACTGGACCTGCTGCGCGGGTTGCCACCCGATGCGCGTTACAGCAAGGCCCGCAGCGCGCTCAAGGACGCGAAACTGCTGGCCAGCAACAATCAGTACCGCTGTGAAACGCTGCTCGAAGCGCTGGCACTCATCGGCGTGATGGCGACAGCAGAACGCCCTGGCATGTTCACGCAGTTCACGAGTGCCGTGGATCGCGACCAGAGGCCCAACACGCGGGTGGAAGTGCCCGGACCGCTGGCTTGGTGGCGCAGCAGCGACGGATTGAACGAAGCCTTGGTCACGCGGCTTTTCGGTCACCTGCGGCGCCCGGCAAGCGAACCGGTGGCGCTGAAAGCCGTGAAGGCAGCTCGCCCCAAGACGGCTGCACCACCCGCCCGGCCCAAGGCTGTGGGCGGGCCGGTGGCTGCGGGTGATGTGTATGCGGTGCGCTACCGGGAAGATCTGTGGGGCGCGGCGTACTGCCACGAGGTGTGCACCGACGCACGAGGTATCACGCGCGGTCGGATGGAATACCTCGACATCGTTTCGCCAACGCCGCCCACGGCAGAGCAGGTGCAGCGCCTGAACTTTCGTGATCGAACAGACGGCAAGCGCTGGGAAGGGTGGTTCGCCGGGCTGGACAAGACGCCCGGCGTGAAGCGCATCGCCGCACAGGTGGCGGCGCCGGCCCATGACCAACCCGTGCCCGAACGCATTCCGTTCGGACAAGCCAAGGAACTCACACACCTGGCAAGTTGGAACTTCCCGGAGTTGCAGGAAAAGGGGTTCGGCTGAACGGTTTTGGCCCCGTCACCCCCCGTTCACCAGGAATAACCCGTCCACCGGCTTGCGCATCCATGTCGCAATGTCCACGCCCAACGCGTGAATCACCGCCCCCATGGCGCTGCATTCGGTTGTCTCCGCCGTGATATCGGAAGACGGCGTGTGCATCTGGCGCGTGCCTGTGAATTGCGCTGCTGGCAGGCCCGGTCGTTCGAGCACCACATGGATGACCACGATCGTGGGGCCGCCCGCGCTGACGGTCACGATGTCCATGATGTCGATCTTCAGCAAAGGGGCGGCATCCCTACCGGTACCCAACACGGGGAGCACGAATTCATACTGCGCTGCCAGCTGATCTTGTACCGCCTGACGCAACGGGTCCGGCACGCCGCACGCGTCATCGGATTCAGACATCTGACGGCCCTGGTAACGTCCGTACCCCACTGGTGGCAGTATCAGCGTGTTGTAGGCAGCAGGTGCGGGTGGCATTCGCTCGGGCGGCTTGGGATCGTGCGACCCGCAAGCAGCCAGGAGTGAACTCACCGCCATCGCGATGCAGGCATTGCGCATGGATTGTCTTGCTGTCATTGATGGATGGGAGCGTCGTGAAGAATTCGACGAGTGTCCACCGTTACGCTGACATGAGGCTTGGCAAAGCCAATGCTGCCAATGGACAGCGTTCTCATCTCCTGTAGAAGTCCCGATGCAGCGCGTCTTCGATCTCGATCGGCCGGGTCTGCTCGCCCTCGATCCGATTGGTGCAGGCGATCGATGGCGGGCACCGCCCGCCACCAGGCCGGTCACTGGTTGCCAATGATGGCGAACAGGTCTCCGCGCACCGCGGGGTCGGCCATGTACTTGCCGTACAGCGGTGACATCTTGCGCACGTAGGGCGAGAAGTCCTTGACCGTGGTGAACTGGACGCCGTCCTTCGCGACGGCGGCCCGAGCCGAGACCACGCGCTTCTCCCACAGGTCACGCATGAGCCGGGCCGACTTCGCGCCCGCCTCCTTGAAGAGGGCCTTCTCGCGGTCGTCCAGGCTGTTCCAGAGTTTCGTGGACACCACCAGCAGCTCGGGCGAGATCACGTGGTTGTCGAGCAGCATGAACTTGGCCTGCTTGTAGTGGCCGGTCGCCTCGAACGACGGCACGTTGCCTTCGGCGCAGTCGATCTTGCCCTGCTGGAAGCCGTCGAGCACGTCCTTGTACGGAAGCACCACCGGCGTGGCGCCCAGCAGCTTCACCATCTCGGTGTACACCTCGGACTGCGGCACCCGCACGCGCAGCCCCACCATGTCTTCCGGCTTGGCCGGCGCCTTGCCGGCGCAATAGAACGAGCGCGCGCCGCCGTTGTACCAGCCCAGCACCACGAAGCCCGAGGCCTTGAGCTGCTCGGCCAGGCGGTCGCCGATCTTCCCGTCGAGGTACCGGAACATGTGCGCGGCATCGAGGAACAGGAAGGGCAGGTTGAACGCCTTCAGGCCGGGCGCGAACTCCGACAGCTGCCCGGAGTTGAACTCGGCGACCTCGATCTCTCCGGACTTCAGCATGGCGATGGCCTTGACCTGGTCGCCGAGCACCGCGTTCGAGAACACCTGGATCTTGTACTTGCCGCGGGTGGCGGTGTCGACGTCCTGGGCGAAACTTTTCAGCGCCTCGGTGACGGGGTAGCCCTCGGGATGGGTGTTCCAGGCGCGCAACGCCGACTGGGGCCACGCGGCCGCCGCCCCCAACCCGCACGCCAACGCCACCAGCAGGCGGCGCAGCTTCGTCTGTTTGTTCATGGGTACCGCCTTGATCAGATATCCTACAACGAGCGGCAATGGTTCGTGTCCACCGGATGCGGGTCAAGAGCCCGCCCCCGACATCCCGGCACGGAACGTGCAGAAATGCCACATGGAAGGCATACGTGGTTCCGCTGACACGGGAATACGACGATTGACCGGTCCGGGCCGTTGGAAAATGCTTCGCACAAGTTGTCAGACGACTGACAACGAATCCGAAGGATTTCCGTGCGCAGTACTCTCCATTCCATGTCCCGCGGCTCCCTGCTGGCCGCCTTGTTCGCGCTGGGCAGCCTGCCCGCCACCGCCGCCACGATGGTCTACGTGGCCAATGCCGACAGCCAGGAGGTGTCGGTTCTCCAACTCGACCACCAGTCGGGTCAGCTCACCTCCATCGAGACGGTGGCCGTGGGCGGCACGGTCATGCCCCTGGCCGTCAGCCCCGACAAGCGCTTCCTCTATGCCGCGCTGCGCTCCCAGCCGTTCCGCGTGGTCAGTTTCGCGATCGATGCCACCTCGGGCAAGTTGAAGAAGCTGGGCGAAGCCCCGCTCGCCGACAGCATGGCCAACATCGACGTGGACCACTCGGGCCGCTGGCTGTTCGCCGCGTCGTACCCGGGCCACAAGATCACGGTCAACAGCATCGACGACAAAGGTGCGGCCGGCGCCATCCAGCAGCTGATACCGACCGCGCCGAACGCCCACGCGATCCACGCCAACGCCAGCAACCAGTTCGTGGTCGCGACCAGCCTCGGAGGCGACAACCTGTCGGTGTGGCGCTTCGATGCCGCCAAGGGGCAGCTCAGCGCCAACGACCCTGCCGTAGTCAAGACCGTGCCGAAGTCGGGCGCGCGGCACTTCGTGTGGGACAAGGCCCAGAAGCACCTGTACCTGCTCAACGAGCTCGATGCCTCCCTCGACGTGTTCGCGTGGGACTCGGCCAGCGGCGCCATGCGCCACCTGCAGCGGACCACCACGCTGCCGGCCGGGTTCACCGGCAAACCCTGGGCCGCGGACATGCACCTGAGCCCCGATGGCCGGTTCCTCTACGCGTCCGAGCGGACGTCCAGCACGCTCGCCACCTTCCGCGTGGACAGCGTCAGTGGCATCCTGGAACCTGCCGGGCATACCCCCACCGAAAAGACACCGCGCGGCTTTGCCATCGACCCATCGGGGCGCTTCCTTGTCGCGGCGGGGCAGGAATCGCATTCGGTGTCGCTGTAC
Source organism: Rhizobacter sp. Root1221 (assembly GCF_001425785.1). Lineage (GTDB taxonomy): Bacteria > Pseudomonadota > Gammaproteobacteria > Burkholderiales > Burkholderiaceae_C > Rhizobacter. The sequence continues at coordinate 140,780 of NZ_LMDI01000012.1, read as the reverse complement.
CCCATCGATCCGGCCACCGGGGCCCTCGGCGAGGCACGCCGCCTGCCCGTGGGCAAGAACCCGAACTGGGTCGAGATCGTCGACCTGCCTTGAAGCCATCCATCATTCCGAGGAGCCCCTCATGATCCGTCGCCGAACCCTCCTCGCCTGTGCCGCCGCTGTCGCGGGCGGCCTGGGCCTCAACGTGGCCCACGCCCAGGACGACACGTGGCCGCGCAAGCAGCCGATCAAGATCATCGTGCCGTTCGCGGCCGGTGGCACGTCCGACGCCCTCGCGCGCCTGCTGGGCGAACGCCTGCAGGAGGCGCTGAAGCAGACGGTCATCGTGGAAAACCGCGGGGGTGCCGGCGGCATGATCGGGTCCGACGCCGCGGCCAAGTCGCCGCCGGACGGTTACACGATCGTGCTGGGCACCATCTCGTCCCACGCGATCATCCCCGCGGTCCAGAAGAAGGTGCCGTACGACGCGGTGAAAGACTTCGTGCCGGTGTTTTTCATCGGCAACGTGCCCAACGTGATGCTCGTCAACGCGCAGCAGCCGATCCACTCGGTCAAGGAACTGATCGCCGCCGCGAAGGCCAAGCCGGGCTCGCTGTCGTTCGGCACGGCAGGCGCCGGCAGTTCACAGCACCTGTCCGGCGAGAAGTTCAAGCTGGATGCGGGCGTCGACATCACCCACGTGCCCTACCGGGGCAGCGGCCCGTCGATGCAGGACCTGATCGCCGGGCAGATCCCGATGAGCTTCGACACCGCCCTGGTGGCACTGCCGCAGATCAAGACCGGCCGCATCCGCGCGCTGGCCGTGACTTCGGGCAAACGTGCCAAGGCGCTGCCCGACGTGCCGACGCTCGCCGAGTCGGGGTTGCGCGGGTTCGACGTGAGCTCGTGGCAGGCCTTCTTCGCACCCGCCGGCACACCGCAGCCCATCATCACGAGGCTCCACGAGGAACTCGCGAAGATGGCCGGGCAGACCGCCACCGCGGCACGCCTGCAGGCGATGGGTGTCGAGTACGCCCCGATGACACCCGCCCAGCTCGGCGCCTTCCAGAAGGCGGAGATCGTCAAGTGGGAGAAGGTTGCGAAGGACGCGAAGCTGGAGTTGTGAACCTCCGCACGCCCGGCGGCGCGAAGTATTGACGTTCCGGGCGCGTGACGTGGTGCGGTCACCTTTGCACGGGCAAACGCCCGTGCTGTAATCGCGCGGCACTGATGCCGGCAACCTCGATCACGCCATGTTCTACCGTCGGTTCGCACGCGGCCTCGTGGCTGTGTGCATCGGATTCGTGTTGGTGGGCTGCGCGCAGCCGCCGCAACAACCGCTTCCGACCTACCTCGCACCTGCCGGAACGCACACCGCGCGCCTGCTGATGCGGGGCTACATCCCCGCGGGCGACACCTACGGGGTGTTCGTTTTCGGCAACGCCGAAACCTGCATGGAGCCGCAGAAGGCGGGTGCCGGCACCGCCACCCACAACCCCGACGCCACCCGGCTGCGCGCCGGCGAGCTGTCCACCGTCAGCGCCGCCCTCTACAAACCCGACCGCACGGTGTGTGCGATCCGCTGGTCGTTCCTGCCCCAGGCGGGCCGTTCGTACGTCATCACCATGAGCGCACGAGAAGGGGGTTGCGCCTCCCGGCTCCTCGACGTGACCGACCCCGACCGCCCGGTCGCCGAACCCACGTTGCGCCGGCGCAACTCCGCCGAGAACATCTGCATCCCGATGAGCCAGACCCGCCTCCTCACGGCCGCCACCGACAACGACACCGCCAAGCAGAAGCCGTCGGCGCCTCAGGGCAACGCACCGACGGCGGACGACGACCTCCAGAACCTGAGCCGCCCATGATGGCCGCCATCCTCCTGAAGCCCGTGGCCCGGTGGGCCCCCTCCGTGCTCGTTTGCCTCGGCGCCCTGTCTGGCGCACCGGCACGGGCGCTGCCCCCGGCCGAGGTATTCGCCAAGGTATCCCCGAGCGTCTGGATCGTCCGCACCTACGACAAGGAAGGGCTGAGGCTGGGCCTCGGCAGCGCCGTCGTGGTGGCCGCCGACACGCTGATCACCAATTGCCATGTGCTGCGCAAGGCCGCCCGGTTCGTGGTCGCCCGCGACAAGGCCACTTATGACGGCACGCTGATGCTTTGGGACGTGGAGCGCGACATCTGCCAGGTGCAGGTGCGCAACCTGCAGGCCCCCCCGGTCGAGACCGCCGACACGCAGAAGCTGGTCGTGGGGCAGGCGGCCTACGCCGTTGGTGCCCCGCAAGGGCTCGAGCTGACCCTCAGCGCAGGCCTGGTGTCGAGCCTGCGCAAGGACGAATCAAGCCGCCTGTTCGCCATCCAGACATCGGCGCCCATCTCGCAGGGGTCGAGCGGCGGCGGCCTGTTCGACGAACAAGGCCGGCTGGTGGGGATCACCACGGCCTTCATCGGCGACGGCGCCTCGCAGAACCTGAACTTCGCGATCCCGGTGGACTACTGGCGCGAGTTGCCCCAGCGCCATGCAGCGGCACGCGGCCGCACCCAGGGTGGCGACGCGGCCGCCTCGAGCCCCGCAGCCGCGAACGGGGCCCCGCTGCTGGACACCCGCACACAGGCCGTCTACGACCAGGAATACCTGAAGGCCGATGAGCCCCGCGCGTTTGCCATCTCGGACAACGGCCACCACGCGTGGGCATCGCGTGGCATGAGCCCGCAGGTGACTGCACTGTTCGAATGCGAGAAGCGCGCGCACAAGCCCTGCACGCTCTACGCCCTCGACAACAAGATCGTCTACCGCACCGGCCCGGCCACCACGTCGAACACGAAGTGAGCCCCGTCACCCCGGCGCCGCGCGCCGGTAGGTGAGGGGTGCCACGCCTTCGTTCGCCTTGAAGAAGCGCGTGAACGACCCCTGCGACGCAAACCCGAGCAGGTCGCTGATCAGGCCGAGCGGCATCGTGTCCTCGCGCAGCAGGCGGCGCGCCTCCGCGAGTTTCACGTGCACCACCAGGTCCTTGTAGGTGCACCCGTCGCGCTGCAGGCGGCGGCGCACGGTCCAGCGGGTGAGGTTCATCGCCTCGCAGAGCTGGTCGAGCAACCGGTCGTCCGACACCTCCGGTTCATCCCCGCCCGACACGAGCGCATCGCGCACGAACTGGGTCACGCGGCCCGCGAACGAGTCCGGCTGCACGATGGCCGAGTGCTCGGCCGACAGCGACGCGAGGAACACCGCGTGCAACAGCGGATTGTGGTGGGGGAAGGGCGTGTCCAGCGCGGCGCACGTCACCTTGAGCTGGTTGGCGGCCTGGTGGCTGGCCACCGGCCCCTCGAAAAACGCCTCCACCGCGGCCGCCTGGCGCAGCGGTGCGGCCTGCAACGCGCAGTCGAAGCGCGGTGCGCGGTCGAGGCTGTAGTGGCGAACCAGTTTCACGAGCATCGCGAAGTTGGCCAGCGCGCTCTTGCCGCTGGACTCAAGCGGGTCGTCGGAGATGTAGTCGAACAGCAGTGCGTCGTCGCGCTCCCGGCACACGAGCACGTCGAGTTCACCGATCACGCCGCGGTACCGCAGGAAGGTGTCGACCGCCTCGCGCAACGTGGCGCAGTTGGTGCACACCGAAGCGAGGTTCAGATAGTCGGCGAACAGCGGTTCGAGGCCGCCCCGCAACAGGCTCGTGTTGACGGGCGCGTGTTCGGTGAGCCGCATCAGCCGCTGGTGCTTGTGCCCGGCCACACGGCCGTGGGGCTGGAACACCTCGGCCCGGGTGAGCCCGGCGAGCCGCAGGAACTGCTCGCCCGACACGTCGAGGCTTTCCGCCACCTGCAACACGCCCCGCGCAATGGCGTTGGACACGGTCTTGGCTCTGACATCCATGCGGCGGGGCCTCCTTGGGGCCTGGGCCACCGCACGCGGCGACCCGGACCGGGGCTCTGGGCCGGGCACGGCCCGTCCCTTGGGGGCGGTCAGTACGACAGCCCGTGGAACACAGGATACAGCGGGTTCGCCGTGTCATACGGCACGTCCGACCGCTGCGCCTCCACCTCGGCCATCGACGATGGCAGCTCGAACGGCAGCTTGCCCTGTGGTGCGGCCTTGCCGGTGAGCACGTCGAACAGCGCGGCATCGTCAACCCCGAAGTTGCCGAGCACGGCCGCGGCCTTGTCACGCACGTTGGTCAGGATCGCCGGACGGTCGAGGTAGACCGTGACGATCGTGGGCACCTTCGCACTGGCGGCCTTGATCGCCTCGTAGTCGGCGTTGCCATCCTCGTAGGCGAGGCTGCCCTCGTGCTGGATCGACCCGAACACGAACGTCGCGTGCGGCTGCTGGTAGGGCGCAGCCACACGGAGCAGCGCCACGTCCGCGTCCTCGGGCTGGCTCACGACCACGTACCCCTGGGCCTCGGCCGCGGCGGGGTCGATGCCGTGCAGCCACACCTTCTTCACCGACGCCGCCAGCGGCAACACGGCGTTCCTGTTTTCCAGCAGCACGAGCGACTTGCGCTGGGCCTCGGCCGCCGCCGTCAGGAACGCTTCCTGGCCCACCGTGACCGCGGCCGCCGCCGGGTCGACGTACGGGTTCTCGAACAGCCCTTGCTGGAACTTCTGCAGCACGATGCGGTACACCGACTCGCCGAGGCGGGCTTCGGTGAGGTCACCGTTCGTCACCGCGTCGATCAGGTACTGGCTTTCGGTCACGCCACCGAACTGGTCCATGCCCGCGTTCACGGCCTTCACGTACCGCTGCGCCTTGGTCAGGTTCTCCACGCCCCACGGCATCCCGAGCTTGCCGATGTAGGCCCAGGGCGACGTGCCGGCCGGCGCGCCGGTGAGGCATTCGTCGGCGCAGTCGTTCATGATGAGCCAGTCGGACAGCACCACCCCCTGGAAGCCCATCTTCGTGCGCAGCAGGTCGGTCAGCATCTGCTTGTTGAACCCGGCGGCCACGGCCTCGAACGTGATGCCGTCGTAGGTCAACGGCTCGGCGGCCACCGAGTAGGTGGGCATCACCGACCCGGCCCGCGCCGCGAACGCCCCCTCGAAGGGCTTCAGGTGGTACGCGAAGTTGTTGCCGGGGAAGGTCATGAACTTGCCGTAGACGTTGTGGCTGTCCCACCCGTCCTTCGCGGCGCCATACCCGACCCAGTGTTTCACCACCGCCACCACGCTGTCCCGCCCGATGCCGGCGCCGCCGTGCTGGAACCCCTCGATGTACGCCTGGACCATGCGCTTCGCGAGGTCGGCGTCTTCGCCAAAGGTGCCGGTGGTGCGGGCCCACCGGGGTTCGGTGGCGAGGTCCGCCTGGGGCGACAGGGCCAGCTGGATGCCCACGGCGCGGTACTCCTGCCGCGCGATGTCCCCGAAACGCAGCACGAGTTCCGCGTCCCCGATGGCGGCCAGGCCCAGCGTTTCCGGCCACTTCGAGAAGCTGCCCGGGTCGACGCTGGCGCCGGCGGTGTACTGGAAGTGGTGGCGGGGGTCCGAACTGATCGACACGGGGATGCCGAGCCGCGACCCTTCCCCCACGGCCTGCAACTGGTTGGAGGCCTCGGCCATCGCCTGGGCGGGCAGGCTCAGGCGGGTGATGAAGCTGTTGACGCCGGTGTCGTTGACGAGCGCCGCGAAGGCGGTGAGGTCGTAGCCGGTGGCGGTGGTGGGGGCGGTGCCGTGCATCATCGCGCCGGCCTTTTCGGCCAGGGTCATGCGGGCCACCAGGTCGTTCGCGCGCACGCCAGCGGGCTGCCGCCAGTCCTCGTACACGTCGAGCTGGCCGTTGCGGTTCAGGTCCTTGAACTGGAACCCGGCCACCGTGAGCAGCGGGGCGGTCGTGCGGCCGAGGGGGGCCTGGGTCACGGGGGTCTGGGGGGTGGCCGCATCGTCACCGCCGCCGCATCCATGCAGCACGCTGGCACCGATCAGGCTGGCGGCCACCCAGGTGGCTGGCGTCCGGGAATGTCGCATCGCTTTCTCCAGAATCATGGTCCACGACCACGGGTGTGAAAATTTGCACGAACGGCGGCCGGACCACTTCGCTCCGGGGAGCGGCGGTTTCGCCGGCGGGAGCAGGGTTTTCGATTGCGTGACAAATTCTTAACAATTCCTTGCCGCATGCACCGTTCGCGTGTCCACGTATGGACAGCGGACCGATTTGGGATTATTTTCCCAATGTGAACGACCGGTCTGTTTCCCCCTCCGCCTTGCAGCGGGCGATTCTTCGCCTGCTGCGGCCGCTTTGCCGCCTGCTGCTGCGCCAGGGCATGCCGTTTGGTGCGTTCGAGGAACTGGCCAAGCGGATGTACATCGACGTGGCCCTGTCGGAGTTCACGCTGCCCGGCAAGAAGGCCTCGCTGTCACGCGCGGCCATCCTGTCGGGGCTCACGCGCAAGGAGGTCCAGCGACTGGCCGGCCCGCCACCCGATGACGGCGACGACACCGGCACGCGCTACAACCGGGCCGCGCGCGTGCTGACCGGCTGGGTGCGCGACCGCGACTTCTGCGACCCCCAGGGTGAACCCCGCGCGCTGCCGGGTGAGGGTGATCTCAGCTTCGCCACGCTCGTGCGCCGCCACAGCGGCGACGTGCCCGCACGGGCCGTGCGCGACGAACTGCTGCGGGTAGGCGCGGTGCGGGAGGTGGGGGACGGGCGCATCGAACTCGTCGCCCGGGCCTACGTGCCGCAGCAGGGTGCGGACGACAAGCTTCATATCCTCGGCAGCGACGTTGCCGACCTGATCGAGACCATCGACCACAACATCGAGCACGGCGCCACGCAGCCGCGCTTCCAACGCAAGGTGATGTACCACGGCATCCCGGCCGCCTCGGTGGCGGCCTTCCGCGCGCTGAGCGCACGCGAATCCCAGGCGCTGCTGGAGCGCCTGGATGCCTGGCTCGCCGAACACGACACCCCCAACCCCGCCGACCAGCCCGGCCTGCCCCGGGTGCGGCTCGGCGTGGGCATCTACGCCTTCGAGGAACCGCTCACCTCCAGGCCCGCCAACGAAAGCGCCGTGTCATGAAGTTCCTTTCCCTGATCTCCGCCGGTGTGATCGCCGCCACCCTGGCCCTGTCGTCGTGCGGCGGCGGCGGTGACGGCGGCGGCATCGGCGGCACGGGCAGCAGTGCCCCGGGCACGATGCGGATGTCACTCACCGATGCACCGGCCTGCGGCCACGACGCCGTGTACGTGACGATCGACCGCATCCGGGTCCACCAGGACAGCACGGCGGCCGACACCGCCAGTGGCTGGCAGGACATCGTGGTCTCTCCCGCGCGCCGCATCGACCTGCTCACGCTGACCAATGGCGTGCTCACCGAACTCGGCGAGGCCTCGCTGCCGGCCGGGCGCTACACGCAGATGCGGCTCGTGCTCGCGGCCAACGACACCGCGCAGCCCAGAGCCAACGCCGTGGTGCCCACCGGGGGCACGGAAACCGAAATGACCACCCCGAGCGGGCAGCAGAGTGGCATCAAGCTCGACCTCGGCATCGACGTCCCGGCTGGACAGGTGGCCGACGTGGTGCTGGATTTCGACGCCTGCAAGTCCGTCGTCAAACGCGGCAATTCGGGGCAGTTCAACCTCAAGCCCGTCATCTCCGCCATCCCTGTCCGAGCGGACGCCGGCATGCGGGTCACGGGCCATGTGGATGCGGCCATCGCCACGGGCCACACCACCGTGTCCCTCCAGTTCAACGGCACGCCGGTGAAGGCCACCGTGCCGGACGCGACCGGCCGTTTCGTGCTGTACCCGGTGCCCACCGGCACCTACGACCTCGTCGTGTCGGCGGAGGGGCGTGTCACCGCGGTGGTCAGGGGCGTGCCGGTGGCCGCCGACTCCCAGACGGTCATCAACAGCCAGGCGGCCCGCATCCTGCCGCCCGCCACCTCGTCGCGCGCCGTGACTGGCACCGTGTCACCCGCCTCGGCCACGGTGCGTGCGCTGCAAACCCTCTCGGGCGGGCCAACGCTCGAAACCACCTGGCTGCCGGTGGACCCGGTCAGTGGCGCCTTCGGTGGCGCCTTGCCCGACGGGGCCCCGGTGGTGGCGCCGTTCTCGGCGTCGCCCCTGGTGTTCGCGGCCGACACATCGGTCGCGGGCAGCTACACCGTCGAGGCCACCTCGGGCCCGGCCCGCCAGACCCGGTCGATCACCGCCGTGGACCTCACCTCCTCACTCACGTTCAACTTCCCATGACCACCTCTTCCACACCAACCACCTTCCGCCCGCCGGTCCTTGGCATCGCTGCCGCGCTTGCCCTGGTCACCGCCCTGGTCGCCGCACCGGCCGCACAAGCGCAGGTGGGGGTCTCCGTCACGGTGGCCCAACCAGGCGTCTACGGCCGCATCGACATCGGCAACCAGCCTCCGCCGCAGGTGGTGTATGCCCAGCCCATCGTGGTCGTGCCGGCGCGTGTGCGCCAGGAGCCGCTGTACCTCTACGTGCCGCCCGGTCACCAGAAAAAATGGGCCAAGCACTGCGGGCGCTACGACGCCTGCGGCCGCCCGGTGTACTTCGTGCGCGAGGAATGGGTGCGTGACCAGGCGCGGGGCCACGGCGACCGCGACCGAGGCGACGACCACGGTCAAGGACACGGCAAGGGCCACAAACATGGCCATCGCTGACCGCATGGACGTGCACCGCGCCAGCCACCGCTTGCCCGTCACGATCCTGGCTCCCCGCGTTCCGAAGCCCGTGGTGCGCCTGCCGCTCGCCGCCGGCAGCGAGCGCATCCTGGTCATCGACCCACGCGCGGAACTTGCCGCGATCACGGCCAGGATGCTGTCGGACCTCGGGTACGTCGCCTACTGGGGTGTGAACGACTTCGATGTACTGGACCTCCTCGCCTCGGGCGACCCGATCGACCTGCTGGTCTGCCCGCTCGCGCTGCCATCCATCCCGGACGGCCTGGCCGTCATCCAGAAGGCCGTGTCCCGGCAACCCGGACTGCGGGTGCTGCTGACGTCGGGTTCGGTGCCGTCGCATGCGGAGCGCGCCGCCGCCGGGGCGTACCCGCTGCTGGCCAAGCCGTACGGGCAGGCCAAGCTCGGCAACTGGGTGCGCCAGGCGCTCGACACTGCCGCCACAGCCGCCCGCCAGCTGCCCGAGGCGGTCACATCCTGAAAAGAGCGCTCGGCGCGCTGCGGCACAATCGGCCCAACCCGGGCCCTTCTGCCGCATGACACCCCCCCAGCCCCACGCCCTCCGTTCTCCACTGGCCGCTCCGCTGCGACGGGTCGTGGCATCGGCCATGGCCGCGGTGGTGCTGCTGCTCACGGCTTGTTCATCCGGCCCTGGCAAGGCGCCCGCCGGCCGTGACGGCGCGGAAGCCAAACCCCCCTCGGGCCTGGCCCAGGTGCCCGACGCCGAACCCAAGGTCGAACCCATCCGCAAGGGTGGCCCCAACAAGCCGTACGAGGTGCTCGGCCAGGACTATTCACCGATGGACGGCGACGCCAACTTCACCGAACGCGGCCTCGCGTCGTGGTACGGCAAGAAGTTCCACGGGCGCCGCACGGCCAGCGGCGAGACGTACAACATGTACGCAATGACGGCCGCCCACAAGACGATGCCGATCCCGAGTTACGCCCGGGTGCGCAACCCGAAAAACGGCCGCGAGGTGATCGTGCGCGTGAACGACCGCGGGCCGTTCCACAAGGGCCGGGTCATCGACCTGAGCTACACGGCCGCGATGAAGCTCGGTGTGCTCAACGGTGTGGCCCCGGTCGAGGTGGAACGCATCACGCACGAGCAGATCCGCACCGGCGCCTGGCGCCGCGGCAACCCGCCGGCGGACACCCCGGCCGAACCCGCGGCCCCCGTGGTGGCCGCCGCGCCACCACCGGTCGACCCGGTGCCCGCCGCGGCCCCCCTGCCAACCATGGTGCCCGACACCCCGCCCGCGCGCGCCGACACCACCGCCGCCCAGGGCTTCTGGATCCAGCTGGGGGCGTTCCGCCAGCGCGACGGCGCCGAGCAGTTCCAGCGCCGGGTCGCGAGTGACCTCGACTGGCTCGCGCCGCTGCTGGCGGTGTTCAGCGAGCCGTCGATGTACCGGCTGCAGGCCGGGCCGTACCCGTCGCGGGCCGAGGCACAGGGTGCCGCCGAGCGCATCCGCACGCTGCTGCAGCTGGTGCCGGTGGTGGTCGAGAAACGCCGCTGAGCCGTCGGGCGTCAGGGTCAGCGCCCGCCCGACACGTCGAGCAGCGCGCCGGTGGTGTAAGCCGAGGCGGGCGACAGCAACCACACGATCGACGCCGCGATTTCGTCTGCCCGGCCCGGGCGCAACATGGGGATCAGTGCCGCCGAGTCCGCGGCGCGCCCGGGCATGCCGCCCGAGGCGTGGATGTCGGTGTCGATGATGCCGGGCCGCACCGCGTTCACGCGGATGCCCTCGGCCGCCACCTCTTTGGCCAGGCCCACCGTGAACGTGTCGATGGCCCCCTTGGCGGCAGCGTAGTCGACGAACAGGCCGGGTGATCCGATGCGCGCCGCCACCGACGACACGTTGACGATGGCCCCTCCGCGTCCGCCGTGCCGCGTGGACAACCGGCGCACGGCCTCGCGGGCGCACGAGAAGCTGCCGAAGACGTTGATCGCGAACATCCGCTGCACGCGCGCGGCGCTCATCTCGTCGACCCGCGCCGGAACGTCCACCACCCCGGCGTTGTTGACCAGGCCGGCCAATGGCGGCAGGTCACGGTCGATGCGCGCGAAGAGGGCCGACACCTGGGCATCGTCCGAAACGTCGGCCTGCACGGCGATGGCCTGCCCACCCGCCGCGGCGATGCGGACCACCACCGCGTCCGCGGCGGCCGCGTCGCGGGTGTAGTTGACGGCCACCGCGTGACCCGCCTGGGCACACTGCCACGCAGTGGCCGCCCCGATGCCGCGGCTGCCCCCGGTCACCAGCACCGTGGTGTCATTCTTCATCGTCACTTCCTCCCTGGGCCGGGTTGTCCGTGTCGTCGGCCTGGCGCGCCTTGTCGGCGAGCCGGCCCTCGAGGGGCGCGAGGCGCTCGACGAAGGTGTCGGTGTCCACCGGCCGCGCCACGCGGGTGCCCGGCGGGAACATGGTGGACTGGTACAGCGCGCTGCGGGTGCTCTCGAAACGTTGCCAATGGCCCCACACCAGCAGCCCGAGGCCCACCGCGAACGCGCTCGCCGCGAACGCCCGTGTGAACAGGGGCCGGTGCGGTTCCACGGCCTGCAGGTGGAAGTAGAGCGCAAGGCTCGCCACCGCCATCTGCACCACGAACGTGTACCCCGGGAGCCACGGCCACGACAGCGAGAACCCCACCCAGGCGAACAGCAGGCCCATGGCCTCCCATGCGAGCGTGGCCGTCAGCAGCACCCGCACGTGCCACGCGAAATGGGCCTGGTGCGCGAACAGCTTTGACAACAGCGTCCACCCGCCACACCAGCCCAGCACCACCGCGGTGGCCGAGAGCACTGCCACCGAGACGGTGCGCGCAAACGGTTCGGGATCGGTGTCGAGCCAGGTGCGGAACACCAGCACCAGCAGGTTGAGCCCGACCAACCACGCGAGCACCGCGAGGCCCTGCGTGAGCACCCGCGCCGCCACGAGCGGCTGTTCGGGCGCCAGCGTGTGTTCGGCGAGGCGAAGCCGCAGGTGGCTGCGCCCGGCCACGATGGTGGACGGCACGGCGGCGGCCTGCCAGCGTTCGCCGGCGGCAAGCCGCTGGCCGCCCACACCGACGCCGTTGACCGTGTCGCCGACGGCCAGGTACACCCCGTCGTCGTTCGCGTCCACGGTGAAGTGGTGGCCCGCGACATGCGGGTCGTCGAGCACGAGGTCGTTGTCGAGCGACCGGCCCACCCGAAGCGGCCACGCGAGCACCTTCTGCGCGTGGCGCACGCTGCCGTCGCGGTCGAGCACCTCGATCAGTGCGAGCGCGCCCATCCGTAGGCCTCCAGGTAGTGGCGGGTGAGTTTCATCGCGTTGGCGTAGCCGACCCCCTGCACGTCGAACTGGCCCTGCACGCCGGACGTGGGGTGGTCGAGCGTGGCCACCAGCACCGACGCGTCGTAGAGCCCAGGCAGTTTCTTGTACGCACGCAGGCACACCACCACGCGCAGGGGCAGCCCGTCGCGGTCCACGTAGTCTTCCTGGCACTGCGGTTTGGTCTGGTGGCGGGACGACAACCGCTGGAATCCGCCCACGTTGAAGCGGTCGCCATAGCGTTTCGCGAACCGCAGGCTGCCAAGCTGCGCGCCGTCGTACGCCTGGGCCGAGGTGCTCAGCGACCCGGTGGTGAACTGGCCCACGAAGATCCGCGTGTCCATCTGGCAATCCGATCGGTCGTGGCTCAGCCCGCCGCTCTCGGAGTTCTGGCTGCGGCCCCAGCAGCGCATGAAGCGGTCGGGCGGCACCGGCACCGTGTAGCGGGGGTGGGTGGACGCCTTCCAGCCTTGGCGCATGAACCGGTCGGTGAGCAAGGCCTGGTGGGTCGTCAGCTGGTCGGTCACGATGGGCCAGGCGGACGCCGTGATGGGCTGGGCGTCGCGGCCCCGCTCAAGCAGCACGCGGGCGAACTCCGCCGGCACGAGGAAACTCACCTGCTCACCCTGGCGCGACACGTTGATGCCGATCACCCGGCCTTCCTGGTCGAGCGCCGGCCCACCGCTCATGCCGGGGTTCAACGACCCGGCGAAAAAGATCTGCGGGTAGAAGCTGCGTTCGGCCAGCCCGTTGTAGTTGCCCTCGACCACGGCGAACCCCACGTCGAGCGGGTTGCCGAGCGAGTACATGCGCTCGCCCTGGCCGAGCGGCTGGCTGTTGGTGCGAAAGGTGAGCACGTCGAATGGCTCGGGGCGGGGCGCCGCCTTCAGCAGCGCCAGGTCGTGCAACACGTCGAGCATCAGCACCTGCACGGTGGACTCACGGCCGTCGGCCGTCACGTACACGAGTTTGTACCGATCGGGTTCCAGGGCCACGTTGCTGACCACGTGGTAGTTGGTGACGATGTGCCCCTGGTCGGACACCACGAACCCCGACCCCACGGTGAACTGGGTGCCCGGCCCCTTCAGCAACGTGCGGATCTGCACCAGCTGCGACCGGGCCTGCTCGTACACCTTGCGGGCCGACAGCGACACCGGCGGGGGCGGGGCCGACGCCGCCGGCGCCACCGCGGGCGCCTGTGCCGCGGCGCCCTGGCCGAGACACAGCATGGCCGCCAGCAACCAGACGCTCCACCACGAGGGTTTGTTCATGGCGGTCGATTCTAGAGGTCTGGATATGCTGGGGATGTCGTGTTGCCGCCGGAGCCCCCCATGCTGAGACCTGAAGCACCCAGATGATCCTCGCGTGATCAAAAAAAAGCCCACCCGTTGCGGGGTGGGCTTTCAAAGTCCTCGAAAGGACGTCGTTGGGACCGATCGGTCTGTCGCCCTTGTCTTGCTGCAGGCCTTCGCGTGTTCGCGTTGTTGGATTGATGGCCTGCAGAGCCGGGCGAGTCATCCCTGTAGGGGCAGAGGCCCCGGAGAGCCGTGTGACAGCACGAGAGGGACTGTAGGGGCACCCCCGGGGGTGAGACATCCCTAAGAGGAGGGACGATTTTTTACCGGAACCGGTCCCAAACGCACCACAAACCCTTGCCAATCAATGGCTTGCAGCGTAGAGGTGCGGCCATTCTCCTGAGCAGTACCTCACAGGGCGGACACCCCCTTTTGGGGGTATGCCTCACGATGCAGCAACCCGCAGCACCCCGCACCCCGGCGACAATGGCGGGATGGCTTCCTCCCCGCCCCGCTCCCCCGCCCGCCCGCTCGACGAACGCGAGATCGATGAACTCCAGGCGTTGCTCGACCGTGTGCCGGCCCCCCTGGAGCCGCTCGACGTCACCATGCTCGACGGCTACCTGTGCGGCGTGCTGCTGCAACCCCGGCGTGTGCCCGAAGCGCAGTGGCTCGCCCACGTGACCGACACCGAACGGGGCCGCCCGCTGCCGCCGAAGTTCGACCCCACGCGCCTGCACGAGCTGGTGCACCGCCGGTACGTCGAGTTAAATGCGGCCATCATCGCGCGGCAATGGTTCGACCCGTGGGTGTTCGAGCTGGACGCCGAGGACGCGGACGACGAACCCGCCGAGGACGACGGTTTCGGCGAGGCCCCGCCCGAGGTGGATGCGGTGTACCCGTGGGTGGCCGGGTTTGCCGCCGCGGTGGACCTGTTCCCCGGGCTGATGCAGCTCGATGCCCGGCAGCTCACCGAACCGCTGGCCCTCGTGTTCCAGCACCTGGACGCCGACGACCTCGAGGACGCGGACGACCTGCTCACCGAGATCGAGACCATGGAGCCGCCCTCGGACCTGACCGAGGCGGTGGAAACGCTGGTGCGTGCCACGCTGCTGCTGGCGGACATCAGCCGCCCGTTGCAGACAGCGCCTGCGCGGCTCGCCGGCCCTAGGCCGCCGAACCGGCGTCCGCCCCGCCGCTGAACCAGCGCGCGGCGTGCAGGCCGAGGCCGGTGGCCACGCTGGCAAACCGGTCGCCCCGGGCAATCTCGGCCGACGGGAACGCCCCGGCGATGCGCTCGGCGAGCAACCGCAGGCCGGTCGACCCGCCGGTGAAATACAACGCGTCGATATCACCCGGCTGCAGGCCCGCCTGGGCCACGGTCTCGCGTGCGGCGCTGACGATGCGGCCGATGTCGGCCTCGATCGCGTCCACGGCCTGCTGCTCGGTCAGCATCACCGTCAACCGGTTCTCGACCACCCCCAGGTCGATCGCGGTGTCTCCCCCCTGGGCCACGGCGATCTTGGCGTCCTCCGCGCGCGATGCCAGTTCATGGCCCAGCCGCTCCGACACCACGGTCATCAGCCGCTTGTGGTGCACCAGGTTGCCGTAGAAGCTGCGCATGTTGCGCAACTCGGCCGCACGCTGCGGGGTGTAGACGGTGTTGATCAGGTGCCACGTGGCCAGGTCGAAGTACACGGTGCTCGGCACCTCCTTCGGTGGCGCACCGTTGACGCTGGGGCCGAGCGCACCGTAGCCGAACTCGCGCAGGATGCTGGCGAGCTCGACGCGCCGGTCGAAGTCGGTGCCCGCCACGTGCACGCCGTGGTTCGCGAGGATGTCGGCGCGGCGGTCGAGGTGCCGGGCCCGTTCGGGCCCCACCCGCACCACGGAAAAGTCGGACGTGCCGCCGCCGATGTCGGCCACCAGCACCAGCCGCTCGGACGTGACGCGGCTTTCGAAGTCGAAGGCCGCGGCCAGCGGCTCGTACTGGAAGTGCACGTCCTCGAAGCCCACGCTGCGCGCGGCCACCTCCAGCGTGGCCTGGGCCTGGGCGTCGCGGGCAGGGTCGTCGTCGACGAAAAAGACCGGCCGGCCCATCATGGCCTGGCGGATCGGGTGGCCCGCCTCGCGTTCGGCGAGGGTCTTCAGGTGGCGCAGGTAACCCGCGATGATGTCGATGTACTTCACACCGCGGCCGCCGCCCACGTCGGTGGTCTGGTCCACGAGGCTGCTGCCGAGGATGCTTTTCATCGACCGCATCAGCCGGCCGTCCACGCCTTCCACGTAGGCAGCCTGGGCTGCCCGGCCGAAGGCCCGGGGCGGACCGTCGTGGTCGCGGCCCTCGGTGAAGTAGAAGACGGCGGTGGGCATCGTCCGCTGGCCAGGTTCGAGCTCGACGAGGCGCATGCCGCCCTCGGCGGGAATGCCGATGGCCGAATTGGAGGTGCCGAAGTCGATGGCGCAGTACATGGGAGGTCGGGATCAACGGCGGGGGCGCGATTGTAGGCTCCTGCACAATGCGCCAAGGATTTTTCACCCTGGAGCCACGACCATGAAACGACGCCTCGCCCCCTGGGCCGCCGCCGCCGTCCTGCTGATGTCCACCCCCTGGGCCCTGGCCGCCGACAGCGGCAACGGGTCCGACGCCCTGGGCGAAGCCCGCGAGTACATCTCCGCGAAACGCTGGGACGACGCCCTCGTGTCGCTGCGCCAGGTGAACGACCCGGGCAACCCGGATTGGCAGAACCTGATGGGTTACACGCTGCGGCGCAAGGCATCGCCCGACGTGGCCGCCGCGCAGAAACACTACGACGCGGCACTGCGCATCGACCCGTCGCACCGGGGTGCGTTGGCCTATTCGGGTGAACTGGCCCTGATGAACGGCAACCTCCCGGTGGCCGAACAACGCCTGGCGCGCCTCGACAAGGTGTGTGCGGCCAAGTGCGAGGAATACCTGAACCTCGAGGATGCCGTTCGCCGCTACAAGGCGAACGGCAACAAGTACGTGGGCTGGTGAACCGCGCGGCCGGGCCGCGCGGTGACCCGGCCTGCCGTTACTGCGCGAGCATGCCCAGCGGCACGTTCATCGGCTTGTCGTTGACCTTCAACATGCCGCCGTCGAACGCAGCCTTCGACGTGACGGCGTCACCTTCGCGGGCCAGGTAACCCTGGGTCACGAGGCTGTCCACCGTGGCGTTGACGAAGCCCATCGTGGTGGCCACCACCGTGTCGGCCGACGCACCTTCCGGCAGCGGCTTCAGCGTGACGGCCTTTTTCACCACCTGCTCGATCCAGCCCGTCTGCACCTTGAACGACGCGTTGCCGTAGGCCTTGGTGGTCAACAGCGTCGGCAGCGGCATCGCGGCATCGGCCCCGGTCATGCCCTTCGTGCCGAAGCGGTACGACATCTCGGCGGTCTTGCCACCCAGTTCCACGGCCAGGCGGTCGAGCGCGTACTCGGGGTTGTGCACGAGCAGGTCGTTGAGCCCCTTCTGCATGTCCTCGGCCAACGCGGCGGCTTCCTTGGCCTCGGCGGCCTCGTCACCCGGCTTCTTGCAGTTGAAGGACGACTTCATCATCTTGCCCACCAGCGCCTGGTAGGTGGCGGCATGGATGCGGCTGAGCGACACCTGCATGTCGATCTTGTCGATCGCGAAGTCGTCGACACGGCCCTTGCCCGACACCTTGCTGACGGCGGACCACAGGCCGTTGTCAATCTTCGCGTCCGACGCGAACTGCAGGTTCTCGAACACCATGTTGATCGGCTTGGCGCCGGCTTCACCCGGCTGGGTGAAGGCGAATTCCATCGACGTGATGCCGCCGGTGCCCTTCGACGGGGCCATCAGCAGCGAGCCGCCGGTGTGGGGCAGCACTGCACCTTGCATGGCCATCTTGCCGATGCGCAGGTTGCCGGCGGCCTGGTCGTGGGCCACGAAGTTCACGTTGAGGCCCGGGGCCTCGAACGTGTAGGTGCCACCCGCGGCCACGCCACCGGACAGGCTGCCACGCACCGTGGCCTGCAGGCCTTGCCAGTCGATGTCGCCCTTGCCCTGTTCGGCATACTTGAATGGCGGGCTCTTGATGTCGGACACGTACGAACCGCCGAACCCGAGCGCGGTGTGCACCGACAGGAATGGCTTGTCGCCGAACAGCTTCGCGACCTGCGCGGCCGCTTCGGGCGGCAGCACGATCTCGGTGTCGATGGTGGCGAGGCCCACGCCCTTGCCACCCGGCAGCGGGCCGTGGCGCACGGTGTCGCGCCACGTGATCTGCACTGGCTTGCGGGCGGCAGGGGCTTCGGTTGCCCCCGGGTTGTCGGAAGCCGGCACCGCTGCGGCCGCCGCATCGGTCACCACCTCGGCCGCGCAGCCGATGTCGAGGGTCACGGTGTGGACCGAGGTGAACAGGCCCTTGCTGACGCTGTTCTCGACCACCTTGACGCCGGGGAAGGGCGCCAGCATCTCGGCCGTGCGGCTCTTCAACTCGCCGGCCACCTTGGCACCCGACAAGGACGCAAAGGCGACACCGCCGCCCGCCACCACGACGAGCGCTGCCGCGCCCACAACCACCTTGTTCATCCGTCACTCCCTCGCTGATGTGTGTTCGGGACGGCATCGTCGCCGCCCGGTGCGGCAGTGTAAGAGGGGGCGTTCGCGGCACCCCGTGCCACAAGTCACATCACAGGACCCGCGAACGGGGGGGCCCGCAGAACGCGAACTCGATGTCCGGCACACGCCCGCACATCAGTTCGGCCAGCGCCAGGCCCGAACCCGCACCGTGCGTCCAGCCGAGGGTGCCGTGCCCCGCGTTGACCCACAGGTTGCGGTAGCGGGTGCCTCCGATGCACGGGCGGTTGTCCGGCGTGCTCGGGCGCAGGCCCGACCAGAAGTGGGGGGCGCTCGTGTCGGCCACACCGGGAAACAGGGTCTCGTAACGTTCGAGCAGCTGGCGGCAGCGCACCTGGGCCCTGGGAGAGTCGAGGCCCACGTCATAGCCGGCCATCTCGGCGGTACCGGCGATGCGCACGTGGTCGCCCAGCCGGCTGATGGCGATCTTGTTCGCGTCGTCGATCAGGCTCACGACATTCGCGTCGCCCGGCCGCTTCAGGCGCAGCGTGGCGGAGTAGCCCTTGGTGGGGTAGATGTTGAGGTCCACGCCGATCGGGCGCAGCACCGGCGCAGTGAAACTGCCGAGCGCCGCGACGTAGGCGTCGCCAATGAGCACGGTGGGCACGCCGCCCGCGCGGTCGGCCACCCGGACGGCCGAGATGGCACCGCCCTGGCGGTCGAAGCCGAGCACGTCGTGCCCGTAGAGGAAGGTGACGCCGCGGTCCGCACACAGGCGGGCCAGTGCGGCGGTGAACACCTGCGCGTCGCCGGACTCGTCGCTCGGGGTGTAGGTGCCGCCCTGCAGGCCGGGGAACTGCCGCAGCGCCGGCTCCACCTGCAGCACCTGCTCGCGCGTGAGCACCCGGCGGTCCACGCCGTACTGCCGCATCAAGTCGGACGCGGCCGCGCCGGTCTCCAGGTCGTGGGCGGTGGAGAAGATGTGCAGGATGCCGCGCTCGAGGCGGTCGTACTCGATGCCGGTGTCCGCGATGACCTGCTTCAATGCAGCGTGGCTGTAGCGGCCGAGGGCCACCAGCTGTGCGACGTTGCGGCGAAACGCCGGCATCGTGCATTGGCGCAGGAAGCTGAGGCCCCAGCGCCACTGGTGCCAGTCGAGTTGCGGGCGAAACAGCAGCGGGGAGTCGTCCCGCGCGAGCCACTTGAGCACCTTGAGCGGCGCGGCCGGGTGCGCCCACGGTTCACAGAAGCCCACCGAGATCTGCGCCCCGTTGGCGAAAGTGGTTTCGAGGGCTGCGCCGGGCTGGCGATCGACCACGACCACCTCGTGGCCACGTTGCAGCAGGTGCCACGCCGTGCTGACGCCAATGATGCCTGCCCCGAGTACTACGACCTTCATTCACACCTCATCGATGCCGGTGAGCCACCGGCTTGTCGGCGAGGGTACAACGGAAGCGCTGAGCGAATGGAATGCCTGGGATCAGTGGCGCTCGGGCGCGTGATGCCGGTCGGAAGGCGTGCGGCGCGGTGCCGGATGCGAAGGACTCGTGCGGTCCGGCTCCCACAGCGAGGTGGTGACCCCGCCGACATGGGCCCGGGTGTAGGGCCCCAAGCCGGCGTCCTCGGCGCCCAGCAGCAGGGCGCCTGCAACCGCAGCCATGGCGGTGCCGGAGGTGATGAGTTGCCTGGGCCTGTTGAACATGGTGTCGCTCCCGGGGGGCACCCACGCGCGCATTGGAGGTGCAGGCACCAACGGTAGAGCCTCCACCCGCAGGTTGCCATCCCCAAATGGAGTGAAACCGTGTAGGACGATGCCGATACTTTTGCCAAATGGGCGTCGCGCCCACCGCTGTTCCGGGGTTCGTCACGACAAGGGGCCACGCACACTCTGTTCAGGGTCGGAACGAACCATTGAAGGGAGAACAGCAAATGAACCTCTTGCCACGCTGGGCCTGGCTGCGAGCGGCCACGCGCCCCGCCGCCCGGACGGACACACCGGATGCCGCCGACATGGGCACCGCCTTCGGCCTCGACGCGAGTTTCCGCGACCTGCCCGAAGCGGCCCGCCAGCTGCCAGCTGGCGGTGCCGCCCCCCGCCTGTCCCGGCACACCGGGTTGCCGCGCCGGGATTGAACGATCCCGTACAGGGTGAACCGATGCGTTCACCCTGGCCGCCTGGCCGCTCAGCGCACCAGCAGCACCGGGGTCTCGCAGTGGCCGAGCACCTTCACGACCACCGAGCCCATCAACAGGGACCCGAGGCTGCCGTGGCCGCGCGAGCCCATCATCAACAGGTCGAACTTGCCCGACGTGGCCGTCTTGCCGATCACGTCCGCGGCGTGGCCCACCTTGGCCACGAACTGGGCGTTCAGGCCCTCCTTCTTGAAGAACGCGCGCACGGGCTTGAACACCTTCTCGGCCTCGTCGTCGTAGTAGGACTGGAGCAGCTCCTTGTCGACGCTGGCGGCGGCACGGGCAGGCACCGCCGCGACGACGGTCAGCACCACGAACTCCTGGTGGCCATCGATGAACTCGCCATGCGAGGCGATGTAGTCGAGCACGCGGCGGGTGTACGGACTGCCGTCGGCAGCGATGAGGATCTTCATGGAAACTCCTTCGGAACGTGATGACGCCCAGTGTGGCACGCGATCGTCAACGCGCGGCACCGGCTGAATGCGGTGCGTTCGATCTGCGCAATCAGCCGGGCAGGTCGACGGAGAACGCGGGCGCGAACGTGGCCTGCTCGCCCTTGGCGGCATAGCCCAGCGGGTTGGCCACCACGCGGCACGACCAGGGCTTGCCGCCATCGTCGCCAGACACGGTGTAGTCGACGGGGCAGTGTAGGTGGCCGTGCATCCACAGGTCGGCCAGCGGCAGCAGTTCGTCGAGGTCGTTGCAGAACCCCGCGGTGCCGGGCACGAGGCCGTAACGCGGGTCCGCGCTGCGCAAGCTCGGGGCGAAGTGGGTGACGACGGCCGTGGTGCCATCGAACGGGGTGGCCAGTTGCGCGCGCAGCCACTGCTGGCTTTCGAGCGACAGCTCACGCCAGGCGTCGGCCAGCATGGGTTCACCGTGGCGCAACGACGTGTGCTTGCGCAGGTAGAAGTTGGCGGCGCGGAAGGCCTTCTCGCGCTGGTCGAGTTGGCGCGCCAGCAACGATGCAGGTGAGCCGCCACTCGATGCGCGGGGGGCCAGCGCATCGAAGTCGCTCCACAGGGTGGTGCCCACGAACCGCGTGCGCCCGATCACCACCACCTCGCGTTCGAGCCACGTGATGCCGAGCCGCGCGCAGGTGTCCTGCAGGCGGCGGTGCGCGGGGTCGAATTCGAGGCCGTCGTACTCGTGGTTGCCGGGCACATACAGCACCGCGGGCCACGTCTGCGGGTGCAGCCGGGGAGAGAACTGCGCGAGCCCGAAGTCGTCGTCGGGCAGGCGCGAGCCCCTCTGGTACGACCCGACGTCGCCCGCCAGCACCAGCACGTCCACGCCGGGCGTGGGCTGGGCACGGAACGACGGATCGCGCTCCAGGTGCAGGTCCGACAGGAGCTGGACCTTCATGCCTCGCCTCCCGGCGCCGTCAGGTGGCGCCGTGGCACTGCTTGAATTTCTTGCCGCTCCCGCACGGGCACGGGTCGTTGCGGCCCACCTTCGGCGCGTCGCGGCGCACCTGTTCCACCTTGAACCGCTCGTCGCGGGTCAGGTCGGCCAGGTCGGCCACGGTGACCACCAGTTCCTCGATGGCATCGTCGAGCGTGGCGAGCGGATGTTCCTTGTCGAGCACCGCCACCACCTCGCGCTCCTCGTCGGTTTCCGTGGGCAGGTGGCGGTACAGGCGGGCGAGAGCCGCCATCACCGCGTCATCGGGCATCTCGGACAGGTCCGGGAAGCTCAGTGCAGCGTGCTGGAAGCCGGCCACCCACGGCATCAGCGGCTGCGACACCTCGCTCAGGCCGGCCAACGGGTCGATTTCACCCTCGGGGATGGGTTCGCGCGGGTTCTCGTCGTCGAACTCGAGCACCAGCGGGTTGAACCAGCCGTCTTCGATGATGGCGTGGTTGAGGGCGTGGTACCGGCGCAGCGTGAGCGCGGTGACGCGGTCGCGCCACGTGGGGTCCACGTCGTCGGGCAGCGGCTGGCCGTCGAAGTCGAACACGAACGGCAGCCACACCGCGGGCTCCAGCAGCACGGGCTGCACGAGCACCCCGCACAGGAAACCGTCCAGCATCACCGCATCGACCGGGGTCAGCGGCTGCGGGGTCTCCAGCAGCAGGTCGTCGAGTTCGGCGAACTCTTCGTCGGTCAGGTCATGGGCGGTGGAGGCAACAACGGGCGGCGGCATGGCGGGTCTCGGTCAACACAAACGGCCCCCATTGTCTTACGAAGCGGGCCGCCGGTTCGTGAGTTGCTCCGCGGCGGCGACCAGCCGGGCGCGCAGCCACTGGTGCGCCGGGTCGTCGTCGTGGCGCAGGTGCCAGAGCGCCTCCACGTGGATGCGGGCCAGGCGCAATGGCAGCGGGCGCTCCACCACCGAGGCCTGGTAGCCGGTGGCCTCCACGAACGACGCCGGCAGCACGGTGAGCAGGTCGCTCTGGGACACCACCCGCCCGGCCGTGAAGAACTGGTTCACCGTGAGCACGATGCGCCGCGACCGGCCGAGCGCGATCAGCGCCTGGTCCACGAAGCCGTGCGGGCGGCCGGAGAAGCTCACCAGCAGGTGGTGTGCGTCACAGAAGGCGTCGAGGGTGAGCGGCTGCTTCGACAGCGGGTGCCCCCGGCGCATCACGCAGACGTACTCGCTCTGGTGCAGGCGGCGGTGGCGCAGCGTGGCCTCCGCCCCTTGGGCCATCAACGCGGCCACCGCCTCTGGAAAGTAACCCACGGCCACGTCCACCTCGTCACGCTCCAGCAGGCCACGGGGGTCGCGGGTGGTGAGCGGCACCACCCGCAGGTTCACCTGGGCCTGGTGCATCTCGATGTCGGCGATGACCGACGGCAGCAGCGTGGCCGCGGTGGCGTCGGCGGTGGCGATGCGGAAGTTGGCAGCGTCGGTCTGCGGGTTGAAGTCCTTGCGTTCGAACGCCCCCCGCAAGGCACCCAGCGCGACACGGACCTGGGGCCACAGCCGCTCGGCGTAAGGCGTGGGGCGCACACCGTGGGCCTCTCGCGTCAGCAAGTCCTCACCCACCGAATCCCTGAAGCGCTTCAACGCATTGCTGACCGCGGGTTGGGTCAGTGCCAGGCGTTCCGCTGCACGCGTGATGCTGCGTTCGGCCATCACGGCATCGAACACCCGGAGCAGGTTCAGATCGAGCGTCAGGAAGTTCACGGCAGATATAAGCGTTGTGTATATCTATCCTTCACAGATTCAATTTGCGCGAACATGGGGGAAACCCTAATATCTCGACCATGCGCTGACCGAAGTCGGTCCGCCAACCTAACAAGGAGTTCACCATGAACACCACGACGATGAATCTGCAAGTTCCCCAACAACGCACCGCTCCCCGCGGCGCGGCCGTCCTTGGCAACCTGTTTGCCAGCCTGCTCCAGTCGTTCCGTGCGGCCCCGGCCGAACGCAACGCCGAGCGCGACGTTCGCCGTGCCCGCGCACTGGCTGCTGAATGGGCCGTCCGCGACCCGCGCAGCGCCGCCGACCTGTCGGCCGCGATCGACCGCTTCGAAGAGCAAAACGGCCTGTGAGCCGGTGACCCACCCGGTGCGTCCGTGAAGGACACCGGGTTCGGGGCGCTGGCGTAGTGCCGGAGCATTCCGGTGACCACGTGGTGCGGCGTGGTGGCGCCTCGACCGCTAGATGCAAAAAAGGCCTCGCGTTGCGAGGCCTTTTGCGTTTGGCGGTGCCTGATCAGGCCGCGAGGCGCTGCTCGAGCTTCGCCTTCGTGGCCGTCAGTTCGGCCGGCAGGTGGTACGCCAGCTGGGCGAACAACTCGGCGTGCAGGCCGAGTTCGTTCTGCCAGGCCGCCTTGTCGATGCCGGTGACCTGGTCGAACTGGGCCTTCGTGAAGTCAAGGCCGGTCCAGGTGATGTCTTCGTAGCGAGGGGTCACGCCGAAAAGGTTCTCTTCGCCCTGGCCCTTGCCGTCGGCACGTTCGAGGATCCACTTCAGCACGCGCATGTTGTCGCCGTAGCCCGGCCACACGAACTTGCCGTCGTCGCCCTTGCGGAACCAGTTGACGCAGAAGATCTTGGGCACCGGGGCACCCGATGCCTTCAGCTTGGCGCCCAGGTTCAGCCAGTGCTGGAAGTAGTCGCTCATGTTGTAGCCCATGAACGGCAGCATCGCGAACGGGTCGCGGCGCACCACACCTTGCTGGCCTGCGGCGGCGGCGGTGGTTTCCGAGCCCATCGTGGCAGCCATGTAGACGCCTTCGTTCCAGTCGCGCGCCTCGGTGACGAGCGGCACGGTGGTGGAACGGCGGCCGCCGAAGATGAACGCGTCGATGGGCACGCCGGCGGGGTTGTCCCACTCGCTGTCGAGCGCCGGGTTGTTCAGTGCACCCACCGTGAAGCGGGCGTTCGGGTGCGCGGCCTTCGCGCCGGTTTCCTTGGCGATCTGGGGCGTCCAGTCCTTGCCCTGCCAGTCGATGGCGTGGGCCGGCGGGGTGTCGGTCATGCCTTCCCACCAGACGTCGCCGTCGTCGGTCAGTGCCACGTTCGTGAAGATCACGTCGCGGGTCAGGCTGGCCATGCAATTGGCGTTGGTCTTGCTGTTCGTGCCCGGGGCCACGCCGAAGTAGCCGGCTTCCGGGTTGATGGCGTACAGGCGGCCGTCGGCACCCGGCTTGATCCAGGCGATGTCGTCGCCGATGGTGGTGACGCTCCAGCCCTCGAAACCGGCCGGCGGGATCAGCATCGCGAAGTTGGTCTTGCCGCAGGCGCTCGGGAAGGCGGCGGCCACGTGGCGTTTCTGGCCGTCGGGCGACGTGACACCCAGCACCAGCATGTGCTCGGCCAACCACCCCTGGTCACGGCCCATCGTGGAGGCGATGCGCAGCGCGAAACACTTCTTGCCCAACAGTGCGTTGCCGCCGTAGCCGGAGCCATAGCTCCAGATTTCCTGGGTTTCGGGGTAGTGGACGATGTACTTGGTGGTGTTGCAGGGCCAGCTGACGTCCTTCTGGCCGGGCTCCAGCGGGGCACCGACGGTGTGGACGCACGGCACGAAGCTGCCATCCTCGCCGAGGACGTCGAGCACGGCCTTGCCCATGCGCGTCATGATCTTCATGTTGACGGCCACGTACGGGCTGTCCGACAGTTCGACGCCGATGTGGGCGATGGGCGAGCCGAGCGGGCCCATGCTGAACGGCACCACATACAGCGTGCGGCCGCGCATGCTGCCCTTGAAGAGGGCGTTGTCGCCGGTCTGCAGCAGTTCGCGCATCTCGGCCGGGGCCATCCAGTTGTTCGTGGGACCGGCGTCTTCCTTCCTGGCCGAGCAGATGAAGGTGCGGTCTTCCACCCGGGCCACGTCGCTCGGGCTGCTTTGCGCGAGGTAGCTGTTGGGGCGCAACTCGGGGTTCAACTTCTTGAAGGTGCCGGCGGCCACGAGTTCGCCGCACAAGCGGTCGTACTCGGCGGTGCTGCCGTCGCACCAGTAGACCTCACGCGCCTCGGTGAGGGCGGCGACATCGGCGACCCAGGAGATCAGGCGGTTGTTCTTGACATAGGCAGGGACGTTCAAGCGCAGACCCTCCAGCTTCGGTTGGTTCATGGTGGCTCCAATCAATAAAAAGACAAAAACGGGATCGGGCGAGCCTCGTCCGCACCTGCTGTGAGCAGGCGTCCTGGGGGGCTCGCCCCATGCCGCTTCGGGCCTTCCGGCCGTTGGGTGGGGCCAGGTCATGAGGTCTCCGCCGGGTAAAACGGACGACCGTAAAATCATTGTCTGCCGATTGTCTGCCTTGGGTCAGCACCGCGACACGGGGGGTCATGCAAGATCTGCATAAAGCCATGCCACCGGGCGTCGCGGGTGTTCGGCAAGTGAAAGTTTCAGTTCATCATGTGGAATTGCCCAAGGGCAGGCCCCACGTAAAAACACGCTCGTGCAACGAAAACGCGCCCGAAGGCGCGTTGCAGGAAACACACAGGCGAGGTGGGGTCAGGTCACCGGGGCCGGGTTGAACAGCACCAGGGCGTTGTGCAGCTTCCACTGCTCGGCCCAGGTCTTCTTGCCGCTGGCCACGTCGAGCATCAGGCGGAACATTTCCCAGCCCACGTCGGCGATGGTGGCGTCGCCGTCGGCGATCCGGCCGGCGTTCACGTCCATCAGGTCGTGCCAGCGGCGGGCGAGGTCGGTGCGGGTGGCCACCTTGATGACCGGCACCTCGGCCAGGCCGTACGGCGTGCCGCGGCCCGTGGTGAACACGTGCAGGTTCATGCCGGCGGCCAGTTGCAGCGTGCCGCAGATGAAGTCGCTGGCCGGCGTGGCGGCATAGATCAGGCCGCGCTGCGCGAGCTTGTCGCCCGGCGACAGCACGCCCGAGATGGGCGACGAGCCGGACTTGACGATCGAACCCATCGCCTTCTCGACGATGTTGGACAGCCCGCCCTTCTTGTTGCCGGGCGTGGTGTTGGCGCTGCGGTCCACGCGGCCCTTGTTCAGGTACGCGTCGTACCAGGCCATCTCGCGGATCATCGCCTCGGCCACCTCGGGGGTGGTGGCGCGTGACGTGAGCTGGTCGATGCCGTCGCGCACCTCGGTGACTTCCGAGAACATCACGGTGGCGCCGGCCCGCACCAGCAGGTCGGTGCAGAAGCCCACCGCGGGGTTGGCGGTGACCCCCGAAAACGCGTCGCTGCCACCACACTGGACACCCACGACCAGTTCGCTGGCCGGCACGGTTTCGCGGCGGCGGCGGTTCAGGCGCTCGAGGTGCATCTCGGCCGATTCGAGCACCGAATCGATCATCGACAGGAAGCCCACGTGTTCGGCATCCTGCAGGCACACCACGTCGAGTTCGGTGTCTTCACCGCGCTGGTCGGTGATGGGAATGGAACCGGGCGGCAGCAGGCGGTCGGGCTGCAGCTTCTCGCACCCGAGGCTCACCACCATCACCTCGCCGCCGAAGTTGGGGTTGAGGCTGATGTTGCGCAGCGTGCGGATCGGGATGATCGCGTCGGGGGCGTCGATGGCCACGCCGCAGCCGTAGGTGTGCTCGAGGCCCACCACGTCGTCGACGTTCGGGTACTTCGGCAGCAGCTCGGCCTTGATGCGCTTGACGGCGAAATCCACCACCCCGGCCACACACTGCACGGTGGTGGTGATGGCAAGGATGTTGCGCGTGCCGACCGACCCGTCGGCGTTGCGGTAACCCTCGAAGGTGTAGCCCTCGAGCGGCGGCTGGGCGGGCGGCTTGACGGTGGCGATGGGCAGGTTGTCCAGCTCGCGCGCGTCGGGCATCCTGAGGAGCTTCTCGTGCACCCAGCTGCCGGCCGCGATGGGCTTGGCCGCGTAGCCGATGGGCACGTCGTAACGCCGCACCACGGCACCTTCGGCCAGGTCCACCAGCGCCACCTTGTGCCCCTGGGGCACGTGGTCCTTCAGCACCAGCCCCTCGGGCAGCACGGTGCCGGCCGGCAGGCCCCCGTCGTTGGCGACGATCGCGACGTTGTCGGCGTCGTGCATCCGGATCGTGTGGGGCGGGCGGGCGGCGGGCTGGTCCATGGGGTACGGCTCGGTCAAACAGGAATAGGCAGTTCGTTGTAGGTTGTCATACAACGAATGCCATCGTGCGGCACCCGGGGATCGGTGTCAAGGAACCCCGGGGCCGCCCGATCACGCCTGGGTGTAGGCGGTCTTGACGGTGGTGAAGAACTCCGCGGCGTAGCGGCCTTGTTCGCGCGGGCCGTAGCTGGAGCCCTTGCGGCCGCCGAACGGCACGTGGTAATCGACACCTGCGGTGGGCAGGTTCACCATCACCATGCCCGCTTGCGCGTGGCGCTTGAAGTGCGTGGCGTGCTTGAGCGACGTGGTGGCGATGCCCGAGGCCAGGCCGAACGGGGTGTCGTTGGCCATGAACAGGGCTTCTTCGTAGTTCCTGGCCTTCTGCACGCTGACCACCGGGCCGAAGATCTCTTCGCGGTTGATGCGCATCGACGGCGTGGTCTCGGCAAACAGCGCCGGGGACATGAAGTAGCCAGGCTGGCCGTCGGCATTCGTGGGGATGGCCTGGCCGCCGGCCACGAGGCGGGCGCCTTCGGCTTGGCCGATCTGCACGTACTCGAGGTTCTGCGCGAGCTGGCGGTCGTCGACCACGGGGCCGATGTCGGTGCCGGCCTTGCGGGCGTCGTCGACCTTCAGCGTCTTGATGCGTTCGGCCACGGCGGCCACGAACTTGTCGTGGATGCCTTCGGTGACGATCACGCGCGACGAGGCGGTGCAACGCTGGCCGGTGGAGAAGTAGCCGCTGTCGACCGCGCAGTTGACGGCAACCGCGAGGTCAGCGTCGTCCAGCACGACGAACGGGTTCTTGCCGCCCATCTCGAGCTGGAACTTCGCGAAGCGCGACACGCAGGCCGCCGCGACACGCTGGCCCGTGGCCACCGAGCCGGTGAAGCTGATGGCGTTGACGCGCTTGTCCTCGAGCATCGTGGCGCCCACTTCGGTTCCACGGCCCATCACGAGGTTGAACGCGCCGGCAGGCACGCCGCTGCGCGAGATGATCTCGGCCAGCGCCCAGGCCGAGCCCGGCACCAGTTCGGCCGGCTTGAACACCACGGTGTTGCCGAAGGCCAGCGCCGGGGCGATCTTCCACGCCGGGATGGCGATGGGGAAGTTCCACGGCGTGATCAGGCCCACGACACCGACCGGCTCGCGCGTCACCTCGACGCCCACGCCGGGACGCACGGAACCCAGCACCTCACCGGCCTGGCGCAAGGCCTCGCCAGCGAAGAACTTGAAGATGTTGCCGGCGCGGCCGACTTCACCGATGGCCTCGGGCAGGCGCTTGCCTTCCTCACGGGCCAGCAGGTCGCCGAGCTCGGCCTTGCGGGCCAGGATCTCGGTGCCGATGGCGTCGAGCGCGTCGAAACGCTGCTGCGGCGTGCTGAGGCTCCAGCTGCTGAACGCATCCTGCGCGGCGGCGATCGCCGTCTGCGTCTGCGCCGCGTCGGCGAGGGCGTACTCGCCGATCAGGTCGCGGGTGTCGGAGGGGTTGATGTTGCGCGTGGTGCGGGGGCCATCAACCCAGGCTCCGCCGATCAGGTTCTGTTTCATCGTGGGTTCCGGGTCAGGTGGGTTACTGGGGGCCGAGGCGGGCCATCAGGGCTTGCAGGTCCTCGTATTCCTTCGGCTTCAGGTCCGACAGCGGCGGGCGAACCGGGCCGGCGGAGTGGCCGATGATTGTGGCACCGGCCTTCACGATGCTGACGGCGTAACCCTGGCCGCGGTTGCGGATGTCGAGGTACGGCAGGAAGAAGTCCTTGATCAGGCGGTCGGTGGTGGCGAGGTCACCGGCGGCGTAGGCGTTGTAGAACTCGATCGCGGTCTTCGGGATGAAGTTGAAGACGGCCGACGAGTACACCGGCACGCCGAGCGCACGGTAGGCGTGAGCGAACACTTCCGCGGTGGGCAGGCCGCCGAGGTACGAGAAACGGTCGCCGAGGCGCTGGCGGATCGACACCATCAGTTCGATGTCGCCGATGCCGTCCTTGTAGCCGATCAGGTTCGGGCAAGCTTCGGCCAGGATCTCGAGCGACGTGGGGGTCAGGCGCACACCACCGCGGTTGTAGACGATGACACCGATCTTGACGCTGGCGCAAACGGCCTTCACGTGGGCGATCAGGCCCTCTTGCGAGGCTTCGGTCAGGTAGTGGGGCAGCAGGAGCAGGCCCTGGGCACCGGCCTTTTCAGCAGCCTGGGCGTACTGGATGGCGAGCGTGGTGCCGCCGCCGGCGCCGGCGACGATGGGCACCTGGCCACGGCAGGTCTCGGCGGCCACGCGGACCACCTCGGTGAACTCGCCCGGCTCGAGCGAGAAGAACTCACCGGTACCACCGGCCGCGAACAGCACCGTGGCGCCATAGGGCATCAGCCATTCGAGGCGCTTCGCGTAGGCGGTCGGGTTGAATTTGAGGCTGGCATCGAAGTCGGTCAGCGGGAAGGACAGCAGACCGGTCGACAGCGCTTTTTTCAGCTCTTGGGGATTCATGGAAATGCTCCGAATGGGGACCCGCGACATTCGCAGGCAAAGGCGTGCACCACCGGCACGTTGTATGTCATCGTACAACTAACGCCCGGAAACGCAAGCGGATTTTATTGTGGTTATCACCGATGCCTGGGGAAAAGGGCCGCCGGATGATCGCACCTCGTGCCTTCGTTGTCTGACAACATACAACGGAGCGAGTGCTTGGCCCGATTCTTTGTGGAGTTCCCGATGTCCGCTCGCCGTTCCTTTCTTGTCCGATTGACTTGCGTGGCCGGCGGCCTCGCATGGGCTGCCCCGTCCTTTGCCCAGGACACCTGGCCCGCCAAGCCGATCAAGCTGGTGGTGCCGTTTGCCGCGGGCGGCACGTCGGACATCCTGGCCCGCCACATCGGCGCCCAGCTCCAGACGGTCCTCAAGCAGACGGTGATCGTCGACAACAAGGGCGGCGCGGGCGGGGTGATCGGCGCGGACAGCGTGGCCAAGTCTCCGGCGGACGGCTACACGCTGCTGCTCGGCACCATCGCCACGCACGCGATCAACCCGGCGCTGTCGCCGAAGATCCCGTACAACGCCGCGAAGGACTTCAGCCCCATCCTGCTGCTCGGCAGCATCTCGAACGTGCTGCTCGTGACCCCCACCGAACCCGCCAGGAACGCGAAGGAGCTGATCGCCCGCGCGAAGGCGAAGCCGGGCTCGATCGCCTTCGCCTCGGCCGGGCAGGGCACCTCGCAACACATGTCGGGTGAGATGCTGAAGCTGCTCGCCGGCGTCGACGTCCTGCATGTGCCCTACAAGGGCAGCGGCCCCGCCATCCAGGATGTGATCGCCGGCCAGGTGCCGATGAGCTTCGAGACCGTCACCGTGGCGCTGCCCCACATCCAGGCCGGCAAGGTGCGCGCGCTCGGGGTGACGTCGTCCAGGCGCAGCCCCGCGCTGCCCGACGTGCCCACACTGCAGGAAGCAGGCGTGGCCGGCTTCGACGTGGCCAGCTGGCAGGGCCTGTTCGCCCCCGCGGGCACCCCGCCGGCCATCGTCAACCGGTTGAACAGCGAACTGCAGAAGATCATCGCCAACCCGGAGACCAAGGCCAAGATGGACGCCCTGGGCCTGATCTACTCGCCAAACTCGCCGAAACAGTTCGCCGACTTCCAGCTGGCCGAGCAGGCCAAATGGGCCAAGGTGGTGAAGGACGGCAACGTCAAACCGGATTGAACGCCATGACCACACGCCACCGGGTGCTCCAGAAGGGCCGACTTCTGCCCGGGCTGGCCGGCGAACCCGACCCGGCGGCCTACCTGGCCGCACAGGGCCACACGTTCACCGGCCTGGTCACGTCCGCGGTGTTCGGCGCGGACGCCGCGCTGATCGAGGCCCTGCCGTCGTTGCAGGTGATCTCGAGCTTTGGCGTGGGCACGGACTCCCTCGACCTGGCCGCCGCCGCCCGGCGTGGCATCGCGGTGGCCAACACGCCGGACGTGCTGAACGACTGCGTGGCCGACCTCGCGTTTGCACTGATGCTGGACGTGGCCCGGGGTGTCAGCGCGGCGGACCGGTTCCTGCGCCGCGGCGAATGGCACCAGGGGCGTTTCCGCCTGGGCCAGCGTGTGAGCGGTCGCCGGCTCGGCATCGTGGGGCTGGGGCGCATCGGACGCACCATCGCGCGGCGTGCGGCGGGCTTCGACATGGCCGTGCGGTACCACAGCCGCCGGCCGGTGGACGGGGTGGATTGGGTCCACGAGCCTTCGCTGACGGGCCTGGCCGAGTGGTGTGACTTCCTCGTGGTGATCGTGGCCGGCGGCGCGGGCACGCGGCACCTGATCGACATCCGGGTGCTGGACGCGCTCGGGCCCGAGGGGTTCCTCATCAACGTGGCCCGCGGCAGCGTGGTGGACGAGGCCGCCCTGGTGCACGCCCTGCAGACCGGCCGCATCGCAGGGGCCGGGCTCGATGTGTTCGAGGCCGAGCCGAACGTGCCGGCCGGGCTGCTGGGCCTGGACAACGTGGTGCTGCTGCCGCACATCGCCAGCGGCACGGCACAGACGCGAGGTGCCATGGCCGACCTGGTGCACGAGAACCTGCGGGCGTTCTACCGCGACGGCCGGGTGCAGACGCCGGCCTCCTGACGGGCTCTGCCTCTCAGGCCAGTGCCTCGTCCTCCGGGGCGAGGAACCGTTCGGCCGCGTCTTCCGGCGCGGTGCCCCGCTCGGATTCGTTCGCCCACAGCGTGGCGGCGAACACGTCGCAGTCGGCGGTGGTGAGCCGCGGTTCCATTTCCTGGAGGCGGTCGCTGCAGACCTCGCACCAGGCCCACCCGGAAGGGGAATCCGGGGTCACACGTCCTCGATTCATGGCGAACTCCTGAGTGCAGCGGCAAGAGCCGCAATCTATCGGCCCGCGGCCCGGCCCGCACCTGCCATGATTTACAGCTTGCCGCCGCCGGGATCGTAAGATCCACCCCATGAATCGCCGTCCCCTCCTGATCTCCCTGCTGGCCGCCGCCTGGGCGCCCGGCGTGCGCGCTGCGCAAAAGAAATCCATGTCCGACCCGCTGCTGCTGGGCGTCGAGCAGTCGCTCGTCGACTCCGGCCTGGCCGCTGCGTTCCAGCGCGCCTTCGGACGCGACACCGGCATCGTCGTCAAGATGATGCCCGGCAGCAGCGCCTCGGTGCTGGCCGCGCTTGAACAGGGTGAGGTCGATGCGTCGATGACCAACGCCCCCGACATCGAGCTGAAGCTCGAGAAGCAGGGCCTTGCCCACGACCGCCAGCGCGTCGCCAGCGGTGACCTGGTGCTGGTGGGCCCCGTCGAAGGCAAGGGCAAGAAGGCCGTCGACCCCGCCGGGCTGCTGGGCGAACGTGACATCGGCGCGGCGCTGTTCC
This sequence comes from Rhizobacter sp. Root1221, assembly GCF_001425785.1. Taxonomy (GTDB): domain Bacteria; phylum Pseudomonadota; class Gammaproteobacteria; order Burkholderiales; family Burkholderiaceae_C; genus Rhizobacter. The sequence continues at coordinate 107,947 of NZ_LMDI01000012.1, read as the reverse complement.
GCCTCGCGCAGGCGCAGGCGAAGTTCGTGGCCCCGGCCGACGGCAGTGGGGCAAACCTCGGTGAACTGGCGCTGTGGCGCGCGGCGAAGGTGGCCCCCGCCGCACCCTGGTACAGCAAGACCCCGGCAAACGGCGACGCGGTGGCCCTGGCCGCCTCGCAAGGCGCCTACACGGTGGTCGAACGCAGCATCTGGCTGAAGCGCTCCACCAAGCCGCTGGCCATCGTGGCCGAGGGCGACGCGCGCATGGCCAACGACGTGCACGTGATGCGGTCGTTCCGGGTGAACCACCCGGCGGCCAAGCTGTTTGTCCAATGGGTCTCGGGCAACAACGGCCGCCGCGTGGCGTCCGCGGTGCGGGGCTGGAAGTCGCCGGCGTGAGCCAGCCCACCCTGCTCAGCGTCAACCGGGCCCTCGCCACCGAGATCGAGATCGGTGGCCGCCCGGTGATGACAGGCATCCACAAGCGCCCGGTGGACGGGCCGGTGGCCGTGCGGCCCCTGGGCCTCGACGGCGACGAACAGGCCGACCTGTCGGTGCACGGCGGCTTGTCGAAGGCCGTGTACGCGTACCCGAGCGAGCACTACCCGTTCTGGCAGACCGTGCGCGCGCAAGCCAAGGCGGCCGAATGGAACGCCGCATTGCCCCACGGGGCGATGGGCGAGAACCTGACCATCGCCGGCCTGCTCGAATCCCAGGTGTGGATCGGCGACCTGCTGAAGTTCCCGAACTGCACGCTGGCCGTCAGCGAACCCCGGTTCCCGTGTTTCAAGTTCAACGCGGCCATGGGGTTCAACCAGGCCGTCAAGCTGATGTCGGCCAACGGCTGGTGCGGCTTCTACCTCGCGGTGCGCGAGCCCGGCACGGTGACGGCCGGCGAGGTGTTCGAGGTGATCCCCGGCCCACGCGAGGTGGGCATCGGGGAACTCTTTCGCGCGAAGATCAAGCGCTGACGCGCGTCAGAGGGCAGGGTAGTCGGTGTAACCCTCGGCGCCACCACCATACAGCAGCTTCGGGTTCAGCGACGCGAGCGGCTTGTCTTCCTTCAGGCGGTGTACCAGGTCCGGGTTGCCGATGAACGGGCGGCCGAACGCCACCAGGTCGGCCGCGCCGGTGGACACCACGTCCATCGCCATCTGGCGGTTGTAGCCGTTGTTGACCATCCACGCGCCGGCGTCGTGCCCGGCCTTGTAGCGGGTGCGCAGCGCCTCGTAGTCGAACGGGGCCACGTCTCGCGGGCCGCCGGTCTGGCCTTCCACCACGTGCAGGAACGCGAGCTTCAGCGGCGCGAGGCGTTCCACCGCGCGGTTGAAGACGGCCTGGGGGTTGCTGTCCTGGCCCGCACCGTTGACCGGGGTCACCGGGCTCAGGCGCACGCCGGTGCGGCCGGCGCCGATCGCACCCACCACCGCGTTCATCACGTCGACGAGGAAGCGCGTGCGGTTCTCGATGGAACCGCCGAAGTCGTCGGTGCGGTCGTTGATGCTGTCGCGCAGGAACTGGTCGATCAGGTAGCCGTTGGCGGCGTGCACCTCGACGCCGTCGAAGCCGGCGTCGAGGGCGCAGCGGGCGGCGTGGCGATAGGCCTCGACGATGCCCGGCAGTTCATCGGCACGCAGCGCGCGCGGCGTGGAGGTGTCGACGAACCCCTCCTTGGTGAACACCTTGCCGCCGGCGTTGCGCGCCGTGGACGACACGGGGGCCTGGCCACCGGGCAGCAGCGAGATGTGCGAGATGCGGCCCACGTGCCACAGCTGGATCACGATGCGGCCACCTTCGGCGTGCACCGCGTCGGTCACCTTCCTCCACGCGGCCACCTGGGCCGGGGTGTGGATCCCGGGGGTGTCGAGATAACCCTGGCCCTCGGCCATCACCTGCGCGGCCTCGGTGACGATGAGCCCGGCGCTGGCGCGCTGGCGGTAGTACTCGACCGCGAGGTCGGTGGGCACGAGGCCGGCGCCCGCGCGGTTGCGGGTGAGTGGCGCCATCACGACGCGGTTGGTGGTGGGGATGTCGCCGATGCGGGCGGGGTCGAAGAGGGAGGTCATGGTGTTTCGAGGTGAAGGGTGTCTTGGTTGCGCACGATCGTACGAAATCTTCGGCGGCCGTGCTGTCCCCAGCGTGCAAGCCCTTAGAAACCGGCCAGCACCACCTTGCCCTTGGCACGGCCGCTTTCAATGAATGCGTGCGCCCGCTTCAGGTTGGTGGCATTGATGGTGCCAAACTGTTCACCGACGGTGGTGCGCAACCGGCCGGCGTCGACCAGGTCGGCCACGCGGTTGAGCAGGTCATGCTGGGCCTGCATGTCGGCGGTCTGGAACATCGGCCGCGCGAACATCATTTCCCAATGCAGCGACAACGCCTTGCGCTTGAGCGCCATCACGTCGATCGGTGTGGCGGGGTCGTCGATCAGGCCCAGGCGGCCCTGGGGCGCCAGCGCCTCGATGATCTGCGCGTAGTGCTGGTCAGTGTGGGTCAGGCTCGCCACCACGTGGACGGCACCGATGCCGGCGGCGTTCAGGCCTTCGCCCAGCGGTTTCGAGTGGTCGATCACGTGGTGGGCGCCGAGTTCGCGCACCCACTGCTGCGTCTCGGGGCGCGAGGCCGTGCCCACGATGGTCATCTTCGTCAGCTGGCGGGCGAGTTGCACGAGGATCGAGCCCACGCCGCCGCCCGCGCCGGTGACCAGCAGGGTGCCGTCTGTCCCGGCGTTCACCCCCAGCCGGTCGAACAGCAACTCCCACGCGGTGATGGCCGTCAGCGGCAGGGCGGCCGCTTCGGCAAACCCGAGCGACACCGGCATGCGGCCGGTGATGCGCTCGTCCACCAGCTGCAGCTCGGCGTTGCTGCCGGGGCGGGTGATGTCGCCCGCGTAGTACACACGGTCACCCGGCTTGAAGAGGCTGACCTGTGCGCCCACGGCCTCGACGACCCCGGAGGCGTCGAACCCGAGCACCTTCGGCTGGTCGCCGGTGGCCGGTGAACCGCGGCGCACCTTGGTATCCACCGGGTTCACCGACACGGCGTGCACCCGCACCAGCAGATCGCGCGGGCCGGGGGTGGGCGCGGGTTGCGTGATGTCGACGAGCGATTCGGCGTGGTCGATGGGGAGCGGCTGGTAGCGGGCGACGGCTTTCATGGAGGAACTCCGGTGAGATGCGATGGCGTGAACTCTACGGAGAGAGATCCAGTTTGATAATGGCAGCGAAACCAATAACACTTTCAAATCTGACGAGCAAATGAACTGGCCCGCCGACCTGCAACTCGCCCAGCTCCAGCTGTTCATCCGGCTGGCCGACGCCGGTTCGCTGAGCGCCGCTGCCCGGCAGATGCACTTGACCCCGGCGGCCGCCAGCGCCTCGCTGAAGCGGCTCGAGGCGTCGCTGGCGGTGCGCCTCGTTGAACGATCCACCCGGTCGATGCGCCTGACGCCGGAAGGCGAGTTGCTCCGCGACCACGCCCAGCGGGCGCTCGGGGTGCTCGACGATGCCCGGTCGCTGCTGGGCGCCCAGCGGGAGGAACTGGCGGGTGAGGTGCACCTCGCGTCGCCACTGGACCTGGGCCGCACCGTGCTGAGCCCGATGCTGTCGCCATTCCTCGCTCGGCACCCGAAGCTGCGGCTCGTGTTGCACCTGTCGGACGCCGTGCACGACCTGATGCGCGAGCGGGTGGACCTCGCGGTGCGCTACGGGGTGCTGCAGGACTCGTCGCTCGTGGTGCGGCCGCTGTTGGAAACCCGGCGTGTGCTGGTGGCGTCTCCCGGGTACCTGGCCGCCCACGGCCACCCGGCGCACCCCGACGACCTGGCCCGGCACAACTGCCTCGTGCTGAACCTGAAGAGCCGGCCCGAGATCCGCTGGACGTTCCACCGCGGCACCGAGACAGTCCAGGTCAAGGCCAACGGCAATCGGGTGGCCGACGACGGCGGCCTGGTGCGGGAGTGGGCGGTGGCCGGGCTCGGCATCGCGTTCAAGGCCGGACTGGACGTGCTGGCCGACCTGAAGGCGGGCCGCCTGGTGCGGGTGATGCCCGCCTGGCACGGTGACACGACGCCGGTGCAGGCCATCCTGCCCACCCAGCGGCACCTGCCGCTGCGGGTGCGGCGGCTGCTCGACGAACTCGTCATGCAGTTCGCCCGCGTCGACGACACCACAAGCAACGACAATAGCGGGTCTGCGCCACCCGATTGAGATCCGCCCCATGCTCGCCTACCGCCATGCCTTCCACGCGGGCAACCATGCCGATGTCCTGAAACACATCGTGCTCACCCGCGTGCTGCGCTACATGAACCAGAAAGACAAGCCGTACCGGTTCGTCGACACCCACGCCGGCGCTGGCGGGTACTCGCTCGAGGGGCAGTACGCGCAGAAGAAGGGCGAGTATGTCGAGGGCATTGCCCGCCTGTGGGACCGCGACGACCTGCCGGAGCTGGCCGCCGACTACGTGCAGCTCGTGCGCCAGTTCAACCCCGACGGCCGCATGGAGCAGTACCCCGGTTCGCCGGCCTTCGCCCAGATGCTGCTGCGCCACGGCGACCAGCTGCGCTGTTTCGAGCGCCACCCCACCGACCACCGCATCCTGGCGTCGTTCCTCGGCGAGATCAAGGGCGCGGAGGTGCGCGACAGCGACGGTTTCGACGGCCTCAAGGGCCAGGTGCCGCCGTCGAGCCGGCGTGCCGTGGTGCTGATGGACCCGTCGTACGAAGGCACGGGCGACTACGGCCGGGTCATCGCGTCGCTGCGCGAGGCCATCGAGCGGTTCGTCGACGGCGTCTACATGGTCTGGTACCCGCAGGTCAGCAAGCTCGAAGCCGCCCAGTTGCCGCGCCGCCTGGAAACGCTGGCCCCGAAGGGCTGGCTGCACGTGCGCCTGACGGTGCAGTTGCCCGACGCGCAGGGGTTCGGCCTGGCCGGCAGCGGCATGTTTATCATGAACCCGCCGTACACGCTGCACGACGAACTGGTCGGGTTGATGCCCTATCTGGTCAACGTGCTGGGGCAATACGATGAGGCGTCGTACCTGATCGAACAAAAAGCCGCCTAGGAGGCCTGCATGGGTCCGCTGACCGGACTGAAGGTGCTTGAGATGGGCCAGCTGATTGCCGGCCCTTTTGCCGCCAAGACGCTCGCCGATTTCGGTGCCGACGTCATCAAGATCGAGCCGCCCGGCACGGGCGATCCGCTGCGCCAATGGCGGCTGCTGCATGAAGGCACCAGCGTGTGGTGGCAGGTGCAGTCGCGCAACAAGAAGAGTGTCACGCTCGACCTGAAGTCGCCCGAGGCCCGCGACATCGTGCGCCGCCTGATCGACGAGTGCGACGTGCTCATCGAGAACTTCAAGCCCGGTGTGATGGAAAGCTGGGGCTTCGACCACACCACGCTCGCCAGCACCAACCCTGGCCTCGTGATGCTGCGCATCAGCGGTTACGGCCAGACCGGACCGTACAAGGACCGCCCCGGCTTCGGCGTGGTGGCCGAGGCCATGGGCGGCCTGCGCCACCTGACGGCCGAACCGGGCCGGGTGCCGGTGCGGGTGGGGGTCAGCATCGGCGACACGCTGGCCTCGCTGCACGGCGTGATCGGCATCCTGATGGCGCTGCACCACCGCCACACCACCGGGCAGGGCCAGGTGATCGACGTGGCGCTGTACGAAGCCGTCTTCAACTGCATGGAAAGCCTGCTGCCCGAGTACAGCGCGTTCGGCGCGGTACGCGAGGCGGCCGGCTCGGCGCTGCCCGGCATCGCCCCGAGCAACGCGTACGCGTGTGCCGACGGCTGGGTGCTCGTGGCCGGCAACGGCGACAGCATCTTCACCCGGTTGATGGCCGCCATCGGCCGCGACGACCTGGCCCGCGACCCCACGCTGGTCGGCAACCCGGCCCGGGTGGCACGCGTGGCCGAGATCGACGCTGCCATCGGCGCCTGGACGGCGCCCCGCACCGTGGCCGAAGTGCTCGACACCCTGAACGGCTCCCAGGTGCCTGCCGGCCGGCTGTACACCGCGAAGGACATCGCCGAGGACCCGCACTACCGGGCCCGCGGCATGATCATGCAAGTGGTATCGGCCGATGGACTCGCGGTGGACATGCCGGGCATCGTGCCGAAGCTGAGCGCCACGCCGGGGGGCATCGTGCGGCGTGCACCCACGCTGGGTGAAGACACGGCGGCCGTGCTGCGCGACGTGGGGGTCACCGACGCCCAGTTGCAGGCGCTGCGGGAACGTGGCGTGATCTGACGGCGCAGCGGGATCCGTCATGAGCGCCATCCCCGACATCCCCCCTGACGAGGGCGTCAGCTACCAGCAGATGTTCCACGCGAACCCGCAGTCGATGTGGATCTACGCCCAGGACACGCTGCAGTTCCTCGATGTCAACGCTGCTGCCGTTGAACGCTACGGGTACACACGCGACGAATTCCTGCACATGACCATCGCCGACATCCGGCCGCCCCACGAGTTGGAGGCCATGTACCAGGCGGTGCGGGATGCGCGGGCCCGCGAAAGTGTTCCGGTCTCCGGGCCGTGGCACCACTACACCAAGTCCGGCGAATCGCTGTTCGCGCGGACGAGTTCACACGGCCTCATGTACCACGGGCGCGACGCGCGCCTCGTGCTCGTCATCGACGTCACGCGCCAGGTAACGATGGAGGCCGAGCGCGAGGCGATGATCTCCGCGTTGCGCAAGTCGCAGGAGCGGCTCGACGCGGCCATCACCGGCGGCAACGTGGGCCTGTGGGAACGGGACCTGATCGACCGCACGCTCTCCTGTGGCGGCCGCTGGGCCGACATCCTCGGCACCACCCCCGAGGCGTTCGGGCCGGTGACCGTGCAGAGCTTCTTTGCGTTGTGCCACCCGGACGACGTGCAACCGTCGTACGAGCGGCTGCGCGCATTCCTCCGCCACCCGGCCGCGTCGTACAGCGACGAGTTCCGCATGCGGCACGCCAGCGGGCGCTGGATCTGGGTGATGAGCCGCGGCCGCATCGCCGAGTTCGCGCCCGACGGCCAGGCCCGGCGCATGGTGGGCACGCTCGTCGACATCACCGACCTGAAGGCCGCGCAGGCCGCCCGGGAGCAGCAGCGCGCGGCCGAGCAGGCGAGTGCGATGAAATCGCAGTTCCTCGCCCGCGTGAGCCACGAGTTGCGCACGCCGCTGAACGCGGTGCTCGGGTTCGCGCAGCTGCTTCAGCTGGACATGCGTGTGCCCCTCACGCCCGACCAACGCGAGCGGGTGCGCTTCATCGAACAGGCAGGCCAGCACCTGCTCGAACTGATCACCGACCTGATGGACCTGAGCCGCATCGAGGTGGATGCGGTAGACCTGCAATCGGTGCCCGTGGACGTGGACGGGCTCATCAGCGACTGCGTGCAGATGGTGGACACGTCGGTGCGTGAACGCCACCTCCAGGTGGAGCGCAGCATCGACACCCCATCGGCCTGGGCGCTCGCCGATCCGTTGCGCCTGCGCCAGTGTGTGCTGAACCTGCTGTCGAACGCCATCAAGTACAACCGGCCCGGCGGCACCGTGCGCGTGGGCCTCGCCGCCGACGGCGCGAAGCACCTGACCGTGTCGGTGTGGAACACCGGCGACGGCCTCGACCCCGCGCAGTTGCAGCGCCTGTACGAGCCGTTCAATCGCCTCGGCCGGGATGCCGGACCGGAAGGGGGCACGGGCATCGGCCTCGCGATCACGCGGCAGTTGATCGAGCGAATGGGCGGCCGCATCGACGCGGCCGGCGCCCCGGGCGAATGGGCCCTGTTCACGCTGACGATGCGGTCTGCGGCATGAAACGCCCGTCCGGGGAAGCCCCGGCCGCCGATGCGGTTCAGCCCTCGTCGCGCTTGAGGTCGCGGAAGGCCGCGAACAGCCACGAGCGCATGCCCACCACCAGCGTGTAGGCGCGGCGGTCGGCAGCGGGCAGCTTCTGCCCCGCGAGGTGTTGCTGCGCGAAATCCTGGCCAAGCCTTTGCAGGCGCTCCACGAAGGCCTCGGCCATGCCGGCGGTGAGCTGGCCGTGCACGAGCATCATCATCTCGCCCACGTCGTCGAAGCCGCCGCCGAAGTAGTCGTCGGCCACGTGCTCGCGAAAGTACGTCATCACCGGGCCGTTGGGCCGCCAGCGGAAGGTCTTCGCCACCTTCAGCCGGTAGCGGTTCAGCGGGCGCAGTTCGATGATGCGCAGCCGGTCGAGCAGCTTGAGGTACACGAGGCACTCGGCCTCGTTCAGCGTGTACGTGCCGAGGATCTGTTCGAGGCTCCACTGGCTCAGGCAGCAGATCGCGATCAGCAGCAAACGGCGGTCGGCCACCACGGCACGCTCCTGTTCGAGCGTGAGTTCGCTGCGCAGCGGCTGCGCCTCGGCCACCTTGCGGGCCAGTTCGGCGAAGTCCATCTTCAACACCCGCAGCACGTCGTCGATGCGCGACAGCGGCATGTCGCCCTTCGCGAAGATGCGCTTGATGCTGGACTCCGACATGCCCAGGTGTTCGGCCAGGTCCGCGTACGTGACCTGGGAGGCTTTCAACTCGGCTTTCAGTGTGGTGACGAGGTCAAGGGTGGTGCTCATGGGGCAAAAAGTATCACCAAACGGTACCGGACGGTGCTTTCCCCAGGTCCCTCCTCAGGTGGATTGATACTCGGCCCGCCAGCACCGAAGATCCACCCATCGTTTTCCCAACCCACCCTGGAATCCCACCATGAAGACCCCCGCCGTCCGTCACGACACCCGCGCCTGGAAGCTGCAAGTCTGGGTGTCGTTCGGCCTCGCCGTCGGCCTGTGCGCCGTCGGCCTGGCCTACCTGCCCGGCGAAGACCTGCACCGCGCGTTCATGGTGATGGGCTACGTGTTCTGCCTGTCCACCGCCTTTGCGCTGTCGAAGTTCATCCGCGACAACGAGGTGGCCAAGAACGACACCCCGATGTGGTCGGTGGTGGTGTGGGGCGGTTTTGCCCTCGCGATGGGCCTGACGGCCTGGGGCCTGTACCGCATGGACATCAACCCGACCTACAAGGCCTTCCTCGGCGTGAGCTGGCTGTTCCTCATCTCGAGCGTGTTCACGCTGGCCAAGACGCTGCGCGACGCCCACGAAGCGAAGCTCGCCGAAAGCGGCCGCACGTTCGAGTAACCGGAGTTCCGACCATGACGTCCCTGAAATCCCTGGCCCTGGGTGCCACGCTGGCCGCAGCCCTGGCCCTGCACACCCCGGCGTTCGCCCACCGGCACGGCGACTCGGAGGCGAGCCTCGCGCTGTCCGCCCTGCCGGTGGCCGTGTCGGTGATCGCCCCGTCGATGGTGCTGTCGGCCGGTGCCGCGTTCTCCGTGGTGGCCGTCGAGGTCTCGGTGGACGGCACGGTCTGGATCCTGGAGCGGGCCGCCGACGGCGCCCGTGCCACGATCCGTTTCGCGGGCAAGGCCGCCGGTGGCCTGTCGCTGGCGGTAGGCACCGCGGTCACCGTGACGGCGATCGGTGCCGGCTGGGTGCTGTCGGCGGCCGGTGCGGCCATCGCGTTCATCCCGAACGAGGTGGGCAAGGCGCTGCTGTACAACGAGCGGGTGACGCGGTGAACCTGCGCCACGCCGCCGCCGGCTTTGCGCTGGCCCTCGCGCTCGCCACGGCGAACGCGGGCCAGACCTGCGACCAGAAGGCGCCCGAGGCCCAGGCCGTGGCCCGCGGCCTGTCGCTCGCCAGCCGGGTCGAGCAACACCTCAAGGGCACGGGCGCCCAGGTGGTGCTGATCGCCCGGGTGGGGCAGGACCTGCGCGAGTACGGCCAGCGCTACTCGCACTTCGGTTTCGCCTACCTGGACGGCGACAAGTGGCGCGTGGCCCACAAGCTCAACGACTGCGGCACCGACCACAGCGCGCTGTACCGCCAGGGCCTCGGCGAGTTTTTCCTCGACAGTCCGTTCGACTACGAAGCCGGCATCGTGGTGCCCACGCCCGAGGTGCAGGCCCACTTGCTGGCGGTGCTGCGCGACAACCAGCGCCTGGGCCAGATGCACACGCCGGCCTACAGCATGGTCGCGTACGCGTGGTCGCAGCAGTACCAGCAATCCAACCAGTGGGCGCTCGAAACGCTGGCGATGGCCCAGGAACCGGCGGCCACCGACCGCGTGCGCGCACAGGCCTGGCTCAAGCTCCATGGCTACGAGCCGGCCACGCTGCGGCTGTCCACGTTCAAGCGGCTGGGCGCGCGGGTCACCTCCGCCAACGTCGCCTTCGACGACCATCCGGACGCCCAGCGCTACAGCGGCCGCATCGCCACCGTCACCGCGGATTCGGTATTCCAGTGGGTTGCCCGCAGCGGCCTCGGGTCCCGCCCCATCGCAATCCGTTGATTCGGTGCTAAAACGCTTCCCGGCCCACCGAAGACCCCGCCAGAGGACACCGCTTGAGCACCGCCCCCCACCCCAACCAGTTCGCCCTGCTTTCCGAGCGGCGGTTCGCCCCGTTCTTCTGGACGCAGTTCCTCGGCGCCGGCAACGACAACCTGTTCAAGTTCGCGCTCACCGTGATGGTGACGTACCAGTTGCAGATCGCCTGGCTGAAGCCCGAGCTGGCCGGCCTCGTGATCGGGGCCCTGTTCATCTTCCCGTTCCTGCTGTTTTCCGCCACCAGCGGCCAGCTCGCCGACAAGTACGACAAGGCGCGGCTGATCCGCTTCGTGAAGTCGTTCGAGATCGCGGTGATGGCCCTGGCCGCGTGGGGTTTCGTGCAGCAGGACGTGCCCATCCTGCTCGCCTGTGTGTTCCTGATGGGGTTGCACTCCACGCTGTTCGGGCCGGTGAAGTTCGCCTACCTGCCGCAACACCTCGACGAGCGTGAGCTGACGGGTGGCAACGGCATGGTGGAGATGGGCACGTTCGTGTCCATCCTGCTCGGCAACGTGGCCGGTGGCCTGCTGATCGCCATCCCCGGCGTGGGCCCGCACTGGGTGGCCGCGGTGTGCGTGGCGCTCGCGGTGGCGGGCCGGGTGCTGGCCCATGCCGTGCCGGCCTCGCCGTCCACCGACCCGGGGCTGCGCATCAACTGGAACCCGGTCAGCGAGACGGTGCGCAACCTGAAGCTGGCGCATGGCAACCGCGTCGTCTTCCGTTCGCTGCTGGGCATCTCGTGGATGTGGTTCTTCGGCGCGGTGTTCCTGTCGCAGTTCCCGTCGTTCGCCAAGGAGGTGCTGCACGGCGACGAGCAGGTGGCCTCGCTGCTGCTGGTGGTGTTTTCGGTGGGCATCGGCGTGGGCTCGCTGCTGTGCGAGGTGTTGTCGCGCCGCCACGTGGAGATCGGCCTCGTGCCGCTCGGGGCCATCGGCATGAGCCTGTTCGCGGTGGACCTGTACTTCGCGTCGCGCGGCCTTCCGCCGGCGCAGTCGCTTGGCGTGGCCGCCTTCGTGGCCCAGCCCGCCCACTGGCGCGTGATGGCTGACCTGGCGCTGCTTGCGCTGTTCGCCGGTCTCTACAGCGTGCCCATGTACGCGCTGATCCAGCTGCGGTCCACCCCCAGCCACCGCGCCCGCATCATCGCCGCCAACAACATCCTGAACGCGCTGTTCATGATCGTCAGCTCGGTGGCGGTGGGCCTGCTGCTGAAGGCCGGGGCCACCATCCCGCAGGTGTTCCTGATCGTGGGCATCGCCAACGCGATCGTCGCGGGCTACATCTTCCTGCTGCTGCCCGAGTACCTGCTGCGGTTCGTGGCCTTCGTGGTCACCCGGCTCATCTACCGCTTCAAGGTGCGGGGCGACGAGCACCTGCCCACCGAGGGCGCCGCCATCCTCGTGTGCAACCACGTGAGCTTCATCGACGCCGTGGTGCTGATGGGCGCCAGCCCGCGCCCCGCCGTGTTCCTGATGGACCACCGCATCTTCAACATGCCCGTGCTCGGGGGGCTGTTCCGGCTGCTCAAGGCCATCCCGATCGCCCCGCAGCGCGAGGCACCCGAGGTGTACGAACGCGCCTTCGCGCGCGCCGCCGCAGCCCTCGACGCGGGCGACATCGTCTGCATCTTCCCCGAAGGGGCCATCACCAAGAACGGCGAGCTGGGCGAGTTCCGGGCGGGCGTGATGAAGCTGCTCGAACGCAACGCGGTGCCGGTCATTCCGATGGCGCTGCAGAACCTGTGGGGCTCGTTCTTCTCGCGGGCGGAGAAGGGCGTGGCGATGGCCAAGCCGTTCCGCCGCGGGTTCTGGAGCCGGGTGGGGCTGGTGGTGGGTGAGCCGGTGGCGCCTGCCGAGGTCACGCCGGAAGGCCTGCGCACACGGGTGAGCCACCTGCTCGCCAGCCCCCCATACCCGCAATGAGCCGCAAGCGGTTCGCCGGCCGGGTGGCCGCCATCACCGGCGCGGGTTCCGGGATGGGCCGGGCGCTTGCGGTCGAACTCGCGCGGCGTGGCTGCCACCTGGCGTTGAGCGACATCGACGACGCGGGCCTCGCGGAAACGGCCCGCATCGCTGCCGCCGGTGGCGTGACACTGACCCTGGCCCACGTGGACACCGCCAACCGCGAGGCGCTCTACGCCTGGGCCGAGCAGGTGGTGAAGAACCACGGCCGGGTGAACCTGCTGTTCAACAACGCCGGCGTGAGCCTCAGCGCCCCGCTGGCCGACGTGACCCAGGCCGACTTCGACTGGATCATGGGCATCAACTTCTGGGGCGTGGTGTGGGGCACGCAGGCGTTCCTGCCACACCTCACCGCGTCCGGCGAAGGCCACGTCGTCAACACGTCGAGCCTCTTCGGGCTGATGTCGGTGCCGCTGCACGGGCCCTACAACGCGTCGAAGTTCGCGGTGCGCGGCTACACCGAGGCGCTCCGCATGGAACTCGACGTGATGCGCTCCTGCGTGAGCGCCACCTGCGTGCACCCGGGTGGCGTGCGCACCGAGATCGCCCGGCGGGGCCGGGTCGACGCCCGCACCGAGGCCTACACCGGCCAGACGGTCGAAGCGGTGCGGGGCATGTTCGACAAGCTGCTCGACACCACGTCGTCCCATGCCGCCGCGCAGCGCATCCTCGACGCGGTGGTGCGCAACGAACGCCGCGTGCTGGTGGGGCGCGACGCCTGGTGGGCCGACAAGGCGGTGCGGCTGCTGGGCGGGGCCTACCAGGGGCTCGTGGTGTGGGCGATGCGCCGGGCAAGGTCGCGTTCGGCCGCGGGCTGACCAGGCACGGGCTGTGCTGCACAATGCGCCCACCCACTTCACCTGCAGCCCTTCCATGCAAGTTGTCACCCTCGAAACGAACGCAGTCTCGAAGATCCACCTGATCGGCGGCGAGAAGGGCGGGGTCGGCAAGTCGATGATTTCGCGCCTGCTCGCGCAGTACTTCATCGACCACGAACAACCGTTCGTAGGTTACGACACCGACCGGTCTCACGGTTCGCTGCTGCGCTTCTACACCGACTACGCGTCCCCCGCGCTCGTCGACCGCTACGAGGCGCTCGACCAGATCATCGAAAGCGCCGCCGAGGCCCCGGGCCGCCGCGTGCTCGTCGACCTCGCCGCGCAGACCCACGAACCGCTCGTCAAGTGGATGGAAGAAAGCGGCGTGCTCGACATGGCCGACCTGTCCGGCTTTGCCATCAACTACTGGCACGTGATGGACGCCGGCCGCGATTCGGTGGACCTGCTCGCCCGTCTGCTCGACCGCTTCGGCCAGCGCCTGCACTACGTGTTGGTGCTCAACCAGTTGCGTGGCGACGACTTCTCGCTGCTCGAGACGTCGGGCCTGCTCGACAGGGCCCTGGCCTTCGGTGCCAAGGTCATCACCATCAAGCACCTGCACGATGCCGTGGTGCAGAAGATCGATGCGCGGAACGCCAGCTTCTGGGCCGCCCGCAACCTGCCGGCGCCCGAAGGCCCGGGCCTCGGGCTGATGGAGCGGCAGCGCCTGAAGCTGTGGCTCGCGCATGCGTTTGGCGAGATCGCCAAGACACATCCGTGACCGAGACGGCCATGGTGTTGCTCGGGCTCGGCGTGGCCTTGTTGCTGGTCAACGGGTGGACCAGCTGGCGCCTCCGGCAGGCCGGCGACACCCTGCACAAGCCGCATCTGCACATCGCCATGGTGTGGCTGGCTCCGGGGATCGGCGCGCTGATGGCATGGGCCGGACTGCGCGCGGTGGCCCGGGCCACCACACCCCTCACGCTGCCGCCACCGGGCGACGTGGCACCCACCGAGGTGGCGGCCGGGTCCGCCACTTTTCCCCTCGACCAGCACCTCGTCTCGGCCGGAGGCTGGCCGCTGGTGGACTGGCAAGCCGCCGCAGCCTGGACCGGCGCCCTCGATGCAACGCTGGCCGCCCAGGCCCGCGACACCCTGCACCGCGGCTGGCTGCTGCACCTGCGGGATGCGTTGGGCGAGCACGTCTTCCTGCACGAGACGGCCGATGCCTACGTGCTGTCGTCGCTCGAACCACGCGTTGCCGCGGCCACCGCCAACTACATCGCCACCACCCGCCAGCGTGTGGCACGGGTGCTCCAGGGCCTGGCGCGGTATCCCGAGGGCCAGAAGAGCATCCTGCTCGTGCTGGACGACGAGGCCAACTACTACCACTACGTGTCGCAGTACTACCCGGACGGCGGGGAGTTCGCGTTCAGCGGAGGCATGTTCATCGATGCGGGCTGCCCGCATTTCGTCACGGTAGCCGCGGACTTGTCCCTGATCGAGCCCGTCATCGCCCACGAGCTGACCCACGCCGCGCTAGCGCACCTGAACCTGCCGCTATGGCTCGATGAAGGGTTGGCCGTCAACACCGAACGGCAGCTGGCGGTCACGCTCCCCAGTGTCCACACGCCGCGCGAACTGCAGGCCAAACACGCCGCCTTCTGGGGACACGCGGAGATTCAGGCGTTCTGGCGCGGTGAGTCGTTCCAGCGCACGGACGAAGGCAACTTGCTGTCGTACGACCTCGCCCGGATCCTCGTCGAACAGCTCGCCAAACCCTCGTGGCCCGCCTTCGCACGTTTCGTGACCCATGCGAAACGCGCGGATGCTGGCAATGCGTCCGCGAACGAGCACCTGGGCATCGACCTGGGGCCGAGCGCTTCCGCGCTGGTCTGCGACACCCCATCCGACCTGTGGACCCCTGGTGTCGGCGGGGTTCAAACATCGGCCGCCTGAGGCCTTGAGTTTCGCCGCGGCGGCCTGACCTGATTCGATTGCACACCGGGCCCCTGCCGTGTCGCTCGAAACCTTCCACCCCGCCGTCCAGGCCTGGTTCCGCCAGTCCTTCCCTGCGCCCACCCCGGCGCAGGCCGCTGCGTGGCCGCACATCCAGGCCGGGCGCCACACGCTCGTGGCGGCGCCCACGGGTTCCGGCAAGACCCTCACCGCGTTCCTCGCCGCGCTCGATGGCCTGGTGCGCCAGGGGCTGCGTCCCGGCGGGTTGCCTGACGAAACCGTCGTGGTCTATGTCTCACCGCTGAAGGCGCTGTCGAACGACATCCGGCTGAACCTGGAGGCGCCTCTCGCCGGCATCCGCACCGAACTCGCCCGGCTCGGCCTGCCCGACGTGGCCATCCGCACCGCGGTGCGCAGCGGGGACACCCCGCAGGCCGAACGCCAGCAGGCGCTGCGCCGGCCGCCGCACGTCCTGGTCACCACGCCGGAATCGCTGTATGTGCTGATGGGCTCGGCCTCGGGACGGCGGATGCTGGGCACGGTGCGCGCGGTGATCGTCGACGAGATCCACGCACTCGCCGCCAACAAGCGCGGCAGCCACCTGGCGCTCACGCTGGAGCGGCTGCAGGCGCTGACACCGCACCCGCTCACACGCATCGGGCTTTCCGCCACGCAGAAGCCCATCGACGAGGTGGCGCGTTTCCTGGCAGGGACGGCGCCGTGCGAGATCGTGGACATCGGCTACACGCGCGAGCGTGACCTCGCGCTCGAGGTGCCCCCGGCGCCGCTCAGCGTGGTGATGTCGAACGACCAGTGGGCGCAGGTGCACGCCCGGGTGGCCGAACTGGTGCTCGCCCACCGCACCACGCTCGTGTTCGTCAACACGCGCCGCATGGCCGAACGCACCGCCCGGCAGCTGGCCGAGCGGCTCGGGCGCGACGCGGTGGCGGCACACCACGGCAGCCTGTCGAAGGAAGCGCGGCTGGACGCCGAGCAGCGCCTGAAACGTGGCGAGCTGCAGGTGCTGGTTGCCACCGCGTCGCTCGAGCTGGGCCTGGACATCGGTGACGTGGACCTGGTGTGCCAGCTCGGGTCGCCCCGGTCCATCGCCACGTTCCTGCAACGCGCGGGGCGCGCGGGGCACTCGGTCGGCGGCACGCCGAAGGCCAGGCTGTTCCCGCAGACCCGCGACGAACTCGTCGAATGCGCTGCGCTGCTGGATGCCGTGCGGCGAGGTGAGCTCGATGCCCTGCGTGTGGTGCCGGCACCGCTGGACGTGCTGGCGCAGCAGATCGTGGCCGAGGTGGCCAGCCGCGAGTGGGACGAGGACGAACTCTTTGCGCTCATGTGCCGCGCGTGGCCGTTCCGGCACCTCACCCGCGAGCAGTACGCCGCCGTGGTGGCCATGCTGTCCGACGGTTTCACCACGCGCCAGGGGCCGCGTGCCGGCTACGTGCACCGCGATGCGGTGAACCGCCGGCTGCGCGAACGCCGTGGCGCACGCCTCACGGCCCTCACGTCGGGCGGCACCATCCCCGACACCGGCGACTACCAGGTCACGCTGGAGCCGCAGGCCGACCGCATTGGCACCGTGCACGAGGACTTTGCCGTCGAGAGCCTCGCGGGCGACGTGTTCCAGCTCGGCAACACGAGCTACCGCATCCTGCGGATCGAACCCGGCAACGTGCGCGTGGAAGACGCCCACGGCGCGCCGCCGAACATCCCGTTCTGGCTGGGCGAGGCGCCGGGGCGAACCGACGAGCTGTCGTGGGCGGTCTCCCGCCTGCGCGACGAGTTCACCCGTCAGTCCGACCCGCTCGGCTGGGCCACCGGCACCTTGGGCCTGGGCGAGGCCGCTGCGCTGCAACTGGTGGACTACCTGGGCCGCACGCTGACCGCGCTCGGGGCCATGCCCACGCAGCACCAGATCGTGTTCGAGCGCTTCTTCGACGAGGCCGGAGGCATGCAGCTCGTGATCCACGCGCCGTTCGGCAGCCGCCTGAACCGCGCGTGGGGACTCGCGCTGCGCAAGCGGTTCTGCCGCCAGTTCAATTTCGAGCTGCAGGCCGCGGCCACCGAGGACGCCATCGTACTGTCGCTGTCCACCAGCCACAGCTTCCCGCTCGACGAGGTGGCGCGCTACCTGCACTCGAACTCCGCGCTCGGCGTGCTGGTGCAGGCGCTGCTCGACGCGCCGTTGTTCGGCGTGCGGTGGCGGTGGAACGCCACCACCGCCCTCGCGCTGCCGCGGTTCCGCGGTGGCCGCAAGGTGGCGCCGCAGCTGCAGCGCATGAAGTCGGAGGACCTGCTGGCCGCCGTGTTCCCGGACCAGGTGGCGTGCCTGGAGAACATCGTCGGGGAACGCGAGGTGCCCGACCACCCGCTGGTGGCCCAGACGATGGCCGATTGCCTGCAGGATGCGATGGACGCTGAAGGTTGGCTCGCCCTGCTGCGCCGGATGGAGTCCGGCGCGGTGGCCGTGGTGGCGCGTGACCTTGCCGCACCGTCACCGCTGGCCGCCGAGGCGTTGAACGCACGGCCCTACGCGTTCCTTGACGACGCACCCATCGAGGAGCGGCGCACGCAAGCCGTCCAGAGCCGCCGGTACGCCGACCCGGACAACCCCGACGACCTGGGCCGTCTCGACCCCGCCGCCATCGCGAGCGTGCGCGAGGAGGCGTGGCCGCGGGTGCGCGATGCCGACGAGATGCACGAGGCGTTGACGATGCTGGGGCTGGTCACCTCCGACGAGGCCGTGGTGTGGTCGGATTGGCTGGCAGCCCTTGCAGCCGCGGGCCGGGCCACCCGGCTGGCCGGCGGCCCATGGACCGCGGCCGAGCGGCTGCCCCAGATGCGCTGCCTGTTTCCCGGCGCCGAGGAGGTGCCGGCGGTGGTGGTGCCGGCCGAATACGCCACACCGCCGGCAAGCCGCGACGAGGCGCTGCGCGACCTGCTGCGGTCGCGCCTCGGGGGCCTGGGGCCCATGCCGGCGGGTGCGCTCGCCGCGCAGCTGGGCCTGCCGCGGCACGAGATCGACGCGGCGCTGCTGGCCCTGCAGGCCGAGGGCACCTTGCTGCAGGGCCGCTTCACGCCGGACGCAACCGACACCGAGTGGTGCGAACGCCACCTGCTAGCACGCATCCACCGCTACACGCTCAAGCGGTTGCGCCACGAGATCGAACCCGTCGAACCGCGCGACTTCATGCGGTTCCTGTTCGAGTGGCAGCGGGTGGCCCCGGGCAACCGCGTCGAGGGCCGCGAGGCGCTGCCCGCGGTGCTGGCGCAGCTCGAAGGGTACGAGGCCCCCGCCGCGATGTGGGAGGCCGAGATCTTGCCGGCCCGGGTCACCGACTACGCCACGTCGTGGCTCGATGAACAGTGCACCGCCGGGCGCACGATGTGGACCCGGTTGCGCCCGGCGCCCGAGGCGGGCGGGGTCACGTCGCTGCGTTCGGCCCCGGTGGTGCTGCTGCCGCGCCGGCACGCCGCGCTGTGGTCGCGCCTCGCACCGGCGCAGGCAGACACCACCGGGCTCGGGGCGCGGGCCCAACGGGCTGCGGCGTACCTGTCCGAACACGGCGCCTCGTTTTTCGAGGAGATGCGCGAGGGCACGCGGCTGCTGAAAACCGAGCTGGAGGAGGCGCTGGCCGAACTCGTGGTGCGCGGCCGCGCTCACTGCGACAGCTTCGCCGGGCTGCGGGCGTTGATGGTGCCGGCATCGAAGCGGGACGCGCACGCGAGCCGCTTGCGCGGCCGGCGATCGCTGTTCGGCATCGAGGACGCGGGGCGATGGTCGCTCGTGCGCCCGCGCGACGATGGCACGGCCACCGCGGCCGAGGACCTGGAGCAGGCCGTGCACACCGTTCTGCGCCGCTACGGCGTGATCTCGTGGCGGCTGCTGGAACGCGAAGCCACCTGGTTGCCACCGTGGCGCGACCTCGTGCGGGTGTGCCGCCGGCTGGAAGCCCGTGGTGAATTGAGGGGAGGGCGGTTCATCGCGGGGATGTCGGGAGAACAGTTCGCCCTGCCGGAGGCGGTGGCGCTGATGCGCGAGGTGCGCCGCCGGCCCGCGGACGGGTCGTGGGTGTGCCTTGCGGCGGCCGACCCGGCCAACCTGCTGGGCACCGTGTTGCCCGGCCCCCGCCTGCCGCGGGTGGCGGGCTCGCGCGTGCTGTACCGCGACGGCGTGCCGGTGGCCACCAGCAGCGGCGGACAGGTGACGATGCTCGTGCCGCTGGCCGCGGAAGAGGCCCAGGCGGCCCGCCGCGCGCTCGTGCTGGACCCGGGCGTGCGGTGGGCTGCGGGCGCGGGCGCCTGAGCGCCGGGGTCAGTTCAGCCCGGCCTTGTCGAGCCCGAACGCCTTGTCCTGCGAGCCGGGCACGTTGCGGAACGCTGCGTTGGCGCGGTTCCAGCCGTTGATGGCCATCACCTGGAACGTCAGGTCCGACAGCTCCTTGTCGGACAGCTGCGTCCGCACCCGGTCGTAGAGGTCGTCGGGCACGCCGTGGGGCGGCAGTTGCGTCAACACCTCGGTCCACGCGAGGGCGGCGCGCTCGCGCGGCGAGAACAGCGTGGACTCGCGCCAGATGGCCACGTGGTGCACCCGCAGGTCGCGTTCGCCGTGGATCTTCGCTTCCTTGACGTGCATGTCGAGGCAGAAGGCGCAGCCGTTCATCTGCGAGGCACGGATGTTGACGAAATCGCGGATGCCTTGTTCGATCGTGCTGCCCTGCAATGCGTTGCTGAATTCGAGGAACTTCTTGGCGAGTTCGGGCGATTGCTGGAAGTAGTTGAGACGCTGGGCCATGGTGCTTTTCTCCGTGGGTTGTGGGGAACTACATCCATGAGACGAGCCATCGTGGCCGGTTGTGACAGCCCGCGCAAAAAAATGATTCGATCAATCCCGGATCAACCTCGGCACCGCTTGGCGGCCAAGGACGCCCCGGTGGCTCGCCAGGTGCAGGCGCTGATGCTGGACCCGGGGCGCGATCGATGCGGGTCAGCGAAGTCCCGATCAACGAGTTCCCTGATCCGTTCGGAGCCACCTGACCGAGGCATGGGTTCCACCAAGCGTCGCCATCAGAAGGAGAAGGGCAGCACCATCTGGCGTTCCCTTCGGCGCAGGCGATCCGCCATCTCCAGCGCCTTTTTTGCCTGGCGCATCTTCATCAGAGCGCCCACAACCCCAGCCGCATAGATGCAGATGAGGAAGCCGATGCCGGTGCGCTGCAGCAGAAGTGCCTTGGCAATGTGTCGAGCGAAGTCTGAATCGAGCAGCACGGAACAAAGAACGGACGCATCGTGTACAGAAAACCCGCCAGTCTCAGGCGCAGGTTGCCGGCACTGCTCAACGGTCAGGCTCGCCGGCTCGGCGAAAAAGTGGATCCCCGCGGCACGCACTTCCTCGGTCGTCGCGGAGAAGCGCTGGCCGCCCTCTTTCAGGCTGAAATAGCCGCGCTCCAGAAACCAAGCCGAACTGACAGTGATGCAGACCGACCAGAAGAGGGCCCAGACCGCCAGGGCGCGAATGAGCCTGCCCTGCCGCGGCAGGGGCCCCGTCAAGGCAAGTTGTTCCCTGTCGAAGTGGCGGCCCACGGCCCTGACGTCTGCGATGTCCTCGTCATGATCCTCCAGCCAGAGAATCAGGCGCCTGGACCCCTCCAGCGACCGCACACTGATTCCGGCGCTGTACCTGAATGCCATCAGGCTGGTTCGCTCATCGATGAAGCGCCGCACCGTCGCGTCGTGCAGGGCCGCCTTCCCGTGGACCAGCCGCCAGATCCGAAGCCTCAGCAAGTGTGCAGAACCCGTCCGCCAGAACACGTACAACGTGCCGGAGGCCGCCAACGGTCCGCCAATCGACACGAGGTACTTGGCCCACACTTCGAACAGCCCGACGAACTCTGGGTTTCCCAATGTCTCTCCCTGTTGATGCACGGGGCAGCGCTGCGCTGAAGCAGGTACCCGCGGGTCCAGGCCACGGCTTCTCGACGAGCAGGCCTGCAGGATTTCATTCTGGCGACGAGGGACATGCCCTGCCCGCCATCTCGTGTGGCATCGGCCTCTTGAACAGCACGCGAAGTGCGCCACGACTTTCGGCTTTCAAAAGGATGGCACCCGTCTGCGTTCCGTTGTAGCCAGGCTTGTCCAGCCGCAGGGTGCCACTCGCAGCGCTCAGAGCCTGCCGGGAATCGTCGATGACTTGCACCACTTCCCATCCCAGGTGGCCCAGCACCACCAGCAGCGCAGCCTTCCCGCAGGCTTGGGTTGGGTCGGGGATGGCGCGATTCAGTTCTGCAACGTCCTTGATCATCAGGTAGTCCCAAGTCTGCGTCGCAGGTGTTGGTTCCGCCTGTGAACACAGAGGGCACATGAGCGCAAACAGGCACGACATCAGAACGAATCTCATGACGCAGATCTCCAACATGGCGGGTGTCCCACGACGCCGGCGACAGCGATGTTCCGCTCCGCGGCGTACCGTGTCATCCCGAATGTTGACGATGACTGGAGGCCGGGGTCAGGCAGCGCCCGCCACGATCCGGTCGCGTCCGCCCTGTTTCGCACGGTAGAGCTGGCGATCGACCAGGTCGATGAAACTCACCGGGTCATCATTGCCGGACGGAACGATGGTGCCCACGCCCATGCTCACGGTGAGCAGCTGGCTGATGGGAGAGGCGGCATGCCGGATCTGCGTCTTGAAGATGGCTTGGCGGCAGCGGTCCGCCACGGCCTTGGCAGCGGCTTCGTCGCTGGCCGGTAGCAGCAGCACGAATTCTTCCCCACCGTAGCGCGCCACGAAATCGCGCGGGCGGTTGGCGGCCGACGACAGGGCCTGCGCCACACGCTTCAGGCATTCGTCACCTTCGACGTGGCCGTAGTGGTCGTTGTAGCGTTTGAAGAAGTCGACGTCGAACATGATCAGCGACAGCGGCTGCACGTTGCGCCGCGCCTCGCTCCATTCCTCGTCGTACACGGCGTCGAACTTGCGGCGGTTGGCCACGCCGGTGAGTCCGTCGCGGAAGGAGAGTTCCTCGAGTTCCTTCTGCAGGGCCAGCAAGGTCTCTTCGGTCTTCTTGCGCTCGGTGATGTCGAACATGAACCCCACCAGCGACTGGACCTGGCCGGCCTCGTCGCGCACCACGTGCACCACGTCGCGGATCCAGACGTACTCGCCGGTGGTGGTGAGCGCACGGTAGTCGGCTTCATGGTCCACGCCGGCCTGGGACTGCGACACGCAGAAGTTGACCACCCGCTCGCGGTCGTCCGGGTGCATGCGGGACGACCAGTCGTCGATGCCGACCCAGCTCGACGGCGCCCATCCGAGCAGGGCCTCGATCTGCGGGCCGATGTAGGCGAACGTGGCCGTGGCCCAGTCGATCTGCCACGGGATGGCGCGGGTCGATTCCAGCAGGGTGCGGTAGACCTGGCTGTCAGGTTCGATGGAGTCCATGGGGGACCTCTGGGCTGTGGCCTCGGGAACGGCAGGAGCATAAGGCCCTCCGTGGGTTGCAGCAAGAATCGGCCCCTCCGTGCAGCCCACCCGCCTCGCGCACGCCTACGGGATGTCCAGCTCGGGATACCGCCGGAAGATGCCTTCCTCGTTGAACGGGATGCGCCGCTCGCTCTGCAGGTACGCGCGCACCCGCGGCAGCGCGGCCACGCGGTCGCGCAGGTCCACGATGCCCGGCGTCTTGGCGAGGGCACGCGCGGTGGCCTGCGGGAAGGCGTAGGCGAGCCCCTCGATCAGCTGGAACAGCGACAGGTCGGCGTAACTCAGCTTGCCGCCCACCAGGTGACGCGGCCCGGCGGTGTTGTGTTGCACGATGTGCTCGAACCACTGCAGGAACTTCGGGATGCGGTCGCGGCAGAACCCCGTGGCACGGCGCAGCGCCTCGGGTTTCTGGTCTTCGTAGTACAGGTCGGCGCCCAGCGGGTGGTGGGTGTCGTGCGCCTCGGTGACCATGTCGGCGATGGTGAGCTGGATCTGCTGCGTCCACACACGCAGCTGTTCACTGCGGCTCACGAGCTTCAGCGTGGGCGCGAGGTAGGCCAGGATGGCCGCGGTCTGGCCCACGACGAAGTCACCGTCCCTCAGGTAGGGCGCGGCAAACGGCGGATTGGGCAGCTTGCTGCGCTGCAGGCCCTGCAACGTGGTGGCCAAGGCCTCGCCAGCGTCGCCGGCGCGGCGCGCCACGTCGGTGTACGGGGCACCCGCGGCTTCCAGCGCGAGCCGCACGAATTCGCCGCGGCCGGGGATGGTGGGCCAGTAGTGGAGTTCATAGGACATGCGGTGCACTGTAGCCTGCGTTGAATCAGCGCCCGCCGAGCCCCCGCAGCAACGGCCCCAGCGCCTGCAGCAGCGGCGACACCGGGACCGGTTCGTCCGACCCCGGCCAGGTCGCCTCGACCTCGGCGATCTCCAGCCCCACGAGTTCATGCCGCGCGAGCACCTCGCAGGTGGCGTGCAGATCCGCGAACGACAGGCCACCGGGCACCTGGTACTCGGTGGGCACGAGGCCCGGGTCGAGCACGTCGCAGTCGACGTGCACGTACACCGGGCCGTCGCCCAGCGTGGCCTGCAGCCGCTCGGCCACGTGCAGGCCGGCCGGCACGTGGCGCAGCACACCGCGGTCGATCAGGGCCTGTTCTGCGGGATCGAGGTCGCGTGCGCCCACCAGCACCACGCGGTCGAGCGTGAGACCGGCGCCGAGGCCGGTGTCCCACCAGCCCGCGGCGCCGGTGAGCACGAGGCCGCCCAGGTAACCGCTGGTGGTGGTGTCGGGGGTGTTGCAATCGCCGTGGGCGTCGAACCAGACCACCTGCGCGTCGGGCCGCAGGCGGGCCACCACGGGCAGCGTGGCGAGGCTCGTGGCGCAGCGGCCGGTGGCACTCACCAGGCCATGCCCTGCGGCGAGGCGGCCGGCCACGTGGGCGGCCAGCGCCAGCAGCGAGGGCCGGGCCTGGGCGAGTTCATCGGCCCAGCCGAGGGCGCGCGGCGGCGACGGTTCACCCAGCACGGTGCAGGGTTGGTGCAGCACGCCAGCCAGCGTGTCGCCGAGCAGGCGGGCCGCGGCCATCGCACGCGGGTTGCGGTCGCCGGTGCGGCCGACGTAAGCGGTGAGGGCGGGGCTCATGGCGTGCAGGATACCGCGCATGCCTTCTCAGCCCGCGAGGATCAGGTCGGCGGCCTTCTCGGCAATCATGATGGTGGGCGCGTTGGTGTTGCCACCCACGAGCGTGGGCATCACCGACGCATCCACCACCCGCAGCCCCGCCAGGCCGCGCACGCGCAGCGCGGGGTCCACCACGGCCTGGTCGTCAGTGCCCATGCGGCACGTGCCCGCCGGGTGGTAGATGGTCTCGGCGCGCGCGTGGATCACCTCGCGCACCTCGGCGTCCGACACCACCCCCGCGGTGAACATGTCGCGGCCCAGCCGGGACGCGATGGCCGGGGCGTCGAGCAGGCGCCGGGTGAGGTGGTACCCCGCCACCATCTGTTCGATGTCGTCGGGGTGGTCCAGGTAGTTCGGGTCGATGCGCGGCGGATCGCGCATGTCGGGGGTTTCGGCGGTGACGGTGCCGCGGCTCTTCGGGCGCAGCACACACACATGGCACGACAGGCCGTGGCGCAGGTGCAGGCGCCGCGCGTGGTTTTCCACCAGCGCCACCACGAGGTGCAGTTGCACGTCGGGGGCCGGCGCCTCGGGCGTGGTCTTCAGGAACGCGCCCACTTCGGCGAAGTTGGTGGTGAGCTTGCCGCGGCGCTCGCGGTGATACTGCCATGCGGCCTGCAGGGCCGGCCACCAGCCGGGCGGCGAAAGGCCGACCAGCGCGGTGTCGGGCACGCGGTAGCCGAACGTGAAATCGAGGTGGTCCTGCAGGTTGCGGCCCACGCCGGGCAGGTGGTGGCGCAGCCGGATGCCGGTCTTCTGCAACGTGGCGCCATCACCCACGCCCGACACCTGCAGCAGCTGCGGGGTCTGCAGCGCACCACACGACAGGATCACCTCGCGCCGTGCGGCCAGCGTGTGGGTCTCGCCGCGGTGGGCCAGGTCGAGCCCCACCGCACGCTTGCCATCGAACCGCACCTGCAGCGCATGGGCCTGGGTGAACACCGCGAGGTTGGGACGTTCGGCCAGCACCGGGTGCAGGTAGGCCCGCGCGGCGCTGCAGCGTTCGCCGTCTTTCTGGGTGACCTGGTACACCCCCACCCCCTCCGGTTGCGCACCGTTGAAATCGGCGGTCAGCGGGAAGCCCGCCTGAAGCGCTGCCTCGAGGATGCGGGCGTGCCAGGGGCTGCCGGTGCGCAGGTCGGCCACGTTGAGCGGCCCGCCCTGGCCGTGGAAAGCGTCGTGCAGCCGTTCGTTGTGTTCGGCGCGGCGGAAGTACGGCAGCACGTCGGCGTACCCCCAGCCGGCGTTGCCGAGGGCGGCCCAATGGTCGTAGTCCACCGGGTGGCCGCGGGTGTAGATCATCGCGTTGATGCCCGACGAACCGCCGAGGCCCTTGCCCCGCGGCTGGTAGGCGCGCCGCCCGTTGAGCCCAGGCTGGGGCACTGACTCGAACTGCCAGTTGTTCAGCCGCGTGGGCAACATCGCGACGGTGCCCACCGGCACCCGCACCAGCAGGCCGGAGCCGTCGCCGCCCGCTTCGACCAGCGCCACCGACACCGCGGGGTCGGCACTCAGGCGGTTGGCGAGCACACAGCCCGCCGAACCACCGCCCACGATCACGAAGTCAAAGGTCTGGGACGGCGGCACGCGGGCTCCGGCATGAAGGGAACGCCGATGCTCGGAGGTGCAAGGGGCCCTGTCAAGCTGGGCTCTCAGCTCGCGTGGGCCGTGTCCTCGATGTCACCCTCGGCGCCATCGGCTTCCAGCAGCGGCTCGGCGGCTGCAGGCTTCCAGCTTCGGGCGGGCTCGGGCCGCTGCCCCGGCTCGGCCCGCAGGACCGGTTCGTACAGCGGCCACTGGCCCACGGTGCGCATCGCCTCCGCGATCCGGTTGTTCTGGTACTTGATGAAAAAGTCGATGCCGCGGTCGGCCTGCTTCTTGGGCTTCTCGCGCACCATCAGGATGGTCGGCTCCCACATCGCTGGCTGGGCGACGAAGTCGTCGAACTTCTGTTCGGTACGCTCGGCATCGTCTCCACGGCCAGCCTTGCGCTGGAGGTTGGCGAGCGACCGCAAACCGTCGAGCAGGGGGGCCACCTTCGGTTTCATGGCCTTGTCCATGTAGACCGTGGCGAACTTGTTCTCCTTGGCGAACAGGCGCGCTTGCGACAGCATGTCCTCCAACTGCGTTTCGGCAACGGCGTAGCGCATGCCCTCGCTCATGTCCTTGGGCAACTTGGCCGTGCCGTAGTTCACCCATGCATTCCACTCCCGGCGCACTTCGCGCTCGAAGGCGCCGAAGTCCAGGAAGTCCATCGCGCAGTCGCTGCGCACGGTATCGATCTTCTTGTCCCGGGTGAACAACGTGCAGAAGTGGGTGATCCCCTCGGCACGGACCTCCGCCGCGAATGCGAGGTCGACTGCGGTGGCGCTGATGCTGGCCTTCTGCTGAGCCTTGTCGGGGTCGACAGTCTTGTCACGCCATCCGGCCAACTGCACGCCAGCGCCGGCCCGCACGTTGACCTCGGTCTTGGTCTGCGCCGTAGAGTCCCGGTAGAGCGTGGTCATGTAGCCGGCCACTTCCGTCTGCGTCCGGGCCTGGTCTCTCTTTGTCTTGACGCCCCCCGCCATCGACAGGTTGACACGCCGTGGTCGATCATCCACCTCGCCGAGGCGCAGGCCCGCGAAGATGGAAGCGTTCGTCTCGGTCCCCGAGCTCTCGCGCACCGCGCCGTCGATCAGCCCGATGTTCAGGTTGTCATGGTGGGCCAGCAGCTCGCGCATCCAGTCGTCCGGGGCCGCTGTGTCGCCTTCGTGGGACGCCGCAAGGTCCAGCAGATGCTCGTACATGTCCATGAACTTCGCCATCAGCGCCGGCTCCTGGCCGCCGGAGAGCCGAAGCACGCGCAGCTGCACGCCGTTCTCGATGCCGACCTCGCGCTTTGCCCGCCAGTCGACGGTCCCGCCAGCGCCAACGCGCGCACCTTTTTCCTCGTCGCCCAGGCTCCACACATACCCGAGGTTGACGCCGGCGCCCCCCTGGACTTGCTGCGTGGTCTGCTCACCGAGTTGCAGGTACAGGCCGGTGCGGCCCATGTAGATCTCCAGCAGTTGGTCGTGGTTCGTCTGCTTGCCGGCGACGAGCTTGATGCCGATGCCGGTGGGCAGGCTTGCCACCGCCAGCGCGGCGGAGGCCGGCCCGGCATTGAGGCCCCACACCTTCTGGCCGATGAGCTTCAACCTGTCCCGCCATTCCAGGTTCTCGATCATGTCCCGTGTCAGGTCGAGAAGCCCTTGTGCCGAGGTCACCCGTGCAGGATCGCCATCGTGCAGCAGTCGATTCGCCCGGGTCATGGCGTCGTGCAGCTGCCCGCGCCAATATGCCATCGACGGTGTGTCCGTCTCGACGCCAGGGGACATCGGCGCCGCGGTGGGCAAGCGCTCGTGCAGCAGGTTCATGGCCTCCAGCACCGAAAGTTCTCCCGCTTTCAGTGCTTTCCATGTCGAATCCAGCTCGGGGTGGACGCCGCTGGCCACCACCTGCCCTCCACCCGTGAGCCGGGCCTCCTTCTCGAAATGCAGCAGCAGGTCGCCGTATCGCTGCTCGATCGCATCCAGGGCCTGGGCATCGAGCTTCATGGTGGTGAGGTCGGTGCCCTCGGGGTGCCATTGCACGTGGTAGGCGACCGCTTGCCACGCCAGTTCGCCACGCGAAGGAATCTGGCCGGGCGGCATCAATTGCCGTCGCGCGGCCAGATAGTCGTTGAGGTGCGACGCGGCTTCCTCCAGTGCCTTGGCCGCTTGTCGCGCCGGTGTCGGCAAGGCCGTCGCCGCACCGACGACCAGGCCTTCGGGCAGCGCGTTCAAGGGATTGGCCGGGGCGAACACCGAGGAGGAGGTTGCGGTCGCGCGATCTTTCAGCCACCCCACCGGCTTTTTCAGATGCTGATTCGCTTTGTCGTAGTCCGATCCAGGTTCATTGGTGTGATAGCCGTTGCGAAATGCACGGTAGGCCCCGCGTTCGTCGGCCGGGCAATCGGCCAGCGCCTGCACCGGATCGGCCGCGTGTGTGACGCGGCCGGCAGCACGTTGCGCCGAGGTGATCCAGTCGCGCAACGCCTCGCTGCCCTCCGGGACGCGGCGCCGCGCTTCGTCGGCCAGCAGGTAGACGCGTGCGGCCTCGGCCTGGGACGGCCCCAGGCAGGCGTCCGACGGCGCCAGCAGCAACTCCAGCATCTGCAGGCCGGAGGGCTCGTCGGCGAGAAGCCGGGCGAGATCCTCCGCGGCCACGCCGAGTTCGGACGATGCCTCGGTGACACCGGCCGGCGATACCAACTCGGCAAGGGTCATCCCCTGCACGGTGCGGACGAGTTCGGCTGCCCGCTGCGGGTCGCGGGCGGCCACGATGCCAAGCGCCTCGAACGCCATGTTCATCGCCAGGCTCTTCGGCATGGCTTCGGCCCCGAAAGGTGCCAGCCTGTCATCCAGTGAGACGCTCCAGGCACGAACGGCTTCGCGCAGCGGCTCGAGGTCGGTGGCGCCTGCGAATCCGGGGCAGGCCTCCAGCAACTCTTTGCAACTGGTCTCGTCGACCTCGGCATAAGACGCGATGGCCTGGACGGCGCCAGCTTTGGCCGGCGCGTGCACGGCTTCCCGCTTCTGGACGACTTGCTGCAGCGGCGCTTGCAGTGCGCGCAGGGCCTCGGCGGCCTTGCCATGCTCCCTCAGTTGCTGGTTCACGTGGGCCATGTGCCGGGATTGACCGGTCTGCCGCTCCAGCGCCTGCTGCCGGATCTCGAGATCACGGGCTTTCGTCTGCAGCAGCGACAGCGACTCGCGCTGATCCGCTTCGACCTCTTCCAACACGGCGACTTGCGACGTCAGGCTCGCGATCTTCTGTTCCCGCTCCTCCTGCCGCTGCTCGTCCGCCAGCAAGTCAGCCAGGCTATGCGACCCGTTCCCGACGGGGCGGGTGAGCGCTTGTTGCTCCCGCGCGAGCTCATCGCGCAGGCGCCTCAGCAGGTCACTCGTGGCGTCGAGCATGCCACTCTCGAATTCGATCGATTCGTGCGTGGACGCGCGTTCCGCGGCCGCGGCGATGACTTGCCTCGGCAGTTCGAGGAATCGGTACGCCCGCCGGGCGGACAGCGCGAGGTCACCCTCCGTCCGCTCCAGGTGGCCCGCCACCAACTCTACGGCAGCGGCCGCCTCGTTCACCGCGATGCCGGTGTCCAACGCGTCCTGCTCGGCCACCAGCAAGGCAGTGAAGGCCGCGATGATCTTTTGCGGGTCGCCCGGCACGATCTGGTGGACGTGGGCCGCATCAGGCTTCAGCGGGGTGCCGGCATAGCGCAGAAGCTGCGCATGGGGGGTCGGCTCGCCGCGAGCGAGGCCGATGACCTTGGCCGCACCTTTCGCGCCTTTCAACAGCGTCTTCTTGAGCGCGGACAGCCCGCGGCGTGGTGCCATGGACGGCGTTCCGGCCGCCTCATCGGCCTGTCGTTCGTTGCCGGCGCCTTCGATCAAGGCCCGAGCCCGCGCAGCGGGGTCGGCTTGCGGGGAGAGCATGTCGTTCCTGGCGACCAGGGGGTCGAGCGCCGACAGCTTGTGGTGGCTTTGCTGGCCCGGGGCGGGCTTGCCGGCGTGCGCCGTCGTGTTGCCCATGCCGGGCAAGCCGAAGGTGGTGGTCGTTGGACGCAACTTGGTGAAAAGGGTCATGGCGGTGTGGATGCAGGAGATTCGGAGATCGGAGGCGCGCAGTACCTACCGAGCCCAAGCTCCTGGGGATGCCAAAACCCTCGCTACCCGGCCAGTATTCGCCTCGGTCCGTTCAGGCCACACCGCACATGGCGAAGGCCTGTGCGGTGCAGCGAAGCCTGCGGAGCGGGACGCTAACCCGTATGGTCGCCGCTCGCCTCGGGCTGGTACGGGATGGCCTCGACCCGGGCGCCGTGGTGGCGCCCGTCCGGCGTGGTCCATGACGCCGTTTCACCCACCCGCAAGCCGAGCAATGCCACGCCCACGGGCGACAGCACGGACACCCGTCCGGTAGCCGGATCGGCCTCGGTCGGGTAGGCGAGGATCAGCAGCGAGCGTTCACCGGTGGTGGGGTCGGCCACCTGCACCTGCGAGTGCATCGTGACGATGTCGGGCGGCACGTCGCACGGCGGCACGGTGGACGCCCCGTCGAGCAGGCGCTCGAGCGGGCCGTCGGCGGCAGTCGGGTTGCGGCGCACGAGGGCAGAAAGGCGGACGTGATCGAGTTCGGAGAGCAGGCGCTCGTCCAGGGTGGTGGTTGCCATGGGCGTTCCAGTCGAGTCGAAGCGCGGGACGTGCGGCCCGGCGATCGGAAGGAATGCGCTGTGGAAGGAAAACGGGGGAGGGGGATCGCCGGGCTCAGGAATGTGCGGCGGGCAGCGGCCTGTGCCAGCCGGCCGCGACCGCGCGCGGCCGGCGGGACCGGTGGGCGGGGAACGGATGGCGGTGGTGCATCGGCCCATGATAGCCCGCGCCGGCGGCCCCTCATTTGCAGGGGTTCTCATCCAGATGAATGAGGAAGGGGGCCAACATGCTGGACTAGAGTGACTGAAAAACCAGCTCGCCCCGGGGAAATCGGCGTGCACCCATCGATCACCGGCGACCACCGCGGGCAACACGCGGGACTGCCTCGGTGACTACGCGGAACGATGGGTGCACGAGGACCCGTGGATCCAACGCATGGGGGGGCCGGCCGCTTCGACACCGCCAGCGCGGCCGAACTGGGCCAGCGCTTGCTGCCCGTCGAGGACCTGCGCGCCACGCACTTCTTCGGCGACTTCGTGCGCCACCACGACCTGGAAGGGATGATGAGCCTGAATGACAAGACGGGTGCGCGGCGACAGGCCGAACTGGTGCGCCTGGCGCTCGCCGGCTGACACCTCCCTCCCGGGGAAGGAGGTGACAGGGCGGCCGATCAGTGGCCTGCCGGCGCGAACACGCGCAAGCGGTGGCCGTCGGGATCGGTGGCCACGAAGGTGTAGCCGAAGTCCATCGCCACCGGCGCCTGCAGCACCGGCAGGCCGCGGGTGGACCACTCGTCGAACATGCGGCGCACGGTGTCGTCGCTGTCCACGGCGAAGGCCACCTCGGACCCGCCACCGCCGGCCGTGGCCGCGGGTTCGACGGTGTGGCGCGACCACAGGCCCAGCATGGTGCCGGAGGCCAGCGCGAACATCGCGAAGGTGGGGGACTCCTCCACCGGCGGGCGGCCGAGCAGCTGGGTGTAGAACCCGGCGCTGCGGGCAGGGCTGTCGACGTACAGCAGGATGAAGTTCGGGTCGATCATGGTGGGGTCGCTTTCGGAAGTCAGCTCGATGCCGGCCGGCCCGCCCCTCGGGATCCGGTACCGTTCGAGAAAACCGATGCTAGGCACCCACCCCACCCAGAACTGTCAGCAGTGAGTGTCAGTCCTGGCGCGCGACCCCCTCGTGGGCCGCCCAGTCTTTCAGCAGCGCGAGACGCCGGCGGGGGTATCGCTCGCCGCTGGGTTCGAACGACTGGATGCGGTCGAGCCGGAAATGCCGGGACGCCTGCCGCAGCTCGCACCAGGCCACGGCCACCCGCACGCGGTCGAAGAACCCGAGGGCAAACGGCCACACCACGCGCTCGCTGACGTCGCCCTGCGCATCGCGGTAGCGGAGCACGGCCTTCTGTTCCTCGCGCATGGCGCGGCGCCAGGCGGGAAGATGTTCAAGACCCGAGCCGTCGGCGTCACCCGGCCCGATCAGCAGCGAGGTGGCGTCGAGTTCGTGGCGCAGCTCGGCCGGCAGCACTGCGGCGATCTTCGCGAGCAGGTCGCGCGCACCGCGGGCCAGTTCAGGGTCGGTGCGTTTGGCCACCCAGCGGGCGCCCAGGGTCAGCGCCTCCAGCTCGGTGGTGGAAAACATCAGCGGCGGCAGCGTGAAATCGGGCCGCAGCAGGTAGCCCACGCCAGGCTCGCCGTCGATGTGTGCCCCTTGGGCCTGCAGGCTCGCGATGTCGCGGTACAACGTGCGCAGGCTGATGCCCAGCTCGGCGGCCAGCGTGGCGCCCCCCACCGGATGGCGGTACCGGCGCAGGCACTGCATCAGGTCGAGCAGGCGCTCGGCGCGTGACACGGCTAAGTGGTGCCCCGTGCGCGGTCGGCCTTGAACTGCGCGACAAACGCCGGGAACGTGCCGGCCTCCAGCGCCTCGCGCACTTCGCGCATCAGGTTCACGTAGTAGTGCAGGTTGTGGATGCTGCCGAGCATGGGGCCGAGCATTTCGCCACACCGCTCCAGGTGGTGCAGGTAGGCCCGGCTGAAGTTCTGGCACGTGTGGCACGTGCAGGTCTCGTCCACCGGGCGCTCGTCGGTGCGGTAGCGGCTGTTGCGCAGCCGCACGTCGCCGAACCGGGTGAACAGGTGGGCGTTGCGCGCGTTGCGGGTGGGCATCACGCAGTCGAACATGTCGACACCGGCGGCCACGCCTTCCACCAGGTCTTCCGGTGTGCCCACGCCCATGAGGTAGCGGGGCTTGTGGGCGGGCAGCCGGTGGGGCGTGTGCGCCATGATGCGCTGCATCTCGGGCTTGGGTTCGCCCACGCTGACGCCGCCGATGGCGTAACCCGGCAGGTCGAGGTCCACCAGCGTGTTGAGCGATTCCTCGCGCAGGTGCTCGAACATGCCGCCCTGCACGATGCCGAACAGCGCGTTCGGGTTTTCGTTGCGGTTGAATTCGTCGAGGCAGCGCTTGGCCCAGCGCAGGCTGAGTTCCATCGACACGCGGGCTTCGCGTTCGGTGGTCAGGTGGCCCTTGGTCTCGTACGGCGTGCATTCGTCGAACTGCATGACGATGTCGCTGTTGAGGGCCCGCTGGATCTGCATGCTGATCTCGGGGGTCAGGAACAGCTTGTCGCCGTTGACGGGGGAGGCGAAACGCACCCCTTCCTCGCTGATCTTGCGCATGTCGCCGAGGCTCCACACCTGGAAGCCGCCGCTGTCGGTCAGGATGGGCTTGTTCCAGGATTCGAAGCGGTGCAACCCGCCGAACTGGTTCAGGACGTCGATGCCCGGGCGCAGCCACAGGTGGAAGGTGTTGCCGAGGATGATCTGTGCACCCATGGCCTCGAGCGACGACGGCAGCACGCCCTTGACGGTGCCGTAGGTGCCGACGGGCATGAACACGGGGGTCTCGACCACGCCGTGGTTGAGGGTGAGGCGGCCGCGGCGCGCGTGGCCGTCGGTATGGAGCAATTCGAACTGGAGCATCCGGCGATTGTCGCAGCGCCGGAGCGCTTCAGTCGCCCGGCCAGCTGTAGCCCAGGCGGAATTCACGGGAACGGGCGTCGCCGTCCAACCGGTCCACGCCGTACGCCAGCTGCCAGCCGTGCCAGCCCCAGCCCACACCCACGCGGCGTTCGTGCAGGTCGTACCGGGCGGTCCACGTGGCGGCGCCGAGGCGGTGCTGCACCTTCACCTGGGGCAGGAACCCGAAACCGGGCACCCGGTCGGCCCCGGCGCTCCACAGCGTGGCCGGGCTCGAAGCCCAGCTGGCCACCACGTTGACGATGCCGGTCACGGTGCGGCGGCGCGTGGCCTGGGAGAAACGGCCCTGCACGAGCGGCTTGTAGATCACGAAGCCGTCGGCGTCGACCGCCTGGGTGTCGGTGCTGAGCACCGCGTCCTGCTGCGGCAGGCCGCGCCAGCGCAACCAGCCCGCGTCGCGCCACGACACCGCCACCGCGGCGTCCGCGCCAGACCAGCGCAGGCCGCCCTCCGTCAGCAGTGCCTGGCCGCGGCCGTCGTACGCCTGCTGGAACGGGTACTCGAGCCGGCTGTCGGTGCGGCGGTAGCGCAGGTCGAACTGCCAGCGTTGCAGCGCCGCGTCGTACGCGGCCGGGCCGTCGAGCTGGTACTCCCGCCACTGGCTCAGCACGAGGCCCTGCAGGCCGGCGTGGGCCGACCATCCGCCGGCCACGTCGAATGTCCCGCGCCACGCAGCACCCGCGCCGGCAAAACCCAGGTACTTCGCGTGCACGTTCCACTGGTGGCTCGCCTCGGGCGTGCCCTCGGACTCGACGGTGCGGGCCAGGTCGAACGCGTCGTGGGTGCCCACGAGCGTGGCGTTCTGGCGCGCGAGCAGGGACCAGGTGTGGCGCCCGCCGGTGCGTGACACCCGCAGCTCGTCGCGTGCATAGGCCACGTTGCGGCCGCCACGGGGGCGGAACTCGGCGGCCACGTCGTCCGCATCGAGGCGGTTGAGCGGCAACGCATCGGCATGGCGGGACGACGTCACGTCGACCGCCCACCCGCCGGCCAGCGCCAGCATCGGCACAAGAAGAAGCCCGAGGGGCAGACAACGATGGATCACGGAACACCTCGAAAAACGCGAACGGGCGGCCCGGCATCGCTGCCGGGCCGCCCGGGGATCAAGCCTGGGTCACAGGCCGATGTCGAGCGAGATGAAGGTCCCGTCCGTGAAGGTCAGCACCTTCGTCTGCGAACTGAGCTTGGCCACCACTTCCGTGCCGTTGAGCAGCAGGTCGGCTTCGGTCGCGCCCTTCGCCCAGGTCATCGACAGGTTCGACGCCGCTTCGGTGAGCTTCGTCGTGTACGAACCGTCGGCCTGGCGCGTGGCGACGATGCCGATCACGAGCTTCGGCGTGCCGGCCACCAGCGACCGGTACTGCATCGTCACCGACGCCGGGCCGTCCTCGTGGCTGCCCTGGGCGGTGTTGACCGTCAGTTCGAGCTTCGGCCGGGTGGGGGCCGTCACCGAACCGGCGAAGCTCACCGACGTGGTGAAGAAGTTCGCGGCCGTGTCTGCATTGACGGCGTTGGCCGTGTAGTTGGCGTAGCCGGTGACGGCGGCCGTCAGCGTGCCAGTCAGGAACTCGGTCGCACCGGTGTCGGTGATGTTGCGCAGCGAACCGCTCAGCGTGACCTTCGTGGGGATGTGCGACGTCAGGGACTTGTCCCAGCTCGAATCGGTCAGCGCAAACGACCCGGCGAACTCGGCCGACGGCGTGGTCCACAGAATGTCGAGCGAACCGGTCGCGAGGTCACCGCCCGCGGGGTCGACCGCGGTGGGGGCGTTGCGGGCCACGAGGTTGTCGT
The DNA here is from genome assembly GCF_001425785.1 of Rhizobacter sp. Root1221. Classification (GTDB taxonomy): domain Bacteria; phylum Pseudomonadota; class Gammaproteobacteria; order Burkholderiales; family Burkholderiaceae_C; genus Rhizobacter. The sequence goes on along the minus strand of NZ_LMDI01000012.1, from coordinate 72,610 downwards.
TGGCATCCCACGACACCGGGATCTCCGACGTCGAACCCGAGTTGACCTTCAGCGTGCCCAGCAGCACGGCGTTCGCGTCGTACGACTTGGCGGTGCCGGAGAACGTCGATGACGACATGTTCTGTGCGTCGATGGTACGGGTGCCCGTCAGGTCGACCGTGGTCTTCTGGTTGGCCAGCTCGTTCGTGCCGGACTTGAACGCACCGGCGAGGTCACCCTGCATCGAGAATGCCGTGATGCGGCCGTTGGTCAGCGTGGTGGAACCGGCGCCGGTCACCGAGGTCAGCAGCGCCACGTTGGCGGTCTGCGTGCAGGTGGTCGTGCAGGTCTGCACCGTGCGGCGCGGACGGGTGCTGTACGTGAACGAGCCGTTCGCGCCCGGCTCGATCGAAAAGCCGTGGCGCCAGCGGGTGGTCTCAATGCCGCCGTTGATCGCCACGCGCGTCACGTAGTACTGGGCCGAGCAGCCGATGAACCTGGCTTCTTCCGGCGTGGTCGCGAGCACGTCGTTGACTGCCGTGGTGTACAGCTGGCACGACACGGCCGGCATGCTGCCGCTGCCCAGGCTTTGGCCGTTCGCGATCTCGTCGGCACTGCCGCGGTTGCGCCCGTTCGGGCCGCGGCCTGCGAGGTAGTCGTTGTACATGTCGAGGCCCGTCAGGATGGCCCCGACGTCCTTGACGAGCAGCTCGGCAGGCGCTTGCACACCGTCCATCGCCTCGCGGAACTTGAAGGCTTCCTGGTTCGCCGCGCCGGTGGCGATCGACGTGGCGCCGCCCTGGCTGAACAGCGATTGGAAGTCGCTGCGCAGGCCGGTGAACAAGGCCGTGGCGGCGTTGATGGCCGTCAGGTTGCCGGGCGTGGCCGGCGTGCCGTCACCTTGCAGGTTCGTGGCGACGGTGTTGATGGTGCCAGCGTCCACGGTGGTGCCCGCGGTCAGCACCGGGTCGGCAACCACGGCCTGGGCGGTCTGCACGAGGGTGGCGGCCACGTCGACACCACCCACGGTGCCCGGCTTGGTCGACTCGATCGTGGTGGCCGAGGCGAGCGCCTGCACCACGCACTGCGTGCGGACGCCGAGGTCGCCGGTCGTGCAGCCGAGGCCACTGTCGTTGGCCAGCTTGGACACCGCGGTGAGCATCACGGCGAACGTCTGCTGCTCGGGGCCCGAGGCGTCCTGGATGGTCGTGGGCTTGACCGTCGTCGGGTCGAAACCGAGCAGCTGGCGCACGTTCGACAGCGCCTGCGTGGCATTGGCGGCAGTGATGCCACCGGTGGCCTTCGTGGCGGCGGCGGCGGCCAGTTCGCTGAACGGGCTCACGTAGGCCGTGAGAGGCGCGGAGCCCGTGGACGGGGCGACGACCAGCGCGCGGAGCGCGAAGTCGGCCGGCAGGGCCACGGGAACACCGGTGACTTCGTCGAGTTCGCGGGTGTCCGTGGTGCTGGTCACGCGCACCACGTATGGCGTGCCCCGCGTGGCGTTGAATGACGGCAGCGTGTACTCGCCCTTGTCGTTGGTCGGGATGGTGGCGAGCACGGTGGCCAGGTCGGCCGAGCCGTCGGCCTTGACCGGGTGCACCGACACCACCGCGAACTGCAGCACACCCTTGGCCGCCACGCCGGCGAGCGAGACGCTCGTGCCATTGTCGGCCGGGACGCTGTCACCGCCACCACCACCGCCGCCACAAGCGGCGCTCAGGCCCGCGACCGCGAGGGCCGCCCAGAGGTTCTTCAGTTGCATCGTGTGTTCTCCGTGAATCCAGGCGCCTCCCCGGCGCCCCTTGGCTGACGCGGACTCCGACCGAAATCCGCCTGCCACGACTGTGTCAGCGCGGACACGTGGCCGGGATCGGTGTGACGGATGAACGCATCCCCCGCCGGCATCGGCCATTCGGCCGACGGCTGCATCCATAATCGGCCGTCTCCGCGACCTTGCCCCGCATGAAAACGCTTCTCGTCGACGATCACACCTTGTTCCGGGAAGGCCTGGCGATGCTGATCTCGCACGGGTTCCCGCAGGTGGAGCTGCTGCAGGCCGGTGACCTGGCCGAGGCGCTCGCGGCCATCGCATCGGCAGGAGACGTGGGCCTCGTGCTGCTCGACCTGGCACTGCCCGACAGCACGGGCCTGCACGGCCTGCGGCGGCTGCGCGAACAGGCGCCCGAAATCACGGTGGTGGTGCTGTCGGCCGACGAATCCCCGGAAACCGTGCTGGCCGCCATCGACGCCGGGGCGGCGGGCTTCGTGCCCAAGACCGCGCGGTCGGGTGTCATGCAGGCGGCGCTGCGCGTGGTGCTGGCCGGCGGGGTCTACCTGCCCCCCACGGTGCTGGGCCATGCCCGGCCGGCGGCAGAGCCCGTCACGCCCGAACCCGGCGACACCGACCCCACCGGGCTGTCACCTCGCCAAGCCGACGTGCTGCGATTGCTGGTGGCCGGCAAACCGAACAAGCTGATCTGCCGCGAACTCGACCTGTCCGAATCCACGGTGAAGACCCACCTCGCGGCCATCTTCCGCAAGCTCGACGTCACGTCGCGCACGCAGGCGGTGGTGGCTGCCGCGCGGCTGGGATTGCGGCTGGGCGCCTAAGCGATCTCGCCCAGCGGCGACGACTGCGTCGCCTGCAACACCGCGGCCAGCAGCGCCTCGGTGCGGAACGGCTTGTGCAGCACCGGCACACCCGACGCCTCCAGCAGCGTGAGGTCGCCGGGGGACGTGTCCCCGGTCACCACCATGGCCCGTGTGGCCCCGCAACGCTGGCGCACCAGTTCGATGACCACGAGGCCGCTGCCCCCCGGCAGGCGCTGGTCGGTGATGACGAGGTCGGTGAAATCACCCCGCTGCGGCGCGCCCACGGGGGGCAACGCGGCACGCAGCGCGGGCACCCCGTCGAACGCCTGAACGACGGCGCCCCAGGCCGCGAGGCGTGCGGCGAGCCCCTCGCGCACGGCATCGTCGTCTTCCACCAGCAGCACACGCAGGCCGTCGAGGGGCCGGGTGGCCGGGTCGTGTGGCACGGCGCGCACCGCGGCCCGCCGCTCTGCGGCACCGCGGGGCAGGCGGAGGCTGAAACACGAGCCACGGCCCGGCACCGACCGCAGGCCGAGCGGGTGCCCCATCACGGCGGCGCTGCGCCGCACGATCGACAGCCCGAGGCCCAGGCCCCGGGTGCGCTGGCGCGCGGCGTTGCCCACCTGCACGAATTCCTCGAACACGGCGGACTGGTCCTCCGGGGCGATGCCGATGCCGGTGTCCCACACCTGGACCAGCACGTCGCCGGCCCCCCGCGCCCGCGCGGTGACCAGCACGCCACCCCGTTCGGTGTAACGCACCGCGTTGCTGACGAGGTTGCGCAGCACCTGGTCGAGCAGCACGGGGTCGGTCTGGGCCGCGAGCGGCGTGGCGCGGAACACCAGGCGGATGCCCTTGCGGCCCGCGGTCTCGGCCTCGTGCAGCGCGATGGCGTCGAAGAGGGGCTGCAGCGCCACCCGCGCCGGCCGCGCCCGCACCGTGCCGGACTCGAGCCGCGACAGGTCGAGCAGGCCGCGCAACATCGTTTCCATGGACGCCACGGCCTCGTCCACGCGGTCGATCATGGCCTGCAACGGCCGCGCCGAGATCTGCTCGCGCAGCAGGCTCACCATCAGCCCGATGGCGGCCACCGGCTGGCGCAGGTCGTGGCTGGCCGACGCGAGGAAACGCGACTTGGTGGCGTTGGCGTTCTGCAATGCGCGCGTGCGCTGCGTCACCCGCTGCTCGAGTTCGACGTTGAGCCGCTCGGCCTCACCCACCGCCGTGACCAGCCGGCTCATCGTCATCACACTGTAGACACCGAACGCAAACGGCATCACGAGGGGCACCCAGAACGAATGGGTCACCGGCAGCAAGCCCTGCTGGAACACATGGTCGTGCAACCCGGCCAGGATGACGCAGGAAAAGGCGATGGCGAGCACCACGTGGATCGCATCGCGCCGCACGCGGGCCACCTGCCACAGCAGCCACGACGACACGAACCCGCCCACCACCAGCAGCGGGTAGACGACGATGCGAATCCACGGCATCCACCCGAGGGGCCCGGCGGCCACCGCCGCCAGCGGCACACCGAGGCCTGCCACCAGCAACAAGGTGTCCACCCACGGCCGCTGGGACCGGGGCACCTGCAGGCTGCGCGCGAAACCGGCGAACAGGGCGATGGTCCACACCTGCACCGAGAAGAACAGCCAGTCGGTGACCGGGGGTGGCAGCAGCGAAAACTCGGCGAAGTACGCGTAGTTGCGCAGCGACCCGAGGAACGCGAGCAGCCCGAACATGCCGATGGTGGTTTCCGAGCGGCGGCGGGCCCACACCAGCAGCAGGAACAGCGACAGCGCCGTCATGCCCATGTTGAGGGCGCGCGGGAGTTCGCGGTCGAGCACCAGGGCATGTTCGTGCGCCTCGCGCTGGACCGCGGGCAACGCGATGGACCCGTCGGACAGGCCACCCCGGTTGCGGTACCGCATGTCCAGCACCAGTTCGTTGCGGCCCACCCGCAGCATCGGGGCCGACAGCGCCAGCAGGTCGGCCATGCCGTGTTCGTTGCCGGCAAAACTCTCGTTGCCGATGAGGTGGCCGTTGAGCGTGACCTGCCGCGTCGAGCTGATGCGGGTGAACCGGGCCGCCAGGCCGCCGGCCGGCACGGACGGCAGGTCGAACACCAGCCGGTAGCGTGCACTGCCCGTGGTGGGACGCTTGCGGGCGCCCCAGGTGTCGGGCAGTTGCACCGCGGTCTCGTGCGTGTCGCCGACGCCCTGGAACCACGCCTCCTGCAACACGACGGGTGTAAACACCTCCGCCGCGTGCGCGCCGAATGCCAGCGCACACCACAGCAGCAGGCAGGCCCATCGGAGGCGGCGGAATGGCATGCGCGATTGTCCCCGTGAAGCCGGCGCGCGGGTATTCGCCCAAATGGCCGATCAGGGCTGCTTCGGCTCGCGCTGCACCAGCATCACCGTCTTGTTCCGGTCCTCGACGATCCACAGGCGCCCGCTGCGGTCCACCGTGAGGCCGGTGGGTGCCCCCTTCGGGCGCACGTCGGGTGAGGCTGCCCAACCGCCCACTACCTCCACCGGCGGACCCGCAGGCACCCCCTTGGCGTCGACCTTCATCGCCATCACCCGCTGCCCGGTGGGCCGATGGCCGTGCCAGGCCACCAGCACCTGGCCGGCCCACGGGCTCGGGTTGCCCACGGGCACCGCCAGCAGTTGCAGCGGCGCCGCATGGGCCGGCCAGCCCTGCAGCGGCGCCTCGGTGTTGCGGCACAGGTTCGCCTTCTCATAACCCCGGGCCGGCACCCGGTCGCCCACGCAGTACGGCCAGCCGTGGCGGCTGCCGTCGCGCAACACGTTGAGTTCCTCGGGGGGCTGGGTGGCCTCCGGGTAGTCGATGGAGTTCTCGCCCTGCAGCAGCGTGCCGCCCACCCACGCGAGCGCCACCGAGTTGCGCAGGCCGGTGGCGTAGGGCCGCAGCGACTTGAGCGCCGGGCTGCCGTCGCCCAGCACCGCCTCGTAGACGGCCGCGCGCGGCTTGGCGCCTTCCACCTCGGGGCACGGCGCGGGCTGGCGGCCGCCGTCGTCGCGGCAGGCATCACTGGCCGACCCCACGTTGATGAACAGCCGCCCGTTCGGGCCGAAGGCGATTTCCTTCAGCGGGTGGGCACCGTCGGACGGCAGGCCATCGACCACCACCTCCTGCACCACCGGGCCCGTGGTGGCGGTGCGCCAGATGCGGCCGGCCTCGCCGATGTAAGCCTTGCCATCGGGCCCGATCACGAGCGCGAGGGGCCGATCGAGCTTGCTGGCGAGGGTGTTGATGCGCACCCGCTCGGCGGGGTCGGCCGCACCCTCGTTGAGCGTCATCTCGAGCAGGCGGCCCTGCCTGGGCTCCCAGTTGCCCATGTCGATGATCCAGAACCGGTTGGGCGCCAGTTCGACGATGCGCCGCGGAAACCGCAGCCCACGGGTGTTGTCGGCCACGAGCGCCATGCAGTACCCGGCGGGCACCGCGACGTCGACCTTCGGGAACGCCCCGCACGTGCCCTTCGGCGTGTAGGGCGCCGCGCTGGCCGCCGTCACCGTCCCGAGGGCCAGGGCCCCCGCCACGAGCCATTTCATCGGGACTCCTCGTTGTCGTGGCGTTCGAGCAGCATCGCGTCGCCGTAGCTGAAAAAGCGGTAGCGGTGGTCGATGGCGTGGCGGTACAACGCCATCACCCGCGAGTGTCCGGCCAGCGCACTCACGAGCATCAGCAGCGTGCTCTTGGGCAGGTGGAAGTTGGTCACCAGCACGTCCACCACGTGGAAGCGGAACCCCGGCGTGATGAAGATGGACGTGTCGCGGCTGCCGGCCTCCAGCGTGCCGGACGCGGCCGCCGATTCGAGCGCGCGCAACGTGGTGGTGCCCACGGACACCACCCGGCCGCCGGCCGCCTTCGTGGCCGCGATGGCGTCCACGGTGGCCTGCGGCACGTCGAACCACTCGCTGTGCATGCGGTGTTCGGCCAGGTTGTCGGTGCGAACCGGCTGGAAGGTGCCGGCACCCACGTGCAGCGTGACGGCCGCCCGTTTCACGCCGCGGGCGTCGAGCGCAGCCAGCAGGGCCTCGTCGAAGTGCAACGCGGCCGTTGGCGCGGCGGCCGCCCCCGGCCGGGCGGCGAACACGGTCTGGTAGCGGCGTTCGTCCTCCGCGCTGTCGGCGTGGGTGATGTACGGCGGCAGCGGCACGTGGCCGTGCCGTTCCAGCAGGGCGAACGGTTCGCCGGGAAACCGCAGGTGGAACAAGGAATCTTCCGGTCCCGCCCGGCCCAGCACGTCGGCGTCGAAGTGGCTCGCACCATCGCCGCTGACAAAGCGCACACGGCCACCGGCCTTCGGCGACTTGCTGGCACGCAGGTGCATCAGCACCTCATGGCCGGGCAGCACCCGCTCCACCAGCGCCTCGACCGACCCGCCACTGGCCTTGGCCCCCAGCAGGCGCGCCTTGATGACCCGCGTGTCGTTGAACACGAGCAGGTCACCGGCCCTCAGGAGGCCGGGGAGGTCGCGGAAGATGCGGTCTGCCGGCGGCTCGGTGGTGCCGTCGAGCAGGCGCGAGCCACTGCGTTCGGCCGCGGGGTGCTGGGCGATCAGCTCGGGCGGCAGGTCGAAATCGAAATCGCCGAGCGTGTAGGAACGGGACATTGGAACGGAGGACCGGTCAGCGGGGCACCGCGTTGCGGAAGCCCGGGTCGATGAACAGGAGGCCCACGAGCTTGCTGTAGACGTTGCCCTGCTCACGGGTCACGTTGGCGTTGGCACCCCACGTGCTGGACGTGCGCAGTTCGCGGTCGTACACGACCCGGCCGCCGGCCACGGTGACGATGAACCGGGCGGCCACGCTGCCGCTCGTCTTGCCCATGTCGGCATCGACCAGCGTGCCCTGGATGGACGCGCCGGCGTTGCTGTCGAACATGCCGGCCCCTTGCAGCTCGGTGGTGAGCGTGTCCTTCAGGAAACGGGCCTCGGTGGGGCGCTTGTCGTTGACGGACTGGAAATCGCCCACGGCCACCGGGCGGATGCCGGCGGCCTTGATCTTCGAGAAGTTGTCGACGGTGGTCGTCGTCGAGTCGGGCGGGGTCTGGGCGCAACCGGCCACCAGCGCGGCGGCGGCCAGGACAAGGGCGGGCACCACGCGGGGAAGGAGGGTCTGGGTCATGACAAGGATCCTGTGGAAGGTGGAAACGCGGAGAGCGCCGCCATGCTATCAGCGCCGTCACGGGCAGAATCGCGCCATGTCCGAGGCCCCCGCACCGCCCAAGAAGGAAAAATCCGCCCCGCAGAAGGCGATGGACAAGCTCGACCTGCGCCGCGACATCGACCTCGCGCTGCACCTGCCGCTGCGCTACGAAGACGAGACCCGGCTCACGCCGGTGGCCGCGCTGCGCGACGGCGACACGGCCCAGGTAGAGGGCGTGGTGACCCACTGCGAGGTGCAGTTCCGCCCCCGGCGCCAGCTGGTGGCCCGGCTCGACGACGGCACCGGCACGCTCGTGATGCGGTTCATCAACTTCTACCCCAACCACCAGAAAACTCTGGCTGCCGGCCAGCGGGTGCGGGTGCGTGGCGAAGCCCGGGGCGGCTTTTTCGGCATCGAGATGGTGCACCCCACGTTCCGGGGGGTGGGCGAAGACACCCCGCTGGCCAGCGCGCTGACTCCGGTGTACCCCACCACCGCGTCGCTGCCGCAGGCTTACCTGCGCAAGGCGGTGGCCGGCGGGCTCAAGCGGGCCGATCTGTCCGAGATCGTGCCCGCCCCGCTCGTGCCCGCCGGCATGTGGGGGCTGCGCGCATCGCTGCGGTTCCTGCACGAGCCCACGCCCGACGTGAGCCTGATGGACCTGGAAGACCACACCCACCCGGCGTGGCAGCGGCTCAAGTTCGAGGAACTGCTGGCGCAGCAGCTCTCGCAGTTGCAGGCCAAGCGCGAGCGCGAACACCAGCGCGCCCCGAAGTTCAAGGTGGTGGCGGGCGGGCTGCAGGAGCGGCTGCTGGGCGCGTTGCCGTTCACGCTCACCGAGGCGCAGCGGCGGGTGGTGGAGGAGATCGCCCGCGACCTGCAGCGCGAGGTGCCCATGCACCGGCTGCTGCAGGGTGACGTGGGGTCCGGCAAGACCGTGGTGGCCGCACTCGCCGCCGCGGTGGTGATGAACGACGGTTGGCAGTGTGCGCTGATGGCGCCCACCGAGATCCTGGCCGAGCAGCACTTCCGCAAGCTGATCGGCTGGCTCGAGCCGCTGGGCATCCGCATCGCGTGGCTCACCGGCAGCCGCAAGGGCAAGGCCCGCCGCGAGATGCTGGAGGCGGTGGCGTCCGGCGACGCGGCGCTGGTGGTGGGCACCCACGCAGTGATCCAGGCCGACGTCACGTTCAAGCGCCTGGGCCTGGCCATCATCGACGAGCAGCACCGCTTCGGCGTGGCCCAGCGGCTCGCGTTGCGCGAGAAGCTGGTGGACCCGGTGGCCGGCCTCGAACCCCACCTGCTGATGATGTCGGCCACGCCCATCCCGCGCACGCTCGCGATGACCCTCTTCGCCGACCTCGACGTCAGCACCATCGACGAACTGCCGCCCGGCCGCACGCCCATCGTCACGAAGGTGTTCAGCGACGCCAAGCGCGACGGGGTCATCCATACCATCGCGCAAGAGGCGGCGGGCGGGCGGCAGGTGTATTGGGTGTGTCCACTGATCGAGGAGTCCGAGACACTGGACCTGAAAAACGCCACCGAAACACACCAGCAGCTGGTGGCCGCGCTGCCGCAGCAGGTGGTGGGCCTGCTGCACGGGCGCATGCCGGCGGCCGAGAAGGCCGCGGTCATGGCCGAGTTCACCGCCGGGCGCATGCAGCTGCTCGTCAGCACCACCGTGATCGAGGTGGGCGTGGACGTGCCCAACGCGTCGCTGATGGTCATCGAACACGCCGAGCGGTTCGGCCTGAGCCAGCTGCACCAGCTGCGCGGGCGGGTGGGGCGGGGATCGGTGGCCAGCGTGTGCGTGCTGCTGTACACGCCGCCACTGTCGGACACCGGCAAGTCACGGCTGCGCGCCATGGTCGACACCCAGGACGGCTTCGAGATCGCCCGGCGTGACCTGGAGATCCGCGGTCCGGGTGAATTCATGGGCGCCCGGCAGTCGGGTGCGCCGCTGCTGCGGTTCGCCGACATGGAACTCGACGAAGACCTGGTCCGGGTGGCGCGGGCCGCAGCCGAGGTCATGCTGGACCGCCACGCCGAGGCGGCCGAACAACACGTGGCCCGGTGGCTCGGCGCCAAGTCGGACTATTTGAAAGCCTGAACTGTTAGGTTTAGGCTATCCTTTGCCCATGACACTCACCGAACTGCGCTACATCGTCGCCGTGGCCCGCGAGCGGCATTTCGGACGGGCCGCCGAGGCCTGTTTCGTGTCCCAGCCCACGTTGAGCGTGGCCATCAAGAAGCTCGAGGACGAGCTCGAGGTGAAGCTGTTCGAGCGGGGCGCGAACGAGATCACCGTGACGCCGCTCGGCGAAGAGATCGTGCGCCAGGCGCAGACCGTCATCGAAGGGGCCGCCGGCATCAAGGAAACGGCCAAGCGCGGCAAGGACCCGGTGTCGGGCCCGTTGCGCCTCGGTGTCATCTACACGATCGGCCCGTACCTGCTGCCCGACCTGGTCAAGCACGCCATCGACCGCGTGCCGCAGATGCCGCTGATGCTGCAGGAGAACTTCACCGCGAAGCTGCTCGACATGCTGCGCACCGGCGACCTCGACTGCGCCATCATGGCCGAACCGTTCCCCGACACGGGCCTCGCCGTGGCCCCGCTGTACGACGAGCCGTTCATGGTGGCGGTGCCGAAGACCCACGCGCTGGCCAAGCGCAAGCACGTCAGCGCCGAGGAACTGAAGCAGGAAACGATGCTGCTGCTCGGCACCGGGCACTGCTTCCGCGACCACGTGCTCGAGGTGTGCCCCGAGTACGCCCGCTTCTCGAGCGACGCTGAAGGCATCCGCAAGAGCTTCGAAGGCTCGTCGCTCGAAACCATCAAGTACATGGTGGCTTCCGGCATGGGGGTGACGGTGGTGCCGCAGCTGAGCGTGCCGAAGGACACCCAGCCGCACGTGCGCTACGTCGCGTTCAGCGCGCCGGTGCCCACGCGGCGCGTGGTGCTCGCGTGGCGGCGCACGTTCACCCGCTACGAGGCCATCGCGGCGCTGCGCAACGCCATCTACGCCTGCGAGCTGGAAGGCGTGGCGCGCCTGTCCTGACCCCTCGAAGGGCAGGGCGCGGGCTCACCCCTTCGGCCTTATCAAGCATGGTTTCCCTCGTTAGACTGTTTCCCATCGTTCCGGAGTCCCCATGGCCAAAAAAACCAAGACCGTCCAAGAAGCCGCCAAGCTGGCCCCTGCCGCCGGCACCGTCGCCATCCACATCGGCATCAGCGACAAGGACCGCAGCAACATCGCCGGCGCCCTCAGCAAGCTGCTGGCCGACACCTACACGCTGTACCTGACCACGCACAACTTCCACTGGAACGTCACGGGGCCCATGTTCAACACGCTGCACACGATGTTCATGACGCAGTACACCGAGCTGTGGAACGCCGTGGACCCCATCGCCGAACGCATCCGCGCGCTCGGCCACACCGCCCCGGGCTCCTACGCGCAGTTCGGCGCGCTCGCCTCGGTCCCCGACGCCCCGGCCATTCCCCCGAAGGCGCTCGAGATGGTGCGGGTGCTGGTGAGTGGCCACGAAGCCGTGGCCCGCACTGCCCGCAGCATCTTCCCGCTGGCCGACAAGGCGAGCGACGAGCCCACGGCCGACCTGCTCACGCAGCGCATCGCCATCCACGAGCAGTCCGCGTGGATGTTGCGCAGCCTGCTGGAAGAGTGAGGGCCGCACCGTGCCACCGACCCCGCTGCGGGTGGCCATCGTGGTGTTCGACGGGTTCAGTGAACTCGACACGTTCGTCACGTTCGGCCTGCTGAACCGGCTGAGCGCCGCCGGCTGGAAAGCCGAGCTGGTGGCGCCGACGGCCCGCGTCACGTCGATGAACGGTGTCACGGTGGACACCCCCCAACCGCTCGAGTTCGCCAACGAGGCTGCGGCCGTGGTGTTCGCGGGCGGCCTCTACACACGCGCCATCGCCGAGAACTCGGCCGTCATCGACCGGCTCGCGCTCGACCCGCTGCGCCAGCTGATCGGTGGCCAGTGTTCGGGCACGCTGCTGCTCGCGCGGCTGGGCCTGCTGGCCGACGTGCCGGCCGCCACCGACACGGCGAGCAAGCCGTGGATGATCCAGGCCGGCGTGCGCGTGGCCGACGACACCCCGTTCCACGCCCGCGGGCCCGTGGCCACGGCAGGCGGGCCGCTGGCGGCCCACTACCTCGCCACCTGGCTGATGTGGCGCGCGGCCGGTCTCGACCAGGCCACACAGGCGCTGAACCAGGCCGCCCCGGTGGGCCTGCGGCAGGACTGGACGGATCGCCTGCTGTCGGTGGTGCGGCCGTTCGTGCCCGATCGCTGAATCAGAGGCTGAGAGTCTTTCGAGCGTGCCCGCTCGAAAGACTCTCAGCCTCTCAGGCCATCAGCGCGTCCAGCGCCGCCAACGTGCGCCGCAGGTCGAGCGGCTTGGTCCAGTAGGCAGCGAACCCGGCCGACAGCGCCCGCTCGATGTCGGGGCTCAGCGCGTCGGCCGACACCGCCACCGCGGGGATGCCCTGCAGCACCTCGTGGTCGCGCAGCCGCGCCAGCAGGGTCACACCGTCCACGTCGGGCAGGCCCAGGTCCAGCAGCAGCAGCGCGGGCGGATCGGCCAGCGCCTGGGCCAGCCCCTCGGCGCCGGTGTCCGCCGTGTCGAGCCGCAGGGCCGGGCGCAGGTCGAAGATGGCCTTCATCAGCATCACGTTGACGGTGTTGTCTTCCACGTAGAGCACCCGCCGCGGCGCACCGGCCTGGCCGGGTGGCTGTGACACGTCGACGGCCCCGGAGCCGGTGTGCACGGGCACCTCCGGTGGCCGGTCATCCGGCCCCGGCAGGTGCAGGCTGAAACAGGTGCCCTGGCCCGGCTCGCTGTCGACCGTCAGGCGCCCGCCCTGCCGTTCAGCCAGCCCCCGCACGATCACGAGGCCCAGGCCGCTGCCCTCGGTGTGGCCGTGTTCCGCACCGAGCCGGTTGAAGGGTTCGAACAGGTGGGCCATCTGCGACGCGGTAAAACCGGATCCGGTGTCGCGCACGTCGATGCGCACCTCGTGCACGCCCCGCGAGCTGGAACCCACGACCGCGACCTGGCCGCCTTCCCGGTTGTACTTGATCGCGTTCGTCAGGAGGTTGACAAGGCACTGCACGAGCTTGCGGCGATCCGCCAGCACGCGCAGCCCAGGGTCCACCTGGATGCGCAGCGCCACATGCGAGCGCTCGGCCAGCAGTTCCACCATCGCGAGGCTTTCTTCCACCACCGGGCGCAGGTCCAGCGCTTCGAGCCGCACCTCCATGCGGCCGCTTTCGATGTGGGTGAGGTCGAGCACCTCGTTGATCAGTGCCAGCAGGCTGCGTCCGGCACTTTCGATGTGGTCGAGCTGGCGTTGCTGGTTGGGGCGCAGCCCCAGGCCCTGGTCGGCCGACAGCAACTGCGAAAAGCCCAACACGGCGTTGAGGGGTGTGCGCAGTTCGTGGCTGACCCGGGCGAGCAACTCGCTCTTGGCCCGGCCGGCTTCTTCGGCCACGGCTGCCCCGTGGCGCGACTGTTCGAGGGCCTTCCGGGCGGTGACGTCCGACAGGTACCCGTTCCACAGCACCGATCCATCGGGCAGCGCCTGCGGCGTGGACCGTCCTTCGACCCAGCGCACGTCCCCATTGACGACCACGCGGAACGCGCCGTCCCATCGCCCGAGCGTGCTGGCCGATTCGTGGATGCTCTCGATCACCGCAGGCAAGTCGTCGCGGTGCACCCGCGACGCCAGCGCTTTCGCCGACTGGCGAGCCTCTTCGGGGGTGACCCCGAACAGTTCGTGCATCGCCTCGCTGGCATACGGAAAACAAGTGGTGCCATCGGGCCGCATCATGTACTGGTACACGAGGCCGGGCAGCTGTTCCGCGGTGGGCTGGGCCCCCACCACCGCCTGGCCGGTCTGACGCCAGTCAGCCACCCGCACCACCACCGCGACGTTGATGGCGCCCTCGGCACCCTCATGCCGCGCGGCGCTCACCTGGCCGGGCCACTCATGCCCATCCTGGGCCTGGAACGCCAGCAGCACGTCATCGACATGGCCGCTGCCGCGCAACACCGCCAACACCGCCTCGGGGCAAAGCGGCTGCGACGCCGGTGCGAGCAGGTCGTTCAGCAACGGGCCGGGTTCGGCCCCCTCGGGCAGTTGCAGCCAGCCGCGCAGGCGCGCGTTGATGGAGAGCAGGCGCCCCGCATCGTCGAAGGACAACAGGCCGCAGGGCAATCCCGGCCAGTCGATGGGTGGCTCGAACGGCAACACGTCATCGCACCGGCGGGCCGCGGACGCTCAGGCCGGCGGTGCCGGCACGGACCAACGTTTCGTCACGTCACCGGCGTTGTTCACGCTTTCCAGCTGGACGCCGAAACCCCACAGGCGGGCCACGTGTTTCAGCACCTCCTGCGCGCCCTCATGCAATGGGCGGTCGTTGTGCTGCGTGTGGCGCAGCGTCAGCGAACGGTCGCCACGCAGGTTCACGTTCCACACCTGGATGTTGGGTTCACGGCTGCCGAGGTCGTACTGGTGGGACAGCGCCTCGCGCACGCGGCGATACCCTTGTTCGTCGTGGATGGCGGACACCTCCAGCTCGGACTGCTTGTCGTCGTCGACGATGGCGAACAGCCGGAACTCGCGCATCAGGTTCGGCGACAGGTACTGGCCGATGAAACTCTCGTCCTTGAAGTTGCGCATCGCGTGGTCGATGGTCTCGAGCCAGTCGCGCCCCGCGATGTTGGGGAACCAGTAGCGGTCCTCGTCGGTGGGGTGCTCGCACATCCGCTTGATGTCGGAGTACATCGCAAAGCCCAGCGCATACGGGTTGATGCCGCTGTAGCCCCGGTCACCCACCCGCGGCTGGTACACCACGTTGGTGTGGGACTTCAGCCACTCGATCATCATGCCGTCCGACAGGTGGCCGTCGTCGTACATGGTGTTGAGCAGGTGGTGGTGCCAGAACGTGGCCCAGCCTTCGTTCATGACCTGCGTCTGGCGCTGCGGGTAGAAGTACTGCGCCACCTTGCGCACGATGCGCACCACCTCGCGCTGCCACGGCTCGAGCAACGGCGCGTTCTTCTCGATGAAGTACAGCAGGTTTTCCTGCGGCTCTTCGGGGAAGCGGCGGGCCTGCGATTCCTCGGCGGCCTTCTCGGCCTTCGGGGGCAGCGTGCGCCACATGTCGTTGACCTGGCGCTGCGCGTAGGCCTCGCGGTCCTTGCGGTCGGCGAGTTCCTGGGCGAGCGACTTGCGGCTGGGCCGGCGGTAGCGGTCCACGCCGTGGTTCATCAGCGCGTGGCAGCTGTCGAGCAGCGCCTCCACCGCGTCGACCCCGTGGCGTTCCTCGCAGTCGGCGACGTAGTTCTTCGCGTAGACGAGGTAGTCGATGATCGACGACGCATCGGTCCACATGCGGAACAGGTAGTTGCCCTTGAAGAAGCTGTTGTGGCCGTAGGCCGCGTGGGCGATCACGAGGGCCTGCATGCCCATCGTGTTTTCCTCCATCAGGTAGCTGATGCAGGGGTTGGAGTTGATGACGATTTCGTACGCGAGGCCCATGTGGCCGCGGCGGTAGTTCTTTTCGGTGGAGATGAACTCCTTGCCGTAGCTCCAGTGCCGGTAGTTCACCGGCATGCCGACCGACGCGTAGGCGTCCATCATCTGCTCGGCGGTGATGATCTCGAGCTGGTTCGGGTAGGTGTCGAGGCCGAACCGTTCGGCCGTGGCCCTGATGCGCTCGTGGTACCGCTCGATCAACTCGAACGACCAGTCGCTCGGGGAGGGCAGGGGTTCACTCGCACGCGGGGGCGGGCGGATGTCGGCCGCGCGCGCCGGGCGGCGGGCGGCGTCGAACGCCTCGAGGCTCGCGGTGCTGGCTTGCATCGCACTCATGCCGCAGCTCCTTCCTTCTTGAACAGCTCGCGGAACACCGGGTAGATCTGCGACGCCTCGGTCACCTTGCGGATCGCGAAGGCCTTGGATTCGGCGGCGAGGGCGCTGTATTCATCCCACAGATTCTGCTCTTCCTCGGCCACCTGCACGTACGCGAAGTAGCGGCACAGCGGCAGGATGCTGTGGGCGAGCAACTCGCGGCAGCGGCCGCTGTCGTGGTGCCAGTTGTCACCGTCGCTCGCCTGCGCGCCGTAGATGTTCCACTCGCTCGTGGGGTAACGGGCCCGGGCGATCTCTTCCATCAGCACCAGCGCGCTCGACACCACGGTGCCGCCTGTTTCGGTGGAGTGGAAGAAGTTCTGCTCATCCACCTCCTGGGCCTGCGTGTGGTGGCGGATGAACACGATGTCGATGCGTTCATAGTGCCGCGTGAGGAACAGGTACAGCAGGATGAAAAAGCGCTTCGCCAGGTCCTTGCGGCTCTCATCCATCGACCCCGACACGTCCATCAGGCAGAACATCACCGCCTTCGCGGTGGGCACCGGCACCCGCACGCGGCTGCGGTAGCGCAGGTCGATGGGATCGAGGTACGGGATGCGGCCGATGCGGGCGTGCAGCACCGCGATGGCGGCCTCCACCGCGGCGATCTCTTCCTTGTGGTCGCCCGCGGCGGTCTGCAGCGCGATCAGCTCTTCCTCGAGCGCGAGCAACTGGCGCCGCGCGTCGGACCCGAGCGCGATGCGCCGGCCGATGGCCCCGCGCATGGACCGCACCACGTGCAGGTTGTTCGGTGTGCCGTCGCTGCTGTAGCCGGCGCGGTGGGTCTTGAATTCTGGGGTTTCTGCGAGGGTGGTGCGCGCGAGGTTGGGCAGGGCCAGGTCGTCGAAGAAGACCTGCATGAACTCTTCCTTCGTGAGGTGGAAGACGAAGTCGTCGTCCCCCTCGCCGGAATCGCTCGCCTGGCCGCCGCCACCGCCGCCTTGGCCGCCCTTCGGGCGTTCGATGCGGTCGCCGCGGATGTAGTCCTGGTTGCCGGGGTGCACCATCTCGCGCTTGCCCCCCTGGCCATGGCCGAACACCGGTTCCGCGATGTCGCGCCGGGGGATGTGGATGTCTTCCCCCTGCGCCATGTCGCGGATGCCGCGGCCGTCGACAGCCCGCTTCACCGCCTCGCGGATCTGGTCCTTGTGGCGGCGAAGAAAGCGCTCACGGTTGCCGATGGACTTGTTCTTGCCCGCGAGTCGACGATCGATGATCTGCTGGAACATGCGACTCCTTCATTCTGTCGCCGGACTAGCCGGCCGAGCCGGGCCCGCGCACCCGGCCGCCCGACGCCCCCGGGGAATCGGCGGCGGTGCGCAGCGGCCGGAGGGCGTTCATGAGCTTTTCCGGACACGCAGGTACCACTCGCAGAGCAGGCGCACCTGCTTCGGCGTGTAGCCCTTGGCCACCATGCGGGTGACGAAGTCTTCGTGCTTCTTGGCTTCGTCGGCACTGGCCTTGGCGTTGAAACTGATGACCGGCAGCAGCTCCTCGGTGTTCGAGAACATCTTCTTCTCGATCACCGTGCGCAGCTTTTCATAGCTGGTCCAGACCGGGTTGTTGCCGGCGTTGTTCGCGCGGGCCCGCAACACGAAGTTGACGATCTCGTTGCGGAAGTCCTTCGGGTTCGCGATGCCGGCGGGCTTTTCGATCTTCTCGAGCTCGGCGTTCAGCGAGGCGCGGTCGAACACCTCGCCGGTGTCGGTGTCGCGGTACTCGTGGTCCTGGATCCAGTAGTCGGCGTACGTGACGTAGCGGTCGAAGATGTTCTGGCCGTACTCGCTGTAGCTCTCGAGGTAGGCGGTCTGTATTTCCTTGCCGATGAATTCGGCGTACCGCACCGCGAGATGCTCCTTGATGAAGGCAAGGTAACGCTGTTCGGTGTCGGCGGGGAACTGCTCGCGTTCGATCTGCTTCTCGAGCACGTACATCAGGTGCACCGGGTTGGCTGCGACCTCCGTGCTGTCGAAGTTGAACACCTTGCTGATGATCTTGAAGGCAAAGCGCGTGGAGATGCCGCTCATGCCCTCGTCGACCCCGGCGTAGTCGCGGTATTCCTGGAAGCTCTTCGCGCGCGGGTCGGTGTCCTTCAGGTTTTCACCGTCGTACACGAGCATCTTCGAATAGAGGCTCGAGTTCTCGGGCTCCTTCAGGCGCGTGAGGGCGGCGAACTGGCTCATCATCTTCAGCGTGCCCGGCGCGCACGTGGCCTGGGCGAGCGACGAGCCGCGCAGCAGCTTCTCGTAGATCTTCACCTCCTCGCTGACACGCAGGCAGTACGGCACCTTGACGATGTAGATCCGGTCGAGGAAGGCCTCGTTGTTCTTGTTGTTGCGGAAGGTCTTCCACTCGCTCTCGTTGCTGTGCGCGAGCACGATGCCGTCGAACGGGATGGCACCGAACCCTTCCGTGCCCTTGTAGTTGCCTTCCTGCGTGGCGGTGAGCAGCGGGTGCAGCACCTTGATGGGCGCCTTGAACATCTCGACGAACTCGAGCAGGCCCTGGTTCGCGAGGCACAGGCCGCCGGAGTAGCTGTAGGCATCGGGATCGTCCTGCGCGAAGGTCTCGAGCTTTCGGATGTCGACCTTGCCCACCAGCGAGCTGATGTCCTGGTTGTTTTCGTCGCCCGGCTCGGTCTTCGCGATGCCCACTTGCTTGAGCACGGACGGGTAACGCTTGACCACGCGGAACTTGCGGATGTCACCACCGTATTCGTCGAGCCGCTTGACGGCCCACGGCGACAGCACGCGGTTCAGGTAGCGGCGCGGAATGCCGTATTCCTTCTCGAGGATGGCCCCGTCCTCGATGGGATCGAACAGGCCCAGCGGTGTCTCGTTCACCGGTGAACCCTTGATCGCGTAGAAGGGCACTTCCTGCATGAGCGCCTTCAGGCGTTCGGCGATGGACGACTTGCCGCCGCCCACGGGGCCGAGCAGGTAGAGGATCTGCTTCTTTTCCTCGAGGCCCTGCGCCGCATGGCGGAAGTACGAGACGACCTGTTCGATCGCGTCTTCCATGCCGTAGAACTCGGCGAAGGCCGGGTACACCTTGATCACCTTGTTGGCGAACAGGCGTGAGAGGCGCTGGTCGTTGCGCGTGTCGATGGTCTGGGGCTCGCCGATCGCCTTGAGCATGCGCTCGGCGGCGGTGGCGTAGGCCACGGGGTTGTGCTTGCACTCGGCGAGGTACTCTTCGAGAGAGAGTTCCTCTTCTCGCGTGCGTTCGAAACGAGCGGCGAAATGGCTGATCACATCCATGCTGACCTCCTGGCATCAAGGCAACGTGCGGAGGGGCCACCTCTGCACCGTTGGGGGAAGTTCTGATGAAACCCGTTGCAGGACTTCATCAGAGCTTTCCTTGGGGGTCAGCTCACTGCTTGATTGCTTTGTACCAAGTTCTGCCAAGCTTCGGTGATCGTGTGGGCCATCATGCCCGGAGAACCCGGGGTTTTGCCCAACAGTTCACGGCTTAGCTTATTCCAACTCTCTCCAAGGGCACCTGGTTGACACGGTGGGCTTCTCGGTGGTTTACAGCGAGTGTGCCCCTAACTTCGATTCATTGCAGCCCGCAAACGAGTGAGCCTGCCGGGTGGCGCGGAGTTCCCCCCGTGGTTGCACTGTCAACGTTCTCGCCACCACCTTAGCAGATGTCACTGCTGGCGGAGGCCGAGCTTCTGCAACAAGCCGTTCAACTCGTCGAGCGAACCGAACTGAATGGCCACCTCGCCCTGCTCGCCGCGCTTGGTGCGCTTTTTCACCCGGATGTCCACCTGGGCGGTGAGTGCATCGGACAGCTCCTCCTCGATGCGGGCGATGTCGCGGGGCTTGTCCTTGGCCACGCGGATGAGGGGCTGCTGGCGGCCGCTGACGGCGCGGGTGACGAGCTTTTCGGCGTCGCGCACGCTCAGTTTTTTCGCCACGATCTCGGCGGCGCTCAGGATCTGCTGCGCCCCGTCGAGCGGCAGCAGCGCGCGCGCATGGCCCATGTCGATGTCGCCCGCCATCAGCATCTGCTGCACGGGTTCGGCGAGGTTGAGCAGGCGCAGCAGGTTGCTGGCGGCGCTGCGCGAACGCCCCACGGCCTGCGCCGCCTGCTCGTGCGTGAGGTTGAATTCGTTGACGAGGCGGGCGATGCCCTGGGCCTCTTCGAGCGGGTTCAGGTCTTCGCGCTGGATGTTCTCGATCAGCGCCATGGCGGCGGCGGCTTCGTCCGGCACCTCTCGCACCAGCACGGGCACCTCGTCGAGGCCCGCCAGCTTGGCCGCGCGCGAGCGGCGTTCGCCCGCGATGATCTCGAAGCGGTTGGACCCCACCGGGCGCACCAGGATCGGCTGCATGATGCCCTGCGCGCGGATGCTTTCGGCCAGCTCGTAGAGCGAACCTTCGTCCATGCGCGTGCGCGGCTGGTACTTGCCCGGCTGCAGCTGGGTGAGCTTCAGGGAACGGGGGGTACCGTCGTCGGCCGGAACCGGAACGTCGCTGACTTTGGGCCCGAGCAGCGCTTCGAGGCCGAGGCCGAGGCCTTTGGGTTTCTTGGTGACCATGGCCGGCATTTTCACTGATCCCTCAGCACTCGCCCGTGAGGTTCTTGAGCAATTCGCGGCCTTCGGGCCAATCACCCAGGCCCGAATCGCCGTTGAGGTGTCCCCGGGGCCCGGCGGCCACCTGCGAGGCACCCCACGCGGCCGCCATGGCCTCGGAACGGGCGGGGGCGCAATAGGGGTCGTTGTCGCTCCAGACGACCGTGGCGGGGAAGGGCAGCGCCCGCCGCACGGTGCTGCGCCAGGGGGCGAGCTGGGGCGGCAGGTCATCCCGGTCCAGATCCGGCGGGGCCACCAGGAGCGCCCCCACCACACGGGCCGCGTGCTGCGAATGGGCAGCCCAGGCACTCACCAGGTGGCAGCCCAGGCTGTGGGCCACGAGCAGGGCGGGGCGGGGGTCGGCCAGCACCGCGTGTTCGAGCTGCGCGAGCCAGTCGCCCCGCTTGGGCCATTGCCAGTCGTCCTGGTCCACGCGGGTGTCGCCATATCGCAACTCCCAACGGCTCTGCCAGTGGCCAGCGCCGGAGTTCTGCCAACCGGGCAGCAGGAGCACACGGTGTGTGGGCTTCGACGTCTTGTCACGTTCGGTCATCGGTGTGCCTTATCCTTCACGACTCAGTCAACGAGGAAATCGACCATGAAGTATCGGGTGTTTGTCGACGGGCAAGAAGGCACCACCGGCCTGCGCATCCACGAGTACCTGGCCCAGCGCCAGGACGTGGAGGTGCTGCGCATCGACGCCGACCGCCGCAAGGATGCCGCCGAGCGGGCGCGCCTGCTCAATGCCGCCGACGTGGCCTTCCTGTGCCTGCCCGATGCCGCTTCGCGCGAAGCGGTATCGCTGGTCACCAACCCCAACACTTGCGTGATCGACGCCAGCACGGCGTTCCGCACGGCCCCGGGCTGGGCCTTCGGCCTGCCCGAGCTTGCGCCCGACCAGCGCAGCCTGATCCGCACCAGCAAGCGCATCGCGAACCCGGGCTGCCACGCCACGGCGTTCATCCTGCTGTTGCGCCCGCTGATCGACGCCGGCCTGGTGGCGGCCACGCTGCCGGCGAGCGCCACGTCCATCACCGGGTACTCGGGCGGCGGCAAGAAGATGATCGAGCAGTACGAGGCTGGCGGCGACCCGAAGCTCGACGCCCCGCGCCCCTACGCCCTGGGCCTCGCCCACAAGCACCTGCCCGAGATGATGGCCCACACCGGGTTGATCGTGCCGCCGGTGTTCGTGCCCATCGTGGGCCCGTTCCTCAAGGGATTGGCCGTGAGTGTGCCCTTGCATCTCTCACAAATGCCGGCCGGCACCACGGCCGAGAAGGTGCACGATGCGTTTGCCAAACGCTACGCTGGCGAGCGGTTCATCCGCGTGCTGCCGGTGCGTGACCCGGCCACGCTGGAAGACGGGTTCCTCGACGTGCAGGCCAACAACGACACCAACCAGGTCGATATCCTGGTGTTCGGCAACGACACCCAGTTGCTGGTGGTGGCCCGCCTCGACAACCTGGGCAAGGGCGCCAGTGGCGCGGCGGTGCAGGCGATGAACGTGCACCTCGGGGTGGACGAAGGCCTCGGCCTCTGACCCTCCCCGCTGCCGGGGCCCGCCGTCAGGCGGCCACGGCAGCCGGTGGCGCTGCCACGCGGTCCACCATCTCGCGTGCGAAATCGATGAACGCCAGGGCACCCTTCGACTGCGGGTCGAACACCACGCCCGGCAAGCCGTAGCTCGGCGCCTCCGCGAGGCGCACGTTGCGCGGGATCACCGTGTTGAACACCTTCTCACCGAAGTGGGCCTTGAGTTGCTCGCTGACCTGCTGCTGCAACGTGATGCGCGGATCGAACATCACCCGCAGCAGGCCAATCAGCTGCAGGTCCGGGTTCAGGTTGGCGTGCACCTGCTTGATGGTGTTCACCAGATCGCTCAGGCCCTCGAGCGCGAAGTACTCGCACTGCATGGGCACCAGGACCCCGTGGGCACTGCACAGGCCGTTCAGGGTCAGCATGCTGAGTGACGGAGGGCAGTCGATCAGCACGAAATCGTAGTCGCCGGCCACGGCGGCCAGCGCCCCCTTGAGACGGCCGTCGCGCCGCTCCACACCTACCAGGTCCACCTCGGCCCCCGCCAGTTCGCGGTTGGCACCGAGCACGTCGTAGCCCACCTTCTCGCTGTGCTGCCGGGCCTCGGCAATGGACGCACTTTCCAGCAGCACGTCATACACCGTCAGCGGCAGCGAACGCTTGTCGATGCCGGAGCCCATGGTGGCGTTGCCCTGCGGGTCCATGTCGACGACCAGCGTGCGCTGCCCGATCTTGGCGAGGCCCGCGGCCAGGTTCACGGTGGTGGTGGTTTTACCGACGCCACCTTTTTGATTGGCAACACAGAAGATGCGGGTCATGGGCGGTTCCAGGAGCGTGCGAAGGGAAGGGGGTCGGTCATCAGTTCGTGGTCAGGCGGACACCGAAGGCCACGAGGCACATGCCGGCCAACCGCTGCAACCACTGTGACAGCCGCCGGTGCGCCTTGACCTTTTGGGAGACGGCGTTCGCGAAGGCACACAGGGTCAGGCAGTACACGGTGGTGAGCAACGCAATCGTCACCGCCATGGCTGCGAAGGTGGGCAGGCCGAGGTGGGTGGTCGGGTTGATGAACAGCGGGAAGAATGCCATGTAGAAGACGATGGCCTTCGGGTTCAGCAGCGTGATGAAGAACCCTTGCTTGGCATAGTGGCGCGGTTCGATGTGGATGGGCGACTTGGCACCGTCCCGCGCGAGGATGAGCTTCAGCCCGATCCACACCAGGTACGCCGCTCCACCGTACTGCACCAGCTTGAATGCCACCGGGTGTGTGGCCAGCACGGCCGCCACACCGGCCACCGCCATCCACAGCAAGGCCTGATCACCGGCAATCAACCCCAGCATGCAGGAGGCCCCGGCACGGAAGCCACCTTTCCCGGTGGAGGTCAGCAGCGCAAACGTGCCGGGGCCGGGCAGCGCCAGGAACAACAGCACAGCGGCACAGAACGAGCCGTAGTCGGAGATTCCCAGCACGTTCATGGTCGTGGCCTCATCCAGATCAGGCAGCGTTCGGCATTCAAGCCGGGTACGGTCAGTTGTTCCACGTGAAACACCTCCACGGCAGAGGGCAGGGCAGCCTGCTCATCACCAGGGCGTTTGCCCTTCATCGCCATCCACACCGCCCCGGGGGCCAGGTGCTGGGTAGTCAGCGACGTGAAGTCCACCAGCGACGCAAACGCCCGGGACGTCACGACGTCCACCGGCGCAATGGCCATCGATTCGACGCGCGCATGTTGCGCCGACAGGTTGCGCAACTTCAGTTCCCCCGCCACCTGCTGGATGAAGCTGGCCTTCTTGCCCACCGTGTCGACACAGGTCACCGTCAGCTGCGGCAGGGCGATTGCCAACACCACACCGGGCAGGCCCGCGCCACTGCCAACGTCGAGCACCCGCGCCGGCCGGTCACCCAAGTGCCGACGCAACGGCGCTACCACCGCCAGACTGTCGAGCAGGTGGGTCGTCATCATCTCGGCAGGATCCCGCACCGCGGTCAGGTTGTAGACCTTGTTCCACTTGGCGATCAACGCGAGGTAGGCGAGCAGGGCGGACCGCTGGGCCTCGCCCAGGTCCAGGTCAAGCGCCTCCAGTCCAGCGGCCAACACCTCCGACTCAGGCGGCTGCATCGTCGGGTGACCGGTTGGTGTCGTTGGCGGCAAAACCTTGGAAGCGGCCCTTTTTCAAGTGGATCAACAACAGCGAGATCGTGGCCGGGGTGATGCCAGAGATGCGGGAAGCCTGCCCCAGGGTCTCGGGGCGTTGGGCCGCCAGCTTCTGACGGGCCTCGAAACTCAACGCCGTGACCTTGCTGTAGTCCAACTCGGTAGGCAAACGCAGGTGCTCGTAGTGCGCAGCGCGCTCCACATCCTCGTTCTGCTTGTTGATGTAGCCGGCGTACTTCACGCTGATCTCCACCTGTTCGATCACCTCATCAGCCAGTTCGGCACCCAGTTCGGTTTGCAGTGTTTCACGTGAAACACCGGCAGCGGGTCGGGCGATGGCAGCGATCTTTTCGAGCGTCGCGTAGTTCACATTGGGCCGGCGCAGCAGGTCGGCGAGGCTGTACTCGTGTTCGAGTGCCTTACCAAGCAAAGCTTCGGCATCGGCAGCGGGGAGGGTGCTCGGTTGAACCCAGGTGGACTTCAGCCGTTCTGTTTCACGTGAAACAGCGTCGCGTTTCCGATTGAAGGCATCCCAGCGGGCGTCGTTCACCAGGCCCATCGCGCGCCCCACCTCGGTCAGGCGGGCGTCGGCGTTGTCCTCGCGCAGCTGCAGGCGGAACTCGGCGCGGCTGGTGAACATGCGGTAGGGCTCGGTTACCCCCTTCGTGATCAAGTCGTCGACCAGCACACCGAGGTACGCCTGGTCGCGCCCCGGCGTCCAAGCCGACTTGCCCTGCACCTGCAGCGCGGCGTTCAGCCCAGCGAAGAGGCCTTGGGCCGCCGCCTCTTCGTAGCCGGTGGTGCCGTTGATCTGGCCCGCGAAAAACAGTCCGCCGATGGACTTGGTTTCAAACGTGGCCTTCAGCGCGCGTGGGTCGAAGTAGTCGTA
The DNA here is from genome assembly GCF_001425785.1 of Rhizobacter sp. Root1221. GTDB lineage: Bacteria > Pseudomonadota > Gammaproteobacteria > Burkholderiales > Burkholderiaceae_C > Rhizobacter. The sequence goes on along the minus strand of NZ_LMDI01000012.1, from coordinate 47,756 downwards.
CTCGATGGCGTAACCCGGGCGCAGGATGTGGGCGTTTTCCAGCCCCTGCATCGACCGCACCGCCAGCAACTGCACGTCGAAGGGCAGGCTGGTGCTGATGCCGTTCGGGTAAAACTCGTGGGTGGTGAGCCCCTCGGGTTCCAGGAAGATCTGGTGCGAGTCCTTGTCGGCGAACCGGTTGATCTTGTCCTCGATGCTGGGGCAATACCGCGGGCCCACGCCACCGATGATCCCGGTGAACATGGGGCTGCGGTCGAAGCCGGAGCGGATGATGTCGTGCGTCTGCTCGTTGGTGTGAGTGATCCAGCAGGGCACCTGCGTCGGGTGCATCGCGGTGTTCCCCATGAAGCTGAACACCGGCACCGGGTCCAGGTCACCGGGCTGTTCAGTCAGGCGGCTGAAGTCGATGGACCGGCCGTCGATGCGCGGCGGGGTGCCGGTCTTCAGCCGGCCTTGCGGCAGCTTCAGCTCCTTCAGCCGCGCGGACAGCGACACCGCCGGCGGGTCACCCGCACGGCCACCGGCATGGTTCTGCAACCCGACGTGGATCTTGCCGTCGAGGAAGGTGCCGGCGGTCAGCACCACCGCGCGGGCGCGGAAGCGAATACCCACCTGGGTCACGGCACCCACCACCCGGTCGCCCTCGACCATCAGGTCGTCGACGGCCTGCTGGAAGAGCGTGAGGTTCGGCTGGTTTTCCAGGCGGCTGCGGATCGCTGCCTTGTAGATGATGCGGTCGGCCTGCGCGCGGGTGGCCCGCACGGCCGGGCCTTTCGAACTGTTGAGGATGCGGAACTGGATGCCCGACTCGTCAGTGGCCAGCGCCATGGCACCGCCCAGCGCATCGACCTCCTTGACCAGGTGGCCCTTGCCGATGCCGCCGATGGACGGGTTGCAACTCATCTGGCCGAGCGTCTCGATGTTGTGGCTCAGCAGCAGCGTGCGGCAACCCATGCGCGCAGCGGCCAGGGCGGCTTCGGTGCCGGCATGGCCTCCGCCGACGACGAGCACGTCGAACTCGTGGGGGTACAACATCAAGGAACTCCGGGGGAAAAAGGGGGCCGCGGCTACACCGAAAAACGGGAGCGGGCAAGACGTGAATTTTAGGCTGTGGGCCCCTTGCCGTCACGGGCTGGGGACTCCCGGAATGGCCGGAACGTGGCGTGGGCAGCGAATAATGTGAGGATGTCCGACCGATTCACCCCTCACGCCTGCCGGCCCGGCTGTGGCGCCTGCTGCATCGCACCGTCCATCTCGTCGCCCATCCCGGGAATGCCGCTCGTGGATGGCATCAGCAAACCTGCTGGCGTGCGGTGTGTGCAGTTGACGGACGACCTCCGCTGCAAGATTTTCGGCCACCCCGACCGCCCAGCCGTGTGTTCGTCGCTGAAGCCCGACCCCGACATGTGTGGTGATTCCCCCGAGCAGGCCCTTCGCTGGCTGGGCCATGTCGAGGCGGCTACCGCACCCTGACGTCTGGTTCAATCGCGCCCGGCCATCAGGCCCTTCCACAACGGCGCCACGCGAAACTTCTCGGCCTCCCCCAGCCGGTCGCTCACCAGCAGGCACTCGCGCTGCACGCTGCGCATGCGCTGGCGCAACTCCACATGGGCCAGCTCCAGCTCGAAACGTTCCGCCTGCGGGGCATCCCCCGCCGACACACGCCACAGCCCGAGCGCATTCCATGCCACCCGCAACCGGTCGAGGCGATGCATCGCCTGCGTCACCACGTTGATGACGGGCAGGGTGCGGCCCTGGTCTTGCAACTCCTGCCCCAGAGTCTGGGCCTGCACCAGCTGCTGGTCGATGTCGGCCAGCTGCTGGTACAGGTCGATCGTGTTGGCGGTCGCGCCCGGGTTTTCATCGACCTCACGCGCCGCGTCCCACACGAACGAGGCCCAGACGGGATCGAACTCGCCCGGTACCACCCGCAGCGCAAAGCTTGCGCGGGTCAGTGGCGCGTTGGGCCAGCGCATGATGCCCAGCGTCACTTCGGTCACGGCCAGCACACGGCCAAGGGTAGACACCTCGTCGCCCTCCAGCCGCGCCGGGTACCCCGACCGGTCCAGCCGCTCGTGGTGTTCACCCACCGCGCGCGACAGCGCCGCCGGGTAGTCCGTCAGCGTGCTCAACAACATCTGGCCTACCCGCGGGTGGATCACCAGGTGCTTGTGGCCCATCAGGTCGAGCGGTTGCCCGTAGTCGAGGTACTGCGGGTGGATGTACACCTCGCCGATGTCGTGCAGCAGGCCGCCCAGCATCGCGAGGCGGATGTCCTGCGGCGAGCCCTGGCGGCTGGCCACCATGGCCCCAGCCAACGCCATGGCGGCCAACGCATGGGGCAGGGTGGCCGGCCGGGTGGCCAACGAGGCCGTCAGCATCAGCTGCGCCACCGAATGCAGCGGGATGTGCTGCATCTGTTCGAGCAGCACCGACGCCCAGGGCCTGATCATGAAGGCTATCGGACTCGACGAATCGATAAGCTCACTCAAGTCAGACAGCAGCGAAAACGGCGTGACCCCGCCTTCCGCCATCAGGCACACCTCGAGCGGGTTCTGCAACCGCCGGTCGATCAGGCGCTGGTGCAGCGACGCCGACACGGCCTGCCCCTGCGCCCAAAGCTTCACACCGCGGACGTCGACGATGTCGCGCGACGCCACGATGGCGTGTTGTTCACTCGCCTTCACGAGCGCTGCCAGCGCATGCGGGTTGGGCTCGCTGCCGGCCGTCTGGAATGCATACATGCGTGTGGGAGCCCCTACCGCGACGCGGCGTTGACGCTGCGCAGGTCCTGCGTCACGTTGCCGTCCTTCAGGACGATGACACGGCCCGCGGACGCGATGGTCTCGGGCCGGTGGGCCACGATCACACGTGTCAGTTGGAGTTGCTTGATGGCCTGGTTGACGATGCGCTCGCGGTCCACGTCGAGTGCACTGGTGGCCTCATCCAGGAACAGGATCTGCGGGCGCTTGTACAGCGCCCGCGCGAGCAGGATGCGCTGCTTCTGGCCGCCCGAGATGCTCGCGCCCATGTCGCCGATGAGCGTGTGGTACCCCATCGGCATGGCGGCGATCTCGTCGTGCACGGCGGCGAGCTGGGCGCATTCCTCGGCCCACTCGTGGTCGGGCTGGGCATCGAAGAAGCAGATGTTGTCAGTGATGGAGCCGGCAAACAGCTGGTCGTCCTGCATCACCGTGCCGATCATGTCGCGCCACGCCCTCAACCCCAGCTGCGACAGCGGTACCCCGCCCACCCGCATCTCGCCATCCTGCGGTGCGAGGATGCCGAGCATCAGCTTGAGCAGCGTGGTCTTGCCACACCCCGACGGGCCGACGATGGCCACCGACTCTCCCGGCTCGATGGTGAAACTCAGCCCGCTGAGGATGTCGGGCTCGGAGTCGGAGTAGCGGAAGCTCACGTCGTGCAGCTCCAGGCGCGGCTCGACACGGCGCTCACGCACCACCCCGCCGCCCACCTCCACCTCGGGTGACGACAGCACGATGTCGGCCAGGCGTTCGCCCTGCAGCCGCAGCATCTTCAGCTCGACGAGCTTGTCGATGAGGCCGCTGACCCGCACCGCGAACTGTTCCTTGTAGGCGAAAAAGGCGAACAGCATGCCCACCGAGAAGCGGTGATCCATCACCAGCATGGACCCGACCCAGATCACCGCGATGCGCTCGAGCCCGAACACCAGCTTGTGGATCACGCCGAACATCAGGTCGAGCTTGCGGGTGGCGAGGTTGGCGTTCATCGCGTCGACGACGCGGTTCATGAACTGCGCCTGGCGGTCTTCCTGGCGGTTGAACAGCTTGATGGACTGCACCCCGCGCAGCGACTCCAGGAAGTGGGTTTCGCGCTTCGCGTCGTGCACGATGCTCTCTTCGGTGGCATCGCGCAGGGGGCGGAAGAACACCCAGCGCATCAGCGCATAGACCACCACGCAGCCGATGGCGATGCCGCTCAGCGTGCCGCTGTAGACGAACATCATGCCCAGCGTCAGCATCACCAGCAGGCCATCGAGCACGGCCTCGATGAAGCTCGTGGTCATGGTCTGCTGGATGTGCTGGATGGCGTTGAAGCGCGACATCACGTCACCCGTGTGACGCTTCTGGAACCAGCTCACCGGCAGCCGCATCATGTGCGCGAACACGTTGCTCAGCCACTGCAGGTTCAGCGTGGACGACAGGTACAGCACCGCCCACGACCGCACCGCGCCGGTGGCCACCTGGATCAGCACGAGCAGGCCGAAGCCGATGCCGAGCGTGACCAGCAGGTCGCGGTCCGCGCTCACCAGCACCGAGTCCACCACCCACTGCAGGAAAAACGGCGCCAGCAGCATGAACCCTTCGAGCGCCAGCGCCAGCACGAAGATCTGCGCGAGCGAACGCCGCAAGCCGGTCACGCGGCCCAGCAGCTGCTGCAGGCTGATGTGCTGCTTCTCGGTCTTCGGGCGGAAGTCGGCCGCCGGAACCAGTTCCATTACCACGCCGGTGAAGTGTTTCGACACCTCGCTCATCGGCAGGCGCCGCACGCCGCGGGCCGGGTCGTGGATGGTGGCGACGTTGCGGCGCACCTCGGTCAGCACCACGAAGTGGTTCAGGTCCCAGTGCAGGATGCACGGCACCTGGAGTTGCGGCAGGTGCTCCAGCTCGGCGCGCAGCGGGCGGGCGTTGAGTTGCAACAGGCCGGCAATGCGCACGAGGTCGGCCAGCGTGGCCCCCTTCGCGGACAGCGAAAAGCGGTCGCGCAACGTAGGCAGGTCGATGCGCAGGCCGAAGTGCGAGGCCACCATGGCCAGGCTGGCCAGGCCACATTCGGCGGCCTCGGTCTGCAACACCAGCGGCACGCGGCGGCTGGCAAATCCGAACTTCAGGGCATCGAGCATGGTGTCCTCACACCGGGGAGAAAACAGGTGGCCGGCCGCATGCGGGCGCGTATGCGGTGCGGGTCAAACGCGGCCAGTCAGGCTCAGCACGGGCTCGAAGATCCATTCGATCAGTCGGCGGCGGTCGAGCAACACATCGGCCTCCAGTTGCATGCCGGGTGACAGCGTCTGCGCACGGCCATAGGCCTGCACCGCCTGCTGGTCGAGTGCCACGGTGATGCGGTACAGGGGTTCCTGCGCCGCCGACACCGGCAGCCCGCCCAGTTCCGAGGCGGGCAGGGGGGTGCGCGACACTTGCATCACGTGGCCCACCTGGTGACCGAACTTCTGGTACGGGTAGGCCTCGTAGCGCAGCAGCACGGTCTGGTCGGCATGCACGAAACCCATGGCACTCGACGGTGCGAACAGGTGTGCCTGCAACGCGGCACCGCTGGGCACCAGGTTCGCCAGGGCGGCCTGTGCGCCCACCGACTGGCCGGGCTCTACACCCACGGCCGTGACGGTGCCGTCCTGCGGGGCACGCACCACGATGCGCCGCAGCGCTTCGTTTTCGGCCGACTCCTGCGCCAGCTCGGCCAGGTCGCGCTCGATTTCACCCAGCTCGGCCTGTTCGCTCAACGGCAGTTCGTGCTGGCGGGCCTCGAGTGAGGAGATCTCGCGCCGGTGCGCAGCCTGCTGGCGCTCGAGCGCCTGCAACTGGGCACGCAGTGCCAGCACGTCTTCGGCCTTCGCCTGCACCTGGGCCGACGACACGAACTGGTCGGCCTTCAGCGATTCGAGGCGGGCGAGGGACTCCTGCGCGAGCTGGAGGCGCTGGCGGTGCAGGCTCGCCTCCGCGCCCATCTGCACCAGCTCGCGCTGCATGTTCTCGCGCTGCAGGTTCAACGCACTCATCTGTGCGGCCTGCAATTGCTGGCGACGCTTGCCGGCGGCCTGCAGGCTGCGTTCGCGCGAAGCCAGGCTGGCCAGCACGGCCTCGTGCGTGTCACCCTGCGGGGTGGTGCGTTCGATGGACAGCACGAAGAGCACGTCACCTTGCCGGACCACCTGGCCTTCGGCGGCATGGCGTTCGAGCACTTGTGCAGGCTGCGGGGAGGTGAGGCGCATCACACCGCGGTCGGGTACGAGGTACCCGGTGACACGGGCTTTGCGCGTGTACTCACCCACGCTGAAGAAGAAACCGATGGCCAACGCGCTGAGGGCCACGAGGACCGTCAGCGCGGTGAGCGACACAGGACGGATGATCTGGATGTTGCCCAGCCAACCCTGACGTCTACCTTCGGCGACTTCAGGGCGAAACAGGCTGGGCATGGTGGTGAATCCGAGACGCTCCGGAACGGCGCGGGGGGCGGGGATTCAACGCGCGAGGAGTTGATCAGGCACGGGGGCGGCGCAACGAGGCGACGTTCACCAACCACCCTTCGGCAGGCCGCGCGGGCCACCGGCACCACCCACTTGCTGCAGAAGTTCGGGCGACAACGGCATCGGAGCGGGCAGCGGCGACGCGGGCTTCTGGCCTTGCTTGTCGTTCGACTTGGATTGAACGGTGCTGGATTGGGTTTGCATGATCTGCTCCGGTTGGGGATGGGTGCATCTCGTTGAATGCACGAAGCAGATTCCAGCAGCGGGCCCCTCTGGCCGGTAGTGTCAGCTCTTACAGGTAGGGCGGCCCCGCAGAGGTGCGAGGCGGCAAAGTTAACGCAACAAACCGAGGCGCAAAGCCTTCAACACAGCTTGGTGTTTGTTGACACAACCGAGCTTGTGCATCGCGTTGTTGACGTGAAGCACCGCGGTGCGTTCGCTGATGCCGAGGATGTTGCCCACCTCCCACGCGGTCTTGCCTTCCATGGTCCAGCGCAGCGCCTCGAGTTCGCGCGGCGTGAGGCTGGCTGCCACCGATTTGTCGGGGGCGACGGGCACGAAGATGCGCACCGCGGCTTCCTGCGCATGCACGGTGAGCAGCTGCAGGTCGGCAACGATGCGCGTGAGCTCGGTGGGATCGCTCGGCACCTGCTGGTCGCGCTCGACCCCCAGCATGAAGTGCCGGCCTTCGGGCAGGTGCAGTGCCATCGCGATGCCGGCGCGGTACCCGTAGCGCGCCTGTTCCTCCCAGACGTCGCCCTGGCCGCCATCGGTGTAGGTGGACTGCCCCCAGATGATGGGCACGCTCTGCCGCTTGCAGTGCTGCATCACGGGGTCGCGCCGCCAGTTCTCCCGGCTCAGGAATGCCGTACGGAACGCCTCGGGGGCGTTGTCCACGGTGATGAACTCCGACTCGGCGAGCACGTGGTCCAGCACCATCGTGGCGGACACCGTCTGGAAACCCAGCTGTTGGGTGAACCGAACGATTTCCGACAGGAACTCTTCGCGGCTGCCCGCTTGCATCACCGCCATGTAACCACTTTGAAGCATGAGCTCCTCTCTCGCATTGCCAATCGCGTGTGGGCCGCTCGGCGGGGTGGGTCGACCATCCTGTTGACCGTCAAGGGCCCTGTCAGGGTTTACAGATGCCATGGTTTACAGCTTGTGAGGCTGCACCGCCGCGCAAGATGATTGGCAGATTGCAATGCTCAGGGATCGTATAGCGACCCGTCAACCCCTATGACGCCCGCCTGGATCGTATGTGCTTGGCCGCCGGTGCTGCTGAAGGCGCAATCCACACCCGAATTGCACTTCGTGCACCTGGGCACGAGCGTGCTCAATCCGGGTGACACGGCGCATCCGAGCATGGGGCAAACCCTCTGGGGCAATTCCTCGTCGTCGAAGGCGGTGGCCGGCGTGGCGTGGGACTGGGTGGAGCTGAAGCAAGGGGTGTTCGCGATGGCCGACCCGCTGGGCCTGGTCACGAACCTCCGGCTCCTCGGGCCCCGGGGCGAAGCCTTGTCCAACATGCAGGTGGCGCTGTACCTGAACGAGCTGGTGCGCACGTTGCCGTGGCAGTCGGAGGTGAAGCGGGCGTTGGAAAGCGAGCAAATGCTGCAGTCCCATTAGCCCCCCAGTCGGCTGGCGCCTCCTGCCCCCACGGGGCGACCCCGGGTCGGCCGGCGGAGCCGGACCTCGCGGGTGGCTTGATCTGGCGCTTTGCTTCGCTCGCTTTGCCCCGCTTTCAGCGTACTGCGGCGGCGCGCAGGGACTTGGCTACGGCGACGACGCCCACCACGCTCAGCACGGTGCACACGCCGAGGGGGACGGCCATCATCTCGAAGGGCAGGGGTTCGCCCTTGAGCACGCGGGTCATCAGGGTGTGCTGGGCCAGGGCGGGCACCCAGAGGTGCCAGGGCGCCTCGCCGTCCTGGTTGAAGATGGTCACGAGCGGCAGCATCGACACCGCCAGCAGCAGCACGGAACTGGCGGCCTGGGCTTCCTTGAACGTGCGGCAACGGATGGCAAGCGCCATCAACAGCGCGGACAACGCGCAGGCCAGCGGCACCAGCACCGCGATGAACAGGCCGGCCTCGACCCAGCCGAACTGGAACAGGGCCTGCAGCGTGTCGCTGCGCAACAGCCACTGGGATGGCAGGAAACTCAGGCAGCTCAACACCGCGATCAGCGTGGACACCGACGCCACGGCGGCCCACTTGCCGGCCACCAGCGCGGCCCGGGGGGCCGGGGTCATCACGAGGGGCTCGAGCGACCCGCGCTCGCGTTCACCCGCGGTGGTGTCGAGTGCGGCGTTCAATGCACCGTACAACACCGCCATCAGTACGAAAAAGGGCAACATGGACGTGAGCTGCGACGCCCGCGACTGCTGGCTCGCCAGGTCGCGTTCGGCCAGGTCGACGGGCTCCAGCACCTCGGCGGCGACCCCGCGCATCGCAAGCGCCAGCGCGCCGCGCTCGCGCGCGAACCCGTCGACCAACCGGCGCACCCGCCCGGCGCCGGCCTCGGCCTGGCGGTTTCCGCTGTCGGAGACGATCTCCAGCACCGGGCGGTCACCGTGCAACAGCGCGGCCTCGAACCCCTCGGGCACCACCAGCACCGGGTCGCCGAACTTCGAGCGGCGCAGCAGGTCTTCGTGGTCCTTCGGCGCGGCCTGCACCGTGTAGGTCTGGCGTTCGAAGTAGTTCTTCAGGCTCGGGGCATGTTCAATGCCACTCACCACCACCACGCGCTTTTCCGCCTGCAGCTCGAACTGCGCCAGCAGGCCCGACAGCGCGACCAGCACCAGCGGCCCGAGCAACACGCTCGACACCAGCACCACGGCCAGCGTGCGCCGGTCGCGCAGCGCATCGACGATCTCCTTGCAGTACACCGCCCACGCCGCCTTCATGCCGCGTCCTCGTCGTTGAATGCCAGCGCCACGAAGGCCTCCTCGAAGTCGGTCTGCAGCGTGGCTTCCAGCAGCGACGCCACCGTGCCCGTGGCCACCGTGCGCCCGTGCGACACGATGGTGACGCTGTCGCACAGCCGCTCCACCTCCTGCATGATGTGGGTGGAAAACACGATGCACTTGCTCCCACCGGCGGGCGTGCTGAGGTGCCGCAGCGCCTCGCGCAACGCGCGGGTGGCCATCACGTCGAGCCCGTTGGTGGGTTCGTCCAGCACGATGTTGGCGGGGTCGTGCACGAGGGCGCGGGCCAGCGCCGTCTTCATGCGTTCGCCCTGGCTGAATCCTTCGGTGCGGCGGTCGAGCAGGGTGGTGAGGTCGAGCACCCGCGCCAGTTCGGTGGCACGCGCTTCCGCCCTGTCGCGTGGCAGGCCCTGCAGCAAGCCGTAATACACGATGTTCTCGCGGGCGGTCAGCCGCGGGTAGAGGCCCCGGGCATCGCTCAATACCCCCATGCGCGCGATGGCTTCCTGCGGTCGGGTCCTGACGTCCACGCCGTCGACCGCCAGGTGGCCCGCGTCGGGTTCGATGAGCCCCGCCAGCATGCGCAGCGACGTGGTCTTGCCAGCGCCATTGGGGCCCAGCAGCCCGAGGATGTGGCCGTCGGGTGCGGTGAAGCTGACGTCGGTCACGGCACGCACCGGGTCGGGCGCCGGACGCAACCAGCGGCGCGGCGGCATGAACTGCTTCGCGAGGTGTTTGACGACGATCATCGGGTGCCCTCCGCCGGGAACCGCACCGCCCGCCATGCGGGCGGGCGCGGCACCGCTTTCGCGCAGGCGGTGTCGATGCGCAGCGCCGACACATCGTCGGGTGTGTCGAGGAAGCGGAACCACACGTCACGCAGGCAGCCGAGCGCAAGCACCCCGTGGCCGGCGTGGTCGACCACCACGTGCACGGCGTTGGGCCCCAAGGCCCCGGCCACCCGCTCGGCATGGCGGGGCGGGGTGGCCGGATCGAGGCCACCGCTCAGCAGCAGCACCGGCGCCGGGCTGGGCGGCACCGTGTAGAACGTGTCGGGCACGTCCCCACGCGGCCAGTCGGCACACACCCGCTGGTAGAACAGCCCCTCGCCCTCGCCGAAGTCCTTGCCCAGGCCGTCGCGGGCAAGCGGGATGCGCGGCACGTCTTCAGCACACACGACGGAGAAATGCATGCCGGCGGCAATGCGCCCCCCCTTGCTGGAGAACAGGCTGCTGCCAAGGCCCATGAGCCCCTGCCAGCGCCCCGCAGCCCCGTCGTGGATGGCCGCCGGCAGCGCCGATGCCAGCACCGGGGCGTACAGCGCGCCCCGCACGGCAGACAACACCATGTCGCGGGTGAGCACGAAACGTTCGGTTTGGCCGGTGACGGGGTGGGGCACCTCCACGGTGCGGGGCAGTCCCGCAAGCAGCGTGTGCCAGTCCTGGCGGAGCTGCGGGAAGTCGGCCGCGCAGCCGGCCTCGCGGGCACACGCCTCGAGCAGGGCGTCGAGCACGGCCTGGCCGTCCACCGACTGGCTCACCGGCAACACCATGTCGGGTGGTGCCACGCCATCGAGCACCGCGCGGCGCACATGGCGCGGGAACTGGCGCAGGTAGTCGAGCGCCGCCCGGGTGCCGTACGACGCGGCCACCAGGTTGATGCGCTCGGCGCCGAGCCGGGCGCGCACCGCGTCCAGGTCCTGCATGGCGATGGGGGTGGTGAAGAACTTCAGGCCGTCGGGCCCGCCCAGGTGGGGACGGGCGGCGAGCCGGTCGCGGCAGACGAGCATCTGGCGGCGCAGCCGCTCGGGGTCGGTCTGGTCGGCCACGGACTGGTGGCGCGGGTCTTCGCATTCGAGCGGCTCGGACCGGCCAGTGCCACGCTGGTCGACGAACACGATGTCGCGCCGGTTGTTCAGGCGCTGGAAGAGCGGCAGCACCTGGGGCAGCACCGCCGAGGCGCTCTGCCCCGGGCCACCCGGGATCAGGAACACCGGGTCGGGGAACTTGCGCCGGGCGAGCGCCGGCACCACCACGTAGTGGATGTCGATGGCGGGGCCGCCGGGGCGGGCCGGGTCGAGCGGGCGGCGCACCTGGCCGCACAGCACCTCGTTGCGGTGCCCGTCGATGCGGCACGGGGTGAGCGGGCCGTCGGCCCGCGCGCCGGCTGTGGCCCCGAGCAGGCCAAACGCCAGGACCAGCGCAAGGACAAGCGCGCGCCGCACGATCACTGGCCGAGCAGGCGCTTGAGTTCGCCACTGGCGATCAGGCGGCCCAGGTCGTGGTTACCCCCCACCAGCGCGCCCTTGACGAACACCATCGGGAACGTGGGCCAGCCGGCCCACATCTTCAGCGCATTGCGGCGCCGCCACTGGCTGAAGTAGCTGCCGTATTCGAGGTACTGGTGGGTCACGCCAGCCCCGTCGAGCGCCTTGCGTGCCTTGCGGCACTCCGGGTTCCCGGACATGCCCACCACCAGCACCGCGTTCGACGCGGCCGCGGCCTGCACGTTGTGGACGATGTCCGCGTGCAGGTTGGCCACGTGCTCGCGGATGGCGGGGTGCAGGCGGGATTCTTCGAGGATCTGACGGGGCATCGGCGGGCTCCAGGCTCCGGTAAGGAGCCCGAAGGTTAGCCGATGCGACACATCAGGTGGCCAGCACGCCGCGCTGGAAATCCTCGAACGCCTGCTGGATCTCCGCCTGCGTGTTCATCACGAACGGACCGTACTGCACGATGGGCTCGTTCAGCGGCCGGCCGGCCACGATCAGCACCCGCGCCGCGGTGTCGCCCACCGCCTCGAGGCGCACGCCGTCGGCGCCCTCGGTGTTCGACAGGATCGCCATGCGGTCGCTCTCGACCGGCGTGCCCGCCACGTCCACCACCCCGCCGAACACGTACACGAACGCGTTGTGCGTGCCCGGAATGGGCTGCTCGAACGCGGTGCCCGGGGGCAGCGTCACGTCGAGGTACAGCGGTTCGGTGGTGGGCCGGGTCACGGCACCGGTCACGCCGCGGGTTGCCCCGGCAAGCACCCGCACCGACACCCCGTCGGCGAGGGTCACCACCGGGACGCCGGCCGGCGGCACGTCCTGGTAGCCGGGCGCGGCGAGCTTGTCCTTCGCCGCGAGGTTGACCCACAGCTGGAAGCCGGCCATGCGGCCTTCCTCCTGCTCGGGCATCTCGGAGTGCAGGATGCCCCGGCCGGCCGTCATCCACTGCAGGCTGCCGGGTTCCAGCAGCCCCACGTTGCCCACGCTGTCCTGGTGGCGCATGCGTCCGGCCAGCATGTATGTGACCGTCTCGAAGCCGCGGTGCGGGTGGGTGGGGAAGCCACCGATGTAGTCACTCGCGGCATCGCTGCCGAAGGCGTCCAGCATCAGGAACGGGTCGAGCCGGCGCTGCAGTGGCTGCGTCAGCACACGGGTCAGTTTCACGCCGTCGCCGTCGGAGGTGGGTTGGCCGCGCACCTGCCGTTCGACGGTACGGGAAAGCGTCAGGGTGGGAGTCGGTGTGTTCATGAATTCAATGTAGTGGCGTACGCCGGAATTCACATGGCGGCGATTTGACGCCAGCACTCAAACGGATTGCATGGTCCGCCGGGCGGGTCTAATGTCGTGTTGTCCCATCCGATCCGGAGTCCGCATGAAGCTCTACTACAGCCCCGGCGCCTGTTCGCTGTCGCCCCACATCGTGTTGCGCGAAGCAGGCCTGGCGTTCGAGCTGGTGCGCACCAGCACCAAGACCCACCAGATGGCCGACGGCACCGATTTCTACACGATCAACCCGAAGGGGGCCGTGCCGGTGCTCGAGATCGCCAACGGCGAACGGCTCACCGAGGGGCCCGCCATCGTCCAGTACATCGCCGACCAGGTGCCGCAGAAGCAACTCGCACCGGCCGCCGGCACGATGGCCCGCTACCGCCTGCAGGAATGGCTCAACTACATCACGAGCGAACTGCACAAGCCGTTCGGCGTGCTGTTCGTGCCAGCCATGCCCGCCGACGCCAAGGCCATCTTCACGGACTGGCTGCGCCACCGCCTCGCCTGGGTCGACAGCCAGCTCGCGGGCAAGAGTTTCCTGATGGGCGAGACCTTCACCGTCGCCGACGCCTACCTCTACACGGTGGTCAACTGGACGAAACTCGTGGGCATTGCGACTGACCACCTGCCCAACCTGCTGGCCTTCGTGGCGAGAGTGGGCGCCCGCCCCGCGGTGGGCGAAGCGCTGAAGGCCGAAGGCCTGGTGTGATGCACCATTGAGGGCGGGCCGTGGGCCTGCACCGGCCCTCGGTCTTTTCCTACAGCCGCGGCGGGCGCCCTCCGGTAAAACCGGAGGCATGAGCCACAACCCCCCGTCGGCCGCGCCCAAGGCCGAGTTCACGTTCAAGGTACTGACGGTGAACACGCACAAGGGTTTCACGGCCCTGAACCGCCGCTTCATCCTTCCCGAACTGCGAGAGGCGGTGCGGGCGGTGTCGGCCGACGTGGTGTTCCTGCAGGAAGTGCAGGGCACCCACATGCGCCATCCGGACCGGTTCCACAACTGGCCCGAGTCCCCGCACTACGAGTTCCTCGCCGATTCCATCTGGCCGCAGTTCGCATACGGGCGCAACGCCGTGTACCCGCACGGCCATCATGGCAACGCGGTGCTGTCGAAGTACCCCATCGTCCACCACGAGAACCGCGACGTGTCCATCGCCGGGCCCGAACGCCGCGGCCTGCTGCACGTGGTGATGAAGGTGCCGGGGCGTGAGCACAAGCCCGAGATCCACGCCATCTGCGTGCACCTGAGCCTGCAGGAGGCTCACCGCCGCAAGCAGCTCGACATGCTGTGCCAGATGGTGCGTGAAGAAGTGCCCGCCGACGCCCCGCTGCTGGTGGCCGGCGACTTCAACGACTGGCGGCGCAACGCCCACCGCATCCTCGAGAAGGGGGCGGGCCTGCACGAGGTATTCGTCAAGGCCAACGGCCGCTCGGCCCGCACGTTCCCGGCACGGTTTCCCATGTTGCAGCTCGACCGCATCTACGTGCGCAACGCCGCCGTGCACGCCCCGTTCGTGCTGCCGCGCAAACCGTGGTCGCACCTCTCCGACCACGCACCGCTCGCGGCGGAGATCGCGCTGTGAACGCCCGCTGGACCACCGGCAACCGTTTCGAGTTGCTGGAAAACGGCGAGGCCTTTTTCCCCGCCGTGTTCGACGCGATCCGGCACGCGAAACACGAGGTCGTGCTCGAGACGTTCATCGTGTTCGAGGACAAGGTGGGCTGGGAGTTGCACGCCGCGCTGGTCGAAGCCGGGCGGCGTGGCGTGAGCGTGGACGTGCTCGTCGATGGCTTCGGCTCGTCCGAACTCACGCCTGCGTTCATCGGCCCGCTGGCCGGGGCCGGCGTGCGCCTGCGCGCGTTCGACCCCAAACCCCGTTTCCTCGGCATGCGCACGAACGTGTTCCGCCGGATGCACCGCAAGATCGTCGTCGTGGACCAGGCCGTGGCGTTCGTGGGGGGCCTCAACTACTCGGCCGACCACCTGGCGGACTTCGGCCCGCAGGCGAAGCAGGACTATGCGGTGAAGGTCGAAGGACCCATCGTGGCCGAGATCCACACATTCGCCCGCGCCGCCATCGCCAACGCTGACCCGCGCCGCCACTGGTTCCGCCGCGAACACGACCCGCAGCGCCAGACGGGCAGCGAGGCCGCCGCGCTGTTCGTGACCCGCGACAACCAGGACCACCGCACCGACATCGAACGCCACTACCGCGTGGCCATCCGCGCCGCGCGCAAGGAAGTGACCATCGCCAACGCCTACTTCTTCCCAGGCTACCGGCTGCTGAAGGAAATGCGGCGCGCGGCGCGCCGCGGCGTGCGCGTGCGGCTGATCCTGCAGGGTGAGCCCGACATGCCCATCGTCAAGACGGCCGCCGCGATGCTGTACGACCACCTGCAGCGTGCCGGCGTCCAGATCTACGAGTACTGCGCGCGCCCGCTGCACGGCAAGGTGGCGCTGACCGACGACGAATGGAGCACGGTCGGGTCCAGCAACCTCGACCCGTTGAGCCTGTCGCTCAACCTCGAGGCCAACCTGTTCATCCGCGACCGGGCGTTCAACCGCCACCTGCGCGAACGCCTGGAGGCCCTGATCGAGAATGGCTGCCAGCAGATCTCGGCCGACCGCCTGCCCGCGCGCAACGTGTTCCACCTCGTGCGCAGCTTCTTCGTCTTCCACTTCCTGCGCCGCTACCCGGCCTGGGCCGGATGGCTGCCAGCCCACGTGCCGAAGGTCGTGACCCCGCAGGTGGATGACCATCCCGGCGCGGCCAGCCTGGAGGGGATGACCCGCGTGACGGAAACCCCGGAGGCGCGATGAGCCCGCCTGGCGGCCTCGCCGAACGAGCCCCCTCGTCGCTGTGGCCCGTCGCGAAACGGGTCCTGACGATCGCCTTCTTCGGCCTCGTCGCCTGGTTGTTGTTCCACCAGGCCCGTGCCATCGAATGGGACGAGGTGTGGGACACCGTGCTGGCGCTGCCCAACGGCGTGGTCGCCCTCGGTGCGTTGCTCGCGCTGGCCAGCTACACGCTGTACAGCACGTTCGACCTGTTCGGCCGCCACCTCACGGGCCACCCGCTTGGCGCGGGCCGGGTCATGCTCGTCACGTTCATCAGCTATGCGTTCAACCTGAACCTCGGGGCGCTGGTGGGCGGGTTCGCGTTCCGCTACCGGCTGTATGCGCGGCTCGGCCTCGACAACGTGGTGATCACCCGCGTGCTGACGATGAGCATGTTGACCAACTGGCTCGGCTACATCGTGCTCGCCGGCACCGTGTTCCTGCTGCGCCCGCTGGCGCTGCCGCCCGACTGGAAGCTCGGCAGCGAGGGCCTGCAGGTGCTCGGCGGGGTGCTGCTCGCGATGGCCGCCGCGTACCTGCTGGCCTGTGCCGCGTCCACGCGGCGCAGCTGGACCGTGCGGGGACACGAGATCGCGTTGCCGTCGTGGCGCATCGCGGGGCTGCAGCTCGTGATGTCGTGTGCCAACTGGCTGCTGATCGCCAGCATCGTGTACGTGCTGCTGCAGCAGCGCATCGACTATCCCGCCGTGCTGAGCGTGCTGCTGGTGGCCGCGGTGGCGGGGGTCATCACGCACGTGCCCGCCGGCATCGGGGTGCTCGAGGCGGTGTTCGTGGCCCTGCTGTCGCACCAGGTGCCCAAGGGCGAGTTGCTCGGGGCGCTGCTCGCGTACCGCGCGGTCTACTACCTCGGCCCGCTGATCGTGGCCACGGTCACGTTCCTGTTCGTGGAGGCCCGAGCCAAGGCGCTGCGCAAAAGCGCCTAACATGGTCCGATGACCCTGCCTGGCCGCAAGACCGTCGTGTTCATCGGAGTGGCCGCGGCCCTCGGCACCACGGCCGCGGTGTGGGACTGGAACTGGTTTCGCACCCCGCTCGAGAACCACCTGTCCGAACGCTCGGGCCGTGCGATCCGCATCGGTGACCTGCACCTCTCGTTCACCGGCCTCGACCCCACGGTACGCCTGCGCCAGGTCCACATCCCCAACGCCCCCTGGGCACGCACCACCGCCGGCCAGCCGTTTGCGGTGGTGGGCGAGGTGTCGTTCACGTTCGCGTGGCGCAGCCTGATCGAGCGCCGCCCGGTGGTCTCCCGGCTCGTGCTGGTCGACGCCGATGTGGCCCTTGAGCGCCGCGCCGACGGGTTGCGGAACTGGCGGCTGCGCAACCCCGGCGACCGCGGACCCGGCAAGTTCAAGTTCCTGCGCCTCGAGGCCCGTCACAGCCAGCTGCGGTTCGTGCACGAGGCCGCGGGCTTCGACGTGCGCACCGCCGCGGAGGCCTTGCCCGCCGAGGTGCCCGTCGGCAACGGCGCACCGCTCACCACCCGCATCGACTTCGACGGCACGTTCCGCGATGCCCGGTTTGCCGGCACCGCCACCACGTCACGGGTCCTCACGTTCCTGGAAACGGGAGAGCCGTTTTCGCTGCGGGTGGCGGCCACGTCGGGCAAGACCCGCGCCGAGGTCGACGGCCAGGTCACCGACCTGTTCAAGCTCACCGCGGTGGACACCAGCCTGCGCGTGGCCGGCCCATCGCTCGCGGACCTGCACGGCCTGTTGCCCCACGCGTGGCCCGACACCGCCGCCTACCAGGCAACCGCCCACCTGTCGAAGGCCGAGGGCCTGTGGACCTTCACCGACCTGCAGGCCCGGGTGG
The DNA here is from genome assembly GCF_001425785.1 of Rhizobacter sp. Root1221. GTDB lineage: Bacteria > Pseudomonadota > Gammaproteobacteria > Burkholderiales > Burkholderiaceae_C > Rhizobacter. The sequence continues at coordinate 30,361 of NZ_LMDI01000012.1, read as the reverse complement.
GCCGTTCCGACCTCGCCGGGGAGGCACGCTTCAACGCCAGCGCCGACCGGCCGTTCCTGGACGCCACGCTGACAAGCCGCACCACCCACGTCACCGACCTGTGGCCGAAGGCGGCACCTTCCGCCGCACCGGTCGCGCCCGCGAAGCGCAGCCGCCTCGACCTGCGCCCGTTCGACGGCGACGTGGCCGTGAACGTGCAGACCCTCCACGTGCCGGGCCTGCCGCCGCTCGCCCAGGTGCGCGCGAAGGCCCACCTCGACGACGGCCTGCTCGACCTGACCCCGGTGCAGGCGCAGCTGGCCGGCGGCCACGCGCAGGGGCTTCTGGTGCTCGACGCGCGCCAGCAGCCACCCGCCGCCCGCGTGGAACTGTCGTGGCACAACCTGCGGCTCGAGCAGCTGCTGCCCGCGTTGCCCGACGGTGGCGAGGCCACCGGGCCGGTGTCGGGGCAGGTCAAGCTCACGAGCCGCGGTGCCACGTGGCACGACCTCGTGGCGCATGCGGCCGGACAGGGCAGCGCCCAGCTCAAGGGCGGCCGGCTGTCCGCGGCGCTCGATGCCAAGCTGGCGCTCAACGGCGGCAAGTTGTTGCGGGCGAAGGTGGGGGGCGCGGCCGACGTGCCCATCCACTGCGCCCGCGTGGACGTGGTGTTGCGCGACGGCCGCGGGGACGTGTTCCCGCTGCTGCTCGACACCGCCCAGACCCGCATCGATGGACGCGGTCAGGTGGACCTGCGCGGACAGCGCTTCGACCTGCTGCTGACCCCGGCCCCCAAACAGACGGCCGTGCTCGCGCTGCACCAGTCCATCCAGGTCACCGGGTCATTCGACGATGCGCGGATCGCGCTGGTGAAGGCCGAGGCCATCGGCCCGGCGGGCGGTTGCGACACCGCCCCGGCGGTCAAGGCGTCCCGCTGACACCCCCGGCGAGGGCCTGCACCAGCAGCCGGCCCTTGGCGTAGGTTTCATCCAGTTCGGCCTGGGGCAGTGAATCGGCCACCACCGCACCCCCCACCTGCACCATCACCCGGCCCGCGGCAACCACCGCGGTGCGGATGACCACCGACAGGTCCATGGCCCCGCTGGCGTCGAAGTACCCGATGGCCCCCGCGTACGGCCCGCGCCGCACGGGCTCCAGCGATTCGATGATCTCCATCGCGCGCACCTTCGGCGCCCCGGTCATCGACCCCGGTGGCCAGCAGGCCCGCAGCAGCTCGGGTGCACCGAGCCCGGCCCGCAGCCGCGCGCGGATCGTCGACACCATCTGCCACACGCTCGGGTGGGCCTCGATCTCGAACAGGCGCTCGACCGACACACTGCCCGTGTCGGCCACACGGCCCAGGTCGTTGCGCATCAGGTCCACGATCATCACGTTTTCGGCGCGGTCCTTGACACTCGCCGCCAGCGCGTCGCGCTGTTCGCCGTCAAGTGCCGGGTCGGCGTCGCGGGCGCGGGTGCCCTTGATGGGCCGCGCCACCACGTCGCGGCCGTCGAGCTTCAGGAACCGCTCGGGCGACACACTGGCGATGGCCAGGCCGCCGCCCTCCAGGTACGCCGAGAACGGCGCGGGGTTCAGTGCCGTGAGGCGCGTGTACAGCGCCCACGGGTCGCCGGTGAACGCGCCTTCGAGGCGGTGCGACAGGTTGGCCTGGAAGATGTCACCGGCCGCGATGTAGTCGAGCACCCGCTGCACATCCGCGAGGTAACGGTCGGGCCCGGTGCGTGACACGAGCGGTGCGGCGCCGAACGAACCGGGCGCCGGGTCGGGTCCGCGGGCGCGGGCCAGCGTCTCGGCCCACACCGCGGCCCGGCGCGGCCCGTGGCCGCCGGTGGTGCAACTCCACCAGCGGGCGGCCGCGTGGTCGTAGGCCAGCACGTGGTCGCACAGGTGCAGGCGCAGGCGGGGCAGGGCGGGGTCGGCCGCGGCGATCACCGGCAGGCGTTCCACGTGGCGCGCCAGGTCGTATCCCACGAACCCGGCCAGCCCCCCGGCAAACGGCACCCCGTGGGGCAGCGGGCCCGTGTGGGCGATGCCGGCCAGCACGTCGCGCAGGGCGTGGAACGGGTCGGTCCAGCGGTTGACCACCGTGCCATCGGCACGGCGCAACACCGTTTCGTGTTCCCCCGCCTCGAGCGTGGCCACCGGAGGCCCGGCCACGCACGACCACCCGGAGAGCCCCGGCATCGCCTTGCTGCTCTCCAGCAACACCGTGTCGCCCCGGCCGCGCAGGCGCGCGCACACCGCCTGCGGCGACGCGGAGAGGTCAAGGGGTACGATCCTGGGCGTCAACTTCGGCAACACGAGATCCTGGGCGCATGAGTGTAGAGCGACAACTTTTCCCCGCCGAGCCGGCCCACGCGCCACTGCTGCGCGCGCTGCTGGCGCTCGACGGTTCCACCACGCGGGTGTGCGAGGCGCTCGCGCGCCGGCCCGTCATCGTCCAGCTGCACCACCAGCGGCAAACGGCCGACGTGCCCGCCGCGGTGCGCGCGCAGTTGGGCGGCGAGCGCTGGCTTGAACGCGTCACGAGCCTGCATGCGCACGACCGCGTGATGATGGACAACCTGTCGTACACCCGGCTCGACGCGGTGCCCGACTGGTTCCTGGCCGGTCTCGACGCGGGCCAGGCCCCGGTGGGCCACCTGCTGGGAAAGCTGTTCGTGCAACGGGAAACCGTGCCGGGTTCGGCCGGCCTGTCGGACGTGTTGTGGTCGCACGTGGGCCAACCCGACCCGCACGCCAGCCGCAGCTACCGCGTGGTCACCCCCACCACCCCGCTGATGCTGATCTTCGAGGTGTACCGTGACGGCATGGTGCAGGAGGCCTGACATGACAACCCTCATCGAACGCAGCCGCCGCGCCGTCTGGCACCCGTGCAGCCAGATGAAACAGCTGGAGACCCGGCCGCTGCTGGGCATCGCCCGCGCCGAGGGCCCGTGGCTGATCGACACCGGCGGGAAACGCTACCTCGACGGCATCAGCTCGTGGTGGGTCAATCTCTTCGGCCACAACCACCCGCACATCGTGGCCGCGATGACCGAACAGCTTGGCCGCCTGTCGCACGTGATGCTGGCCGGCTGCACCCACGAGCCGGTGGTGGACCTTTCCGAACGGCTGGGTGAGTTGACGGGCCTGGGCCACGCCTTCTACGCGAGCGACGGTGCCTCGGCCACCGAGATCGCGCTGAAGATGAGCGCGCACAGCTGGCGCAACCGCGGCCGCCCGGGCAAGCACCGCTTCATCGGCCTGGAACACGGGTACCACGGCGAAACCGTGGGCGCGCTGTCGGTGACCGACATCCCCATCTTCCGCGAGGCCTACGGCCCGCTCGTGCGGGTCAGCGCCACGGTGCCGAGCCCCGACGCCCGCGGTGCCGCCCCGGGTGAATCGGCCGCCGACCACGCCCGCCGTTGCGCGGCCGTGCTGGGCACCTACCTCGAGCAGCACCACGCCGACGTGGCGGCATTCATCGTGGAGCCGCTGGTGCAGTGTGCCGCCGGCATGGCGATGCACGATGCCGAGTACCTGCGGCAGGTGCGCGCGCTGTGCGACCGGTACGAGGTGCACCTGGTGGTCGACGAGATCGCGGTGGGCTTCGGCCGCACCGGCACGATGTTCGCGCACCAGCAGGCCGGCATCCGGCCCGACCTGATCTGCCTGTCGAAAGGCCTCACCGGCGGCACGCTCGCGCTGTCGGCCGTGTTGTGCACGGATGCCATCTACGATGCCTTCTACGACGACCGCACCGCACGCGGCTTCCTGCACTCGCATTCGTACACCGGCAATCCGCTCGCGTGCCGCGCCGCGCTGGCCACGCTCGAGGTGTTCGGCCAGCGCGACTGGCTCGCCCACAACCGCACCACCGCCGCGCGCCTGTCGGCGCTCAGCGAACCCATCGCGCAGCACCCGTTGGTCACCGCCTCGCGCCAGCTCGGCATGATCTGGGCGTTCGACGTGGCCACCGACGACCCCACGTTCGCGCAGCGCTACCACGCAGCCGCCCTCGAACGCGGGCTGATGCTGCGCCCCATCGGTTCCACGCTGTACTTCATGCCCCCGTACGTGCTGGACGACGAGGCCACGGCCTGGCTCGCGTCGAACGCCCTCGCGGCGCTGGAGGCCACGGCATGACCACCGCCTTTTTCGTGACCGGCACCGACACCGAGGTGGGCAAGACCCTCGTCAGCTGCGCGCTGCTGCACCATCTTCGGCGCACCCATGCGCGGGTCGTGGGCATGAAACCGGTGGCGGCCGGCACCATCGACCTGCCCGGCGGCCCCGACAACGAGGACGCGGTGGCCCTGCGTGCGGCCGGCTCGCTGGCCGTGCCCCGGGGCCTCGACAACCCGTACTGCCTGCCACTGCCGCTCTCGCCCCACCTCGCGGCGCGTGCGGCCGGGCAGGTCATCAGCGTGGACCTCCTCGCCGACCGCTACCGGCAACTGGCCGCGCTGGCCGATGCCGTCGTGGTGGAAGGTGCGGGCGGCTTCCACGTGCCGCTGAACGACACCCAGACCGGTGCCGACCTGGCCGAGCGCCTCGCGCTGCCGGTGGTGCTGGTGGTGGGCCTGCGCCTGGGCTGCCTGAACCATGCGCTGCTGACGGCCGAGGCCGTGCGCGCCCGCGGCCTGCGCCTGGCCGGCTGGGTGGCCAACCGCATCGATCCGGCGATGTCGTCGGTAGCGGACAACATCGCCACGCTCGCCGCGCGGCTCGGGGCGCCGATGTGGGCCGACGTGCCCCGCATGGCGGTGCCGCGGCCGGATCAGGTGGTCTGGCTGGAGGGTGCGGGACGGGACTAAGATGGCCGATTGCCCGAAACCTGTACCCCAATGATCGACCCCACCCTCGAATTCGAAACCGCCCTGCAGGGGTTGGCCGACGCCCACCTGATCCGCAAGCGCCCGGTCATCGAAGCCGTGGACGGCACGCACCTGCGTGTCGACGGCAACACCGTGCTGGCGTTCTGCAGCAACGACTACCTGGGCCTGTCGCAGCACCCGGCGCTGATCGAGGCCGCGCGCCAGGGGGCGCTCACGTACGGCGTGGGCGCCGGGGCGTCGCCGCTCGTCAGCGGCCACAGCGCCGCCATCGATGCCCTCGAACACGAGCTCGCCGACTTCGTGCGGCTGCCGCGTGCGCTGTACTTCGGCTCGGGCTACGTGGCCAACATCGGGCTCGTGCCGGCGCTGGTCGGCAGGGGTGACGCGGTGTTCTCCGATTCGCTGAACCACGCGTGCCTGATCGATGGCGCCCGCCTGTCGCGGGCCGACATCCACGTCTACCCGCACAACGACCTGACCGCGCTCACCGAGGCGCTGCAGCGGTCCACCGCCCGCCGCAAGCTGATCCTCACCGACGCGGTGTTCAGCATGGACGGCGACGTGGCCCCGCTCGCCGAGATGATCGCGCTGTGCGAACGCTTCGACGCCTGGCTGATGATCGACGACGCCCACGGCTTCGGCGTGCTGGGCCCCCAGGGCCGCGGCACCGCGGCGCACTGCGGCATCGACTCGCCACGCCTGATCTACATGGCCACGCTCGGCAAGGCCGCGGGCAGCGCCGGGGCATTCGTGGCGGGCCACCCCACCGTCATCGAGTGGCTGATGCAGCGCGCGCGCAGCTACATCTTCGCCACCGCCTCGCCGGCCATGGTGGGCGAGGCGCTGCGGGCGTCGGTGAAGGTCATCGAGCAGGAGGAATGGCGCCGCGAGCACCTGCACCGCCTGATCGCCCGGCTGCGCGCCGGCACGGCCGACCTGCCGTGGGAACACCCCGCCTCACCCACCGCGATCCAGCCGCTGATCATCGGGGGCAACGCCGAGGCGCTGGCCGTGATGCAGGCCATCCGCCAGCGCGGCATCTGGGCCCCGGCCATCCGCCCGCCCACGGTGCCCGAAGGCACGGCGCGGCTGCGCATCTCGCTGTCGGCCGCCCATTCCGAGGCCGACATCGACCGCCTCGTGGCCGTCCTGCACGAAGTGGCCTGACCGCGGGAACGCGGTTTGCCGGGTGAGGGAGGTCTTCCTGACCCTTCCATGACCCGCCGCTGGGAACTCGACGCACTGCGCGGGCTGATGCTCGTGCTGATGATCCTCACGCACCTGCCCACCCGGGTGGCGGTGCCCCTCGGGCAACCGCTCGGGTACGTCTCGGCAGCCGAAGGGTTCGTGATGCTGTCGGCCTACATGGCCGGCATCGTCTACACGCTGCGCGCGCGGCGCGATGGCGAACCCGAGATGCGCGAAGCCTTCCTGCGCCGCGCACTCAAGATCTACGCGTGCCAGGCCGCGCTGCTGGTGTTCCTGTTCACGGTGGTGGGGTTCATCGACCTCTTCACCGACGAAACGGCCATCGCCAACCTGACCTCGTTCTTCCGCCAGGACCCGGCCGCGGCGGTGTTCGGCGCCGCGCTGCTGCTGTACAACCCGCCGCTGCTCGACATCCTGCCGATGTACATCGTCTTCATGCTCGCGAGCCCGGTGCTGCTGCTCCATGGCTTGCACCAGGGCTGGACGGGCATCCTCGCCGGCAGCCTCGCCCTGTGGTTCGCCTCGCAGTTCGGGCTCGGCGGCTGGTTGTACGCGCACGCGGTCGACCTCACCGGGTTGCCGGTGCCGGCCGCGGAAACCGGGTCGTTCGCGTTGCTCGCCTGGCAATTCCTGTGGGTGCTGGGGCTGTGGATGGGCGCGGTCAGTGTCACGCCCGCCCGCACGGCCGGGCCGTTGCCGCGCGCGATGGTGGCCACCGCGGCCGTGTATGCCGTGGTCTGCCTGGTATGGCGCCATGCCGTCGGCCAGGTGCCGTTCGGCGACCGGCCGGCGTTGAACCTGTTGTTCGACAAATGGCACCTCGGGCCGTTGCGCCTGCTCGACTTCCTGGCGTTGATGCTGCTGGCGATGCACTTCGCCCCCTGGCTCCAGCGGCACCTGCCGCGGTTGCGGGTCCTCGAAGCGTTCGGTGCCGCATCGCTCACGGTGTTCTGTGGCCACCTGGTGCTGGCGCTGGTCGCGCTGGCCCTGGTGGGCGAGTTCCGCCCCGGGCGGCCGGTGTGGGTGGACGCCGTGATCCTCGTGGGCGGTTTCGTGCTGCTCTACGCCGTGGCGCGTGTGCAGCAATGGGCCACGCGCCGCGCCATCACTTCACGACGGACGACAGCGCCGCCTGCCAGAGCGCGTACCCCTGTGCATTGAGGTGCAGCGCATCGGGCTGGAACAACTCGCGCCGCGGCTGGCCCTGCGGGTCCAGCATCGCGGTGAACACGTCCACGTAGGCCAGCTGCGGGTCACCCGCCAGGTAGGCCCGGGCCAGTTCGTTGGCCTCGCGCACCCGCGGCATCAGCGCGGCCCGCAACGGGCTCGGCTTGATCGACACGTAGGCGATGCGGGTGGCGGGGAGGGCGCTGCGCACCCCCTCGACGAACGTGCGCAGGCTCGCCACCACGTCCTGCGGGGAGCGTCCTTCGGCCAGGTCGTTGTCACCCGCGTACAGCACCACGAGGCGCGGCCGGTACGGCACCACCAGCTCCTTCACGTGTTCGGTGCAATCGAGGAGCCGCGAGCCGCCGAACCCGCGCTGCACCACCGGCACGTCCTTGAACTGGGACTGCAACGACGTCCAGAGCCGGATCGACGAACTGCCCACGAACAGCACCCCGCCCGGTTCGGGTGCATGGGCACGGTCTTCCGCCGCGAAGGCGTCGATGGCCGCCTGCCAGCGCCGCTGGTGCACGGATGCCTTGGTGGCTGGCGCCACCACCTGCGCGTGGGCAACGGCCCCCGCGCCAAGCAGGCCGGCCACGGCCAACGTGGTCTTGATCCAGGTTTTCACGGCGAACCCTCCTGTCGTGAGCCGCCCATCTTGCCGTTGCGCACAATGCCCCTACCGAACCACGAGATTTTTCGCCGTGACCGCCTACCCGAACCTGCTCGCCCCGCTCGACCTCGGTTTCACCACGCTGAAGAACCGCGTGCTGATGGGCAGCATGCACACCGGCCTCGAGGACGGCCGCAAGCACTTCGGCGCGATGGCCGCGTTTTTCGCGGAACGCGCCCGAGGTGGCGTAGGCCTGATGGTCACGGGCGGCTTCTCGCCGAACATCGAGGGCTGGGTCAAACCGTTCGGCGGCACGCTGGCTACCCACGGCGCTGCACGCCGCCACCGCGAGGTGACGGACGCCGTGCACGCCGAAGGCAGCAAGATCGCGCTGCAGATCCTGCACACCGGCCGCTACGGCTACAGCCCGTTCTGCGTGGCACCGTCGCGCCTGCAGTCGCCCATCTCGCCGTTCACGCCGCGGGCACTCACGGCACGCGGCATCGAGCGGCAGATCCGCGCCTTCGTGCGGTGTGCATCGCTCGCCCGCGAGGCGGGGTACGACGGCGTCGAGGTGATGGGCAGCGAGGGGTACCTGATCAACCAGTTCCTCGTCACCCACACCAACCACCGCACCGACGAGTGGGGCGGGGCCTACGAGAACCGCATGCGCCTCGCGCTCGAGATCGTGCGCCGCGTGCGCGAGGCCACCGGCCCCGACTTCATCATCATCTACCGCCTGTCGATGCTCGACCTGATCCCGGACGGCAGCTCGTGGCCCGAGGCCGTGCAACTCGCGAAGGCCATCGCGGCGGCCGGTGCCACGCTGATCAACACAGGCATCGGCTGGCACGAGGCCCGCATCCCCACCATCGCCACCAGCGTGCCGCGCGGCGCATTCGCGTGGGTCACCCGGAAGATGCGCCAGGAATTGCAGGCGGCCGGGGTCACCACACCGCTCATCACCAGCAACCGGCTGAACACCCCCGAGGTGGCCGAGCAGGTGCTCGCCGACGGGTGCGCCGACATGGTGAGCATGGCCCGCCCGCTGCTGGCCGATGCCGAGTTCGTCAACAAGGCCGCGGCCGGGCGCGGTGCCGACATCAACACGTGCATCGCCTGCAACCAGGCCTGCCTCGACCACACCTTCAAGGCCCAGCTCGCCACGTGCCTCGTGAACCCGCGTGCCGGCCACGAAACCACGCTCGTGATCACCCCGGCCGGGCGGCGCAAGCGGGTGGCCGTCGTGGGCGCGGGGCCCGCCGGCCTGGCCGCGGCCACCACCCTCGCCGAACGCGGCCACGAGGTGCACCTGTACGAGAGCGCTGCGGTGATCGGCGGCCAGTTCAACATGGCCCGCCAGGTGCCCGGCAAGGAAGAGTTCAACGAGACGCTGCGCTACTTCACCCGCCGGCTCGACGCCACCGGGGTTCAGCAGCGCCTGGGCCACCGCGTGGACGCGGCCACGCTGGTGGCCGGCCGGTACGACGACGTGGTGCTCGCCACCGGCGTGCACCCGCGCGACCCGCGCATCCCCGGCAGCGACGGCCCCAACGTGCTGAGCTACATCGACGTGCTGCTGCACCACAAGCCGGTGGGCGCCCGCGTGGCCATCGTCGGCGCGGGTGGCATCGGGTTCGACGTGGCGGAGTTCCTCGTCACCGCCCCCGGCCACTCACCCGCGCTGGACCTCGCGGCCTGGCAGGCCGAGTGGGGCGTGACCGATCCGGGCGCGGTGCGCGGCGGCGTCGTGCGCGCCGCACCCACCCCGCCGGCCCGCCAGGTGACACTGCTGCAGCGCAAGCCCGGCAAGCTGGGCAAGGGCCTTGGCAAGACCACCGGGTGGATCCACCGGGCAGCGCTCGCGATGAAGTCGGTCGAGATGGTCGGCGGCGTCAACTACGAGCGCATCGGCCCGCAAGGCCTGTTCGTGACCTTCGGCGAGGACCACCGCGACGGCACGCTGATCGAGTGCGACCACGTGGTGCTGTGTGCCGGCCAGGAGCCGCTGCGCGAACTGCTCGAACCGCTGCGTGCGGCGGGCGTGTCCACCCACCTGATCGGTGGCGCGGACGAGGCCGCGGAACTCGACGCCAAGCGGGCCATCTCGCAAGGCACCGCGCCTGGCGGCGGGCCTCTGACCCAGCGGTATCCGGTTTCGACGCGGCGCCAGAACCCGCGTTCTGGCAGACAAAACCTGCCTGTCGCGGCCGGGACCGCTGCGAACGGGAAACTCCCGAAGCGGGCGGGCAAGGGGCGTCTTAGTCTCGTCGGTTCGGGTGGGCTCGCGGGCCCACCCGCCAACCAGAACGATCCTGCAGGAGCCCCCATGAACGACCTGACCTCCCTTCGGTTGCTGGCCTTGTCCGGCGCTGTGTTCCTCGTGGCGTGCGGGGGTGGAGACGACACCGTCGCTCCCCCCGCGCCGGAGGAAACCCGTGCCCAGGACAGCCGCACGTTCACGCCCGCCGACCCCACGGGGGCCACGTTCACCGCGCTGGCCAACGGTTCGCCCGAGACCGACGGCGCGAGCCGCTACGCCGGGGTGCTGAACGGCGCCGCCTATCGGGTGGAAGTGCCGGCCGCGTGGAACGGCAAGCTCGTGATGTATGCCCACGGCTACGCCGGCACCGGCAGCGCCCTCGGGGTGCAGAACCCCTCGCTCCGGCGCCACCTGCTGCAAAACGGCTACGCCTGGGCCGCGTCCAGCTACAGCAAGAACTACTACGACGTGCGCGCCGGCGTGGAGGACACCAACGCGCTCGCGCTCGAGTTCAACAAGATCACCGCCGCGGCGGGCCGCCCGCTGGCGGCCCCCACCAAGACCTACATCACCGGCCACTCGATGGGCGGGCACATCACGGCCGCGGCCATCGAGGACGAGACCTACGCCACCGCGAACCACAAGGTGAAATACCACGGTGCGGTACCCATGTGCGGGGTGGTGGGTGACACCGAACTGTTCGACTACCTGGCCGCCGCGCAAATCACCGCCCAGGCCCTCGCCGGCGTACCGGCGAACCCCATTGGCAGCTGGGCCGACATCAAGGCGAGCGTCACCGCGAACCTGTTCTCCACGTTCACGGCATCCACCGCCGTGCCCACCGCCAACGGCCAGAAGTACGCGCTGGTGATGCAGAACCTGACCGGCGGCCCGCGGCCGCTGTTCGACCTCGGTTTCGGTGGTCCGTACACCGGGGTGGTGTGGGGCACGTTCGGTGGCGACGGCACCGTCAACGGCATCTTCAACAAAGCATCCGCCGACACCAACCGCTTCACCTACACGATCGACGGCGACACGGCCGGCTCCACGGCCCTGAACGATGCCGCGCTGAAGCTGACTGCGGCCACCGACTTCAACCGCCTGCGCCGCGACGGGCTGCGCTGGGTGCCCAAGGTCAACGGCGAGTTCAAGATCCCCGTGGTGTCGCTGCACACGCTGGGCGACATGTACGTGCCGTTCAGCATGGAGCAGATCTACCGGCGCCGCGTGGAGGCCAAGGGCAACGGCGCCTGGCTCGTGCAGCGGGCCATCCGCGGGGCCGCCCACTGCGACTTCACCGTGCAGGAGCAGGTGGCCGCGTTCGACGCGATGGTGACGTGGGAAGGTGGCGGCGCCAAACCGGCCGGTGACGACGTGTTGACCCCCGCCACCGTGGCGGACACCACGTACGGCTGCACGTTCACCAACAACACGCTCGGCACCGACGAAAGTGCGGCCGTCAATGCGAGCCGGGCCGCGATCGCCGCCGCGCGCCCCTGCCCCTGAGGCGCAGGAGACGGCGCGGCAGCAGCCGGATCACCGTGCGCGGGTGACGCGCACGGGGTTCAGGCCGTCGGACAGCACGAACTCGAAGCTGCCGCCGGCCGGCAGGTCATCGGCGGGCAGGGTCGCATTGCCACCGCGCAGGTCCTGCGCGAGGTTGCGGCGCTGGCCGCCGCCCGTCCACGTGACGGTGAGGTACGGGTGCCGCACCGCATCCCACACGAGCTTCACGGTGCCGCTGGCTTCCTGCACCTGAACCTGCGGCGCGGCCGACAGCGCCGGGTCGGTGCTGCGCAGGGCGGTGGCCCGCGTGGTGACGAGCACCTTGCCGTCACGCAACACCGCCAGGCCCTGGATGGCGCCCGGGTGAGGCACCGTGAACCCGAAGTGCTGCAGCACGGTGTCGTGGTCCAGGGTGCGCGGCGCGAACGGGTAGTCCACCACACCGGCGGCGGTGGTGATGCGCAGCGTGTACGGACCGGCCTCGGGCAACCGGGCCTCGCCCAGGAGCGACTTCACCGGGTTCAGTTCGGCCCCTGTGGCGCCGATCTCGCCGCTGATCAGCAGCAACTCCTGTGCGGGGCCAGCCTGGGCTTTTGCGGCCATGACCATCTTGTCGGTGGGCGTCAGGTACGTCTGCATCTGACGGTAGTTGTAGTCGGAGAACACCTCGCCACCACAGTAGCTCATGATGTCGTGCCGGTCGGTGGGCCGCGGGTCGTAGAAGGTGGCGGTGTCGGCCAGGTAGGGCCACACGTAGCGGCCGGGTTTGCCGAGGTTCGCGTCCGGATACGGGTACTTCGGATCGGGGTTGCCCGCGCCGCCGCAGGCCGCGTGGGGCAGCGAGAAGTTGTGCCCCAGTTCGTGGGCCACCACGTCGCGCACGGTTTTCGGTGAATCCGGCATGTCGAAGCCCACGCCGGAATTGCCCCCCACGTACGCCAGGCCCGCGAGCCCCCAGGTGCGTTTCGGGATGAAGCCGAAATAGTGGTCGTGGCGGGCGGCGCCCTCCAGCGTGTGCAGGTCGGCGAGTTCCCCGAGGATCTTGCCGAACGCGTCGCTCCAGCCGGCGTCTGACGTGGGCAGCGTGGTGACACGGCCCGACACGTAGGTGTTGTGGGCCTGCACCGTCACGGCCGACACCGGGAACAGCGCCTGCACGTGGGGGCCCTGGTTGGCCGGCAGCTTGCCGGCCGTGCCGGCGATCTGGACCGAGATGGGAATGAACTTCATGGGCACGCCACCACCCACCCGCGGTGTGATCGTGGTGCCCGGGCTGCTGCCGATGAGGGCCGTCAGGCGCAAGCCCGGTTTCACGAGGTCTGCGGGCACCGTGACCGTGTAGGCGTCGGTGAAACTCGGCACCTGCGGCACGGTGCCGGGCAGGTTGCCGGTGGGCGTGGCCAACAGCAGGTCGCGGGTGACCCCGTCCACCGTGTTCTCCACACGCAGCGTGCCGCTTGGCTTGGCGGCCCCCGCCGTGCTGCTGGTCACGTTGACCTTCACCAGCACGGCCTTGCCACTCACCAGCACGAGCGCGCTGTCGTCGCTGTTGAACAGCAGCGACTGCGCGAGCTGGATGCCGCCCACCGGCGACGCCGTCACCGGTGGGGTGACCGGTGGGGTGGCCGGGGCCACCACCTTCAGCGACGACGCGGTGTCGTTGAACCCCTGGCCCCCGAGGTTCGCACTGTCGGCCGTCAACGTCACCGAGCGGCCGCCGTAGGCGATGTGCTGGAACAGCTGCAGCTTGTAGCCGGCCTTCACCTTCACCGACGAGATGCGGTCGTTCCAGGCGTTGCCGAGCCAGTTGTTGTCGGCACTGCCGCAGAAGCTCTTGCCCTGGTAGTTGGCGTGTTCGAAGTAGCACACCGGGTCAGCGGCCGCCTCCGCCGCCTCGACCGTGGCCTCCAGCGCCGCAGCGCTGTCGCCGGACGCCGACGCGTTGCCACCGCCACCGCCGCAGGCGGCCAGCAGCACGGTCAGCGATGCGAGCGGCAGCATCAGGCGATGGACGGGCGACGCGGACGCCAGGGGGGAAAGGGCTTGTCGGGACACGAACGGACCTCCTTGCAGATGTGACGGAACGCGGAGAACCGCGATTTCCGTGAATTACTGCAAGGTTCGAGCCGCTTTCGACTTGCAACCAATGGTCAAGGAGCCTTTGGTTGCGCCTGGAAGAAACCGGTTCCAACTCTTCCCTCGGTGACGGCTTGCGTGATCCGCTTTCGATGACAAATCACCGGCGAACGCCATACCGAAGGTTAGGGGGGTCGAGGCTGTCGATGTTTGTTGCGTCGATTACGAACCGACGCGCTTGCGACAAACTCCGACCATCAAGTGACACGGAAGGCGCGTTCAGCCGCGTCCGAGCAACTTGCTTTCGGCCAGTGCCAGCGGCTCGGGCAAGCCCGACAGCACCAGCGTGTCGCCGGCCGCCAGTCGCAGCTTGTCGTCGGGCCGGGTCACCGCGCCGGAGGCCCGGCGCACCGACACCACGCTCACGCCCAGCGCGTGCAACGCGAGCGACTCCAGCGTGTCCCCGAGGCTGGCTGCGGCGGGGGGCAGGCTCACGCTGAGCAGGCGCGCCTGCTGGCGCTCGTCCATCGTGTCGTCGTCGGCGCCGTGGAAGTAGCCTCGCAGCAGGCCATAGCGCGCGTCGCGCTGGTCCTGCACGACACGGATCACGCGGCGCATGGGCACCCCCACCAGCGCGAGTGCGTGGCTCGCGAGCATCAGGGACCCCTCGATGGTCTCGGGCACCACCCCCGTGGCGCCCGCGGACTGCAGGCGCTCGATGTCGGTGTCGTCGCGCGTGCGCACGATCACCGGCACCTTCGGCGCGTGCTCCTGCACGAGGTGCAGGATCTTGAGGGCCGACGCCGTGTCGTGGTAACTCACCACCACCGCGTTCGCCCGGGCGAGGCCCGCGGCCATCAGGCTCTGCAACCGGGCCGCGTCACCGAACACCACGCTCTGGCCGGCCGCGGTGGCCTGGCGCACGCGGTCGGGATCCAGGTCGAGCGCCATGTACGGGATGTGCTCCTGCTCCAGCAGCCGGGCAAGGTTCTGCCCGCTGCGGCCGTAGCCGGCGATGATGATGTGGGCCTCGGTGTTGATGGCCCGCTTGGCGATGCGCGTCATGGCCACCGACTGCATCAGCCAGTCACTCGAACTCAGCCGCATCACGATGCGGTCGCTGTGCATGATCAGGAACGGCGTGGCCAGCATCGACAGCACCATGCTCGCAAGCACCGGGCTCTGCAGGTGCGCCGGCAGCAGGTTCTGCTGCGTGGCCAGGGTCAGCAGCACGAAACCGAACTCACCGGCCTGCGCGAGGTACAGGCCCGTGCGCAGCGCCACGCCGGGTGGGGCCCCGAACACCTTCGCCAGCCCCGCCACCAACGTGAACTTGAACAGCACCGGCATCACGCTCAGCAGCAGCACCAGGCCCCAGCGCTGCATCACGATCTCTGCATTGAGCTTCATCCCGATGGTGATGAAAAAGAGGCCTAGCAGCACGTCGTGGAACGGCCGGATGTCGGTCTCCACCTGGTGCTTGTATTCCGTCTCCGCGATCAGCATGCCGGCCACGAATGCGCCGAGCGCCAGCGACAGGCCGGCGTGCTCGGTGAGCCAGGCGAGGCCCAGCGTAACCAGCAGCAGGTTCAGGATGAACAGTTCCTCGCTGCGCCGCCGCGCCACGATCGTGAGCCACCAGCGCATCACCCGTTGCCCGCCCACCAGCAGCACCGTCAGCAGCGCGGCCGCCTTCAGGGCCGCGAACACGAGCGACTGCATCAGCACCTCGGGCGACGACCCGAGCGCCGGGATCAGCACCAGCAGCGGCACCACGGCCAGATCCTGGAACAGCAGCACCCCCATCACACGGCGGCCGTGCTCGGACTCCAGCTCCAGCCGTTCGGCCATCAGCTTGACGACGATGGCCGTGCTGCTCATCGCGAGCGCCCCGCCCAGCGCCACCGCGCTCTGCCAGCCGAGGCCCCAGCTGCGGCCTGCCATGGCCAGGCCCCAGGCCAGCACCACGTTGCCGGCCACCGCGGCGAGGATGGTCAGCGACACCTGGCTCAGCCCCAGCCCGAACACCAGCGTGCGCATGCTGCGCAACTTGGGCAGGTTGAACTCGAGGCCGATCACGAACATCAGGAACACCACGCCAAACTCGGCGAGGTAGGTGATGCCCGCCGAGTTCTTCGCCAGCGCGAGCGCGTTCGGGCCGATCAGCACCCCCACGGCCAGGTACCCGAGCATGGGCGGCAGCTTCAGCGAGCGGCAGGCGGCCACGCCGAGAACAGCCGCAACCAGATACAACAACACCAGTTCCAGGGTGGAGGCCATCAGAGGGGACGGGGAGGGGGAGGGTGCCTACAATCGCTCCATCCTACTGGACCCAGGCCTCCCATCGTGCCCAGCCCCGCTGTATCTCCCGAAACTTTCGACGCCCCACGCGCGCTGCGTCTCGCCCACGACACATTCGACATCGAATCGAAGGCCTTGCTGGGCCTGAAGGCCCGCCAGGGGGAAGGTTTCACCCAGGCCGTGCTGGCCATGCTTCGCTGCACCGGCCGCGTGGTCGTGATGGGCATGGGCAAGAGTGGCCACGTGGGCCGCAAGATCGCCGCCACGCTGGCGTCCACCGGCACGCCGGCCATGTTCGTCCACCCGGCCGAGGCCAGCCATGGCGACCTCGGCATGGTCACCCCGGGCGACGTGGTGCTGGCCATCTCCAACTCGGGTGAAAGCGACGAACTCGCGGCCATCCTGCCGGCCCTGAAACGGGTGGGCATCACGCTCGTGGCCATGACGGGGCGCCCCGGGTCGTCGCTCGCCAGCCACGCCGACATGGTGCTCGACAGCGGTGTCGACCAGGAAGCCTGCCCGCTGAACCTCGCCCCCACCGCCAGCACCATCGCGCAGATGGCCGTCGGCGACGCGCTGGCCGTGGCGCTGCTCGACGCCCGCGGTTTCCGCGAGGAAGACTTCGCCCGCTCGCACCCCGGCGGCAGCCTCGGGCGCAAGCTGCTCACCCACGTGCGCGACGTGATGCGCAGCGGCGACGAGGTGCCCCGCGTGGCACCCGACACCCCGTTCGTCGACATGATGAAGGAGATGACCCGCAAGGGCCTCGGCGCCACCGCCGTGGTCGATGCCGCGGGCGAGGTGCTCGGCATCTTCACCGACGGCGACCTGCGCCGCCTCGTCGAGGGCGGCAACGACCTGCGCGGCCTCACCGCACGCGAAACCATGCACGCCAAACCCCGGCTCGTGCGCGCCGACGCGCTGGCCGTCGAGGCCGCCGACCTGATGGAACAGCACCGCATCACGAGCGTGCTCGTGGTCGACACCACCGGCCAGCTGGTGGGCGCGCTGAACACCAACGACCTGATGCGGGCGAAGGTCATCTGATGCCCACCCCTGTCCTGTCCCCCGTCCTGTCGTTTCCCCCCGAGCTGTTGCTGAAGGCCCAGGGCATCCGCGCCGCCATCTTCGACGTCGACGGTGTGCTCACCGACGGCCGCATCTACATCGGCGCCGGTGGCGAGGAATTCAAGGCGTTCAACACCCTCGACGGCCACGGCCTGAAGCTGCTGGCGCAGGGTGGCATCGAACCCATCGTCATCACCGGCCGCGATTCACCGGCGGTGCGCCGCCGCGTGGCCGACCTCGGCATCCGCCACGCGGTGTACGGTGCCCACGACAAGCTGGCCGCCGCCCACGGCGTGATGGCCACGCTCCAGGTCGACTGGTCACAGCTCGCCGCCATCGGCGACGACTGGCCCGACCTGCCGCTGATGACCCGCGTGGCGTTCGCCTGCGCACCTGCCAATGCCCACGCCGAGGTGCTGGCCGTGGCCCACCACGTCACCACGGCGCGGGGCGGCTACGGCGCGGCCCGCGAATGCTGCGACGTGCTGCTGACCGCCTGCGGCGCCTACGCCCGGCTGCTGCACGGCCACCTCACCACCCTCGACGCCTCGCCCTGACCGTGGTCGACACCACCTCGCCCAACACCCTCGCGCCGCCGGAGTTCGACCTCTCGCCAGCGCCGCAGAGGCAGCCGTGGACCTGGCAGCTTGCGCAGATGGCCTCCACTTACCTGCCGGTGATGCTGATGGCCCTGCTGGCCATCGGCACGTGGTGGCTCGTCAAGAACACCGTGCCGCCGAGTGACGACCGCCCGGCGGTGGCCCCGCGCCACGAACCCGACTACGAGATGCACCACTTCTCGGTCCAGAGGTACACCCCCGCCGGCACCCTCGAAGCGCAGCTCGAAGGTGAAACCCTGCGCCACTACCCGGACACCGACACACTCGAGATCGACAACGTGCGCCTGCGCGCCATTGACAGCGAGAACCGCACGTCCGTCGCCACCGCGCACCACGCCCTCACCGACAGCGCGGCCACCGAGGTGCAGCTGATGGGCCAGGCCGAGGTGGTGCGCGAGGCCACGCCCACCGAGGCGGCCATCCACTTCCGCAGCGAGTTCCTGCACGCCTTCGTGCAGGCCGAACGGGTGTTCTCGAACAAGCCCGTCGTGGTCACCCAGGGCGGCACCGAGGTGCAGGCCGACGGCATGGAATACACACACAAGGACGGCGTGATCCGCTTCACCGGCCGGTCACGCGCGGTATTCGACCCGAGCCCGCGGAAACCATGACGGCGCCGCTGGCCTACATCACCGGCGCCTCCAGCGGCCTCGGCCAGGCCATGGCGCTGCGCTACCACCGCGCCGGTTACCGCCTCGCACTGGTGGCACGCCGCGGCGCCGAGGTGGAGGCCTGGGCCCGGGCACAAGGCATCGCCCCGGAACACTGCAGCGTGTTGGCCGCCGACGTGCGCGACATCGACGCCATCACCGCCGCAGGCCGCGCCTGCATCGCCGCGTCGGGATTGCCCGACGTGGTGATCGCCAACGCCGGTATCAGCCTCGGCATCGACACCGCCATCTTCGAGGACCTGGAGGTGATGCGCCGCACGTACGAGACCAACAACATCGGCATGGCTGCCACGTTCCAACCGTTCATCGCGCCCATGCGCGACCGGGGCACGGGCCGCCTCGTGGGAATCGCGAGCGTGGCCGGCATCCGCGGCCTGCCGGGGCACGGCGCCTACTGCGCCAGCAAGGCCGCGGTGATCAGTTACCTGGAAAGCCTGCGCGGTGAACTGCGGGCATCGGGCGTGCGCGTGGTGACGGTGCTGCCGGGCTACATTGCCACCCCGCTGACCGCGCAGAACCGCTACAGCATGCCGTTCCTGATGCAGCCCGAGGACTTCGCCGACCGGGCCTTCGACACCATCACCGCCGGCACCAGCTACCGCGTGATCCCGTGGCAGATGGGCGTGGTGGCGCGCCTGATGCGCGCACTGCCGAACGGGCTGTTCGACCGCCTGCTGGTGGGCCGCGCCCGCAAACACCGCGCGGGCGAGTGACCGCACCGGGCTGAGAAGGGCGCCCCAAAAGGCAAAGGCGGCAACGCCGAAACGTGTGCCGCCTTGTGAGGTTCGCCGGGCCACCCACGTTACCGTGGGCAACCCGCTACGAGGGGTGGATCAGTAGCCGCCGCCGCCCGAACGGCCACCGCCGCCGTAGCCACCGCCGCCACCCGAACGGCCACCGCCGCCGTAGCCGCCGCCGCCGCCGCCGGAACGGCCACCGCCGCCACCGCCATAGCCGCCACCGCCACTGCCGCCACCGCCGTAGCCACCACTGCCGCCGCCGCCGTAGCCGCCACCGCTGGAACGGCCACCGCCGCCACCACCGTAGCTGCCACCGCCGCCGCCGCCGTAGCCGCCGCCACCCGAACGGCCACCGCCGCCGCCACCGAAGCCGCCCGGACGCTCTTCACGAGGACGTGCTTCGTTGACCACGAGGGCGCGACCGTCGAGGTCCTTGCCGTTCATGCCGCTGATGGCCGATTGGGCCTCGGCGTCCGAGCTCATTTCGACAAAGCCGAAGCCCTTCGAACGGCCGGTGTCGCGGTCCATCATGACCTTGGCCGAGGAGACTCCGCCGAATTGGGCGAAGGCTTGCTGGAGATCGTCGTCTCGAATGCTGTACGAGAGGTTACCGACGTAGAGTTTGTTGCCCATGGAGAGCGCCTTTCATTTCCTAGTTTCAGAGAACCATGTGGAGCTTTAACCTATCCCGAACCTCAAGCGAAGGCGCTGCTTCCAGACACAGAATCTGCATTATCAATTAATTTCCCGAGCGCGTGCAAATGATGGAAACCCCTTAGGAAATGCGGTTCTGCGCGGAGTGTTGTTTTCGAGGCGTCCGTGTAAGAAATGTCCTGCAAGGACGCCGCCGCTCAACGCCACTCACAATACGGATATGGATATCTACAAGCCCTTGATCGCGTTGCTCGCCATCGTGAACCCCATTGGTGCAATCCCCTTCTTTATCCATTTCACACAGGGTTTCACCCCAGAACAGCGCCGCCGCACCATTCGGGTGAGCGCCTTCAGCGCCTTCGTCGTGATTGCCGTCAGCGCGTTGGCGGGATTGAAGATCATCGAGTTTTTTGGTATTTCGCTGGCCTCCTTCCAGGTGGGCGGTGGCACGCTGCTGCTGATATCGGCGCTGCAGATGCTGAACGCCCAGCCCGCCGAGACCCGCGAGGAGGACGTCAGCGAGGGTGACCACAAGGTCGACGCGGGCGACAGCATCGCCATCGTGCCGCTGACCATCCCGCTGCTGACCGGCCCGGCCACCATCTCCACGATGGTGATCTACGCCGACAAGACGCACCACTGGTGGGAGCTCGCCTACCTGGTCGGCTACGGCATCGTGATCGGCATCTCGGTGTGGCTCGCGTTCAGCGCGTCCGGACGCATCGCCAAGGTGCTCGGCCGCACCGGCATCAACGTGATGACCCGCCTGATGGGGCTGCTGCTCGCCGCGCTGGCCGTCGAGGTGATGTCCGACGGTCTCCTGAAGTTGTTCCCGGTCCTCGCCAGCACGCTGCACTGAGGCGTCGCTTCACCGCGACTTCACACAGCACTTCACGGGCGCTTCACCGCGTGGAGCGACAGTGCGCCGTCCAACGAAACAGACGGAAGTTCCCCATGAAACTCAACCCCACCTTGATCAAGGTGCTGACCCTGCTGGCCATCGTCGGCCTGCTGATGCTCGCCCTCGCGCGGGTCGGTGGCCTGGTCGACGAACGCCAGCAGCGTGCGAGCGAGGCCCGCCGCAGCATCGAGCAGGCGCAGGCCGGCCCACAGGCCTTGCTCGGGCCGGTGCTGCGCGCGGTGTGCCACGAGACGTGGGAGACCGTCGAACGCAAGGGCAACACGATGGTGACCTCCACCCTGCGCCGCGAGTTCTTCACCGACGCCACGCCCGACCGGCTCGACATCGTCGGCAACGTCGTGATGGAGGCCCGCTACCGCGGGCTCTTCAAGGTCAACACCTACGTGACCGACACCACCTTGTCCGCTCAGTGGAAGCCGCTCCAGCCCGAAGCGGAGAACCCGAAGGGCCGGGTCACCTGTGGCTCGCCCACGCTCGCCGTGGCCCTGAGCGACAGCCGCGGCCTGCGCGAAGCCCACGTGCAGATTGACGGCCAGGAGGTCGCCGTGTTGCCCGGCACCCCGTTCAAGAAACTCCCGTCCGGCTTCCACGCCGTGGTGCCCCGCACGGTGGCCGACACGATCACCGCCAAGGTGAAGCTGCAGATCGTCGGCACCGGCGACCTCGCCATCGCCCCGGTGGGAGACAACAACCAGGTGGCACTGACCGCCAACTGGGGCCACCCGTCGTTCGGCGGCCGCTTCCTGCCGGTGCAACGCGACGTGGAGGAGGGCAAGTTCACCGCCCACTGGCGCATCTCCGCGCTGGCCAGCAGCGCCGACCGCGACTTCTTCGCCGGGCGGGCCTTGTGTACCGGGGTGTCGGCCGCAGACAAAGACAACAATCGCTACAGCAGCAACGACGACACGGTCGTCACCGCCGCCGCCACCGCGTCCGATGGCCCGTCGGCGCCGGGCTGCATCGAGACCTTCGGCGTGGACTTCATCGACCCGGTCAACGCCTACTCGCTGAGCGACCGCGCACTGAAGTACGGCCTGCTGTTCATCGCGCTGTCGTTCGTGGCCGTGGGCATGGTCGAGGTGCTGCGCCGCCTGCGCGTGCACCCGGTGCAGTACCTGCTGGTGGGTTGTGCGCTGAGCGTGTTCTTCCTGTTGCTGCTGAGCCTGTCCGAACACCTGGCGTTCGGCATCTCGTACGCGGTGGCCGCCACGGCCTGTGTGTCGCTGCTCGCCTTCTATGCCACACACGTGCTCGGCGGCTGGCGCGCGGGCCTGCTGTTCGGCACCGGCATCGCGGGCCTCTACGGCGCGCTGTACCTGCTGCTGCAGATGGAACAGACCGCGATGGTGCTGGGTTCGGTGCTGCTGTTCCTCGTGCTCGCCGCCGTGATGGTGCTCACGCGCCGGGTGGACTGGTACGGGTTGATCCGCTCGACGACGCCCGCGGCGTGACTAGACTCCGCGGGTGACCCCATCGACCTACGACCACATCATCTGCGGGGCCGGCACCGCCGGCTGCCTTCTCGCCAACCGCCTCAGCGCCGATCCGAACCGGCGCGTGCTGCTCATCGAAGCGGGGGGCCATGACGACTATCTGTGGATCCACGTGCCGGTGGGGTACCTGAAGTGCATCGGCAACCCGCGCACCGACTGGCTGTACCAGACCGAGCCCGACCCCGGGCTCAACGGCCGGGCGCTTCGCTACCCGCGCGGCAAGGTGCTGGGCGGCAGCTCCAGCATCAACGGCATGATCTACATGCGCGGCCAGGCACGCGACTACGACCACTGGGACGCCCTCGGCAACCCCGGCTGGACGTGGGACGAGTGCCTGCCGTTCTTCCTCCAGCACGAAGACTTCTACCGTGGCGCCGATGCGGCCCATGGCGCGGGTGGTGAGTGGCGTGTCGAACGCCAGCGCCTGCGGTGGGACATCCTCGACGCGTTCGCCGAGGCCGCGCAGCAGGCCGGCATCCCGCACACCGACGACTTCAACCGTGGCAACAACGAAGGGGTGGGGTACTTCCACGTGAACCAGCGGCGCGGCATCCGCTGGAACGCGTCCAAGGCCTTCCTGCGGCCGGTGGTGGACCGGCCGAACCTGCAGGTGTGGACCGGCGCCCACCTGTCGCGCGTGCGGGTGGAGACCACCGACCGGGGCCCGCGTGCCGTGGGCGTGCAGGTGATCCCGGCCGGCGGCGGCGCCCCCATCGACGTCACGGCCACGCAGGGGGTGGTGATGTGCACCGGTGCCGTGGGCACGCCCCACCTGCTGCAGCTCTCCGGCATCGGCGACGGCGCGTTGCTGAACGGCCTCGGCATCCCGGTCACGCACCACCTGCCCGGCGTGGGTGGCAACCTGCAGGACCACCTGCAGGTCCGCGCGGTGTACGCGGTCGAAGGCACCCGCACGCTCAACACGATGAGCCGCTCGTGGTGGGGCCGCGCCACCATCGGGATGCAATACGCGTGGAACCGCAGCGGCCCGCTCAGCA
The DNA here is from genome assembly GCF_001425785.1 of Rhizobacter sp. Root1221. Lineage (GTDB taxonomy): Bacteria > Pseudomonadota > Gammaproteobacteria > Burkholderiales > Burkholderiaceae_C > Rhizobacter. The sequence continues at coordinate 7,234 of NZ_LMDI01000012.1, read as the reverse complement.
TGGCGCCGTCGCAGCTCGGGGTGTTCACCCGCAGCAGCACCGACCGGCCGCACGCCAACCTCGAATACCACGTGCAACCGCTGTCGCTCGACGCCTTCGGTGAACCCCTGCACACCCACGACGCCTTCACCGCCAGCGTGTGCAACCTGAACCCCACGAGCCGCGGCCGCATCGTGGCCCGGTCGCCCGATCCGCTCGCCGCGCCCGCCATCCACACCGGCTACCTCAGCACCGACGAAGACCGCCAGGTGGCGGCCGATTCGTTGCGGGTCACGCGCCACATCGCCGCCCAGCCAGCACTCGCCCGGTTCAAGCCGCGCGAGATGCGTCCCGGGACCGAGTTCGTCAGCGACCACGACCTGAGCCGCCTCGCGGGCGACATCGGCACCACCATCTTCCACCCGGTGGGCACCGCGAAGATGGGGCCGGCCAGCGACCCGGCGGCAGTGGTGGACGCCCGCCTGCGTGTGCACGGCATCGGCGGCCTGCACGTGGCCGACGCCAGCGTGATGCCCACCATCACCAGCGGCAACACCAACTCGCCCACGCTGATGATCGCGGAACGCGCCGCGCGCTGGATCCTCGACGGCGACGGCGCCTGACCGTCACGACAGCAGCTGGCGGCGCGCCCGGTGCAGGCGCACGAACAGGTTGTCCTCGCTGATCGACAGCGCCTGGCACACCGCATCGGTGGATTCGTCCTGCAGCACCCGCAGGCGCATCACGTCGCGCAGCCCGGCCGGCAGGGCCTCGATGCGCGCGAGCGTGCGGGTCAGCCGCTCGCGCTGCTCGGCCCGTTCGTCAGGGCGGGGCAGGGGGCACGGCGTCCCCGGGCCGTCTTCTTCATCGTCCCCGTCATCCAGGCTCACCGTGCCCGCCCGCTGGCGGATCAGGTCCACCACCTTGTGCTTCAGGATCGCGGTGAGCCACGAGCGCAAGGCGGAACGGCCGCCGAAGCTGGCGCGGCCCGACAGCACCGCCTCGAACACGTCGTGCACCAGGTCCTCCGCGAGCATCGGATCGTGCAGGCGCCGCTGGGCGAAGCGGACGAGGTAGGTGCGGTGGGACACCAGGTCTGCGCAGGGGATGGCGTGGGCAACTGGGGTGGCGGGGAGGGCGGTGGCAGTGATCGGGGTCATGGCGGCTCCAGCGAAGCGGTGCGATGTCATCACTGTCGCGGGGGCACCTCGCACGGCCCTCACCGAACCTCACAGGAAGATCACATTTGCGTAAGAAGAACCGACGCCGGACGACAATCCGGCCATGCCCGCCACCGTGCTCGTCGCCGAAGACCAGACCGACATCCGTGAACTGCTCACCCTCCACCTGCGCCAGGCCGGGTACGAGGTGACGGCGGTGACGGACGGCGAGGCCGCGCTCGCCAGCCAGAACGAGGGGGGCCACGACCTGCTGATCCTCGACCTGATGATGCCCAAGCTCGATGGCCTCGAGGTGTGCAAGGCCCTTCGCGCCCGTGGCCGCACCATGCCCATCCTGATGCTCACGGCCAAATCCACCGAACTCGACCGGGTGCTGGGCCTGGAGTTGGGCGCCGACGACTACCTCACGAAGCCCTTTTCGCTCGCGGAACTGCTGGCCCGCGTGAAGGCGCTGCTGCGGCGCGCCGACCTGCTGCGTGCCGCGCAGGCCAGCGGCGCGGCCAGCGGCGTGTTGCGCAACGGCGACCTGGAAATCCTCCCCACGAAACGCCAGGTGCGCTGGCAGGGCAAGCCGCTCGAGTTCACGGCCCTCGAGTTCGACCTGCTGCTGCACTTCGCGAACCACCCGGGCCACGTGTTCTCGCGCGGGCAGTTGCTCAACGCCGTGTGGGGCTACACCCACGACGGCTACGAACACACCGTCACCACGCACATCAACCGCCTGCGCGCCAAGCTCGAGGCCGACCCGATGCGCCCGCAGCTGATCCTCACGGTGCGAGGTGCGGGCTACAAGATGCGCGAAAGCCCATGAGCGTTCGCCTCAAGATCGCACTGACGATCTTCGCCACCGGCCTCGTCACCGCGCTCGCCGTGATCGCCACCGTGCTGCTGGCGTTCCAGCGGTTCGAACACGAGACCACCTACCAGCGTGCCACCCGCTTCCTCGGCCGCGTGGCCTCCATGTACGACAACATGGTCGACATGCACCAGCGCCAACCGGACGACTTCAACGGCTTCCTGCGCAACCTCGTGCTGTTCGAACCCGACACCCAGCTGTACCTGCTGGACCCGGCCGGCACCGTGCTGTCCAGCACGGGCAGCGCCCAGCTGCCACCGGGGTTCGCGGTGGCCCTCGGGCCGGTGAAGCAGTCGATCAACCAGCGGGCCGCCCCGTACGTGATGGGCGACGACCCGGAACGCATGGACGCCAATGCCGTGATCGCCGCGGTACCCCTCAGCCGGTCGACGATCCGTGCCAACGACCCGGTCGCCGGCTACCTGTACCTCGTGGCCCACCGCGACGCCGAACCCGCCACCCGCTGGCAGGCCTTGCGTGCCAGTGCCGGGCGGCCGGCCCTCGGGCTGATCCTCGCGATCGTCGGCTTCACCACGCTGCTGGCCGCGCTGGTGGTGGCGTCGGTGACCCGGCCACTGCGGCGGCTGACCGATGCGGTGGCCGCGCTGTCTCGCAAGGGCCTGCAGGAGGGCGCAGCGGACGCCGGCCCGCTGCTGCCCCCGGCCACCCGCGACGAGTTCGGCCAGCTGACCATGGCCTTCGGCGCGATGCTGAGCACCCTGCAGACCCAGTGGGACACCATGCGCCGGCTCGACCATTTCCGCCGGGAGGCGGTCAGCAACCTGTCCCACGACCTGCGCTCACCGCTGACCGCCACCGCCGGTTGCCTCGAAACGCTCGAGGCCCGCTGGGCCGGCGACCCGGCACGCGCCGAGGACAGCCGGCTCGCCGGTGTGGCGCTGCGCAACACGCGCAACGCCGCGGGCCTGGTCAAGGCCCTCGGCGACCTGGCCACCCTCGACGAACCGAGTTTCCAGCTGCGCCTCGAACAGGTGGACCTGCGGGAGCTGCTGGACGACATCGCGATGCGCTTCCACGAACGCGCCGTGCGCCACGGCATCGTGCTCGCCGCCAGCCCGGGTGACCACCCGGTCGTGGCCCACATCGACATCGAATTGTTCGAACGTGCCGTGGCCAACCTGGTGGACAACGCCCTGAAGTTCTGCGGCACCGGCTGCCACGTCACGCTGGCCGCCGAAACGCGCGGCGACGGCGTGCACGTCTGGGTGGCCGACACCGGCCCGGGCATCCCCGCCGACGAACTGGCCCACCTGTTCGACCGGTTCTACCAGGCCCGCACGTCCGTCGAACCCGCATCGGCCGACACTGGCCGCGGCCTGGGCCTTGCCATCGTGAAGCGCATCGCCGAACTTCACGGCGGCCGCGTGGCGGTCACCAGCGAACCGGGGCACGGCACCCGGGTCGCCATCGAACTGCCCACCGGCTGAGTGCAGCGGGCATCATCGCGCTCTAAGTGCACGCATGCACACAAACCAAGGTGCCAGCCTGGTGAAATCGGGGTGACTCCCCCGTTCGATCACAGCCCCCAAGTGTTAGGTGCAGGGAAACACCTAGCTCGACAGTGAACGGTCGTGCAGTAAAGTGACTTCACTCGCAGCGGACATGCACCACATGGGTCGCAGGGCGGGGGACAGAGGAGACATCCACGCACCAATGGCACCTGCCCGCGGCTGCGACAACAGGCCGGGGCACGGCATCACCGTGATCCCGCCGATGAAAACGGAAGAAGGGCGCCCGGGCAACCTGGCGCCCTTTTTTCCGACCGCCCCCGGCGAAAACCGCAGCACGCCCCTCGGCGGCCCGGATCGGTCAGACTGCCGGGTTGCGCGCCGCGCCCCCTCTCCCGTCAGCATGCTCGAACTCCTCACCGTCTCCGTGGCCTCCTTGTTGGCCGGTTTCATCGATGCCATCGTGGGTGGCGGGGGTCTCATCCTGGTCCCTGCGCTGTTCAGCGTGTTCCCCACGGCGGCACCCGCCACGCTGTTCGGCACCAACAAGTCCGCCGCCATCCTGGGCACCGCCTGGGCCACGGTGCAGTTCTCGCGCCGCGTCGAGATGCGCTGGCATGCGTTGGCCCCTGCTGCCGGTGCCGCCCTCGCCGGCAGCTTTGCCGGCGCGTGGACCGTCACGCTCGTCAGTGCGGACGGCCTGCGCAAGGCACTGCCGTTCGTGCTGCTCGCGGTGTTCCTCTACACACTGGCCCGCAAGGACCTGGGCCGCACCCACGCCCCGCAATACAGCGGCCGCACCGAGGCGCTGCTCGCGAGCACGGTGGGGGGTGTCGTCGGCTTCTACGACGGCTTCTTCGGGCCTGGCACCGGCAGCTTCTTTGTGTTCCTGTTCGTGCGGGTGCTCGGCTACGATTTCCTCAATGCGTCGGCCAGCGCCAAGCTGCTCAACACCGCCACCAACGCGGCCGCCATCGTGCTGTTCGCGCTGAAGGGCCACGTGTGGTGGCACATCGCCGCGGTCATGGCCATCGCCAACATCGCGGGCAGCCTGCTCGGCACCCGCCTCGCACTGAAACACGGCGCAGGCTTCGTGCGGGGTGTGTTCATCGTGGTCGTGGGACTCCTGATCCTCAAGACCGGCTGGGACGGTCTCTTCCGAACCGCCGCCTGAACCGCGGAGGAAGCCCTGTTAAGCCCCCTTGTTCAGCTTTACGGGGGTGGGCGGGGTGGTTAGCATGGGTTCAGGACACCCTTGACCTTGGACCACGCCATGTCGTCAGTCGACCCCAAACTCCGCTCGCTCAACATCGACATCCCCGCGCAACCCGAAGCGCTGGTGCAGCTGTCGCTGTTGCTGGCCGAAGAGGATGTCAACGTCCAGGCCATCGGCCACCTGATCGAAAGCGACATGTCGCTCGCGGCCGCCGTGATGAAGGCGGTCAACTCGTCGCTGTATGGCCTGAAGGGCCGTGTGCAGAGCGTGCAACAGGCCGTCACCTACCTAGGCACCCGCGAGGTGGCCGCCGTCACCTTTGAATTCGGCCTGCGTGCGGTGTTCCCGCCCGCGCCGGAGCTCGATGCGGTGTGGCAGCGTGCAGCCGTGCGAGGCCTGCTGATGGGCCGCATCGGCCAGACGCTCAGCGTCGACCCGTGGGGCGCCCACTCCGCCGGCCTGTTCGAGGAATGTGGCAAGGCCGTGCTCTTCAAGCACGCGCAGGAACAATACCGCCCCCTGCTGCAGAAGGCCCACAACGACACCGAACTCGTCGACCTCGAACATGAGGCCTTTGGCGTGAGCCACGACGCGCTGGGCGCCGCTTTGTGCGAAAGCTGGGGCCTGTCACCGGGCGCCGTGGCCAGCGTGCGCCACCATGTGCGTGTCAACGCGCTGCACCAGCTGCCTTCCCAGGCGCCGCGCCGTTCCATCTGCGTGTTGTCCGCGCTGGCCAACACGCTCATGACCGACCCCGACCGCCTCGAGGAAGTGGCCCAGGCCGTGGCCCCGCAGGCCATGCTGGACCAGACGCTGGTGCTGCGCGGGGCGCGAAAGGTCAAGCAACAGATCGAAGACGCTGAAGCGCGAGGGTAGTTCCTCCGCTCCGTCCTCCCGGCGAAGGCCGGGATCCCCACCCTCCGCAGGCGGAACACGGGTGCGCAACGCCCCGCTGCAGATCCCGGCCTKCGCCAATGGGATGGACGCCCCACCCCTAACGGCATCGATGTGCCAAAGTGGAAGTGTCTAAGCAACCACTGACGAAAGCGAGGCGTCCACCATGNCGCCAATGGGATGGACGCCCCACCCCTAACGGCATCGATGTGCCAAAGTGGAAGTGTCTAAGCAACCACTGACGAAAGCGAGGCGTCCACCATGAAGGTTAAAGCAATCGGCCTGGATCTGGCAAAGAGCGTGTTTCAGGTGCACGGCGTCGACGAGCGTGAGCGCAAGCTGTTCAACCGGCAGATCAAGCACGCTCAGCTGATGGAGTTCTTCGTGAAGCTGCCGCCTTGCATCGTGGCGATGGAGGCTTGCTCAAGCGCTCACTATTGGGCGCGCAAGCTGGCGGCGCTGGGTCACACGGTCAAGCTGATCGCACCGCAGCACGTCAAGCCGTTCGTCAAGACGAACAAGAACGATGCGGCGGATGCGGAGGCCATCTGCGAGGCAGTCTTGCGGCCCAACATGAAGTTCGTTGCCGCGAAGTCGCCGGAGCAGCAGGCCGTCGGCGCGCTGCAAGCGATTCGGGACGGCGCAATGAAAGCGCGCAATGCCACTGGCAACCGCCTGCGAGGCCTGCTGATGGAGTTTGGCGTGCGAATCCCCAAGGGCATCTCGTACGTGAGCAAGCATGTCCCGCAGGTCGTAGAGGATGCGAGCAACGAGCTGCCTGCGATCTTGAGGGTGGCGCTGTTCGAGGAGTATGAGCAGTTCAAGGCGCTGGATACGCGCATTGCTCAGGTTTACAAGCAAATCGAGCGGTGGCACCGGGCGAGCGCAGCGAGCCAGGCGTTGGAGCAGATACCCGGCGTCGGCGTGCTCACGGCCACCTCGATGGTGGCGCACGCGGGGGAYCCGGACTCGTTTGCCAACGGCCGCCAGGTCAGCGCTTGGCTGGGGATCGTGCCCAAGCAGCACTCCAGCGGCGGCAAGACCAAGCTGCTGGGGATCAGCAAGAACGGTGACAGCCGTTTGCGCACGCTACTGATCCACGGAGCGCGTTCAGTGGTGACCGCGCTCAAACGCAGACTGGCCGGGGGCGCCGACCCGAGCAAACTCACTTCGACCGAGCGATGGCTGGTCGAGCTGCTCAAGCGGCGAAACACGAACGTCGTGTGCGTTGCCTTGGCCAACAAGAATGCGAGAACGGCATGGGCGGTCCTGAAACACGGCCGTCCGTATGAGCCCGGGCACGTCAGCCTGAGCCCCCGGGCCAGGGCAGCGTTGGCCGCAGGCTGAGGCCCCTACAACGATCAATCGGCAACCCCGAGAAAGGTTCCTCCCGAGTTGCGCTGGCACTCACAGCATCGATGGCAAAACAGGTCAGACCGTGACCGGAACAAGCCCGTTCATCCCGCCGCACCTCCAAAGTGCGTTACGCCGATGGGGCCCCGGTCAGCAAATACCCACTGTGGACAGCGGCACAGCCGCAACTTCAAAGTCCGGATGTACGGGTGCAACTCTCTTCCTGCCAGCCAGACCATGCCAACAAAGTGCTTGCGAAACAGGGGCGTCCATGTACGGGATGACA